>CAZUDV010000009.1:165274-201081 GCA_964619555.1 uncultured Bacteroidales bacterium | reverse complement strand
GTCAAATATGTTATGCTACAATAAAAAGTGTCAAAGATGTCCTGCTATATGTCATATACTATTTAAGATTTAAGATTTAAGATTGAAGATTTCAGGCTCAGAATCTATCCATCTTCCGGTAAAATAAGGATTAAAGCACTGGCCACCTGGTTTTGCAATTCTTTGGGATAAAAAAACTATCTTTATCGCTAGTTTTTAATGCTAAAACATTGTCGCTCCTCCGAGTTATCCTTGCCATCTTCTTTCCTCCGCTGGCTGTTGTTGATCGCGGCTGTGGTTCTGTAATGATCGTGTTCCTGCTAACCCTTGCCGGTTGGGTCCCTGGCGTTATTGCCGCCTTGATCATTTTGAATAAGGGAAAATAATGCGGAGCGAAATCACTGTCTCTTTTATCTGACTTATTTAAAAAAAATCGTCCTACCACTATAGTGGTACTACGTTTTTTAAAACACCACCCACAATTTAACACATAACATCCATCGAATGTGCCTTCCTATCACTCCGCCCCCCCTCTTCATGCTAATGAAAATATCATCTCTTATGGCCATCAGCACGCCAGTGTCCATTAGGATAGCAGATTTCAGATAAGGGATATAGAAAGTGAAGCGCCTACTATAAATTGCAATATGAAAATACCGCCATACTTAGTGTGCAAAAAAATATGTATGTGATTGTCAATGAGATACTTTAAAAGGGCAGATCATCATTATTTGAATCAGGATCAGCTTCCGGTATATCCTTCTCCGTCAGGGGCGGGACATCCTTGTCCCAGGGATTGGTGACATTTGAAGCGGTTCCCTTATGCGTGGCAGAAAGGAGGGAAATGGCCTTGACATCCGTGTACCATCGGCCATTGTATTCCCGGCTTTCGACAGTGATCTCCACATTAACCGGATCACCAGCCTTCAGCTCAGTAACTTTGATCTTATTGTTCCAAACCGAAATGCAAACCTTCTTCGGGAATTGCTCTTCAGTTTCAACAATAAGGTCCTGCCTTGACCATGGGCCGTTCTTGCCTTCTCCCTTGACCTCGGGAAGAATCTGCCATATCTTGCCGGAAATGTTCATGCTGTTTGAATTGATAATCAAAGATAGGTGATAAACTTTCGCCCCAACTATATCAATTTTTCAAAAATCGTCCTACCACTATAGTGGTACTACGAATTTTACAATTCCAAACCAACCCTTTATCCTCAACACGATCATTCTATGCCATCACAGGCACATATCGAATGATGCATTCCTCCACGCTCAGGCGCACTTCTTCCGGCGTCGGATTGAGTTCATCCGTACCGAAAGTACCATGAGCGGGATCTATGCGATGATATATTTTCACGTACAGATTAAAGATAATATTCAGGCTGAGCATGTAACGTGGTTCGAGGTGTTGATCAAGGATTAGCAACATCTTTTCCGTTTCGGCCATGTACCGAGCGGCCTGGTCCTTATACTCCCGCACTACCTTCCGGAAGGCCGGGGTCGGGAAACCAGTTACGGCGATCTCACGCAGGTCCCCGGGGGTGAGACCGTATTTCTGCAGGATGTCGAGGGCAAAATAGTTGAGATTATTGAGCTGATCCTTACGGAAATCGCGGATGATGTGGACGAGATAGCTGAAAATGGCGCAGGGACGGGCTACATCGCTGATGTTGAAACCGGGTGGAATAAACCTGCCGTCTTTCTTCTGCAGGCAGCACAAATGAACAAAAACCGATGCGGGGCCGTTGGAGGCGCCTTCGGCATAGTCAATGAAATCTTGGAAGGTCGGGAATCCGTCATGGTTTATATCGTATACCATCGACCGGGCAAAGTTCAGGAAGAAATGCAGGGGTATGTGGAACTGCCGGATGGTAACGGTCACATCGCGGAACAAAGAGTTATCGGTCGCTTCAAGGCCAAGGCAATCGATCCAGTTGTTGACCTGGTCGGTATAAATTTTCTTCTCCATGCAACTCAGCATGCCTTCCAATGCCTTACGGTCATCGATCATATCGTCAATCGACCGCATGAAGCGGTAAATGGTTCTGGCGGCATTATATCGGTCGTCTTCCCAAAACCTTGCGGCAATCAGGATGTTGGGGTGATCCTTGATCTTGTGGAAATCAATCTTGGCAAGTGTTTCCGAAATAAATGGGTCAGAAAGTTCCATCATTAGTCGTTTTAGTCGGTTCAGCCGAAATGCCGGATGATCTTTTCAGCCGCCAGGCGGGCGGACATCAGTGCCAAAGGTACTCCATTTCCGGGATGTGTGCTCCCTCCTGCAAAGAACAGGTTATGGTACCGTTTATGCTGATTATGCGGGCGAAAATATCCCATCTGCATCAGGTTGTGGTTCAGGCTTCCAAATGTAGCACCCCGCGACAGATTGAACATATTTTGCCAGATCGATGGATGATATACCTTCTCGAACAGTATGTGCTGCTCCACGTCCCGTATCCCCTCATCCGCCAGCCTTTTCAGCACGGATGACCTGGCTTCGTCCCGGACCTTGTCCCAGTTCACAATTCCCATTTCCCGGTTCGCACTTCTTATAAATTCCTCCCCTTGTTTCCTTTTCCCCAGGTCTCCTTCTCCCCAGGTCCTTTTGTCCCCAGGTCTCCTTGTCAATATGCTCAAATTTCCGACCGGCACAATCACTGAAATACTATCCATCCCTTCCGGCGCTGAGGTCTTATCACCCCTGGCCGGAGAATGGATGTAGAAACTGGGCTCAGATGCAATACCGCTGCCGTTAAAGACTTCTTCTATATTTTCCCTGTAATGGTTTGATACAAAGACGTTGTGTTGCTCCAGCCCGGGCAAAACCGTATCCATGCCCCAGTGGAAAATAAGGGCTGAACAGGTGTAACCCAGCCGGTTAACCCTCTGCAACTCTTTTCCCGGTGGCAGAAGGTTCTGATACACATATGGCAGGTCGGCATTGGCCAGGATGATGTCGGCCGGGAAGAAATTGCCGTCAGAAAGCTCAACTCCCGTCACACAGTTCCCAGTTCCCAGTTCCCAGTTCCCAGTTCGCAGTTCCCAGTTCCCAGTTCGCAGTTCCCTGTTCCCTGTTCCCAGTTCCCAGTTCCCAGTTCCCAGTTCGCGGTTCCCAGTTTCCAGTTCCCAGTTTCCAGTTCGCGGTTCCCCGTTCGCAGTTCGTCGGTAATTATCTCCCGGTCCTTTCATCCCTTTGTCCCCTTGTACCCTGGTCTCTTTGCCCTCTTGTCCCCTTGTCACCTTGTTTCCTTGTCCCCTTTTCCCCTTTTCCCCTTTTCCCACCACAATCCTTTCCACAGCCGTCCTGTACCGAATATCGGTTCCAAAGGAAAGGGCCAGCTTTTCAAGTTCCTCCGATATCCGGTTCATCCCTCCTGCCGGGAAAAAAACACCGTCAGTCAATTCCATGAAGGGAAGCATGGAAAAGATAGCAGGAGCGCTGAACGGATTCTGTCCGACATATATGTTCTGGAAGGTAAAAGCCGTTCGCAGGCTCTCGTCTTTGAAATAGCGGGAAGCGGTTTTATAATGATTCCCGAAAGCGTCGAGGGAAAATAACCGCAGCAGGTTGACCGGGTTGATGAACTGGAATATATTGTAATAGTTCCGGTCGATGATGTGCTCCATGGATACCTGGTAGGCCCGGAAGCTCTTGTCCATGTATTTGAGGAAATGTGAATAGCTGCCGGGTTCAATGGCTTCGAGCTGCTCCTGCATCCGGAATAGGTCAGAGGTGAACCGGAGTTCCTTGTTGCCCGGGTACCGAAGGCTGTAAACCGGGTCCATGCGGATCAGTTCAAGTTCCCTGAAAATGTCTTTGCCCAGGTCGGCGAAAATCCGCCGGTATACCTGGGGCATCATCAGGAGTGTCGCTCCCAGGTCGAAACGGTGTCCGTCCTTTTCAAAAGTTGCACACCGCCCTCCTGGAAAGTTGTTCTTCTCAAATATTGTTACTTTAAATCCGGCCTTTGCCAGGTATGCCGCTGAAGCGAGGCCGGCAACGCCTGCACCGATAATTGCAACCGATTTCATATCTGCAAAGGACGGGAAAAATCCATAAAAAAAGATTACGGCTTACAATTAAAATTCTGATCATCATTATCGTAATCTGTTAATAATCAAAATCCTGATTGTAAGCCGTTAATTGAATCCTTATCGGATAACGATCTTGCTGGTGCGTGTTGTACCATTTATCACCAAACGGCAGAAGTAGATCCCGGGAGATACTTTTCTGCCTTCGTCATTGTTACCATCCCAGGTAACAGAAAAACTGCCTCCCGGGTACATCCGATCGATCAGGTTTGAAACCAGCCGTCCCTGGATATCATGGATTTCAATGACAACGGATCCTTCCGACTTGAGTGAAAAATCTATATGGACCATATTGTTTGAAGGATTGGGATAAATATTGGGCTCTGCAAATGTTTCAGGCCTTAGGATATCGGTTGTGTAATCCTTGATACAGACCAAATGCCCGTCTTTCGTTCCGAAATACATGCTGTTATTGGCAATTGCGGGGGATGAAAGTATCTGGTCATTGACGGGGTAATACCAAACCATTTCCCCATTGCTCTGTTTCAGGCAATAAGCAATGTGGTTCATGGCGCCGTAATAAACCAGAGAATCGGTCAGGGCCGGGGAGCCGTAAACAGACCCGGTGTTGGGATGGAAAACGCTCCAGAGGCTGTCGCCAGACATGGCATCGAGGCAGAACATGCTTCCGCCGCCCAAAGCCACCTGGTCGACTCCGATGAATACTCGCCCGTTATGCACGGCAGGTGACGAGAATATAGCACCATTCAGGGATCGTTGCCAGACGATGCTTCCGTCGGTGCAGTTCATGCAGTACATTTGAGCTCCGACAACCGTTCCGAAATACAGTTTACCATCCTTTACCGCAGGGGATGAATAGATCATTGGCATGGTCGGTACCGCCCAGATTGAATCACCGGTGAGGGCATCCAGGCAGCGCATTTTACTGTCGAAGGAGCCGATGTACAGGCGGTCATCCACTATGGCCGGCGAACACCACACCGCCATGCCTGTTTTATAGGACCATACCTCGGTCCCGTCAGCGGCGTCCAGGCAATAGATGTAACTGTTGTTCGAGCCGAAATAGACCTTTCCATTCACAACGGCCGGGCAGGAGTTGAAACCCGAAGGGGAAAAGGTATTGTAATTCCAGATGAAATCGCCGGTATGGGCATCCAGGCAATACAGGAAGCCATCCCAGGATCCGAAGTAAACCTTTCCTTCCGATACGGCCGGTGAACTGTAATAGATCGACCCAAGCGTCTTGTACGACCACACGAATGCTCCGGTGACAGCGTCGACACAATAGAAGTTGCTGTCCAATGAGCCAAAATAAACCTTTCCGCCCTCAATAGCCGGTGATGAAACGATAGAGCTGTTGTTCATACTGAAATTCCAGTCTTCATACTGGAAAACAGGACCTGTATTCTCCGTGAACCCAGTCTGGTCAAGATTAAACCGAAACCTTGGCCATGATTCCTGCGACATGCCCGGTAATGGAATCAGGGCAGCCAATAAAAGCAATAAGGGTAAGTACTTTTTCATTTTCTTTCAATTGAATTGATTTGTGAAGTTTGAAATTCCCGCAAAACTATGCCCGCTTATATCTATAAAAAATTTTTACGGTATTGGAAAAACCTTGCAAGGCATGTTATCAACCCCTGCATCTGCCCTGCAATTATCATATTCGATTGTTATGCAGATATTTAAACTTGAGGGGGCATGGCTCCGCAGGCTCCCTGACTGACCCATCCATTAAAAATTTGCCAGGTATTGGACAAGGTTGGTGCGCGGGTCCAGGTTCATTTTCTTCCTCAAACGGTTTCTGGCCGATTCCACACTTTTAATCTCACGGAAAGTCAGCATCGAGATCTCCTTGGTATTAAGTCCCAGTTTCAGCATGGCACAGAGCTTCTTCTCGCTCTGGCTGAGGAATGGGTACTTTTCATTCAGGTTCGAATAAAACGTGGAATACACGTTATCAAAGTAAGTACGGAACTCTTCCCAGGCATTGTTGCTGATGTTCTGTTTGATGGAAACAATGATCGCATTAACTTGCCGTAGCTCCTGTTTCCGGGCAGGTCCGAGCGACAATTTCAGCATTTCCAGTTGTTCGATCAGGTGCTGTTTGAACTCGTTTTCCTGGGCAAGAGCCATGGCTATGGAGGTCAGCTCCCGGTTTTTATGTTCGATCTCAAGGTTGAGCGTCTTTTCTCTCTCTTCATGCAACCGGAGTTCCTGCTCGTCGATGATGGCCCGCTGTTCCCGCAATTGCCGGTTGAGCTTCTGCACATGCTTGTACCGGCGGATGACCGAAATGAGGAAAGCCAGCAGCAAAGCAAGGATGATGACAGTGGCAGCCAGGAAATAATTCCGCCTGCTGACCTGGTATTGCTTAATTAAAAGTTGATCTTCGAGAACGGTTTTTTCCCTGTAAACCCGGTCCATTTCAAACCGCGCCTGCATTTCAAGAACTGAACGGGCATCCTTTTCCCGGTTTTCAACATCTTTCAGGGATTCATAAAGCTGGAAATATTTCAATGCATTCCGGTAATCATTCATTTCTTCAAATACTTTCGCACTCGTCGCTGCAGCATGGGTCTTAAGTCCGGGGATACCCGTCCTGTCTGCAATTTCCATTGCTTCCTGCGACAATTGAAGGGCATCTTTCAACCGCATCTCAGAGATCCGGAGTATGGCAAGTCCCGTCAGAACTTCGGCCATAATCGTTTCATACTGGTTTTCCTCCGATAGCTGAAAGGCTTCGAGTAAAAATCCTTCCGCCAGCATCCCTTTCCCCCAGGCCAGGTAAATATTTCCCAGAGCTTTATTGGCAAGGGCCATCGTATAGGGGTCGGCATCTTTTTTTGCAATACCAAGCAGTTGAAGGCCATATTGCAGGGCGGTCCCATACTCCGCCGAATCCACGTAATAGCCTTGCAGGGCATTGTAAATATCGAAAACCGTTTTTTTATCCCCGGTGAGATGACAGATGTTCAGTGCCCGGGTGAAATAATCATCCGCCACTTTAACATTGCCAACCGCCAGGTTGGTCATGCCGAGGTTTTTATAGAGGACGGCTTTGACAAAATCATCTCCGCTTTGCTCAACAGTCTGTAACGACAATAGGTAATACTCCATCGCCTTGTCATAGTCCCCGATCTCGTCAAAAATAGTTCCCATAAACGAAAAGATCCGGGATTTTTTATCTTCCAGCAGCTTTCCTGCGGGTATATTCTTTACCCCGCTGTTCAGCAGAAGGAGCATGGAATCGAGCACCTGGTAAGACCGCTGGTAATGTTGGCGGAAAAAGTAGCTGGTGGCCAGGACGAAAGAAGCATGCAACGAGCCTTCTATGTAGCCCAGCCGATGCGACTGCGCGAGTAACTCCCTGGCAGCCTGTTCTTTCTGCTCCCAGGCCATATCGGCTTTATCCAGTTTGCGTAATTCCGCTTTAATGGAAACCGTATCGTACATCCCCTGGCCAACCAATTGATTACTAAGCCATCCCACGAAAAGCAGGATTAAAATAACCGCGCGGGTGCAGTAGTCATGAATGATTAGCCTTTTCATCCTTCTCATGGTGAGGCCTTAGTGGTCCAGGGAGAATAAATAAGACAGCCAAGTTAAGAAATTCCTGTAAGGAAATCTAAAATTGATAGCTTATGACTGATTGGGTGAAAGATAGTTCGGTAAATACTGGTAAACTAATTGGATTGTTTATAAAAATCAAAAATCGTCCTACCACTATAGTGGTACTACGATTTTCAGGTTAGAATTAACATCTGATTAACATGTATATGTTTTTTCTGTTGTACCTTTGATTATGTCTTTCGTCTTACTGACCGCTGAAAATTAATACCATGGAAGCTCTTTTCAATTCGAGTGACGGCATCCGGATGTTCCAGGATGCATTGATAAAAATGGGTTTAATGCGGCCTCCGGCCGATGGTATCTATGGCCCTGCCACAAAATATGCTGTTTCGGAATTCAGGAAGAAATTCGATCTGCCACAATCTGAAGAAATGGACCAGGAAACTTTTGAATTCATCATGCGAAATTCCGGAAATGTTGAGCAGACAGTTTTCTCTTCGAATATCGATGTGGAGGAAAATGCCGATCTCAGCAAAAAATCCAAAAAATCACAGCGAAAAGGAAAAACCTCCGCCCGCCAGGAAATGCCCGGTTTGGAAGACGAAAATCCACCGGAACATTTCAACCGGGCGGCGATCTCGATGCTGGACTCGGATACGCCATCGGCTGAACTGGAAGATAAACTGGATTTCCGGAGCGACATCCAGGCCCTGGCATCCATCATGGCATATAAGGAGATCAAGCCCCCCCTGGCCATCGGACTTTTTGGCAACTGGGGCAGCGGTAAGAGCTTTTTCATGAGCAAACTGAAACAGCGAATCGAGGAGCTTGCGAATCGAAAATCAGATACTTATTGCCAGAAAATCATACAGATCAATTTCAACTCCTGGCATTACTCCGATTCAAACCTCTGGGCCAGTCTCATTACTAAGATCTTTGAGGATCTTTCGCGTCACGGCAAGGAAGACCCGGTCCGGCTCAACAAACTCCTGGAAAACCTGAATTCCACGCAGGAATTGCTGGAAGAAACCAGGAAAAAACAGGAACATGTAGACCTGGAGATCAGTTCGATGAATCAACGCCTCAACATTGTTGAACAGGAAATCCGGAATGAAGCTGCCAGGCTTCACGGTCTGACGCTGAAGGATATCGGATTAGCCATACTGGAGGATGACGCCGTTTCCGCTGACCTGGACGCTATCAGGGAAAAGTATTCTTTCCTGGACCTGACGGAATTTAAAAGTATCCGGTCAAACCTGCTGACACTTGATTCCACCGCTAAAAGATTGTGGAAAAGCCTTAAACTGGTGTGGTCATTCCGGGTAGGCAACCGCTGGGTCATTATTGGCCTCGCCCTGCTGGTCTTTTTGGCATCATACATCCTGGTTGAAAATGTGGCGGTCTTCACGACCTGGTTTGGCAAAATGAAGCTGCTGGTGGTACCGGTATCTATGTTCATCTCACAGACCGTGGCATTCCTGGCCCCGGCGACCAAATGGGTGAACAGCGCTCATGACAAGCTGGTATCGCTGAAGAAAACGTGCGATAAGGTCGAAGCATCCGTTATCAACCAGCAAAACAGGCAGCGCGACGAAATCAGGATGAAGATTCAGGCTTCCGAACAGGCCCATGCCGAACTCAGGCTTCATTATGAACAGCTTATTTCCAAAAGAAATCAGTTGCAAAACGAGATCGATGATATTACCTCGGGCCGGAAGATCATCCGGTTCATCGAAAGCAGGGTATCCGACCAGCGCTATATCAACAGCCTGGGGATCATTTCCTGGGTGCGGAAAGACTTTGAAGAGCTGGATTTCCTGCTGAAGCAGCAATATGACCCGGAACGACTGGAGCAGTTGCAACGGCAGAAGATTGAAAACGTCTTTGAGATCGACCGGATCATCCTTTACATCGATGATCTGGACCGATGCGATGTCACCATTGTGGTCAAGGTCCTGGAGGCCATTCATCTCCTGCTGGCATTCCCCCTCTTCGTGGTGGTTGTGGGCGTTGATCCGCGCTGGATGCACAATGCATTGCGGCTTAAATATGAAAAGTTCCTCGACGAGAACCCTGAAGTGATCACGGAAACTGAGGAAAAGATGCTGGAAGAGGGTGAGATCAGCGGCCGGCCGGCCACCAGTTATGATTACCTGGAGAAGATCTTTCAGATACCCTTTGTTTTGAAACCGATGGATGATACCGGGAAAAGAAACCTGATCCGTTCACAACTGGAAGAAAAACCGAAAAAATCTGACAAAAGCCATGAAACAGGGAAGGGCATGCCTGGTCAGGCGGGCAAAGGTAAGCCGGCAAGCGATCAGGGTTCCGGGGATGCCAAATCACAAGGAACCCCGAATGACAGTCAGGAAGAACTTCTCAAGATAGGCCCCGAAGAGATCAGCTTTATGCAATCGATCGGTTTTCTTCTGGGGGATTCCCCGAGGACTGTAAAGCGTTATATCAACATTTACAGGATCATACGGGCACATTCTAAATTCAGGTTCATCGATCAAAATGAAAATGAACATTATTTCGCGACCATGATCATGCTGGGATTTATCACCGGGACACCTGAATCATCCAAGGCGATATTCCAGAAAATGAAGGATGAGGAGGATTCAAAATTATTCGTGAACTTCATCGGAGATTTCCTGGCTATGGATTTGCGGGAGCATCCCATTGTTCAGAATCTGCACGAGAAGATGGGAGAAGAAAAAAACCTGGAATTCATCGGACAGATACCACTCCGGAAATTCAAAGCCAATATCGACCTGATCTCACGGTTTTCATTCCGGAACCTTGCCTGAAATGAAAAATGTCCTATACACTTTGTAAAATGCGCAATGCGCAATGTACAATGAGCAATGTTTGAGATTCTCTCTTACTTTTGCCCCAGATTATTATTTCCCAAACTGATGAAATTCCCGCGAACCTTATTAATTGGCTTGGCATTCGCAATCCTTGTCATTTCAACCTCAACCGCCCAACAGTCAAGGCCATCAGACTGGGACGATATCATCGCACAGCCGTGGTACAACGGGACGGTAAACGGTAAACCGGTCTTCGTTTTTATCGATAAGGAGAACATCGAAAGAGGTTATTTTTTCGTTGCAAACACTTCCTTACCATTGATCTATAGCATGCAGCTCAAATGGAACCGCAACCGGCCGCGTTATGCTTTCTTTGAAATCAGGAACTCCAAAATCAAAGTAAAATTCACCGGGAAAACCTGGAATGACACCATAGCCGGGAAAATTTCCACCAGTCGCAAAAATGCCGTCCGGCTGGGCACTCCCCCCGAATTTTCGCTGTTTTTAGTCAAAGAAGCATTAAGCCCTCAATCCACTTCCCATCTTCCCCGTTACAAATCTCCGGTCTTCCAATCGGTCCAGGTTACCAGGGATGTCAGTTTCGGAGCTGCTACAGGCTATTATGTCAGCATGCCCGTAGAATCGGATGGTTATAACTACCAGCAAATTATCCTGGATGCCATGGGAAAGATGTACGTGAATCCCACACGGGAAGCCATTCTTCATATTTTGAACAGGGATCCGGTATCTTATGCCTTAACTGATCTTCAGCCTCTTCGCATGGATATCTATCAACCTGACGGAGATACACTTCAGAAGCGACCGCTGATTGTGCTGCTGCATGGCGGGGCATTTATTATCGGCGATAAAGCTACCTCTACCATTGAAACACTGGCAAATGATTTTGCAAGAAAGGGCTATGTGGTGGCAGCCATCAATTACCGGATCGGTTTCAATCCCGCCAGTAAAAGCTCATTGGAACGGGCGGCTTACCGGTCGGTGCAGGATGCCCGGGCTGCATTGAGATTTTTAGCTTATAATTCGGACTATTTCCGGATCGATCCGAATACTATTTTCCTGGGAGGGTCGAGCGCCGGGGCAATTACAGCCCTCAATGCCGCGTTCATGGAAGAATTTGAAAGACCGGCTAGTACCAAAGGTAATTTCTGGCGGGCCCAGCCCGACCTGGGGGAACTGGATAAAAGCACCAATGAGATTCAAGGAAGATACAGGATTTGTGCGGTAGTCAACCTTTGGGGAGCTGTTAACGACACCTCCATCATTGACCAATATGAAAATATTCCGGTGCTAAGCATTCATGGCGATGCCGACAGGATCGTTCCATTCCATTATTCATATCCTTTTCTCGATCTGGATACTTCGATCACAGCTAACATCGTCAGTAAACTTTACGGTTCTCTCCCCATCCACCGGAGGTTAGAAAACACGGGAATCATCAGCGAACTGGTCACCATTCCGGATGCCGGCCATGAACCACAGTTCGAACCGGGGAAATACGAAATGGTAATGGGTATGATCATAAGCCGGTCGACGGACTTTTACTTCAAATCATTATTCGGGTTCCCGCAGATTTCCGGGCCTCAGAGAATTGCCGTTTCGACCTCTCCTCCCCTTTATTCAGTTGACTCTGCTGAAGATGCAGATTATTACTGGCAGATCACCGGAGGAAAAAGGATCCCTGGTAATCAGAAAAACCAATCGAGAGTAGTCTGGCTGACTAACGGAACCGGACAGGTCAGGTTGCAGTTGGTCAGGAAGAATGGTGCGGTTATGGATATCAATTTACCTGTATCCCTTCCCTGATCATGGATTATTAACGTTCAAGGTACCGCCGTCTTCAATCGTCACATCTGCTCCCGGAGCAACAAGGATTTCAAAACACTCTGCGGTCGTACCCGTAGAAATGAACGGAAATCTTCCTCCTGAAGGATTTGTCGAAATAAAAACATTGTCACCGTCGTCCGGCACTGATCCGCAGGTCCAATTGGCCGGATTTGACCAGTCGCTGCTGACATTTCCGGTCCACTGGTTATCATCGAGGCAATATGGCGCTGCCAATCCGGTAATTTCAGCTCCGGCATAAAACATACCGATCAGTGAAAAAGCCCCAGTGGTCAGATCAACAGCGTAAAATGCACCGGCAGTTGAATAGGCCGCGGCATACATGGTATTGCTGGCCTGGTCGTACTCCATATCCTGGCCATAATTTAGGTCCACTCCGGTAGCGCCGATGTCGATAAGGGTCGGGCCGGACGGATCAATTTTGAAAAGGTGATCACTGCTAAGCCCACAGGTGTACAGGTAACCCAAACCATCCGTCGCCAGGTTGATCATCAGTTCTCCTGAGCCAATTGTTCCGATAAGTGTTGAAATGCCTGTCGACGGTTCAATGGTATACAGGTCGTTGGAAGATCCGTTATAATTTATCCCGTACAAAATTCCTGCTGTAAGATCATAGGCAAGGCCCGTAAAACCTCTTCCGAGGCTTGCCAGCAAGGTCATGTCACCATTAGCCGGGTCAATGGTCCACCAACCGCCTCCGGATGTACCTGACCAGTACTCGGAACCGTACCATACTCCGTTTGCCCAGGTAGCGGCGCTGATAAACTGCGTGGAGGCAGAAACTCCCAGCGATATTAATGTATGAGGGTCATTATCAAAAAAATAAGCAGGGCCTTCCGGATGAACTCCTGTCGGATCGTATGCCACATAACAGTATAGCGGGTGCTTAACTTTTATTTCAGTTGCCAGGCAATTATTGGAGGATTTCAGATCTCCTTCAAGCTGGGTACAAATTTCCATGGAATATACGCCGGGGTGGGGCGGGATCCAATCCGTAAACGTTACCTGTGTACTGGCGCCGGTACCCAGGGTGATCCCGGTAACGGTAGAAGAATAAATCCCCGGCACAATTGCTGTAACGCTGAATGTTTCCAGACTCGAAGAACCCGAATTCTGAACGGTAGCTTTAGGCGTGATGGTGCTGCCCGGATGGATATTCTTCGGAACCTCGTCAATAGAAACGGTCCGTGCATCATGCTGGGCAGAAGGGGTAATGCAAATATCATCCAAATACCAGAAATTGAAGTTATAATGATTTCCCTCCACGGTCCATGCCAGTTCCATAACGGAACCTGTCACATCAATGCCCAGGGATTTCATTTCGGCAGGAATGGCAGAACCAATGCCTCCGTCATGGGACCATTCCGTATTCCAGGGGCCACCGTTAAAGCGCGATTGCAACCGGATTTCCACATCACTTAAACCGGCGTCATAATCATCAAACATTTGCCTGAAATCAATATTAACCATATTTAAACCGGTAATCAGAAAAGGAGGGCTGATTAACCGGGAAATTCCGTCTTCGCTTACCCAGGTACACATCGCTTCATATTCAGTACCACCTGCCGTATCACTGTTTTCGATAGTCCATCTGGCGGAAGTAATATTACCGGAATTAGCCTGGTACCAGCAATCAGGCATCCCCGGCCCGTCGAAATACTGGCAATAGGGCAAAGAAACAGTGTCGCAGGGACTGAATCCGAAGACGGCCACATTTAAAGATGTTGCACTACCTCCGGAATTTATTATCCAATCATCATAAGCTGTATAATAGGCGTCAGGCTTGAAAATCGCATAGACCGGAGTTGCATTCAATGACCCGCCGGAATAAGCTATCTGAAGGGCATTGGTGCTGTAAGCACCTCCTGTTGTCAGGGAAATCTCAAATCCTGCCGGTGGTGTGACCAGGATATTTCCCGAAGCCGGTGCCAGGTTGGTACCCGAAATCTCATAGAATAATTCGGCTGATATGGCTCCTTTGAAAACCGTCCCAAAATCCAGTGTTGACGGGTTGACATTTAGCAGGGGGGAAGTGGATGCCTGCCCGGTGATCTGCACATTCGGCCTGGCCACATCACATCCATCAGATTCCGTAACATCACAACCACTTGCAGTATCAAAATCATTATACCAGTAACAATGCACTCCACTGTAGGGTGTTGTGGTATAATAAACCAGTGAATTCTCAGAAAAATCGGAATTGTCGAAGCACACCTTAAAAACCAGGTTGGATGAGCCATCCCAGTTAAATGGGGTTGTAAACGTGTAAGTATTCCATCCTTCAGTTGTAGTAATGTTACCGGTAAAACAGACGGCCCAATTGGAAATAAGGAAACCTGTCAGTGACGTTTCTGTGATTTGCTGTACTGAAATGGTGAACGAATTCAGTGTGCCCGGGTCAGAATAGGCTACATCAAAGGCAAGTGCTTCGATGTTTCCTGCTCCCAGTCCTGCTGCTGCCAGCTCTGCAGCGGTAAAAAGAATCTGATCCTGTCCATCCATGTAATAGGATTTATAGGGAGTGATTTCCATTTCATACTGTTGAGTTACCGATGTCCCGGTGCCGATGGTCACAGTAACTGAACTCCACAAAGGTCCACTGATAAAGAGAAAGGTGATTAAAACAATAACTTTTTTCATGATTTTATAAATAGGCTTAAGTAAGGGTTTGGATTGAAGTTAATAAATATAGTAAAAAACCATATTGATTATGAATGAGTCAGTATATTTACACAAAAATATCGAGTATGTTAAAAGTGAATGAATACTTTGATGGGAAGGTTAAATCCATTGCATTTAGCACGCCGGAATGTCCTGCCACGCTTGGAGTGATGGCAGCGGGAGAATATGAATTCGGGACTTCAACTGTGGAGTATGTTACTGTGGTTTCGGGAGTAATGACAGTGAGGTTACCCGGGGAATTAGAGTTCAGGGATTACAAACCTTATGAAACGTTTGTAGTAGCTAAGGATTGCAAGTTTCAGCTGAAGATCCCGGCAGATGCTGCCTATGTATGTTTGTACAAATAAAAACGTCGGATCACTATAGTGGTAGTACATGTTTGTAAATAACTTATTGTCATTATATTAAGTTACTAAAACGATTGAATTTTTTTTTGTACTACGATTATAGTGGTAGTACACTTTTTGACAATGCCCCTGCTTTCCAAATCTAACTTTCTCCGAGGCGCCCAATGCGTGAAATCGCTTTATCTGCATTGGCACAACCCGGAGTTGAGGGATGTAATTTCACCCCTGCAACAAGCCATTTTCAATCAGGGTACGGAAGTCGGACTAATCGCTCAGCATCTTTTCCCGGGTGGGGTCAATTCAGGGATCAATTTGCCTGATGATTACCTGAAATGTATAGAAATGACGTCTAACTACATTGAAAAAGACGTGGATGTTATCTATGAAGCCGGTTTCATGGCCGGTAATCTTCTTTGTTTTGTCGATATACTGGTTAAGGATGGCCAGGAATGGAGCGCATTTGAGGTGAAGAGTTCCACCAACCTTAAGCCGGTCAACATTCTAGATGCCGCTTTTCAGTATTATGTCCTGAAAAAGGCTGGCTTGAATGTCAAGGAAATTTCCATCGTACTGCTAAACCCGGCTTACGAAAGAGAGGGAGAAATTATTGTAAACAGATTATTCAAATTTGAAAACATCACCAGACAGGTAATCAAGCTCCAACGCAGAATTATGGAGTATTCTGAGCATTTTTTGACTCACCTGAACAGCTCTGCCATGCCGGATATCGATATCGGCCCTCACTGTTTTGATCCTTATGATTGCGATTTCCATGGCTTTTGCTGGAAACATGTTCCTGAATATTCAGTCTTCGATATATCACGGCTGAGTGGGGAGAAAAAATGGGACCTTTACCGGAAAGGGATCCTGAAATTCGAAGATATCCCACCGGATTACAGTTTAAATCAGCATCAGTGGCAACAGGTGAAGGCAGAACTGGATCAAGTTAAACATATCAACAAAGATGCTATAGAACAGTTTGTCAACAACCTTCAATATCCTCTCTATTTCCTTGATTTCGAGTCATTTCAACCGGCAATACCATTATTTGATCACAGCCGTCCTTTTCAGCAAATCGTCTTCCAGTTTTCTCTCCATATTCTTGTTTCACCCGGGTCGGAGCTTAAGCACGGGTTTTTTCTGGCCGACCAGGATGGCTGTGATCCCAGAGGTCCCTTTATTGAAAATCTGATCCGTGACATTGGCGAGGAGGGAGACATAATCGTTTTCAACCGCTCTTTCGAAGCAAGCCGGCTCAAGGAGATTGCCACCCGTTATCCGGAATATGATCTGGCTGTGAAAAAGATATTGAACCGTATCAAGGATATGATGGTTTTATTTCAGAACCGGCATTATTATGTCCCTGAAATGAGGGGTTCATATTCGATCAAACAGGTGTTGCCGGCAATGGTGCCGGGATTTGGATATGAAAACCTGGCAATTACAGATGGCGGAGCTGCAAGCTACGCATTTCGTTCATTATTAAAGGAATCCGATGCCGCGATAATTGAAAGAACCAGGAAAAACCTGCTGGAATACTGCAAACTGGATACTTTGGCAATGGTGGAAATTTTGAGGGCATTAATTAAAAACTCGTAGTACCACTATAGTGGTAGTACGAGTTTTCTATTGAAAAAAAAACATTACCGCGGTTCTTTTTTTATCCACTCCTTTCGCTGTTCCTATTTTAATCCCGCTTTTATCCCGAACCGTACCGTCATCTTCAATCTCTCCAATCCTGATACCACTTTTATCCCTTACAATTCCCTTTTCATCTACACTTCCTACTTTTATACCACTGTGATCCCGGATAGTACCATCTTCATCTATCTCTCCGGTCCTTACCCCACTTTTATCCCTGATGTTATTTTTCCCGTCAAAGCTTCCCGTTTTGATACCGCTCCTATCCCGGATGGTCCCGTTTTCGTCTACAGTGCCAATCCTTATTCCGCTCTTATCGCGAAGGTCCTGGGCAATGAGAGGCCCCGAAGTGTTAAGGAGAATAAGTAAATGCCAGAATAATATCCGGGAAATCGTATTCATCTTATTGCTTTCCCTGATAAGCACAAGAATTGAACCAAAACTTATTCCAGGTCAATCGATTTCTTGTTAAATCCCAGTATGAATCCGGTGACCCCGCCCAGGATCCCGGAAAATATCGTATTGACAAGAATATCGGTAATTACCAATTTCAAGTTAAACAAATTCATCCCGGCAAGGAAATAAAGGTTGAAGCCTGTCATGATGAGAAATCCCAACAGCAGGCCGGCAGTGAACCCTCTGCCAAATGTCCGTATCCTGGCCCATTTTTCGAATATAAACGCAAACAGAAATGCATAAAGCAAGCCGCTGAGGAAAATGAATAAAAGATTTGGCATTTCTTTCATCAAACCGTCGTATTGAACTGTATTGGACTTGTAAAAGTCCATCAGGATCACCCCGAATACAAGCCAACCCAGGAGGAAATTGACAATCGCCGTTATTAGAGCGGCAATAATGATTTTTGTGTTCATGGTTTAAGATTTAGTGGTAATAAATAAATGCGAATCGCAAATTTATACCCCTGATATACAGTTGTCAATATATTTAACATCGGGTTAACAATAGACGTTTTCAGATTTTAAAAACATATTGAAGTGACAGGCTGCAAGGGGCCTGAACATCCCCTGGCCGACCCATATATTCAACATTGAATAGGTTTTTGATGAAAAAACCAATATGCGAATTAGTTGAAATTTGCCATCCCAGTCTTAAATCAACAATGACGGCACCCTGGTCATTTTTTTCCCGATATTCCTTTAACCCGGGCAATATTTCCTGGCCAAAGATCTCTTCCTCAAAAGCAGCATCAATCCTTTCCATATAACTGGTGTAAACGCATGTGATCCCTGCGCTGAAATCCCTGTATTCGACTGAAATATCGCCCTTTACTGCATGATGATGCCTATATTTGAGCATTATCTGTCCACTCGTATCAGGCGAAAGGTCAACCGGATCCATATATGTATACCCCGTAAAAAATTCAATATTGATCTTTCCCGGCCTGCCATGCCCGGATATTGAGACATCCACGCCGCTGATCCTGGCATTGCCGGTGTTAAGCGATTTGAAACCCAGGTGTTCCAGGGTAGGATATGGCACGCTGTCGGGTTGATAGATACCGAAGGTGAATTCCATCATGTCCTGATACTCGGTCCAAAATCCCGCCACATCAATAAAACCACTCCATATCCCCAGCTTAATACCCTGCCTTAATCCAAGTTCTGTACTCCATCCCGTTTCAGCCTGCAACTCCGGGTTTGGAAATACATTCAGTGCCCCAAGCGTAGTGGCCGTATACTTTTCTGCCATTGACGGGTACCGGTATCCCTGCCCAAATGACGCGCGGATGAAGGTGTATTTTGCCGCTTCATAATTCAGCCCTGCCCTCACAACCGGTCTGGATTCATCGTCCGTTTTGTCCAATGTGTAGCGCTCCCAACGAACACCGAAACTGGCTGAAAGTTTGTTGAAAAATTTATAATCCAGTTGGGTATATAATGCGATGGTGCTGCCGGAATGGTCCCCGTATAGGTTTGATGTCCCGGCCGTGTATGATCCCGCCCCTCCCGCGGAAAGGTTCAAACCGTTCCGATACATTTTAAGGAACTGGTACTCTGCGAAATAATAATCGGATCCATTATTTTTGTCCGGATCTTCCGGAAATCGGTTGGAGACTTTATAATACCGTGCCTTTAAACTATGCCTGCCATTTTGTTGATTATAATAGATCAGATATGGATCGATATTCAATCTTAATCCTTCAGACGGTGAAATGGCAGCGGGATTCTGAAGAAAAGCCCCTGAATCTGCATCCTGCCATATGAGAAAATCCGATAATCCCTGGTATTGGATGTTTGTCCGGAATCCGGCGGAAAACCCCTTCACTTTCTCCGGATTATACCGGATCCCCGTATTGAACCGGACATACCGCTGATAATTGTCATCCCGGTAACCTTCATCAAAATATCCACTGCCTCCCAGTGATATGTCTACCGGTCCGGCCTTACGGAGATGGGAAAACCGGATACCTCCATAATAAGGGTTCCGATTCCACCACCAGGTCATTTCATCCCTGTCCGGTTTGGTATAAATACCAGTATTGAGTTCAATTGTGGTCGACGGTATAATTCCCGGCGCTGCGCTTCGCAGGTTAATCACCCCATTCAGGGCAGATGAACCATACAAGGCTGCCGAGGCACCTTTGATTATTTCCACCTGTCCGATTGTTTCAAGCGGTATGGCATTCCATTTCACATCATTGATGTCGCCGGATAACAAAGGCAGGTCATCCAGCAGCATGAGGACACGGCTTCCGGCACCGTAGCTGTACCCGCTACCTCCGCGGATATTAGCCTGGCCATCAAGCACATCCACACCGGGTAAAAGGTTCACGGTTTCATCCAACTGGCGGGTATTTACCCTTTCTATAAATTCGGCTGGAATCACCTCCATGGAAACATTCACATCGGAAAGCCGCTGTTCATAACGGGACGCTGAAATTACCGCCGTGGTCAGCTCAATGGCTCCGGAATGCAGTTGTACATTTCTCTGAACCATTTCACCCGGCTTCAGCTGGAGGTTAATTACCTCATCCTTATAGCCGATAAACCGGAAAGTCAGGCTAACCGGCCCGGAAGGGAGCTGTAATTCAAAATATCCGGAATCATCCGTCGAAGTGCCGGTATTTAAATCCAATACAACATTGACTCCAGGAAGCGATTCCCTTGTAAACGCGTCGGTCACAACTCCATGCACTGAAGCTTGCTGCGCCCTTCCGGTCATAATGCCTGTTATTGACACTGCTGTTGCCAGGAAAAGGCTCAGGAAGGAGAAGGATAGCAAATTTTTCATCCGAAGGGTGGTTCTGATTAAAAATCGTCGTACCACTATAGTGGTAGTACGATTTTTTAATTTAACTGACGGATTCACCTGACCGTTAATCAATTGACTAACGGCCATTCCCCCTGACGATTTTCCCCGCCGCTGTCCTGCCGCCTGACTTTAACAGGTAGAAATAAGTCCCTGCCGACAGGCATTCACCATCGTAATGGAAATAGTTCTCTCCTGACCCGGCGGTTATTATCCTTGAATCCATCAGCCTGCCCGTCAGGTCGAATAGCTCCCACTCCACTCTGCCGGCCTTTTCACAATAAAAATGAATACTGGTCCGGCTTTCAAAAGGATTCGGATTACTGGACAGGATAAAAAGATGGCCATCCGGAGCATCACCAAGCCCGCTGTTTTCAGCAATGACCATGGATAAGGATGTGGTATCGACGAACTGAGTGACAAAAATGGTATCGCCGAACAATTCCACAAAAATGCTGATGTAGATCTTCAGCCGGAAAGTATCCGCCACCGATGGCGTACCTTCAATCAGCACACAATAATAGGTCCCAGGAAAGAACCGATTGTCTTCCGCATTGGATTCCCATTCGAGCCCTTCCGGAAGATTGAGGATCGAATCCAGTCTTATGTGATTGATATCTATCTGGAAACTCAGGGTGTCGATTGAAGGTGGCGGCAGAATCGTAGCAACGGAACTGTAGAGTTGATTCACAAAACCGGCAGGCAGGAATTCCGGGCAAACGGCACCATTATTTTCCGGATCAGGGCACTCCTCCGGTCCAAGTGGTTCACATTGAGAAAACACCCCGGTCGAAAACAGGCAGAATGCCAGGGGCAGCAAAGCGTACAGGATCACTTTCATCTTCATAATATTAAAGTATTTAAATGTAAAGTTAAGCTTAGAATTTTATATCTTTGCAATCCTTTTTGAAAATTCAGCATCGCTGATAAACCATTGCCTCCACATTGCCCGGGTGGCGGAACAGGTAGACGCGCTGGTCTCAAAAACCTGTGAGCGAGAGCTCGTGCCGGTTCGATCCCGGCCCCGGGTACGGACAAAAACCTTCGTACAGCGGAGGTTTTTGATTTTTAGGTGATTAGTGTTAAGTGGCTAGTGTCAAACGGTTAGTAGTTGGATAATGCTTTCCATCAGAAACACATTAATTTTATTTTGACTATTTTCGTGACGGTAAATGTATTCATGACCGAATCCATTAGCTTATGAAACCGACTGAAGACCTGATGAACGAACATAAAGCGATCAAAAAGATGCTAAGCATCATGAAAAAGATCGCCGGCCACATCAGCGCAGGAAATCCTGCTGATCCGGATGATCTCGACCAGATCATCGAATTCCTGAAAGTATTTGCCGACAAATGCCATCACGGTAAGGAAGAAACAGCGCTTTTCCCGGCTATGGTCTCGGCCGGACTGCCCGAAAAAAGCGGACCCATCGCCGTCATGCTGCATGACCATGCCATCGGCAGAAAAATGACCTTAGATATTGAAACGGCCGTGAACGGATTCCGAAATGGAAATTACATTCAACCCCTGGCAGATAGGCTTGTCGATTATGTCAACCATCTGACCGCTCATATCCTTAAGGAAGACAGCATTCTGTTCCCGATGGCTGACAGGATACTGGGCGAAGACAAGCAAACCGAAATTAATTTCCGCTTTCATAAAATCGAAAAAGAAGTGATCGGACCGGGAATCCATGAACAATTTCATGCCTTGCTTGATCGTTTGGATAATAAATACTGATGTATCCGCAGAATCATGTTAAAACGCCCCGGTAAATACCTGGTTTTCCTTGTTTGCTTGCTCCATCTGGAAGTACTGGCCAGCGGTCCTGTCGGGGAAGTGCCTAATTCAAATGACCGGCAGTATCCGGAGATAGTCGTCGAAAAGCCACTGCAGACCGGGCTCTATGGGGTGAAATGGGAAGCCGATTACAATGAAATCTGCATCAGTGAACCCGGCTCAAAACCTCAGCCGGATCCCATCTCCGACCAGGAAATCATTAAGGAATACCGGAAGGGATTTGCCGACCGGGGAAGGGAATTTGCCCTGCTGCCTGCCGGAAGCATTGTGATCGGCCATCTGTCCGACACCGGGGCTTTTATCTTCCTGAAACCTACTTCCCTCCATTCCTCTTCTTATCAATCCATCCTTAAGATACGGCCTCCTCCTGTTTGTTAGAAATGACCTGGCTAAGAGCCTTTTACCTAATTTCTTTACAAACCGTTAATTGTTATAAAAATGAAAAAATCCAGGCTATCCTCAGGATGGATAGTGCTTATTTTTTGGCTGACAGCCCTGGCACTTGTCTTCCTGGTTAAAATATTGTTCCTGTAAATTCAGGTCAAGAATGGCTGGTGTAAACTGAATATCAGAAGTGTTCAGTTATCGTGGAACGATGATCTTACCGCTTGACAACAAAGTTTTATCACAGGTAACTGTATAAATATAGATTCCGGCAGTCAGTTCCCCGGTATGGATCAGGAGGCTTCCGAAGGTCCTGTCGACCTCGTATTTCCTGATCAGTAACCCGGAACTGTTCATCAGGGAGATCTCGCCCGTGTCCATGCCTTCAGGTAATTGACAGGGAATAGTTACGGTGGCACCGGCAGGATTTGGAAAAGGCCGAGAGTGGAATGCATCAATTTCGGAGTCAACCGCTGATACTGGCAGTGATCCGGGCAGCGAATAAACAAGTGTATTCACCGTCCAGTTGACGATGGAGTAATCATATACATACGCCAGCATCTTATACCCCTCATTACCAGATGATTTCACCTCCAGAAAAGCACATCCGGGAAGGTCGAGGAGTTCCGCCCCGGTCTCGTCAATCACACGGGCATAATAGGTGTAATAATATAATGAAGTATCGTAACTGTAATAAATATAGGCCAATTCGACTTTATCATCGTTATTAAAAAGTTTTTCGGAAACAAACCGGATGTCGTAAAGATACATGCCTGACGGCATATTGAGCGAAATGATTTTCCAGATGGAATGATCGGTGCTGTAAATCCGGCATTCATTATTCATTACGTCCATCAAATAATACTTGTATCCTGAAACAGCCAGTTCAGTGAGGGTGGCAGAGGCCGGATAATCCTGTTCCAGGGTTATCTGTGATTTCAGACTGCCTGTCAGAAGTGTCAGAGTGAGCAGAAGGATTGCTATTCGGGATTTCATTCTATGAATTTTTTCGCAAATGTAGACAGGATTCCGGGTTTTGAGTCCAAATGAAAAATTTGTTTTAAAATCCTCAGGGTGATAATTCGATAGAAAAAATTAATCTGAAGCCGGTATTCGAGTCCTCATCTTCATTTGCAGACTTCCAATTTTATTTCTATTTTTGCAGCCCAATAACCAGAAATTCCGGTCATTATGCCAAAAGAAAAAAAGCTGGTCAGTATTTTCGGGTGCAGGAGTACTGCATACCTGGCTGAGAAAATAGCGCAAAGCTATGGAACTGAACCCGGGAAATCGGATATTCTTCATTTCTCAGACGGCGAATTTCAGCCCTCTTTCGAGGAAAATATCCGTGGCCGGCATGTCTTTATCGTGCAATCGACCTTTCCGCCGGCCGATAATCTGCTGGAATTACTGATGATGATCGATGCGGCACGACGCGCGTCGGCCAAGAATATCGTGGCTGTGATCCCGTACTTCGGCCTGGCCCGCCAGGACCGCAAGGACCGCCCAAGGGTAACCATCGCCTCCAAGCTGGTGGCTAACCTGCTCACGGCAGCCGGGGTTCAGAGGATCGTAACCATCGACCTTCATGCCGACCAGATCCAGGGCTTCTTTGATGTCCCGGTGGACCACCTCTACGCCTCTTCGATCTTCATCCCGTATATTAAAAAACTCAACCTGCCGATGCTGACCATGGCCTCGCCCGATACCGGCGGTACACGCCGTGCAGCGGCCTATGCCAAGGTGTTGCATACCGACTTCGTCATAACCTACAAACAGAGGTCGAAACCGAATCAGGTCGAGAAAATGGCGCTGGTGGGAGATGTGAAGGGCAGGGATATCATCCTGGTGGACGATATCATCGATACGGCCGGTTCCATCACAAAAGCGGCACAACTGATGATGGACAAGGGAGCCAACAGCGTCAGGGCGTTCTGCACGCATCCGGTTTTTTCCGGCCAGGCATATGAAAGGATTGAAAATTCGCCCTTTGCGGAGGTTGTCGTAACGGATACGATACCACTGAAACAAAAGAGCAGCAAGATCACCGTGCTTTCCACGGCAGACCTATTTGCCGAAGTGATCAAACGAGTGGAAAACTACAAATCGATCAGTTCTTTGTTTAAGTTTGACGAAAGTGAGAAATAGCTGGCCAGACATAGGGACAAAGAGACAAGAAGACAAAAAGACGGGGGAACTCTTGGGCAAATATTAATGCTCCTGAAAACCAGGATTAAACAATTGAACAATCGAGCAATCGAGCACAATAACAATTTAACAGTTTAACAATTTAACAGTTTAACAATGAAAACAGTATCTATGAGCGGCTTTCCGAGAGAAAGCGTAGGGAAAAAAGATGCTAAGCGCCACAGGGCCGACGGCAAAATCCCGTGTGTACTTTATGGCGGTGAAAAACAAATTCACTTTCTGGCCGAAGAAAAAGAATTCGGTGACATCATCTTCTCCCCCGACACATTTTTTATCAACCTCACAGTGGGTGATCAATCCTATAAATGCGTGCTGAAAGACATTCAGTACCACCCCGTCAGCGATCATATCCTGCATGCCGATTTCTTTGAATTCAGCCAGGATAAACCGCTTACCCTGGCCATTCCAATTAAATTCCAGGGCACCGCACCCGGTGTGATCAAAGGGGGCCAGCTCGTTAAAAAGTTCCGCAAACTGACAGTCAAAGCTTTGCCGAAAGATATGCCGGATTATATTACCGTTGATATCAGCAACCTCGATATCAACCAGAAGTTCCTGGTAAAAGAAATCCAGCAGGAAAACTTTAAAATTCTGGAACAGCAGGAAAGGTACATCATAGCGATCAATCCTACCCGTCTTTCTGCAACTGCCGGTCCTGAAGAAGGAGAAACCCCTGCCAAATAAGGCGTCTTTATAAGTCATGAAATACCTGATAGCTGGTCTTGGCAACATCGGCGATGAGTATGCCAGAACCAGGCATAACATCGGTTTCCAGGTCGTCGACGAACTGGCCCGGCTGTCAGGTGTTTCTTTTCTTTCCGGCCGGTATGCGACCAATTGCAGTATTAAGGTGAAAAACCACGAGCTGGTCGTGATCAAGCCTTCTACCTATATGAATCTTAGCGGTAAGGCTGTCCGCCACTGGCTGGCTAAGGAAAAAATACCCGTTCAGAACCTCCTGGTCATAACCGATGACCTGGCCCTGCCACCCGGGATCCTTCGGCTTAAGCTTAAAGGTGGCGACGGAGGCCACAATGGCCTTTACAGCATAATGGAAACCCTGCAGACCAAGGAATTTGCGCGACTCCGCTGTGGAATCGGAAAGGACTTCCCAAGGGGCTATCAGACAGATTTCGTCCTCGGTACCTGGACCGATGATGAAAAATCCTGGCTTGATCCGATGATCCTGCAAGCCGTTGAGGCAATAAAGTCGTTTGTAACGGCCGGTGCGGATTTGACGATGACGAAATTTAATAAATGACACGGAAGAAACTTTGAGCGAAGAGCTTAGAGCCATTACTCAACTTTCCATGCCCAACACCCAATAAGCTCTATGCCCTGAGCCTGTTTCTGATAATCCCGGCAATCTCGCTTACAGCAATCCTCTCCTGCGCCATGCTATCCCGCTCCCGGATGGTCACTGTATTGTCTTCAAGGGTCTGGTGGTCGATAGTAATGCAGTATGGGGTACCGATGGCGTCATGTCGGCGGTAGCGCTTGCCGATGCTGTCCTTCTCTTCATACTGGCACATGTAATCGTACTTCAGGCTGTCGAAAATCTCCCGGCCTTTCTCAGGCAGGCCATCCTTTGCCACGAGAGGCAAAACAGCCGCTTTGACCGGGGCCAGGAAGGGTGGGATGCGCATTACGATCCTTTCAGAGCCGTCCTCCAGCTTTTCTTCCTGATAGGCATAAGTAAGGACAGCGAGGAAGGTCCGGTCAAGCCCAATTGACGTCTCGATCACAAATGGCACATAGCTTTCATTCAGGTCCGGATCGAAGTACTGCAGTTTTTTGCCTGAATACTGCTGGTGCTGGACCAGGTCGAAATCGGTGCGGGAATGTATACCCTCCAGTTCTTTAAATCCCATGGGGAAATTAAACTCGATATCGAATGCCGCGTTGGCGTAATGCGCCAGCTTCTCGTGTTCATGGAAGCGGTACTGGTCAGAAGGAATTCCCATCTCCAGGTGCCATTTCATTCGCTGTTCTTTCCAGTATTCGAACCATTTCATCTCCTGGCCCGGTTGGACAAAAAACTGCATCTCCATCTGCTCGAATTCCCGCATGCGGAAGATGAATTGCCGGGCTACAATTTCATTCCGGAATGCCTTGCCGGTCTGTGCGATGCCAAAAGGAATCTTCATCCTTCCGGTTTTCATGACATTCAGGAAATTGACGAAAATGCCCTGTGCCGTTTCAGGACGAAGGTAAATAGTGTTAGCTTCCTCCGACACTGAACCGATCTGCGTGGCGAACATCAGGTTGAACTGCCTGACGTCGGTCCAGTTCCGGGTGCCGGAAACCGGGTCTGCAATCTCCAGATCGATGATCAGCTGGCGGATGGCAGCCATATCGTTTGCTTCCATCGCCGAATACAGCCGTTTCCCGGCTTCCTCCATTTTCCCGCGGTATTCCTTCACCCGGGGATTGGTTTCGAGGTACATCGATTCATTAAAACTCTCCCCGAACCTCTTCCGGGCTTTCTCTACCTCCTGGTCGACCTTTCCCTGTAATTTTGCCATGTAATCTTCCACCAGCGTATCGGCACGGTAGCGTTTTTTAGAATCCTTGTTGTCGATAAGCGGATCATTGAAAGCATCCACATGACCGGAAGCTTTCCAGATGGTGGGATGCATGAAAATCGCGGAATCCAGTCCGACTATGTCCTCATGGTGCTGGACCATCGATTTCCACCAGTAATTGCGGATGTTATTCTTCAGTTCAACCCCGTTCTGTCCGTAATCGTAGACCGCGCTCAATCCGTCGTATATTTCGCTCGACTGGAATACAAAGCCGTATTCCTTGGCATGGGAGATGATTTTCTTTAAAAGTTCTTCGTTGTTGGCCATTAATTCATTCATTCAAAGTTCAAAGTTCAAAGTTCAAAGTTGAGTGAATAGTTTATAGTGTGAAGTCGAATGAATAGTCCGAAGTTTTTAATATCCTTCCATTTATTCACTGAATAACTAAACTTTGCACTTTGCACTTTGAACCTTGAATTGGATTATGGTAGGCTGTTTTTAAACTGCTGATATCGTTCCGGATAGGTTTCCCCAATTTTCCCGCCGAGTTCCGTCCAGATCTCATTAATCTTTTCGACCCGGTTACCCGGATTGGGATGTGTGCTCAGAAATTCGGGCGGTTGAGGAGAACCTTCCAATTTTTCGAAGAAACCCGCCACTCCCCGGGCATCATAAGCGGTTTCATACAGGTATCGCACCGAGTATTCGTCTGATTCATATTCATCTTCTCGGCTAAAGGCCAGGCTGGCCACCCCTGCAGCCAGGTCGGCGGCGATCTGGGCCAGGGCATTGGGATTCTGCCCTAATACAATGGATATCAGGAACTGGAGCCCATAGGCTTTGGTCATCTGTTCCGTAGAATGACGCATGGCTGCATGGGCCATTTCATGCCCCATAACGCCAGCAAATTCAGCTTCATCATCCAGAAACCTGATCAGTCCGGTGTAAAAATAAATGTAGCCGCCCGGTGTGCAAAAGGCATTGAGAACGCTGTCATCCTTAATAATATGGACCTCCCATTCAAAGAGATTGTCGTAATTGACAAGATTGGTACCCAGGATGCTGTCCCTGACACCCTCGATGACCTGATAAGCTTCAGGATACTGATTTGGATTGAGCAGGGGGTAATCGGCAGGGTTGGACTGTATCTCCTGCTGCATTTGCAATCCGAGTTCCATATCATCCTCTACTGTGAATATGTTGATGCCTTCATCATCCTTGCAGGATTGCATGAAAAACATCAAAGGCAACAGAATAGCCAATAAGATCTCAGCAAATTTTTTCATGATCTGACTTTTGTCTGCAAATGTAGGAAATAAAATCTAGAAACCCTGATATAAAGCCCTCTTACCTAAACCTAAGTGCTTTAGAGCAAAAAGCTCATCAGGATCCCCGCCGCCACTGCCGACCCTATCACACCGGCCACATTGGGCGCCATGGCATGCATCAGCAGGTGGTTGTTCGGATCCGCCCTGAGTCCTTCCATTTCCGAGACCCTGGCGCTGTCGGGAACAGCGGAAACGCCTGCGGAACCGATCAGCGGATTAATCTTGCTTTCAGGTTTGAGGAAGATGTTCATTCCTTTGGCAAACATGACCCCGCTGGCGGAGGCGATGATGAAAGAAAAGGCTCCGAGTCCGAAAATCATGATGGAGTGGGGAGTGAGGAAGACATTAGCCTGGGTCGAAGCGCCGACAGTCAGGCCAAGAATGATGGTTACTATATCGATCAACGATGTTTTGGCAGTATCGGCCAGTCTTCTCGTCACCCCGCTTTCTTTCAGCAGATTGCCAAAAAACAGCATACCCAGCAATGGCAATGCCCCGGGAGAGATAAAAGTGGTCAGTAACAATCCCAGGATGGGGAAGACAATTTTTTCAAAGCGGGAAACCGCGCGGGGTGGCTTCATCCGGATGAGTCTCTCCTTTTTAGTGGTGAGGAGCCTCATCACCGGCGGCTGGATCACCGGTACCAGCGCCATATAGGAATAAGCCGCAATGGCAATAGGGCCGATCAGGTTCATGGTTTGGATACCGTTCACCAGGTTGCCGTTGGCCAGTTTGGAAGAGAGGAAGATTGCCGTAGGTCCGTCGGCTCCGCCGATGATCCCTATGGCTCCGGCTTCCGGCAGGTTAAACCCTAACAACAAAGCCCCAAGGAAAGTAACGAAAATGCCAATCTGTGCCGCCGCTCCGAGCAATAACAGCCGCGGATTGGAAATGAGAGAGGAAAAGTCGGTCATGGCTCCGATCCCCAGGAAAATGAGAGGAGGATAAATCCCCCTGGTCACGCCCTGGTACAAGTAATTAAGTACGCTGCCTGGTTCGTAGATTCCTATCTGGAGCGACACTGTTTCGCTCTGGAAGAACGGTATGTTCCCGATCAGGATCCCGGTACCGATGGGGATTAGCAACAAGGGTTCATACTCATACTTTATAGCCAGGAAGATAAAGATCAACCCGACTATGATCATAATAACGTTTCCCCATGTGGCATTGGCAAAACCGGTATATTCGAGGAACTGACGGACCCCCTTGCCGATGCTCATCGGTTCATGAGGAGCGACAGATTGGACTGTATCCGCTGCCAATTCAACTCCCGGTTTGTCCAACAGGTTGCCGATGGTACCCTCTGTCCCGGTAAACGCCAGATTGATCAGGGCGAGTAAAGCCAATATCCCGAATAACAGGATGGATCTTCGTTTGGTCATCATATCACGACATTTCAATCAGCACATCGCCTTCAAGGATATTATCCCCGGGCTTGACTTTTATTTTCACCACACTGCCATCTTTTTCCGAATAGATGGTGTTTTCCATCTTCATGGCTTCGTACATCACCAGTTTGTCGCCTTTTTTCACCTCATCCCCTTCTTTCACAAAAATGTGCATAATGTTGCCAGGCAAGGGCGTCTTTACTTCGTAACTGCCGGAGATCTTTTTCTTGAACTTATGGGAACTCTTGGGAACAGCCGGTTCGGTTCTTACCAATATCGGGGTTTTGGAAGTTTTCATCTGCCGGTTGACTTCCACCTGGTAAACGGAACCATTGACTTCCACTTCCGCGGTGTTATTATCCACCCTTTTTATTTCCACCTGGTAATCGTGGCCTTTTATGTTGAATTTAAAGGAACGCATGGGTTATTTGTTTTTGGTAATTGTACGGGCAGGCTAATTTCTCACATTTTCTCCGGCCAGCGCATGGAGTAGATCTTGCTGCTCCAGGGGGAATAGGTCCTTGAAACCCGGTCAATCGTGATGACATTGCTCTCTTCGTCATGCAATTCGTAATACAGGTAAAGGGCCATGGCAATGGCGGCACTGTGATCGGCCGGTATCATCAGACTTTCTGTGCCTCCAGTGATGTTCTTACCCTGTTTTCTGAGCTTACTCCTTATGTTCAAGCTGACAATCCTGGAAATCCAATCGAACGATTTGAATAAAACGGTCAGGGATATGAAAACTATTAAAATTCCCACCAGGCTGATGATCAGACCATCCTGAAGGAGTAATGACAATTCGTTATTCATGTTCAGCAATTAATATTTTGCCTAAAGCGGTATGTTGCCGTGTTTTTTAGGCGGATTAACATCCTTTTTGGTAGCGAGTGTGCGGAAAGCCCTGATAATTCTGAAACGAGTGTTACGTGGCTCGATGACATCGTCAATGTACCCATACCTGGCTGCTTCATAAGGATTGGCGAACCGGTCACGGTACTCCTTTTCCCTGGTTGCGATGAAATCAGCCCGGGCTTCCTCGCTTTCCATGGTTTTCAGGGTCTTTCCTTCCAGGATCTCAATGGCCCCTGCCGGGCCCATTACGGCAATTTCAGCCGATGGCCAGGCATAATTGATATCCCCGCGCAATTGTTTGCTACTCATCACATCGTGGGCTCCTCCGTAAGATTTCCTGAGGGTGACGGTCACTTTCGGGACCGTAGCTTCCCCATAGGCATACATCAGCTTAGCTCCATGGATGATGATGCCGCCATATTCCTGGGCGCTGCCCGGGAGGAAACCGGGTACATCCACCAGGGTAAGGATCGGAATGTTGAAAGCATCGCAGAAACGCACGAACCTGGCAGCTTTCCTTGAAGCGTTGATGTCCAGGACCCCGGCCATGAATATCGGCTGATTGGCCACAATTCCTACCGGCATCCCGCTAAGGCGGGAAAAGCCCGTCACAATATTCTTGGCATAATGCCGCTGAATCTCCAGGAATTCATTATGGTCGGCTATCGCGTAGATGACATCTTTAACGTCATAAGGTTTGTTCGGATCTTCAGGGATAATGTCATTCAACCGGTCTTCCAGGCGGTCGATCGGATCAGAACATTCGATCATCGGCGGATCTTCCAGGTTATTCTGAGGCATGTAACTGAGAAGCTTCCGGATGAGCATCAGCCCTTCTTCCTCGCTTTCCGCCAGGAAATGCGATACTCCCGATTTCATGGCATGGACCTGAGGCCCGCCCAGGTCATCTTCTGAAATATCTTCCCCGGTAACGGTCTTGGTTACCTTCGGACCGGTCACGAACATGTAACTGGTCTTATCCGACATCAGGATAAAATCGGTGAGGGCGGGTGAATATACCGCACCGCCGGCGCATGGCCCGAAAACTGCCGAAATTTGAGGTACCACGCCCGAGGCGAGGATGTTGCGTTCGAATATCTCCGCATACCCCGCAAGGCTCCTGACTCCTTCCTGGATCCTGGCTCCGCCGCTGTCATTGATGCCGATGATCGGGGCGCCTACTTTCAGGGCCTGGTCCATGATCTTGCAGATCTTCAGGGCAAAGGTCTCCGAAAGGGAGCCTCCGAATACGGTGAAGTCCTGCGAGAAAACGTAAACCACCCGTCCGTCTATAGTACCATGGCCTGTAATGACCCCATCTCCGGGAATGAGCTGATTGCCAAGGCCATAATCAGTGGTACGGTGCGTCACGAACATGTCATACTCCTCGAAGCTGCCTTCGTCGAGCAACATTTCAATCCGTTCCCTTGCTGTAAATTTACCTTTTTCGTGCTGGGCCGTAATTCTTTTCTCCCCACCTCCCAGTTTTGCCAGCTCCCGGTTGTCGAGCAACTGCTGGATCTCCTTGTGCCGGTCGTGAATAAACCTTTCCCTGGCCATGTCATTTATTTTTATTCTCGCAGAATTCCGTCAGTACACCGATGGTCGATTTTGGATGAAGGAAGGCAATGTGCAGTCCTTCTGCCCCTTTCCTTGGCTGCTGGTCGATCAGCCTGATCCCTTTTTCTTCGGCTTCCTTCAGGCTTGCCTCCAGGTTTTCCACGGCAAAGGCCATATGATGAACGCCTTCTCCGCGATTGGCGATGAATTTACCGATAGGTCCTTCCGGATCCGTTGACTCCAGCAATTCGATCTTTGTCTGCCCGACCATGAAAAATGCTGTCTTCACTTTCTGGTCAGTAACTTCTTCAATATTGTAGCATTTCAGTCCGAGGACATTCTCATAAAATGGAATAGCCTCCTCAAGGTTTTTCACTGCGATTCCAATGTGCTCAATATGAGATATTTTCATGATTAATTATTTATTGTTAATTTTTTAACAAAGGTAAGAAAATTTAGAAATAAATAGAGATGATGTAGATTTTTTAAAAATCTTCCGTGAAAATAAAGCAATGACTAACGACTAACGATTACTCTGCCAACACCAGCACTTTATTGGACAGCACTTCCACAACACCGCCTTTGATATCGAAAAACCGGGTTTGTTTCTGGGAATCCTGAATTTTGACTTTCCCGGTTGTCAGCACTGAGATCAGCGGCGCATGGTTTTCCAGTATTTCGAAAGAGCCGTCGATGCCGGGAAGCTGCACCAGACCGACTTCACCTGCGAATAAAGTGGTTTCCGGGGTTATGATATCAAGATGCATTTTTCAAACGTCATATGTTGTCATAAATAGTCACAAATCGTGTTCCTGCATGACTGCCAACTGCAAACTGCTAACTGCAACCTGTCACTGGTTCTCAGCCAAAATCTTCTTCCCTTTTTCAATCGCTTCTTCGATAGTACCCACCAGGTTGAAAGCGGCTTCCGGGTACTCGTCGACCTCGCCGTCCATGATCATATTGAACCCCTTGATAGTATCTTCAATGGAGACGATGGTGCCGGGGATACCGGTAAACTGTTCGGCCACATGGAAAGGTTGCGAGAGGAACCGCTGCACACGGCGGGCGCGGCTTACCGTGAGTTTATCTTCGTCGGAAAGTTCGTCCATTCCGAGGATGGCGATGATATCCTGAAGTTCCTTGTAACGCTGGAGTATTTGTTTGACCCGCTGGGCGGTTTTATAATGTTCTTCGCCGACAATTTCAGGGCTGAGGATCCGGGAAGTTGAATCCAGCGGATCGACTGCCGGGTAAATGCCAATCTCAAAGATCTTGCGGCTGAGCACCGTGGTGGCGTCGAGGTGGGCGAAGGTTGTTGCGGGTGCCGGGTCTGTCAGGTCGTCAGCGGGAACATAGACAGCCTGCACAGAGGTGATGGAACCGCGTTTGGTGGAGGTAATGCGTTCCTGCATGATACCCATTTCCGTAGCCAGAGTAGGCTGATAACCAACGGCTGAAGGCATACGGCCGAGAAGTGCTGACACTTCGGAACCTGCCTGGGTGAAGCGGAAAATATTATCGATGAAGAACAGGATATCCCTTCCGCCCGATTTTTCATCGCCGTCACGGAAATATTCAGCCAGGGTCAGACCTGACAATGCCACGCGGGCACGTGCTCCTGGCGGTTCGTTCATCTGGCCGAACACCAGCGTGATGTTGGAATCCTTGAGCTTCTCAGTGTCCACTTTGGATAGGTCCCATCCTCCTTTCTCCATATCTTCCAGGAAGGCATCACCATACTGGATAACGCCTGATTCAATCATTTCCCGGAGCAGGTCGTTTCCCTCCCGGGTACGTTCACCGACGCCGCCGAACACCGACATACCGGAATAAACCTTGGCGATGTTATTGATTAGCTCCATGATGATCACCGTCTTGCCTACGCCGGCACCGCCGAACAGGCCGATTTTTCCGCCTTTTGCGTAAGGTTCGATGAGATCGATGACTTTTATACCGGTATATAGCACTTCCTGGCGGGTCGTCAGGTTATCGAATGTTGGAGGTTCCCGGTGGATAGGATATACCTTTTCACGGGATACCTGGCCCAATCCGTCGATCGGCTGACCGATGACATTGAACAGGCGGCCACGGATTTCTTCAGTAGCCGGCATAGAGATCGGTCTTCCGGTAGCAATTACTTCCATGCCGCGGCGCAGGCCGTCGCTGGAGTCCATTGCCACGGTGCGGATAGTGTTTTCGCCGATATCCTGCTGGCATTCCAGCACAATCACTTCGCCTTTGTCGTTGGTTACCTCAAGGGCATCGTAAATATTCGGCAGATGAGCTTCATCTTCAAAAGTCACGTCCACCACCGGCCCGATGATCTGGGCAATTTTTCCGGTTCTTTTATTATCCATGGGAATTCCTGAAAATTTGCGCAAAGATAGTATTTCCATGGAAATTTTCAACACAACAAGCAGAAAAGTTGGCAGTTGGACGCTTGGATAGTTGGTATGGGACTTCTGATTTTGTCCAACTGCCCTCTGTCCAATTGCCCAACTAAAATTTATCCTCTCACAAAGATGGCTTTAATAATAAGCCAAGCCATCTTGGGATTTTCTTTCAGGCGCCTGGTACTGTACGCAAACCATTTTTCCCCGAAGGGGACATACACCCTCATACGGTGACCTTTGTCAACTATGGATTTTCTGAGTTCCGGGGTCACGCCGTAGAGCATCTGGAACTCGTACATATCTTTCGGGACATTGTATTTTTCAATGATCTTATAGGCTCCGTCCACCAGCGGTTTATCGTGTGTGGCAATACCCGGATACACCCCGTTCTTCATCAGGAAATCCAGGTCTTCCAGGAAATGCTGGTTGATCTCTTCGTATTTCTTATAAGCGATCTCAGCCGGCTCCACGTAGATCCCTTTACACAGCCTGTAGTTCAGCGGGATCTCCTTTGAGTGCATATCCATCATGTTCTCCAGGTCCTTCAAGGTACGTTTCAGGTAGGCTTGTACCACCAGCCCGACATTTTTAGGGAATTCGGCCTTGAGTTTGCGGTAGAGCTCAATTTCAAGGTCAACACATTGGGAGTCTTCCATGTCGATCCGGATAAAGTTATTATAGGAAGCGGCTTTGGCGACAATCTCGCGGATATACTGATAGCACACGTCTTTATCGATCAGCAGTCCGAACATGGTCGGTTTCAGGGAAAAATTGCCATCGATCTTTTCTTTCATGATCGTATCGATGATATACAGATATTCTTCTTTATTGGCTTTAGCTTCTTCTATTTTGGTGATGAATTCCCCGAGCAGGTCGATGGTGACCAGGATGCCATCTTTGTTGAGTTCTTTCGACACCCTGATAGCATCTGTTATTTTCTTACCGGCAATATATCTTTTGGAAAAGATCCAGACGAAGCTTTTCGGCATATAAGGCAGCATGGCCGCGATCATCTTATTGAACATAATTCAGCAGATTTAGAACATTAACAATGAACTGCAAAATTATGCTTTTGTTAATATTTTCACAATTTGAGAAAAAAAATAATCTGTGAATCAGCGGCAAAAAAATAGCCGCAG
>CAZUDV010000009.1:0-165174 GCA_964619555.1 uncultured Bacteroidales bacterium | reverse complement strand
ATTCGCTGATTAGCTTTCCGCACGGGGCCGATGGCATTGCTAAACTAAAATGAACCCAGTCTGCCAGGCCTTCAAGTTGATCCAACCTGTTTTTCCTGCTCGATCGTAATCTGTGAATCAACGGCAAAAAAATAGCCGCAGATTCGCTGATTAGCTTTCCGCACGGGGCCGATGGCATTGCTAAACTAAAATGAACGCAAGCTGCCAGGCCTTCAAGTTGATCCAACCTGTTTTTCCTGCACGGTCGTAATCTGTGAATCAGCGGTAAAAAAATAGCTGCAGATTCGCTGATTAGATTCCGGATAAAACGACCCGTTTGACAACAAGAGAGCTTTCTCCGAAATTAACCAGCAACCCAAGCTTGCATCCCGAAACAGCCAGATAATTGATGACCTGCGCATATTGTTCTTCCGCAATCCTCTTCTGAGCTTTGACCTCCAGGATTATCTTTCCATAAACTACAAAATCGGCATAAAATTTATGCGGCAAAATCACACCCTTGTAAACGACTGCATATTCTTTCTCCCTTTCAAAGGGTATCCCCCTCGATCTGAATTCATATGAAATGGCATCTTTATATACGATCTCCGCAAATCCCTTTCCGAGAATACGGTGAACTTCCATGCAGGTGCCAATGATCTCATAGCTCTCTTGCTGATAAGGATATTTATCCGGTTCGTAAAGCATAGTTTTTCTCTGTTTATCCGGATTTTTGGATAATATACCCGGTCTCTTCCAAAATAATCTGCGAATCAGCGGCAATTAAAAAAAGATTTGGCTGTCAAAATATTAATGCTTAATTTTGCACCCCAATTTTTTTACTAACAAAAGATGGGATATCTCAAACAATTTGTGGTCCCATTCAGTGGGCTGAAGGCAGGGAATTACACCTTTACCTTCGACATTGACGACAGGTTCTTTGAACATTTTGAATACTCGGAGATCACGCAGGGCCGGATCCATGTGGACGTTGTCCTGGAACGTCAGCCACGCATGATGGTCTTCAGCTTCCTTATTGCCGGGCACGTCTTCATCCCCTGCGACCGTTGCGGAGAAATATTCAGCCAGCCGGTGGACGGGGAAGAAAGACTGATCGTCAAATACGGACAGGAGCATGAGGAAGAAAGCGAAGACATCCTGGTGATCACGGAGGACGAACACGAGCTTGACCTGAGCCAGTTCATCTACGAGTATATCCACCTTCTGCTGCCCATGCGCAAGGTGCACGGGACGGACGAAAACGGCGACAGCCTTTGCAATCCCGACATCACCAGCCGCATCATGCAACAGGAAGACCAACCTGACGACCCCAGATGGGAGGTGCTGAAAAAATTGAAAGATAATATTGATAATCAAGATAATTAATAATCCCGAATATGCCACATCCTAAGAGAAAACACTCGAAGACGAGAAGGGACAAGAGACGGACCCACGATAAGATCGAAAGGCCAACCCTTGCTACCTGCCCGGCTACCGGCACGGTACACGTTTATCACCGCGCTTATTACGTCGACGGCGACCTTTACTACAAAGGAAAGCTGGTCATCAGCAAAGCTGAAGCGTAATAGCGATTTACTGATCAAGCTGACAGCCTGATGAGAATCGGACTCGATGTCATGGGTGGCGATTTCGCGCCCCAGGCAACCCTTAAAGGCGCCGTACTTGCCTTGAAGGAAATATCAAAGGACGACAGGATCGTTCTGTTCGGACCCGAAAATGTCATGACGGAAGAACTCCGCCGGTTTGGAATTGATCCCGCAGTATTTGACATGGTCAATGCCACCGAAGTGATCGGTATGGCTGAATCTCCCACGAAAGCAATGGTCGCCAAACCAAACTCAGGCATTGCCCTGGGTTTCAGAGGGCTGAAAACCAGAGAGATCGATGCTTTTTCCAGTGCCGGCAACAGCGGCGCGATGGTGGTGGGTTCGATGTACAGCGTGGGAATGATAGAAGGCATCCTCAGGCCCACATCTTCCGTTATTGTCCCGAAAGAAAACGGATCGATCTCAATATTGCTCGACGTTGGGACCATTACCGATGTCAAACCCGATATGATGTACCAGTTCGGTATTCTCGGCTCTATCCTGGCACATTATGTTTACCGTATAGAGAATCCGAGAGTCGGGCTGCTGAATGTCGGTACCGAGGAAGAAAAAGGCAATATTCTCTGCCAGGCTGCTTTCGGACTCATGAAGGGTTCGAAGGATTTCAATTTCATCGGCAATATTGAAGGCAGGGACATCTTTAAAGACAAGTGCGACGTGATCGTCTGCGACGGCTATACCGGCAATGTGGTGCTGAAGCTTATGGAATCAGTTTACCGGATGCTGGTCAAACGCGGACTTCGCGACGATTACATCGACCGGATGAACTACGAAAATTATGGTGGTACGCCCTTACTGGGGATCAACTCCAGTGTCATCATCGGACATGGCATTTCCAACGACATCGCCATTAAAAATATGATCTTGCTCTCCAAAGAAGTTCACGAAGTGGAACTCTCCAGGAAAATTCAACAAGCTTTGCAAAAAGTTACGCTTAACAACAAAGAATAACTTTACCGATGGACAGACTCAGAGCCGCCATTACCGGTATTCACGGTTGGGTGCCGGAATATGTTTTAACCAATGAAGAACTGGGCAGAATGGTGGATACCAACGACGAGTGGATCATGACCCGCACGGGTATCAAGGAGAGGAGAATACAACGCGAACCCGGACTGGGCACCTCTGACATCGGTGCCCCTGCTGTGAAAGGCTTACTGGAAAAAACCGGTACCAAACCGGAAGAAATCGACCTGTTAATTTGCGCCACCGTCACCCCTGATTATGCTTTCCCGGCTACCGCCAATGTCATTTCAGACAAAGTCGGCCTCAAAAATGCCTGGAGCTTTGACATCAATGCTGCCTGCTCGGGATTTCTTTTTGCCCTGGAAACCGCTGCAAGGTTCATTGAATCAGGCAGGTACAAGAAAGTCATCGTGGTCGGCGCTGAAAAAATGTCGATGATGATCGATTATACGGACCGTGCCACCTGTGTGCTGTTCGGTGACGGGGCAGGTGCCATCATGCTTGAGCCCACCACCGAAGAAGTTGGGGTCATGGATTCCATCCTGAAAACCGACGGTTCCGGACGTATTTACCTGCATCAGAAAGGTGGTGGGGCCATCAAGCCCGCCTCACAGGAAACCCTCGATTTCCGAGAACATTATGTGTACCAGGAAGGACAGTCGGTGTTCAAATTCGCCGTGGTGGGAATGGCCGATGTATCCGTTGAGATTATGGAAAAGAATAACCTTTCTTCAAAGGATATCGCATACCTGGTGCCGCACCAGGCCAATATGCGGATCATCGAAGCTACGGCCCGGAGAATGGGCCTTGAAAAAGAAAAGGTGATGATCAATATCGAACGGTACGGCAACACCACTTCTGCCACCATTCCGCTGTGCCTCTGGGAATGGGAAGATCAGCTTAAGAAAGGAGACAACCTCGTGCTTTCAGCTTTCGGAGGAGGGTTCACATGGGGCGCTATTTTAGTCAAGTGGGCTTACGACCCGAAATAAATTAGAGCCTCTGCTCCTTCCAGCCCGATACGGAAAGAAAAGTCAGGGCCTTAAATCCAATTTCTTTTAGAATTCCTACCGACTCCTGGTAATACCCGTCTATCTCCTCCGGCCGGTGCGCATCAGAGCTTATTGTTATCGGGATGTTCAATGCAATCATGTGTTCCAGTGTCCGGATGCCGGGGTAAAGATCGTCAGAACGTTTTTTATAAATCCCCCGGGTATTCACTTCCACGATCAGGCCTGATTTCTTAATGTTTTCGAGGGTTTGCATGATGAGATCCTGGTACCAGCCTTCATCTTCCTTAAAATACCGGCCCTTGTTGTTCATCTTGATCTTGTCAAGATGGCCGATGATATCGGGTTTCTGGGAGGATATCATGCTGTTGAGCTGCTTGTAATAAGTGGTGACGGCCTTCCGAACGTCCCCATGGAAGACATTCTTCAATCCATCGTCATAGGTTTCAATCTTTGCCCCGTCGATAAACCAGAGCCGGTTGTCATCCCCGTTGCGGACCAGGTGCACCGATCCGATCGTATAATCCAATCCGCACGATTCCCTGTAAATGGAAAAATCCCCTGTTATCCCTTCGATATAGTCGAGTTCCAGCCCTAAAAAAATATCAATTCTGCCCGAATAGTCAGCTTTCAGGCGCCTGACCTCATTGCAGTAAGCCTTCAGTTTAGAATCGTCCTGGATGGCAAAATTGTTCCTGAACGGAACCGGAGCATGGCTGGAGAAACCAAGAGTGTGGAATCGCGCTTCTATAGCCGCCTGCACGTATTCTTCGGGTGCGCCGGAACCGTCACAGAAATGACTGTGCGTATGGAGGTTGAAGAGGTTCAAGTTTCTTGTTTCGAGTTTCTTGTTTCGAGTTTCTTGTTTCGAGTTTCTTGTTTCTTGTTTCTGGCTACTTATTTCTGGGTTGAAGTTGATTCTCAATCCTGTTTCGTGCTGGTATCACTCCATTTATATAATTTATCTGACAGGCGGAGGGGTACGCTGACAGGTATGGTGCAAAGGTCGCCTCTGACGGTTTTATCGACGCTTTTCTCATCCACCCAGATTTCCCGGACAATTTCGTTGTGCACACCGGTGGTCGGGCCAAGGATGAGCATTTCCTCACCCACCGAGATCGGCTGTGCCTCCACTTTGATTTCCGCTACCTTCGGCCTGGCATAATAGTTCATGACCTTACCCACATAGACCTTCTTCCGGGTGGCCTGCGAACCGTGCTGATCCGACCATTCCCCCATTCTCCGGCCCAGGTAGTAGCCGTCCCAGAAACCCCGGTTGTATACAGTTTCAAGTTTCAGGTTCCAGGTTTCTAGTTTTTCTTTTGTAAAAGTGCCGTCGCGGATGGCATTCACTGCTTCGCGATAGCATCGGGTCACGACTTTCACGTATTCCGGCGACCTTCCCCGACCTTCAATCTTTAAAATCCTTACCCCTGCATCGACGATCTTATCGAGAAAGTCGATCGTCTTCAGATCTCTGGGCGACATGATGTATTCGTTATCGATCTCCAGCTCCCCGTCGCGGTCGAAAACATGGTAGGGACGCCGGCAGATCTGCAGGCACCGGCCCCTGTTGGCGGAGGAATTGAAGTTGTCCAGGCTCAGGTAACATTTGCCCGACACCGCCATGCACAACGCCCCGTGAGCAAAGACTTCTATTTGCACCAGTTTCCCGGAGGGTCCCTTGAGCTGTTCTCTTTCGATGGCAGCCGTGATTACTTTAACCTGGTCCAGGGTCAGTTCCCGGGCCGTTACCATCACATCGGCGAACTGAGCATAGTATTTGACGGCTTCGAAATTGGTGATGTTGGACTGAGTAGACATATGCACTTCCATCCCGGTTTTCCGGGCATACCGGATCACCGCCATATCAGAGGCAATGATGGCATCTATCCGCTCTGATGCTGCCTTATCGACAATGGTTCGCATCTCCTCCATCTCCTCATCAAAAACAACCGTATTGAGCGTGATATAAGACCGGATTTTATGCTCCCGGCAGGTGTCCGAAATTTGCTTAAGGTCATCCAACGTGAAATTCACGGTGGATTTGGACCGCATATTCAGGTGGCCGATACCGAAATACACGGCATTGGCTCCGCCCTGAATGGCTGCCATCAGCGACTCATATGAACCGACTGGAGCCATGATCTCCAAATCGTGGGATTTTAACGGCTTCATTTCGCCGGCAAAGTTACGATGAATTAACCTACCGGTAACTCCCTGTCGAAAGGGCTCCATTCATACATTTCATAACCTTATCTTCATGAATGAAACACTTAAATCCCTTATTTTTGCAACCTGATTAATATTTGATATGAAACCATTCCGGATTGTCTTTCTGTATTTGATTTTCCTGGGCCTTCATCCGGCCAATTTTGCACAAAGTGTCACTTCACAGGAAGAAAAGGTCAAATATGTCTTTCTTTTTATTGGCGACGGGATGGGACTGGCCCAGGTCAATGCCACGGAAGCATACAGGGCTGCCGTACAGGGAAAAACGGGACTGGAGCGACTGACATTCACGCAGTTTCCGCAAGTCGGGACCGTCAGCACCTATTCGAACAATGAGTTGATAACCTGTTCAGCCGCGGCGGGCACAGCCCTGGCAACCGGGAATAAAACAAATAACGGCATTCTGGGCATGGATCCCACTGGAAAGGTGCCATATGAATCGATAGCTATAAAAGCAAAAAAAGCAGGGTACAAAGTCGGGATTGTCACCACCGTATCCATTGATCATGCTACCCCGGCTGCATTTTATGCCCATCAGCTTGAGCGGGATATGTACTTTGAGATTGGCATGGAACTCCCAAAAAGCCAATTCGAATTTTTCGCCGGGGGAGGATTTATCAAGCCGGATGGCATTTTCCAGGGCCGGCCGGTGAACCTTTTGCAACTTGCGCAATCAAATGGTTATCAGCTTATCAACACCCGGGAAGGGTTTGAACAGCTGAAACCCGGCAGCGGAAAGGCACTGGTGTTCTCTCCGCGTTCGGAATCCGAGAATTCACTTCCTTTTTCCATTGATATGAATCCGGGCGATATTACACTTGCGGAGTTTACGGAAAAAGCCATAGAAATGCTGGATAATGAGAGGGGATTTTTCCTGATGGTAGAAGGCGGAAAAATTGACTGGGCAGGACATTCCAACGATGCCGCGACGGTGATCCATGAAGTGATCGCTTTTGATGAAGCCATCAGAATAGCGGTGGAATTTAACAGGCAGCATCCAGATGAAACCCTGATCATCGTTACCGCTGATCATGAGACGGGAGGCATGTCACTCGGACATAATGATACCCGGTATGAATTCAATCCTCAGTTACTCAAATACCAGAAGACATCGGAAGAAGCCATGAGCTTCATTGTCCAGGATTTCAGGGCAAACCGCACCTCCGACACCACAGCGGACTTCAGCCGCATGCTTAAGGTTTTGGAAAATGAGATGGGACTGAACAGCAGGATAAACGGGACCCTGCTCGACAGCACTGAGACTGTGGTCTTGAAGGAGCTTTTTGTGGGCAGTGTTTATAAGGCACAGGAAACGGACGGCACCTACGGCGGATATGATCCTTTTATCTCGGAAGCGGTAGGGTTATTGAACGAAAAGGCTGGTATTTCGTGGGGTACCGGCGCACATACAGGCATAAATGTTCCCATCTTCACGAGCGGGACCGGCGCAGAAAAATTTACCGGATACTTAGATAATACAGATATCCCGAAGTTTATCGGAGAATTGATGGGAGTCTGGTGAATTTCATTTCACATTGCACAGGTACATTTCTCAATGCGCAATAAATGAAGATAATAAACCCTGGCAGGGATTGACACGCCTTCAATCTATCTCAGGTTTACAGCAGTTTGAGGGGTCTTTGACGAATTTTAATTTACGGTAAGTTTCAAGCCGTATCTCCTTTCGGCCGTTATCATCCAATCCGATCTTGCCGGATATCAGGATTTCGTCATTCAGTGAAATCTCCTTCAACTCATTGACATACTTCACCTGGATGCTACCGGTCTCATCTTCCAGCACGAACCGGTTTTCTTTTTTCCACTCCATAATTTTCCCAGTGACCAGCACCGACTGGCCATCCGTTTTGGAGGCCACGATGGTTGAAATCTTGTCATTGTATGGATTGGTTTGGGAGATTGACGCCAAGGGTAACAATAACAAAAAGAGACAAAAATCTTTTACCGACGAGAGGGGCATAGCATGACTGTTTATGATGAAAAAACAAATGAATGAAGGATTTGTTGAGGATTGGGGTTGGTTTGATAAAAATCGTACTACGACTATAGTGGTAGTACGATTTTTGGGGGACCTCACAGGTAACCTGTGAGGTTACCTGTGAGGTCCACCCCCGCTCACTCCTTATTCAGAAATTTCTTTATCTCCCGCATCCTCCCATAAAGCACCAGTACGTCATTTTCCGCCAGCAGTGTTTTGGCAGAGGCTACATCCTGCACTTTTTTCACTTTCCTCATCAGTCCAAGCATGTTTTTGACTTCAACCGTTTTAATGGTCGTCAATACTATGACGTTGTAATTCCTTCTGACAGCCAGCTCCTCCAGCGTTTTCCCTGCAAGATGGGGAGGAACTGTTGCTTCGATAATATGGTACTCCCCGGTTAATTCAAAAGAATCAATCACACCCTTGATGTGCAGTTTCTTGGCCCACCGCTCCGCGGTTTCTTCCTCGGGATGTACTATTTCATCCACTTCCATGGCCTGGAGAATCGTCTCGTGCAATGGCGATACAGCCCTGCTGATCAACCTCTTGACATTGAATTGTTTCATCAGGGCTGTGGTCAAAATACTGGCTCCTTCATCCTCACCAATGCTGACTACCACCACGTCCGTATCTTCCAGCGGCAGGTGCTTAACAGCCATCGCATCGGTAGAATCGAGACAGATGGTATGAGTGATCTTTTCTTTCAAGGATTCTACCTTGCTCAATTTGCTGTCCACTCCAATAACTTCATGGCCCATGCCGGTCAGCTTAAATGCAAGGGACGAACCAAAAGTTCCTAATCCAATTATGATGAATTTCATGCCTTCTAATTTTAATTTATTAAGACGTCTTCAGCGGGGAGTTTATATTTCAAATTGACTACTCGTCGCATGAATGCTACCAGCAAGGTCAGCATGCTCACCCGGCCGATAAACATTGTCAATACGATAATGATCTTGCCGGGAACACTTAAGGACCCGGTTATCCCAAGGCTCAATCCTACCGTTCCAAATGCCGACACCGTTTCAAATGCCAACTTGAAAAGGTCTTTGTCTTTCTCGAAGACTGACAGGAGAGCAACGGCTGTACAGATCACAATCAACGACAGTGTTATGGCCGAATAAGCCCTGCGGATAGTGATAGGGGAGATCTCTCTTTTAAATACTTCCACCCTGTCTTTGCCTTTGGCAAGGCTGAGAAAATTGAATACCGATATGGCAAATGTGGTGGTTTTAATACCACCACCGGTAGAACCCGGCGATGCGCCAATCCACATCAAAAGAAAAACAATCATTATGGTTGAAACATTCAGAGCTGTGGTGTCAATTGTATTGAATCCTGCAGTTCTGGGAGTCGTGGCACTGAAAAATGCGGTCACTATTTTTCCGAAGGCATTGTGCTCAGCCAGGGTATTGTTGTATTCTGTCAAATAAATCAACCCGGTTCCACCTATCAGCAATGCCACGGTTGTAACCAGAACGATTCTTGTATTGATGCCCAGAATCCATGGAGAAAACGAGTAACCGGGGATTATTAACTTTAAAATATGATGTCTTAAATACGATAAGGCATTGAAAACGATCGGAAATCCCAATCCTCCGAAAATGATCAGTATGGAAATGATAAGGTGGAGCGGATAATTGTACCGGTACCCGGTTTCGTATAAGCTGTTGGTCAGGGTCGAAAAACCCGCATTGCAAAAAGCTGAAACGGAATGGAAAAGTGAGAAAAATATCCTTTCAACAGTTTCAGGAATCAGCGACCGGTCAACGGTCAGGAAGATCATCACGGCTCCGGCAAATTCAATCAGAAAAGTGATTAACAGGATTTTCTTCAATGTATTAAACACATCCGATATCCTGTCCGTATTCGTCATATCTCTGATCATCAGTCTGTTCTGATAAGATGCCCCACCTTTGAAAAAATATCCGAAATAGCTTGTGAAAGTCATGATACCAAGTCCACCTGCTTGAATGAGAATGATGATGATTGTCTGTCCCAGAGGGGAAAAGAACTTTCCCGTGTCGACAACAGCCAGTCCGGTTACGCAAACTGCACTTGTGGCAGTAAAAAGAGCATCGATGAACCTGATACCCGACAAAGTGGCCCTGGGGAGCATCAGCAGAAAAGTTCCTGCCAGAATGATTCCCAAGAAACTGATAATGAACAATTGGGCTGGATTCAAGTATTGTTTTTTAACTTCAATCCGGTAATTCCCCAGTTCCCTCAAAAAAAGCAACATAAGGGAAAAAGTAAGCCAGGGATTTCGGAAAGGCAATCCTGAATTGAATTCCGTGATTAACCTGACTAAAGTGAACAATATTAAAACTGAGAGGATAATATCCGGTATCCAGACCTTTTTTCCTAGTTTTTCCTTTGTTAACGTATGACGTGCGATAATGAAATAAAATCCGCTTGTCAAAACAAGGAGGAAAATCGTATTAATAATAAAAAGGGCGGTATCGGAAGGTTCAAATCCGACATTATAAATGAGGGTTATGATTCCGATGGTTCCGAGCCAATATGCAATACGCATGGAAGAATTGACCATCCCGGAAGAGAAAGGTACTTTTCCAGGCCGGTCAATCTCATTCTTAAACATACTGCATCATTAAGAATTCAATTTTAAGCTGATTCAGATGCGGGAACGATGTTCAATAAGGTTGAAAAGACTAATTTTTAAGATAAAATTACTTAACTATTTCATCCAATCATTTCAGGATTGACAGAAATCCCCAATTCTTTCAACTGATCGCCTGAAATACTTGCCGGTGATTCGATCATCATGTCCTGCGCCGCATTGTTTTTGGGGAACGCGATGACGTCACGGATAGAATCAACACCCGCGAAAAGAGCCGTCCACCGGTCGAAGCCGAAAGCTATGCCACCGTGGGGCGGAGCGCCGTATTCAAAAGCATTCATCAGGAAGCCAAACTGAAGCTGGGCATCTTCATCGGTGAATCCCAATATCTGGAACATTTTTTTCTGCAGGTCTTTGTTGTGGATACGGATGGATCCGCCGCCAATCTCTACTCCGTTTATAACCAGGTCGTAGGCGTTGGCGCGGACTTTACCGGGATCGGTGTCGAGCAGGGGAATATCTTCAGGCTTGGGCGAAGTGAACGGGTGGTGCATGGCATAGAAGCGCCGGGTTTCCTCGTCCCATTCGAGCAGCGGGAAATCAACGACCCACAAAGGTTTGAAGTCTTCTGGCGTACGAAGTCCAAGCCTGTTGCCCATTTCGAGTCGAAGCTCGTTGAGCGCTTTTCGGGTCTTATGGGTATCACCGGCCAGGATGAGGATAAGGTCATTCGGCTTCGCATTGAAAGCTTCGGCCACTTTTTCAAGGTCTTCAGGAGAATAAAACTTATCGACCGTGGATTTGATGGTGCCATCCTGCTTATGCTGGATATAGACCAGTCCCTTTGCCCCGATCTGCGGACGTTTCACGAATTCAGTCAGTTCGTCCAGCTGTTTACGGGAGTATTCCCCGCAGCCATCGGCGCAAATTCCAACCACCAGTTCTGCCGAATCAAATACGGAAAACCCTTTGTTTTTTAACAGGTCGTTCAGTTCAACAAACTTCATCCCGAACCGGATATCCGGTTTATCAGAGCCATAATATTTCATCGCATCAGCGAAACTCATTCGAGGGAACTGCCCGGGATCAACTCCTTTGATTTGTTTGAAGAGATACCGGGCCAAGCCTTCGAAAGTGCCCAGGATGTCATCCTGTGTCACGAACGCCATTTCACAGTCAATCTGGGTGAATTCCGGCTGCCGGTCGGCGCGCAGGTCCTCATCGCGAAAACAGCGTACGATCTGATAATAGCGGTCGTAACCGGCTACCATCAGGATCTGTTTGAAGGTTTGGGGCGACTGCGGCAGGGCATAGAACGAGCCGTTGTGCACCCGCGACGGCACCACGAAGTCACGGGCACCCTCGGGGGTGGACTTGATAAGGAAAGGTGTCTCGATCTCAAGAAATCCCTGCGAGTCCATGTAATTGCGTGTTTCGATGGCCATGCGGTGGCGCAGCTCCAGGTTACGGCGAAGCGGGTTGCGGCGCAGGTCGAGGTAGCGGTAGCGCATACGTAGCTCCTCGCCACCGTCGGTTTCGTCCTCAATGGTAAAAGGCGGTATTTTGGAACTGTTGAGCACTTCCAATTTCTCCACCATGATCTCGATCTCTCCCGTGGGGATCTTCAGGTTTTTGGAACTGCGTTCAATAACAGTACCGGTGGCGCCGATCACAAATTCACGGCCAAGTTTGCGGGCCTGGAGGCATAGATCGGCATTGATCTCCATGTTGAAAGCGAGCTGGGTGATGCCGTAGCGGTCGCGCAGATCGACAAAGGTCATGCCTCCAAGATCGCGGGAACGCTGGACCCATCCGGAGAGGGTGACGGTTTTGCCGGTATCTGTAAGGCGAAGTTCGCCGCAGGTATGGGATCGGAGCATAGGGATGTTGTGTTGAAATTCAGGGTACGAAGATAGGGAAAGTTGGACAGTTGGCAATTGGACAATAAACAGAGATGGCATCTTAATGATCCAGCCCGCTGTCAAAATCAATCCTGACCCCGGAATCATCCGCTCGGGGCTTGAAATTGTTGAGCTTGTATGTCAGGTTGAAGATCACTACCGGCCCTTCATAGCGGTACCAGCCTTCTGAATAATAGTTCTTTCCGCTGGCAGAGTAATGATAAAGACCGGAATCGAACGTATTGTGTGTCCGCAGGCTCAGGGAGAGCGTCTTTTTGAAAAAAGAATGCTTTATGATAAAATCGAAATAATAAAAAGCATCGGCGTGGCCCTGCGGGATCTCACCCGGGGCATAATAGATGGCCAGGAACTGCAGTGACGTGTTTTTCTTTATGGTAAACGTGGAGGTAAAACTGCCATTTCCCATCATACTGCTGCCTTGTAAACTGTTTCCGTCACTCAACGTACCCTCCCATGTTGATTGGTACACACTTAAAGCCAATCTGAATTGCAACCAATCCAGTGGCGTATACGTACCCATCAGGTCAATGCCTGCATTTTTTTCTTTATCCAGGTTTTCATAGGTCAAAATGAACTGACCGTTTTCTTCAAGGAGATATGAACTGATTGGTGAATGGGCAAATCGATAAAAGAGCTCTGTATTCATCCTGATTTTTTCAATCATCCAAAGGTAACTGAGTTCGTATGAGTCGATCAGGCTTTGTTCAAGTGCCGGGTTGCCCCGCCAGGTTTCATAACTGTCGGAAGAATATACGAAGGGGCTTAGCTGCCATTCGTCCGGCCGTGTAACCCTTCTGCTGTAACTCAAGCCAAACCTATGGCTCTGGCCCAGCTCCTTCGAAAGATGGACCGAAGGAAAAAGATTGATGTGAGCGGAACTGAAAGCATCACCGGCAGACCTGTCACGGAAGCTGTACTCATACGTTTCGGCCCGCACACCGGCCTGGAACGAGAACCATGTTTTCACGTTCCCGGCTAAGCTGAGGTAAGAGGCAATGACATCATTCCTATATTCAATTTCCTCGACGATATCTTCTTCATGATTGGTGGAATCCGTCAATCCTGTGATTTTATTGACCGTGTAATCGTAGGATGATCCCTGTATATCAGCTAAAAGTCCGGCTTCAAGTGTCAGGCCATGGTTCATCGGCAGGGTATAATCCGCATTGAATCGCCATTGTGAACGATCGGAACTATTTCGGATCTGCTGAAGATAATCCTCTTCATCAATGAAATAATCATCATCTGTCTGGTTTTTCACTCCTCCGTAAAAAGCTGCCAGATCGATTTTATGCCCCTCTTTATTCCTGAAAAGATGGGAATAGCTGAGATCCCCGCTGGCATAATTATTTGCCAGGACAAATTCTTCCGTATTGTTTTCCATAAGGGAAGAGTCAGTCGGGATAAACAGGTTCATGGAAAAAATGGAAGAAATATCCCTGGAAAACTGCCATTCCCCAACTTTTGCGGAGAATGAAAGGTTGTCGTGGTCATTGATATCGTAATCGGCCCCAATTTGGAATTCATAAGACACTCTTTGTATCCTTCGCCGGGAATTGATACTGTCCCGAAAATCTTCCGGTGTGTCAAATACTTCGTGATATCCCCAGTTTTCCGTTCGCTGGGTCTTGTTCGAATAGGAGAACCCGGCGAAGGTCCTGAAATTCCTGAATTGCTTGTTCAGCATTATATTCCCGGAATATTTGTCCCCGTTTGCCAGGCTTAGGTTGAGCAATCCTTCTGCCATATTCGCCTGTTTGTTCTTAAGTTTGATATTGATGATCCCTGCCGTTCCCTCAGCCTCGTATTTCGCCGAGGGATTGGTAATGATCTCAATGCTTTCGATGGTTTCCGCGAGGGTCTGCTGCAGCACCTGGGAGGCCTCCAACAGGGTGGGTTTCCCGTTTATCAGCAAGGTGAAGTCGGCACTACCCCTGAGCAGCACGTTCCCATATGCATCCACTTGAACAGAGGGTGCATTTTGCAGGGCATCCACTGCTGTACCGCCTTCTGCTGCCAGCTCCTTGCTGACGGTCACCACCTTTTTGTCGATACCGTAGTTCACCGCATCCTTTTCCGCGTTGATCCCGAATTCCTGCAATTCCTGCACGGAAACTTCCATTCCTATCTTTCCAAGGTCATATCGGCCCATGCTATCCGAAATTTCGATCCCGGGGATGATCATCGGGTAATATCCTAAATATTGAATAACAATATAATAGGAACCTTCGGGAAGATCGTCAAAGCGGAACATCCCCCGATTATTAGTGATCTCGTTGGCCATATTGGCAGAATCAGGCAACATCATCAGGCTGACAGTGGCGTACTCAAGCGGCTAGCCTGACGCACCGCAAATGATGCCTCCCCTTATCTCACCGGAAACTTCAGCGCTTACGCTGGTGGTTTGGATTACGATCAACAAGATAAGGCTGGCCCATCTGCACAGGAATGGGAATAAGGCTGGTGCACCAGCCTTGATATTTTTCATGGTTTTTTGGTTCGGTAACATTTACATTGCAAACATCATTATAGATCTTTACCTTAGAGATTTTCCAACGAAAAGAAAAATAGCCGGTTGATCATTCTGAAGGATTTTAATTTTTTCAGGGCGTTAAATTATACTTTACCATTATCCTCTTATCTCATCATTTTACCAATTGACATTTTTTCTTTACGATCGGAGAATACTGGCCTAACAACTTAAGGCAAAACTGATTCAGACAGGATCATTGATAGGTAGATGACATCTCAAAAAATTTCAATCCGCAGACGATGTATAGCGGGTTGGCTAGCACTAAATATGAAAAATCGTCCTACCACTATAGTGGTAGGACAAGTTAAAATTGAGTGTTTTTTCGATCTATAATCCTTGACAGACAAGCGTTACAAAATTCGTATTACGACTATAGTGGTCCTACGATTTTTAAAATATATTATGTGGTATGTAATAATTATTAAGTAATTTGTAATCAACCTCTTTCCTTAATAATTACCACATATTACATACCATATATCACATTTTTATAAACAAGATACTTCCCACATCCACCAACGGGCCATCTGCCAGTTCTACGATTTCATATTCCAATTCCACCAAAAACTCCCGGACTTTCTTGCCTTCCGGGAAATGATTCAGGTTTCCGTTGAGAAATACCGTATTGTCAAATACTCCGCAACAGCCGCCGAAAAAGCCGTGAGGGAAGCCATCCAATTGAATGCCTGAAGGATGGACTTTCAGCCCCTGTAAATCATTTCTCTCTAGCTCGTGGTAAATCCCCTCGTCCGACGTAATAAAATAACCGCCCTTCAAAGGAAGCAGATTGCACCGGCAATAACCCTGTTCCACATGAATGGACTGCAGATCTTCCAGGGTCCTGGTGATCATTAAATCTGTGTGGCGGAAGTTGTGGATGAGGAATGTGTCCGTCGCAACGGCATTGTAACGACAGGAGGATGGATACCTGGGGCCAACGGTTAACCCACCCACTCTAAAACCTATACCATGTTTTGCTAATTGATTAAATGAATTTTCCGGAAGGTTGGGGGCTACGATCAAATACCCCGGCGCCTGGCAGAAAAAGATATCGGGATGCCCGGAAATAGCGGGATAAGTAATGCCTTCGGTCATTAGTTCCATCAACTCACCATAACGGGTAAGTTTCTCCTTCGCCTCCGGCGATATCTTGCCGTCAGTGATGATCAACACGGAATTCAGATTCATTCAAAAAATTATCCTCTGTAAAGTTGACAGATCGGTAATAATTCAAAAGCCTTTTTCGGTTTTTGCCATAATAACCAATCGCGATATTGTATTGTGAAGGATGAACAGTAATTGTTATCCGATCACCCTTTTGTTCACTAATAAATTTCATTAGACGGTCCCACCAGACCTCGGTCATAGCCAGTTCCCTGATGGAAGAATGATACGGGCCGGCAACGAGTTCTTTTCCTGTCTGGAGTCCTATGGAAGAATGCAATCCTACGCGGGTCACTTCAACATGGGCAGCTTCGAATAAAGGTATAATAGTCTTTAGCCAAAAAACAGCCTCTTCCAACGACAGCGGCAAATATTTTCCTTCCCGGTACCATTCTTCCAGTTTGGTATCTTTGATCACCAGTACAGGGTATATCCTGGTTTCACGTGCCCCGAGACTGATGATCCTGTCGGTTGTATATAAAGTCTTTTCCAGCGAATCTCCCGGCAAGCCGATCATCATCTGTAACCCGAGCCTGAATCCGTGCATTCGAATCAGACGGGAGGCCATCTCCACATCTCCTGCGGTATGTCCACGTGCTGCCTTGCATAAAACCTCCTCATCCAGCGATTGCGCCCCGAGCTCTATAGTTGTAACACCATATTTTTTAAGCATCGACAATCTATCCTCATCAATATAATCCGGACGCGTGGATAGCCGTATACCCTGTATAGTCCCGTCCTGCAAGTATGGGAATACTACTTGAAGATATTTTTCCTGCTCCGCTAACGAAAGGCCTGTAAAGTTGCCACCGAAAAATCCGACCTCCACATGTTTCTTCCCCTTGGGAAATGAGCAATGATATTGCGAAATGATATTGTGAACCTCTTCGGAATCCGGCACATGCCCCCGGCTGGTGATCTTTTCCTGGTCGCAAAAGATACACTGGAAAGGACATCCCAGTTGCGGGATGAAGATCGGGATGGTAAAATGCTTCATTCCATGTTAAATTTTCAAAAAACGTAGTACCACTATAGTGGTAGTACGTTTTTTTCTATCACTCACATTCTCAGCCTCTTCAATCTAATCAATCCCAACTATTCTACCTTAACCATTTCCCCATGGCTATGAGCCGCGAACTCCGGCGCATAAAGGCATTGAATTGAGGTGATGCCATTGGAAAAATATCCCTTCTGAGTAACATTCACGGTGTATTCAAACACATACGTCCCTTTCCGAAGATAATCGAAGAAGAAATTGACGGAAGCATCCCGTATCGACTCATAATAGCCCAAGCCGCCCTGGTACCGGTATCCGGAAAGCACTTCCACCGGTTCGAAAGCCGCGGCCCGCATATCTTTCATATGCACGAACTCCAGATCGCGGTCGGTGCGGATCACCACTCTTACCGTCACCTTGTCCCCCGTCTTCAGCGCAGTGGCATCATTCACCAGCTCCAGCACCGGGCCGGCAGCAGTGTTCTTCTCCAGGTACAGTTCCTTTTCAATACTCAATGGGCTTTTTGCCGGTGTTATCTTATCGAGTTGCTCATAATACTGCCAGTACATCGCTCCCCAGGCAATTCCTTCATCTTTCTTGGTCACCGTTATATTACCCAATTGCGGGGTGATTTCCTTTTTTAACCAGCTGGTCTGGAAATACCCGGTACCGGATTCCACCTGCACTCCGTCGAGCTTTAATGGTTCGATCAACTGGCCACCGACTTTTACATCCACCAGTTCATCACTGGCCAGCAGATCGGTCCCTTTCAATATCAGGGCATAGATCGCATCCGCGGTAGCCCGTGGCGTCTTCCAGTCCTGGGTCTGCTTTTGCTTCAGCAACCAGATCTTGAGCTGTTCAACGGCTCCCTGGTCCTTTGCTACCTCACTGAAAGCCTCGATCATAAGGGCCTGTCGCTCAATGGGCGCCTGGTGCCAGTAATAACCGCCTTCATCACGCCAGTAAAGCCCCATTTCTTCATCCCAAAGGGCATTTTCATGAAGAGAGCGGAGGATATCCCCGGGCACCTCCTCTTCACCTAACCGGAACAATGCCAGTGCGATCATCCCCTGGAGGTATTTATCCTGCTGCAGCCAGTACTTCCTGGCCTGTCCTTTGTAATATTCAAAAGCTTCTTTCCCGGACGGATTGATCTCCGCCAGGTCCACCAGGAGGCTTCTGGAATACAGGTACTGTACCTGGACAGAGCTGATATGATTATCATCAAGATCAATCTTATCCATCCGTTTCAGGTTCTCATAATCCTCGCCAATCCTGGCGTCCATATAGAACATAGCCCGGTTGACCATACCGGCCAGGTCAGGTTCCTTTTCCAGATCGATGACCCCGAGATGCTGCAACTTGCCAATACCGGTAATAATGGCCTGGGTGATATACCGGTTATCCGGCATCCCCTCGAACCAGGGCCACCCGCCATTGGGCGATTGCATTTGCCGGAGTTTTCCCAAATCAGACTGTTTTTCATCCGCCATGCGGTTAAGGTCGAACAGAACAGCTATCCTTTTTTTGCGCTCCGTCTCGTCCCTGGCTTCCATCACCCAGGGGGTCTCATTCAACAATACTGCTTTCAGCTCCTGGTTCTTCTCCAGATTGGATAAAAATGCATCGGGGCTCAGGGTTTTCCAGTTGTCGAACACCTGCCTGATCTTGGGGCTGGAATTGGCGATATAGCCAGCCAGGCTGTTGGCATAGAAACGGGTAAAAAGGTTATCGGCTGATTCCGTTGGATTCCCGGTCAGGTAAGGCAGTGCCTGTACGGCATACCAGGCCGGGTTTGAAGTAAATTCCAGTGTCAGTCTGTAACTCTTCAGTGTTGCCAGTTTGCCTGAATTGACCAGTTTCTCAAACGTAAAGTTACGGGTCGAATTTCCATTGACAGGCATAGGGAGGGTTTCGGTCACCAGCATACGGTTGGGCAATACCGGGATGACGATCTCCTCTCCGTCGGCCATGGAACCGGAAACCGCTTTCACGCGGCATACGATCGCCTCCATGGTTTCCGGCACTGTGATCTGCCATCCGAAGACCTGGCTGCTGCCCATTGCAATGTCAAAGCTTTGCCCAGGCAACTGGTTTCCGACAAGTCCGTCGATCGGCTTCATAGTAAGGGCATCGAAAAATTCGGCAGTTACCTCTCCTTGCAGTCTTTCTTCAGCCAGGCTCACCACCTTGGCGCTGAAGGAAATCCTGTCGCCTTCCCGGAAGAACCTCGGCGGATTGGGCATTACCATAAGGTCCTTTCGGGTGACGACCTCTTTTTCCAGCTGCCCGGTCTTCAGATCCCTGGTATAGGCCAGCATCATGAAATTCCATGCCGTAAGGGATTCCGGAACGGTGAATTTCAAAATGGCATCGCCCTGGTCATCGGTGGTCAATGAAGGGAAGAAAAATGCCGTTTCGGCAAAATTGCGGCGGACCGGGACCTCCTGTGGCTTTATGACGCCTCCTTCTTCCACCGGAGGAATTTGCTGTCCTCCTTCCAGACTGGTCACTTCGTCAGCAGGTGCTTCACTTTCTGCCATTCCGGGGGCAGCCATTGCATCAAAATTTTTCATCATCATCCGGTTCCCGCCCAACCATCGTGGCATACCTCCCCTGTAATAATTGAAACCGAACCAGTTCAATTGGTCGTATTCCCTGGTAACAGGTGAATTTTCAGATGCCGGCACTTTGCGGACCATCTGGGCGGGAGAATTGTTAAATGCACTGCGCGTATCCCAGCTCAGCGAGGCGTGGCGGGTAGGATACAGATCGAAGTACCAGCCATGTTCCCTGAAAGCGTCCAGGGATGCATCATACATCGAGGCAAGCAGTTCGGAAGTTACTTTTTCTCCTTTCATCCCGGTGATCCGGATTCGCCATTCCTCTTCCTGCCCGGGTATCAGCGTACTCCGGAAGGTCTCGGTGGTGATCTTCAATTCGCGGTCCGTATAGGGTACGATTACCTTTTCGGTGCACTGGTAACTTCGGTTTTCCTTCACAAACAAAAATTTTACGAAGAAATTACCGCGAAATTCTTCCTTAATGGGGATGATGACTTTCTTCTTGGACTGGCTTAGCGCAATCCATTCACGTTTGACAAGTTTACCGTCATTTTCAATCTCATAGAGCAATTTCACATTCTTTTCCCCGCTTCCGACAATAAATACAGCCGTATCCCCGGGCTCGCCCTGATGGTTTAAAACAGCATGCCAGAACGGTTTATTGACCGGAAGAACTTCATCATCGGGGTGATAGACAGCAAAGAACTTTTTGGCCTCGACTTTCTGTCCGAAAGCATCGGTGGATTCCAGCACCAGGAGGTAATTACCCGCTTTCCAGCCTGACAGGTTTCCAAGAGATGCCTCACCCGGGTTGTCTGTGTTGAAAGACCTGTCAACTATCGCTTTTCCCTTGTTCCAGGTTTCCGGATCCGTTTCATTCGAATAAATCTCGTTAGGAAAGTCCTTCCGGAATTCCGGTTCGGGTATGACGAATACGTCAGGCCTGTCCCAGGAACGGTCGCGGAGCAATCTTGCCGGGGCTTCGAGTGGATAAACAATCATCTTACCCGCAGCCTGAACCGGCTTCCCGTTCAGATTTTTTGACGATATTTCGAAGGTTTCGCCGCCCTTGCTGTTAACCTTATCCGGAATATTAATATCCAGCAACATAGCCTGATAACCCACCGAGACCATCTCGTCGGCTGAACGCATTTCTCCTGTCATATCCGTCACATCGACCAGGATCCGGTAATTGAAGACCGGCTGAAATTTTGGATCTACCTGAAGGTCGGGATATGCTGTAAATGTCAGGCTGAAGGAGCCATCGGCCGATGTCTTCGTCTGACCGTGAAGGATTTCAGTTTCAGGTACATTCGGAAACCAGTACCACCAGTCGCGCCAGACCGGAAAACGGGCTGTCCGGACCACCCTGTAAGTAACATCAGCCTGGTCGACGGCGTTTCCGGCATAGGCGAGTGCCTTACCGGTAACGGTAACCGGTTCGTTCAAACGGTAATGACCTTCCAGGGAATCTATTTCCACCCGGAATTTCGGTCTTTTGTATTCCTCTACCGAGAATGTGGCGCTTCCGGATTCGTTCCGGATGCTCATTTCACCGGTTAATCCTCCCGCAGGCGCCGTGAAAACACCATTGAAAGACCCGAAATCATTTGTTGTCAACAAAAGCTCCGACACTTTCTGCCCATTGGCATCGTAGAGGGCAACCAGGCTGGAAAATCCGGGTTGTACAACAGAATTCCCGCCTGTTCTCTTTAAAACAATCCCCTTGAAATAGATCGTCTGGCCGGGTCTGTAAATAGACCGGTCAGTAAAGAAGTAGGTGATATCATGGCTCTTTTCTTCCTGCCTGGGGGGATATATGTAGAAGTAATTTTCCGTGTAAAAACGGTCATCCCCCGAGGTAAATTCGAGGTAGAAAGTCTTGGATGCATTTTGAGATGAAATGGAAATCCGACCGTCATCATCGGTCAGGTAACTATCCATGGGCCGGTTCTGGTACGACCGCGTGGAATAATCGTAATCCCTCACATAGGCCTGGGCCTTGACGCCTTTCATCGCAATCCCCTTCTGCCGGTCCAGCACGAATATTTCGATCTGTCCGTCATCCTGTTTGTTTTCCGTTATATAACTGATACCGGTTATCCAGAAAGAGGCATGGGCCACTATTTTATTATTAGTAGAGAACTCCGGATCTTCGGATGCAAGAAGCACATAGTAACCTTTTGACAGTGAAGCTATCCTGATCTGGGTAGTATGGCCCTGGAAATCTCCCGGATCCGGCAGGTCAATGCTCCATGACTTAAGAGGTGTGACAGACCTGTATTTGTCAACGAGACCCTCATTCCGTTGCTTCTGCTTCAATTGCCGGTCTTCCCCGGGATCCATGGATATGATCCTGAAGTAAACCTTTTTCAGGTTTTTAAATTCCAGTGAGGCAAGGAATGGATTTTCCGGGAGATTGGCATATTTGATGTCGAAGGAAAGGGCGGGCCTGATCATTTCCTCCAGCAGGATGCTGCAATTCTTTGCGCCATCGCTTCCCGGGAAGGAATTCACGGCATGTTCACAGGTTTCCTTTGCTTTTTTGATATCCCATCGATAGTCTTCTGAAATAAAAGGATTGTATTGCGCTCCCCTTCTTAAATATTCAAGCGCGATCTCGTAGCTGGCATCGGTAGAATTGGGGTGTTGCGAAAACACATTGCGGATATTTTCCAGCGCCTTGAGATAAAGTTCGAATCGTTCCGGCATCACGGCATTTTCTTCCACAAAACGGATCCGTTTCAGGTCAGCATCGATCAGTGCCGCCGGATCATCGTCATCCAGGTGGAACCGGAGGAGTTCCCGGAGGATTTGCAGGGATTCCAGCCTGAACTCATTGTTTCCTGTCCTTTCAAGCGCTAAAGAAACAAATTCCGAAGCGGGAAGGAAATATTCCGGCTTATCTATGCTGAAAGAAATGGCCGGTCGGGTCAGCCCCGCTTCTTCATTCATAAAAAAATCCAGTGCACGGTGGGCCAGAAAATCATAAAGTGTCGGACGATATTTTCTAGAGCCTTCTTTCTGTTCGATGATGGGATCATACATGCCAAGGGCAGTGCCCTGCAATATGTCCTTGTCTTCGAGGGAGGCACGGTAATGGCCGGAAACTTCATCGATCAATGTTCTGACATCCCAGGTCCTGATATCTGACCGGTCAGGTTTGGCCAGGGCGGACCTGTCCATGAAAAGATACCGGTTAGCCTGGTAATAGCGCCAGTAAAGCTCGGCGAGGATGGAATGATGGATCTGCTTTACCGGGGATTTGCTTTCTGCCAGCTCTTTGTTCAACCGTTCAATATTTTTCTCCAGAAAATCTTCCTGGTAATCGGATTGTAATTTAACCAGGTAGATGGAGGCTTTTAAAAACTGGGGCGCATTGTTTGCCGTCCTGGCATCGGCATAGATCTGTTCTGCAATTTTCAGGGCTGATTGCGGCAATCCTTTGCGAACGAGGGATTCGACCTCATTCCATTCGTTCTGGTAGTTGTTTTGACCTATGACGTTGATCATGATTGTAAATAAGATAAAGGCCAGAAAAGTTGACTTTTTCATTGCTCTTAATTGAGATGTAATTATATTCTGCGTGGATCTTCGTGCCTGCTCCGTAAATCTTCGTACAAGTGAAATAATTCATTCACGAAGTGACACGAAGGATCTACGAGGCGACACCAAGGTTTGATCGCGGGTTTAAAAGTACAAAAACCGTGCTAATCTGGCGGAAAGCCCGGAAGGATTTATAGCTCCGGCAGACATTAAAGCTAATTGCCAAATTATGAATAAGATCTTTTCAATATGGCCGGTCATATCTACCTGATTAATAAGTTAAATATTTGTTAAAGAGTGTATATTCTTTGATTCCAGGTATTTCCTTGTCGTATTTTTAGGATGCTGAAAGTCATTTCCCACATTCTACACTTTATAAAATGATGTGCAGATCATTGGGCAAAGCGGTTATTCTTGCATATGCACTTATATGCCTTAATGCGTATTATTTTTCACGCATTGAAGCTCAAAACATGGCAACAGCCAACCGGGAATTCCCCCTGTATAACCATTCAACTTTGTACCTTGATGATTTCATTTCCACCAGGACCACCCAGTGGGGGCTGCACCAGAATTACCCTGCATCTTTGGAGATCGAAGTCAATACATTCACAGGTAACCTTTTTATAGCATTCACTTCCCGGCTGATGGAGCAAAATGGGATGTATGGCTTTTATAGCAGTTATCCTTTTTTAGATCAAAGCCCATTCCATTATTTGCCTGAGCTGGATGATGAAGTCCTGGTAATGTTCGGGAGCGAATTTAGCGATGACCAGGGCAAGAGGAATCTGTTTGTGAAATGGGAAATGCCGGATGCCCTGTTCACTTACAATAGTGGAAAGACTGCCATCGACAGGGGATTCGGGCACGGAATGGAAAATTTCTTCGATATATTTCTGGAATTAGATCCCGATTCCATTACTTTTCACGGCTTTGGGCAGGACCCACGGCAATGGACCTGGGATGGCACCAGTTATGTGCCGGAATCCGGCTTTTTCTACACTATTGAAGAAACTTTGCCGGGAAAATTCGAGGTGGGGACCCGGCATGGCACTACTTATTACTTCCATGAACCGGAACATAATAAGATCACCTCGATTGCTGACAGGAACGACAACATCATAGACTTTGATTATGATCCGGAAGGCCGGCTGACCCTGGTCACCTTTCATACCGGCAGGCAGCTGTCATTTCAGTACGACGGTGACCATGTCATTTCAATTACCCAAAATTCATCTGTCCCTGCACGGGTGCTGCACCTGGAATACAATGTTTTCAACGAACTGATCAAAATCACCGATCCGCTGGGCAATTCCCTTCATCTTTCCTATGGTTACTGGGGGAACCTCAAAAAGATCAGGGACGCCGAAAACGACTCCATCCTCATTGATTATCATCCGGAAAAAACGGTGGCTTCCGTCCGGTGCCCTGAAACCGGCATGGCTATGGGCCTTTCCTATAATCCCCTGAACAAGACCACATCCGTTACAGATTCGCTTCAGGATGCCCCCGACCAGACAACCCACTTTGTTTACGACTCTTTATCAAACCTGGAAGAAATCATCTATGCGGATCTTACCAGCAGGTCATTCACCTATGATTCCCTTCTCAATTTGCTGACCTTCACCAATGAGAAAGGGCACATTTGGTCTTTTTCCTGGGATTCGACCGGTAATCTTCTTTCCGGCACTAATCCAACAGGAGGTACCTGGCAATATGAATATGATAACGAATACCATTTCGTTACCACCTTTACCGATCCGAATGGAAATTCGACAGATTATTTTTACGATGAAAACGGAAACCTCGACAGCATCGTGGATTATGCAGGTGAAAAGGAGGAATTCACTTACGATATCTCCGGAAACTTGCTTTCATATCGTAACCGGAATGGGAACCTGACATCCTTCAGCTATAATTCCTATTCCGACCTGACAGGCATTACCGATCCAAATGGCTTTTCCGAAACGTTTACCCATGATCCTTCAGGCCTGGTCCTCTCTTACAAGGATAAAAATGACCATTATACCTATTTCTCTTACGATGTCATGGGGAAGATCGCAAAGGAGAAATACCCTTCGGGGGATTCGGTCCGGTATTTCTATGATTCAAAGAGCCGTGTGGTCCAAATGGTGGATGAAGCCGGTCACTCCCATACGTATGAATACGATGTGATGTACAATCTGGTATGGGTCACCGACCCGGCGGGCAACCAGACAAATTTTGAATATGATGAAGCCGGGAACCTGAAAAAAGTCATTGATCCGGAAGGCAACCAAACGCAATTTTCTTACGATGACAGGAACCGTCTTTCAGGTGCGCAGGACCATAATGGGGATTCAGAGCAATTCACTTACGATGCTGCTGGCAATCTGATCACGCATACCAACAAGAACGGCATTCCTACGTGGTTTTATTATGATCCGGCCCTGAGGCTCGACAGCATTAAGGACGGCCTGGGGGGTATCCAATCATTTTCTTATGATATGGCAGGCAATCCGACAGGTTCCACCGATAAAATGGGAGGGATATACGGCTTTACTTTCGATGGCCACCGCCGCCTTACCCAGTCCACCAATCCGCTTGGACACACCGAATCCTGGATTTATGACGCGGAGGGAAATCCCCGGTACTATACCGATAAGAACGGCAATACCACTGAATACCAGTACGATGCCCTGGACCGTCCCGTAAAAAAGATCGCGCCAAATGGCTCGAACCACCTTTTCGAGTACGATGCCGCCGGAAATCTCACAAAATATACCGATCCTGAAGGAAACCAGACCGTCTACGAGTATGATGTTATGGACCGAAGGATCAGGATAACAGATGCTGAAGGAGATTCGGATTCGCTTTCTTATGATAAGAAGGGAAACAGGGTGTCGTCCACGGATGCGCTCGGTATAACCACACTTTATGAATATGACATCCTGGACCGTTTGGTGAGACGGATCGATCCATACGGCAATGAGGACCGGTATTCCTATGATTCGCACGGTAACCGTAAAAGGTGGATCAATCGCAGGAACGATACCACCGATTACAGTTACGATGCGCTTTACCGCCGTATTGGCGCTACAGATGCCCTCGGCAACTCCGAGACGTATGTTTATGATCCGGTTGGAAACCTGTTGCAGGCAACAGATAAGAACGGTCATTCGACAACTTATGCCTATGATGCCTTGAACCGGGTGCAAACTATCACTGATGCGAATGGTCATTCCGAAACCTATACTTATGACCTGAACGGGAACCTGGTGCAGGTGACCGACCGCAACGGTTTCTCTTCCCTGATGGCCTATGACTCTTTGAACAGGCTGATCCGTGAAACTGATCCCCTGGGATATTCCGACAGCCTCGTTTATGATCCGGTGGGCAGGATCCTGTCACATCGAAATAAAGCGGGAAACTGGACACAGTATTATTATAGCTGTTGCCAACTCGACAGTATCCAAGATCTGGCGGGTTATTTCACCAGGATGGCGTATGATTCGTCCGGGAATATGCTTAAATACACAAATCCGAGAGAAATACCCACTTATTATGAATATGATGCCGTCGGAAGAATTACTAAAATTACCGATTCGCTTGGCCATGAATCGCATTTCGGATATTACCACGGAACATTGGAGAGTTACCAGGTCAACCCCAACGGTGACACGACGCGGTTTTATTATGACAGTTTATACCGGCTGACCGAAGTCAGGGATGCCATGGGCAGCTCGACCCATTATGCCTATGATGAAATCGGGAACCGCACCGGCGTGACCAACCGGCGGGGCAATACCACCAGCTACCAGTATGATGCCATGAGCCGCCTTACCCGTCGCACTGACCCTTTGGGCAATCACACTTATTTCCATTATGACAATGTCGGAAACCGGACCGGGTTCACCGATCCGAACGGCCATACCACGACCTTGACCTACAATCCTGTGAACAGGCTGGTCACGCTCACAGATCCCTTGTCGAACAGCGAAACTTATGTTTATGATCCTGTCGGGAACCTGCTTTCACGTACCGATAAAATGGGAAAGCTGACCGAATTCAGTTATGATGGGAACAGCAGGCTCACCAGTGCCTCAGACGCCCTCGGCCATTCTGCTTCCAGGACCTATGACCAGGAAGGCAACATCCTGACAGAAACGGACCGGAACGGGCATACGTGGGCATACGGATACGATGCCATGGGCCGCAGGATCCAGTCTACGAACCCTATGGGCTTCATTACTTTTTATTATTATGACGCCAATTCCAACCTGGTGGAGTACAAAGATGCCAGCAGCAATAGCAGGATTTATCAGTACGATGCCCTCGACAGACGGATCGTTTCCCAGACACCCATGGGTTTCACGACTTATTATTTCTACGATGCGATGGGCAATGTGATCAGGAGTGTGGATCCCAACAATGATACGACAAAATTCCATTACAACCCAAATCAAAGGGTGACCCGTGTACAGTATCCGGATGGCTCCGAAGTGAAAACCACCTTCGATACCGAGATGTTGCCGCTGCAACTTGTCAGCGTCAGTCCTTTCCCGGATACTGTTACCATGACCTATGATGCCCGGAATCTCCCTGCCTCGGTAACCAAGAAGTACAGCAACCATTTCCAGAAAACTACTGAATTCGCCTATGATGACAATGGCAACAGGACAAAGATCATTCACGGGCTGGATACCCTGGAGTATGAATATGATGTCATGAGCAGGCTGACCAGGATGGTCGATCCGGTCAATGATACCGTGGAGTACCAGTACAATGCAGCCGGAATACGGACACGGCTCCAGATGGGACCTGGCGTTGCCGCTCTGTACGACTATGATGACAATTACCGCCTGACAGCACTTACCTGGTTGAAATCATCCTCCGACACTCTCGTATCTTACCAGTATGCTTATGATTTTGAAAATAACAAGTTGAGCCGGATAGAAAAATACCCCCTCCCGTCACCTTCCTTCCTTACCACTTATGCTTATGATCTGATGGACCGGCTGGTGCTGGTCAATAATGACATGGGAGGTATTGTGCAATATGGTTATGATTCGGTAAGCAACCGGATTTCCAAGGATGAGTCAGGAAATGTAACGACTTATTTATACGATGCCGATAACCGCCTGAATGCTGAAATTCCGATGTTCGGCCCTCCGACCAGTTATTTTTATGACAACAACGGGAATATGGTGATGAAGCAGGCCCTGGCCGGCATAACCGCTTATGCTTATGACTATGAGAACCGCCTGGTCCAGGTTTCCCCTCCTGACGCCTCCCCTGTCAGTTATGATTATTCGGCTTCCGGACAGAAAATGAGCCGTACGGCCAGTCCTCCCGAATATTATGATTATGTATGCTCTTATTGTGAAGGCTGCTGCCAGTGGTACTGTGAACCTTTTTACAATTATGCCTCTGACGGCAGTGAGACCTCCCGGTTCAGTCCCGGTAACTTTACGGATGAACACCTCAAAATTATCTCCGGCACCAGTAACAACTACCTGGTTTCGGATGGAAATGGCTCCATCACCATGGCGCTTGATAACATTGAAAACATTGTCGCTTCATGGGAATATGATGAATTCGGAAATATCATTGCCCATTCCGGGAGCAGTCCGAATAATTTCACTTTCCAGGGAAAGGAACATGATGGGGAAACCGGTCTTTACGATTTTGTGAACCGGCAGTACGATCCGCAAATGGGTCGTTTTACCTGCCAGGACCCGCTTTTTACCGGCCAGTTGTCAAGCTGCAGCGGAGGTTGTTACGATTTCCAGTCCAATATTTTTGGTTCTGCTCCGGAAGTTCATTTGAATGATGATCGCTCAGCACTCGATTTTTTTGATCCCGGTTCAGAACCTTTTTTCCCTCCCCCTGATTGGTGGTATCAAGTCCAGATCGACCCCAACCTGTACCACCTCGATGACAATCCCGGCTCACCAAGCTTTTTTGGCCCTGGTTCAGAACCATTCCAGGGGGATCCATTCTGGAAACCTCCCAAGCCCAAAACCCATGGCATGCAGCCAACCCTGGCCGGTTCGATGGAAAATCACTATGCTTTCACCAACAACAATCCGGTAAGCTTCTCAGATCCCCTGGGATTAAGCTATACACCTGTAAACACAAGGTATTCGGAATATTTCGGACACGGCACCTGTCCGGGAGGTGATTGTCAGAGCTGTGGGAACGGGAGCTCCGCTGCCTTTGATCCGAACCCGACCGTATGCTTCTATCATGTGAACGGAACGGCATCTTGCGATGTCTCCAAGCCGTCCTGCACCCCTTTTGACATAAAGATTCATAATAAGAAATGCACGAAGGTTTGTACGGAGGAGCATGAAAAGAACCATGAGTCAGATCTCAAAGGATGCTGTGATAAAGCGAGGGATGCACGGGCCGAAATCCTGAAAAAATGGGAGACCAAGTTCAGAAGGGATATGCGTGGATCAAGTTCATTGCAAGATAAGCTGAAAAACCTGGAAAAGGATTCAAATGTGAAGAAAGACCTGAAAGCATTCAATGATAAGTATGTCAAGTGGGGCAATTCTGCCAGGGCCTGGACAGAATGCCGTTCTCACGGCGTCAGTGCGGATTGCGCCGACCGGCTGTGGAAGGAAAAGAATTGCGACTGCCCAGCGCCTGAAGATAAGAAGTGCTGCAGGGATATCAAAAATTATAAAAAGAATGCCGAATCCCAGAAGAAAAGATACTGCAAGAAAAAGGGAGCTGCGGCTTCACCGGAGTGTCCTTTCTGACCTGTAATCTGACTGATTTAAATGAGGAATAGAATAAAAATAAAGATCTGTTTGTGCGCCATGCTGATGTCGGCCTGGAGTGGTATACGGGGCCAGTACTATCAACCGGGCGGCTATCAAGGTGGCGGATATGGCAGCGGCGGGGACCAAACCCTCGACGTGGTGGTGGTGGATATCCAAGTGATCCTCCAGGGTGCTTTCCAGGGAGGAACCATGCACAGCACCCTCGACAGCCTCGGCATGATCCCGCTCAGCCAGCCGTTCGATTCCATCCCGTTTTACTGGCACTACGCCGGTACCGAATCGGTCGATTCGATGCCGACTGATGAGATAGTCGATTGGATTGAGGTGGAACTGCGTGAGACGTCCGGCGGTGCCTCAGCCGCAACTGCCGATTCGGTCATCGCCCGGCGGGCGGGGTTCCTGCTGAAAAACACCACCATCACCGATCTGGACGGCACCAGTGAACTGCGGTTCAAATATGTTTCCGTGTCCGAAAATCTTTACACCATCATCAAACACCGGAACCACCTTGGCATCATGAATTCAGCTCCGCTCTCCCTGACGGGGGAAGTGTATCATCATGATTTTACCACCGGCCAGTCGCAGGCATGGCAGGATCCATCCATCACAGGAAATGCCGCCATGGCCTCCCTGGGTGGAGGATTGTTCGGCCTCTGGGCCGGAAATGCCTATCCGGATTACCTCGTAAAATACAATGGCCCGAATAACGACCGTCAGGCGATCCTTGATAAAACAGGGGCTTCCACCCCATCGAACATCGTCCAGGTTTATCATCCCGCCGATGTGAACATGGATTCCAGGGTGAAATACATGGGAGCCGGTAATGATAAGGTTCTTATCTACAATGTTCTATCGGGAAATGTGGCTGATTCCATCCAAAGCCATATCCCTTAAATCTTCGGTGAAAATGAAATGTATCCTCCATATCGCATGTATAAGCTTCATAATCTTCACCCTCCCTGGAATAATGCCGGCCCAGGATTTTGAGATCAGGCTGGTCACTGATCCCATGGGATATATTGAAGTGCAGATGAGGGAGACCAGCGGGACAGGCATTCCCACAACCTCCACGGATATCATGGATATGCAGTTTGAGCTTCGCTGGGACCAGTCGTACAGCCCGGATCTGGACCTGGACCTCCTGTGTTCAGATTATAATTTGACGGATGGCCTCTCAGCCAGACAGACGAAGGATAATTTTTACTGGAGGGTCTTTGCCGCCGATAGCGTCCCGGTTCAACCCCAATCTAACTGGATCGAAGACCAGTGGGAAACCATCGGAAGGTTCAAAGCGTTCGGGCCGGACCTGGAAGATACGGCAGATATTGCCATTGCTGCCGGCGACTGGGTCATCCAGGGGCTCAATATCAACATCGACGGGACAGATTATTCGATTGAACCCGGTGACAGTGTCACGGATTACAATTATCCGACCAAAGTATACGATTATGTATGGACCGGGGGCGCTGCCCCAGAATCCGGATATGATCAGAACAGCTGGACTTACGGCCCCAACTGGACGAATGAATGCGGCCAGGTCTATGATGTGTTCAATCCGCCCGATTCCATTTCGAATTGTTTCATACCGGCGGGATTGACCCATTACCCGGAAAATTTTAACAACTCTTCGGCCGGAAATTGCAATGATCTCAGAATGCAGAACGATGCATACCTGGAGGTACCATCAGGGATCACCCTGAACATCCTGGGCAAGGTCACTTTGATGCCTGGCGCAGAAATGGTGGTGAATAACGGGGGAACCATCAACCTGGATAATCCATGATGATCTCTTAATCTCCCTTTTGTCCTAGGGGATAGTGCAATCCCCTGTGTTCGATCAGTTCAACTTTCACCGAACCAATGAATACGGCCGAATTGATCAGCACCGGCACCTTGTTGCGGTCGTCCGTCACCCAGATCTCTGCCGGGTAAGGTTCCTGGAAGATCTCCCCCTGGGCCACCTGCGGTTTGAATTTCAGGCAGCGGAACTCGCCGAGTTCCGTCCTGACAGTTTCCCGACCGAGGAAAACGATCTTGCTCCTGTATAGCGAATCATCCAGGAAAAAATCCATAAAATATTCGTCATTCACTTCTGCCGTATCGAAATCCCAGGTCCGCATGTGATAAAAGGAGGAGATCATGTCCTGCACACCGGGGGTGATATCGTTCACCATTCGGGTGCTGTACGCTTTCAGGTTCTGATGGTCAAATATAACCTCATCATTCCGCTTGTACCGTCCTTCGTGAGTGTGCCGGATGAATTTCAGCGAAACCAGCTCATCCTTGTCCACGAACGACTCAAATTGGTCCCTGACCTTGTAGAACAGCGTGAAGATCCCTACCGAATAACCATCCACCTGTATATGGTAGGCCTTTTTCCCCCCGACCTTCTTCCAGGCGGTATCGATCTCCATGACCGCAAATCCGGCGGTCATCCAGGCGGTTGCCCAGGAATCGTAATAGACGCGGTACTTCAAATACTCGCCGCGGTGAAAGGGCAGATCTTCCTGTTGTGCCTTCCCCGGCACCATTAATGTAATCAGCAACAGCACCAGTAATAATTGTGGAGTTTTAAGTTTCAGGGGTATAGTCCGGTCAATATATCTTACAATGAAATCCATAACTGAAACCTTACACTTCAAAACTCAGGCCAAATCAAATCACTACATTGATGATCTTCTTAGGCACGAAGATCACTTTCTTCGGCGCTCCGCCGGCAAGCCATTTCTGAGATTCCGGGGCTGCGATTACGGCAGCCTCGGCCATAGCAGATGTAGTGTCAAGGGGAAGTTCCATCTGGAACCTCAGTTTACCATTGAACGAAACCGGGTAATTAAACGTATTTTCCTTTACAAATTCCTCGTTGAATTCGGGGAATGATGCATAGCGGATGCTTTTGGAATGCCCCAGGGCCTGCCAGATCTCCTCCGCGATATGCGGCGCAAAGGGCGAGATCAGGATGTTCAGCGGCTCCAGGATGCCCTTCTTGCTGCATTTTAAATCCGTCAGTTCATTCACGCAGATCATAAAGGTCGAAACGGCCGTGTTGAAGGAGAAACGCTCGATGTCTTCCCGGATCTTCCGGATCGTTCTGTGCAACACTTTCAATTCCGCTGCCGACGGGGATTCCTGCGAAACAGCGAATTCCCCGGCCTCATTGACAAACAGCCTCCAGTACTTCTTCAGGAACCTGAAAACGCCTTCTATGCCTTTGACATCCCAGGGTTTGGACAGTTCTACAGGTCCCAGGAACATTTCGTACATCCGGAGCGTATCGGCCCCGTACTTGCGGATCAGGTCATCCGGGCTCTGCACGTTGTGTTTGGATTTCGACATTTTTTCGATCTCCCATCCGCAGATGTATTTTCCATCTTCCAGGATGAATTCCGCGTTCTTAAAATCCGGTCGCCAGTTGCGGAAAGCCTCTGTATCCAGCACGTCGTTGTCCACCATTTCGATATCCACATGCAGGCTGGCAGTATCGTACTGATCTTTCAGATTATACGAGACGAAAGTATTTGTCCCGTTGATGCGGTATACAAAACTGCTCCGGCCCTGGATCTTCCCCTGGTTGATCAGTTTCCGGAACGGTTCTTCCCGGCAGACCAGGCCGATGTCGAAAAGGAACATGTTCCAGAAGCGGGCATAGATCAGGTGGCCGGTACCATGCTCGTCACCACCCACGTACAGGTCGATGTCCTGCCAGTAATCATTGGCTTCCCGTGAAAAATAGCGCTCGTTGTTCCACGGGTCCATGTACCTGAGGTAATACCCGCTGGACCCGGCAAATCCGGGCATGGTGTTGGTCTCTAACGGATAACCTTCTGCGGTTTTCCAGTTCTTCGACCGGGCTAGAGGAGGTTCACCGCTTTCAGTCGGCAGGTACTTGTCGACCTCGGGCAATTCCAGCGGCAACATGCTGTCGGGTAACGGATAGGGCATGCCGTCCTTATAGTAGATCGGGAAAGGCTCGCCCCAGTATCGCTGGCGACTGAAGATGGCATCCCGGAGGCGGTAGTTCACGGTGCCGTAGCCCGCTTTAATCTCCCCGAGCTTCGCGACGGTGGCTTTAATAGCATCTTTGACCTGCATCCCGTTAATGAACCCGGAATTGATCATGATGCCTTCCTTGGCATCGTATGATTCCAGCCATTCCTGCGGGTCGGAAGGCTCTTCGCCCGGTTTGGAAACCACCTGGATGATAGGCAGTTTGAAGTGTTTTGCAAAGGCGAAGTCGCGGCTGTCATGCGCCGGTACCGCCATGATGGCTCCGGTACCATAGCCGGCCAGCACGTAATCGGCCACCCAGATGGGTATCTTCTGCCCGGTCAGCGGATTGATCCCGTATGCGCCGGTAAATTCCCCGGTAATGCGTTTCACTTCCGTCATGCGGTCGCGCTCCGAGCGGTTCCTGGCCCATTCCACGTAAGTGTCAACCGCCGTTTTCCGGTCCGGGGTGGTGATTTGCGGAACCAGTTCATGTTCCGGCGCCAGCACCATGAAGGTGGCGCCGAACAGGGTGTCCGGGCGTGTGGTGAATACCTCGATCCTGCCAGCAGCCAACTGCGAACTGCCAACTGCGAACTGCGAACTGCCAACTGCCAACTCAAAATACACCGCTCCCCCCTCCGACCTTCCGATCCAATTGCGCTGGACTTCTTTCAGCGATTCGGACCAGTCGATCCTGTCCAACCCTTCAAGCAACCTATGGGCATAAGCGGTGATCCTCAGCGACCATTGCTTCATCTGCTTGCGTTCCACCGGGTGGCCGCCGCGCTCCGAAAAGCCGTCCTTCACTTCATCGTTGGCCAGGACTGTCCCCAGGGCCGGGCACCAGTTCACCCAGGTGTCGGAAAGATAGGCCAGGCGAAAGTTCATCAGCACCTGCTGCTGCTGCTTTTCGCCCATGGCTTTCCAATCAGCTGCACTGAAGACGGGCACCGGGTCGCACACCGCATTCACCTGTGCATTGCCTTCTGATTCGAAGCGCCGGACCAGTTTTTCAATCGGTTGCGCTTTATTGATGTCTATGTCATAATAGTGCTCAAACAGCCGGATGAAGGTCCACTGCGTCCATTTATAATACTTCGGGTCGCTGGTCTCTACCGCACGGTCCCAGTCGTAGGCCAGCCCGATCTGGTCGAGCTGTTCGCGGTAACGGCCAATGTTCTTCGCTGTCGTGACGGCCGGGTGGGTGCCGGTCTGGATGGCATATTGTTCTGCCGGCAGTCCATAAGCGTCGAATCCCATCGGGTGCAGCACATTAAAACCCTGAAGCCATTTGAAGCGGGCATAGATGTCAGAAGCGATGTATCCCAGGGGATGGCCTACGTGCAATCCTGCCCCGGAGGGATAAGGGAACATGTCGAGCACGTAATATTTCGGCTTGTCACTGTCATTGTATGCCTTGAAAGTCTTATGGTCACGCCAGTATTGCTGCCATTTTTTCTCGATATCATTGAAATTGTACTCCATAAACGATTCTGCCTGTCAGGGTTATGTAATTGAGCCTGCGAAATTAGCAAAAAAACAGCCTTCAGCGGAAGAGTAAAAATGCTATCTTCGTGGCATGGCAGGCCATGAAGAAAAATATACGCGTCGCCGGTACCAGTCGAGCGTGTTCACCACGGTGGTGAGCATCACCCTGGTGCTGCTGATGGTGGGTTTGTTATCCCTGGTGGTGCTCCATGCCCGGAAACTGTCGGATTACGTGAAGGAGAATATCGGCTTTATGGTTTATATCAAAGCCGATGCACCGGCAGAGGACATCATCCTGCTCCAGAAGCGCCTGGATGCCATGCCCTTTGTCAAGTCATCCAAATACATTGCACCGGAAGAAGCGGCCCGGGAAATGACTGAAGAACTGGGAGAAGATTTCATTGACTTCCTGGGATACAATCCCCTTCCGCCTTCCATCGATCTCCGGCTGAAGGCGGTTTATGGCAACATCGACAGTCTTCAGGTCATCGAGAACAAGCTCATGCTGGAGCCGGCTGTCAAGGAGGTCTTCTACCAGAAGTCACTGGTACAGGCCATCAACCGGAACATCCGGAGGATCAGCATGGTGCTGCTGGGGTTCAGCGGGCTCCTGCTACTCATTGCCATCGCACTCATCAACAATACCATCCGGTTATCCGTCTATTCCCGCCGGTTCATCATCCGGACCATGAAGCTGGTCGGGGCCACGAGAGGGTTCATCAGCCGCCCGTTCGTCTGGAGGGGCATATTGAAAGGGTTGATCAGTGCCTTTCTCGCTATCATCCTTTTGGGCGTGATCCTCTATTTCCTGATGCAGCAGGTCCCCGAGATGACCCTGCTGCAGGACTACACCATCTATGGCATCGTTTTCGGACTGGTGATCCTCACAGGGGTCCTGCTGTCGTGGCTTTCGACTCTGTTCGCGGTCAGGAAATACCTGAGGATGAAAGAGGATGATCTGTATTATTAGGGCATAGGGCTAAGGCGAACTGCGAACTGCGAACTGCGAACTGCGAACCGCGAACTGCGAACTGCGAACTGCGAACTGATTATATTTTTATCTTTGCAATCTAAATTCAACCGCCATGATCACGAAAAACAAACCGGCCCCAAAGGAAAAACCCGTGATAAAAACCGAACCGCAATCCAGGGCTGGATTTGCATTCGGAAAGGAAAACTACCGTCTGATGCTCATCGGCGTTGGTTTGATATTCCTCGGTTTTCTGCTGATGATCGGGGGAGGCTCCAAAGATCCGAATGTTTTCAGCTACGATATCTTCAACTTCCGCCGCCTTACCCTGGCCCCGCTCCTGATCATCGCCGGCTACGTGGTGGAGATCTTCGCCATCATGAAGAAACCTAAAGACTAACTCCCATTTAATTTTTACGGATGAATTGGTTTGAAGCACTGATTCTCGGCCTCCTGCAGGGCCTTACTGAATTTTTGCCCGTCAGCAGCAGCGGCCACCTGGAGATTGGAAAAGTCCTCATCGGAGTGGAAGCCAAAGAAACATTGCTCTTTACCGTAGTGGTCCATGGCGCCACCGTACTCAGCACGATCTTCGTTTTCCGCAAAGACCTCTGGAAACTGTTCTCCGATTCCCTGACGCTGAAATGGAACGATTCCATAAAATACAACCTAAAATTGCTCATCTCCATGGTCCCCGTCATCTTCCTGGGATTGTTCTTCAAAGAGGAGATCGAACAGCTCTTTACCGGAAGAGTCGTTTTTGTCGGACTGATGCTGATCATAACCGGATTATGGCTCACATCGACCTATTTAAAGAAAAAGAACGATCGCGACATTACCTACCTGGATGGTCTGATCATCGGTCTTGCCCAGGCCATCGCGGTGATCCCGGGTATCTCCCGTTCCGGCGCCACCATCTCCACCGGCCTGCTCCTGGGCAATAAGCGCGAAGCCGTGACCCGCTTCTCCTTCCTGATGGTGCTTGTCCCGATCATAGGCGCGAATGCCAAAGACATTATGGACACAGGGTTTTCCGGCATGGAAAAGATAGGGGTGCTGCCGCTGGCGATCGGATTTGTGACGGCTTTTCTTTCCGGTCTGTTCGCCTGCAAGGCCATGATCGGGATCGTGAAGAAGGGCAACCTTATCTATTTTGCAATTTATTGTGCGATAATAGGTGCTCTCGCATTAATATTCGGATAAACCCTCTGTGGACCTCCGTGTATAACTCGGTGGAACTTTGTGAGAAATATTTTGTTTCACACAGAGATACACAAAGATCTACACCAAGAAACACGAAGAAAGATTATAAATGACTTTTGATTTCTTAAATGGAGAAATTCTTTTGATCGACAAGTCCCTGACATGGACCTCCTTCGATGTGGTCAACAAGGTCAGGAAGCTGATCCGCATCAAGGGCGGCATCCCGAAGCTCAAGGTCGGGCATGCCGGCACGCTCGATCCCATGGCCACAGGGCTGCTGATCATCTGCACCGGCAAAATGACAAAAAAGATCCAGGAAATGACCGGCTTCGATAAAGAATACACCGGCACTTTTTACCTGGGCGCCACCACTCCGTCGCTGGATTCTGAAACCGCCGTCAGCGAAACCTTCCCGACAGGCCATCTTACCCCAAAGATCATCCTGGACACCGCCAGGGTTTTCACCGGCGAGCTGGACCAGGTTCCTCCGGATTATTCCGCCAAGTTCATCGACGGCAAACGGGCCTATAAACTGGCCCGCAAGAACAGGGAAATCATTCTCCAACCGGTCAGGATCAGGATCAATGAGTTCGAAATAACCCGTATCGACATTCCTGAGATAGATTTCAGGGTATCCTGCAGTAAAGGGACCTATATCCGTGCCCTGGCCAGGGATTTTGGCCAGGCGGCCGGCAGCGGCGCTTACCTGAAAACGCTCCGCCGGACCAGGATCGGCAGTTATGACGTCATAGACGCCATTACGGTAAATCAGTTTGAAGAAGTTCTATCTCATCCGGATTTATAACTTTAAAAGTATAAGAATTGGTTGTTAATTTAAAATGAACCTTTTTTTACTTTTTATGTTCAGCATAATATTACACCATGCAAAAGATACTCAGTGTTTTAACCATATCTATCCTGAAACCGGAGATTAGATACTCTTGACATTCGCCTTGAATATGAGTATTTTTGCACAGCTTTTTGTAACGTACTATGAAACTTTCTCAATTCAAATTTCATCTTCCATCTGAACTGATTGCTGACAGACCCCCCGAAAACAGGGATGAATCCAAACTGATCGTATTAAACCGGAAGACCCATACCATAGAGCATAAGGAATTCAAGGATATCCTCGATTATGTGGATGACGGAGATGTTTTCGTGATCAATAATACCAAAGTATTCCCCGCGAGGTTATATGGTACGAAGGAGAAGACAGGGGCTAAAATTGAGGTTTTCCTGCTGAGGGAACTCAACCGGGAATCCCGTCTCTGGGATGTGCTGGTGGATCCGGCCAGGAAGATCAGGATAGGTAATAAGCTGTACTTCGGGGATGATGATTCCCTGGTGGCAGAAGTGATCGATAATACCACTTCGCGCGGCAGGACGCTCCGTTTCCTTTTCGACGGGCCATATGAAGAATTCAAGAAAACCATAACCGATCTGGGCCAGACCCCTTTGCCAAAAATTCATAAACGGCCGGTGGAACCGATGGACGACGTCCGCTATCAGACCATCTATGCCAAGCATGAAGGAGCTGTGGCGGCTCCCACCGCGGGTCTGCATTTCAGCCGCGAACTGATGAAACGGCTCGAACTCAAGGGCATCACCTATGCCGAGATCACCCTGCACGTCGGGCTGGGCAATTTCAGGACCATCGAAGTGGAAGACCTTACCAAGCATAAGATGGACTCGGAAGAAGTCCTGATCGATGAAATTGCCGCATCGATCATCAACAAGGCAAAAGAGAACCGGCACCGCATAGTGGCCGTCGGCACCACTTCCATGAAAGCCCTCGAAACGGCCGTCTCGATCTCAGGTAAAGTGAAGCCTTACAAAGGCTGGACGAACAAGTTCATCTTCCCGCCGTATGATTTCGGCGTGGCCGATGCGCTGATCACCAACCTGCATCTTCCGATGTCGTCCATGATGATGATGGCCTCTGCTTTTTCAGGTTATGAGTTTCTTATGGAAGCTTACAAGGAGGCCATCAACAAGAAGTACAGGTTCTTCACCTACGGCGATGCCATGCTGATCATTTAATTCCGGGCGAAAATCCGGAATATCCCCTCCTACCATCTTTTTCGCATGAAAAGGCTGGTTATTCCTGCCATAAAAACATAGAGCGGATATATCACCTGGAAAGGCAATAACCATCTCATCAGTTCCCGTTGACAGGTAAAGCCGGTCATTCCGTACAAAAGCGGAAAATCGACCAGGCTCTTAAAGAGGATAATCGCCGCAAATAAAAGAAACGACTCCGGCATGAAAAATCCAACGATGAAGGCGGCCAGGGCGGTCATGCTGAAAGACAAGACCGACAAAGCCGTCAAGATGGAGACCGAATCGCTGTAACCACTGCTCTTGGATGCCCAGCGGGCGCGCTGACGGATAAAAGCCCCCATGCCATCCACCGGGGATGTTTTGACCAGGGATTCCGGGTCATGATTGAAGAAAATAGCCGACCTTCCATAAGTCTTTTTGACCTTGTGAAGAAGAAAAACATCATCCCCCGACTTGTACTTTACATTCCCCTCATACCCACCGACTTCTGCAAATGCTTCCCGCCTGAAGGCCAGGCAGGCTCCGTTGCATAGGAACGGGTATCCCGCACCGATTGCTCCTGCGCCGGAAGCAACCAATCCTAAAAACTCCAGGGACTGGAACCGGTCGGCCATGCTTTCCATTCCTTCATAAGCCACGGGGCCTGCTGCCAGCATGACCCTTTGATCAGTGAATGACATGGCCATGGATCCAACCCATCCCGGTTGCACGCGACAATCTGAATCCGTCGCGAGAATGACCTCCCCCTTTGCATGCTGAATGGCTTTTGTCAGGGCCGCTTTCTTGGATCCCTGAAATCCGTCTCCTTCCCGTTTAAAGATAAAATAACGGGCCAGGTCATGTTTCGAAATGAATTCGGACACTCTTTCAAAAGTCCCGTCATCCGAAAAATCGTCGATTACGATCACTTCCCTTTTCTCTTCGGGATAATCCTGGCGTAAAAGATCTTCGAGCAGGGCAACGATATTCTGCTCTTCGTTCCTGGCAGCAATGACTATGCTGACAAAAGGTTGCAGGTCACTTCCGGACCTCTGGAATTCCCCTGTCAATCGGTACCATCCGTATGTAAAAAGCAGGATCAGGGAGGTATATCCGGCTCCTGAAAGAACGGCTGCAATCCCTATGATCAGAATAATATCGGACATTGCCGGGTTATTTCCTGAAGAATTTCAAATTAAAGACAAACAAGGTCCCTAAAACTGCCGGCAGGATCAGGTTGACGAGCCAGATCAAAGTGGAAGCCGTAATTACGGCCATATTCAGTTCATTTGTACTCAGCCCGGCTTTTGCAAAATAAAGACCCAGTACAAACAACGACACTGAACCGCGTATGCCCAGGTCGGCCAGGGCAATGGAAGGCACAACAGCCATGAACAGGTAGATGACCGGAATAAGGATTATCCCCTGGAGGACCGGGATAGTGACTCCCAGGACATTCAGCAGGATCAGAAACTGTCCGCAAAAGATCAGGTACCTGGCCAGGCTTAATGACAGGACCAAGAATAACTCCCTGGCGTTGTACCGGCCCAGGATCCGGGCATATTGGATCAGCTTCTCCCACTTGCCCGGAACGTATTTTTCAAATAAATCCGTCAGCAACCCGATCTTGAAAAAACCCAGCAGAAGGATAAAAACCGTCAGGGGTACCAGAAAGATCATGCCCGTCAGCAGATATTCATGCAATTGGTAGGACACTACAAGGTATTGATCGATAAAAGACAGCAGGCAAAACAATCCGATTGACAGCGTGATGACCAGTTGGGCAAAACTTCCGATCAGGGTGGCTACGATCCCTTCAATATGATTGCCTTTCTCGAGGATGAAAACCCTTCCCAGGTAATCGCCCGTCCGGTTAGGAGTGAAAAGGCTTATGGAAACCCCTGTCAATACTGCTTTATAAGATCTTAAGAAACTTACCTTTTCTATTTTTGATATCAGAAGCTGCCATTTCGCCGATTCCAGTCCCCAGTTGATAAGCATCAAAAAGAGAACCAATGCCAGCACAACCCAGGTTCCTTCCTGCGCCATAAGCGACTCAATCCTGGCCAGTACCTCTTCCGGCCGTTGCTTCAGAAAAACCTGGCGGTAAATGAATCCGTAGGTCACCAGTATAATGGCGGCACGAATCAGGTAATTCAGTGTTTTCCGTATCTTTGTTCCCTCCTTAAGCATGGTTAAAGGTAATCATTTGGCAACAGAGCGGATCATACTGGGCATCGATCCCGGCACCACGATCATGGGCTACGGCATTATCCTGGTCAGGGATAAAAAAGCCGAGCTCCTCACGATGGGGGTCTTGAAACTGCATAAGTTGTCAGAACACGAGGACAAGTTAAAAAAAATATTTGACCGGACGGTATCCCTTATCGACGAATATCATCCTGACGAGATGGCGATCGAGGCGCCTTTTTACGGAAAGAACGTCCAGTCGATGCTGAAACTGGGCCGCGCCCAGGGAGTTGCCATGGCCGCGGCACTGTCGAGAACGCTGCCGATCTTTGAATACAGCCCCCGGAAAATCAAGCAGTCGATAACCGGTCAGGGCAATGCTTCCAAAGAACAAGTGGCAAAGATGCTGCAAAATATTTTCGGGATTGAGGAAACGCCCGAATACCTGGATGCCACCGACGGGCTCGCCGCTGCCGTTTGCCACAGCTATCAGGGAGCCTCCGGCGGGACAGAAACGAGAAAGAAAAAATACACGGGCTGGAAAGCCTTTCTCGGGGATAACCCGGAAAGGGCAGTGGGGTAAAAGCGACGGTCGGCGGTCAGCAGTCAGCAGTCGGCGGTCAGCAGTCAGCGGTCAGCGGTCAGCAGTCAGCGGTCAGCAGTCAGCAGTCGGCGGTCAGCATTATAACAATAGAACAATAGAACAATTGAACAATAGAACAACAGAACAATTTAACAATCTAACACATGTCAAATATCCTGATGGATCCGATAGGCCGGCTGATGGGCCTGCGTTATAAATCACACCCCTGGCACGGCATTGACATCGGCAGGGAAGCGCCGGTGCTGATCACCGCCTTTATCGAAATGGTTCCCACCGATACCGTCAAATATGAGATCGACAAAGTGACCGGTTACCTGAAGATCGACCGGCCGCAGAAATATTCCAACGTGGTGCCGGCCCTCTATGGATTTGTCCCCCAGACCTTCAGTGCGGCAAAAGTGGCGGAATATTGCATGGAAAAATCAGGCAGAAAGGATATCAAGGGCGACGGGGACCCCATCGATATCTGCGTGCTGACGGAAAAGGAGATCTCGCACGGTAATATTATCGTTAGAGCCAGGCCCATCGGGGGTTTCCGCATGATCGACAAGGACGAATCGGACGATAAGATCATTGCCGTTCTCAATAACGACACGGTTTACGGGCACATCGACGATGTTTCGGAACTGCCCGGATTGGTGGTCGACAGGCTGAAACATTACTTCCTGACCTACAAAGACCTGCCCGGACTGGAAAGCAACGTGGTGATCACACATACGTTCGGAAAAGAGGAGGCGCATGAGATCATCCGCCGCTCCATGGAAGACTACCACCATAAGTTCGATTCGTTGGAGAGAGCGCTTTCTTCCGTATAAAACTCAAAACTTATCAACAGCACCGGGTATATTTTCCTATAAATCCGATTAATAGGAAATATTGTACTTTTGCCGCCTGAAATTTGAGGCAGACAGCAAGTAGCTAATTAATAAAACCATGATCAAGAACCTGGTAATCGTTGAATCACCGGCCAAAGCCAAAACCATCGAGAGGTTTTTAGGGAAGGACTATACCGTCAGGTCCAGCTTTGGCCATGTCATGGACCTTTCTAAAAAGGACCTGGGCGTGGATATAGAAAAGGGATTTCTCCCGATCTATGAAATATCCCCCGAAAAAAAGAAAGTGGTAACCGAATTGAAAAAGATCGCTCATGACGCGGAAGTGATCTGGCTGGCCACTGATGAGGACCGCGAGGGGGAGGCCATATCCTGGCACCTCGTAACGGCCCTGGGCCTTAAGGAATCGGAAACGAGAAGGATCGTATTCCATGAGATCACCAAATCGGCTATTACGGAGGCCATCGAAAATCCCCGCCAAATAGACCGGAACCTGGTGAATGCCCAGCAGGCCAGGCGGGTATTGGACCGTCTGGTAGGATTCGAATTGTCGCCACTGCTGTGGAAAAAAGTAAAACCGGCATTGTCGGCCGGCCGGGTGCAATCGGTCGCCGTCAGGCTCATCGTGGAAAGGGAAGAGGAGATCAAGAATTTCCGGACCACTTCCTCCTTCAAGGTGACCGCCTCCTTCACCATCGAAAAGAAAGGCCAGGTCTATTCGTTCGTAGCCGATTTCCCTGCCAGGTTCAAAACCCGTGAAGAAGCGCAGGCATTCCTGGAAAAATGCAACGGCGCCACCTACCGGGTCAATTCCGTGGAGACTAAGCCCAATAAAAAATCCCCTGCCCCGCCATTCACCACTTCCACCCTGCAACAGGAAGCCAGCCGGAAACTCGGGTTCTCCGTCGCCAATACCATGCGTATTGCCCAGCAACTTTATGAGGAAGGGCACATCACTTACATGCGAACCGATTCGGTTACCCTCTCAAAACTGGCCCTGGCCAAAACAAAGGAAGAAATTACCAGCCTTTACGGTCCGGAGTATTCCAAAACCCGGCAGTACACCACCAAATCAAAAGGCGCCCAGGAAGCACATGAAGCTATCCGGCCGACTTATATCAACAATATCACCATCAACGGGTCCGCTCCTCAGAAAAAGCTTTATGAACTGATCTGGAAACGGACCATCGCCTCCCAGATGAGCGATGCACTGACAGAGAAAACGATCGTGAACATCGGGGTGTCCACTTTATCAGGAGAAGAATTCATTGCCCAGGGCGAGGTGATCAAATTCGACGGGTTCCTGAAAGTTTACCGGGAATCCTTTGATGATGAAGGAGACGAAGAAGGCCGTGCCATCCTGCCGCCGCTTGTGGTGGGAGATAATCCGGCTTTTGTCCAGATGACAGCAGAACAACGGTTTACACAGCCCCAGCGAAGATATACCGAAGCCAGCCTGGTGAAACGGCTGGAAGAACTGGGTATCGGCCGTCCGTCAACCTATGCCCCGACTATTTCCACTATTCAGAAAAGGGAATATGTCGAAAAGAAAGAGGTAGAAGGTTTCACCCGGAACTATGACCTGCTGACCCTTAAAAACGGAAGGATCACCCTGCAGCAGAAGGCCGAAAAGGCAGGGTATGAGAAAGGAAAACTGCTGCCCACCGATCTCGGCGTCCTGGTCAACCGCTTCCTGATGCAATATTTCATCAATATCATCGATTACCAGTTTACAGCGACGGTGGAAAAAGATTTCGATGAAATTGCACAGGGGAAAAAAGTGTGGAATGATATGATCCGCCTGTTCTACGGGCCTTTCCATGAACAGATCAGGGAAACGGTGGAAAAAACCGGTAAATTCAGCGGTGAAAGGTTATTGGGAACTGACCCGGCAACGGGAAAGAATGTATTCGTAAAACTGGGGCGGTTTGGTCCGGTGGTGCAGATCGGGGAAACGGAAAGCGATGAAAAACCCAGGTTTGCCGGGCTCAACAAGGGCCAGAGCATCGAAACACTGACCCTGGCCGAAGCCCTGAAGCTCTTTGATTTTCCACGGTCCCTGGGTACTTTTGAAGGCCAGGAGATTACTGTAGCGGTCGGTCGTTTCGGCCCCTACGTCAAACACGCCGGCCAGTATTTTTCACTTACGCGTGAAGATGATCCGGGAACGATCCACCAGGAGAGGGCCATTGAACTCATCGAATTGAAACGAAGGCAGGATAAGGAGAAGATTATCAGGCAATTCCCTGAAAATGAAAAAGTCCTGGTGTTGAATGGAAAATATGGCCCCTATATTTCCATTGATAAGGATAATTTTAAAATTCCGAGGGGAACGGATCCGGCGACGCTTACCCTGGAGGATTGTCTTAAAATTGCCTCTACCCAGGAAAAGACCAATAATAAAAAGACCGGCACGAGGAGGAAAAAATCGTAACGGCTTCCGGTTGATCGTTTGGGAATTCCCCGTATTTTTGACCATTCAATGAAAAAGAATGGACATTTCTATCTTTTTTGAAACCATTGATCTGGAAGAATACCATCCCGCGGAGAAAACCAAACGGAAACTCATGGGCGATGTGGTCAGGGCTTATACCCTTCCCGGGGATTTCCCTTCGCTCGACCATGCCGAAATAGCGATCATAGGCGTTTCGGAAGACCGGTCATCGGTGCGGAACAGTGGCTGTGGGCAGGCCCCGGACCTGATCCGCCATGAATTCTACCAGTTGTTCGAAGGCAGCTTCAAATCCAATATTATCGACCTGGGTAACATCATCCAGGGTCATACGATCGAGGACACCTACTTTGCCCTGACCTCAGTCCTCGCGGAGTTGCTGGACAGGAACATCGTTCCGGTTATCCTCGGAGGAGGCCAGGACCTGACTTTTTGCCAGTACAAGGCATATGAAAAGATCAGCCGGATCATCAACATCGCGGCCATCGACCCGCAGTTCGACCTGGGCCACTCCGGCGAAATACTGGATTCGCGCTCCTACATGAGCCATATCATCCTTCAGCAGCCAAATTTCCTGTTCAATTACACCAACCTCGGCTATCAGACCTATTTTGTCGACCAGCAGGCCATTACCCTGATGAAAAATCTGTTCTTCGACACGTACCGGCTCGGAATGGTCAGGGCCGACATGGAAGAAGTGGAACCGATGGTGCGCAATGCCGATATGATCAGCGTGGACATATCTGCCGTGAGGATGTCCGATGCCCCGGGCAATGAAAACGCATCCCCGCATGGCTTTTATGGGGAAGAGATGTGCCAGATCATGCGCTATGCGGGATTGAGCGACAAGCTATCCTCCATCGGTTTCTATGAATACAACCCGAAATACGACCGGCACGGACAAACCGCCCAGCTCATCAGCCAGATGCTCTGGTACTTCATCGACGGTTTCTGCAACCGGAAAGGTGAATTTCCCCCCGATAAAAAGAAAGACATGGTGAAATTCACCGTAACCCTGAAGGACTTCAAAGACGAAGTGATCTTTTACAAGAGCAGCAAAACGGAAAGATGGTGGATGGAAGTCCCGATCCGCGGTAAACATCCGAGCCGTTACGAACGCCACCACCTGGTTCCCTGTTCCTACCAGGACTACCAGACAGCCTGCCAGAATGTACTGCCTGACCGCTGGTGGCAAACTTATCAGAAACTGATGTAGGAATTTTTGCTATTTTTGCAAACTTTTACTTTTGTAACTATCTGCCAAATAATATTCTTCTGATGATATTGATAAATATGAAAAATACCAGGGGCCTGTTTTCAAAGGCCGCTCTGATCATGCTTCTGGCAGCTTTGTCTCTGTCATCCTGCGTCCCCATGAAAAGGATCCGGTACCTGCAGGAACAGGAAGATAAAAAAACAGAAAAAATGGATTTTAAGAATGATAAGGGAATCGATTATAAAATCCATCCCGGTGATAACCTGTACATCAAGGTAAACAGCCTGGATGAAAAAACCAATTCATTCAGCCAGGATGACGATTACAATAACTACTACACAGAAGCTGCCATATATTTGAACAGTTTCACCGTCAGCGATTCCGGATTCATCGAGTTTCCCCTCATCGGAAAGATCACGGTCAATAATCTCACGGTGGATGAAATCCGGCAGAACTTACAGGATCGGGTCAACGAATATGTTAAAAATACGATCGTCATTGTGAAACTGGCCAATTTCAGGATCTCCATGTTCGGGGAATTCAACCAGCCCGGTAAATATGTGGTCTACCAGGACAATATCAACATTTTTGAAGCCATTTCCATGGCCGGTGATATGACCGATTTTGCCAAGAAAAACCATGTCCTCCTGGTCCGGCAAACGGATACGGGATCCAAAGCCTACCGGATTAATCTGAATGATAAAAGCATCCTGGAATCCGATCTCTACTACCTGATGCCCAATGACCTGGTCTATGTAGAACCGGTGAGGGGCAAGCAGTTTGCTTTTAAGGAATTCCCGTATTTATTGATTTTCAGCACAATAACGACGACCCTGTTAATGATCGAATATTTCACCAAATAATCTGATAAGTGGATAACGAACTGAACCGCAATCATCAGCCCCTGGGGCAGCACGAGGAGGGTTTTGATTACAAGGCCTTCTTCTTCAAACTTTACCGTCACTGGTATTTTTTCGTACTGACCATTATCGTTGCCCTTATCATCGCATTCCTGTTTAACAAATACACCAAGCCGGTCTATGAAGTGACCACTACGGTCATGATCAAATCCGACCGAAGCAATGAAATTGATCCTCAACAACTTATAGGCCTTGGTTTTCGGAATATCCAACAGAATATCGAGAACGAGATCGGGGTGCTCAGCTCTTATTCCCTGACCGAGAGAACCATTAAAAACCTGGATTTCTTCGTTTCTTATTTTGAGGAGGAAAATTTCATCCAGAATGAACTCTATGGAGATAATCCTTTTACTGTGGTATTCGATACCGGTCACCTTCAGCCGGTCAATGTCGAGTTTTCTGTAAGGATACTGTCCACTTCGAAATATTTCATCCAACTGGAATCCGAGAACGTAACTCTCTACGATTATGGAACCTACAAGGAATGGCCTGACAAGGCTTTGCTCATCAAACTGAGCGATACCCTTTATTTCGGGGAAAAACTGGAAAGCCCTAATTACAGTTTCCAGCTGGTACTGAATAAATATGAAACTTCCGGTAAAACAGCCTCCAAAAGCCAGAAATTCGTTTTTAAAGATCTGAAATCCCTAGTGACCAGGTACCAGGGAATAAAAATCGAACCTATCAATAAGGAAGCGTCGATCTTAAAATTATCGCTGCGCGGATTCAATGAAGCCAAAGCGGTTGCATTCCTGAATACCCTTTCCCGCGAATACTTGTCCCAGGGACTGGAGAAAAAGAACCGGACCGCCATCAACACCATCCGTTTTATTGACGAACAATTGATGGACATCACCGATTCTTTGAATTACGCTGAATTGGAGCTACAGGATTTCCGGAGCCAGAACGTGGTGATGGATATTGACTTTCAGTCGCAGCAGGCCGTGGATTACATGAAACAACTGGAAACGCAGCAGGCCGACCTGAAAATCAAGAACATGTATTACAAGTCCCTGAAAAAGTACGTTGAAACCAATAAAGACGTGCAACAAGGACTTATCGTTCCATCGGCTATGGGCATCGAAGACCCGCTGACCACCAGCCTGATCCAGGAACTCTCCACCCTTTACAATGAAAGGTCAGAAGCCATGCTGACCTCCACGGAGAAAAATCCGACCGTGGTTGCCCTGGATCTCCGTATCGAAAATACAAAGGATGCCCTCCTGGAAAATATCACCAATATTGTCAAGAATTCCGACCTCTCCCTGAAGGAAATAAACTCCCGGATCCAGGTCCTGACAAACCAGATGACCAATATCCCCAAAACCCAGAGAGAACTGCTGGGGATCACCCGCAAGTTCACCCTCAGCGACAATATCTACAACTTTCTGCAGCAGCGCAGGGCCGAAGCCCAGATCACAAAAGCCTCCAATGTTTCCGACAATGAAGTGGTCGATCCGGCGCGTATTCTGGATGCATCCCCCGTCTACCCTAAAAAAAGTCTGAATTATGTCATCGCGGTTATCCTGGGTCTCATCCTGCCGGTGCTTTACGTCTTAGGTAAAGATTACCTGAACGATAAGATAATCGAACGGGGCGACATCGAAAAAATCACTTCTATTCCCATTATCGGTCATGTGATCCACAGCAACCGGCTCAATACGATCGTGGTGGCCGAATCCCCCAAGTCCTCCATTGCTGAATCGTTCCGGTCCATCCGGACAAACCTGCAGTTCGTCGCCAAAGGCAAACCCAAGATGACCATCCTCGTGACATCCGATATGGTGAGTGCCGGCAAGACCTTCGTATCCATCAACCTGGCTTCGATCTTCGCCTTGTACAACAAGAAGACGATGCTGATGGGTTTTGACCTCAGGAAGCCTAAAATCTACCAGGATTTCGGTCTGTCCAATACCGAAGGGATCAGCTCCTACCTCATCAATAAAAGCTCTTACGAAGATATCATCCAGCACAGTATGATCAGTAACCTGGATATTATCATGGCCGGGCCTGTTCCACCCAACCCTTCCGAGCTCATTGCTTCGGAAAGGACCGATGAACTGTTCCGGCGCCTGAAGGAAGATTATGATTTTATCATCATCGACACTCCTCCGGTCGGATTGGTCACCGATGCCTTTCTCCTTATGAAATATACGGATGCCAATCTGTTCGCCGTAAGGCAAAATTATACGCTGAAGAAAGTATTCGCCTCAATCATCAAGGATATTGAGCAAAGGAAAATACCCAATGTGCATATCCTGATCAATGATGTCAAACTGACCAAGGGTTCCTACGGATATGGCTACGGCTACGGATACGGATATGGTTATGGTTACGGATACGGTTATGGTTATGGATACGGTTATGGCTATGGTTATGGCTATTACTCCGATGACAAGGAGAAAGACAAGGAATCTGCCATGAAGCGGATCTTTAAGAAAGCCTGATCATAAGAACCAACTAATTATTCAACACCAGCCACTCAACTTCAGGCACTCTTATAAAAGGCCCCACCACCAGCTCAACGCAAAAACACTGACGATCCAGTACATCGCGGAGATCGGCCACCCGATCTTTATGTAATCCCTGAAATTATATCCTCCCGGGCCATAAACCATCAGGTTGGTCTGGAAACCCATCGGGGTGATAAAATTAGCGGCGGCTCCATGCGCCACGATCAGTACAAAAGGCGTTGTGGGCAATCCAAGTTGCAGGGCGGCCGTCACCGAGATCGGAAAGATCAGCGCAACTGCGGCTTTTACGGTGATGTAGGAGGCCAGCAGGTTGGTCACCAAAAAGATCCCTGCCAATAGTCCGACTGCCCCAAAAGGTTTCAGGGCATCCACAAAGAAGTGAGCAATGATATCAGCCATGCCGGTTTTGGTCATGGCTGTTCCAAGTGCCATGGCCAGGACGATGATGATGGCCAGGTTATAGTCGATGCTTTTGGGCAATTCTTTCGGAGTTGTGATCTTCATGGCCAGGATCAGGATCATAAGGATAAGCAGAGCCATGAAAAGGGAGATGAATCCGAGTGCGGAAGAAGCGATGGCAGCGGCTGCTCCTCCGAACAATACCAGGTTCTGGTACCATTTCATATTGCTGAATTCTGCCACCCTCGATAGCAAATAAAATTCATTGCTGGCCCTTGACCGGTCATTGAAGTCATCCCCCGCCAGGACAAGTAACACATCTCCTGATTTGAGCTTCACATTCCCGATTTTTCCCGGTATCCTTTCCCCGTTCCGATGCACCGCCAGGATGGCTCCGTCGAACAAATTCCTGAAATTGGCCTCTTTGACGGTCTTATTTACCAGGGTGGCATTCTGCGAAACCACGAGTTCCACTACCTCTGTCCGGCTTTTTTTTCGATACATCCCGACCTGCTTCAGGGTAAGGCCCTGGTTTGAGTTGACCATTTCAGCTATTGTAGCGGTATCGCCGGCAAATACGAGCAAATCTCCCTCCTGGAGAATGAAATTCGGTGAAATCGCCGGCCAGTGCTCGTCTCCACGATTGATCTCCACCAGGTACAAACCCGGAAGGTTCCTGAGACTGGCCTGTTCAACCGTTTTCCCGATCATTTCCGATTTCGGACGGATCTCCGCTTCCACAAGATATTCCCGCGATTGCTCGGAAAAATTGGCCATTGCATCCTCCCTGTCTGGTAATAGCCTGTTGCTGAATAATATAAGATAGGTAACCCCTAGGATCAACATGGGCAGGCCGGCAACCGAGAAATCGAAAAGCCTGATGGGATCCAGCCCAGGGATGATTTGCTGATCATTGACCATACCACTGACTATCAAATTTGTAGAGGTCCCGATGAGCGTGACGCATCCTCCCAGGATCGCGGCATAAGAGAGGGGAATCAGCAGTTTGGAGGGCTTAATGTTATTCCGTTTGCTCCAGCTGTGAACATAGGGCATCATCAGGGCGACCAGCGGGGTATCGTTCATGAACGGTGAAATGGAACCGACTGTTGCGGTCATGCGGGATAAAAAACCCTTGTAGCTCTTTGTCCGGCTGAAAATCCGGTCAAGTCCCCTGTCCAGAAGATCCGATTTTCGGATCGTGTCGCCCAGTAACAACAACATCAATATGACCGCAACCTGCTCATTTCCGAAACCATTCAGGATCTCCCTCGGTGTCAGGATCTGGAATATTCCCAAAACGATCACTCCTATCAGAAAAGTGAAAGCCGGTCCAATCAGTTCCAGGTAAAGGGAAACAACAATGAAAATCAAGACAATCGCGACTATGGCCAGATCGAGGGTCATGTGAACCTATCTCAGTTTTTTATACCTTTGCCGGTCAAAGTTAATTAAAACTCTTTTGTTTTAATTTCATGGAAAATATACAGAAAAATATATTCCCTGTGTTTCACAGGATAATTAAGCGTGCGGATAAAGAGGACAGGCTGAAGCAAAAAGCCCGTGTAATTTGGTTTACAGGGCTTTCAGGCGCCGGCAAGACAACCCTCGCCAAAAGGCTGGAAGAGGAACTCTTCGCTAAAGGCTACCTGGTCCAGATCCTGGATGGCGATAATATCCGGAGCGGTATCAACAACAACCTGACCTTCTCCGAAGAAGACAGGCTGGAAAATATCCGGCGGATTGCCGAAGTCTCCAAGCTTTTCCTTAATTGCGGCATCATTGCCATCAACAGCTTCATCAGCCCTACCCGTGAAATGCGGCACCTGGCCATGGACATTATTGGGAAGGAGGACTTTATCGAAGTGTACATCAATGCCCCGCTGGAAGTCTGCGAGCAACGCGATGTCAAGGGCCTGTATGCCAAAGCACGCAGGGGCGAGATCAAGGATTTCACCGGGATCGATTCCCCTTTCGAGGCTCCGGGTGGCGCTGATATAGAAATCCGAACCGACCAGTTTTCGGTTGAGGATTGTGTTGAGAAACTTATGGTGTTCATACTGCCGAGGATCAAAGCAGACTCGTAAAAACTCTCCCCCCTGCCCCGCACCTTTTCCAAAGGGAGGGGGATCGGGGGTGGGTTCATTAAATACAAATATGACAGATACTCAAAAAAAATACAACCTGAACCATCTCCGTGAACTGGAATCTGAATCCCTCTTTGTGATGCGCGAGGTGGCTGCTCAATTTGAAAGGCCTGCCCTGCTTTTTTCAGGGGGCAAGGATTCTATCGTAATGGTCCACCTGGCAAAAAAAGCCTTCTGGCCTGCCAAAATCCCTTTCCCGCTGATGCACATCGACACCGGGCATAATTTCATCGAAACCATGATATTCCGCGACGATCTCGTGAAAGAGCTGGGCGTGGAGCTGATCGTGGGCTCGGTGCAGGAATCCATCGACAATGGCCGGGTGGTTGAGGAAAAAGGATACAACGCCAGTCGCAACCTGCTGCAGACGGTCACTTTGCTGGATGCCATCGCCAAAAACAAGATCGATTGCGCGTTGGGCGGGGGCCGCCGGGATGAAGAAAAAGCCCGTGCCAAGGAAAGGTTTTTTTCCCACCGTGATGATTTTGGCCAGTGGGACCCGAAGAATCAGCGCCCCGAACTCTGGAACATCTTCAACGGGAAAAAACATATCGGTGAACATTTCCGGGTATTCCCGCTCAGCAACTGGACCGAAATGGACATCTGGCAGTATATCTACCTGGAAAACATCGACATTCCAAGCATATACTTCACTCATGAGAGGGATGTTTTTATCCGCGACGGAGTGATCCTTGCCGATGCCCCGTTCATGATGAAGAGAGATACGGAAAAAGTGACGAAAATGCGCGTACGGTGCCGGACAATCGGTGATATCTCGTGCACAGGCCTTTCCAGGTCCGAAGCATCCACCCTGGAAGATATTATCCAGGAAATCGCCGCTATCCGCGTAACGGAACGCGGCTCCCGCGCCGACGACCTGCGCAGCGAGTCGGCCATGGAAGACAGGAAAAAAGAAGGATATTTCTGAAGAGTGTTTAGTGTTTAGTGTTTAGTGTTTAGTGTTTAGTGTTTAGTGTTTGGTGTTTGATTCGGAGATTGTTTAAGCGTTAAACTGCAAGTATCTGCGAAAAAATAAATCATGGAAGAAAAATTCTCAACAAGGGCATACCTCGATATGGAGCTGCTGCGGTTCACCACCGCCGGCAGTGTGGATGACGGCAAAAGCACCCTCATCGGCAGGCTGCTGTACGACAGCAAATCCATCTTCGAAGACCAGCTGGAGGCCGTGAAACGCGCCAGCATCCGGAAGGGCAATGAGGTCATCAATCTCGCCCTCCTCACCGATGGCCTTCGCGCTGAACGGGAACAGGGGATAACCATCGACGTGGCATACCGCTATTTCGCCACGCCGAAACGCAAATTTATCATCGCCGATACTCCCGGCCATGTGCAGTACACCCGCAACATGGTCACCGGGGCTTCCACCGCCAATGCCGCCATCATCCTGATCGATGCGCGGAACGGGGTCACAGAACAGACCTACCGGCACTCCTACATCGCCTCCCTGCTGCAGATCCCGCACCTCATCATCTGCGTCAACAAAATGGACCTGGTCGGCTACAGCGAAGAAGTATATGAACAGATCAAGCACGACTTCAGCGCCTTTGCCGCCAAGCTGGCCGTGCAGGACATCCACTTCGTGCCCATCAGCGCACTCAAAGGCGACAACGTGGTGGAGAAGACTGACAACATGCCCTGGTACGAAGGCGGAACCCTGCGCTATATCCTGGAGAACATCCACGTGGCCAGCGATCAGAACCATATTGACCCCCGTTTCCCGGTGCAGTATGTCATCCGGCCGATTTCAGATAAATTCCACGATTACCGGGGCTATGCAGGCCGTATAGCCGGTGGCGTTTTTCACAGGGGAGAGAAAGTGATGGTGCTGCCTTCCGGGTTCGTGACGACCCTCGAATCCATTGACCGTGCCGACGAAGTGCTGGAGGAGGCCTTCCCGCCGATGTCAGTCACCTTCCGGCTGTCCGACGATCTGGATATCAGCCGGGGTGATATGATCGTCCGGGAGAATAATGTCCCTCAGATCAGCCAGGATATTGAAGTCATGATGTGCTGGATGAACGACAAACCGATGGTCCCGGGAATGAAATATTACCTGCGGCACACCACCACGGAAGTCCGGGCCATGATCAAAGAGATCATCTACAAGGTCGATGTCAACACCCTGGAACGCATCCCTGATGGCAAAGAGCTGAAGATGAACGAGATTGCCCGCGTCCAGTTACGGACCACCAAGCCGTTGTTCTTCGACAGCTACCGCAGGAACCGCAACACCGGCAGCCTCATCCTGATCGATGAGGGCACGTTTAATACGGTGGGAGTGGGAATGATCGTTTAGAAACTCACCCCCGCCTTCGGCACCCCCTCTCTTTAGAAAAGAGAGGGGGCTGGGGGGTGAGTTCATTCAATATGAACTGGTTTGCCGTATATACCAATCCCAGGGCTGAAAAGAAGGTCCATGCAGAACTCATCCGCGAGGGCATTGAAGTTTATCTTCCTTTACAGCGGACCTTAAAGCTTTGGAGCGACCGCAAAAAGTGGGTGGAGGAGCCTTTGTTCAGGTCCTACATCTTTGTCCACATTTCCGAAAGCGAATATTATGCCGTCCTGAACACCCCGGGCGTGGTACGGTTCATCACTTTTGAGGGGAAGGCCGTGCCCGTGCCGGAGCAGCAGATCGAAGCCATCCGGTATTATCTTTCCAGTGATGAAAAGCCTGTTGCCGTAGACCCCGGCCTGGTCCCGGGGCAGGTGGTGGAGGTGATGAAAGGCCCGTTGCGCGGGCTGCGCGGTGAACTTGTCGAAATCTCCGGCAGGCGCAAGGTTAAGGTGGAGATCGAAGCCATCGGGCAATCCATCATGGTCACCATCCCTTTGAGTCAACTCCGGATTTTGCAATATTAACAATCCCGTAACAATTTCCTCTTGACAATCGTATAATTATTGAGTAGTTTTGTTACTCATTAATTGTCAGTCTATCCACCAAAAGGATGTGACTGACCCGGCGAAGCTGTGGAAAGTGGAAAGGTGGAAAGGTGGAAAAGATGAAAAGTTATAAAGATTTGGAAGTTTGGAAAGTTGCTATGGATTTGGTAACCGACATTTATCAAATCACCAACACCTTTCCTTCTCATTAATTATACGGATTGTCCTCACAAATGAGGAGATGTGCCGTTTCCATTCCATCCAATATTGCCGAAGGGGCGGGAAGAAGAAACACGAAAGAATTTATTCAATTCCTTTATGTTTCAAATGGTTCATTATCCGAACTTGAAACCCAGATTGAAATCGCATTTAGATTGAGATATATGAAAGATACAGATAGCCTGATTGAAAAAGTGAAACATATCAGGATCATGCTACTGAATCTCATCCAAGCATTAAAAAAGAGATTTTTAAACACATAACACCCTTCCACCTTTCCACTTTTCCACCTTTCCACCCAATATGCTTGATACTTTAATAACCAGCAAGACCAGATTAAAACTCATCCTGAAGTTCTTCCTGAACTCCAGTTCCAGGAGCCACCTGCGCAACCTGGAGAGCGAATTCGGCGAAAGCACCAATGCCATCCGGCAGGAGCTGAACAAGTTCGAGGAGGCCGGCTTGCTCAGGTCAGAGATGAAGGGCAACAAGAAGGTCTTCCGGGCGAACACCTCCCACCCCCTCTTCTCGGATATCCACAACATCCTCCTCAAGACCATCGGCTTCGACCAGATCATCGACCGTGTGGTGACCAAGCTGGGGAACGTGGAGAAAGCTTATGTCACCGGCGACTTTGCCCGCGGCATCGACAATCCCATCATCGACCTGGTGCTGGTCGGGGAAAACATCAACCAGGAGTACCTGGTGCGGCTGGTCGGCAAGACGGAGGATATGATCAAAAGGAAAATAAGGTATGTGATCTTCAGCGTGGCAGAATTTGAGGAGTACCGGAAGACCCTGGATGATGGGGAGATGCTGATGATATGGAAGGGGTGAAAGAGTGGAAAGGTGGAAGGGTGGAACAGTGAAACAATATAACAATTGAACAATTGATTCCATGAAAGCAGTCATTCTTGCCGGCGGACTGGGGACGCGGCTGAGGCCATTTACGCAGATCATCCCGAAGCCCCTGTTGCCGACCGGTGAAAAAGGCACTAACTTTTGACTTACAAATGAATACTGGAATCGGTAATGCCAACACACAGCAAGACATCCATATTTCCAAAGCTTATTATCTATTGCTATGATCTCAATAAATGATTGCAAAATAATTGAATTACCCAAAATAGAGGATCCACGTGGGAATTTGACATTTTTAGAGCAGGAAAACCATATCCCGTTTTCAATAAACCGTGCATATTGGATCTATGATGTTCCTGGCGGAGAAATAAGAGGCGGTCATGCATTTAAGGAGCAGGAGGAAGTAATTATTGCATTATCTGGTAGTTTCGATGTAATAATTGATGACGCAATTGAAAAAAAGATTTATTCCCTTAATCGTTCTTACTTTGGTCTATATGTACCTCCAGGCATATGGCGACAAATGCAAAATTTTTCAACTAATGCATTAGCAATTGTCCTAAGTTCCACACATTTTAATCAAAATGATTACATCCGTGATTATGAGAAATATATAACTTTTAGAAAAAATGAAAAAAGAAAGTAATATATATAATTGTGTGGTATTACCTTTAAATAAAATTCATAACCGTGCGGGAAACATTACCATTGTCGAAAGCGAAATAGATATTCCTTTTGAAATAAAAAGGATTTACTATTTATATGATGTTCCAGGGGGTGAAGACAGGGGTGGTCATGCGCATAAGAAATTGTTTCAAATAATTGTCGCAGCCAGTGGTTCCTTCAATGTATTACTCGATGATGGAAAAAATAAGAAGATTGTTACACTCAACCGACCGGATTTTGGCCTGATGATCATCCCAGGCATCTGGAGGGAACTTATGGGGTTTTCATCTGGAGCAATTTGCCTGGTTCTGGCATCAGAGATATATGAAAAAGATGACTATATAAGGGAATACCAAGAGTTTAAAAATTATAAAAATGCAATGTAAAATTCATCCAACGGCTGAGGTTCAAACCAATAAAATCGGAAATGGAACCGTCATATGGCAGTTTTGTGTAATTCTTGGTGATGCAATAATTGGAGATAATTGTAATATTAACTTCAATGTTTTTATTGAAAACGACGTCGTAATAGGAAATAATGTAACTATAAAATCAGGAGTTCAGATTTGGGATGGGCTTCGTATTTCTGATAATGTTTTCATAGGACCAAATGTAACTTTCACAAATGATCTGCTGCCTCGGTCAAAAAAATATCCGGAATCTTTTATAAAAACTATTATTGAAGAAGGAGCAAGTCTTGGAGCAAATTCTACAATATTGACTGGTATTACCATTGGCAAATATTCAATGATTGGCGCCGGCAGTGTTTTGACAAAAAGTACCACACCTTGCAGCCTTTGGTATGGTAATCCAGCCCGGCAAATGGGTTATGTGACAAGAGAAGGAAAAGTGATATCCTTAGAATTAAAAGATAAATCAGGCAAGCATTATATTCTCGTTAACCATGAACCTGTGTTGAATGATTAAATTTCTCGACCTTCAAGGGATTAATAGGCAGTATGCCGATGAACTTAAGCGTGTGGCTGGTGAGGTGATAGATAGTGGGTGGTATTTATTGGGAGAAAGGGTAAAAAGATTTGAGAACCACTTAGCTAGCTTTATTGGATCGAAATATGCTATAGGGGTTGCAAATGGACTTGATGCTCTTAGGCTGATTCTAAAAGCTTATATCGAAATGGGATTTATGAAGGAGGGTGATGAGATAATAGTGCCGGCAAATACCTTCATTGCATCTATATTAGCAATAACAGATAACCGCCTTAAACCCGTTCTGGTTGAACCAAATATTAATACTTATAATTTGGATATTTCTTTGGTGGAGGAACAAATTACTTCGCGTACGCGTGCCATAATGATAGTTCATCTATATGGACAGATTTGTTGGAGTAATAGACTTTACGAGATTGCGCAAAAGCATAACCTAAAATTAATCGAAGACAATGCCCAAGCTATGGGAGCCATTTGGAATGATCGCCATTCTGGTTCATTGGGTGATGCATCCGGATTCAGTTTTTATCCAGGAAAAAACCTTGGAGCAATGGGAGACGGAGGTGCAATAACCACAAATGATGAAGAATTGGCGAACATGGTCAAGAGCCTAGGTAACTATGGAAGTGGAAAGAAGTATTACAATGACTACAAGGGGTTGAACAGTCGCCTCGATGAGATACAAGCTGCTTTTCTGGATATAAAGCTAAAGTATCTTGATAGAGAAAACCAGCAGCGGCGTGAAATAGCTCAATTTTACTGCGATAACATCAATCATCCGGAAATAATTCTACCGGATCATGGCATTCTGAAAGCAGAAATCAGAAATCAGAAATCCCATACCTGGCACCTCTTTGTTATACGACATCCGAAGCGTGATGCACTCCAAAAATATCTTCAAGAGCAAGGTATTCAAACGATGATCCATTATCCCATTCCCCCGCATAAGCAACTGGCATATAAGGAATGGAATTTTATCTCGTTACCAATTACAGAAAAAATACATGAAGAGGTGTTGAGTTTGCCAATAAGTCCATTGATGAGTCATGAAGAGTTGATTAAAATCACTGAAAGAATAGTTGATTTCTTTTAGCAAGCGAAATATTTTATCGTTTCATATTTATCCATTAAATGTAAAAAATATTTGTTCATTTTGGCCCGCCATTAATTCAAAATTAACCCTTCAAGTGACCTTTTATATAAACTCTAATGTACTGAATTTAGTAATATTGGTATAAGACAGTCAAAAATACTCAACGAAATCCCTAATAATCATCTTTATAAATCAGAATCGACTGGGAAAAATTTACATGACATTAGAAAACCGGTAAATGCTATGTTTTCTTTTTAACTCCAACTATTTCAAGTGTTTAAAAGGGATAAAGAAGTTTAACCTATAAAGCATTATTTCATTACTATATGAAGATTTTTTTATGCTATTTTTTCAATATTAGTCCCAATACTTTGGAAAAAACTATTTAATTATTTCAATTTTGAAAATATTGTTAGAAGTAATCTTGGTGATCTTCAGGAAACACTGACACTTGCATTCCTTGATTAAGGTTAAATCTCAAACCAGTTGTCAGAAGAAATATTCTATTTGCAAAACTATCTTATGTTAACCCAAGTTATAAAATAATAAAATCTTTAACGATAGAAAAGAATCATTAGGTTATAATTTTGGCAACAATTTTTATTCTAGGTATGAATTTGACCTTGATTATTCTTCAAGGTATCTACTGAAAAATGACAAGAGAAATTTCAAGCTATCGACAAATAATGAAAGCAACCTCTGTATTTGGAGGGGTCCAAGTGGTTCAAATCATTGTTCAAATAATTCGTTCAAAGGCGATTGCTGTATTATTAGGCCCAGCTGGAATGGGTATTAACAGTCTTTTGAATTCAACCATAGGATTAGTAGCTGGTTTAACCAATTTTGGATTGAGAACTAGCGCCGTTAAAAACATCGCTGAAGCTAATAGTAATAAGGACACAGAACAGGTGGCCATCATAATTAAGGTTTTACGACGTTGGGTTTGGATTACTGGATTACTAGGATCAATCATGACCTTGATTCTTTCTCCCTGGCTCAGCCAATTGACGTTTGGAGACAGAAGCTATACACTGGCATTTATCTGGTTGTCAATAACTCTTCTTTTTAACCAGATTAGTACAGGACAATTGGTATTATTACAAGGATTGCGTAAAATCAAGTATCTTGCTAATGCCAATCTTACCGGTGCACTTTTCGGTTTAACCTTCTCATTACCCCTGTATTATCTTTGGGGCATTGATGGCATCGTGCCCGCCATAATCGTTACATCCATCATCAACATGCTTCGTGCCTGGTATTTTGCAAGTAAAATAAAAGTTGAAAAGGTGCCGATTTCCCGAAATACAACCATTCTTAAAGGAAAAGAAATGCTGACTATGGGTTTTATGCTTAGTATTAGTGGATTAATCACTATAGGGGCGGCATACTTGTTACGGATTTATATTAGTAATACCGGCGGGGTTGAAGATGTTGGTCTATATGGGGCAGGATTTGCAATAATAAATACTTATGTTGGACTTATATTTTCTGCGATGAGCACGGACTATTACCCAAGGTTGTCAGCGGTTGCAATCGATAATAGTAAATCAGGTCAAACTATTAATCAACAAGCAGAGATTACTCTATTAGTTTTAGGTCCTATTCTTAATGTCTTTCTGGTCTTCATAAATTGGGTAGTCATATTGCTTTATTCAAGCAAATTTGTTAGTATAAATGGAATGATTCAGTGGGCAGCGCTAGGTATGTTTTTTAAAGCCGGTAGTTGGCCAATGGGTTATTTGTTTCTTGCCAAAGGAGCATCAAAATTATTCTTCTTAACAGAATTTATAATTAACATGATCATGTTAACCTTAAATATTGTTTTTTATTATTTCTATAATTTAAATGGGTTGGGCATTTCATTTTTAATCACATACATTATATATTTTACTGAGGTTTTTTTTTTCATTCATATGAAATATGATTTTAAATTCACAAAAGTGTTTTTAAGAATATTTATTATCCAATTTTTATTTGGATTGAGTTGTTTTTTAATTGTAAATTATTTTAGCAACACGCCAGCTTATATTCTAGGAAGTATCATTATAATTACTTCATCTATTCATTCTCTTATTGAGTTAGATAAGAGATTAGACCTGAAAGATTTGATAAGGAAAGTACGCAAATGAATAGAAAAGCGCTCATAACCGGAGCAGACGGTTTTATCGGCTCTCACCTTACAGAGATGTTACTCGAGAGGGGCTATCATGTGAGAGCGCTTTCATATTACAATTCTTTTAATTATTGGGGGTGGCTCGAAGATATTCCCGAAAATGAACATCTTGAAATTGTAACTGGAGATGTCCGTGACCCGCATTTTTGCAAAGAACTGGTGAAAGGTGTTGATATTATTTTTCATCTAGCCGCTCTAATCGCCATTCCATATTCTTATGTCGCTCCGGATTCCTATGTGGACACCAATGTGAAAGGAACCCTGAATATTTGTCAGGCGGCCCGGGAAAACGGTAATATCAGGGTGATCCACACCTCAACATCAGAAGTTTATGGCACCTCACAGTATGTTCCCATCGACGAAAAGCACCCGAAGCAACCGCAATCACCATATAGCGCTAGCAAAATAGGAGCTGATATGATGGCGCTGAGCTTTTATAATGCGTTTGAATTACCCGTGACGATCGCAAGGCCGTTTAACACATACGGCCCCAGGCAATCTGCAAGAGCGATCATACCCACTATCATTACTCAAATAGCTACAGGACAACAGGTAATCAAGTTAGGAGACCTTTCCCCTACACGGGATTTTAATTTTGTAAAGGACATTTGCCGGGGATTCCATGCCATTAGTGAAAGTAAGAATACCATTGGCAAAGAGATCAATATATCTTCAAACAGTGAGATCTCCATGGAAGACACATTGAATTTAATCAAGGATCTTATGGGCAGTAGCGTCCAGTTTATAGAAGATGAACAACGTATTCGCCCAAAAAGTTCTGAAGTCTTCCGCCTACGTGGTGACAATACCCTCATTAAGGAACTAACCGATTATCAGCCAAAGGTGTCACTTCTAAATGGTCTGAAAATGACTATTGAATGGTATGCTGATCCTGCAAATCTTCATAAATTTAAGTCACGGCTTTTTAATCTTTAAAATGCAGAAGGGCTTTAAGGAAATTATTGAGTTCATACGTGACCTGTATGCTGTCCCGGAAGGTTTAATCTCACTTCACGCACCGGTATTCAAAGGCAATGAAAAACAATACCTGGAAGAATGTATCGATTCCACTTTTGTCAGTTCTGTTGGGAAATTTGTAGATGAGTTTGAAAACAAGATGGCTGAATACACCGGGGCCAGGAAAGCAGTGGTATTTGTAAATGGCACAAACGCCCTACATCTGGCCCTAATGCTTGTCGGCGTGGAAAGAGACACTGAAGTGATCACCCAGCCGCTTACTTTTATTGCAACAGCTAATGCCATTACATATTGCGGGGCCAAACCTGTATTCCTAGATATTGATCCGGATACACTTGGACTTTCACCAAAGGCGTTGAAGAACTGGCTCATCCAATCAACCATTCAACACAAAAACAAAGCAACTCATGAGCCGGGAACTATTAATAAAAAAACAGGCAAACGGATCAGTGCATGTGTCCCAATGCACACCTATGGCCATCCGGTGCGCATCGATGATATCGTTTCCATTTGCGACGAATTTAATATTCCGGTAGTGGAGGATGCTGCGGAAAGCCTCGGAAGCTTATACAAGGGAGTCCATACCGGCACATTTGGGACAATAGGCGTGCTGAGCTTTAATGGAAATAAAATCCTCACCACTGGAGGAGGTGGAATGCTTTTATTCTCGGATGAAGAGATGGGAAAGCATGCCAAGCATCTGACAACCCAGGCCAAGGTCCCCCATCCGTGGGAGTTTGTGCATGACGAAATCGGCTATAATTACCGGATGCCAAACATCAATGCAGCACTTGGCCTCGCACAATTAGAACAACTGGAGGGGTTTGTAAGGAATAAAAGGGAGATTGCGACTAGATATCAGGAATTTTTTCGGGGAACAAACTGGAAATTCATTGCCGAACCAGAGAATTCTAGATCAAATTACTGGCTGAATTCAATCGTAATGAATGACCGTAAGGAAAGGGATGATTTCCTTGAATTCAGCAATAAAAATCTTGTCATGACAAGGCCCTCCTGGGAATTAATGAGCAATCTGCCAATGTTTAGGAACTGCCAAACCGATAATCTAGAAAATGCCCGGTTCCAGCAAGAAAGAATTGTTAATATACCAAGTGGTGTCAATGAAACATCCTAGCGTAAAGAAAGTGGGTGGGGAATTCGCGATTGATCCATCAACACTTAATTTATTCGCAAATTATACCCCCAAACAAGATCTTATCATGTATTCAAGTGGAAGGAGTGCTTTAATGGTAATCCTTCATTATGTGGGTAAACTGAAAAGGAAAACAATCCATGTGCCTTATTATATATGCCCATCAGTAATTGATACCTGCAAAAAAACCGGTTTTTTGATTAAGTTTTATGAACTTAAGGAAGATAATTTTCTTTTTCCTTTAGATTATCTTCCCAATGTAAAATTTGAAGAAAGTATTCTAACGGTTAATTACTTTGGCTTTACTGATGATAATATAATAATCAAAACTATAAAATCTATCAGACCTGATATTTTTACAATAAGTGATCAGGTACAATCATTTTGGACACTATATAGTTCAAAAGCGGATTTTTCCTTCACAAGTCTTCGTAAACATTTCGCCATACCGGATGGAGCGTTAATTCATACTAATGTTGAAATTTTTACGCAGGATAAAGACCTTAAAGCATCAAATTCTTATAATAAAAAGCTATTAGGTTCTATATTTAAATTTCTTGAGTTAGATGACGAATTATATCTAAAATTTTTCAAAGAAGGAGAAGTGGAACTTGCGAAAGAAGAAGAGCCAACACAAAGTTCAATTATATCGAAATACCTATTTGAAAAAATAATCAATATTGAAAATATTGCACGAAAACGAAAAGAAAACAACAAACTAATTTATGAAATGGGCAAAATGAAAGGGATTAATTTTATCTTTCCATACAATGAATCAACAATTCCGTTGAATGTTCCCATCCTTGTAAAAAACAGAAACGATGTTAGAAATCGCCTTGCCCAAAATAATATATTTTTGCCTGTTCATTGGCCTTTAACTGATTATAATTCTATTTCGGAAATTTCTAGATTAATGGCTATAAATTCATTATCTCTGCTTGTGGATCAGAGAATTTCTGCAAATGATATTGAAAGACAAATTGAATGCTTAACCGGTTAACATCAAAACATAATTATGAATATTAAAGGAAAAAGTATTGTATTGCGTGCTATTGAAAAGAGTGATCTAGATCTGCTGCAAAAGTGGTCAAATGACCCTGAAATTCAATATTATCTTGGAGGATGGCATGCACCTAGTTCAGAAATAGTAATGGAGAACTGGTTAATAAGAATATCAAATGATGACTTGAATATGAGATTTGCAATAGACCATAACGAGCTTGGGTTAATTGGAACAGCAAATCTTGTCAATATCAATTGGAAGGATAAAAATGCTTTTCATGGAATGTTACTTGGAGAAAGTGTTACTCGAGGAAAGGGTATTGGCGTTGATGTCGTTTTTACCATTATGAGGTATGCTTTTGAGGAACTGGGCTTGAATCGAATCGATAGTTCTATTATTGAATACAATGAACCTTCTAAAAAATTATATCTTGAGAAATGCGGTTGGAAGAAAGAAGGTGTTGCAAGGAGATGGTACTTCAGACAAAACAAATTTTGGGACAAATTTCTTATTGGAATCACTAAAGAGGATTATATTGAAGTTGTTGAAAAAACGAAATATTGGAATGATTAAATAAATGTCTGAAATTAATTTATCTATATATAAATGATTGAGGATATTTATTATAATGAGCATTATTATCTTTTATTCGAAACAATGGGCAATGGTAAAACACATTTCTTTCGCTATGAAAATAATAAAGGTGAGTTTGCATATTATCCCTTCCTAATTAATCCAATAAATGATCTTGGCTTTAATTTAGAGAAAGATTATTATGATATTCAAGGAGCTTATGGTTATAATGGCGTTATCAGTAATTCACTAAATAATAGTTTTATTGATGAATTTTATCATGTATTTGAGGAATTCTGTTACCAAAATAGAATAATAGCAGAGTTTACTCGATTTCATCCTTTTAATGAAAATTATAGATTTTCTGAAAACCACTTGTCAGTGATCTTTGATAGATTTACTGTCGCTTTAAACCTTAATCAACCATATGAAAAAATCTGGTCGGATGAGTATTCTTCTAAAAACAGAAATATGATAAGAAAAGCTCATAAATCAGGACTTGTGTGTGAGATTCTCAATAAACCTTCTATTTATCAGATTGATATCTTTATTGATTTATACCATCAGAGCATGAAGATGGCTAATGCAGAAAGATACTATTACTTTGACAAAGAGTTTTTTTATAATACTTTTAAACTTTTGTCTGATTCCGCTTTCCTATTCAATATAATTGAGAAGAATGGTTCAGTGGTTTGTTCATCCATATTTTTTATGTATGGTGATTACTTCCATTATCATCTATCAGGTCGTAAAGAACATTCAGATAATTCAGTTAATAATTTCTTGTTAGATGAGGCCGTCAAATATGCTCAAAAATGCGGCGCAAAACTTTTTCACCTTGGTGGAGGCAGGTCCAAAGCAATTGATGATAGTTTATTGAAGTTTAAAGCTAATTTCTCAAAAACAAGGCTGCCTTTTTTCATTGGAAAAAGAATTCATGATTTCTCTGTATATAATGCAGTGGTTAGACAATGGCAAGAAAAATATCCTGAGAAGGTTGAAAAGTATAATAACTATTTGTTAAAATACAGATTCTAAAATGGGTGATGTAATAATAATCGCAGAAGCAGGAGTCAATCATAATGGTGACATTAGATTAGCGTATAAATTAATTGATGAGGCTGTCAATGCAAGAGTCGATTATATTAAATTTCAAATATTCAAAACAGAGTTAATCGTTGATAAATCTGCACCAAAGGCTTCTTACCAAAAAACCAATACAGGTGAATTGGAGTCCCAATTTGATATGATCAAAAATCTTGAGCTTTCATATGCAGATTTCAAAGATTTAAAACAATATTGCGGCACTAAGAATATCGGGTTCTTAACCTCTGTTGCTGACTTCATCAGTTTAGATCAAATTGATCAATATGAATTGGATTATATAAAAATTGGTTCTGGTGAACTGACCAATCTACTATTTCTTAGAAAAGTAGCCAAAAAAGGAAAGCCAGTAATTCTTTCAACTGGAATGGCAACACTTGGTGAAATCGAAATTGCTTTAAGAACTCTTAAAAATAATGGAGTTGAGATGAAAGATATAATTGTATTGCATTGCAATACTGAATACCCAACGCCATATGAAGATGTAAACCTCAAAGCAATGAATACTATTGCTGAAGCTTTTAAAGTAAATATTGGTTACTCGGATCATACTTTAGGTATTGAAATTCCAATTGCAGCAGTTGCAATGGGAGCAAAAGTGATCGAAAAGCACTTTACTATTGATAAAGAACTTCCTGGACCAGACCATAAAGCCTCTCTGGATCCCGTTGAATTGAAAGCAATGGTCAACGCTATCAGGAATGTGGAAATAGCGATTGGAGGGTCCGGTAGGAAAGAACCTAGTGCTTCAGAGATAAAGAATAAGGTGATCGTAAGGAAAAGCATATTTACAATTAGAAAAATAACTCAGGGTGAGTTATTTTCTGAAGATAATCTAACTCTTAAGAGACCGGGTGATGGAATTGAGGCTTCAAATATAGACTTTATATTAGGAAAAAAGGCAGCAAATGAAATAGAGGCAAATGTAAAACTCTCCTACAAAGATATTTTATGGTAAGAATCGGAGTACTAACAAGTTCTAGGGCAGATTTCGGGGTATATCTTCCTTTGTTAAGGGCATTTCAACAAGATAATGATATAATATTTGATTTAATCGTGTTTGGAACCCATCTGTCTCAAATCCACGGATATACTATAAATAATATCTTAGAAGAAAACTTTAGAGTCAATTATAGAATTCCCACGGTTATAGCCGATGATACTGAAAATGCCATTGCAACATCAGCTGCTTTAACTTCATTAAAATTTGCAGATTTTTGGGCAAATCATAATGATAATTTTGATATTGTTCTTTGTCTTGGGGATCGTTATGAAATGTTCGCCGCTGTGATATCAGGTGTCCCATTTGGAGTAAAATTTGCGCATCTTTATGGTGGCGATCAAAGCCTCGGTGCAATTGATAATGTCTATCGTGACGGAATGACTCACGCTTCTGTTATGCATTTTACATCAACACAGAGAAATGCTGAGAGAATCAAACGTATGGTAAATAGTTATTATTCTATTGATGTAGTAGGAGTTCTTAGCCTAGAAGATATAGAAAATCTAGATTTATTATCAATTGAAGAATTTAAACACAAGTGGTTGATTGACATGGAATTACCAACTATCCTTGTCACTTTTCATCCTGAAACAATTCATCCTGAAAATAATAAGTATCATGCTTTAATCATATATGAAGTCCTTAAGGATTTAGTGTCTTCATTTCAGTTAGTCATTACCATGCCAAATGCAGATACTGCAGGCAAATATTATAGAAAAACTTATTATAACTTGAAACAGGAATATGAAGATAAAATTCATTTGATAGAAACCTTTGGTACTCAATCCTATTTTACCTGTATGAAACACTCACAACTGATGATTGGAAATACATCAAGCGGTATATCTGAATCAGGCTCATTTAATAAATATTTTCTAAATATAGGTGAAAGACAGATTGGAAGAGAGTTTGGTCCGAATGTGTTTTCTTGCCCGTATGATAAAAACAAAATCCTTGAGAAAATTCAAGAAATTACTCAATTGGGCAAATACAAAGGAATAAACATTTATCACAAAAATGGCGCTATTCATGTAATATTGGCCAAATTAAAGAATTTCAAAGTTTGAAAACATACCGAAGACATTTACTTATTAAAGGCAGCACAATAAGAAGTGCCCTTGAAAGGCTTAATTATCTTGCACAAGATGCTATAACCTTTATTGTAGATGAACAAGATATACTAATTGGTTCACTAACCGATGGAGATGTTCGCAGGGGCCTGCTAAAGGGATTTGGCCTTGAAAATATTGTTGATGATATCATCCAGTACAATCCAAAGTACTTAAGAAAAGGAGAACGAAATATCAATAAAGTAATAGAATACCGTGAAAATAATTTTCGCATAATCCCTATTCTTGACAAAAATGATAAAGTAGTCAATGTCATTAATTTCAGGGAAATAAAATCATACCTGCCTGTGGATGCTGTAATCATGGCCGGAGGTAGGGGAGAGCGCCTCCGTCCATTGACTGATAGTACCCCAAAACCACTTCTCAAAATAGCTGAAAAACCGATCTTAGAATATAACCTAGGCCGGTTACGACAATTTGGCATTGATGATTTTTGGATTACATTAAATTACCTTGGCAAGCAAATAGAAGATTATTTTGGCGATGGAAAAGATAAAAATATTCATATTCAGTATTTATATGAGGATATGCCATTAGGCACAATTGGTGCTGTTTCTAAAATAAATGACTTTGTTCATGAATATGTGTTGATCGCCAATTCAGATATCTTGACAAATATTGACTATGAGCAATTCTTCATTAATTTCCTTAAGCATAATGCCGATTTTTCTGTTGTTACTATCCCATATACGGTGAATGTCCCATATGCAGTGCTTGAAACCAACAATGGGCACGTGCTGAATTTAAGGGAAAAGCCCAGCTATATCTTCTATTCAAACGGAGGTATATATTTAATGAAGAAAAGTGTCCTGGATTATATTCCCAAAGGGAAGCCCTATAATGCCACTGACCTAATGGAATATTTGATAAGTAAAGGCAAAAAAGTCATATCGTATCCCTTATCCGGCTATTGGCTCGATATTGGACGTCATGAAGACTATGAAAAAGCAAAAAAAGATGTTGAAACATTAAATTTTAAATGAACCCATTAGTAGTCATTCCGGCCCGTGGAGGCTCAAAAGGCATACCAGGTAAAAATTTTAAGCTGCTGGGAGGTAAGCCTTTGGTGCAGTATGCGGTTGATGCCGCCAGAGAAGTTTTCCGCGATGAAATAATTTGTGTTTCTACCGATTGCGTTGAGATTAAATCCATTGTTGAAGGATTGGGGCTTATAGTTCCATTTCTTAGGCCCGCTGAACTAGCCACAGATGTTTCTGGTTCTTATGAAGTGATATTGCATGCAATAGATTTCTATGAAAATAACAATTATTTCCCGGATACCCTAATATTGCTCCAGCCTACATCTCCGTTTAGAAATGGAAAACATATAAGTGAGGCGCTTGATCTTTTTGATGACAATTGCGAAATGGTAATTTCTGTAAAAGAAACAAAATCAAATCCATATTATGTATTAATGGAAGAAAATGAAGAGGGATGGCTGGTGAAATCTAAAAATGGTAATTATATCAGAAGACAGGATTGTCCAAAAGTTTTTGAAGTGAATGGTGCAATATATATTATGCATGTGGAAATAATCAAAAATAAACCCATTGGTCAACTTAAAAAGGTTCGTAAGTATCTAATGGATGAAATCAGCTCGCATGACCTGGATACAATGATGGACTGGATTGTGGCAGAACAGATTATTACCTATGAAAATAAATGAATATTATTCATTATTGATGTGATTTACTTCTTGGCTCCCCTAATTAAATACTTAAACTTGAAATGTTTCATTGAAGAATTAGCCGATAGACCATGTTAGTCTTTTCACATCCAAGACATAGAGTTGGAGGAATCCAAATTCTCATATATAACCTGGCCAAGTTTATAACACAGAATCAACTGAATGAAATCGCCTTGATCGATTATCACGATGGTTTTATTAAAAAAATACTTGATAATGAAGCTATAAACTATAAGTTCATACCTGCAGATTCTTGCAAACCAATATCCATGTCCGATGATGATATATACGTGTTTTTTGGAGATGTAAGAAATGGACTATTGAATGGTGGTAATAAAAAAGGTAAAATCTTTCTTTACCAGGTATTTCCAACAACCGTGTATGATTCCTTTGGTATCAGAATGTCGATAAATAAAAGGTCCTACAATACAGAAAATCTCATTTCCCAATACTTGCTTAACTCCTTTCTGGATAAATTACTGGTTAATAATGCATTTGCTGTAATGGATGGCGCAAATTTACTTAAATACAAGAAACTGAGAATTGACATCAAGTCTGTGCCTATTCTACCAATTCCTATTCAAACTTTTGATGATAATCAATACGATGTGACCAAAAACAGGGAAATATTGAATATCAGTTATATTGGCAGAAGCAATGAATTAATTAAAGTATTGCCCTTGAAAAGATTGTTATTGGACCTGAAAAATATTCAATATACGAAATTCAATATTCATATTATCACGAATGATAAAAAGGAATTCATTGATCTGATGGGTCCATTTGATTTTAACAATTACCCACACCATATTGCATTTCATGAGGGATTATTTGCAGATAAGCTGACCCAATTTTTAAAGACTACCATTGATTTGGCATTTGCCATGGGCACAGCATTACTGGATACGGCAAAACTGGGAATACCGACAATAATATTGGACCCCTCAAATGATGAATTGCCTGCGAATTACAAATACAGGTGGTTGTTTGAAACAACAGATAACTCCCTGGGCATTCCATTGTGGTTACAAAACAATGATATTGGAGTGCAAATAAATGAAGTTATTGATATTATGCATGATGAGAGGTTAAACACGGTTTCGACTAAATGTTTTCATTATGTTAACAGAAACCATTCCATTGATAATATTGGTAATAGGTTTCATCAATATACAATACAATCAAAGCAGTATTTATTCGATCTTAATTTGTATTATAAATTCTTCAAGATTAAGAAATACGTTGGTGAATTCATCAAGATCAAGAAATAAAGACATAAGTTTGTGCCATTAATAAATTCTCATGGCAGCCAAAGATAGAAGCCTGATTTTACTTTTTCCCTTTTTGTTTGGATTGGATATACTTTTCGGTTTTGTAGTCTTCACCTCCTTCATCCTGATAGTAAAAACACTTTTACTATTATCCTTCGTAATATTGTTTGCCCGGAAAAATATATTTAAACTGAGATTTATTAATTATTTTATTTATTACCTGGGATTTGTTTTAATACTATCCATCTTAACAAATGGTCTGCATTGGTCCTGGATTAATCTCTTTATTCAGATCACGGCTATCTTTTTCATGTATTATGTTGGTTATGGGATGAATATTAATTCCGGCCATATAATAATTATGAGGATCAGCATGCTAATAATGCTAGTCGCAAGTATATATAGTATTTCTGTACTTGCAGGCCTTGGAAAATATGTACTAGTATCGTATCAGTATTCTACAGACTTATTGAATTTGGGCACGTTGGGAGCACAAAATATATATATCCTTGCACTTAGCGTGGTATTTTCCTTCATTTATTTGATGCAGGGATATTATAATAACCAGGAGAAAATTATAATTGTTATTTTACTAATTGCTTCTGTTTTTATTAACATATTTGTTATGAGACGGACAAGCATTTTTATCATTGGGGCAGGAATTTTATCATCATTATTATTAAGTAAATCAAAATCAAAAGTGTTGTTCTCCCCGTGGACTTTAATTACACTTTTGTTAATCCCAATAATTATTATCTTTTCCTGGGAATCCATAATGGATAGGTTTTCCTTACGTGAATCGAGGTTTGACCCTAGCATGGAAAACATAAGCGCAGAAGGGAGATATGTTGAGGTAAACGAAATAATTGATCGCTACCAGAGATCTGAATTGGATAATAAATTACTAGGGAGTTTCGAATTTTTCGACACCCGAGAATTTGGAGAAGATATATTTAAGAGGGAACGACCTATCCACACAGATTATGGTATTTTGCTTTATTCCACTGGAATTATTGGAGTGTTATTGTTTTTAATAGTTTTCTTGAACTTGTTAAATAAGACTCTAAAACATAAATCTCTAAACTCTCCCTATTCATTTGTGGCAAAATATATTTTAACAATAATATTAATATTGAGTTTTTTCTTAGGGTTCTCAGGCGCAGTTTTGCGACACACAACATTCACTGCTTTCATTTTCTTTAGTTTTGGTCTTTACATGAGAATCCTCGATTCAGATAAATATCTTATTCGCAGTTCTTAAAAACACACTACCTGATTTTTCATTAACATGAAGAATTAAATAGTCTTTTATCAAAATCATTTTGTATTAATCGATGAGCAAGGAACGCCAGGTAAGTATTATACTGCTTACATCCATGATATCAAGGAATAGCGGAGGATTATCTTCTGCCTTAGATATCGCTGAAACACTCCATTCCCTGGGCTATAATATAAAAATTGGATTAACCGGTTCTTCCCGGTTCTTGTACTTCATTAAAGACAGAAAAAAATATAAGACCACCATACCCATTCAAAGCATCTATGCTATACCTCATGACCTTAACAAGTATTTATATCTGCCATTTACCGGATCTGGAAGGTTATCTATGAGTGCGCGCATCAAAATGTATCGAAAAAATTCAATTAAATATAACCGCAATTTTTTATATGAGGTTTTTGGTAGATTAATAGCGAATATAATTAACTCAATCAACAGTATTATTGATAGAGGTAAATTCTACCAATCCTTAAGAGAAACAGACATAATTATTGTAGCCTCCGGTTTTTTTAGCGGTGCTTCCAATTATTTGAAGACATTATTCAATGGTAAAATTGTATTTAATCATGCAGGTTCAATTGAGGCTTTTGAGTCGGGCTGGTTGATTGAACAAAACAGGCCTTCATACAATAATAAAAGTAAAACCCTTTATCATGATTTTATTTCTCAATTTGATTACATACTCTTCCAGGCTAATGATCAAGAACTTCAATTTAAGCAAAAATACCCTGAATTAAGGGATAGAACCTTAGTGATCAAACCAACCAGTAATGAATCCGCTGTTCATTCATCCAGGCAGAATGAAAGTCCATACGATAGTGGAAAATATATATTTCTTAATGTTGGATCCGTGCAGCCACGAAAAGCACAGGATCGTTCAATTCAAGCATTCTCGGAAGTTTCTATGAAATTTCCAAATTCGCAGTTACACTTCGTGGGAAGAGTTATTGACCCTCAATTTAAAGAACTGATAGATAACCTAATAAAAGATTTGCAATTAAAGGATAGGGTTTTTTTCCATGGACATCGTCAAGATTACCTCAGATATATGTCTCATGCGAATGTACTATTGCAGACATCAACATCAGAAGGTGTGTCCAGGGTTCTCAGAGAAGCTATGCTTTTAAAATTGCCCATAATCAGTTTTGCTATCCCAGGTACCTCAGATATTCTTGCGAAAGGTAAAGAAGCGATATTGGTTGAACCCTTTAGGATTAATGAATTTGCCAATGCAATGGAGGATCTACTTCAATATCCGAAAAAAGCTGAAGAATATGGTCAGGCAGCATATAAACGCTATTTATCAGACCATTCAAAAGAAGTTTATACTGATTCTTGGATCAAAGCCATTAATAAAATTTGTAAGTTATAGCTGGCTTATAATTAAAAATCAATAGTCCATTTTCCATAATAATAATTGCATAATTTCTTAATTATCCCATATTAGTCATTGACTTAACATTAATTGGAAAATTATTTCCTTATAGATGGTTGAAACAATAAATCCAATTGAATCCTTTTTTAAGATTGTAGATAACTTCGAATCGGAAAATCCAGATTTGATATCAAAGAGATATAAAGGCATTGAAATTTATCCTGTTGTCAAACTCACTCAACTGTCTTATACGGTCAACAAAAATTCATTGCAAAGATCATCCATTTCAAAAAAATCAAAACTCTTTGTCTTATGGACTTATTTTATATTCCTGATTAAATATTGCTATTATTACTTAAAATATCCTTTACGCCTTACAAATGCTGATGTAATAATATTTACAGCCAATCTAAATAAAAGATTTAAATTCAATGGAAAATATTCTGATGCTTTCTTTGATTCCATTCGAGACTATTTAATTTCGAAATCCATTATTTTCGAAACATTAGAAAGGATTAAAAACTTTGATTTTAGATTTCCAGGGTTTCATGATTCTTCATTGTTTGAACATATTCTATGGTTTTCAAAAATAAAATCCAAGCTGGATTATATAATTTCAAAAGAACTTAAAAAAGATGTAAAAAATCTATTAACATCTCTCAATCATGAACTGGATGGTAGGATCGTTCTCAATGAAAAAAAAGCAATAAATGATATCTTATACGTGGCGCACGTGAGTCATATGCTTGAAAAGTATTTAAGAAAGAAAAATACGAAGTGTATTATTATGATACCGTATTACGGATATGTTGGCATAGCTCTGACTAATGCTGCTAAAAAATTGAATATTAAAGCTATTGACATTCAACATGGGGTACAGGGAGATTATCACATAGCATATGGGTCCTGGAAATATTCTCCGATAAAAGGGTGGAATAGTCTTCCGGATTATTTTTTGGTATGGTCGGAATTTGAAAAGGGGGCTTTAAACTCTCTTTACGCTAATTCAAAAGGGTTACATTCTGCAATTGTTTGCGGCAACCTATTACTAATTGATTTTTTAACCAGAAAAAACTATTTTGATCACTTGTCATTCAAAATTAAAGAATTTGTAAATGAAAAAGGTTATAATAAGATAGGTCTTATTACATTACAGGATAAAGCGGACCTTAATGAAATACTTTTGAAAGCGATTGGATTATCAAAAGAAAAGGTATTCTGGATTATCAGACCACACCATAGTAATACTGAGTTTCAGATAAAAATTTTAATCGCAAAATTGAATAAAAACAATTATAGTAATTATGACATCCTATTCTCTAAATCATTTCCCTTGTTTGCAGTTCTTCAGGTGGCACTTATTCATATGACAGAATATTCATCTACTGTAATAGAAGCAAATTACTTCAATGTTCCTTCAATAATAACCAGTGATTTAGGAAAGTCGCTATATAAAAATTTGATCGAGAGCGGAGATGTTATTTTTGCTGATCAAAATTCAGATGTTATTTCATTTCTGGATAATAAAATCCATAGTACTATCAGAGAGAATTCGCTTAATACATTGGAAATGAATGAAAAAGGTCTGTCTATAGTAAGTTATGGAAATGCTATAATGGGAATAATCAAGAACAATTATTAGTACTGCAAAATTTGATAAATAGATATATTAAGATTATTAATCAAGTTACATCAGTAAATTGAAATAGAAATTGAGAATTTGTTCTTTATCATTCTTCAATAATTTAATTTACTCATTGTATTAAAAAGCAATACGTCAATATGTTACTTTCTTTTTAATATTTAACTACATCGATATGAAATATTTATTTATCGGCCTGTATTATATATTATTTAGCCACCTGCCAGTTTTGCCAGGCGTTTGGGGGAAAGTTACGGGATGGTGTCGATATAAATCATTAAGACAAATCATTAAAGTCGGAAAAGGCACAAAAATTGGCACTAAAGTTTACGTCGGATTGGGAAAAAATATCAGTATTGGAAATTATTGTCAGATAAACAGCAATATCAGATTATCCAATGTAATTATTGGAGATTATGTAATGATCGCCAGAAATACCATATTTTCCGGTGCTATGCACGAATACAGTTCGAAAGATGTTCCAATGGTTTTGCAAGGTGAAAAAGCAGTGAATATTACTCAAGTTGAAAATGATGTCTGGATAGGACTTAACTGCATTATACTTCCAGGGATTAATATCAGCAAAGGCTCAATAATAGGGGCCGGAGCAGTTGTTACCAAAAATACTGAGCCATATGGAATATATGCTGGTGTACCCGCAAAGTTGATAAGAAAACGTTAATATCATTACCCTATTGAATATTAATAATATTACACCTTGTTTACAAATATGTGATTACTAATAAGGTTTCATATAAAATATTGGTAAAAAATTTATAATAGAAAGATGAATTCAGCTAAAATAGGCATCATCAATTACGGTATGGGTAATCTGGGTTCTGTTAAAAGAAAACTGGACAATATAAGAACTACGTCATTTATTTCGGATAATCCAGAAGAACTTGAAAAAGCTGATAAATATATCTTACCTGGGGTGGGACATTTTACAAAAGCCATTATTCAATTGAAAAACAATGGCTTATTTGATTATTTAAATGAAAATATACTCATTAAGAAAAAACCCATTCTAGGCATATGTTTAGGTATGCAGCTTATGGCTAAATGGAGTGAGGAAGGTAACTCGGAAGGATTTGGTTGGATTGATGCAATTGTTATTAAATTCAAAATTGGGAATAAGCAATTATATAAAATTCCCCATATAGGCTGGAATAACATTTCAATTAAGAAAACTAGTGCATTATTTAATGGTCTGAATCCTGATCAGGAATTTTATTTCGTACATTCCTTTCATTTGGAATGTAATGATATGAATGATGTTCTCAATGAAACAGTTTATGAATACCCGTTTGTCTCTGCAATACAAAAAGACAATATCATTGGTTTGCAATATCATCCAGAAAAAAGCCATGATGCCGGAGAATTATTGCTAAAGAATTTCATAAAAATGTAATAATGTTCAGACCAAGAGTAATTCCTGTATTATTGCTTAGGAATAAAGGATTAGTAAAATCCATTAAATTTAAAAAGCATCAATACATTGGGGACCCTATCAATGCTGTCAAGATCTTTAATGACTTAAGAGCAGACGAACTTGTGTTCTTAGATATATCTGCAAGCAAAGATAAACGGACCGTTTCTCCTGAATTTGTGAAAAAAGTTGGTGAGGAAGCCAATATGCCTTTTGCTGTTGGTGGAGGAATAAAAACCATTGAAGAAATCCAAAAAATAATTGCTGCCGGAGCTGAAAAGGTTGTTCTAAATACTACTGCAGTATATGATCCCAATTTCATAAGAAATGCTTCCAAGATTTATGGGGCTTCCACAATCGTAGTTTGTATAGATTATAAGAAAGGTCTATTTGGAAAAAATAAAGTCTGTTTTCTTAGTGGATCGAAGTCTGCTGCCTATTCACCTGTTGATTTTGCAATATTGATGGAACAGAAAGGAGCTGGTGAAATCATTTTACAGTCCATAGACAGGGATGGAACTATGACTGGTTACGACCTTGACCTAATTAAAAAAGTATCTGAGGCTGTTTCCATCCCGGTTGTTGCACTCGGTGGTGCCGGAAACCTTGAGCATTTACAACAAGCTTTCTCATACGCACATGCATTGGGGTTAGCTGCCGGTAGTATTTTTGTATACCATGGCCATAGAAAAGGGATTCTAATAAACTACCCTGATAAACAAGAATTATCAACACTTTTTTAAGATGAAAATAGTTATCGCCCTTAATCACCCGGCACATTACTATGTTTTTAAATATTCAGCATTGCAACTGAAAGAAATCGGACATTCAGTTATTTATGTTATAAGAAAAAAGGATATTCTGGAAGAACTGCTTATTAGTGAAGGTGTAACTTATATAAAGATCAGTGAAAAAAGAGAAAGAAACACAAATATATTTTCTGTTGTTTCAAATGGGTTTATTGAAATTGTAAAACAGGATATTAATTTATGGAGATTCTGTAATAATTGGAAACCGGATTTGATGATAGGTACAGATATTGCTATAACGCATATCGGTAAATTAATGGGTATACCATCATTAGTATTTAATGAGGATGATTATGAAATAAATAGACTATTTTGTAAAGCATCATATCCTTTTGCAACCAATATTGTCGCTCCGATTTCATGTTCAGTTGGTAAATATGATTACAAGAAAATAGGATACAATGGCATTCAAAAGATGGCCTACCTGCACCCGGATTATTTTAAACCGGATTTCTCACAAATCGAAGATATCGTGAAAGAATATCCGATGTATTTCCTTATCAGGTTGGTCAGCCTGACTTCCGGTCACGATATCGAAGGAAAGCACACCGGGCTGAACGAAGACATACTTGATAAAATAATAGCCGAATTAGAGGTTAAAGGTCGTGTATTCATTTCAAATGAATCAAAACTCAATCCAAAATATAACAGATACCGCTTTAGCATTACCCCCAATAAAATGCATCATTTTTTAGCTTACGCTTCCTTATTTATTGGGGATAGCCAAACAATGTGCGCGGAAGCAGGGTTATTAGGTACACCCTTCATTCGTTTCAATGATTTTGTCGGAAAAATTGAATATCTTAACGAAATTGAAAAAACTTATGGTTTAGGATATGGAATAACAACAGATCACTTTGAAAAAATCATTGATACTCTCAAATATCTGCTTTCTTTGGAAGACTTAAAAGGAACCTGGGATCTCAAAAGAAAGAGAATTTTTAACGATAAGATCGACGTGGCAAAATGGTATACTAATTTGATCTCAAATTATTTGGAAAATACTATAAAAAGTTAAAAGTATGGGAATCGCACCTTACCAATACAAATCAAAAAAAGTTTGCACCCGATGCGTTATGGATGATTCCGTTCCGGGTATCACCTTTGACGAAGATGGTATCTGTCCGTTTTGTAAAATCCAGGATGAAATGGAAAAAAAATATCCACTCGACGATACAGCTAAAAAACGATTAATGCAAATAGTGGATGAAATCAAAAAATCTGGTAAAGGTAAAAAATACGACTGCATTGTTGGGGTAAGTGGTGGACGTGATAGTACTTACACATTGTATAATACTGTCAAGCTTGGGCTAAGGCCATTAGTCGTCCATTTTGATAATGGATGGAATTCTGATATCGCTGTAAAAAATATTAAAAATGCATGCAAGACACTGGGTGTGGATCTCTATACACATGTTGCCAACTGGGAAGAATTTAAAGATCTGCAACGAGCTTTTTTAAAGGCATCGGTCCCGGACGCAGAAGTTCCAACAGATTGGGTAATATTTTCAGTGCTTTTCAAAGCTGCTGCAAAGGAGGGCATCAAACATATAATCCACGGCCATTCTTTTCGAACTGAGGGTACAACTCCTTTAACCTGGACCTATATGGATGGAAAATATATCAATTATATCCAAAGTAAATTTGGTACCGTTAAGATCAAGAGTTTTCCTATAATGAAGCTATTGGATTATCTCTATTATACTTTTATAAAAGGCATTCGACAAGTTCGAATTCTATATTACATTCCATATGATGAAAAAAATGTTTTAGAATTGCTTAATAAAGAGGTCAATTGGACAGATTATGGCGGGAAGCATCATGAATCGAAATACACTAACTTCTTTCAGGCATATATTCTGACAAGAAAATTCAATATTGACAAACGTAAACTTCACTATTCATCATTAATTCGGTCAGGTCAAATGAGCCGTGATCAAGCCTTGGAAAAAGTCAAAACCGATCCTTACAAAGGGGGACAAGATTTACTCGATTATTGTATTAAAAAATTAGATTTTACTCATACCGAATTTGAGGAAATAATGAATCAACCAGTTAAATCTTTTCTAAATTACAAATCCTATTATCCATTGATTAAGGCGATGAGAAAACCAATAGAATGGGGCACTAAATTAGGTATAATTCCCGAGACCGTTTATCTCAAATATTTTAACTTTTTTAAATGAAAGCACACAATTCATACTGTGACTTAATAATAGTCTTTTTATTCGATTTTAGATATAAAATAAATTTTATTCTTTTGATCTTATTCTTTTTCAATAAATCAGCGAAAAAAAATTAACGAGAAAATTTCACGTGAAGCTTAAGATATTATCCGTAGTTGGCGCCAGGCCAAATTTCATGAAGATTGCACCTTTCACCAAAGCAATCAAAAAGCATAACCAATCATTATCCGTAAATCCAGGTGCTCCTTCTGTTGATCATTTACTTGTTCATACAGGCCAGCATTATGATATCAGAATGTCCAGATCATTTTTTGAAGATCTCGAAATTCAGGAGCCGGATATAAATCTCGAAATTGGTTCAGGTACACACGCAGAACAAGTGGGCCATACCATGATCGAATTTGAGAAGGTTCTTAGATCAGAAAAGCCGGATTGGGTAGTGGTCGTGGGTGATGTAAATGCCACACTGGCCTGTTCAGTTACAGCTAAAAAAGAACTGGTAAGGGTTTGCCACATTGAGGCAGGCCTTCGATCGGGCGATATGACCATGCCTGAAGAGATCAACCGGCTTGTCACCGATCGCCTTGCCGATTTGCTGCTTACTCCCGATTTACTTTCAAGTGAAAACTTACGAAATGAAGGAGTATCTGATGATAAGATCGGGTTTGTCGGCAATATTATGATCGATACCCTCGAGGCCAACCGTGACCGGGCTGCCAACCTGAAAGTTGAGAAGATCATTGAAAACAACAGCATTACTAATCTAGCCCGTTTTGCCTCCCACAATTGGGACAATGACGCGATCGGGTCTCGGGATTACGCAGTAATCACCCTGCACCGCCCTTCCAATGTCGACCTTAAGGAGGTAATTGTGCCCCTATTTCGCGTTTTGACTGATGAAGTTGCTGAGACATTGCCATTGATCTGGCCTATTCATCCACGCACCGAAAAAATGATGAAGGAGTATGGTATCTGGGAAGAAGCTCTTGCCCATCCAAATATTACACTGCTTCACCCCATAGGATACCTTGAAATGCTGCGGCTCAACATGGACGCCCGTATCATGCTGACCGATAGTGGAGGATTGCAAGAAGAATGCACTGTGCTAGGCACTCCTTGCCTGACCATGCGCTGGAACACTGAAAGACCAATAACACTTAGGGAACATGGGGGTGCCAGCGTGCTGGTTGGCAACAACGTGGAAAGGATCAAAAAAGAATTTTTGGCAACCCTTAAGATAACACGACAACCGGTCCGACCTGATCGTTGGGACGGGCATACAGCAGAAAGATGTCTAAAAGAAATCCTGAATTTCAGGTTATAAATCATTCCAACACCCACTGGGACATCTACCAGGGCGACGGGGATATCTTGGCCGGGCGTATTATTGGAATGAATTACTTGTATTGAGTACACAAGGTATAGATCCATGAATGAAAATTAAGTGGGAATTTGAACCTGAAATCCGGAACTCAGAACTCCAAAAAATCTGTAAAATCTTTGATTAAAATATCTGAAGATTGACGTAATGCTATGAGCTTTTGAATGGACTTCACCCTCAAAACATACCACCGACTCCTTGATTCACTGATCAGGCAAGGTTATGAATTCCAAACCTTTACTGGATATCTTCAAGTTCAAGCCAAACGGGTGATCATCCTCCGCCACGACGTAGAAGCCCGGTACGGAAATGCCCTGCAATTTGCCCGCATACAGCACAAACAGGGCATTTCAGGTACCTATTATTTCCGCATCCTTCCGGACCACTTCGATAAAGACATCATCCGGGAAATAGCAGCCATGGGCCATGAAATCGGCTATCATTACGACGACTTCTCCTATTGCCATGGAAATTATGAAAAAGCAATTCAGCGATTTGAAAAAAACCTGTCTATTCTGCGTGAAATAGCACCTGTTAAAACAATCTGCATGGAAGGCGCGCCGCTGTCGAAATGGGACAACAGGGCGCTTTGGGGAGAGTCGGCCGTTCGCAGTTCGCAGTTCGCAGTTCGCAGTTCGCAGTCATACACTGAAAACCGAAACCCTGAATCCGGAACCCGGAATTACCGAGACTTTGGCATCATCGGCGAGCCCTACTTCGATATAGATTTCTCCAAAGTCTTCTACCTGACCGATACCGGCAGGAGATGGGACGGGAAGGGAAGCGTCCGGGATAAAGTTGGCAGTTCGCAGTTCGCAGTTCGCAGTCGGCAGTCGGCAGTCGGCAGTAACCTCTCCCCCTTTGGTTCCCCCTCTCCAAATTGGAGAGGGGGCCAGGGGGTGAGGCTCAGGAGCACCAACGATATCATCTCCGCCGCCCGCGCCGGCCTCCTCCCCGACCAGGTTATGTTTACCTTCCACCCGCAACGATGGAACGACACGCCCCTTCCCTGGCTGCAGGAACTGGTGATGCAGAATGTGAAGAATTTAGCTAAGCAGTTAGTGTTGAGGTTTAAGGGTTAAGGGTTAAGTTCGGGTATTTTTAAAAAAGTCATTTACTCGCTGCGCTCGTGTCATTTGCTCACTTCGTTCGCGACTTTAAGTTGACATTAAGTTGTATTTTAAAAGAATATAAAAGTCGCCAACTTAAACCTTAAACCTTGAAAAGGTTCTTTGCTGTTCTCTTCTTCTCCTGGCTGGCAGTATTGCTTGTACTGACTTATTGGCCCGACCTGCCTGACATAAAGGTGAGGTTCAGAGGAGAATGGTTCCGCACAGATTACCTGGGACATCTTGGATTTTATACGGTGCTGACAGCATTGTTCCTGCTGTGGAGGACCGGGTGGAGGAGAAAAGTCTCTACCAAATTGCTCATACTGACAATAATTGGAGGACTTCTGCTGGGTACACTCACGGAAATAACTCAATTATTTATCCCCGATAGGGCTATGAATCCAATTGATTTAGTTTACAATAGCGTCGGAATCCTGTTAGGAGCCGGTGCTGTGACCTTGGTTGGAAGACGGTAGGACTGTAAGACTGTAGGACTGTAAGACTGTAAGATGCATGACTATAAGATATTTGCACAGGCCGAACCCAGTATGGGTTCCGGTATTGTAGAAACAACGGCCATAATGATTATATCTCCCCTCCCTTTGACAAAATATCCGTATAATGATCAATATCACAGGGAGGGGCCGGGGGTGGGTTCGGAATGTGCTGCTAGCCTACAATTATCTCGACCTGGAGCCCCAACTTTCCTACCATCTTACAGTCTTAACATCACACTGACGTGAATCTCACACTTATCACACATCCATCTCAAATCAACGAAAAGCAGTGGTCTGAATTCGTCCTGGATCACCCTGACGGAAACATTTTCCAGTCGCCGGAAATGTATGAATTCTTCCGGGTTGTGCCAGGATTCAATCCGAAGATGATCGGAACGGTTGATAATTCGGGGCAGTTGAAAGGGGTCCTTCTCGCCGTAACGATTCGCGAAATGAAAGGCCCGCTGTCATTTTTCTCCTCAAGGACAGTGATTTACGGTGGGCCGTTGATCGCTGACGACCCTGAAAACCGCGAAGAAATCGCCGGCATGCTTCTAAAAGGCCTGAAAAAAGTGGTCAGCGGTAGCTCCATTTTCATTCAATTCCGGAATTTCTTCAGCATGGAAGCCTTTGTGAAGACATTTGAGGAAGAAGGATTCCACCTGCGTGACCGGCTCAACAGGATCGTAGATACCTCTGGCAGGGAGATCCTGATACGCAATATGAGCGATTCGCGTTGGAGACAAATCCGGAAAGGATTGGGGATTCAGTCGGCGGTCGGCGGTCGGCAGTCAGCAGTCGGCGGTCGGCGGTCAGCAGTCGGCGGTCAGCAGTCGGCGGTCGGCGGTCAGCAGTTGGGAGTTCAGCCATATGCGGACCGCCAACCGCAAATCGATGATCAGTTTGCTAAAATAATCCATCCCGCCAACCTTTCCCAGGTCCGTGATTTCTACGACATCCTTTATCGGCTATACCGTTATAAAGTGAAAAAACCATTGCCTTCCTGGGAGTTTTTCGAACAATTCTATCATTTCTCCAAAGAAGGGAAACTCGGTGTCATCCTGCTGGTTGAATACCGGGGAAAGATCATCGGTGGGATACTGTCCCCCATTTCACCCCTCAAAACGATTTATGAATGGTACGTCTGCGGCCTGGACCAGGAGTACAAACAGGTCCACCCGAGTGTACTGGCCACGTGGGCAGCATTGGAGTATGCGGTAGATCACGGTGTCCCGTCATTTGATTTTATGGGTCTGGGAATACCTGGAAGGGAATACGGGGTAAGGGAATTCAAATCCAGATTCGGTGGGGAAATGGTGAATTATGGAAGATTTGCCAGGATCAACAACCGGTTCTTCTATTTCGTGGCAGAAACCGGGTATAATCTGCTCTCATTGTTAAAAAAGATTTGACCGGACATTTCACCTCAGATTTCACAGATTTTTAAAAAGTTAAAGAAAACCTGCCAGGTAAATTCGCTGTTTCAGAAGCATTTCTTCAGGGTGAATGTATATGACTTTTAGGCAACATCGGGATTAATCATTACTTTTGAAAGGCTAATTCTCATCTCGTTTAACTAAATGACAGAGTTGTGAAGAAAATGAGTTCTTACAAGGAAGTGTTCGACCTGGATGCGATCGAACTGAGGGTTGTCCGGGTATTTCTGCTGGCATTTTTCATTTTGATTTGTTATCAAACTATTCAATTCATCAACGTAAAAAGAATTGACAGGAAGCACAATGATTTGCTGGTAGTAAAAAATCAATCCATTAATGCCCTGCAAAACTTGCAGATAACCAGCTCGACCATCCAGCGTAAACTGCTTGGCCTGGCATTGGCCGAAAACCCTGCAGAGCGGCAAGAACTGGAAACCATTATTTCAGAAGCCGCCCTGAGTAATGACCGGACGCTGGATATACTTGACAAAGCGGCATTGCAATTAGGTTCGAATAGCCAGGAAAGTATATTATTGTTGAAAGATGCCAGTAATGAATACAGGGTCACATATGATGCATTCCGGGAAATGGTACTGACCGGCGACAAGGAAGCTGCCCTGGATTACAAAAACACAAAATTGCGTCCTGCCTATGAATCCTACCAGGAAATCCAGCAGCAATTGCTCCTTCAAATAACCGGTGACATCATTTCTCAGGGGAAAAAAGTAAGCAGTTACTCCAATACCAGCGGATGGATTCTATTTTTCCTTGGGTTGGCGCCATTCATCTATGCGATCAGTAAGCTCATTTATCTTTCGGTCTTGTTAAAATTCAAGTCCAGCAAGATTTCCATCATTGACGAAGATCCCCGAACCAGATACTGATAGTATATTTCACCACGGATTCCACAGATTAACACAAAGCTGACAACGATTTGATCTGTGATCAATCTGAGCAAATGTGTGAAATCTGTGGTAAACTAAAATAATTGAAGTAAATTTGAACACGGATAACCAATAATCCATGCGCCGCAGAACCTGGATTTATTTGCTTATAGATGTATTTATTGTTACCTGTTCGTTCCTGTTTTTTATATGGATAAAACCGGCAACGCGCACCTACTATCTCCCTTCCTATTATTTGCCCTTTTTATTCTTTTTGTCATTATGGCTGGCAGTTTCTTTTTCCATTGACAAGTACCGTCTGCATAGGAAAAAATCGCTGCGTGATTTGCTGTTCCCTGTAATCGCAGGCGATTTCATCATCTTTGGCGCCGTATCGTTCCTGATTATCTTCCTTCAGCAATTCGAATATTCCAGGATGATCGTCTTCGGAACGATGGGACTGTCATTCCTGCTGGAATTGTTCCTGGTATATGTCTATTATTATAATCGCAGCCTCAGCCGGGATGCCGAGCATTTCGACGCCTTCGCCGAAGCCCGGATCAGGGCACGGGCAGGATTGCTCCTACCCGATGAACTGGAAAAAATAGCTGCCGTTCAGCCCGGCATAAAGGTCCCTCCGTTGAATCGGGAATTAGTTGTCCAGGAGGCAGGAGAGGAAGTTTACCGGTTTATTGCGGAGAATATTAACCTGGATCATCAAAGGACTCTTGTTGTTTCGACTTCGACACCCTTCAACATCGAAGGACAGCCCAAAGAATTTTTCCAGGCTATTGTCAACTTGAGAAATGTCAATGATTTTAAACGGATCAATAAATTTTTCGAAGCGGTCAATAACCGTCTTCCTCTATACGGTCTTTACATCAATTGCTGCGTCACCAATAAAATCAGAAAAGAACGCATCCTAAGGAAATATCCGCCGGTTCTGAACGGGATTTTCTATTTCTTCCATTTCCTCTTCATGAGGGTGTTCCCGAAAGTGCCTTTGACCAAACAGTTTTATTTCTGGGTTACCAATGGTTATAACCGGGCCATTTCCAAGGCAGAAACCTTTGGAAGGCTTTATTCCTGCGGTTTTGAGCTTGTAGCAGAAGAGCAGATCGGGGACCGTTTATATTTCGTCGCCCGCAAGATACAGGAACCTGCATTCGATTATCACCCGACTTATGGCCCTCTGGTGAGGCTGAAGCGTGTCGGAAAAGGTGGAAAAGTCATTTATGTCTATAAGATGCGGACCATGCATCCTTATTCGGAATATTTGCAGGATTACGTGTATAAAACTTCCGACCTGCAGGAAGGAGGTAAGTTCCGGAATGATTTCAGGGTCAGCACGTTCGGTCGGATCATGCGCAAGCTCTGGATTGATGAACTTCCCATGCTGATCAACCTGTTGAGGGGCGATCTCAAACTCGTGGGAATCAGACCGCTGAGCCAGCAGTATTTCGACTTGTATACCGAGGAACTCAGGGAGAAAAGGATCAGGGTCAAACCGGGCCTCGTTCCGCCATTTTATGCCGACCTGCCAAAAACACTGGAAGAGATCCAGGCTTCGGAAGACCGCTACCTGGAGGACTATTTTCGCCGGCCCTTCCTGACCGACTGCCGGTATTTCTGGAAAGCGTTCTATAATATCGTTTTCCGACGTGCAAGGAGTAATTGAGTTTTTTCACCACATAGGCACATAGAACACATAGAAAACACAATAGTTCCGGATACCTTTTTAAGAACCTATTGTGGCCCTTATGTGCCCTATCCGACTATTGTGGTAAATAATAAAGACCATGAGAAAAATAATAATTTTCCTTATTGCCTTATCGTCATTTTTGAAACTTGAAGCACAGATCGTTTACGAGCACGTTTCGAATGTGGCCATCTATGATTTCCTGGATGAACTGGCCAATGCAAAAATCTTCGAGATCAACTCGGCCATAAAACCTTACGGCCGCACCTTCATCGCAGAAAAACTGCAGATCGCAGATGAGAACAGGGATAGGCTGAACAAGCGCCAGCAGCAGGAACTGGATTTCTACCTGAAGGACTACCGTCTGGAATTGAAACCGACCACAAAAGGCATGAAGCCACTGAATCTTTTCCCAAAAAGTGAACACTTCGCCACCGCACTGAATCCGCTTGGATTTCATTACAGGGATTCCATCTTCACGGCATCTGTCCGACCCATTTGGGGCATTGATTATTTTATCAATTCGAACGGCAGTGCCTATCATCGGTGGGGGGGACTGGAAGCTTTCGCTTATATTACTGAAAATATCGGAGGATATACCAGCCTCCGGGACAATTATGAAAGCGAAGTGCTATCCGATCCGGAATATTTCAACCAGTGGCCGGGAGCTCCAAAAAAGGGGAGTCCGGAAGGAGGGGTGGAATACAGCGAAGCGCGTGGCGGCCTGATGGCATCCTGGAAATGGGGCGCCATCGGGGTAGTGAAGGATCACAATGTATGGGGGAACGGTTATAATGGGACCAATATATTTTCAGGACGGACGCCATCGTTTGCACAGATTAAATTACAGCTCACCCCGGTCCGGTGGTTTGAGTTCAATTATTTTCACGGTTGGCTGGTGTCGGAAGTGGTTGACAGCTTAAATTCCCATTGGGATGGAGATGTTTATCGTGCCGTTTTTTATCCCAAATATATTGCCGCCAACATGTTTACTTTCCGGCCTGTGAAAAATATGGAGATTTCCTTAGGTAACTCTATAGTTTACAGTGATATGAATGTTCACGTCGCCTATCTGGTTCCTTTTTTGTTTTACAAATCGGTGGATCATACGCTGAATGCCACCAATGCGGCAGGTCAGACAGGTCAGAATGCCCAGCTATTCTTGGATATAAGCTCCAGAAATATTAAAAATCTTCACTTGTATCTAACAGTCTTTGTAGATGAATTTTCCATATCGAGAGTAACCGATCCCGAAACACACAATTTTCTTTCCTGGAAAGGAGGATTACGCCTGAGCAACTGGCCTGTCCAAAACCTTATGTTTACAGGGGAATTTACATATACATTACCCCTTACCTATCAACATAACATTTCGACCACTACATTCACATCTAATCAATATCTTCTGGGCCATTATCTCAGAGATAATTCCAATGATTTCTATTTTGCGTTAAGTTATAAGCCAATACGCGGCCTGATTATCGATCTCAGTTATGCCCTTGCCCAACACTATAATGACTTTGTTTACAATTACGACCCCGGTATTGACGCATTCCCCGTCATGCAGGACCTTACCTGGAAGAGCAGTGAGATTTCACTGAATGGTAAGTATGAGTTCCTGAATAATGCTTATGCGTTCGCCGGCTTAAGCTTTGGCAATGTGGAAGGGTATGATGTCGACGGCCAGTCAGCTGAATTTTACCTCGATCGCTACAGCCCCGAACTCTTCCAGGGAAAGAACACCACCTTCCGGGCCGGGTTCAATATCGGATTCTGATCTGTGCCTGATCTGTGGTAATCCGTGTAATCTGTGGTGAATTATTCACCACAGATTACTCAGATTTACACGGATTTATCACAGATTAAATTATTTTTGCAGACCTGAAACAAATAACAAATTTTAATAGGAATTAAAATGAGACAAAGACTAACATTGGCATTAGCCTTTATTTTTACTACTTGGACAGGAATTGAAAGTTTTGCCTGCACCAATTTAATCGTTACCAAAGGCGCTTCTAAAGACGGCTCGGTAATGATCACTTATTCAGCCGATTCCCATACACTTTACGGCGAGTTGTACCATTGGCCGGCAGCTAAATATCCCAAGGGGACCATGATGGATGTGTACGAATGGGATACCGGTAAATATTTAGGCCAGATACCGCAAGCCGAAGAAACATACAATGTAATCGGTAACATGAACGAACACCAGGTAGCTATTGGAGAAACCACCTATGGCGGACGGGCGGAACTGGGATCGCAAAAAGGCGCTATTATGGATTACGGCAGCCTGATGTACATTGGCCTGCAACGTTCCAGGACAGCCAGGGAAGCCATTAAAGTGATCACCGAGTTGATGAATGACTATGGTTACGCCAGTTCCGGCGAATCATTCTCCGTGTCAGATAAAAACGAAGCATGGATCTTCGAGATCATCGGAAAAGGAGAAGGACAGAAAGGAGCCGTATGGGTTGCCCTTCGCATCCCCGACGGATATGTCTGCGCTCATGCCAACCATGCCAGGATCACAACTTTTCCGCTTTCTGACGGGAAAAAATCCATTTCGTTTAAACAGCGTGACAAGATCATGAACCCGGAAGTGGAATGTTATTATGCTGACGATGTGATCAGCTTTGCCGAGGATAAAGGCTGGTTCAAAGGAAAGGACAAGGAATTCAGCTTTTCCGATACCTATGCCCCGGTAGACTTCAGCGCTGCCCGTTTCTGTGAGATCCGCGTTTGGTCATTCTTCAAGTCTGTCAACAAGGAAATGAATAACTACTTCGATTACGCCAGTGGTAAGATTGAACACGACAGTAAATTCCCCAATGGGGACAAAAATAAAAACGACTACCCGACCAACCGTATGCCATTGTGGATCAAACCGGACCGCCCGGTCGAAATGCACGAACTGGCCAATTATATGCGCGATCACCTGGAAGGCACTTCGCTCGACATGACCCAGGATATCGGCGGGGGTCCTTTCGGGAGTCCTTACCGCTTGCGCCCGCTGACATGGGAAGTCGATGGCGTTACGTATTGCAATGAACGGGCAACCTGTACACAACAGACCGGTTTCTGGTTCCTGGCGCAGTCCCGCTCCTGGCTTCCGGACCCCATCGGTGGCATTTTCTGGTTTTCCGTCGACGACGCTGCCAGCAGCACCCTGATGCCCATGTATGCAAGCATCACCAGGGTGCCTGAAAAAATGGCCAGAGGATACGGTTCTATGATGGAATTTGTGGACGACGCGGCCTTCTGGGTATTTAACCAGATTTCAAACTTCAGCTACTCCCGCTACAACTATATTCACCCGGAAATTAAAGCCAAACAGCAGGCAGATGAGCAGAATTTTATCAAAATGATTCAAACCATCGATAATTCTGCCAAAAATCTTTACGACAAGGACCCGGTCCAGGCTGTGGAGTTCCTGACGGACTTTTCTGTCAATGCAGGAAACAACACCGTCCTGGATTACAAGAAGTTCTATGGTCATCTTTTCACGCGCTTTATGGATGGCAACATCAAAACGGCAACCGAAGTGCCTGAAGGATATATCTATCATGCACCCAAGGTGGAACAACCAGGATATCCGGAATGGTACCTCCGGGAGATCATCGAACAAACGGGTGATAAGCTGAAAGTGATCGGCCCGGCACATTAAGAGTAAGCTGGACGACAGCATCCAGCCTGTGTGGAGATGGCGCACGGCCTGATAATCTTAAATCAATGCCCTTTAATTTCGATCAACCGATAGATCGGGCTAATACGGATTGTGTAAAATACGATCTGAGAAAGGCCTTGTTCGGACGTGAGGATATTATCCCGCTGTGGGTTGCGGATATGGATTTTGCCGTACCGCCATTCGTCCTGGATGCGGTCAGAAAAAGAGCGGAACATCCCGTTTTTGGATATACCTTCGCACCAGACAGTTTTTATGCTTCCCTGACCGGTTGGCAGCAAAGAAGGCATAACTGGCAGATCGAAAAGGAATGGATCCATTTCAGCCCGGGTGTGGTGACTGGCATTAACATGATCATTCAGGCATTCACCGATCCGGGTGATCAGATCATCGTGCAACCGCCAGTGTATTTTCCATTTTTTACCTGCATTGAAAAAAATGGAAGGCGATTATTACTCAATCAACTGGTTGAATCATCCGGAAAATATACCATCAATTTTGAGGACCTGGAGCAAAAAATTCGTTCCGGCGCAAAAATGCTGATCCTTTGTAATCCCCATAATCCGGTTGGCCGTAGCTGGACAAGGAAGGAACTTCAAAGGATCGGAGAAATGAGTATCGACAATGGGGTACTGGTGGTCAGTGATGAAATTCACTGCGACCTGGTTTTCGAACCGAACCGGCATATTCCTTTTGCTGCCATTTCAGAGGAATTCGCTTCAAACTCCGTGACCTGCATCGCTCCAAGCAAAACATTCAACCTGGCCGGATTATTCACTTCCTTGATTATAATCAGCAGTGAAATTCTCAGGAATCGGTTTAAAATCGTGGAGGAAAGATTGCACCTTAGTCCCAATATTTTTGGCCTGACAGCTGCGCATGCAGCATACAGCGAGGGGGATCCCTGGCTCCTGGAATTAATGGAATACCTTTCCGGAAACGCACTTATAGTGAAGGATTTTATCTCATCCCATATGCCGGAGATCAGCGTCAGTCCTTTGGAGGCCACGTACCTGATGTGGCTGGATTTCAGGAAATGGCAGATGGAACCCGATATCCTTAAGGAGAAATTAATTGCAGAAGCCGGGCTTGGACTGGTGGATGGTAGGGAATTCGGGACCGGAGGAGAAGGATTTAAAAGGTTAAATATTGGATGCCCCCGATCCACCTTAATCCAGGCAATGGAAAAGCTGTTTACGTTAAGAAACTCTCTTGGGTCTTTTTAAATCCATCATTTATAATTACTTTTGTTCTGTAACTAGCTTTAGAAGGATTGACAATGGAACAAGAAAATTTCGATAAAAGGGGATCGTCCGGTAATTCATCAAAATCCATGATGATCCTGGCAATAATCCTTGGCATTGTGGCCATCGTACTGATCATTCTGCTTATTCAAACCCGTTCCAGTCTGAAAGGACTGCTCACAGAAAAAGAACAGCAGCGGGTTGAACTGCAGATGGAACTGGATTCCCTACTAGTGGAACATGACAGGGTCAAAAAAGAGTATGGGCAGCTTTCCGACTCTCTGACGGTGAAAGACAGCGTAATACAGGCTAATGCGATTGAAATCAAACGGTTGCTTGACACAGAGTGGGAATATTACAAGGTTAAAAAGAAGCTCGGTCAGCTTCAGCTTATCGCCCAGGGATATGTCAGGCAGATGGATTCGCTTTACAGGGTAAACACTGCTCTTACAGAAGAAAACCAGGCTATCCGAAAGGACCTGAAAGATCTAAGGAAAGTGAAGGAAGAGATAGAGAAGGACAGGGAGCAGTTATCCGAGAAGGTTGAAATTGCCGCGGTACTTAAAGCTATCAACATGGAAGCCACAGGTCTGAGATTGCGTTCCGGGGGCGATAAAGAAGTTGAAACCGATAAGGTTCAGCGGGTGGACCAGGTGCGTGTGTGTTTTACGGTGGCAGAGAATAAAATTGCGACACCCGGCACAAAGGATATTTACATAAGGATTGCCCGCCCGGACCAGGAAATCCTGGTTAAAAGCCGGCTGGATGATTATTCCTTCGAGTACCAGGGAGAGCAGTTGCAGTATTCGATGATGCAAACCATAGATTATCAGAATGCTCCGATAGAATTATGCCTGTATTGGAAAAAGGAGTACTCCAGCCAGGAAATGCATCCGGGCCTTTATCACGTAGATATCTTCTGTGAAAATGCCATTATCGGGCATACGACTTTTACTTTGAGGTAAGGGGACCCTTGGAGGGTTATAACCCTTCAAGGGTTGCTCAACGCCGAAATTTCTCCACCCACCAGACCCAAAGAAAGAAAATCACCACGTAGAAAAACGGCCGGAAAAGGTTATCATGAGCAAAATCCCAATATTCCGGCGCAGTAATGGTCACAACTGCCAGGCCTGAAATCCTGAAAAGATTGGTCAGGTGAACGATCACGATTCCCATGGGAATAAACCAGGCCTTATGCTTCCACGGTCCGGGAAACAACAGCATTAACAAAACAAATTGTAATACAGGTTTCAATCCTGAACAGCTTTCATTAATCCCTACAAAACCATTGTTCTGAAAATAGATCACCCTGTTTTCATCAGTAGTAATGGGAATATTCAAGATCCGGTCAATGATCCATACGGATTGATGGAAGACCATAGTGGAGGCGGAATTATGCGCATGGTGCATCAGGGAAGATACCGGCCAATAATCTGTTCTTGCCCAATACCGATAAGAAAAATGAACTGTAAGAATAATTATGACAAAGATGGCAACATCTTTCAATACAAAAAGCTTGTATTTTTTTATACTTTTGTTTATCCCTTCAATTAACTTGGTCATTCTTTGCCGGTATAATGGAAAAGTTTGCGGCTAAAATAAGATAATTACCTCTTAAATTAACCTTAAAAAAATGTCAAGTCCCGGCCATCCATATAAGAAACGTCACAGAAGAAGTTTTTTCCGCAGGATGCTTGACCGGATCCGCGGCAGAAAACCCAAGGTAGTGACTCGTCATACCTCTGGCTTTCCGGGAATAAACCTTCCGATGGACTATGATCCTTCCTCTGCTCCAAAAGCCAAGGTTGAACCACTTCCCATACAGCGCCCTGAACCTTCTCCTTTGCGAGAAAAAGACTTTTCAGGCGATGTTCCTGACCGAATAAAGGAATTTACCAGCGAAGCGTCCCGATTTAAGTCCGCAAGCAAAAGAAACCTGTTCGAATCCATTGAATATTATTTTAAAAAAAGAGCGCTTCGTCGGGAAGAGCGAAAAAAAGACAGATTGAAGAGAAGCCTGAAGCGAAAACATCAGAAAGAATATCGAAAACAGGAAGCCGGCCGGAGCCTTGGCAAAAAATTATTTACATGGAGCGACAGTGAAGAATCCAAAGAAAAAAAGATTGCCCTGTTTTCTCAATACAACCCTTTTTACCGTAGTTTGACGATTGTCGTTAACTCCGCCGTGATCTTCATGCTTTCTTACGTCCTGGTTTACCTGTTCTACTGGCTGACAAGTATGCTGGTGGCTTCATGGTATGGGCTGGATTCGGTTTTATACTACTATGATCTGAAATTCAATGATCACTCTACCCTTTGGAATCGTTTCAACATTTTGCTGGTTACCGGTATTCCTCCCTTCATGTGCCTTTTCCTCGGGCTGTTCCTGCTCAGATTTGTCTTCAAGCAAAGCAGGTTTACCGGGCTGCAAAAATTATTCATCCTCTGGACAGGATTTCATCTTTTAAATCATTTTTTCGGGGCATTTCCTTCAGGGGTGGTGACAGATGAAGGATTTGGTTATGTAGCCGCCTGGATGTACATGAATACGGCTTTTAAATTCCTATTCAGTATCGTCTCTTTGTTTATACTGGGAATTTTTGGCTATTATTCGGCCGAAGCAGTGATGGAAACCTCCGACTCTGTCTCACGGATCAAATCAGAGCACAGGATTGCCTTCATTTTTACCCAGCTGGCGCTGCCCTGGCTGATCGGAACTGTGGTCCTGCTGCTGCTCCGTTTGCCCAAAACCTTCGAATACCCTTACGAAACACTGATGTTCTTCTCTATGGTCTTCCTGGTGATTCCTCCTTTCTTCAATGAAAAAGTGAAACCCAAGCTGAATCTCCTGAAGATCAAAAAAAAGAGGAACATTCAACTGGGTTACCTTATTCTGATGCTGGTAGCCATCTCTTTTCTGAGAATCATGCTGGGCATCGGACTGCATTTTATCATTGAGATCAACATCTCCATCAGTCCGGTGATGACCTGATGAAAGCAGCATAACAGCCATTTCATCCTTTCCTTCCAAAATCTGCCGGGATCTCTCCCCAGGATTCCGTATCCCATTTCATGATTTGATTGGAGTATTCGTGCTGCTCCAGCCAACCGATAGCTCGTTCCACAAGATTGAATAAATCTTCAGTTGTGTCATTCCTGGCGAGATTTGTCTTGATCTTCCTGTCTTTTACCCATTTTATGGCAGTCCGCGAGTCGGAATAAACCGGAATCCGGCTGTTCTGCTTATCCAGATAAGCCAGCCCGTGCACGATAGCCAGAAATTCCCCTATATTCACGGTACCCAGTGGGAAAACGCCCTGATGGAATAGCTCCTTCCCGGTACGGGTGTCGACCCCCCTGTACTCCAGATTGCCGGGATTCCCGCTGCAGGCTGCATCTACACTCAGGCTGTTCAGTTCAGGACCTCCTTCCGTGAAAATTTTCCTGACCTGTTTTTTCAAGCCTCCTTTGGTTATATAATTCCTCCAGTCGGAATTAAAAGCCTTTTGCGCCTCCTCTGCCGAAGGAAAAGATTTATAAACCGCCCCCTGAACCCCCCTTATCTGCTTTTCACATTCTTTCCAGGATTCGAATATCCCTGGTCTAATCCCTTTCCAGACGACATAATATTTTTGCTGAGGCATCCTTTCGCACTTTGGTGTACGAAAATACTCATCATTTCAACATTATTCTCATCCATCATATTTGAATTACTTTTGTTAAAACCTTTGCCCGATGAAAAAAATCACCATAATTGCCCTTCTTTCCATGCTTCTTCTAACCTGCTGCAATCAGCGTAAGGTATATGAGCATTACGAAGACATCAAAGGCAATATCTGGAACCGTTTTAATGTGATAGAATTCGATTTTAATATCGAGAACCCGTCAACCCCTTATGATTTTTATGTCGCCTTCCGCTATATGGAGCAATTGCCGCTGAAATCCATGACCATCGATTTTACTTTTTACACCCCCTCCGGTGAAACCAGGTCGTCGGAACACCGGATCGATTTCAAAGACAAGGACGGCAATCTGCTTGGCCATGGTATGGGAGATCTTTGGGATGTTGAAAAGTTATTATGGAAAGGATTTACTTTCACAGAACCGGGCACCTGTAAAGTGGAAATTTCGAGTAAAATGTCTTATTCGGATATTCCCGGGATCATGCAGGTCGGATTGATCGTCAAACGAGGCTCCTGAAAAAAGATAAATCGTAGTTCGCAGTTCCCAGTTCGCAGTTCCCAGTTCGCAGTTCGCAGTTTGCAGTTTGCAGTTTGCAGTTTGGAAATAAAGATGCTTGATCCTAAATCATTTCAATATTTCCATCACCTTTGCCCTGTCCGTGATAAGCTGGTCTCTCAGGGCGGCTATATTTTCGAATTTAACTTCATCCCTTATCCGTTCAATGAAATATATAGTGATCCTCTCGCCATAGATGTCTTCATCGAAATTAAAAATATTGACTTCAATGGTCAGGTTCCCCCTCTCGATGGTCGGCCTGTAACCGATATTACCCATCCCCTTGAACATTCTGCCGTGAAAATCCACCCGGCATGCATATACCCCAACGGCTGAGATCAGCTTATACTCATCTTCAATTTCAATGTTAGCAGTTGGAAAGCCGATGGTTCTGCCAATCCGGTTTCCATACACCACCCTGCCGGAAATGGAGTAATCGTATCCGAGCAGGCTATTGGCATGCCTGACATTTCCTTCCACTAAAGCATTGCGGATTTTCGTGGAGCTGACGGGCGTCCCGTCGACAATCATCGCCGGGATCTCCATCACATCAAAACCATGAATGGTGCCAAGCCCTTTCAGCTCATTAAATCCACCCAGACGGTCTTTCCCGAAGTGATGGTCATACCCTACGACCATTTTTTTAACATGAACTTTCTCCACAAGATACTTTTTCACAAACTCGGCCGAAGAAAGATGGGAAAAATCTCGTGTAAAGGGAATGATGATCAGATGATCGATATTATTCCGGCTTATGATCTCGTACTTGCGCTCTTGTATCGTAATGAATTTCAATCCTTTGCTATCCGGATGAATGACCAGCCGCGGATGCGGGAAAAAGGTTACCACTACCGTTTCACCGCCTATTTTCCTGGCTTCCTCCGCCATCAGACGAAAGATCTGCTGGTGCCCGATGTGAACGCCATCGAATGTCCCGACTGTAACGATGGCATTGGGGACCGGCTGGAACAAATCTATGTTGTGGTATATCTTCAAGAGCCCGGTGTCAGTTAAATCAGATTATTCTCCACTAAATAACGTCCTATCTGCACGGCATTCGTTGCTGCGCCTTTTCGCAGGTTGTCCGAAACGATCCAGAGATTGAGCCCGTTTGGGATCGTCCGGTCACGTCTGACCCTGCCCACAAACACATCATCTTTTCCCCTTGCAAAAAATGGCATCGGGTATATTGCATTTGCCGGATCATCCTGCACGATAATACCTGTTTCGCGGGAAAGCAATTCCGGTATATCCTGCAGGTTATAAGGCCTCTCAAATTCTATATTGACCGCTTCGGAATGAGCGCCATATACCGGCACCCTGACACATGTCGCCGTAACCTTTATTTGATTATCGCCAATGATCTTGCAGGTTTCGAATGCCAGTTTTTCTTCCTCCGTGGTATATCCACCCTCTGTAAAGTCCCCTGCTTGCGGGATCAGATTAAGATCGATACGGTGAGGATAAAAGGCTGGAGAGTCGATCCCGTTTCGCTCATTTTCGAGCTGGTTCCGGCCTTTGGCACCGCTACCCGTAACCGATTGGTAGGTTGATACGATAACCCTGTGTATCTTATATATTCTGTGTAACGGCGCCAGCACCATAACTAACTGTATCGTGGAACAGTTAGGATTGGCTATGATCTTGTCCTGTTTTCCCAGTATCCCGGCATTTATCTCCGGAACTATCAGTGGGACCCCGTGGTCTTTCCTCCAGGCTGAGGAATTGTCGATAACCGTGCAGCCAGCTTCGGCAAATTGCGGCGCCCACTCCCTGGAAGCAGCGGCACCTGCAGAGAACAACGCTATTTGCGGTTTCCTGGAAATAGCTTCAGCCGGGTTTATGACCGGGTATTCTTTACCCTTGTAAGATATGCTTTTGCCCGCCGACCTCGCCGAAGCGACCGGAAAAAATTCATCTTCCCCAAGATTCAATTCCTGAAGGACCTGTACCATTTCCCTGCCAACCAAACCCGTGGCACCGACTACACAAATCTTCATCCGAAGCTGCTTTAAAATGCTGCAAAAGTAACAAAGTTTCAGCTTTCCCTCATCCCTGTTCCTTAATTCCTTTTTCTTTAAACCCTACCTAAATCCGAACCAAAAAATCCCTTCTATTCCACTGTTTCGAAGCTGTTCCGGATCCTCAAAAAAATTTTGTCGTTCTCACCGGGTATAATTGCTAAATATTCCGATAAACAGAAAAAAACCATGAAAAAAGCAATTTTACTTATTGTCTTATTGCCACTGGTCATCTCAGGGCAGGTCCGGGAGAATTTTTCAGATGGCAACTTCACAGCGGATCCAAGCTGGAATGGTGACCTTGAAAATTTTAAACTATCGTCATCAACGGCTGTTCCGGAAGGCCAGAGGCCCGCCCTTCAACTGGATGCGGTGAATGCCGGCCAGTCGTATCTATCCGTTGCTTACGCTATGACTGGAAACCTCGAATGGCAATTCTGGCTTAAACTCAGCTTTAATACGTCAGCCGGGAATTTTGCACGGATCTATCTTCTGACCGACAACGATACGTTGAAAAATCCCCTGAAGGGATATTTCCTGCAAATCGGCGGCCCTGATGACAGCGTTTATTTCTGCCGGCAGGATTCTTCCCTGTTGACCAGCCTGGTCTGCATGAAGCATCTGTACACCGGAAATCCGACAAATGCTTTAAGGATGCGTATCGTTCGCCGGGAAAATGATAGTTGGAGTTTTTGGGGAGATGCATCCGGCGGCTATGCCATGACAAAGGTCGGGGAAATCTCTGATTCGGCCTATCAGGCAGGAGATCACTGCGGGATCTTTTTTCAATACACCAGTTCAAATGCCTCCAGGTTCTATTTCGATGATTTTTACGCCGGACCTGAGATCATTGATACCACGCCTCCATCAGTCGTAAGTGTGATAGTAGAGAACCCTTCTGAAATTGCTTTAAAATTCAATGAACCGATAGAGCTGATGAGTGCTGAAGAAGAAACGAATTATCAGTTGCTTCCGGATTCCGTTCAACCCTATTCGGCCATCCGGTTGCTGGAACCCTCGGAGGTCAGGCTGTTTTTTGATGCAGCACTGGAAAATTCCAGAACTTATTACCTTCAAATCAAGGATGTTAAAGACCTTTCCGGTAATGTGACAGAACAAGCCTCCATCCAGATAAACTATTATCTTCCACAGCCTTATGATATCATCTTCACTGAAATTATGGCCGATCCGACGCCGTCTGCCGGTTTACCGGAACAGGAATACCTGGAGATTTTCAACCGCAGCCAGCAGGATATCCGTCTGAAAGAATGGACGCTGAAAATCGGATCGACGGTCCATGACTTACCGGATCTCTCAATCCCTCCGGGCGAGTATTTCATTCTTTGTGCAGAGGGGGCGGTTGGCACCATGCAGGCGTATGGGAGGGCAATCGGACTGAACTCTTTCGTTCTTCCAAACAGCGGAACCGCCATCCATTTGACCGACCGGAATGGTTTAGGAATCTGTTACCTGGATTATGACGCAACATGGTACGGGGATGAGATCAAATCTGATGGGGGATATTCTTTGGAAATCTGCCATTTGGATAATCCATGCCTGGATAAAACCATCTGGAGCGCATCCGGTAATCCGGAGGGCGGTACACCCGGAGGTCCGAATTTTAATACGATAGTCATTGAGGAAGGCCTCAGAATTGCCGGAATTTGTTGTGTAAGTCCAGATATTATCGATGTCACATTCAGTGAGTCAATGGATAGCCTCTCTGTCTCTGATCTAAGTCATTTCACTGTCGAAGGAGAAGAGCTGACCATAACGGGATCAACCCCTCTCGGTCCCGATTTCAGGCAGGTTCGGCTGCACCTGTCTACCGACGGATCCCCCGGTAAGATCTATTCGCTTTTCGTTGAACACGGTCTCAAAAATTGCACGGGTGGTACCAATACGGAAATGCTGGTCTCTGACTTTGCCTGGCCGGAACCCTGTGAATCTTTCGATTTGGTAATCAATGAGATCCTGTTCAATCCGCTTGGTGATGGCGTTGATTTTGTGGAGATTTACAACCGGTCGGAGAAGTCCATCCTCTTAAGTGACCTGATCCTGGCTTCCGTAAGGGATTCGCCTCCAAATCCTCCCGACACGCAATACGCAGAGGTTTCTCCAGAGTGCGGATCTATTTTGCCCGGGGAATATCTCGTGTTGACTAAAAATCCATCCATGGTAAAGTCGCAGTATATTATCCAGGATCAGCATGCTTTCATGGAAATGCATTCATTTCCTTATTATAACAATGATGAAGGCCGGGTGCTGCTGTACTGCAATGGTAAAATCGTCGATAATTTTCACTATCAAGAAGATATGCACTTTATTCTGTTGAACAACACGGAAGGGGTTACGCTTGAAAGAATTTGCCCTGACCGCCTGGGGGATGAGCCTGACAACTGGCATTCGGCTGCGGAAACGGCCGGATTTGGTACACCGGGGTATCGAAATTCCCAATACCTTGAAAAATGGACCAGTGATGGCAAATTATCCATCAATCCGGTGTCATTTTCTCCGGACGGAGACGGGCTGGAGGACCAGCTTGGAATATCCTACCAGTTCAGCGAACCCGGGAGGCTCATCTCCATTCTTGTTTTTTCCTCCTGTGGATTTCTGACCAGGACCTTGGCTAACAATGAAATGCCGGGTACGACGGGCATGTATTCCTGGGATGGAACCATGGATGACCGGTCCCCGGCTGCAGATGGCCTCTATGTCATTTATCTGGAAGCCCTTGATATGGACGGGCGGACCTCTGTTTATAAGAAGGCCTGTGTACTGGCACGTCGCAAATGATTTTCAGAAACTGGCATAGGCGATGGCCGCAACACTCACCCTGACTCCCGGTACTTTCAACAGGACCTGGGCACAGGCCTCGGTAGTAGCACCGGTGGTGATCACATCATCAACCAGTAATATATGCTTATCGTTCAACTTTTCAGGATTTCTGACAGCAAAAATGTATTCCACATTCTCCCAGCGATTATAACGCGATTTGCGGGTTTGAGTCTGCGAGTACTCTTTTCGGTATAAGGACCTGGTTTCAAGCCTGATTCCCATGGCAGAGGAAAGTCCTTCAGCGAACATCAGGCTCTGGTTGTAGCCTCGTTTCCTGAGCTTCCTTGGATGCAATGGAACCGGAACAATGACGTCAGCACTCCGGAAAACTTCAGCCGTTTTCAGTTCAGGGCCATAAAGCCGCCCCATTTGTATACCTATCTCCTTTTGGCCCTTATATTTCAGTTGATGAAGCAATCGTTGGACTGTTCCACCTTTCTGGAAATAGACATAAGCAGCAACTCCCTCCAGGTTAACCCGGCCCCAGAAAACCTTACTGAGAGGATTATCCGTATCATGATGAAAAAAGGTTTTAGGAAGATGGAACAGGCAGGCGGTGCAAATCACTTTTTCCCCCCTCACAAGCGTTCTTCCGCAACCCGCGCATAAATTGGGAAAAAACAGGCAGAGTAAGTCATCCCATAAATGAATAATGTGTTTAATTGGTGTCATCATAATATTTCGTTTGTGTTGTACTTTGTTAATCGGATAATCACCGAAATATACCCGGTGGTGTTGAAAAGTCTGTAACTTTGGGAGACCCCCCAAGGGTTTAAACCCTTGGAGGGTGGTATAAAATGCCATCCAACATCCTCGAAATAAAAAATCTCTCGGTTTCCTTCCTCCAGGAAAAAAAAATCTTCCACGCCGTAAAGGGCCTGTCATTCGACATCGAAAAAAGCAGGTCCCTTGGAATTATCGGTGAATCCGGTTCCGGCAAGTCCGTTACTGCACTCGCCATCATGGGACTGCTGCCCGTTCCCCCGGCCCGGGTAAACGCTCAAAAGCTCCAATTTATTGAAAACCCCGCAGGTGTTATTGACCTTCTTTCTGAAGACAACCGCCAGATGCGCCGGATTCGTGGTAACCGTATCTCCATGATATTCCAGGAACCTATGACAAGCCTGAACCCGGTGATCAAATGCGGTAACCAGGTTATAGAGTCCATAAGGGCCCATGCGCCTGTATCATACCGGGATGCAAAGGATAAAACCCTGGAATTATTTCAGGAGGTCCGTTTGTCAAGACCTGAAGAAATTTTCCGAAGCTATCCTCACGAGTTATCCGGAGGACAGAAACAAAGGATCATGATTGCAATGGCGGTTGCTTCCCGTCCTGTCCTGCTGATAGCCGACGAACCGACAACAGCCCTCGACGTATCGGTCCAGAAAAGTATCATCGATTTACTGAAAGATCTGCGTGCGAAATATGGGATGGCTCTTCTTTTCATAACCCATGACCTTGATCTTGCCGCGGAAATAGCCGACGATATTCTCGTGATGAACCAGGGCCAGATGATAGAGGCCGGAACCGCGTCCGAAATCCTGCACAATCCCCGGAAACCTTATACCCTGGGCCTGATGGCCTGCCGGCCAGCCAATAACATGCACCTTAAACGGCTGCCTACCATGGCTGATTTTACACCCGACCACCAGGGTAATAATGTACATAAACCAATCAGCCCCTTAGTACGAAACGAGGAGGAATATGACCGACATCTTCACAGGATTTACACTAAGCCAGCCATTGTCCGTACATTAGACCTTTCAACTCATTTTAAATCGCATCAAATTAACAAAAGTAAATATACTTACATCAAAGCGGTGGATGGGGTAACCCTCGGAATTTATCCCGGAGAAGTGTTTGGACTGGTAGGCGAGTCGGGTTGTGGTAAAACGACTCTCGGCAGGACGATCCTCCGCCTGGTGGATCCTTCTTCAGGCGCCGTTATTTACAAAGACCAGGACATTACCCGGCTCAGGGGACGAGAGATGCGCAAACTCCGGAAAAAAATGCAATTCATCTTCCAGGATCCTTACAGCTCGCTTAACCCACGAATGACTGCAGGCGCTGCCATCATGGAACCGATGAAAGTGCATGGGATCGGGGCCAGTCAGAATGAGAGAAGAGAGCTTACCATGAAATTGCTGGAAAAAGTCGGCCTGGAACCAACCCATTTTTTCAGATATCCTCATGAATTATCAGGCGGGCAAAGACAAAGGATCTGCATCGCCAGGGCGCTCGCTGTACAACCGGAATTTATCATTTGCGATGAATGCGTTTCCGCACTGGATGTCTCTGTCCAGGCTCAGGTACTGAACCTGCTCGCAGACCTGAAAGATGAGTTCGGTCTGACCTATATATTCATCTCACATGATCTGGACGTCGTCAGGTTTATTTCCGACCGCATGGCAGAAATGAAAGAAGGAAAGATCATTTCCTCTTCATTAATCCACAGCCGACATAAAATTTTTAATGCTGCCACTGATTTATAAATCAATTAATCTAAAAATATCAGAATGAGAAAGAAAAAAAAATCCGGAAGCCGTCCGCGCGGTAAAAACGCCTTCGCGGAAAGCGTTTTAAATGTCTTTATCAACAGCCCTTCAAGAGGATATAATTACAAGGAGGTCGCTGCGAGGTTGGGTGTGAAGGACAAGGCCGGAAAGGACCTCGTGAATGTCATTCTGGTCGAACTCATCGAAGAGGGAACGATCCAGGAAACCAGGCCCGGTAAATACAGGCTGAGCAAGGATTTTATCACTGAAAAACCTTCCCTGAAGAAGTATATGACCGGGACCGTGGATATGAAAGGCACGGGAAAGGCCTATGTGATCAATGATGAGGGCGGTGAAGACATCTACATTGCACCAAATAACACATTCCGTGCATTGCACAGGGATAAAGTGAAGGTACTCCTGTTCCCTGCCAGGAAGGGGCATAAACCCGAAGGCCAGATCATCGAGATCCTCCAGCGGGCAAAGGAACAGTATGTCGGAATTATCGACATCGGAAAATACTTCGCATTCCTGATCGCCGATAATCAGAACATGCCAGTCGACATCTTCATCCCGAAGGAAAACCTGAATGAGGCAAAGAGCGGTCAGAAGGTCATTGTCAAGATCACAGACTGGCCCGAGCATTCCAAAAATCCATTCGGGACGGTGGTGGAAGTCCTTGGCCAGCCTGGGATTAACGATGTAGAGATGAAATCTATCCTGGCGGAATTTGACTTCCCATGGAAATTCTCCGCAAAAGTTGAAAAGGAAGCCGAAAAAATAGACCGTGGCATAACTCCTGCAGAGATAAAAAAACGCCAGGATTTCCGGGAAGTTTTTACCATCACAATCGACCCTCCGGATGCCAAGGATTTCGACGATGCATTATCACTTAGACGATTACCTGACGGTAATTTTGAAGTAGGGGTCCATATAGCTGACGTTTCATTTTATGTCAGGGAAGGCGGTTTGATCGACCAGGAAGCATTTGAAAGGGGTACTTCCGTATACCTGGTGGACCGCACCGTCCCCATGCTGCCTGAAAAGCTCTCCAATGACCTGTGTTCGCTCCGGCCAAATGAAGACAAGCTTTGCTATGCCGCAATATTTGAACTGACCAGCGAGGCTGAAATCGTCAAGGAATGGTTCGGCAGGACTATAATCAATTCCAACCGACGGTTCAACTATGAAGAAGTGCAGCAGATCATCGAAACGCAGACCGGCGAATATGTGGAGGATATTCTCACACTGCACCGGCTGGCCTCAAAACTGAGAGAAGACCGTTTTAAAAAAGGTTCGATCAATTTCGAAAGCCAGGAAGTGAAATTCATGCTGGATGAACAGGGAAAACCGGTGGGTGTTTATATCAAAGAACAGAAAGAGGCCAACTGGCTCATAGAAGATTTTATGCTGCTGGCCAACCGGCGTGTGGCGGAAATCATCGGTAAGGCAAAACCAAACCAAAAAGCAAAGACCTTTGTCTACCGCATTCACGACACGCCCAACCTGGAAAAGCTGACCAATTTCGCGGAATTCCTTTCCCGGCTGGGTTATAAACTCAGCATTGACAACCGCAAAGGACTGGCCGCCTCGTTCAACAAATTATTCAAGGATATCGAGGGGCGGGGCGAACAGACCATGATTGAGACCATTGCGATCCGAACGATGGCCAAAGCGGTATATTCAACTGTGAACATCGGCCATTATGGGCTTGGTTTCAAGTTCTACACGCATTTTACCTCTCCAATCCGCCGTTATCCTGACCTGATGGTTCACCGGCTGCTGGATCATTACCTGAACGGCGGCGGCAATGTCGGCAAGGAGGAATACGAAAAGAAATGCGAACACTCTTCCGAAATGGAGCGAAAAGCCACCGAAGCGGAACGCGAATCGGTCAAACTGAAACAGGCGGAATACCTGCTGGATAAGATCGGACAGGAATTTTCCGGCCTTATCTCCGGCGTCAGCAAATGGGGGATCTACGTTGAGCTCACCGGAAGCAAATGTGAAGGTATGGTCCGGCTAAGGGATCTGGAAGACGATTTTTATTTCCTGGATGAAGAAAATTACCAGGTGATCGGACAACGCTACGGATATCAGTACAAGCTGGGGGATCCGGTGAAAATCAAGGTGAAAAGGATCGATTTATCGAGAAAAGAAATGGATTTCCAGATGGTGAATGAAAAACCTTTGCAGGTGGCTAAAAGTTCCGGATCACGCTTCGAACGGCAACAGAAACGCGGAAATAAACCCGGAAGGAAATTCAGAAAATAACGGCTAAGGTTTTTTGGGGGATAACAGCGTGATCCCCAGGCCAATTAAAGGTGAAAGCATAAAACTGAGGAAAAACGACCACTCTTCCCCTATCTTACGGTATTTTCCAAGTTTTTCTGAGATGACCAGAGAAAATACGTACCAGGCGGTGAACAATATGGTAAACCAGTAAATATTCATGGCTTTAAGGTTTTAGTAGAAGAATATCCAGAGGAAGATTAGAGGCAGAAGGATTCCAAGCACCGTCAGCCAGGCTCCCCTTCCCGTAATGCCCTTGGCGCCCCTGACAAGGAACAGTCCGGTAATGGCCAGCAGGATCAGCGCTCCGGCGAAAATATCCGAAACCCAGGTCCATACCAGTTGCGGATTATAGTGCAACCAGTTCATTTCCCTGAAGAAAGGCCTGTTGGAAACCCTTTCCAGTATTCCATCCCCGGTTTCAAGGTTAATCACCGCTGAACCTCCTTTCAGAAATATCTTCAATTGTTTTTCTTCCGGAAAATAATGATTTTTATACGACCCGTCTTCCCCGATCGGTTCCAGCATGGCTTTTATTTCATCCCGGCTGATGGACCTGGTTATTGACTCTACATTACTTATCTTCAATTCTTTACGAACAATGATATAGTTCGGATTCCAGTCGTCGAGATGGTTCAGGGCGATACCGGATATCGAATAAACAAGGGTCAGGCCGAAAAATAAATAGCCGAAATCGCGGTGAACTACGCGGAACCATTTTCTCCATTGAAATTTCATCTCCAGAAAATTTAATAGTAAGCAAAGAAAAAACGCAAAGGCAGAGAGTCAGAAAAACAGGACAAACGCCTTTGCGCCTTAAATATTAAAAACGGAGGGGTTTCTTATTCTTTGATCTCTTTTACTTTCATGCAGGAAATAGAAAACTGCGGCTTGTGATAATAATTCTTGTGGTCCGCATCCTCTTCATGACCTTCTTCTGCTGCCTCTTTGGCAACAGCTTCAGCATCGTCCATCGGTTCTACGATACCCTGCACCCAAACTATGCTGCCTTCCAGCTCCGGATCAAAAACGCTAACTTTTTCACTGGCTGTAATCTTGACACGCATATCTGGATTTTCACCTATGAGGAACATTTTTTTTCCACCGTGTTTGCAGACATGAACGACCATTCCCTGGATTTCAATTTCTTTGCCTACCAGATCTGCTGCAACATCCTGGAAATTATCCGGCTTTATGGAAACCTTTTCCGCGGATGCCGAAGTTGTCAGAGATGCTTTGTCCTGAGCCAAAGCAGTGGCAGAAATAATCAAAATTGAAATGATAGCTAAAAAGGAGATTTTTTTAATCATAGGTTAGACATTGAGGTTAATCATGCAAATATAATTAATTTTCATTCATTTAAATCAACAATTTTTATGCCATCGTACCGGGTTTCGGTTCCGTTAACAAAAGTTACAACAATGAACGGAGTCCCGTCATAATTAAAATATATCCATTCTCCCACCTTTTTCCCCATTTCATAAGTTCCTTCTTCTTTCCTGTTCCCGTTATCCCAGTAATAGGTATGTTCCCCATGAGGATTATCTTCGATATACCGTCCTTTGAACCGCAATATATCGGCTGACCCCGACAATTGCCGTATATCCCGGTATTCCCATAGCCCGTTCCGCATTCCATCGGCATAAGTTCCTTTTATTTCACTGTCACCGGAACGGTAGTACCATTCCCCTGATTCTTTCCCCTCAATGTATTCCCCTCTGGTTATGATATTGCCCTCTTCGTCGTATTCAGTCGTGATCCCATCCGGTAAACCATTAAAGTAAGATTCTTCACGCATCAGGTCCCCGGAGGCATAGTACCATCTCCATTCTCCCTCGGGCAAACCGTTTTTATAGGATCCTTCCTGTTCCATTACGCCGGACCGGTGAAAAAATTTCCATTTTCCGGATTTTTTATCCTTGTCATATGTCCCTTCGGCCCTGAGGTTTCCATCATCATAATATTCTTTCCAGAACCCGTCCCTTTCACCCTTTTCCGTAACAACCCCTTCACCGATCATTATCCCGTTCCTGAAAATATAAGACTTGTCAATGGTTCCGTCGGGCGCATACTCCCTTCGGACTCCTTCCAGTTTGCCTTCTTTGTTGTAGGTTGCCGATATTTTGATACTTCCATCCGGGTAATAATCCTTCCGGACCTCCAGTTTGACCAGCTCAGCCACATCTTCCAGCTTAATTCCGTCAGCATACTTTGCGGTGTTCACCAGGTTTCCATCCAGGTCATACTCCTTAAAATAACCGTTCTCCACTCCATGGTTATAATGCCCTTCTCTCTGCACCATTCCGTTCGGATAAAAATACTTCCACAGGCCGTGTTTTAGTTTATTGTTATCAAATCGGTTGATGATCTCACGCTCCGTGATAAAACCGTTCTTGTAGGTAATAAGCGTGATGATCCGCCCATCTTCCCCGAATTCTTTTGCCATGCCGTTTTCCAGTCCGTCCGAGAAAAAGACCTCCTTTGTCACTCTTCCGCCCGGAGTTAAATTCCTCGTCAGGCCGTCTTTTACATCCACCTTAAAATTTTCTTCTATGATCTCATCCTGCCTGTAAATTCTGCGTACACCATCCTTCTTGCCCTGTTTATAATTCACTTCCATGGCAATCTTACCTTCGTTGTCATAAAATCGCCACAGGCTGTCCAATTCAAAATTCTTCCGGTTGCCTTCCGATATCAGGATACCGCCTTCGTTGTATGTTTTCCAGTATCCGTCAGGCTTTCCATCACGCATGAAGCCCTCGCTGGATTTGGTCCCGTTGGGGTGATAAAAAATATTGTACCCGTTGGGATTGACGGATTCCTGCTGTTGCCCGTTCACATTCATCAACAATGCCCAGGTCAATAACAATCCTAAAAAAATCTTCATTAACAATTCAATCCTCAACGCTTTAAATTTTAAATTCTAATTTCAGATATCACTTCGACAATTCCAGCATTCTTACTATCGGTTTACCGGCTTTTTCCATCAATTCCGGATCCATCACTATTTCAGGCCTTTCATTTTTTAGGCACAAATATAGTTTTTGCATCGTATTCAGTTTCATATAAGGGCAATCATTACAGGAACAGGTTTCATCCGAAGGTACGATGAGAAATTCCTTTTCCGGCGATGCTTTTTTCATCTGATAAAGAATTCCTGTTTCGGTTGCCACGATATACTTCTTCGAGCTGTCATTAATAGTAAAATTCAACAGCCCGGTGGTGGATCCCACATAATCGGCAATTTCCAGGACAGGTGCCTTGCATTCCGGATGAGCTATGAGTTTTGCGTCAGGGTTTTCCAGTTTAAGCCTGATAATAGCTTCCGTCTGCAAAATATCATGGACCTGGCAGGTGCCATCCCAAAGCACCATATTCCTGCCGGTTAACCTGTTAATGTAGCCCCCCAGGTTTCGGTCCGGTGCAAAAATGATCTTCTGGTCCCTGGGGAACGATTCCACTATTTTAACTGCATTGCTGGAAGTGCAAATTACATCCGACAGGGCCTTCACGGCTGCACTGCAGTTGATGTACGAGATCACGATATGTCCGGGATGTTTCTCTTTAAACGCGGCAAATTGATCCGGAGGACAGGAATCCGCAAGCGAGCATCCTGCTTCCAGGTCCGGTAACAGCACTTTGGCCTGCGGACTCAATATTTTGGCGGTTTCCGCCATAAAATGGACGCCTGCAAATACAATGACCGGGGATTTACTCTCGGCAGCCCGCTGCGACAAACCCAGGCTGTCGCCAACGTAATCGGCTATTTCCTGAATTTCATCCACCTGGTAATAATGGGCCAGGAGAATGGCATCCTTTTCTCTTTTTAATTTTAAAAATTCTTCCCTGAAATCTATTTTTTTATCCTGAATCACGTTTTCCATCAATATTGTTAATAAAGCTAAAAATATAATCTTTAAAGAATTTATCTGTTATAATAGGCCTGTTAATTGTGTTAGAATTTATCAGGCAATTTCTTTGCAAATTTCAATTATTCAAAGTTATAAACACTATTAAAAAGATATTAGTTTTTTATAGTTTGATTTTATGAAGATTAAGAATTATTAACATGTTGTCCATAACTTTGGATGTTTAAAATTTGAACCTTCCAGGTCAAATTCAGATGTTAAAATAGTTTCTTTCCAATGCTCATAACTTTCGACAGATTTTCTATTTATCAGGAAATCTGTCGCCATCATTAATGTTATTGACAAATTGAATGCCAATTTCAACATAAATTAAAACGATTTGAACAGAAATAAACAACTAACTTTGTTTATAAGGAGAATGAAATTATGATGAATGAGCGACAAATTGTACCCATTGCATGCGACCACGGTGGTTTTGAAATGAAGGAATACCTTTTGAAACACCTGGAAAATAAAGGATATAGAATGGAGGACCTGGGGGCCTATTCAGGTGACAGCGTCGATTATCCGGATTTCATTCATCCTCTGGCGGAAGCAGTTAATGACGGGAGATATAAATCGGGCATCATCATTTGTGGCAGCGGTAACGGGGCTCAGATGGTGGCGAACAAGTATCCTCATGTAAGGGCTGCATTGTGCTGGAATGAAGAAATTACCAGGCTAGCCAGGCAGCATAATGATGCTAATATCCTGGCCCTTCCCGGTAGGTTCCTGGATTTTTCCACTGCCGCAAGTATGGCCGAAATTTTTCTTGTAACCGAATTTGAAGGGGGACGACATACCCGGAGAGTTGAAAAGATCAGTAGATAATCCAAAAATTAAATTATGGAACTTCAGAAAAAATTTCTGAAAGACGCTGAAAAGATTGCATTCGACCTGGATCACAGGAGAAAGATCAATTATAATATTTCCAGGTACGAAGCTAACCTGCCAACAGGAAAAGCACAATTCAGTGATTTGGAGCTGGCCAGGCGCAAAGCCGCCAATGTCAAACATAAGATTATCAATGATCTGGACCGGTTTCTCATAGAGTTCGAAGTGAATTTTGAAAAGAACGGAGGAAAGGTTATCTGGGCCCCCACCTGGAAAGACGCCGTGAAAGAGGTCCTTGCCATCATGAAAAATGTAAAAGCGGAGATGGTGGTGAAGTCCAAGTCGATGATCTCCGAAGAACTTGAATTGAACGATTTCCTGGCAAAGAAAAAGATCGAAGCCATTGAGACCGACCTGGGCGAGTTCATTGTCCAGCTGGTAAATGAGAAGCCATATCATATTCTTACACCGGCTATGCATAAATCGAAGGAGGATGTGGCCAAGATTTTTCATGAGAAGTTCGGATTACCATCCGAGGCTACGCCGGGCCAGGTTACCGAATTCACGAGGGATCACCTGCGACCGAAATTTCTACAGGCCGACGTCGGTATCACAGGAGCCAATTTTCTGCTGGCTGATTCCGGAGGCGTCTGTTTAACCGAGAATGAAGGCAATGGTATGATGAGCCTTTCATTTCCCCGGGTACATATCGTGATAGCGGGAATAGAGAAACTGCTTCCCGGCATCAATGACCTGCAGCTGTTCTGGCCATTGCTGGCCACACACGGCACCGGTCAGAAAATGACGGTTTACAACAGCATCATTTTCGGTCCCAGAAAGGAAGGGGAACCGGACGGGCCCGAAGAGATGTATGTCATTCTGCTTAATAACCGCAGGACCGAGGTAATAAAACACGAACGGATGCGCCGGGCCATGTCATGCATCCGCTGCGGGGCCTGCCTGAACGCCTGTCCCGTCTATAAAAATATTGGGGGATATACGTATAATTCTGTTTATACCGGGCCAATAGGTTCTGTCATAACACCATACCTGGAGAATATGAGGGATTACAAGCATCTGAGTTTTGCCTCTTCTCTTTGCGGGGCTTGCACAGATGTATGCCCCGTCAAAATACCGCTTCATGAACTGCTCCTGGTTAACCGTAAGGAAAGTGTGGATATGGGCCTCAGCGTTGGTGGTGAGAAGTTCCTGATGAGGAACATGAAACGGATTATGCTGAAGCGCAACAGGATGAACATGGGAGGCGGTATGAAGAACCTGATGTTCCGGTACTTCTTTTCCTCCTCATGGGGACCCAGGAGGGAGCTACCTCACCTCGAGTCCAAAACATTCAACAAATTCTGGAAAGAGCAGCAGGAAAAAATTAAGAAAACAATTTCCGAAGACGATGAATTAACGGCGTAATGCTTGCTGTTCTTCCGGGAAGATTTCTTCCAGTTTCTTTTGCAGATCCTCACCCCGAAGATTCTTCGCTAAAATGTAACCATTCGTATCGAGCAGGAAGTTGGCAGGTATTGACCTGACTGCGTAGAGCTTGGCCACTTTGTTCTCCCAGCCTTTCAGGTCCGACACATGGTTCCAGGTAAGCTGGTCGTCATGAATGGCAGCGATCCAGCGATCGCGGTTGGAATCCAGCGAAATACCCAGGATATCGAATCCGCGGTCATGATACTTGTTATACATGGCCACCAGGTTTGGATTTTCCTGCCGGCAGGGGGAGCACCAGGAAGCCCAGAAATCCAGCAGAAGATAGTTCTTTCCGATAAGGTCCGATACCGGCAGGAACTTGTTACCTGTGGTATCCTGCATCATGAAGGATACATACAACATACCGATATCCGTTCGCTGGAGGGTTTTCAGGTATTCCTGGAGGTAACCGGTATAAACCGAATGATTGAGAATCGTATCAAAGCTGCCAAGGGTGCTTTCCAGTTCATCCATTTCATAGTTCCATGAATTTCTGAAAGCTATATAAGGTGAAATGAAAGACTTCGGATTCTGTTTCACGAAATTCTTGGTGAACTCACCGCGCTGCTGGTCATAAAGGTTGGTAAGCGAGTCGAACTGCCTGGCCTTTGCAGCATCTCCGATTTCCTGGGCTTTCATGAACATCTGGTAGTTTTCGCGAACCTTGGCATTGTACTGATCCATCATATCCAGGTAAGCATCGTATTCTTGCTGGGTTTTTGACCCTTCAATCCTGGTTTTATCAATATCCCTGGTATTGACGATGAAATTAATTTCAGAGGGTTCGATAAAGAAGGGAACGGAGGATTTTATCCCCGGGATCGTGAGGTAGTAGACTTCGGGCCAATCAACAGTACCCTTGAAATTAAACTTTCCGGTGGTGAGCAGCATGGAATCAATAGTGATCAGCGGGCCGTCTGTCCTTTTCTGCAAAAGGATATATCCGTCGAAAGTAGTATCGATGGTACCGGTTATGATAAATTCATTCTTTACGGGTTTGGTGCATGAAGCTGCCGTAAATACGGCCAGGGCGATAATTACCAGTTTTCTTAGCATAATGATGGATATTTAACGGGCAAAACTACTAAACTATTGAATATGAAACGTCACAACTTAAAAAGTGTTTAATCATTCTTCCTGGAATAAAACAGGTACTGGATAACCATAATGATAATAGTGGTTAAGGCGGTATTGGTCAATATTTTCAGCAAGGTTTGGAAGAATTCGCTGAAGCGGAATATTTCAAGGAAAAACAGGAATGTGTGATGCAAAAAGACCAGGATCAGCGTGTAGGCCAGGAACCACATCGATCCCGAATCGCGGACATTCGGGTACTGCCAGGCTTCGATATCATCTTTTTTCCCGACCAGCCGGATCACGCCCGGGCGGCAATAAGCCAGGAACACAGAGGCGGCTGCATGCATGCCCGGGGTGTGCATGAACCAATCCACGCTCAGGCCCGTCAGGAATCCCAGAGCCAGCAGCCAGAAACCGGATATCTGGAAGGGCAGCATCAGGAGGAACAACACGTATACCTGTGGATTGATAAAGCCGGTGACCTGTATCTTGTTAAAGATGAAGATCTGTCCGAAAACCAGCAGGACAAAGCGGATAATATTTCCTATCAGCGCCCTATTCATCCGGCAGGCTCATTTTAAGTCGTTCCACTTCATCCTTCCTGACATTCTCAACCACGTACACATAGGTAAGCTGGTTATAATCGACTGAAAACCGGAGTTTTCCCTTCTTGAACATGTTTTCAAGTTCTTCGTCAATGTATTCCACCGTCCCGATCATGATACCTTCCGGGAATATCTGGCTGTTCCCACTGGTCAGGATGGTATCACCCGGCACCAGGTTTACGTGCGACGGAATATGCTGCAAATCGCCCAGACGGTAATTCCAGCCATCCCAGGAAACATTCACCAGCTGTTCGTTTTTCATGATCCTGCCACTGATCTTGGCATCTTTGTGCAGAATGGAAATGCCGGAGCTGTAATTTTCAGAGACATCGACAATGATCCCAACCACGCCATTCGATGTGATGACGCCCATGTCCTTCTGCACGCCCGCCCGGTATCCTTTATCGATCATGAAGTAGTTGTTTCGGAACTGTATGGAATTACTGATGACCCGAGCGCTGATGTAACGCAGTGTGGAGGCATTTTCCCGGAAAACAAGTGAATCGGGGATGGCCTTGGTTTTCATCCTGAGCATGGCCCTCAGGCGTGCATTTTCAGCGGCCAGTTGTTCATTGGCTCTCCTGAGGTTGAAGTAATCGCTGAAGTTGCTGTAAAGCCGGTTGAACCTCCCGGAAATATTACCGGTTGTACTGACGATCCTCGACCTTTGGAAATAGTTGTTGTTATAAATGAGAACAGAGGAGATGACCAGGAAGATCAGGAACAGGAACGTAAACTGGTACCGTGAGATGAACGCCAGCAGGTTGCGCATGCTACTTGATCAGGAATGTGAATTTATCGAAATTCTTCAGTGCAATTCCGGTTCCTCTGGCAACAGCCCTGAGGGGATCTTCTGCTACGTGGACCGGAAGTTTGGTTTTCAGATGAAGCCGTTTATCGAGGCCCCTGAGCATCGATCCTCCCCCGGCCAGGTAGATACCGGTCCGGTATATGTCCGCAGCCAGTTCGGGTGGGGTCATTTCCAGTGCATTCAGCACGGCAGCCTCTATTTTGGATATGGATTTGTCGAGCGAATGAGCGATTTCTGCATAGTTGACCGTAATTTCCTTGGGAATACCGGTCAGCATATCCCTTCCGTGCACCGGGAAATCATCCGGGGCATTGTCGATATCGGTCATCGCGGCGCCTACTTCAATCTTGATCCTTTCCGCCGTACGTTCACCGATGTTGATATTATGCTGCTTACGCATGTACTCTTCGATATCGGCATTGAAGTCGTCGCCGGCGATCCGGATCGATTTGTTATTCACGATGCCTCCGAGTGCGATAACCGCGATCTCGCTGGTGCCGCCACCGATATCAATGATCATATTGCCGGTTGGCTCCAGCACGTCGATCCCGATCCCGATCGCAGCAGCCATCGGTTCGTGGATAAGCCGGACCTCCTTGGCTCCGGCCTGTTCGGCCGAGTCTTTGACAGCCCGTTCCTCCACTTCGGTAATACCGGAGGGGATACAGATGACCATTTTTAGTGCCGGCGGGAAAACATTGCTTTTGAAACCGATCATCTTGATCATTTCCCGGATCATGATCTCCGCGGCTTTAAAGTCAGCGATGACGCCGTCGCGCAGAGGCCGTATCGTTTTAATGTTTTCGTGGGTCTTGCCATGCATCATCATCGCTTTTTTACCGACTGCGATGACTTTTCCCGTGTTTCTTTCCAGAGCCACGATGGAGGGTTCATCCACCACGACTTTATCGTTGTATATGATGATGGTGTTGGCTGTGCCGAGGTCAATAGCGATCTCTTTGGTGAGAAATGAAAAAAGTCCCATTCTTTGTACTCGTTTTTCGCTGTTCTTTTCTCAGTGTTTAAAGTGCCGAATTCCGGTAAAGACCATTGCCATACCGTTTTTCCTGCAGAAATCAATGGAATCCTGGTCGCGGACCGAGCCTCCGGGCTGAATAACCGCGGTGATCCCGGCCTGGTGTGCGATTTCCACTGAATCGGCGAAGGGGAAAAAGGCATCTGATGCAAGCACGGCGCCGGCAAGATCAAAGTTGTATTCCCCGGCTTTTGCAATAGCTTGTTTCAGTGCGTCCACCCGGGAGGTCTGCCCTACTCCACTGCCGATCAGTTGCCGGTCTTTGACCAGCACAATGGCATTGGAACGGGTATGTTTTACGATCTTGCTGGCAAACAGGAGGTCTGCCGTCTCACCGGCAGTGGGGAACCTGTCGGTCACTGCTTTCAGGTCCGACTCCTGTTCTGTTTTCAGGTCCCTGTCCTGCTCTATCACGCCATTCAATATCGACCTGAATTGTCTTGCGGGAAAACCGTATGCCCCTTGCCGCAAAATTATTCTATTTTTCTTGCTTTGAAGCTTTTCCAGTGCACTTTTTTTATATCCGGGAGCCAGGATCACTTCGAAAAACAAACGGTCAATATCTTCCGCCGTTACGTCATCAATTTCCCTGTTGGTAATCAATACCCCGCCAAATGCAGAAACCGGATCACCGGCAAGGGCAGCTTTCCAGGCTTCTGTGAGACTGGGCCGGCTCGCACATCCGCAGGCATTGTTGTGTTTCAGTATAGCAAAGGTGGTTTCTTCGAATTCGCTGATCAGATTGATCGCGGCATCCAGGTCCCCAAGGTTGTTGTAGGATATTTCCTTACCATGAAGCTGGGTGAACACGGATTCGAGGTTTCCGTAGAAAATACCCTTCTGATGAGGATTTTCGCCGTATCTCAGTATATGTGGATGACGGATGCTTTTTTTGAACACTTCGTTTGATCCCCGGCTGAAATATTGATAAATCGCGGAATCATAATGGGAAGATACTTCAAATGCAAGGCCGGCGAACTTTCTGCGGTCTTCCAGATCGGTGTGGCCGGATTTCTCCTTTAAAAGCGTAAGTAATTCCGGGTATTGGGAGGAAGCAGAGATGATCATTACATCGTTGAAATTCTTTGCGGCTCCGCGGATCAGGGAAATTCCACCAATATCGATCTTTTCGATGATCTCATCCTCATCATGGGTTTTTTCAACCGTTTCCTCAAATGGATAAAGGTCGACAATGACCAGGTCGATGGGAGGTATTCCGAATTCTTCGGCCTGCGCACGGTCAGATGGGTCTCCACGTCGGTAAAGGATGCCACCGAAAATGGCCGGATGGAGCGTTTTTACCCGGCCGCCGAAAATCGATGGGTAAGATGTCAGGGATTCCACGGTTGTTGCCGGAATGCCCAGGCCCCGGATAAAATCAAAGGTGCCCCCGGTGGAATAAATAGTAATCCCAAGCCGGTGCAATTCCCGAACAATTTCTTCCAGTCCGTCTTTATAAAATACTGATATCAGTGCACTTCCAAGCTTTTTCCGCATAACTCGAACAATCTTGATCCATTCAGGGTTGAATCTTCAAATATAAGGCAATATTCTCATTGGTTTTAATATTAATTTTACAACCGGTTAGACCGGATTGCCGCATGAAAATCTTCCTGAAACTCCTGAGAGAAAGTTATCTGTTCGCCATTCATGAAATTGTCGTGAATAAGGTCCGGACGCTGCTTTCCCTTCTGGGGATCACCATCGGGATCTTTTCCATCATTTCGGTGTTCACCATTTTCGATTCGATGGAGATAAATATCCGGAACCAGATCAATTCTCTTGGAAACGATGTGCTATTCGTGCAGAAATGGCCATGGGCCATGGGGGGTGAGGATTATCCGTGGTGGAAATACATGAATCGTCCGGAAGCGTCGCTGGATGACTTACGGGAAATCCAGAAAAGGAGCCAGACTTCACAGCACAGCGCTTACATGACAAACTTCCTGGAAACCATTAAATACCGTGATAATTCGATGGATAACGCTGTTGTGGCAATCGTTTCGGAAAATTATGAAGATGTCATGCAGATTGATATCGGTGATGGAAGATTCATATCCGCAACTGAATTCGCAAGTGGAAAACCGGTTGCCGTCGTTGGTAGCGATATAGTAACCAACCTGATGAAGACTCAGGATCCGATAGGTAAGAAAATAAGGGTATTCGGACTAAATGTTGAGGTGATAGGGCTCATCCAGAAAGAGGGTAAGAGCATTTTCGGGGATTCAAAAGACGGTTGGATCATCGTACCGGTGAACTTTGCCAAGAGCCATCTGGACTTAAAACACATGGACGGGGCGATCGTGGTCAAGGCAAATCCGGGCGTATCACTGGATGAAATGCGGGATGAACTGACGGGTATCATGCGGTCGGTGAGAAAACTCAAGCCGAAAGCGGAAGATAATTTTGCGATCAATCAGACGGATGTCATTACCAAGGGATTTGACCAGCTGTTTTCCGTGATTGCTGCCGTAGGATGGATCATCGGTGGATTTTCGCTGCTGGTCGGAGGATTCGGGATTGCCAACATCATGTTCGTATCGGTCAAGGAACGAACCCGTATCATCGGCATCCAGAAATCCCTCGGGGCTAAGAGATATTTTATACTTCAGCAATTCCTGTTCGAAGCCATTTTCCTTTCCTTGCTGGGTGGAATTGTCGGGCTTGTTATCGTCTTCCTTTTAGCGTTTGGAGTTTCGCAAATGTTCAGCCTGGACCTGATCCTGACCAGCGGAAATATTTTGCTGGGTCTGATAGTCTCAGCATTCATCGGTTTCATTTCGGGCCTGGTGCCTGCATGGAACGCCTCCAGGCTTGATCCTGTGGAAGCCATGAGATCGACATTTTAAAATAATTGGGGTCAGACCGGGTATATTTTAACTAAAAGCCGATAAATAAGGAGATAATTCTTATTTTTATCGACAGCAAAAGTTATGGATAAACGCTGGGTATTAAAACCACAAGGAGATAAAGATCTGGTCAGGCACCTGAGCAAGGTTCTCAATATCAATGAGAAACTGGCTAATTTATTGGCCCAGAGAGGCATAAACAGCTACGACCAGGCAAAGGCCTATTTCAGGCCCCAGCTTGAACACCTGCACAACCCCTTCCTGATGAAAGATATGCATCTGGCGGTGGAACGAATTGAGCAGGCGATTAAAAAGAAGGAAAAGATCCTTATTTATGGGGATTATGATGTGGATGGCACAACGGCCGTATCGCTCGTTTTCACTTTTTTTAACAAGATCCATCCCGAGATCGATTTTTATATTCCTGACAGGTACAGCGAGGGATATGGCATTTCATTCAAAGGCATCGATTTTGCTGCCGAAAAGGGCTACAACCTGGTCATTGCACTGGATTGCGGGATCAAAGCGGTGGAAAAGGTGGAATATGCGAAAAAGAAGAATGTCGATTTCATTATATGCGATCATCACCGTCCCGGGGATGAACTCCCGGCCGCCTGTGCGATCCTCGATCCGAAAAGGGAAGACTGCAATTATCCGTACAAGGAACTTTCCGGATGCGGTATCGGTTTCAAACTGATCCAGGCGTTCGCTTACAATAATGATATTCCGTTTTCAAGCCTCGAGGAATACCTCGACCTGGTGGTGGTCAGCATTGCTTCGGACATTGTTCCTATTACCGGAGAAAACCGCGTACTGGCTTATTACGGGCTGAAAAAGATCAATTCCACCCCGCGGGCCGGTCTGGAAGCGATCCTCAATGTAAGTAACAAATACAGCAAACTTACGGGCGAATCAGGTGCCGAAAAGCAATACATGCGGGAATTGACCATCAATGACCTGGTCTTTATCGTCGGCCCCAGGATCAATGCCGCTGGAAGGATCGAAAGCGCCAGGAACTCCGTGGATTTACTGATCACCAGGGATCCTGAGAAAGCTTTTCAGCTTGGTAACCAGATCAATACGTTAAATACGGAACGTAAAAACCTGGATTCCCTTGCAACCAACCACGCCCTCGACATCCTCCGTAATGACCCTGATTTTATCAATAAAAAGAGCACGGTCCTTTATCACCCGGAATGGCATAAGGGAGTGATCGGAATTGTTGCTTCCAGGCTCATTGAAACGTATTACAGGCCAACCGTGGTGCTGACGCAGTCGGAAGGGCTGATCACCGGCTCGGCCAGATCCATCAAAGGCTTTGATATCTATGATGCGGTGGATGCCTGCGGCGACCTGCTGGAGCATTTCGGCGGCCATACTTATGCGGCCGGCCTGTCCCTGAAACCGGACAATCTGGATGTATTCCGGGAAAGATTTGAAAATTATGTCCGGGAACACATAACCGAGGAAATGGCCAAGCCGGAAATAGAGATCGATGCTACCCTGGACCTTCAGGATATCAAAAGGAAATTTTTCGACATCATCAAGCAGTTCGCACCATTTGGGCCCGGAAACATGTCGCCTGTTTTTCAAACGGATAACCTCATAGATGCCGGTAAGGCCAAAATTGTCGGAAACAATCACCTGAAGCTGGAAGTTGTGCAGCTTGATGTTCGCTGTGAACCGATTTCTTCCATTGCCTTCCAGCAGGGAACACCCGATTTGTTTGAGTACATCAGGGATGGTAACTTATTCAGCATTTGCTATCACATCGAGGAGAACGAGTGGAATGGAAAGAAATCCTTTCAACTGAATATCAAGGATATAAAAACAACCGTAGCGGAAAAAAACTGACCGCGTAAGGTTTCCGGGCAGCCGTCTGCTATTCCGTCTTTGACTTCTTCACCTGAACACCCAGGTAAATCAGCAATACTCCTGCCACCAGCGCAAGCAGGCCAATAATGACCAGCAATGCCTTCATGGCCCCGAGGGGATTGTAAAAGAGCAACAGCCCGACCACCAGCGTGATCACCCCATTAATAGTGAAAAGATTATGATTGCTCACTTTGTTTTTCATCTGGACCGCCATGACGATTTGCATCAATCCCAGTATAGTAGCCCAGACCCCGATGAGAATAAGGAACAGTTTAAGGCTGGATTGCGGGTAGAAGGCAATGACAGCCCCGATGAGAATGGCTGCGATGGCTTCCGCGAGGAGCAAGGCATGGGATTTCTGAACTTTCATGTTCCGGATGGCCACGGCCAGCAGGATGATCCCGCCTGCCAGGATTATCAATCCGAAGAAAAGCATGAGTTTAATGATCATCTCTTCTTTTATGAGGATAATCAAAAGACCGAACAGAATGGCGATGAGCCCATTCACCACATACATGACCCAGTTGCTCTTTTTCATCTTATTTTTTTTTTGAGGAATGATACAAATATAGGGATTATACTCCTATTTCCAAATAGGTCCTCAATACCAGATAGATACCGAACAACACCAGGCCGACGCCGGCAAACCGGTTGATCCAGACGATGTTGTGTGTCTGAATGTATCGTTTGATCTGGTAGGCTGAAAATGATTTCAGCAGATCCATGAAAAAAACAGTGCCAAGCGCCGACGCAAAGAAGGAGAACAACAGGATCTCATCCCCTTCATAATTAGTGGTGAAGCCGACGACAACACCCATCCAGAATATCCAGATGAACGGATTCGTAAAATTGATCAGGAATCCTTTGAACACATACGTCAGGAATCCGGGCCCGTTATTTTTCACAGCACTGGAATTACCTTCAATGTCGAGGTGGACTTTTCTTCTGTAGGTAACAAATCCGAAGAGGATGAGGATGATCCCGCCAACAAATCCAAGTTCGGTTTTAAATTCATTGAAAATTTTAACGGCACCGATGAATCCCAGGGCAACCAGTACGGCGTCGCTGAGGAAAATACCGAAGGCGAGCTGGAAGGCCGGCCAGAGTCCGCGGTGAATGCTTGTCTGGATAAGGGCTACCAGTGCAGGGCCGAACCCGAAAAAAATGGCCAGGGTAAGACCCAGTATCACGCCTTCAAAAATGGTATGCATCAGGCTTCTTTGAATTGATGGTCGACAAGGTATTGTTCCCAGGCTGTATACTGATCTTTTTTAAGCACCCGTGGAAATTTGTTCGCACCTCCTTCTCTGTTATGGATTTTCATCCATTTTGCAAAAGCCTGGGAAGGCAGCACCTCCACAAAAACATCCTTGATAGCAGCAATACGTTCCACCCGGTAATCGTCGTTCAGGACCTTCAGGTATTCATCTATCTTCTCTTTTGCCAATGCCGGGTCCAGCCGGTCATCCGTGCCCAGGTACCATTTATGAGCAAACATCGATTCCAGCTTGATACCGGTCACAGTGAATTCCCGCACTTCTATATTGAGTTCATCACACAGCATCTTTACCGCCCGGCTCATATTTTCGACCGATAAATGCTCTCCGCATATGCTTAGAAAATGCTTGGTCCGGCCTGTTATCGCTATTTCAGAATGTTCCTTCGAGGTAATTTTGACCGTATCGCCGATCAGGTACCGCCAGGCGCCGGCACACGTGCTGAGCAGTAAGGCATATTCCTTGCCCTCCTCTACCTGGTTGATGGTCAAAGCCTGCGGCTTATCCACCATATTCCCTTCATCATCGAAATTCTTATCATCAAAGGGTACAAACTCGAAAAACAATCCATTGTCGTAAACCAGCGAAAGGGATCTTATGGTGATCCTTTTCTGATAGGCAATATATCCTTCGGACGCCAGGTAGGATTCATGGAAGATCATCTTCTTCCCGAATAATTTTTCGAAGGATCTGGTATACGGCTCGATCGAAACCCCGCTGTGCACATAAACCGCAAGGTTTGGCCAGATATCATGGATGGTGTTGAGCTTATAATGGGCGATGATCCTTTCCAGGATGATCTGGATCCAGGCCGGAACCCCGACGATCACGCCAATGTCCCAGTCGATGGCCGATTTGACGATTTCATCCAGCTTGACAGACCACTCTCTCTCACGGGAGATCCTTTTGCCGGGTTTGTAAAAATGCTGGAACCAGAACGGTATCGTGCTGGCCGAGATACCTGAAAGATCCCCCTCATAATAGGTCCCGTTATAATGCAGATGAGTGCTTCCCCCGATCATCAGCATCCCTTTTTCATAAAACTTGTCCGGCAGATCGTACGATAATGAAGAGACCAGCTGTCGGATGCTGACTTTCCGGATTGCCCGGATCATGTCACCGGTAACCGGAATATGCTTGCTGGAAGCTTCGGATGTGCCTGAGGTCAGGGCAAAATACTTGACCCGGCCCGGCCATGATACAAACGCTTCACCGTTCAGGCACCGGTACCACCATTTCCTGAACATGGTATTGTAGGTGAAGGTCGGTACGTTTGACTGGAAGGCTGTTACGATATCCTTGCTCTTCAATATTTCCGGGAAATTGTAGTATTCTCCGAAGGCGGTAAACTGGGCCCTCCGGAGAAGCTTTTTCAATACCCTTATTTGCGCGGTGTATGGATCTAGTTTGGGTTTGGCTTTGTCGGGAAGCCGCCCGAGTTCATAGGCAGTTTTGACTAGTTGTCCTAATATTGGCATTTGCTGATTGATAATGGTCAAACAAAAGTATAAAATAATTGATTAATTTAGCTTTCGACTACCTCGCGCATATCGGCTGAAACATGAAGAAATTACTGATATGGATGATCATTGTCATCATAGCTTTTGTCATGGCTTTCGCCATATTTCTGGGGCTTATTACATGGACAGATTTCAGGCCTGAAACGGAGGTCCCCTGCCGTATAAATGGGAAAGCTGAAGGGAAACTACCGGCCGACAGTATTTTTTCCATTATGACCTGGAATCTTGGTTATTTCGGCCTGGGCAAGGAATGTGATTTTTTTTATGACGGCGGCCGGATGACCCGTCCGGACGAACAAACCAGCCTGAAATATTCCACCCGTGCAATCGGATACCTGGAGGAATTGTCATTGCCTGATTTTTTCTTTTTCCAGGAAGTGGACCTGGATTCCAGAAGAAGTTACCGCAAGGATCAATCTGAAATGCTGCAGGCTGTTTTTCCCGGTTATGAATACTGTGTGGCCTTGAACTACAAGGTCCTTTTTGTGCCGGTTCCCTTTCGGGATCCGCAGGGAGAGGTAAACAGCGGAATCGTCACTTTTTCTGAGCACGCATCTTCCGGAAATACCCGATTTGCCTTTCCGGGGGGATTTTCATGGCCGGTCGGGCTTTTCATGCTTGACCGTTGTTTTTTGCTGTCACGCATTCCGGTTGCCGGGGACAGGGAACTGGTCCTGGTCAATACGCACAATGAAGCTTTCGGTGACGGTTCCCAAAGGCGGCAGCAAATGGCCATCCTTCGTGAAACTGTGATGAAGGAGTACGATAAGGGAAATTATGTTGTAGCCGGGGGCGACTGGAACCTTAATCCGTTGGGTTTCAATCCCGGACTAATTACCACAAGCGATATGGTAAAAAGGATCGAACCTGCGGTTGAAAGCGATTTTCTTCCTCCCGAATGGCAGTGGGTCTTCGACCATCGCACTCCCACTAACCGGAATGTGGATCAATGGTATACCAGGGGAAAAACGCCGGTCACCATCATCGATTTTTTTGTGGTCTCCCCGAATATTCAGGTGGTCGAAAAAAGCACGGAAGATCTTGGTTTCGAATGGTCGGACCACAATCCTGTCAGGATGAAATTCAGATTATTATAACGAACTGTCTGCGAAAAGGTCGGCCGTAATGCCGTCCGTAAACAGCTTGCCCTCACTGGTCAGAAAAAAGACCGATCCGTTTTGACCAAGGTATTTTTTTTCAAGGTAGTGTTTAGATGATTCCAGGAAGAATTCCGCGAATTTCTCTCCGAAAGCATGGCGGATATGCTGCACATCACATCCCCAGGCTGTTCTTAATGAGGTCAAAACATATTCATTATACCGCTGTACTATGGTCAGGACTTCTTCTTCTTCAACCCGGGAGGCATTTTCATCCGAAGAAATATACCTGGTGATGCTCGCTACATTCCATTGCCTTGACCAGCCATTGTAGGAATGTGCCGAGGGACCGAGCCCCAGGTAATTGCCGCCTAGCCAGTAGAGACTGTTATGCTTCGAATAATAGCCTTCCCGGCTGAAATTGGAGATTTCGTAATGGATGAAATTGTTGTCCATTGCCGCCTTCTGAAGCATTTTAAAATGCCGGACGGCCTGTTCTTCATCCACCGGCGCCGCCTTCCCTTTCCGGATGAGTATCTCAAGCGGGGTCTTCTTTTCCACGGTAAGGGAATAAGCGGAAAGGTGAGGGATATCCAGGGAGAAAAAATTATCCAGGTTTTTCCGCCATTTCTCATCGGTAAGGGTTGGGATGCCATATATAAGGTCGATGGTCAGATTGCTGAAGCCGGCCTCCTGCACGTATCTTATGGCATCCAGCGCCTGCCGCCCGCTGTGCACGCGGTTCAGGTATTGCAGATCATCGTCAAAGAAGGATTGTACGCCGATGCTCAGCCGGTTAACCGGAGTTTGTCGAAGGTCCAGAAGCCAGTCCCGGTTGAGATCGTCAGGATTGGCTTCAAGTGTGATCTCGGCTGATGGGGCAACTTTGTAATGCAACTTCACATCTTCCATGATCTGTTTCAGATCCTCAATGCCCATCAGGGAAGGAGTGCCGCCGCCGAAATAGATGGTGCTGACCGTCTCATCGCCAAGATAATCCTTCCGTGAAACGATCTCCCCGGCTAACGCCTTCAGGAACCCCTCCTTCCACCGGACCGTAGCCACGGAGAAGAAATTGCAATAATGGCATTTTCGCTTGCAGAAAGGGATATGGATGTATATGCCGGCCAAGGGATTTTTTTAATAAAAGTATTAAAATCCTCCTTGCGGCTGGACGTCGCTGGACGGATGGAATAATAATAACAGGTACGCGATCTGAAATGGAAATGTTGTAATTTCGAGGTCGAATCAAATCCATATAACTATGAAGCGACGTGAGTTTATCAGCAAAGGTGTTACTGCCGCGGCCTTCACCGGGGCGGCACTGTCCGTTCCTTTCAGCAAACTATGGGCTATCCCGGGCCCCCATGCCCCCGTGCTCCCTTATGACCTGGTTGCAGTAAAGGGCGGCGAACCGGCGCTCATGTTCGACAGGGCCATTGAATCCCTGGGAGGCATCGGCAATTTCGTGAAAAAGGGACAAACCGTGCTGGTCAAGCCAAATATCGGATGGGATGTTGTACCAGAAAGAGCCGGGAACACTCATCCGGCGCTTGTGAAACATGTTGTAAAACTATGCATGGATGCTGGGGCAAAACACGTTTATGTCTTTGATAACACTTGTGATAAATGGGACCGGTGCTATGCCAACAGCGGCATTGAACAAGCCGTGAAAGACGCCGGTGGAAAACTGGTGCCCGGAAATACGGAGAACTACTACCAGGAAGTTCAGATCCCGGACGGGAAAAAACTGACCAGTGCCAAGGTGCATGAGTTGGTCCTCCAATCCGATGTATTTATCAATATGCCAGTCCTAAAACACCACAGCTCAGCCAAGCTGACGATAAGCATGAAAAACCTCATGGGGATCGTCTGGGACCGCGGTTACTGGCATCGTAACGACCTTCACCAATGCATCGCCGATTATGCGACATATGCCAAAAAACCGACCTTGAACGTTGTGGACGGTTATAGGGTGATGATGAAAAATGGCCCGCGCGGAGTCTCCGAAGCCGATGTCAGTCTTATGAAATCACTGATCGTTTCCACCGATATGGTTGCCGCTGATACAGCTGCCACCAAATTGTTCGGCCTTTCCCCCGACGATGTGCCTTACATCGGCATCGCCGATTCCATGGGAATTGGCAGTATGCAGCTCGAAAAGCTCAATATCAACCGGATCATTTTGTAATTATGCATGGTCGCTGGCTGAAGAAACTCAGGATAGCCCTTTCCCTCCTGTTTTTTTTGGTTATAACGGCCCTGTTCCTGGATTTTACGGGGACGATCTATCATAAATCCACCCTGGTCCTTACAGATCTTCAATTTGTTCCATCCTTAATTTTCTTCCTGGCAACCGGTTCCGCATTTGGACTCGGATTTGTCCTGATCCTGCTCATGACCCTGCTGTTTGGCCGTATATATTGCTCCACCCTTTGCCCTATGGGCACTTTACAGGATTTTTTTATCTTCCTTAACCGGAAACTTTCGCCAAAAAAAATTCACTTCAAATTTCGTAAGCCTCACCAATTCTTTCGCTTTGCTGTTCTCACAGTTGTGATCCTCACGGCTGCCGCAGGCAGCATAATCCTGGTAAATCTTACAGATCCGTACAGCATGTACGGCAAAATGATGCATAACCTGGTGCTGCCGGTGCGCACAGCTATCAACAATATTGCGGTCAAAGCCCTGTTGGGCACCGGGGCATATTGGCTCTATCCTCAAAAGTGGGTGCCGTTGAACGTGGTTTCATTGCTGGTAGCCCTTTCCTGGTTCATCCTGGTGCTTTTTCTCTCGTTGAAAAGGGGAAGGCTTTACTGCAATACAATTTGCCCGGTTGGAACTTTGCTGGGCCTGGTAGCCAGGATTTCCATCTTCCGGATTCGTCTCGAAAAAAGTCTTTGTAACAGCTGTGGAAAATGTTCCTCGGTCTGCAAAGCCCAGTGCATTGATCCCAAAACACAGTTTCTTGATTTCAGCCGTTGTATCGGATGCATGAATTGCCTTTCGCCCTGTCCTGAAGGTGGGGTGAAGATCGTCCCTTTCTGGCAGAAGGAAAAAGAGGTGACGACCGGTTTCGATCCTGCTCGGAGAAAGTTTCTCGGTGAGACCGGCCTGATCGTGGCAGCCACTTTGGCGCTCGATCCAAAAGCCCTTGGCCAGGATACGATGAAAAACGGTAAAAAAGAAGTCATTCCGGGTACTGTTCCCATTTTCAGGGAGCATCCGGTAACCCCTCCGGGATCTTTGGATCGGACACGCTTCAACGAACTGTGCACAGCCTGCCACCTTTGTGTAAGCGCCTGCCCTACCCAGGTGCTGCAGCCAACCTGGATACATTACGGTTGGAAAGGTTTCCTGCAACCAAGAATGGATTATATCACCAGCTTTTGCAATTATGAATGTACCCTTTGCGGGGAAGTCTGTCCGACCGGTGCCATTCTGGAACTTGCAGCCGAGGAAAAGAAGCTGGTTCAGATGGGCAAGGCCAAATTTGTCAAAGAGAATTGTGTTGTCTACACCCGGAATACGGCGTGTGGTGCTTGCTCCGAGCATTGCCCGACAAAGGCTGTGAATATGGTCCCGTACAAAGATAAACTGACCATTCCGGAAGTCACGGATAATATCTGCATAGGGTGCGGCGCCTGTGAATATGCCTGTCCGACGGATCCCAAATCAATCTATGTCGATGGGAATCCGGTCCATCTTAGGGCCGAAAAACCCAGGGTGGAGAAACTGGAGGAGCACATCGATTACAAAGAGGAATTTCCGTTCTGAAAAGGTTCTCTTTTACATCCCTTCTTTTAATTTGGAGAATTGGATCCTGGGGCCGGAAAATGGATTCACTTCTTCAACACGACCCGGATCACCGTCCCTTTATCCATTACCGAAGATTTAACGAATATTTTACCTTTATGATAATCGGCTATGATCCTCTTGGATAATGACAATCCCAGGCCCCAGCCACGTTTTTTGCTGGTGAATCCCGGATTGAAGATGGTTTTGAAATGCGATTTGGCTATTCCTTTGCCGGTGTCCTCGAAATCAATATGGACGGAATGATTCGTCTCTTCGATTTGGATATTGATGGTTCCCTGGCCATTCATGGCATCCACGGCATTTTTGCATAAATTTTCCACTACCCATTCGAAAAGCTGTTTGTTCAAAGGCAGTATGATACTGGTATTGACAGGAAGATTGATGTGATATTTGACTTTGCTGGACGTTCGCGGGATAAGGTAATCGATCGTTTCGTAGATGACCGGGACAAGGTTCTGTGGTTCCAGTTTAGCCGGGGAACCAACTTTGCTGAATCGTTCCGTAATATCCTCGAGGCGCTTGATGTCCTTTTCGATCTCTGCCAGCTCTTCCGGCGATTCTCCTTTCATCTTCAGTATTTCTGTCCAGGCCATGAGCGATGATAATGGCGTGCCCAGTTGATGGGCCGTTTCTTTCGACATACCGATCCAGACCAGGTTTTGTTCCGATTTTCTGGCTGTACTGAAAAGGAAATAGGCAATGAACAGGAACACTCCTATGACCGTGAACATGATGTAGGGATAGTACATGATCTGGGTCATGAGAGCGGAATCCATGTAATAGATATAACTTTTTCCGGAGCCGGGAAGGGTTATGACGATAGGCTCGTTTTGTCCTGACATCCTGGTGATCAGCGATTTGACACTTTCCGGGTCCTGTAGTTTGCTTTTTTCAATGTTGCCGGATTCTATTATTTTCTCCCCGGTGCTGTCCGTAACAATCACCGGAACTGAAGCGGAGCTTCCGACCACTTCAGAAAAGAATGACTCCACCAGGTCATTCAGGACCTGTCGGAGCTCCGTGTATATCTTCGATTCTTTGAAATAAAGCAGCTGGTACTCATTGCCGGTCAGTTCCACCCGGATCGGCTCAAAGGAGGAAAATTCCAGTTTAAGGCTGTCGGTCATCACCATCAACCCCTTCATATCCTCATCACGGATGTTTTTATAGATCTGGATACGATCTTCCTGATCGGTCAGGATGATTGGAATCGTGGTATTGTCTTCCATCATTTGCCGGTAAAATTCAATGGTACGGGATTCCTCTTCATACCGGAAATTACGGTACGCCTCCGCCAGTAAGCTTGCCCGTTTAAACTCCTCCTGCTGGATCTGGTCGAAAAATTCCTTTGTGTAATTCACCAGGTTGGCTTTCCGCTGAATAGCATTTGCCCATATATTGATGCTCATCCTTTCATCCTGTGCGATCTCCTTGACCAGTCGGTTGGTATACCAAAGCGAAATAGTGATGATCAGCACTGCGGCACCGAACAATAACCATTTCCATCTTTTTTTCTTGTAGTAAATTTGCACCGGGAAAACTATTTGTTGAATAACGGAATTATATCAGAATTATTGATCAATAGGCTGATCATTATACGTTAGTTGGTATACAAAGTTATAAACTGACCGTTTATCCCATCAGTTGAAACAGTAAATAATCAAGCAATGGAATCAATTTTTCTTTCGGATTCATGGGCATTTACCTGGATAGTGCTGCCTTTTCTTATTTTCCTTGCACGTATCCTGGATGTCAGTGTAGGCACCCTGAGATTGATTTTTATATCAAGGGGTTTTAAATATTATGCCCCCCTGCTGGGATTTTTTGAAGTGATCATATGGCTCCTGGCTATTGGTCAGATCATGCAGCACCTGGATAATTTCATGTGCTATATAGCTTATGGACTGGGCTTTGCAACCGGAAATTTTATCGGCATCATCCTGGATGAAAAACTTTCCCTTGGCACCCTGCTGGTCAGGATTGTGCCCAAAAAGGATCCGGCGGACCTGATTAGCCGACTGAGAGCCGGAGAATTTGGAGCTTCACTGGTAGATATTGAAGGAATGACGGGCAAAATGAAAATGATCTTCGCTATCATCAAACGAAAGGACCTTAAGGAGGTGATGTCCATTATCCATACCCACAACCCCAGTGCATTCGTTACCATTGAGGACGTTAAAACCGCTCAGGAAGGATATTTCCGCATCACGCGGCGCCGGTTGAACCCGATCAGCATATTGCAGGATTTCCGGAAAGGGAAATAACCGGGGGCTTCACAAGGGCTTAAACACTTTATGGAAAAATGGTCCTGCGGGACCTTTTCTTTATAAACTAAAATAATAGTTGACAAACTAAATAATTAGTTGTATATTTGCATGATTCATTTCATACAACAGATTCATGAAGGAATTAACCCGTGCAGAAGAACAGATCATGCAAATCCTGTGGAGGATAGGCAAAGGATTTGTCAATGATATCCTGGACCGGATACCGGAACCGAAACCGGCCTACAATACTGTGTCCACAATAGTCAGGATACTGGAAAAGAAAGGATTTGTCAAATATACCGCCATGGGCAAATCGCACCAGTATTACCCTGTGATCAGCAAGAAAGATTATACCAGGACCTATCTCAGGCGGTTCGTTTATAATTATTTCGGAAACTCATACAAGGAAATGGTATCCTTTTTCACGCAGGAGGAAAATTTAAGCCTGGAAGAGATGGATGAGATCCGTAAATTTATGAAAGAACAGATAAAAAAATCGAAATAGCTGATCATGAATGCTGTCCTGATATACCTGGTGGAATCATCGATAAGCATTATCGTGCTCTATCTGGTCTACTGGCTGTTCCTCAGAAGGGACACCTTTTTCATGGTGAACCGCTTCTTTCTCACGGGTTCCGTTCTGTTTTCCCTGGTGTTTCCGATTTTCCGGTGGAATATTGATCTTCAGGACCCGGGTACCACCTACGCCATCCTGCTGGAAACGGTGACTATCACCCCTGACATGGTCCAGAATGCCGTTTCTTCGCATCTCTCACTGCTCAAAATAGTGACCATAGTATACCTTACAGGCCTTTCCCTTTTCACCATCCGCCTTCTGTTTCAGATCGGACAGGTGCTTAGCCTGGCCGGAAGATATCGCACAACCTCCGGACAGGGCTTCCAACTGGTGTTCACAGACAGGAACTACCAGCCTTTTTCTTTTTTCAGGCTGGTTTTTATACCGGAATCCCTGAAAAATGCCAATAACCTTTCGCAAATCATTGAACATGAAAAAGTCCATGTCAGGCAGTACCATACTTATGACCTGCTCCTGATCGAGATCATGACCATAATACTGTGGTTCAATCCGATCATTTGGTTTTACCGGCGTTCGTTGAAATCCATCCACGAATATCTGGCCGACGAAGGAGTCATTCTTATGGGATATGATAAGATCAATTACCAGGAACTTTTGTTGGGTCAGAGCCTGGGCATCCAGGTCAATGACCTTACCAATAATTTCAATCATTCACTATTAAAAAACAGGATTATTATGATGACAAAACAAAGATCCGGGACATTGTCCCGATGGAAGGCAATCATTGCCCTTCCCCTGGTGCTTTGCCTGGCATTGGTCTTCTCCACCTCGGTGAATTCCGGCCTGGCAAGGGAAGATTCAAAGAAACCTCATTTACGGATTTTTAGCGGCAAGCCCGTGCCGGTTGAAACTGCATCGATCTTTATTCCGGTTGAGGATACCGTGAAAGCGGCAACCGATAAAGATCCGGTTTATGAAACAGTGAAGACCATGCCTGAATTTGTCGGAGGATTTGATGCACTGGTCAAATACCTGGTGGCCAATATCAAATATCCCGAGGATGCCAAGAAGAAGCATATAACGGGAACGGTCTTCGTAACTTTCGTGGTCGATAAGAATGGCAAGGTTACCAAACCCGCTGTTTTAAAAGGAGTGGATCCTCTTCTTGATGCTGAAGCCCTGAGGGTCGTCGCTGCCATGCCGAACTGGAAACCCGGCAGGAATGACGCCGGCAAAGTGGTAAAAGTCCAGTTCAATCTGCCGATCAAATTTGCCCTGGAGGAAGATTCGAAAAAAGAAGAGAAAAAGTAATTTTTTTTATCCCACATAACTAAAATATTAGTTGATAAAAACTGGTCTGTAACCGATGGGTTTTCCCATCGGTTATTTTTTTTCGAAATCAAAATATCATTAAATGAACTAATTTAGGGCCAAACTTCAGGGTATGAAAAGAATAGTTATTGTCTTATTTATAATAGCATTTTCGGGTATATTACTGCAGGCCCAGGAAAGTGATCTCCGGGATGCAAAACTGGCTAAAAAGTGGGAAACACCGCAAATCTTCCAGGTCCCGGAATCGGTTTGCTTTGATCCGGCTTCGGACATTCTTTATGTGTCCAACATCGCCGGCAAACCGACCGAAAAGGACGGCAACGGTTTCATTTCCCGGGTGAACCCGGATGGCACCATCCGGGAACAAATATGGGTCTCCGGATTGAATGCCCCCAAAGGGATGGGTATTTTTGACGGATTACTTTATGTAACAGATATCGACCGGGTTGCCAGAATTGACATAGAATCTGCCAAGATTATTGATTTCTATGCTTTTCCAGAAGCTGAATTCCTGAATGATATCGCGGTGGATGAAAATGGCTCGGTTTATATTTCCGATATGATGAGCACCCGGATCTACCGGATATATGAAGGCAAATCCGAAATATGGCTGGATGACCCTCTGCTGACCAATCCCAATGGCTTATTTTGTGAACCGGAACATTTGGTGGTAGGTTGCAAGAAGATCGTAACGGTAGAATTCAAGGATAAGAAGATCCGGGAGATCTTCAGGGATACTGGCGGTATCGATGGCCTGGAAGCAACCGGCGATGGAGGCTACCTGTTTTCTGACTGGCAGGGCAATGTCTACCTGACCGGAAAGGATGGTCAAATTGAAAAAATCCTGGATACGACACAGGCAGGCATCAATGCGGCTGATATCGAATATATCCCATCGATCAGATTACTCCTGGTCCCGACATTTTTCGACAACCGGGTTATGGCTTACGAATTAAAATAACCAATCATACTTACCGTAATGAAAATCCAGACCAAAATGATCATGCTGGCTGTTGTTATGGCGGCAGGGTGCAGCGTTCCTCAGCCCGAACAAAAAAAGGAAGCCGGCCAGTTTAAACTGAGCATTATCGATGATGCCAGCCGGGAAGAGGTGATTCTCTCCCTCAAGGAGAAGTTCGGCGAAAACCATGCCAGCCGAATTCAGAAGGGCGTTGTGCAGGCGGCCAACTTCTGGAATGAATCCGATGGAAGCGTTGAGGAGTTCAAAACATTCTGCACGGAAAATTTTATTGCGGATGAAAGTGAGCTGGACCTGGTTTTCAACAGGATTTCGGCTGCCCTGGAATCCCTTGGAGGATGTTATAATAAGATCACGGTTGACCTGAAACTACCGATACACCTGGATATCGGTCCGATGCATCCGGTCGATGAGATTCTTGGCGGCTACAGCCCGGGCGCCCACTTCACCGATGACATGTTCAGCAATAAGCTCGCCTTTATCGTTCTGCTTAATTTTCCCTTTTACACCCTGGAGGAGAAAACTGCCCGTGCAGCGGACTGGAGCCGCAAACAATGGGCCTATGCCCGTATGGGCGAACTCTTCACTTCCCGCACTCCGGCGGTCATTAACCAAAATATTTCCGTGGCATTGACCAATGCCGACAATTATATTTCAGAGTACAACATCTACATGGGAAATCTCCGGAATGAAAAGGGTGAAGCCTTGTTTCCGGAGGATATGCGGCTGATATCCCACTGGGGGATCCGGGATGAGCTGAAATCACAGTACGCCGATCCCCAGGGACTGGAGAAGCAAAAAATGATCTACCAGGTCATGTTACGGATCATCCGGCAGGAAATACCCGAAAATGTGATCGACAACCCTGACCTGGCTTGGAATCCCCTGACTAATGAGGTAATGAAGGACAATACCGTCATCCCCGCCAATCCTGAACCCGATACACGCTACCAGGTCCTGCTCAATAATTTCAGGGCACTGAAAGCCGCCGATCCTTACAATCCTTTCTATCCGACTTACATCAGCAGGGCGTTCGACCAGGATATGGAAATCCCGCAACAAGACGTGGAGGAACTGTTCACATCGTTGCTATCATCTCCCGTAGTGAAAGAAACGGGGGAACTGATAAGCAAACGGCTGGGTCGCCCGCTTGAACCGTTCGATATCTGGTACGATGGATTTAAATCGCGCAGTTCGCTCAATGAGGATGACCTGAACCAGATCACACGGACGAAATATCCTGACAACGAAGCGTTCCAGGGTGACCTGAGCAATATCCTGGTCAGGCTTGGATTCAACAGGGACTCGGCGGAAGTCCTGGCCGGAAGGATAAAAGTGGATGCCGCCAGGGGTTCCGGCCATGCCTGGGGAGCTGAAATGAAAGGCGATAAGGCCCGTCTCCGCACCCGTATCGGGCCCAAGGGAATGGATTACAAAGGTTACAATATAGCTTTGCATGAATTCGGCCATACAGTTGAACAGACGATCTCGCTATACAATATCGATTATTACATCCTGCATGGCGTCCCCAATACAGGATTTACCGAAGCCCTGGCTTTCCTGTTCCAGCAGCGTGACCTGCAGGTTCTGGGAATTGCCGGCCCGGATGAAAATTCACATCTCCTGATGGCGCTGGATAACCTCTGGATGAACTATGAAATTATGGGGGTTTCCCTGGTCGATATGCGTGTATGGAAATGGCTTTATGAAAATCCTGACGCAACTGCTGCCCAGTTGAAGGAAACCGTGGTAAATACGGCCACCGACGTTTGGAACCAGTATTATGCCCCGGTATTCGGGGTAAAGGATTCTCCTGTTCTCGCCATATATTCCCACATGATCGATAATCCGTTGTACCTGTCCAATTATCCTGTCGGTCACCTGATCCAGTTCCAGGTGGAACAGTATTTGGAGGATAAAAAGCTGGCAGATGAGGTTTACCGGATGTTTTCGCTTGGCATCCTGGTGCCTCAGGTGTGGATGAAACAGGCCGTCGGGTTGCCAATTTCCATTGATCCCTCCATTAAATCGGCCGAAGAGGCGCTGGGAAAGATCATGCAGTAACTCAAAACTGCCAGTTAGTCTGCCGGTCATTCCATCGGTCAACTCATTGAATCCGCCCGTCAATTGATCCGGGCGGATTTTATTTTACTGCCGGATATTTGTTGATGCATTCTGTACGTTATCGGACAAATAGTGTAACATACCGAACGAAGTATACCGGGGCAGAAATTCATCAGTCTTGATAATATACACTAAATCAATCACATACAAATATGGCATATTTTTAGCTGCAGAACTTTGTTAATATTTTAAAGCATTAACCATGAACAATCAAAGCATTAACCAAACAAGCTTCTTAAAGTATTTTACGAAACCCATTGTTACGCTGGCGTTCCTTTGCTCTTTTCTGGCCGCATCCTCCCAGGAAAAGTTATGGTCGCTGGAAGATTGCATCAATTATGCCCTTGACAGCAACATCAATATCCAGAAGCAGGTGTTGATGGTGGAAAATCAGAAGGCCCAGTTGCTGCAGGACTATCTCATTATGCTGCCGGACCTCAATGCCGGCGCAACTCATGGCTATAACTGGGGGCAGACCATTGACCGGTATACCAACCAGTTTGCTTCCAAAAGGGTTCAATCCAATAATTTTTACATCGGTACCCAGCTAAACTTATTCCAGGGATTAAGGCAGATCAATACGGTTAACCAGACAAAATTGAATTACGCGGCGGTCCAGTATGACCTGGATAAAGCCATGGATGATATTTCGATTGCCGTGGCCGGATATTACCTGGACATCCTTTTTAACCAGGAACTTCTTGCCGTAGCCAGGGCCCAATTTGATATTACGCAACAGCAGGTCAACCGGATGCAGAAAATGGTGGATGCAGGGACACTGGCCAGGGGCGATCTGCTGAATATCGAGGCCCAGCTGGCAACCGAGGAGTTACAGATCGTGGAGGCGGAAAACCTGCTGACAATCTCTTACCTGAGCCTCCAGCAGCTGATCGACCATCCTTATTCCAGGGACTTCAGGATTGCCGTGCCGGATTTGAAGCCTATTGAAGCACCCCAGGTGGTGCTTACCCCGGAAAACGTATACAGCACTGCCCTCGATCTGAGGCCTGAAATCAAAAGCGCGGAATTACGGTTGGAAAGTGCCCGGAAGGGGGTTTCTATTGCCAGGGGCTATCTCAGTCCTACCCTGAGTTTTACCGGCTCATGGGCAACCGGTTATTCCGGGGCATCCGAATATCAGACCGGTGAAACGACGGACATTATGGAGATAGGATATCTTCAAAGCAATCCGCAGGAAATTGTGGTCACACCTTACAGTGTACCGACTGGATTTGCTACCATTCCGTTTGAAGATCAGTTGAACGACAACCAGAACAAAAGCCTGCAGCTTAACCTGAATATTCCCATCTTCAATGGCTGGCAGGTGCGTACCGCCATTGAACAGGCTAAGATAGCCCGGGAGGAGGCCGACCTGAATCTCCGCCAGGCCAAACTTGACCTGGACAAGAAAATTCAGCAGGCTTATGCTGACGCGGTGGCAGCCCTGAAGAATTACAATGCATCGGAAAAGAAAGTTCATGCCCAGCAGGAGGCTTTTAAATATGCCGAACAGAAGCTGGGAGTAGGGCTTGTTACAGCCGTGGAGTACAACGAGGTGAAAAAGAACCTGACCACTGCCGAATCAGACCTTCTGCAGGCCAAATACCGCTTCATTTACACTACGACCATTCTTGACTTCTACATGGGAAAACCAATAACGCTTGAATAACCGAAACAATGGAAGATTCGATCATCCGTCTGAAAAACATTCACAAATCTTACGGGCTGGGTAAAAATCCCCTGCACGTACTAAAAGGGATCGACCTGGACATCAAAAAAGGCGAACTGGTTTCCATCATGGGATCCTCGGGATCCGGTAAGTCGACCTTACTGAATGTCATTGGAATACTGGACAACCACGATGAGGGAGAATATGTTCTGGACGGTTTGGCGATCCGTAATCTGTCAGAAAAGAAAGCGGCTCATCTCCGGAATGAAATGATCGGCTTTATATTCCAGTCGTTCAACCTGATATCCTTTAAAAATGCCATGGAGAATGTGGCCCTTCCTCTTTACTACAAAGGGATAAGCCGTAAAAAGAGGAACCGTATTGCCATGGAGATGCTGGAACGGATGCAATTGTCAGAGTGGTGGCACCATCTTCCGAATGAATTATCGGGAGGACAAAAGCAGCGTATTGCCATTGCCAGGGCACTGGTATCCAATCCCCGCATCATCCTGGCCGATGAACCGACCGGGGCCCTTGATTCGACCACCTCGATGGAAGTGATGGAATTGCTGAAAGAGATCAACAAGACCGGCATTACGATCCTTATCGTCACGCACGAACACGACATAGCCCATTCCACCGACCGGATCATTCATTTGAAAGACGGGCTGATCGAAAGGAATGAAATTAATGGGAAAAACAAGCATCATTTTATTTCACAGGAACCGGCACAGGCCTGAAAAAAACTGAACCGTGGGAATTTTCGACATAGACAAATGGCAGGAGATCTTCGAAACCATGAAGAAGAACAAGCTGCGAACCTTTCTGACAGGTTTCAGCGTGGCATGGGGTATTTTCATGCTCATTATCCTGCTGGGTTCAGGATATGGACTGGAGAACGGGGTCAGGAAGGAATTTGAGGGGGATGCCACTAATACGATCTGGGTCAATCCAGGCCAGACCAGCGTAGCTTACAAAGGGCTCAAATCTGGCCGGACCATACAATTCACCAACGAAGATTACGACATTGTAAAAAGGGAAACCCCTAATATCGATAAGATCAGCGGAAGACTGACCGTATGGCAGAACAATACGTTATCCTACAAAAAAGAATACGGAAATTACGATATCATCGGTTGCCATCCGGGATATGGCTATTACGAAACCCTGGAGATATTATCCGGCAGGTTTATAAATGAAGATGATATCGCAGGCTTCAGGAAGAGCACCGTGATCAGCACTATTGTAAAAGATGCCCTGTTCAAGGATGAAGATCCGATCGGAAAATTCCTGCGAGTCAGCGGGGTCCCATTCAAAGTGGTGGGTGTTTTCAGCGATAAGGGCGGGGACCGTGACATGCAGCGGATTTACATTCCTTTGAATACCGCTCAGCGGGTCTTCAATTTCGGGGAGCAGATATTCAACCTGAGTATTGTCACTCAGGATATCACGGTCGAGGAAAGCCAGGAAATGTCGGAACAGATCCGCAGGACTGTGGCACAGGTTCATAAATTCGACCCGGAAGATCAGAGGGCGGTGTATGTATGGAACAATCTGGAACAATTCAAGAAGTTCCTGCAGTTGTTCGCTTCCATCAGGCTTTTTATCTGGATCATCGGCATTGGGACCATAATAGCCGGGGTTGTCGGGGTAAGCAATATCATGATGATCGTGGTCAAGGAGCGTACCCAGGAGATCGGGATCCGGAAAGCCATGGGGGCGACGCCATGGTCGGTGATAACCCTGATCCTCATGGAGTCGGTTTTGATCACGGCGTTTGCCGGATACGTTGGCCTGGTGATGGGTGTAGGATTGCTGGAATTGATATCGCCCATGTTTGAATCGGGGGATGCGTTCTTTAAAAATCCATCGGTGGATATAAGAGTAGCCCTGGGCGCAACACTGGTCATGGTTGTCTCAGGCATGCTGGCAGGATTCGTTCCTGCCCGCAAAGCCTCCTCCATCCGGCCGATAGAAGCCCTGAGATATGAATAAGAAAAATACACTCCTGTTGCTGGGAGTTTAATCATAGCAGCACAATGGTTAATGCTTGCAAAGGGCGGGGGGATATACTGAGGGATGCTTTCAAATCCCCCTTGCCCTTCTTTAAAAAACGGAAATAATATGTCTATCATCGATCAGGATAAATGGCAGGAGATCGTAATTGTTCTGAAAAAGAACAAGTTGCGCACTTTTTTCACGGCATTCGGCGTATTCTGGGGGATATTCCTGCTGGTGATCATGATGGGTTCGGGGAACGGGCTGAGGAACAGTGCTATGGAAGGCTTTGGCAATATAGCCACCAACAGCTTCTTCATGTGGACCCAGCGTACTACGATGCCTTACAAGGGATTCCAGCGTGGTCGCTTCTATAATTTCCGCAACAGCGATACCGAGGCGATCAAGCAAAATATCCCTGAAGTGGATAAGGTGGCGCCCAGGTTGCAGGCTTTTGGCTTCAGGGGAGGCGGCAGCAATGTCATCCGTGGCGAAAGGACCGGTGCTTTTGATATTTACGGCGATACACAGGAATTCTTTGAGATCATGCCGATGATCGTCACGAAAGGAAGGCTGATCAACAGAACGGATGTGGATGACAGGCGCAAGGTGATCGTGATCGGCGACAGGGTTTTACAGGAAATGTTCAAGCCCGATGAAGATCCGATCGGCGAATACCTGCAGATCAATGGCGTTTATTTCAAAGTGGTTGGAGTGGTGAAATCCAAACAGCGGGGACATATGGCCGAAAGGGATGAAAAGTCGATTTATATGCCCTTTACGACCCTTCAGCAGACCTATAATTACGGAGATATCGTCGGATGGTACTCCATCACGGCAAAGAGAGGCATACCGGCCTCTGAAGCAGAAAAGAAGACGAAGGAATTCATGAAAACCAGGCATCACATTCATCCTGACGATGACCGGGCGATCGGTTCCTGGAACATGGAAAACGAATTCAACAAGTTCAACAACCTGTTCGACGGGATAACCATCCTGGTCTGGATCGTGGGAATGGGTACCCTGTTCGCCGGGGTGGTCGGGGTAAGCAATATCATGCTCATCGTCGTTAAGGAGAGAACGAAAGAAATCGGCATTCAAAGGGCGATTGGCGCGCCTCCGTCGGCTATTATCAGCCAGATCATCATCGAATCGGTATTCCTGACCACCATGGCGGGTTATATTGGCCTGGTGGCCGGGGTCGGGCTCATTGAGCTGGTCGACTACCTGATATCTTCCAGCGGCGCTGAGTCGGAAATGTTCCGAAATCCCGAGATCAATTTCAACATGGCCATGTCGGCACTGGGAATATTGGTCATATCAGGCATTCTGGCAGGACTGATCCCGGCGCGGCGGGCAGTCAGCATCAAACCCATCGATGCATTGAGAGACGAATAAATTAATGAGAATATGCCGCAGAAATGAGCGGCATCAATTTGAGAATAAAAAGGCAATCAGCAAAATAACAGAACAATGAAAAAAGCGTTGAAAATTCTGGCAGCAGTGGTGGTCATATCGGTTTTCATCTACACCATCTATTTTCTGTACCAGAAATCACAGGCAAAGCCGGTAGAATATGAAACTACCAAGCCATTCCGGACGGAGATCATCAAAAGTACCATGGCCACAGGATCGGTGGTGCCCCGGAAGGAGATCCTGATCAAGCCCCAGGTCTCCGGAATCGTGGAGGAGCTTTACGTGGAAGCAGGCGACATGATCAAAAATGGCGACCTTTTGGCCAAAATCAAGATCATTCCGGATATGGTCAGCCTGAACAATGCCCAGTCGAGGGTCAACCGGTCAAAGATATCTCTGGAGGATGCGCGGCGGCAGTACGAACGCAACCAGGATCTCCTGGCGCAGGGCGTGATAGCCCAGGCTGCTTTCGAACCGTTCGAACTGGCCTATAAAAATGCCGTGGAAGAGGTGGAAGCTGCGGAAAACAACCTGGAACTCATCAAAGAGGGCCAGACCAAAAAAGGGAACCAGCCAACCAATACCATCGTACGCTCGACGGCTGAGGGAATGGTGCTTGATGTCCCGGTAGAAGTGGGATTTTCGGTCATTGAAAGCAACACCTTTAATGATGGGACCACCATAGCATCCGTGGCGGATATGGGTGATATGATCTTTGAAGGGAAAATTGACGAGACCGAGGTCGGTAAGATCAAGGAAGGCATGCCTTTGATCCTGACTGTCGGGGCCATTGACGATGCCACCTTTGAAGCTTTACTCGAACATATCTCTCCGAAAGGGGTCGAAGAGAACGGGGCCATCCAGTTCGAGATCAAAGCCAAAGTGGATCTAAAGAAGGATTTCTTCATCCGTGCCGGCTACAGCGCCAATGCAAAGGTCGTGCTGGACCGCACCGACAGTGTCATTGCCATACCGGAAAGTCTGTTGCAGTTTGAAAAGGATTCAGCGTATGTGGAGGTGGAAACCGCTCCGCAGCAATACGAGAAAAGATATATCGATACCGGGCTCTCTGATGGTATCAATGTGGAAGTCAGGTCCGGTCTCACATTGGAAGATAAGATCAAAAAACCAGGCTCAGAACTAAAGTAAAACGTTTTATCCGGCAATTGCTCCAAAAAAGAGCGTAAAAGCTGTTATTAATGGCAGATTTTGAGTACTTTCGCCGGGTTAACGAATTTTTAAAAACCAAATAAAATGTTTAAGAAGATCTTATCTTTTGGTCTGCCGGCAATCGTTCTTTTCGCGGTCTCATGCCAGCAACCTCCCAAAACTGAATCACAGATGGAAAAAGAATACCCGGGAACCGTTGCCGGGCAGGAAGCGCTTACCCCAGCTGACCAGGCACATGTGGCGGACAGGCTGGCCACCTTTGCCCCATTTCGCCTGACCTCGGATATCAGCCACCTGGGCGTAAAGGAAAAGCAGATATTATCGCTTCTTTTCGATGCGGCTGCTATCATGGATGAACTTTTCTGGTTGCAGGCAGCCGGCCCTAAAGAACCATTCCTGGCAAGGATACAGGACGAAAACACCAAAGAGTTTGCCAAAATCAATTACGGACCATGGGACCGTCTGGGTGATAACAGATCCTTCATAGCAGGGATTGGTGAAAAGCCTGGCGGGGCTAATTTCTATCCGGTCGACATGACAAAAGAAGAATTCGAGGCCTATGATAATCCGGATAAATCCAGCCTGTATACCCTGATCCGCCGGAATGACGACGGCAGCCTTCGCACGGTATGGTATCACGAGGCCTATAAGGAACAACTGGCAAAAGCTTCCGAGCTTATTAAGCAGGCAGCGGCCCTGGCTGAAGATGCAGGCCTTAAGAAATACCTGGAACTCCGCGCAGATGCACTCATGACCAGCAATTACCAGCCGAGCGACTTCGCCTGGATGGACATGCGCACGTCCAATATCGATTTCGTGGTCGGCCCCATCGAAAATTATGAAGATGCCCTTTTTGGCTATAAAGCCGCATTCGAATCCTATATCCTCATCAAGGATCTGGTATGGAGCGAAAAACTTACCAAATTCGCTGCCATGCTTCCTGACCTGCAGCGTGAGCTTCCGGTTAAAGATGAGTATAAAACCGAGATCCCCGGCGCCGATGCCGACCTGAATGCCTATGATGTGGTTTATTATGCCGGCGATTGCAATGCCGGAAGCAAGACAATAGCCATCAATCTGCCCAACGATGAGGAAGTGCAGTTAAAGAAGGGCTCCAGGAAACTCCAGCTTAAAAACGCCATGCAGGCCAAATTCGATAAGATCCTGGTGCCTATTTCAGAACTTCTGATCGATCCGGCCCAGAGAAAGCACGTAACCTTCAATGCTTTCTTTGAAAATACGATGTTCCATGAAGTGGCCCACGCCATGGGGGTGAAAAATACCATCAACGGAAAGGGAACTGCTCGGACTGCCCTGAAGGAGATGTATTCATCCATCGAGGAGGGCAAGGCGGATATCATGGGCCTTTACCTGGTTACCCGGCTTTATGAAAAGGGTGAACTCACCAGCGGTGAAGTGATGGATAATTATGTCACTTTCATTGCAGGCATTTTCCGCTCTTCCAGGTTCGGAGCCGCCAGCGCCCATGGTAAAGCCAATATGATGAGATTCAATTTCTTCTGGCAGGAAGGCGCCCTGGTCCGAAATGCCGATGGCACCTATACGGTGGATTTCGAGAAGACGAAAGCTGCAATGGAAAAACTGATGCAGAAGATCATTTATATCCAGGGAGATGGCGATTATGAATCCGCTAAGCAATGGGTGGAATCAGAGGGGATCATCAAACCGGAACTCCAGTCGGACCTGGACCGCATCAATGGCGCTGATATCCCTGTCGATGTGGTTTTTCAAATGGGTAAGAGCGAACTTAACCTCTGACATCCAATCCTTAAAGAGTCTAACAATTTAACAACAGAATATACGAACAATGAAAAGTTTTAAATTACTTTTTGCAGGAATCGCTTTGTTTTTCAGCGTTTCGCTGCAAGCTTCCGCCCCGCCGGATGAGGGTATGTGGCTGCCCATTTTTGTGGAAAGGCTGAATTATGTCGATATGCAGAAAATGGGGCTCCAGCTTACCGCGGAGGAAATTTACAGCATCAACAACTCCAGCCTTAAGGATGCCATCGTGGGTTTGAGCAACACCACCCAGCCCAGTGGCTTTTTCTGCACTGCTGAAGTGGTTTCGGACCAGGGATTGCTGTTTACCAATCACCATTGCGGTTATGACGTGATCCAGAAGCACAGCACCATCGAGCACGATTACCTGACGGATGGTTTCTGGGCTATGAGTAAGGAAGAAGAACTGCCGAACGAAGAGCTTACCGCTACATTTTTTATCAGAATGGAAGATGTGACCGACTCGATCGTTCCTTTCCTGTCCGACACCATGTCGTCGTCAGACCGCCAGTCAAAGGTGAAGGAAATCTCAGGCAGGCTCAAGAAAAATGCCGATCCGGATAAAAAATACTGGGTGAACGTCACCAGTTTTTTCGGTGGAAATGAGTATTATCTGTTCGTTTATGAAGTGTTTCCGGATGTACGCCTGGTGGGAGCCCCGCCTTCTGCAATCGGAAAATTTGGCGGAGATACGGATAACTGGATGTGGCCGCGCCATACGGGCGATTTCAGCATATTCAGGGTTTATACGGCTCCTGATGGCACCCCGGCTCCCTATTCCGAAGACAATGTTCCGATGAAACCCAGGCATCATCTCCCCATCAGCATTAATGGCGTCGAAAAAGGTGATTTTGCCATGATCTGGGGCTATCCTGGCAGTACCGACCGTTACCTGAGCTCTTACGGAGTGGACTTCCAGCTGGAATATTTCGATCCCAATATCGTTCGCCTTTTGGGGGAGCAACTGGCTATCTGGAAGGAAGATATGGATACCGATCGTGAAGTGGGCATCAAATATGCCTCCAAATATGCCTCCACGGCCAATGGATGGAAATATTACATGGGAGAAGAGAAAGGACTTAGAAAATTAAATGTGAAAGGCCAGAAGGAAAACCTGGAGAAACAGTTTACGGAGTGGGTAAACCAGGATCCCGCCCGCCGGGAAAAATACGGCAAGGTGCTGGAAAACCTGGAAACCGGGTATGGAAACATGAGCCAGAAATTTGAACCTTTTATCCTGGTTGCACTGGCCGCTTCAAGCCCTGAAATTCTGGGATTTGCACAATCTTTCGGCGGACTGACCAGCCTTCTCGAAAGCAAGGACAAATCGGGTGCTGTTGATGAATCAGTTGCCGCCCTGAGGGAGCAAGCCGGGGAACATTTTAAGAATTACAATACCCTGACAGATCAAAAGGTCTTCGCAAGAATGATGGAGATATTCCATAAAGAGATGCCCGCGGAAATGCAACCGGATGGATTTAAAGAGATGGTTGCCAAATACAAGAATGATTTCGGTGCCATGGCTGCTGACGTTTTCGAAAGATCCTTCCTGTCTTCCGAGGCTGAAGTCAATGCTTTCCTGGATAAACCCAGCTATAAAGTGATATCAAAAGATCCTGCCATTCAGCTCAGTAATGAAATGATGGGAGCCATGATGGGAATCTCAGGCGATTATCGCGCAGCTAACCAGGTTATTGCGAAAAATGAAAGATTATTCATTGCCGGTCTTAGGGAGATGATGCCGGATAAGGCTTTCTATCCCGATGCCAACTCCACGATGCGCATGACTTATGGTTCTGTCCAGGATTATAAAGGTGCGGATGCCGTTTATTACGATTATAAAACCCATCTCAGCGGAGTAATGGATAAAGAAGACCCGACCAATGAAGAATTCATCGTACCGGAAAAACTCAAGCAACTCTTTGAGGCCAGAGATTTCGGCAAATACGGATCAGGGGATGACCTGGTGGTATGCTTCCTGACTACCAATGATATTACAGGCGGTAATTCAGGCAGCCCGGTTATCAACGGTAACGGCGAACTGATCGGCCTGGCTTTCGACGGCAACTGGGAAGCTATGAGCGGGAACATAGCCTACGAACCGAATCTCCAACGCACGATCTGCGTGGATGTCCGCTATGTCCTGTTCGTCATTGACAAATATGCCGGAGCCGGGAATCTCATCGATGAACTGACCATCACCCCTAAATACATCTCGGTACCCCGTGAAGACATCGGTAAGATGCTTGAACAACCTGAGATGAAGAATTGATATGTCCTGATATTTTTTACCGCTTCAGTGGCCCTTTTATACCGTAAGAGGGCCACTGTTTTTTTGTACCCGTCAGGGCGCTGGTTCAATCGTCAGATCGTGTTTCCTTCGTTGATTTACAGCCACGACCATTTCCATCACTTCGGAATTCCTTTCTTTCCCGATTACGGGATGTTTAATACTTAATGTGCTGACCAACAGAAGTTTATTTGGAGCGGTCTGAATAATGGAATAGGAATAACTTCCGAAATCCCTGTTCTGTTGAATATTTATATTGGCTCCGGAAATCCTGATGTTTTGATCGAAGGTCAATTCATAGGTAAAATTATCAGCGCCGATGAAATCGGGATAGAAATCGGTGTACCTGGATTCTGCATTAAAACCTCCTGGAATAACATGATTAATCCAGTTATTGATGTGCAGAACATACCCTGAATCTGTTCTCTCAATTATATCACTGCATTCGTATTCGCAATTGATCTTTGTCGTAAAAGGAAATAAGAGTTGTGTGGCAGAAACCTCATTCCTTTTCAGGATCACATTGTCTGATATATCGCAGATCCGCCTGTGATATAACGGATCAATGGTCGGATCCCTGGGCTGGCCGGTGTAAGATGGCCTGCACAGCGTGGAATACTGGCCTTTAAGGGTCAGCGCCGACGTAAATGCCACGACTCCTGAATCCAGGTCTATCGTCACGGCACTGATGGTTTTCCTGGTATTGTCAGCAAGCAGGCTCTCCGGAGTTTTCACTATTCTCGCCGAATCCAGGATATTCACCTTGTAACCCCCGAAGTCAAAGGAATTAATCAGCATGACCGGGATATCTTCATAATAAAACGGAAGCTCTTCGACATAATAGTGGTTCTTCTCCGAAACTGGCACAACATACGAGATGATGTTATTTTTTAAAACGGCAGCAAAGAGCACATCGTTATCATACATGGGTGAAAAAAACCGGGTGCTGATCTCTCCGCATCTTTTATCAACCGGGTAGGCCGTGAAGAAATTCAGTCCCAGTTTAAGGATCAGGTTCGCATATACCTGTTCCATGGCGTGGTCCTGCAGGCTGCCTCCCTGCAATTCAACGGCGGGCCGGTGTACCTTGTAATTTTCCTGATTATCGTAATAATCATATGAATTCAGGTACTTCACGCTATCCACCATCCATCGCTGCAAATACTGTAAAGCCGTCAGGCCGCTGGGATCATTACCCCCCAGGGTTTTATATTTTGCAGCGATCTTTTCATAAGCCAGGTTATCCTTATCCTTTGCCCCTATGGAGTTATCTATCGTTGCGACTGAAATATCCGTTTCCCGGTAATAGCATAGCATTAACCACAACGGTATAAATTCCTGCCTGAATGAATTGAACTCTTCGTAAAGCAGCTCATAGGGTTTCAGGCTGAAAGTAAAATTGGGAAGGTCTTTATAAGGCCTGCTCCATGGCTCATGGGTACAGCCGGCCAGGTTATCCCTGTGCCAGGAATAGGATTTCCGGTCATTTTCATCTATAAATACCGGTGGCTCCAGGTTAACGAGGAAGGTATCGATTTTTAAACCAGCCGGGTGAGACAATGTCAGATCGAAGGATTTTTTCGGATACCTGGAATGAAAGAAAATCCTGGTTGAAAATAATTTATACCAGTTTTCCTTGAAAAGGAAGGAGTATGCGTAGCTGATCTTCAGGATATCCCCTTTTTCCAGGCCATTTAATGCATAATAGTAATGGTTGGCCTCTCCGATGGAGGTTTTGATGATCCGTTGCGAAATGATCTGAATTTCCGGTTCCAGTTTTTTAACAGAACCGTCGGGTTTTTCCGTTTCTGCGGTGAACCGGTTCACTCTCAGGCCGGAAACGCTGCTGACGTTTTTTCTTATCTCAGGAGAATGCAGGATATAGGTTTCATCCAAAGGCTCCGGGACCAATATTGTATCAAGGAATAAGATTCCCTTTTCCGTGTTGATTTGATAAGTGATATCCTTTTCAACCGTAAAATCCATCAGGTACGACTTCTGGCCGCTCACGACCAGGTTGGTCCTTTCTTCCAGGATAACCACGTCAGAAAGGGTCAATTGCTTTTCAATATCGTCGGATTGGGCATTGATAAGTGCAGGAAAGAAAAACAGGAAGAAAAGGATCTTTCTCAGAGAAGGCAACAGCAATGTCATAGCTCGCTTCTTTTGGTTGGAGGAGCTAATTTATTAAAAATGCAGTTTAAGTCCCTTGTTTTTTCCTGTACGGAAGTTTGATGAGGCTTTCGATGGAAATTTTCCCTTCCGGGTCCCGGCGGGGATGCGACAGCTCCATGAGGCAGGCGGGACACAGGCAACTCTCGTAATGTTCTTCAATGAATTCCAGGACATCCATGGGAAGATGGACCTCATAGCACCAGCACCTGCCCGATTTCGAGCAATGGAACTGCTTACCGCATCGCGGACAGGTTGAAGGGTCATGAAAGGTGGTCATACAATTCTATGCTTACGGATTGCACCTTGCCGCCGAGCGGCGGATTCAGTTTCGACACTTTTACACGGCAAGCGCTGACTTGAGGAAAATCCCTCTTTATCCTGTCACTTATGCGCCTGGCGATATGTTCAAGCAGGTTGGATTTAACGGCCATCTCTTCTTTAACCATCCTGTAAACGGATTGGTAATTAACGGTTTGATACAGATCATCGGTTTTTTCCGCTTCCCGTGTATCGGTTTCCAGAATGACATCTACGGTGAACCGTGTCCCGATAACCTGCTCTTCCATGTAACATCCATGGTAAGCGTAAAATTCCATTCCGTCGATGGAGATCTGTCCCATATTTTCAAAGATTAGGCCGATTGATTTTGAATATACTCCAGTGCTTTCCCGATCCGGTAAGTCACCTCTTCCTTTCCAAGCATTTCGCAAACCAGTGAAAGGTCAGGGCCGAAGCTGCCGCCCACCAGGCAAAGCCTGAGAGGATTCATCAGCTGGCCAAGGCCGGTACCCTTCTCCTGAACAAATGCTTCTGCGTGGGCTTTTATGTTCTCAGCCCTGAAATCTGTCACAGAAGGCAGGGTAGCCCTGAAATCCGCCAGCAGGGAAGGCGTATCATCCTTCCATTTCTTCCTGACGATTTCCATATCGTAGGAGGAAGGCGCTTCGAAGAAGAAGAATGAATGATCCCAGAACTGGCTGATGAAATCCGAACGGTCCTTGACCAGGTCAACGATACTGGCAACAAAAGGATCCTTGGCACCTATCCCCTTTTTCTTCAAGGTTTCCTGGAACAATCCGGTGAGTTCCCGGGTACTTTTGGACACCAGGTAGTGATGATTGAACCATCTGGCCTTTGCGGGATCAAAACGGGAACCCGATTTGCCGACCCTCTCGAGGGAAAACTCGCGGATAAGCTCATCCATGGTGAAAATCTCCTGTTCGGTGCCCGGGTTCCAACCCAGCAGGGCCAATACGTTTACCAGGGTTTCAGGGAAATAGCCCGACTCGCGGTAACCGGAAGAGATCTCACCGGTGAATGGATCCTTCCATTCCGTCGGGAATACCGGGAAGCCCAATCGGTCCCCGTCACGTTTGCTGAGTTTTCCACTCCCCTCCGGCTTCAGTATCAGGGGGAGATGGGCAAATAATGGCGGCTGCCAGCCAAAACTTCGGTACAGCAAAACATGAAGCGGCAGGGATGGCAACCATTCCTCGCCCCTGATCACATGCGAGATCTCCATCAGGTGGTCATCCACGATATTGGCAAGGTGGTAGGTCGGCATGCCGTCCGATTTATAAAGCACTTTATCGTCGAGTGTGCTGGTTTGGACGGTTATCTCCCCGCGAATGAGGTCGCTGAAAATGAGGGTCTCCTTTTCCGGGATCAGGTAACGGATCACATAATGTTCTCCGGCGGCCAGCTTTTTTTGCGTTTCATCCTCTGAAAGCACCAGGGAATTGTTCATCTGCTTTCTGACAGAAGCATCGTAGGTGAAAACCTGTTTTTCCTTCTCAGCTTCTTTTCTTCTGTGCTCCAGTTCATCCGCCGAGTCAAATGCATAATAGGCATGGCCTTTCCGTACCAGCTCGTCGGCATATTTTCTGTAAATTTCTTTCCGTTCCGACTGGCGGTAAGGTGCAAATGGCCCCCCTACGTGCACTCCCTCATCGAACAGGATCCCGGCCCAAGTCAGGGAATCGATGATGTAATTTTCCGCTCCAGGTACATACCGGTTCTGATCGGTATCTTCTATGCGGAGTATCATGGTGCCGCCGAAATGACGGGCAAAAAGGTAGTTGTACAGGGCGGTCCTTACGCCTCCGATGTGCAGCGGGCCTGTAGGACTGGGCGCAAAGCGGACGCGGACCGTTTCAGTGTTTGTTGGCATATGTAGCGTTAATTATAGCATGGGAACAGAGGCGCCGGATATCGTGCAGCACATCTGATTCATTCAGTTTCATTTAATTGTTGATTAGAATTTTTCGGGTCAATGAATGCGTGCCGTCGGAAATGATGACAAAATACATTCCTCCCGAAAGATCATTGATCCGGATATCCGATATGGGTTCCGACAGGATTTGTGAATATACCAACCGGCCGGTGAAGTCAATTAATTCCAGCTCATAACTCTGGTACGGACCTTCTTCCAGATAAACCCTGAAATGATTTTCCGCCGGATTGGGCCCCAGGGTGAATTGAACCGGGCTATTAGTTTCATCTACACTGAGGATCAAGCTGTTAAGTCTGTGAAGTATCCATTGGTCAGGATCTATCATCAGGCTTTCAATGGTTTTTGGAATAGGTACCGAGTAATGGTTCAAATTGGAATCCTGGAAGAGCAGCAAGGTGGAATCGGTTCCGTCATCAAATTTCAGGTAGTAGGGCACAGTCATTTTAAATAAAGGGGTGATAGTCGTAGATGTGGATTGGGCAGACGAAATATTGAGCATCCCTTCATGCTGGTACCAGGTAATATCGAAAACGGGGTATCCCTCGCCGTAATACCACTGGTTAAAAAAATCGGTGAAGTCCTGCCCTGAGATCAATTCCAGCCATTCCCTGAAATCGTCACCTGTGGCTACAGAATCTCCATATTCCTCCATGTAGGTACGGAGGACGTCGAAGAAAACGCTGTCGTCCTGCAGCTCAAAACGGATCATGTGCAGAAGCAAGGCCCCTTTGCTGTAAGAAAGCCTGCCGTCGAATATCCTCCAGATGTTTCCCAGTTCCTCTTCCGGTACGTAAACGCTTCCCCCGGGCTGGTTTTTCACCTGGTCATGGCGGATTTTAAGCCAGATGGAATCATAGATAGGATCGGCCAGGTAGGAATGGGCCAGGTAATCCGAATAGGTGGCAAAACCTTCGTTGATCCAGATGTCGCTCCAGGTGGCGCAGGTGACTTTGTCGCCAAACCACATGTGCCCCAGTTCATGGGCCACCAAGCCGAAATTGAACCCTCCCAGGGTCGTCATGGTCTGGTGCTCCATGCCACCGCCGAGTTCCGTCAGGCAGTGTCCGTATTTCTCTTCAATGAACGGATATAATCCGAAAAGATCGCTGAACAGCTCGATAAATTCTGCGGTCTGATCTATCGCTTCCTTGTTGGCACTTAAGCAGGTTGGATGATCGTAGATAAAATTCTGGATCAGGACAGAATCGTTTGTCCCGGCCGGATGCGCATAAACATTGTATTCCATGTAATCGGCCACCGCGAAACTGATCAGGTAATAATCGATCGGGTAGTAACTTTTCCACTCGTACCGCACTTTGTTACCCGGCAATGGAGTCACCGCTTTGAGCAATCCCTGCGATCCAGCCATATTTCCCTGGCTGGTGGTGAGGAAAACCCATACGGAATCGATCTTGTCCTGCAAATCCTGTTTCGTCGGCCACCAGTCCTTGGCAGCATATGGCTCGGATAGCGACCAGGTCACCTGCTTGTCATACTGGGAGTTATAATCTGTCGTAACCCCGGAGAAAAATCCGCCGGTCGGGGGTGTGCCATGATAGCTGGTCCTTACGGAAAAAAGAGAGCCGGATGGTAGGCCCGGTGAAACTGGCACCATCACCAGGTCGCCTTCTCGGAAAAAACTTTTTTGTACGCCATTGACAAATACCGTATCGATGACCATTTCCGGGATAAGTTCAAAGGCAAATGTATCCAGAAGGCTGACCACAGGGAGGGCTTTGACCGTTACGTTACCTGAAATATCGACCGTGTTATATTCCACGGTGAGGTCCAGAAAATAGAATTTCACATCGTATTCCTGCAACAGTGCATTGACAGGCGCCGGATTTTGGTATAATTTTAGCTGCTTTTCGGCAGACCTCATGTGATAGCAATAATCCTCATCCGGGGATAATGAAAGGTTGTACTGAGCGTTGGTCAATAATGCAGGAACTAATGAACAGATAAGGAAAACCAGCTTTTTCATCGCGGAATTTATTACATGGGACGGGAGAATACCCTAAAACAATGACTATTTTTGTAACTGAGAACAAAGATAATATTTATTTGTTCCTTATCGTGTGAGTAAGACACTTGAGCTTACAGCAGCAAATGAAAGAGACAGACAATTATAATGTCCTGATCGGAAAGCTCGACGAATTCATCCGGAAATACTATAAGAACCGGTTGATACGCGGTGCTATTTTTACCCTGGCATTATTTGTCGCATTTTTCCTGCTGATAACAATCGCCGAGTATTTAGGAAGGTTCAACACGGTTTCACGGGCGGTCCTTTTTTATCTTTATATCGGGTTGAACGTCGCAGTTCTCTGGCAGCTGGTGGTCGTGCCGGTCACAAAGCTTTTGCGGTTGGGAAGGGTGATCAGCCATGAACAGGCCGCATCGATCATCGGCGAGCACTTCCCTGAAGTGAGCGACAAGCTGTTGAACGTCCTGCAGCTGAAATCGCTCGAGGCAAAAGAAGGCCTCAGCGCCGAACTGATCCGTGCCGGGATCAACCAGAAGATCGAAAAGCTCAGGCCGGTGCCGTTCTCCCTGGCTATTAACCTGCGTCAAAACCTGAAGTATCTCCGTTATGCCCTGCCCCCGGTGGCTCTTTTGCTGGTCATCCTGGTTTTTTCGCCAAGGGTCATCACGGAACCCTCCGAAAGACTCGTGAAATACCAGGAGGAATTCATCCCCCCCGCTCCTTTTACCGTTTCCGTGCTGAATGACAAGCTGGAAGCCGTTCAGCAGGAAGACTTTCTCCTGGAAGTTAAAGCGGAAGGTGAGGAATTGCCTGCGGAACTTTTCCTTGAAGTGAACAGCGTCAGGTATAAGATGGAAAAAGTATCGCCCACGTTGTTCCAATATCGTTTCAGAAACCTGCAGGATAATAAGAGATTCTATCTGTCCAACGAATTTTTCAGGTCATCGTTGTACGAGCTTAAGGTCCTTCCTAAACCAATTGTCCTTAGTTTCGATGTGGCCCTTGATTATCCTGGCTATACCGGTAAAATGGATGAAACGATGGAAAATACGGGCGACCTGATCGTTCCGGCAGGGACTAGAGTGACCTGGAAGTTTTTTACCCGGGATACGCGCCATATTTTATTCTACTGGGAAAACGAGCTGAAGGAAATCGAAAGTGCCGGCTCAAACTCATTTACCCATACGGAACGGGCTTTGAGCAGCAAGGTTTATTCGGTCATTTCTTCCAATGAATTCATGAGGAATACAGATTCTCTCAGCTATTCCGTCAGTGTCATCCCGGATAATTACCCGGCTATCTCTGTTGAACAGGTGCGTGACTCCGTATTCGACAAAAAGATCTATTTCCGGGGGCTGATCCGTGACGATTATGGATTCAGCAGGCTGACGTTTATTTACCAGCGCGATGATCAGGATAAAACAATCGATGGGGAACCGGAGGAAATTATCGCTGATTTGCCGGTCAGTCTGATGTCGAACCAGCAGCAATTCTTCCATTTCTTCGACCTGGATTCAATCGGTGTCGAACCCGGCCAGCAGATCGTATACCATTTTGAGATCTGGGACAATGACGGAGTTAACGGAAGCAAGGTTACCCGTTCCCAGCCGATGATGTTTAAAGCCCCTACACTCGACGAGATCGAAGAAAAGACCGAGCAGGAAAATGAGAAAATCATGGATGAGCTCGAGAAAAGCATCCGGGATGTAAAAGCATTGCAAAAGAAAGCGGACGACCTGACACGGAAGCTGATCGATAAGGAAAACATAGGCTGGCAGGAAAAGGAGCAGATCCAGGATTTGCTGGATGAACAGAAGCAGATCCAGGAGAGGATCGAGAAGATACAGAAGGAGAATGAGATGAAATCCTTGCAGGAACAGCAATATAAAAAGATCGACGAAGAGCTGGTCAGGAAGCAGGAACGGCTGGAAGAACTGTTTGAGCAGATTATGACCGAGGAGATGAAGAAGCTGTTTGAAGAAATGCAGCAACTGATGGACCAGATCGATAAGGACAAGGTGAATGAAGCCCTGGAAAAGATGAAGGAAGATAATGAAGACCTTGAAAAACAATTGGACCGGAACCTGGAGTTATTCAAGCAGCTGGAATTTGAAAAGAAATTGCAGGAGACCATAGATAAGTTGAACGAGATTTCAGACAAGCAGCAAGAGCTGGCGAAAGAAAGTGAAAAGAAGGATGCAGATTCGCGGGAGCTACAAAAAGAACAGGAAGGACTGAACAGGGAATTCGAGGATTTACGGAAGGATCTGGACGACCTGCAGGAGAAAAACCGGGAATTGGAAGAGCCTAACAACCTCGAGGATACGGAATCTGATGAGGAGTCGATTGAGCAGGATATGGAGGAAGGGACTCAGCAGCTGGAGAACAATAAGCCCTCGAAGGCTTCGCCTTCCCAGAAAAGCGCTTCCGAAAAGATGAAAAGCCTGTCTGATAAGTTATCGAAGATGCAAAGTGACATGTATTCGGAAGAACTGGAAGAAAGCGTGGAAGACTTGAGGGAAATACTCGAAAACATCATCCAATTGTCGTTCGACCAGGAGGAGCTGATTGCCATGACACGTGAAATTTCCACGATAGACCCTAAATATCCGGGCCTCATCGAATCACAGAACCGAATCAAAGACGACCTGGTCATGGTGGAGGATTCCCTCTGGGCATTGAGCAAAAGGCAGCAAATGATCGAGCCTTTTGTGACGAGAGAGATTCAGGATATAAACCATCATGTTGAAAAAGCTCTGGAGGATCTGACGGAAAGGCGAAAAGGACCTGCCGGCGAAGATCAGCAGTATGTGATGACCTCCCTGAATGACCTTGCCCTGTTGCTGTCGGAAGCACTGGACCAGATGATGCAGGCCATGCAGATGCAGGCATCCGGACAGTGCACCAAGGGGAATCCAAAACCGGGAAAGGGATCGGCATCCATGAAAAGCATGCGGCAGTTGCAACAACAACTGAGCAAGCAGATCAAGGATATGAAGGATGGGATGCAGAAAAGTCCGAAACCGGATAAAAACTCGAGAAATTCTGCCAACAGTGAGGCTTTTGCCCGGATGGCAGCCCAGCAGGAAGCAATCCGGAGAATGATGGAACAATACGAAGATCAGATGAAGGAGCAAGGAATGGGAAATAGCCGCGAAATACAGGAAATGAAGCAGCAAATGGAGGAAACAGAAAAAGAACTGGTGAATAAAATTATAACCCAGCAGACGATAGAACGGCTCAATGAATTAGAAGTCAGATTATTGAAACATGAAAAGGCGGAATTGAAAAGGGAGCAGGAAGAAAAAAGAGAATCAAAAGAAGGAAAAGATATTAACAATAGAAACCCTGAGGAATTTTTAGAGTATAACAAATTAAAAGACCAGGAAACTGAGTTGCTGCGAACGGTGCCCCCGAATTTGAACCCGTTCTACAGGACGAAAGTCAGCCAATATTTCTATTATTTTGAACGTCAATAAGATATGAAAAAGAGAAGAGAATTGCTTATTGAGAAAAATGATGAGGTTTATTACAGAATAGAGAAGTTTGTTGAAGAAGTCACGGATGATTATTTACTTCACGACACATATTTCGGGAATATCCTTATTGCTTTGACAGAAGCCGTACAAAACGCCATTATTCACGGGAATAAGGCAGATGCATCGAAAAAGGTAATGGTTTCGCTGGAGCAAAAGAAAGACGGGCTTTGGCTGACGGTTGCCGACCAGGGTGACGGTTTTGATTATGACCGGGCTATGGCGTCTGAAAGTTTATTTGAGCCTGGCGAAAAAAAGGGATTGGCCCTGATCAAAGGCGTTACTGACGAGGTCAGGTTCAAAAACAGGGGAAGGGTGATTGAAATGTTATTTCGGATATATGGTATCGATGAAAGCATTTTTGACAGAAGGCAGGACCTGATGACTGAGTTTCTTCGCAAAACACAGATACAGCCGCACTAAATGAATTAATATGGCGAAACCGGGTAACATATACTTTTTTCCGGAGGGAGTGAAGTTCGACCTGAAGGGAAAGCGGAAAATTCGTCAGTGGCTAATTCAAGCAGTTGAAAATGAGAAACATAAGCTCGGCATTCTCAACTTCATTTTCACTTCCGACGATATATTATTCGAGTTAAATCAGCAGTATCTTGGACATTCTACCCTGACGGATATCATTACTTTTGACCTGTCAGAATCGAAGACAAAGCTCGAAGGGGATATTTATATAAGCATCGACCGGGCAAAGGAAAATGCCGGGTTGTTCCGGGAACCGGTTGAAAGAGAAGTCAACAGGCTTATGATACATGGGGTTCTCCACCTTGCCGGCTACGAGGATAAAACAAAGGCCGAAAAAGCCGAGATGCGCTCAAAGGAAGATTATTACCTATCTTTGCTGGCTTGAAAAGAAAATGTTCCACGTGGAACATCAAGCTAAATTCCGACTCAAAAAATGTTTAAAGAATACGATGTCATAGTCGTGGGTGCAGGCCATTCCGGATGTGAAGCTGCCGCGGCAGCCGCGAACATGGGTTCCACAGTGTTGCTGGTGACCATGAATATGACCAATATGGCTCAAATGTCTTGCAATCCGGCCATGGGAGGAATTGCAAAGGGCCAGATCGTAAGGGAGATCGATGCGCTTGGCGGTTATTCCGGTATTGTTACGGATAAAACCATGATCCAGTTCCGGATGCTGAATAAATCCAAGGGACCAGCCATGTGGAGCCCACGAGCTCAAAACGACCGGATGCTGTTTTCCGTCGAATGGAGAAATAAGCTCGAAAACACACCGAACCTGGATTTCTGGCAGGATATGGTTACAGGGGTATCCGTGGAACAGGGTAAGGTGACAGGCGTATACACCTCCATGGGACATCACATTTCAGGGAAATCGGTGATCCTGACAAATGGGACCTTCTTGAATGGCGTTATCCATATCGGATTAAAGAAATTCGGAGGAGGAAGAATAGGTGAAAAATCGGCGGTCGGGTTAACGGAATGCCTGGTAGATTTAGGATTTGAATCAGCCAGGATGAAAACCGGCACCCCTGTCAGAGTGGATGGCCGAAGCATCGATTTCTCCAAAATGGAAGAACAAAAAGGAGATGACATACCAGGGAAATTTTCTTTCACGGATACACCGAAACTGGAAAAGCAACGAAGTTGCTATATAACCTATACCAGCCCTGAAGTGCATGGCATACTGGCGGAAGGATTTGATGAATCACCGATGTTTACAGGAAGAATCGAGGGAATTGGCCCAAGGTACTGCCCATCCATTGAGGATAAGATAAACCGCTTCTCTTACCGCGACCGGCATCAGCTTTTCGTCGAGCCGGAAGGATGGGATACGGTGGAATATTATGTCAATGGATTCTCCTCCTCCCTCCCCGATCATATTCAATATAAAGCATTGAAAAAAATACCCGGTTTTGAAAATGCCAGGATCTTCCGGCCGGGTTATGCCATCGAATACGACTATTTCCCTCCGGTCCAGTTAAAATACACCCTGGAAACCAAGCTGGTTGAAAATCTGTATTTTGCCGGCCAGATCAATGGCACAACCGGTTATGAAGAAGCTGCTGCACAAGGCCTGATGGCCGGGATAAACGCGCACCTCAAGCTCAGGCAGCAACCGGAATTCGTCCTGAAGCGCTCTGACGCCTATATCGGGGTGCTCATTGATGACCTTATTACAAAAGGAGTGGATGAACCTTACCGGATGTTCACTTCCAGGGCCGAATACCGGATCCTTTTAAGGCAGAGTAATGCTGACCTACGGTTGACACCATTGTCATATAAACTGGGACTGGCTGCAATTGATCGAATGAAGGATGCATCCTATAAGGAAGAAATGATCATGGACCTGGTCCGGTACCTTAAGAAAACCAGCATTGATCCGGATGACATTAACGGATATTTGGAAAGCTGCGGCACGGCAACCATCAGCCAAAAAATGAAAATCGCCGGCCTCCTGCTCCGCCCTCAGGTGAACCTGCAGGGCCTGATGCATAGCATCCATAAATTGCAGCACCACGTGCATTTGATCAAGAGATTCCAGGAAGAAATCCTGGAAGAAGTCGAGATCAGGATCAAATACGAAGGATACATTGATAAGGAAGCTGAACTGGCACAAAAATTAGAGCGCCTCGATTCAGTTTTTCTCAAAGATGATTTCGATTATCACCGTATCAGCGCATTGTCGTTTGAAGCCCGGGAAAAACTTTCCCGGATCAAGCCCAGATCCCTTGGCCAGGCATCCAGGATAAGCGGCGTGAGCCCAGCCGATGTTTCGATTCTTCTCGTTCATCTCGGCCGCTGACGTTCCACGTGGAACGATTTTCAACCGGCAGTCGGCAGACGGCGATTGATAATCGGTTAATAAGAAACCGGCTTGAAATAATCACGAAGCCTGAACTCAAAACTCAAAACTGGCACGTTTTTTTCTTTACTCAAGATTACTTAATTTTAAGCCTTCTGGCGAACGGAATGCCAAAATGAAATAATGTGTCGACTTTGATTTTTTTTCGTCGTATAAATGAGATAATGAGGTCACTTTATAAGCCTATGGCTCTATGCAGATTGTAAACTTCAGTTCAGACCGGCACCATAAAATGAAGTTGATCAGACTGGCATTGCTGGCAATCGTTTTTGCGGTTACCGCTTTGATCCTGCATTATTTTTTCAGCACTACTACCGGGAACTTAAAAACGAAAAAGGAAGGCATTGAAAAGGCTCTTAACGTAAAGGAAAATATAGTTCATGAGATCAGTGGGAAGATCCATTCGTTGAGCAACGAAATAAATTCCTTTTCTGAAATTCACCGGTTAATTCCCGGCAAGCTATGGGATGATAACGGAATAATCCTCTTTGTTTTTAAGCATGATTCACTCATCTACTGGTCAGGAAATGAAGTTGAACTGGTTCCGGAAGTCGTCCGGCAGGAAACTTCTAAGGAGCTTTTGCATTTCGGTAACGGTTGGTTCAGAAAGGTGAACAGCCAGAGAGATGACCGGAGAGTTTTGGCATTTATCCTCATCAAACACGATTATCCCTATCAGAATGAATACCTGAAAAACGAGTTCCAGAAAGATTTTAACCTGCCTTCCAGGGTAAGTCTGGATACGGTCCCGGGACATGTCAATATAAACGACAGAAGCGGAAACCTGATTTTCAGTCTCGAATTTCCGGAGCAGAAAGAACACCAGGATAAATATGATATGGTGGTTTTTTTAATGCTTTCAGCTTCACTTATCTTTTTCATGGTCCTTCTGTTTTACCTCTACCACCTGTTCGATTTCTTCCGAAACCGGCCTTTACTGCTATTTCTTGCCTTCCTGGCCGATGTCATGCTCCTTAGGATTTTATTACTGGTAATAAAAATTCCGGCATTCATTTACCAGACGGATCTGTTCAGCCCTTACTATTATGCGACTTCTTTCTTTGCTCCGTCCCTGGGCGATTTCTTTATAAACAGTTATATGCTGCTTACAGTATCCTGGTTGTTCTATCATAGGATCATACTTCGATACGACTCACTGGAAACCATCCGGAAGATAGTTGCGGGGATAATTGTTATGGCCATTATTACAGGGCTGTACTACCTCTTATTATCTACCATGAAGAAGCTGATCATCGATTCCAGCTTTGGATTGAACTTTAACAACATTTTTAATATCGACCTGATCGGAATTCTGGGTTTTGTTGCCATCTCATGCCAGTTCCTTGCATTTTTCCTGGTAACTTCCAAACTGGCCTGCTCCCTCTTGCAGATGAAAATCAGCAGCAGGATTATTATTGTAACCGCCGGGATCTCCGCGCTTATCAGCTTCTTATTGTTTACCCGGTCAGAACCATATTCGTTCAGCCTTGTCTATTCGGGACTGCTGATAGTATATTGGATATCCTTTCTCTATTTCGCCCGGAAAGCCACCGGGTACCGGAACATTTCCGGGGCATTGTTCTATATCGTTTTATTCTCATTGACGGGCACATTTGTGCTGGATTATAATCAGGAGATAAAGGAAAAAGAAAAACGGAAGATCATCGCGGCCGAGTTGTCCACCAAACGTGACCCTATGATGGAATTTGAGTACAGAAGGATCTACCCTGACCTGATGGCAGATACCCTTCTGCAGGCCCTGATCTCCGGGACGACATCCGGAAATGTCGATGAAATCAGGATTCAGGAATACCTCAGGAACAATTATTTCAATGAAATCTGGGATAATTACGAGCAACAAATAACTTTATGCAGCAGGGATGAGATCCTTGAAATCCAGCCAACCGGCTATCTGGTGGATTGTTACGAATATTTTAACGATGTGCTCCTCACCAATAAGGCCGACTCTATTGGAAAAGGGTTGTATTTCTTCAATAACCGATCAGAAAACAACAATTACATCGCGGTTCTTGAATTCCGTAATAATCCCCTGATTCCTGATCCGGACACCCGGATCTTTATCGAACTGTATTATAAGTATATTAAGGAAACCGGGTTGGGCTATCCCGATCTCCTCATCGATAAGAGGGTCAAAATGATCTCAGGCCTCTCCAATTATAGTTATTCCCGGTACTTGAACGAATCCCTCGTTTACAAATACGGAGATTTTTCCTACCATCTTTCCCTTAAACCCTATTATCATGCTGATGGGAGCTCCTATTTCGTTGATAATGAAGGGTATAATCATTACGTTTCCAAACTGGATGAAGAGAATGTCCTGATAATCAGCAAAAAGAAACCCGGAATTCTGGACCTTATCGCCCCGTTTTCCTATCTCTTTATCCTTTTTAGTGTATTCCTGCTGGTTTTTATATTGCTGGTCATTTTCCCGGGACGGAACGAAAAAATGGAAGTTAATTTCAGCACACAGCTCCAGTTGTCCATTATTATAATAATTGTGATTTCTTTTTTTGTCCTTGGAGTAATTACAAGAGCAAGGATCATTCACCTGAATCAGGATAAAAACGGGGATATCCTGAGCGAGAAAACTTTCTCCGTGCTGACGGAACTGGAGCATAAGATCGGGAATGAGCCTTACATTTCACCGGAGATGACAGACTACCTTGGAGAATTATTGCAAAAATTCTCGATGATTTTCTATTCGGATATCAACCTCTTTGATCCGCAGGGTAATCTGATCGTTTCATCGAGACCCCAGATATTTGAGGAAGGACTTCTTTCCGGAAGGATGAACACGGAAGCCTATCAACGGCTGGCTTTTGAGCATAACCTCCTGTTTATTCAGAATGAAAAGATTGGACTGCAGGAATATCTTTCCGCCTATATACCTTTCAGGAACAATAATGACCAGATCATAGCCTATCTGAATCTCCCCTATTTTGCCAAACAAACAGAGATCCGGAAAGAACTGTCAGACTTCCTGGTCGCCTACATTAATGTGTATGTATTGCTGATCGTACTGGCGATCATGGTCACCATTATTGTATCCAGGTTAATTACACGACCGCTTCACCTAATCCGGGAAAAACTGAGCGGGATAGGTCTTGGCAAGGCAAATGAAAAGATTGAATGGGACCGGAACGATGAGATCGGGGGCTTAATAATGGAATATAACCGCATGGTGGATGAGTTGGCCAGAAGTGCAGAATTACTGGCCAGTTCGGAACGGGAAAGCGCCTGGCGTGAAATGGCCAAGCAGGTAGCTCATGAGATCAAGAACCCTCTGACCCCTATGAAACTCAGTGTTCAATACCTTAAGAAAGCCTGGGATGAGAACGCGCCGGATTGGAATATAAGGCTGGAAAGGTTTTCCCGCACCATCATTGAACAGATCGATTCACTTTCCCAGATTGCCTCAGAGTTTTCAGACTTTGCCAAAATGCCCGTGGCCCGGCTGGAAAAGATCGAACTGTCAGGAATCGTTAAAGATGCAGTCAATCTCTACAAGGATATTGACAACATTCAGTTCGTAGAATCTTGCAGTGAACGGGCACACTTTGTCGAAGCTGATAAAAGGCAATTGCTAAGGGTATTCAATAACCTGATTCAGAATGCTGTACAAGCAATTGGTGACCGAAAAGACGGCCGGATTGAAATTGGTATGATCCTGGAAAACAACTTTCATGTGATCACGGTTAAAGACAATGGCTCAGGAATTTCTGCTGAACAGGCGGCAAAGATGTTCACCCCCAGTTTTACCACGAAATCCAGCGGTATGGGCTTGGGCCTGGCCATGGTGAAAAGTATTATTACGTCAATTGGAGGAACGATTACATTTCATTCTGTTCCCGGAGATGGTGCAACGTTTGTAATACAAATACCTGAATATAAAGCAAATAAAAACTGATCAGGCCATTAACTCTATTAGTTTCCGGTAATCGGTTTCATTGAGTTTATGATGATTGCCACCTGCTTTATTAGCTATGAGAGTTTTAAGGATCTCTTCCCCTTTTTCGGTCACGAGAATGCCAATATCATTCAACCGCACGGGGGACTGAATGGAAGTGAAGAACGATTCAAACCGCAAAATGGTCTCTTCCGCTGAATTCACTCCGAAAAGATTAATGCCGAGTTCGGTTATCCTATCCGGGATTTTCGTTAGATGGAGCTTCATCCAGGCCGGATAAACAATTGATAATGATGCTCCATGAGGGATATCATACAAAACTGACAAGACGTGACCGATCGAATGGACACCCCAGTCGCCGTTTTTCCTTCCATACATGGTCAGGTTATTCAGAGCGCTGGTGGCTGCGTACATGATGATCTCCCTCAGCCGGTAACTGGTCAGGTTGCTCATCAGGGCAGGACCGTAATCCAGGGCTTCCCGTATGATGGAAAAGACGAACCGGTCAGACAGGGTTGCTTCTCCATCACCAAAATAAGCTTCCAATGCATGGGCGATCAGGTCTGAGATTCCATAGGAAGTGTAATCTGCCGGGACAGAGATGGTATAAGCCGGATCCAGGAAAGATTCTTTCGGATAAGTAAGCTGATGACCATAGCCAAGCTTCTCTTTTGTAAGGTTATTTTGCGTGACCGCAAACCGGTTCATTTCCGTACCGGTCGCAGCAAGGGTAAGAACGGCTATCAGTGGAACTGCTTTTTTGGGGCTGGCCTTTCCTTTGACAAAATCCCATCCGCTGTGTTCAACGGGAATTGTAACCGATATCATTTTCGAGGAATCGATGACGCTCCCCCCTCCTACTGCCAGGATCACATCCACCTTCTTTGCCCGGCCAAAGGCTGCTGCGGCATCCACATCCTCTATCAACGGATTAGGTTTAATGCCATGGAATTCAAACACTTCCATACCCCTCTCCCGCAACTGGTCCATCACCTGGTCGTACACTCCATTCTTTTTTATTGAACGGCCTCCGTAAACCAACAGCACCTTGGTGCCATAATTTTTAACTACCCGACCGAGCTTTTCCACCACTCCCCTGCCGAAATGAAGCTTCACCGGATTATACATTACAAAGGATTCCATGTTAAACTATATATTTACTAAACAGTCAAATAGTTGATCACTCTTCACTGACCACTAATCACTAACCACTAATCACTAATCACTAATCACTAACCACTAACCACTAACCACTCAACACTCTTCAGCTATCACTCCGCTTCCCAGGCAAATTTTATGATGGACGTCATAAACTACACCGAATTGCCCCGGGGCAACCCCGGCAATACTTTTTTCAGAATGGATGACATAATTTCCATTATCCGCTGGATAACTTGTCCCCGTATCCCCTGTTCCCCTTTTTTCCATCATTCCATGATTAAACTCAGGCTGGTGCCGGATCTTGAAAGCGACAGGCCGGGGGGTGCTGTAGTCGCGGTCGGGCATTTCGTTAATGAACAGGAAATCGGCCAGGGGAACCACATGGCTGTGCTGGGCGATCGGATCATAACCGTTGGATACAAAAATTATATTCCGGGGGATATCTTTTTTCACCACGAACCAGGGACCCTGGCCGAGGCCCAGGCCCCGCCTCTGGCCGATCGTGTGGAACCAGATTCCCTTGTGTTTTCCCAGGATTTTTCCCGTTTCCAACTCTATGATCTCCCCTTCCCTTTCACCCAGGTAACGCTTGATGAATTCATTGTAATTGACTTTACCCAGGAAACAGATCCCCTGGCTGTCGGGTCGCCTGGCACTGGGTAATTTCAGTTTTTCAGCCAATCTCCTGACCTCTCCTTTTTCCAGGTCGCCGATGGGGAACATGGCTTTGGATAGCTGAGGATAGGTGATCCTCCCCAGAAAGTAAGTCTGATCTTTATGTTTGTCACGTGCTGTTCCAAGGAAAAACCTGCCTTCTTTCTCAATTACCCGGGCATAGTGTCCGGTCGCGATCTTGTCGAAATCCCGGCCGAACTTTTCTTCAAAGCTGCCGAACTTGATAAAGCGGTTGCACATTACGTCAGGATTAGGTGTAAGTCCCTGGCGAACGGTGTCTAAAGTATAATTGACCACCCGGTTCCAGTATTCTTCATGCAGATTGGCTATTTCGAACCGGCAGCCGTATTTTTTTGCTATAAAAGTGGTGATTTCGATATCTTCTTCCGACGGGCAGTCCAGGAAACCGGGCTCGTTGTCCATGCCAATATGGATATAAAATATTACCGGGTCATAGCCCAGGTCCTTGAGCATGGGAACGGCAACAGATGAATCGACTCCTCCGGAAACAAGTGCGGCGATTTGCATCGGACAAAGATAGTGTAATTGAAGATTGAAGGTTGAAGATTGAAGATTGAAGATTGAAGGTTGAAGATTGAAGGTTGAAGATTGAAGGTTGAAGATTGAAGGTTGAGGATTGAAGGGTATTACTTAATCTTTAATTGTGGTAGTGTGAGGAATTTTGTGTAAACGTTCTTTGATCGTATTAAAAGGCAAAAG
>CAZUDV010000008.1:135194-206303 GCA_964619555.1 uncultured Bacteroidales bacterium | reverse complement strand
AACTGCGAACTGCGAACTGCGAACTGCGAACTGCGAACTGCGAACTGCGAACTGCGAACTGTCTTTCTCTGCCTGAATCCACGGTTCCAGCACCGCCACGGCTTTCTTCATCACCCTGGCGCTTTTCACAACCTGTGGAAGGAACATTTTGCCACTGCCGAAAAGATCGCCCACCACATTCATCCCATCCATCAATGGCCCTTCAATGATCTCCAGGGCACGTTGATATTGAAGCCGGGCTTCCCTCACATCCTCGTCGATATAATCCAGGATACCCCTGACCAGTGCGTGCTTCAACCGTTCCTGCACACTCCAGGCACGCCATGCATCGACCTTTTCCTCCTTCAAACCCTTCTCTTTCACCTTTTCAGCAAAAGCGATCAGCCTTTCCGTTGCATCCTTCCTTCGGTTCAGGATGACATCTTCCACCAGTTGCAGAAGATCTTTCGAAATCTCATCGTAGACAGGCATATTGCCGGCGTTCACAATCCCCATATCCAGTCCGGCCCGGATGGCATGATAAAGAAAGGCTGAATGCATCGCCTCCCGTACCGTGTCATTCCCGCGGAAAGAAAAGCTCAGATTGCTGATCCCTCCGCTGACACGGGCATGCGGCAGGTTGGATTTGATCCAACGGACTGCCTCCATGAATTCGACAGCATAGTGATTATGCTCCTCGATGCCTGTGGCAATAGTCAGAATATTGGGATCAAAGATGATATCTCCAGGAGGGAAATCGATCTCATCGGTCAATATCTTATAAGCCCGGTTGCAAATACTGATCCGGCGTTGAAGATCCGCTGCCTGTCCATCTTCGTCGAAAGCCATGACTATGACCGCGGCCCCGTATTTTTTAATCTTGCGGGCTTTCTCTTTAAAAGGCCCCTCTCCGTCTTTCAGGCTGATGGAATTAACGATCGGTTTACCCTGAAGGCATTTCAGGCCGGCTTCGATGACGTTCCATTTCGACGAATCGATCATGACCGGGACTTTCGCAATGTCCGGATCTGCCGAAAGCAACCGGAGGAACCTGACCATGACTTTTTCGGCATCGAGCATGGCATCATCCATATTGACATCGACTACCTGTGCTCCGTTTTCGACCTGTTGCCTGGCAACCGAAAGGGCCTCTTCATATTTCTCTTCCCTGATAAGCCTTGCAAATGCACGGGAACCTGCCACATTGGTTCGTTCCCCGATATTGATAAAATTACTGCCCGGAAAAACAATCAAAGGTTCCAGTCCACTCAGGTGAAGCGCTTGATTGGGTTCCGGGACCTTTCTAACGGGTGCATTTTCAGCCTGTTTGGCGAAGAGTCGGATATGTTCCGGGGTTGTCCCGCAACATCCGCCGATGATATTGACAAATTCATTTTTCAGGAAATCCCTGATAAAAAAAGTCATCTGCTCCGGTGTATCGTCATAACCGCCAAACTGGTTGGGCAAACCGGCATTCGGGTACACACTGGTATAAAATGGCGCTTTTTGAGCCAGTTCTTCGATGAATGGCCTGAGTTCCTTAGCTCCCAGGGCACAGTTAAAACCGATACTGAAAATACCGGCATGTGACACTGAATTCAGGAAGGCTTCTACCGTTTGACCCGATAATGTCCGGCCACTGAGATCAGTAATCGTTCCGGAAACCATGACGGGTATTTTTTTACCGGAATGCTCCTGCAAGTCCTGGATGGCAAACAGGGCGGCCTTGGCATTGAGTGTATCGAAGATTGTTTCGACCAGCAAAGCATCTGCACCACCATCCGTCAGTCCACGGGCCTGATCATAGTAGGCTTTATAAAGGTCATCGAAAGTGACCGACCTGTAACCGGGATCGTTGACATCCGGCGAAAGGGAAGCAGTTTTATTGGTCGGTCCGATAGCACCGGCCACGAATCTGGGTTTGGAAGGCGTTTTAGCTGTAAATTCATCAGCGATGCCACGGGCGATCGTGGCCGCTACTAAATTGATCTCATAAGCCAGGTCTTGCATCCCATAGTCAGCCAGGGATATTGCATTAGCATTGAAGGTGTTGGTCTCGATAATGTCAGCGCCGGCATCCAGGTAGGCGGTATGGATCTCACGGATGATCCGGGGCTGGGTCAGGCAAAGCAGGTCGTTATTTCCCTTAACGTCGCGATGATAATCGTGGAATCTTTCTCCACGATAATCCAGTTCGGTGAGCATATAACGCTGGATCATGGTACCCATTGCACCATCCAGGACGAGGACCCGGGATCTTATGATTTGTTCAATCGATGGCATGCACGTAATTTGTAGTACATTGAAATGATTCGTAATACATGAATTGAAAGTGATAAGGAGGAGGATTGATGAAGTCGACTTCAGAGAAAATTGTCTGAAGTCTTATCGCATGCACATAGAAATGGGTAGAGAGAGATATCCTGATTTCCTGGTCATAATAATCGAAATTGTATAGGCAAAATTAATATTTAAAACGATTCTAAAAAAGAAAGGTTGAAAGAATTCGGGCAATCATATAAAATAAAAAGGAACTGTTTCAAATTAAAAGCGAAACAGTCCCTTTTTTAATTGATTGAATTTTCCGGATGGGAATGGTTATTATTATGGATCAAACTAAGAACGCCGGAACCTGAAGAAGACAAAGACGGCAATCAAGATGCCGCCCAGCAGGAGCGCCCAGTTACCGACGGGCACTTCACTATATGAATATAATTCGAAAGCCATATCATAGTAATCAATGGTTGCCCAGTTAATGCCAATATACGGGAAATTCTGACGGGTGGGGCAGAGAGCCGTAGTGGTGGATACCAACATCCCGGTCTGAGGCGGAAAAGCCAGGACCGGCTGAATAACGATCCAGTAATGTTCATCCACAACCGGTTCGAAGACCGGATCCAGTACGCCCCAGTATTCCCTGCTTGGCCAGCTGATCAAACAGCCCGCATCTTCATTGGCTTCGGCAAACGGGATGTTCCATTGAGCGACTACGGTTCCCGGAATGCAAGCATTATCATCGTAGATATAGATATTGAAAGAGGCTGGTGCTGCGTAAACCGCTGAATTCCACCAGCCAACCCACCATCTCACGGCGCCAATCGGACCGGGATACGTATCGAACATGAAATCGTCTGCCAGTCGGGCATCGAAGGGAGTAACCAGATCCATCTGACTGGCATAGATACTGCCGGAACAATTGGGCAGCTGGGACCAGACCAGGGTACCCGGAGGAATACTACGGTTACCGGAAGGCTGATAGAAATTCTGCGCAGATTTGAATCCATCAGATGAAGCGGCGGGTTGTCCCTGTGAAAACAGGATCAGGGGGACAAGCATGACAGTTAATAGAAAAAACTTTCTCATGGTTTGGAAATTTTAATTGATGTTTCAAAGTTAAACTTTGGAAAACTGAAAATCAATATTTTGTTGTACGGATAAATGTTATATGCAACTATTCGTACATCATTTGAGTGAGAGGTTGAAATTTGATGGATGAGAATTGAAATTTTGATCTTGGGAAAAACAATAAAGAAATCCGAATTTGACTGAAAAAAGATTAATTTTAAGAAAAAAAAATATGCGCTGGCAAGGAAGAAGAACAAGTGACAATGTAGATGACCGCAGGAGGATGAGTGGTGGCAAGGTTGCTGTCGGGGGCGGGCTTGGCACCATCGTTATCGTTGTGCTCATTTATCTTCTGGGAGGAAATCCCGGGGAAATGCTGAATCAGATGAATATAGGCGGGGGGATGGAACAGACCGCGATGCCTACCGCCGAGGAAGACGAACAGGCTCAGTTTGTCTCGGTGGTACTGGCTGATTGTGAGGATGTATGGGCGAAGATATTCAGCGAAGCCGGGCAAACCTACCGGGAACCCACTCTCGTATTGTATTCTGCACAGGTCAGTTCGGCGTGCGGGGTTACGGGATCATCAGTCGGGCCATTTTATTGTCCTGCCGACGAAAAGGTTTACATCGATTTGAATTTTTTGGAGCAATTGCAAAACAGGCTAGGTGCCACCGGGGATTTTTCGAAAGCTTATGTCATTGCCCATGAGATAGGGCATCATGTGCAAAAGCTTTTGGGTATAATGGACGAGGTGGACCGTTTGCGGGGGCAGTTGAGTGAGACGGATTTCAATGAGATTTCTGTCCGGCTGGAGCTTCAGGCTGATTTTCTGGCAGGGGTATGGGCCCATCATGCGGAGAAGATGTTCGGGATTTTAGAGGAAGGAGATATAGAGGAAGCGCTCAATGCCGCATCGGCAGTCGGGGATGATCACATCATGATGCAATCCCAGGGCTATGTAGTACCGGATGCATTTACGCACGGCACATCGGAGCAGCGGGTCAGATGGTTTACGAAGGGGTTCAAAACGGGTAACCTGGATTTGGGGGATACTTTCAGCGTCGAAACGCTCTAAAAATGGTACTACCACTATAATGGTAGTACAAGTCGTTTTTTAACACATTTTCCTTCTCTATCCCTTGCTAATTAAGCTTTAGCAAAATCGTCGGACGACTATAGTGGTCCGACGATTTTTGTGGAGTATACCGGAGTCGAACCGGTGACCTCTACAATGCGAATGTAGCGCTCTAGCCAACTGAGCTAATACCCCAATCCATGCAATTCAAAGTGCAAAGGTAATAGTTTAAATCATAGTTTATAGTTTGGTTTTTAGTTTTGGACCTCGGCACAGGATAATATTAATATATTTGCGATATGTCCCGAAAAACATTCATCATGCTTAAATCCTGCACAACATTATTGCTTGGATTCACACTCATGCTAATAGCCGGCCTTAAACCATCCTACTCGCAGGAATCCTGGCCGCCGGATACCCTGTATATCTCCCCGGATACAGCACAAGTCAATGAACTCGAGGAAATTGTCATTACCGGAACACGCGTTTCAAAAAAAATTATCGATATACCTTATTCCGTCGTCAGGCTTAATTTCCAGGATTATCAATATGACCGGAAAATAGGGCCCAATGATGTTATGCCCGCGGTCCCGGGGCTATTCCTTCAATCCAGGTACGGCAACCATGACGTCCGGTTCTCCATCAGGGGTTTCGGCAGCCGGTCCAACTCCGGGATCCGGGGCGTCAGGATACTCCTCGATGATATCCCTGAATCAGAACCCGACGGCCAGACCCGTATTGAAGCCATCGATTTCAACTCGATAGGTCGGATAGAAATCGTCAAGGGCAATGCTTCATCCCTTTACACCAATGCCCCCGGAGGGGTGGCAAACTTCTTCAACGATATAGATTTCCATCGCTCTTCCATTACCCAGTTCAACCAATTCGGATCATTCGGCCTCTTTCGCAACGGATTGAAGGCAGCCTTCCGGACCGACCATTACGGCCTTCTGACAACTTACAGCTACCAGAATTATGAAGGTTACCGGAAACACAACAGCGAATGGTGGAACATCTTCAATATGGTGGCAGAAATTACCCCTACCCCACGCAGCAGCCTGAAAATCCTGGGCTATTTCGTGGATGGCAAGATCAAACTGCCGGGATCCCTTACCGCAGAAGAATTCGCTGAGGACCCCTGGCAGGCTGACCAGCGCTCTATTGACCGCGATGAGAAAAGGATCACCACCAAAGGAAGATTGGGCCTGCGTTTTGATACGAAATTCGGCCGAAAAAATAATAATGAGATCGAAATAACCACCTTCGGAACAATCAAGTATTTTGAGAGGACTGCCAAGGACTTCCGGATCATAAGCCGGAATGGCTATGGAATCACCGGCAGGTATATCAACCTGGTGCAATGGAAGGAAAGGTCCAATGAATTCTCGGTTGGTGTGGATATATATTCTCAACCAGCCCGGATCGAAAATTATGAAAATATCAACGGCGTCAAAGGCGACCAGCTTTTGCAACTCCAGGCTGAAAAGATCAATAATACCGGATTTTATTTCACCGAGAATTTTGAGATCCTCAAAAAAAAGCTGTTCGTACTCCTGACAGGCCGGTACGACCATATCCTTTATGATATGACGGAAGAAACCCTGCCTTCCCGCCACGACACCCGGACCTTCAGCGCTTTTACCCCTAAAATGGCATTTAATTATAAGTTGACTCCGTGGATTTCTGTCTATACGTCATTCGGTCTAAGTTACGACAGCCCTGCTAACAATGAAATGGACAGCCCGGATCCGGCGTTCCTTTACAACCAGGACCTGAAACCCCAGGAATCGCTGAATTTTGAGATCGGTATGAAAGGTAACCGGTTAAGGCCCGAGGAGGACCTGCTCAGGAAAATATTATTTGAGGCGACCTTTTTCAATATCGTTGTGAATAATGAAATAGTCCCCTATGAGATCCTGGGGGATGTTTTCTACCGCAACGCGGCGGAAACGCACCGGCTTGGACTGGAACTGGGCGCACAGATTGAAATTCTCCGCGGATTTGATTTCGCCATTGCTTACACGTATTCGAACTTCAATTACCAGTCTTATACCGCTACCACGATCACCATCGATACTGCCGGTAACTTTATTGAGAATGATGAGGATTTTTCGGGCAATATCGTCCCCAGCATCCCTAAAAACAACCTGTACCTGGCATTGTCTTACTCGCGACCGATCATTAAGCATCTCGACGGATTTGTGAAAGGCAGCTACATGGGCATCGACGGATTATGGGTGGATGATGCCAACTCGGACAAGACAGATGGCTATAACCTGCTGAATGCTGTGCTCGGGCTGGATATGACCTTTGGTAATTTCCACCTGCTGGTTTCGGGAGGGATCGATAACATTCTCAATGAGATCTATGTTGGATTTACGAATACCAATTCGGCCAACCAAAGGTTTTACGAGGCCGGTGCACCCCGGAATTATTACCTGTCACTGAACCTGGGATACACTTTTTAACAGGAAAGTGGGTGTATATTTGTAAAATGAGATCTCTAATCCTGTCTTTTGTTTTGATAATATGCTTTGCAGAGGTGTCTGCGCAACAATTTCCGCTATCGCTCAGCTCCAACTACCGCATTTACCCTTCATCGGTCAATCAAACCGAAGTGTTCATCACAAAAAGCCCTATTGATGATAATATTCTCTGGGCTTCATGCAACACCCTTTCCTTTATACCATTCTTCGTGAGCGAAGGTATCTATGTTTCAACAGACGGAGGTCAGGACTGGCAAGGCAGTGACACCTGCAAGGGGGAACCGATCGCTTTTCACGGAGGAGACCCCGGTATCACCATCGATAAAAACGGCACCTTCATTATTACCCGCATCGGCCGTTCACCGTTCGTAGGACTGTATTCGCACTATTCCACGGATAACGGCGCAACATGGTCAGCACAAAAGGTTATCTCGACGGATGACCTGGAGCGGGCTACTGTAACTGCTGACGTCAATCCATCAAGCCCTTACTACGGAAGGACCTATTCGGCTTGGGTCAGGTTTGCCCCACCGTTTCCTTTGATGCTGGCTTATTCGGACGACGGGGCACAAAACTGGACCGTGCCCGAACAAATTAATAATCCTCCCAACAGGAGTGCGGGGGGAGACATAACTGCCGGCCCTGAAGGTGAAGTTTATATCTGCTGGTCAGGCGTAACGGAAGTGTCCCCGTTCAAAGAGATCTATACGGGTTTTGCCGTTTCGGCCGATGGAGGGGAGACATGGACCATCACAGAAAATGCATTCCCTATGAGCGGCATTACCGGCATACTGGAGGACAAGGCCAATATACGCGTGAACGGCCTGCCCAATATCGCCGTGGATACCACGACGGGGCCCCGGCGGGGATGGATTTATATTGTTACGGGGGAGAAGGAGCTTTCCCCAGCCGGCACCGATCCTGATATCGTGATGCACCGGAGCACTGATGGCGGACTGAGCTGGTCAGCCGGGATCCGGGTCAATCAGGACGAATTAAACAATGGTAAGATACAGTACTTTCCGGGAATCGATATCGATAAGACCGGGGCCATCAACATCATTTTTTACGACGACCGCAACACCACAAGTGATTCGGCAGGGGTGTTCCTGGCCCGGAGCAATGACGGCGGCGACACCTGGACAGAATACGAGCTGAGCGACCATAACTTCAAGCCAGTTCCAATCGGAGGCCTTGGTCAGGGTTACCAGGGGGATAACATCGACATCACCTCCACCAGTACCAAACTCTGGCCGGTATGGATGGACAATTCAACCGGGGTTTATCAGATATGGACCGCACCGGCAGACATTTCAAGCCTGAACGGGACAGAGCAGACGCCGGCGGCCAGTAACCGGCGTTCAATGCTCCGGGCTTATCCCAATCCATTTCGTTCTGAAACGACCATAGAATATTCGGTTTCTGAGAGATCCCATGTTTCGCTGAAGATCTATGACCTGGTGGGCGACGAGGTGGCTGTGCTGGAAAATGAGGTGCAGCATGCAGGGGAATATGATTTACTATTATCAATGCGGGAACTGCCAGTTGCCCAAATTTGCCGGCCGGGGATTTATATCTGCAGGCTGCTCGTTAATGGCCGGCCTGAAAGCCTTAAGATCCTTTATTCTCCAGATATCCCTTCAGCGCCCTGACATAATTTTCAAATGCTTCTATCCCCTTAGGTGTTATCCGGCAGGTAGTCAGCGGGTAGTTTTTCCGGAAGCTCTTTTCAATCGCAATATAGCCCGCTTCGCTCAACTTTGTCAGCTGAACGCTCAGGTTCCCCCTTGTTGCGCCGGTTTTATCCAGCAAATGATTGAATTCGGCAGACTCAACACTGATCAGCAATGACATGATGGCCAGTCTTAATTGAGAATGCAGCAATGGATCTAGCTCTTCAAACATAACGTAGTTTTATTTGGCTGATCTTAACAGGTATCCGGGAATGAGGTAGGCAATGATGATCGATAAGGCCACGAGCAGCAACATGTAATCTTCCTTCACTAAAAAGGCACCAAAACTTATGATCCAGCAGCTGATACCGCCAATCACCAGCGGTTTAAACCTCAGTATGCCCCCGGAAACAAATGTACCCAGACCATACATACTGATGATCAATGCATTGAGGATATGCCATGGAATCTTGCCTGCAATCGCAAAAGCCAATGGAATCAAAATGGCAAAAAAGAATCCCCACCACAGATAAATAACCGCCGTATCGATGTGTGTCCGGTATGCAGATTGTTTACCTAACCTTATCCCGGCCACCACAGAAGCAATGACCCCTATTGTCGTCATTACCGGCCAGGCCAGGAAGGAATAGTGATATCCCAGTTTCAGAAGAATAAAATGGGTAAGGCTTGCAAATAATACCAACCAACCCCAAAGCAAATAAAAAAAAGCATTGGACCTGAGGTTGGATTTGGAGTTCTCAATCATTTCAAATATCAGATCGATCTTTTCATTGTAATCATTTTTCGTTTCCATAAGCTTAATCTTTTTTTTTGACAATTAATGCAATAATTTTTACAAATATAAACTTGTTTATAATACAAACTATATTTTTAACAAAAATTTTTATGCCCTCATAATACATTGATTTTAATACCTTTGATATTCGTTCATTAATCCGATAAAATATGAAAATCATTACCAGTTTAAAACCAATCCTTTTTTTAGTTATGGTCGTCTTTTTGATGACATCCTGTGCCCCCGGGAATATTAAGTTCGATACCGCCCCGGCTAATTTCTGGATGGGGCTATGGCATGGGTTTATTGCATTTTTTACCTTCATTATCAGCCTGTTCAACGATAATGTGACCATCTACGAGGTGAATAATGTCGGGAAACTCTACAACCTGGGATTCATCCTGGGGGTGATGATCTTTTTTGGCGGCGGGTCGAAAGGAACCTGCAGGTGGAAAAAATAACTATGGGAATGTGATCCCTTCCCCTTCCTGCATAATGATGAATTCCCCGGTTGAGAGCCCTTCCTGTTCGGTAAGCTCTCTTAAAAGAGCGGCCGGTTCATTCATGGCGTCATCGGCCAGTGGAAATGTACCATAATGCATGGCAATGCTGGTTTTGGCGCGGATCTCCCGGTGGATCTTCAGCGCATCTGAAGGAGAGGTATGAATCGGTGCCATGAACCATTCCGGTCTGAATGCGCCGATCGGGAGGAAAGCCAGGCGAATAGGCGGTATCCGGGCGGCAATATCTTCAAAGAACGGCCCGTAGCCGGTATCTCCCGAATAATAAATACTCCCCGAACCGGATATCAGTGCAAATCCGCACCACAGTGTCTTATTACGGTCGAACATTCCTCTTCCCGAGAAATGCTGGGCACGGGTGCAAAGCAGCTTTACATCCTTTCCGATGATAATCTCATCCCACCAATCCATCTCCCTGACATTTCCTATTCCCTTTTTTAACAGATACTTCCCTGCACCGAGCGGAACATAGAAAACCGGCTGAGAATCCTGTGCCAGCCTCTCCAGGGTGCGGATGTCAAAATGATCATAATGATTGTGGGTCAGTAGTACGATATCAATGTCAGGAAGTTCGTTATAAATAATCCCCGGAGGACGCATCCGTTTGGGCCCGGCAAAACTCACCGGACTGGCCCTCTCACTCCATACGGGATCCGTAAGGATATTCAAGCCACGGGTCTGAATCAAAAAGGTCGAATGATTGATAAACAACACATGAATGGAATCCCCTTCAACCCGGTGGGGCGGTATTCCATGAACGGTATTTTCACGGATAACAGTCCAGTTCCCCCTTTCCCTTGTCCTGAACCATTTGAACAGATCGCGCATCCCATGCTCTTTTATATCTCCCGGATTGACAAACTTCCTCCCATCGAAATGGTCAGATACCGGGCCTTTATAAACCGGCGCAGAAAAGATCCAGCCCAGGACGAGCGATCCCAAAAAGAATGTTATTACCAGTGATGCGAGGACAGTTAAAATCATCTTCATGATGCTCTTTAACAAAATAATTATAAATCTTCTTTAACAATATTGAAAGAGAATTGTTTATCGGAGTTGACCCGGAAATATATCATTTACTGTATCTTCGCAATTTAACCTAAGCCGATGGGCAGAATTATTCAGATCTTTCTGGCTGCGACTTTCCCAATCATGACATTTGCCCAGCAAATATACATGACAAAATCGGGGACAGTCAATTTTATATCGAATGCCCCGCTCGAATTGATAAAAGCATCTTCCGGCGAATTGCAGGGGGCTCTGAATCCCGACGAAAAAACCTTCGCATTCGTCATCGATAACAAATCTTTTAAAGGATTCAACAGTCCTTTGCAGCAGGAGCATTTCTATGAAAATTATATGCATGTCCAGGAGTTTCCTACATCAACATTTGAAGGCAGGATCATTGAAGATATCGATACCCGGTCTGCTGAAGAACAAATCATCAGGGCTAAAGGCATTCTGAATATTCATGGGATCGAGCAGGAGAGGATCATCAAGGGTACCATCAAATTTTCCGGTAATAAACTGCTAATCAGGGCCTCCTTTACGGTCCCGCTGGAAGAGCACAACATCAAGATTCCGAAGGTCGTGTATCAGAAGATTGCTGAAAATATCGAAGTGAACATTGAAGCGGAACTCGCACGTAAAAATCCCTGATGATTTGAGCTTTATCCGAAACCATATTTTCCTCTTCATTACCGCATGGCAGATTTTAGTATGGCTGGGGCCATCCTGGTCCCAGGTTCCTCATATCCAAAAAGTCCGGTTCAATATTCCCGACCAGGACCACACCTTCAGTGCTGCTGTGCAGGACGGGAACGGCTTTATCTGGCTGGGCTCCGACGAAGGTTTGTTCCGGTTCGACGGCCAGAATTTAAAAAAGTACCATCTCCTGCCCGATTCGGTCGATTTCAGGGTCCTGAGCCTTTTTGAAGCGCCTGATCGGACGATATGGATCGGCTGTAAGGACGGTAGTATCTATCACCTGTCTGTCGATGGTTTTTCCCGTTTTGCTCCCGAAGAAGGCAAAGCTGGTAAGGGAATCTCCGACATTGTTTCTGACAAAGACGGGGTGATCTGGTGGTCAACCCTTGGAGAAGGGATTTATTTCTATTTCGGGGGAAGGGTCTATAATATCAATCATGAAGACGGGCTCCGTGATAATTATATTTATGACCTGATGGATGATTCTTACGGAAGGGTCTGGGCAGGGACTGATGGGGGTGTGGCCGTCTGCAGCCGGGACGGCAGCAGTAAAAGTGTCATCATTCCTGACTGGAATACCGAATTGCCCGATCCGATCATTAAGGTTCTGGATGCGGATCCCATCGGAAACATTTACCTTGGATTTTATGAAAGTACGCCCTGGTTCATTTCCGAGGATGGAAATAAAATCATTGATCCGTACCCGGGGCAGGAGTGGAATTACGGACCGGTAAGCGATCTGGTGGCCATGAAGGATGAACTGTGGGTTTCAACCGGTACCGGTCGTCTGATTGATTTCGGCCATAATGGGGTGAACGAGATCTGCGCTTCGGACGCTTCGGGAATCCCCGGGAATGGATTTGGAAAAATTCATGAACTGCTTGAAGATCATGAAGGAAATGTCTGGATTTTTGCCGCTTCCGGAGTATACCGGACAACCGGATCAAAGCTTAGATTTTATGATCGAATGGGAGATATTCAACTGCAAAATATTCATGCTATCCATTATGAACGGAAGGAGAGAAATCACATTTGGTTCAGCACTGACAAAGGCCTGTTCAGGACCGGTTTTGAAAATCCGGAACCAAAAATGTACCTTGACGGGAGTTCATTCGAAAACCTTAAGATCACTTGCCTGAATGAGGACCCTTATGGTTTCATCTGGGCCGGAACTTTCAATTACGGCGTATTCCGTATTGATCCGGTAAAGGGGCATTGGACGCACATAACGGAAAAAGAAGGGCTTGTGAATAATAATGTGTTATCCATTTCCATCCACGTGGATACCTTATGGCTGGCCACTCTGGGCGGTGCAACGGAAATCAACCTGGGAGGAGATTTACCCGGCGCGATCCGTGATATCCGGTCGTATAACCGGTCCAATGGACTGGTAAGCAATTATATCTATTCAATATATGAGGATAAAAAAAACCGTATCTGGTTTGCTACTGACGGAGATGGCATCAGTGTGCTGGATCATGGGAAATTCTTTACCTATAATGAAACAAACGGTCTGGGAGATGATGTGATCTATTCCATCAGCGGAGACCGGTATGGAAATATCTGGATTGCCACTGCCACAGCAGGTGTGTACCGGTTCGACGGAACGCAGTTCAGGCATTACGGAATAGAAGAGGGTCTTGGCAGCCTGGAAGTTGCCGGCCTTAAGACATCAGGCGACGAGGTTCTTATCCTCCTGGATGACGGGCTTGATGTACTCCATATCCCTTCCGGACGCATCATTCATTATGGGGATGAAATTGGCCTCGGAGAAATATCCCCTGATTTGAATGTGATCAGCCGGATGGATGATGGCAGCCTGTGGATCGGGACCAGGAAGGGGATAATCCGGTACCGGCCAGGCTTTGACGACCGCTCTTCCAGACCTGTGACGGTTCTGGAGCAGGTTGCGGTATTTCTGGAACCGGTTCCTATGACGGAGCACCTGCTCCTGGGCAGCAATGAAAATCACATCTCTTTTACGTATGCAGGGTTGTGGTTGTCGCATCCGGAAAAAGTGAATTACCAGGTGATGCTGGAAGGATTTGACCTCGGCTGGAAAAACACGTATGACCCGGTCACCCAATACTCCAGCCTTCCCCCCGGCAAATATACCTTCCGGGTGAGATCATCCACCGATAATTCTTTCCAGAATGCGAGCGAAGCCACTTTCAATTTTACCATTAAAGAACCTTTCTGGACAAACCTCTGGTTCATCCTGATGATGGCCTTTTTTATCCTATTAATGACCTACCTGCTCGTTAAATCAAGGGAAAGAAAACTGAAGCGCATAGAACAGCAAAAGAAGGAAAAAGTAGAGTTTGAATTTCAACTACTTAAAAACCAGGTGAATCCGCATTTTCTGTTCAACAGTTTCAGTACCCTGATGGCCCTGATTGAAGAGCAACCGAAGCAAGCCATGGAGTTTACGGAGAAATTGTCTGATTTTTTCCGGATCATCCTTCAGTTAAAAGATGAAGAAGTCATTACCGTCAGGGAGGAGCTTCAAATTGTGGAAGATTACTTTTATCTGCTCAAAAGACGTTACGGGGCAAACCTTTCCCTTGACCTGAATATCGCGGAATCGCTGAAAGAGACCTATCTCCCGCCGATGACCATGCAGATACTGATCGAAAATGCAGTTAAGCACAATATCATTTCAAAGGATAAACCATTGAAGATCAGAATCTATTCTTCAGGATCAGAAATTATTGTCGAAAATAATGTACAGCTTAAACTGGTCCCTGAGATCTCCACCGGTATCGGGCTCGAAAATATCATTAAAAGATACCGGCTGATATCGGAAAAGGAACCGGTCATTGAGAAAAACCCGGAATCATTCCGTATCCGTTTACCCCTTACCGTCCTACACTAACTACTTATTAATTAACCAAAAATACTGACTACGCGATGAACCTGCTGATTATTGAAGACGAACCCGCTTCAGCCCAAAGACTTAAAAAGATGGCCGAAGAGATCAGCCCTGAGAACATTGTGCTGGAAATCCTTGACAGCATTGCCTCATCCGTTGAGTATTTCCGGGCCAATCCAGCCCCTGACCTGGTACTGATGGACATTCATCTGGCTGATGGCCTGAGCTTTGAGATTTTTAAAGAGGTACGGGTCGACAGTTATGTGATCTTTACCACTGCTTACGACCAGTATGCTATCCAGGCCTTTAAGGTGAACAGCATCGACTACCTGCTGAAACCCATCAAGAAGCAGGAACTTACTGCGGCCTTCCAAAAATACCTGACTCGTACATCCGTAAAAACGCATGATCATCCGTCTAAGGATAATCTTCCGCAGTCTTCCCCGGCCCTGGCCCGGGACATTGCCAGGATCGCCGAGCTTCTTGTCCGGCATGAGAAAGACTATCTGAAGCGCCTGGTCATAAGGATCGGTCAGCAGATCAGGGTGCTGGAAATTATGGATCTGGCTTATTTTTATATCGAAGAGAAGATTGTTTTCGCCGTGAACTTCAAAGGTGACCGTTACCCGTTGGACCTGAGCCTGGATCAACTGGAGGAACAGCTTGACCCGGCCAGGTATTTCCGCATCAACCGGGGCTTCATCGTCAGCCTGGAATCGATCGACGCCATGTATACATACTCCAAGGCCAGGATCAAGATAAAGCTCAAACCACCGTGTGATCTCGAAACGATCACCAGCACCGACCGCTCCGCTGAATTCAGGGAATGGCTGAAGGGAGATTAGGATCATCCTCTTTTTTTCCCCCCTCATCCCCCACATTTGCCCATTCATCCCTTTTATTTTGTTTCAGGGTACGGGTTCGTATTTACTTTGCTTCATCAACTCAAAACGAACTCACCATGAAAACAACAGTAAACCTTCTTCTTCTCGTTTTTGCGATCAGCCTGGCATCCTGCTCCAAAAGCAATGATGACAATGTGAATCCGGACAACACCAACAGCAAGGTGGAACAGGTAAGCGGCGACTGGCTCGTGGCTTACTTCACCGACAGCGGAAAAGATGAAACCAGCGATTTCAACGGATACCGTTTTGTGTTTGGCACTGATGGAACCCTAACAGCCACCGGCAGTGCCGGCACATTCATCGGAAACTGGTGGATCGGAGATAAAAGCGGTGATGACGATTCGTCCAGTAACCGGCTGAACATCGTAATCACCGGTAATAAGGCGATGGACCACCTTCAGGACGACTGGGTGATCATCTCCATAACAGAAACTTCCATTCGGTTAAAGGATGATAATCCGGAAAGTATGGAAGAATTACACTTCGGGAGGACAAATCCATAATAAATGTTTCAGGAAAACCCCGGGTGCTGCTGCAAATCCTAAACTGGCAATAAACTCTGACTCTTTTAATCAATGCATAGCGGCAGCCCCGGGTTTTACTAAGTTCAAATTCAAAGAGTGAATGAAACGTTGAATGGTTACCAATAATACTTTATTAATAATCTGAAAAATCATTCGTCATGAAACGTAAAAACATCATAAAGATATTCGCAGGGCTCTTTCTCGTCGGGCTAATCTCTGCCGGCCTGGTATTCAAATTCGTAATAAATAAGCCACACCAGGATTATGCAAAAAGCAAACCTGAATTCATTGTATCTGCCGCTGAACTTTTCGACAGTTTCCGTTCAGATCGTGAAAAGGCCGAGGCGAAATACAACGGCCAGGTAGTGTTGTTGTTCGGGACACTGGATAAGATCGAAAACGATGGATCAATGGTTACCGGTGTCTTTGTTTTCAACCAGGGAATGTTTGGGGATGAGGGCATCCGTTGTTCCATGCTCCCCCGGCATGCGGTCGGGCTGGCTGATATTCCGGAAGGTTCTGAAATCCGTCTTAAAGGTTACTTAACCGGGTACAATGATACCGATGTGATCATGGAAAGCTGTTCCATCATCCGTTAGGTTTGAACCAAATAGTCAAATCAATGTTTATTTCTAAAAATCAAATCAAAATGAAAAAATTAATCTTATCCGCAATCCTGGTTCTCGTAATCGGGCTGGTCTCCTCGAAGGGATATTCCCAGAAATACATGACAAAGAATGGGTTTATCAAGTTTTATTCCGAGACACCCATTGAAACGATCCAGGCTGACAACAGGCAGGTCAATTCTGCTCTCGATATACAAACAGGCGATTTTGTATTCAAGATTCTCATGAAATCCTTCGTATTTGAAAAGGCCCTTATGCAGGAGCATTTTAATGAAAATTATGTGGAAAGCGATAAATTTCCCAACGCTACTTTCCAGGGTAAGGTCGCTGGAATTTCAGGTATTGATCTTACCAGGGAAGGAATATACGAAGTAACGGTTGAAGGCGATCTGACCATTCATGGAGTGACGAGGAAGATCACCGAAAAAGGCACGTTTACCGTAAAGGCCGGGGATAAGATCCATGGAGCCAGCAAGTTCATGGTAAAACCCGCCGATTATGATATAAAGATACCGTCGACGGTTATGAAAAATATTGCCGAAACATTGGAAGTGACTGTCGATATTGAATTATCCAAAATATAAACACACTTTTTAAACGCCTTTTAATTGCCGCTGATTCGCAGTTTCGCCAGGAATTGACCGATACCTGGACTGCGGATCAGTGGTTTTTTATTTCCCCTGAACCATCGGGTTTCTTAATTTTGACGCAAAAAGGAAGGAAAATGGCCATGCAAAGTCTCTGGCAGGAACCATTCAGGGTCAACTGGTACGATACGGATTTGAACGGACAAATCAAGATGTCTTCCATTGCCAATTACCTTCAGGAATCAGCCTGGAGGCATGCGGAACATTTGGGATTCGGTTACGAGGATGCCCGTAATCGAAATGAATACTGGGTGATCATCGCCCTGATGGTGAAGATGATCGGTTATCCCCGCTGGGGTCAGCGGATAATCGTGGAAACCTGGCCGAAAGGAATTGAACGGTTGTTTGCTTACAGGGACTTTAAAATAATGGATGAAGACGGCACGGTGCTGGGAGCTGCCACTTCAACCTGGATGATCCTCGACCTGGATACGCACCGGCCGAAAAAAGTCGATATTGTTAAACCGGTCTTACACCTGGCTGTCAGGCAGGATATCCTGTCAGAGAATCCTCCGCATCTGCCTCCGCTGGATCACCATCAGCATTATATCAGCCGGAACGTCCAGTTCAGTGAAGTGGATTTCTACGGCCATGTCAACAATACCCGTTACCTGGACTGGTGCCTGGATGCCCTTCCGACCGTATGGCACAGGGACTACAAAGTGCGCTCCATAGTGATCAATTTCCTCTCGGAGGTAAAATACTCAGAGCAGATCCGGGTGGATTGCCTCACCGAAGATGGAAAGGTTCGTTTTCAAGGAGTTCGGGAAGGAGACGGCAAGGTAATTTACCGGGCGGAGTTTGGGATGGAGGCCAACCTGTGAGGTGACCTGTGAGGTCCCACCCCCTCAATAAACCAAAATCCGGTCAATCCGGATGATATCATTTGCTTTTATTCGAAGTAAATAATGCCCTTTTACCTGCCTGCTCAGATCAATGTCTGTTACTCCCGGGGATATCATTTCCTTCTGCACCAATGTCCGACCGTTCATATCCAGCAAATTGATCTCCAGCCTTTGGTTCGAACCTATTGCATTTATCCTGAAATGACCATCGCTGGGATTGGGATATACCAGGACTCTTAATCCACCTTCAAACTCGAAAATGCTGGTGCAATCCACAAAATTGACTTTCACCGAATCCCGTCGTGTAACACCTCCTATATCCGTAACATCCAGCCAGATTATTTCTTCCCCCAAACCATAACCAATGGAGTCCACCAGCAAGCTTTGGCCCTGCGATCCATCCGACCACAAATAACCGTCGAAGCCCCCTTCAGCTTCAAGTAGCAAGGATAAATGCCCGCAGAAACTGGTATCCGCTCCCAGGTCAATGCCGGTCACGATCAGGTCCACCGGTACGCGAATCTGGGGTTCATCCTGGTCATTGCTGAAGAGCACCAGATTAGCATGATACGTACCCATTCCAAATGCCGAGGCGTCAAAGTGAAGGTTCAGGTCCTTCAATGAGGCCGCCGGAATGGAGCCGATATCCGGATCTGCCTTCAGCCAGTTCACTTCATTGATACCGTCATCCACCCGGTAAAGCGTGCCCCCGGCCTTGCCATACCACAAATCGGTGTTGTCATGGGTAATGGCATAAGAAGTGCTGGCCGGTGCATCAAACTTCTGAATAAGCCTGCCTTCACCGTCCTTTATTTCAACCTGTCCAATAACACCGCTGTTATTGGTAAACCAGACCTCACCATAAAAGAAATGCTCATCTACATAGACCATCTGCCATATGTTCATTTTATCCAGGTCGGTCTGGAATGTTTCGACAATTTCGCCCGTTTCATTGATCCGGTATATGACCGGGTCACTTTCCAGAATGAAATTTGTCAGGAAATAACTGCCATCCCAGGAAAGCGTGGAATACCCTGTTTTTGGGCAGCTGAAGGTATAACTTGCCAAAGTCCCGTCGAGGTTATAAGCCCTCACATTGCCAACCTTATCACCGATCCACAGATATTCGCCATCCCAGGTAAGTCCAAACGGCGTATCATGAATGATGACGGTATCGGTCAGCGATTGTGAGGCCGTATCATATCGCAGCAGGAAATCCTTCTGCATATCCACCATGAACAATACCCCGTTCACCCAGACCATGCCGGTGTTGGCGTAAGAAGCGTGCTCATATATGCCACGGATATCTCCCGCGGCACGGACCGGATCAGGATCCGGCGATTTCATGCCCTCAGCAACCATTTGATCGGCCATAGGGTCTGAGGTTCTGCTTTTATCCATGAAGTCACCCAGGTTCCTCGGTTGTTTGGCTGCCGAAAGGGTATCTTTCAAGATCCTGAAATAAATATCACTCGCACCGGAGTTGTTTATCGTATATACCCTGCTTCCAAGTGATCCCGGAAACATCTTTTGAGTCACAGCCATTTCATCAATTTCAATTTCCGGAGGCCCCGGCGTGGTAGACTCAGCTATATTGGAAAGGCCGGAAAAATTGAACTGCCGGTCCCTTACTTTCATGGCGAAATAATATTTCGTACTGAAATCAAGACCTCCGATGGTGAATGTTTCCGATGTTCCTGCATCGGCCGGCGACGGCTCTTTTTCCGCCTGGAGTGCCTCTTCAAAATTCTCCGCGGTTATCGGAGAGGTGGAATAACGGATATCATAGAGAAATGCGCTGCCGTTGTTCCCGTCATCCCCCGTGGCGGTCCAATTCAGTGTCACGGAATTAGTGGTATTGGCTACGGCATTCAGATCTGTCACATCCGATGGTGCTATGTTATCCTCCACCATCCTGAAACCGGCGATTCTTGTCCTCCAGCTAACGGAACCGGTCTGCCGAACATATTCGGTTGTAAACCAGAAGGTCGTATCATCGGAGGGATCAACGGACATCATGCTGTAATCCCCCCAGCGCGCGGCTGACCCGGTCTGCACCCCGCTTCCTGCCATGATCTCTTCCTCATAGAAAGTCATTTGTCCCGGCGGATCATTCGGGCTCCGGCCGGTATACCGGATCGAGGGGTACTTGGTCTCATTCACCACGCTGTAACCCAGTGCAATATAGCCTTTCCCGTTCATTGCAACACTTCCCATCCATCGGTGCAATTCATCCGGGGCGTAGGTCCCCTGCTGGTAAATAAACCAGCCATTGCCGTCATTCAAGTCCCGCAGCTCATACCAGCGTACCCCAGCATGACCCTGGCCATCGACATTTACAGTGTGATTGGTTACCATTGCCTGGTAATCCCCGAAATTCCGGTACTGCAGCCGGTACATCAACCGGTCGGAAAGGGCTTCCAGCAGCGGTCCTCCGTCCGGTTGCGGCAGGCATGCCCCTAAGGAACCAAAACAGAAAAAAGAGTTGAAGGGTTCGGTATTCATCCGGTTGACTTCCGAAAATGTGGAAAGCTCCGGGTTCACCCAGTCGGTCCTGAATTCATACAAGCTCAGGTAATCGCCGCCGCCGAATGCATCGTCCATGGCATAAATATAATAATTAGGTGTGCCGGCCGGCGGTAGAGGCCCGTCGAAATCAGCCGGCAACAGGCTCCAGGGCTCACTTCCCTCCGGCAGATCGAACAGGATCATCCGGGCATTTGTATCACCCGCCAGCATGGCTTCCCGGTCAAGGGCACAGACGGCGGCCCTGCGGTAGTCAGCGCCAAACATGTTGAATGAAAAATAATACCCATCCGGCCAGACTCCCATCTTCGGATAATCGTTAAATGCCGGGAACTGGAAAGCATACCTGTAATAAGCTCCCAGGGGGTCTCCTGAGGCAGATACTGCTACGAGTTCCCAATAGGTTCCGTCAGGGGTATTGATGGCAAACTGGGTCGCTACCCAACGGTCTGCTTCTTCGTCATAAAGTATGATCGGGTCGCCGTCATTGGTGCCGGTCCATGAACCGATAAAACCGTTCCAGAGTGTTTTGTTATCCGCCGGGCCGTACAAGGAGTTCCCTTCTTTGTCGTAAATCTCGAACGACAGGTTGATCATCTGAAAATAGTGGTTTGGCCCTACATCTCCATCAGTATCAGGTGGATAAACCGAATTCAGGTTCGGGACCCCATCAAAATTGGCGATGATGAGGGCTTCATCCCGGTGCCCGAAACTCTTTTGCCAGACCGGATCATGACCGGCAGGCAGCGGGTTTGGATTTTCATTTCTCTTACGCCCGGAATCTTCATTGCGAATGATACCGTTTTTCCAGCTCCTGTCGCGCGGACCCGGTTCAACCAGCTGCATGTCCCTCAGCGGAGGCGTTTTATCGAAATATACCGCTCTTTTAACTGTCGGTCGAAGTTGAGAAAAGGCAGATGGAATGAGACATGAACAGAGTAAAAGAAATGCAACGGTCAGAATTATCTTCTTCATAATCAGGTTTGAATTACAATAAGATCGAAATGCTATCTTTGCAAAATTATCAATTATTCTTTCTTTTGCCATTCCAGTCGTTCTGAATAACTTTGACCAATGAGATTTTTATTATGAAGAATCAAATCCGGTACCTGATCACTGGCATCCTGATCTTCTTATTATCAGGATTAGCGGGGCAATCCCTTGACACACTCCGGGATGATGAAGGATCACTTCCGAAAATAAAACCCTCCAGGGCCCCGGTTATCTTGTTGAATGACACACTTTTCTATATCCACCAGCCCATTGGGATCTATTCCTCCCAAGAAAGGGCCAAAAGGCTGAATCTTATCCTGGATGGGATCCTGAAGGAGGGAACCGTGGAGGCAGACTCGTTCAATATCGTGTCATCCGATGAAAATCACTTTATCATTTACAAAGGGCTCCCCCTGATGGCCGTATATCCGATCGATACGACCGGTACTGGGGTTTCTCCGGTCAGTCTTGCCCGGATGAATATGGAGGCTTTGCAGAAGGGATTTTCAAAAAACCTGACTGCCTATAATCTGAAAAGTATAACCAAAAATATCCTGTATGCCGGCATTATCACGGTGCTGGTCGTACTTGTCGTCTTCCTGCTGAACTGGATCTTCCGAAGGATTTTCCGGTATATGGAAAACCGGAAAGAGAGGTATTTCAAGGGATGGCATATCCGGGGATATCCGGTTCTGGCCCCTGAACAACAGTTCAAATTTATGCGTACCCTGCTGGTAATCTTTAAGTTCGGATTAATTATCTTTCTGATCTTTATCGCTCTTCCGATTATCTTCACCTTATTTCCCGCCACGGAAGGATTTACCCGGAAACTGATTGGCCTGATCTGGAATCCCGTAAATAAAATACTGATGGGTATCATCAGGTATATACCCAATCTGATCACCATTGTCGTCATCTACATTGTTTTCAGGTGGCTTATCCGGGGGATCCGGTTTCTCACCGATGAAATCTCGTCTAAAAAACTGGAGATCCCGGGATTCTACCCGGAATGGGCACAGCCTACCTTAATGATCATCCGTTTCGTGATGTACATCTTCATGTTCATCATTATCTTCCCGTTCCTTCCAGGTTCTGATTCCGAGATATTCAAGGGGGTTTCCGTGTTTGTGGGATTGCTGATATCCATCGGGTCCTCCAGCGCTATTTCCAATGCGGTGGCAGGTCTCGTGATCACTTACATGCGACCTTTCAAGATCGGGGATAAAATTAAGATAGATGACATTGTGGGAACAGTCCTGGAGAAATCGGCGCTGGTCACACGCATTCGGACCATAAAAAACGAAGATGTTACCATTCCGAATTCCAAAATACTGACCAGCCACACGGTCAATTACAGTGAACCCGCCAGGGAAACAGGGCTTATCATTCATACGACCGTGACCATCGGATATGATGCCCCCTGGCGAAAGGTCCATCAATTGCTGACCGAAGCCGCATTGAATACTCCCGGCGTCCTAAAGGATCCGTCACCTTTTGTCCTGCAGACCAGCCTTGATGATTTTTATATCAGCTACCAGTTGAATGTCTACATCCGCGAAGCAAATAATATGCTGAAGATCCGGTCGGAACTCCATCAGAATATCCAGGATGCTTTCAACCGCGGAGGGGTGGAGATCATGTCGCCGCATTACCGTGCCGAAAGGGATGGTAATGAGGTAACCATACCGAAGAATTGGGAAGAGGAATTCCTTCCTTCACCGGCAGCTATACCGCCGGTTTCCACGGCACCTAAGAAAAGAGGACGAAAACCCAGGGACCGGTCATGAAGCATTTTCTCATCCATTTCTTGTCTTTGTTCATCCTGGCAGCATCCCTACGGGCTCAGTTCCTGCCGGCCGATTCTATCCCGGTGGGAAAATTCAAATTGCCTGAAGGTTACCGGATTGAAATATATGCTGCCGGACTGGCCAATGCCAGGGAAATGGATTTTGGGGATGATGGCACCCTGTTCGTAGGCTCCCTGAATGCAGGAAAAGTTTATGCCATTACAAAGGAGGGAGAAATTAAGACTATTGCCGAAGGATTGGAAATGCCCTCCGGTGTGGACTTTCATGAAGGAGACCTTTATGTCGCCGAAGTGACGCGGATCATCAAATTCGAAGACATTCTTTCGCGCCTTGATTCCAATCCCCGGCCCATGGTCATCAATGATAACTTCCCGGCAGAAACCTGGCAGGGGTGGAAATTTATCCGCATCGGTCCCGACAACAAATTGTATATACCGGTCGGTGCCGGTTGCAATGTTTGCCTCCCTGACAGTGCCTGGCATGCCCGCATCCTGAGGATGTCACTGGATGGTTCTGTCCTTGAGATCTTTGCCTCCGGGGTCAGGTTTAGCCAGGGGCTGGACTGGCAACCTGAGGTCGATGTGCTGTGGTTCACCGATTCAGGCCGGGATGACCTCGGGGATGCTTATCCACCGGATGAGCTCAATAAAGCCCTGGTCGACAGCCAGCATTTTGGTTTTCCATTCATTTCAGGGTCAGTGCCCGATATGGATTACTGGTCACAGAAGCCAAAAAATATCCACTTTATCAATCCGTCAAAAGACTTGCCTCCGCATTCGGGTGCCCAGGGAATGCGCTTTTACACTGGTAAAATGTTTGACGAAAAATACCATGGTGGTATCTTCATTGCCGAACATGGTTTCTGGGGCCGTACTTTAAAGGCAGGCTACCGGATATCGTTTGTCCCGGTAGTAAAAGGCCGTGCCATGGACTACGAAGTTTTCTGTGAAGGATGGTTGCAAGGCAATTATCCCTTTGGTCGCCCGGCAGATGTGCAAGTCGGTCCCGATGGTTCCCTGTTCGTCAGCGACGACCTGGCCGGTTGCATCTACCGGATCTACAAAGAGTAATCCGGGTCCAATCCCAACTCTCCTCTTTTCCTCTCTCCTTTTTCCTACATTCTCCTCACCTCAACCTCCACCGCAATATCCTCCCTCAGGTGCCGCTTTACCGCACATAGACTGACCGTACTGATCAGCGCCTGTTCGTATTTCTCAGGAAAGCCCTGGTCGACGTGAATGATCAGTTTGAATTTTCCGATGATCTTTCTGATGGGATCGAATTCCTGTTCCTGCGTAAGATGGATGTTGCGGGTGTCAATCCCTCTCTGGTCACAGAATGATTTGGCATAGATCCCGGCACACGTCCCGAGAGAAGCCAGGAATAATGTAAAGGGCTCGGGGTACTGGCCATCTCCCCCAACCCGTAACGACTGGTCGGTCTTTACCGTGAAATCCTCGATATCAGCAAAAATCTGCTTGTTTCCTGCAAAGTAAATTTTCATCTCCTTAAATATTGATTTTTCGGCATATGAACAATTATCGTTCCATTCAGTCCGGATAAAATCTTACTGCCAAAATGTTAATATTCAGGAAAACTTTGCTAATTACGGATCATCCCGATGCCTTCGGTATGCCATGGCGTTTGTAATATGAGCATATAAAGGCCCGGCGAAACCAGCCGGCCGTCATCTGCCATTCCATCCCATGTAATTTCATGCTTCCCCTGAGGCAGTTCGTCTTCCATCAGACTGACAACCGGTATGCCCTGTAATGAATAAATCTTCAGGGATGCATTTCCGTCAACTGCCATGGTGAATGATATCACAGCCCTGCTTTCGGACGGATTCGGAAATACTTTCAAATTACCGGCAGTTTTGTCATCCGATTCCTGTAATCCTGTCAGGTCGAAAACGAAAGTCATATTATGATTGGCCTGGCCAATTTCTTCGGTCTCATAGACCGGATCCGTGCCTTCCATCCAGGCTTCGCCATCGTATGTGCCATAAGGGACATTCAGAAAGACCAGGCTGTCATCCTCTATCGTTCCGGTATACAGACCAGCCGGGCCGGTAATTTCGACATTCACATTATTGAGAATGGTGCCATAAGTATCCATAGCCCGGCAAACCAGGTCTGCCCTCACAATTTCCAGGTCGAAATCGATGTCGCTCACCGTCTGGCCGGCCATGACGGTAACATTATTGATGCTGTCAGGCACGGTATACGGATGAATGGCACCGACGGTGTATGTTCCGGGCTCGATACCGAGGAAATAGTGCCCGCTGGCAGAGGGATGAACCAGTTGAATTCCGGCTGAGATTTCGGCCAGTGTGACATCTCCCGTGCCGTTGAATAATGTGACCGTGCCTTCGATATAACCGATATTGGGAATGGCCGGAAGTTCAAAATCCACGTCTGAGGTGGTGTCTTCCAGAATGACCATGACATCCTGCACGACCTGGGTGTAGTATCCTTCCAGGCTCGCACTTACATCCCAGTAGCCCGGAATGGCTTCGAGGATATAATAGCCGTTTTCATCCGGATTGACTGTCACCGAGCCTGTCGTTACCTCCACCTGCGTGACATCTCCGGTTCCTCCGACCAGTTGGACGGTGCCTTCAATGAATCCGGTAGTGGGCAGCAGGCTCAGTTCAAAATCCACATCCGGAGTGGTCTGTCCCTGCATGACAACTATATTTCCAACGGTTTCAGGGCTGTACAATTCAAGTGAAGCCGTCACATCATAGGTGCCTATCTCGATTTCCATGGTATAATTCCCATTGGCATCGGGATTCACAAGGTGATAACCGGCCATGACCGCAACATCTTCCACGTCACCCGTGCCATCCAGGAGCACGACGGTGCCTTCAATGAAACCTGTGGGCAATGCCTGCAGGGTTAAATCGATATTGGATGTGGTTTCTCCTGTGACGACCGAAACATTGAACACAGTATCAGGAATATAACCAGTCAGGCTACCGCTTACCTGGTAGATTCCGCCCGGCACGGTCAGGGAGTAAAATCCGGTCGCGTCGGGATGGGTGGTTACTTCACCGGCGGCCACGGTCACCAGGGTGACGCTGGCCGATCCCCCGTTTAGGGTAACTATCCCTTCGATATACCCTTCATCCGGGATATATGGCCCCAGGGTACCGTCAAGCTGGATGTTCTGCGCATAAATATCCCGGTCGCCGGCATTCCGGTTATCTTCCCAGCTCAGGATCCACTGATTACCGGCAAAATCATTGACGGTCGTATGTACTTTTTCGGAAACCACAGTGGAAATATTCACAATTTCCGGGGTCCACATGAAACCTCCGCTGGTATTCAGGCGTGTGGCTTTGAGCAGGATATTCACCGATCCAACATATTCTTCATAGAATACCACCATGTCGGTCGGACTTGCACTGGCATCCACAACGTACCTGGTAGTGCTGCTGACCGGGACCACAGAAATGCCGTTGTTTCCCCAGAGTTTGGCACCTGCTGAAGATATCTTCTGACCGGAAATACCCCACTGGTTCTGAAACATCGGCTCAATTTCATTGTAAAACACATAGATGTCAGATGATCCCGGCGGAAGGGCCAGGAAGGCATCGGTCAGCATATAGGATGAACCGGAAACTTCCACCCCGTTGGTCGCAAAGACAGCCTGCCCGCTCGAATTGATGTGCTGTACATAGATTTTCGGCGGGCTCCCGGCACCATACCGCTGGTCGTGCCAGGCAATGAAGAAACCGTCGGATCCGTCGTTCACGAAAGGCAACACCTGGGTCCAGGCGGTTATCCCTCCGGCATTGGTAATTGCCACAGGGGATGTCCAAACCGGACTTCCGGAGGAATTGTATTTCTGCGCATAAATATTCCGGGTAATTCCCGGGAAGGTGCCGCTGTCCTGGAAATATTTGAGGATGACTTCATCGGTACCCACTGGCAACAATTGAGGCCAGGTATATTCATTGGATCCGCTCAGGGTGATCCCGGAAGTTCCCCACATCAAGGAACCCGCAGGACTTACCTTTTGGATGATCGTCACATCATCGGCCTGCCAGGCAAAAACGGCATTTCCCGTTGCGGTGACACAGACTTTTGGCGCTGCGTTAAAGGCTGTGCTGTTGGAAAGGGCAATACCATCGTCTCCCCAGATAAAGTCGCCGGCAGGTGATATTCGATAGGCCACCACATTGTTATTCCCTCCGTTCCGAATATCCTGGAAGGTTAAAATGGCATGATTGGCAAGATCGGCGGTCATATCCCAGTCGGTCAGCCAGCTCATCTGAAGATGATTGCTGATCAGTATGCCATTATTGGCCCACAATGTATTTCCCTGCGCATCAAGACGTTGTAACCGAACATTGTAATTCCCACCCTCCGATGAGAAAAAACCGATATAGCTGTCCCCGTTGGGACAGGTAGCTATTTTGGGGATGGCCTGCTCCCCGGGGGCTGTGTTAATAGGATTATTGACGGACGGATCGGTACTCCATTGGGCAATGGTGAACATTGGGAAAACCAGCATGAAAAAAGCTGTCGGTAAAATGTTTCTCATAGGAGGAAATTTTGAAAGGATATCGGCACCTCTTCACTTGATAGACCGGTCAGGAGGTATTAATAATATCGTTCAAAATTAAATATTTTAATTAAACGGAAGAATAAGAAATACACAAATATCCCAGATAGTGTGGCTGACTATGTTCATCACCATTGAATGGTACCTCATGAACATCCACCCCCAAAATACGCCGGCCACCAGGGCTGCTACGATCAACATGACATTGCCGGTAAGTACATGAACGCCGGTATAGATGACCGAAGCCAGGATGAATCCTTTCCATTTACCCAGTTTTTCCTCATAACGCCGTTGCAGAAACCCCCTCCAGAAGAGTTCCTCTCCCGGTCCGATGATGAGCAGCATCAGCAATCCGATCCGGATTCCTTCCGCATCCCCTTTGAAGGCGTAAACATTGGCAATGCCCCGGTCCGCAAAATCAAACATCCAGCGTGAAATGGAATTCCCGGCATAAAAGACCAAATACAGCAATCCCGCAGAAATGACTCCGAATAATATTTTATGAATGGCACCCTTTGTCGCATCGGCTTTTAAATATTTACGATAAGAAGGATCTACGGCTAATGAAAGAGTGATCAGCAGGACCAGGTTGGAACTCATCCACCACCAGAAGTCGAATCTTCCCAACCCGTGCAGGACGAACATCGGGCTGAAGAGTACAACTGCCAAAATCGTTACCAGGATTAAATTCCTGGCGCTAAAACGGGACGTCATTCAAGGATCAGTTAATTCCGTGGATCACGGCATAAAGGATCAGTGCCAGTGTGCAAAGTGAACCAAAAAGCAGGTTAAGCTGGGCGGTGGCACCATCCAAAGCAATAAAATCAAGGGGTTTGGAAGGGGTCTTCCGGTTGAGGGCCTTTTTCCATAGATTGAGAGCCAGTGGCAGAGCCAGAAGGGTGATCAGGAAAGTAAAAGGCATGGCGGCAATCTTCGGGAAAAACAAGAACGGGACCATGATCAGGAGCAGTACCAGGGCAAAAGGTCCGTAAATCAGTACACCATAATACCGCAACGAACTCTTATCCCCCAACAGGGCGGCGATCGTAAAGATCTTACCTTCCCTGTCCGACTGAATATCCCTCCAGTTGTTGGCATGCAGAATAGCGATCACCAGCAATGACATGGGAACAGCCCATACAACCGGTATCCAGGACAATTCCGTGGACTGTACATAGTAGGCGCCGAGTGACCCGAGTATCCCGAAATTCAGGAACACGGCCAGGTCGCCGAAACCATGATATTTGAGTGCTATCTTCGAATGGGAAGTATAAAAAGTGCCGACAAAAAGCCCCAGGATACCGATCGCCAGTAACCATGGCCCTGTAACATAGGTCAGGTACAAACCAATTATCGTTCCTGCCACCAGCATCAGAACCGATGCGATCCAGGCCTCCCTGATCGTGATGTATTTTCTGACAACACCGCCGCTGCTTGGAGAGGGCTCCTTATCCAGGCCCTTCTGATAATCGAAAATATCACTGAGAATGTTTGCCCCGGCATGAAGGATAACCATACCGAAAAAGGCCAGCAGGAAATACCATGGCTTCAACGGATATCCGCCATACACGACGGCCAGGACAGTTCCGAATATTACCGGCATGGTGGAGGCCGGAAGGGAAAATGGACGGATAGAAGTCCACCATTTTTTAAAGAAAGATATCTTATGAGTTTCTTCCATGATAATCGAGAATAAAATACGGTAACAACTAACCCGGGAAATTGTTGGTGCAGCAAAATTAAAAAAAAATTACCACCGCGAGAATAATCATGGTTAACAGGTTGTTTTACAGGAATTAATAACAGTAACCTGATTGTTCCCGTGAAATCCGGTTGATGCCTGGCATCGGGATTTAAACGATATTTGCAAATAAAAGAGCTCTGAGTGGATCCCGGGAGATTCCATGAGCGAAATCACTCCATGCTATCAAACCAGCCGCACCATAAACCTGAAGTATTCTTCCACGTCGGATTGGGAAAAGTCGCTTCCAAATACCTGCAACATTCTGTTTTTCCGAGATTCAGGAATATCCGCTATATCCCCACGACCCGGTTTTATAAATGCATCCCGGAGATCAGAAAAGGAAAATTCCCCTCTTATCTCGTTTCCAGGGAATTCGATAACCAGTTTGCCAGTGAGGTGGAACGTTTTGCCGCAGAATTCCCGGATGCTCATCCGATTTTACTGCTCAGGCGCCATGATGACTGGATCGCCTCCCAATACCGCCGCTCGGCAAAGAATGGTTACACGGCTCCATTTCATGAATTCATCGACCTGGAAAAGAATAACGGGAAATTTACCCGCGAAAGTCTTGAATTCTACGCTAAGATCGAGTTGCTTGAAAAACTTTACAGCCAGAAACCGCTGGTCCTGATCTATGACGACCTGCTGAAAGACCGACAGGCCTTCCTGGATAGGATTGCAAAATTCTGTAATGCCACATTTGACAAGGAAAAAATCCCTGTCAAAGCAAAGCATACTTCCTATACCGAGAAGCAGATCCGGTTCATGCAGTGGTTGAGCCGGTACATCCCATTTAAGAACCCGGATTATTCGAAAATCGGATTTATCAAATTTTTCCAGCGGATACCGGTTATGGCCTACCGCTATTCGGTTCTCTACCTTGCCATTATCATCCCGGGAAGCTGGCTGAAACAAAGCCCTCTCATTCCTCCGGAGGATCTGGAAAAGATCCGGGAAGCCACCCGTGAGGATTGGGAAAAGTGCCTGAAATACGCAGAATTGAATTGATATACCGGGAGACAAAAACAGTCCTGTTAATGTAATTTTGTATCAGATAATCAGGCAACCTTTTATAATTCCATTGTTCTACCGGTATAAGATGGAGGAAACCTCAGGGACAGACTGGATAAGACGCCTTAAAAAAGGCGATAAACATGCACTGGCGGAATTCTATGATACCTATTCCCCGGTGTTACTGGGCATATGCCTGCGTTATACCATTATAAGGGAGGATGCAGAAGATGTCATGCATGAGAGTCTGATGAAAATATTAAAAGGATTGGACAAATTCAATCCGAAATTTACCGGTTCTTTTGAGGTATGGATCAGGAGGATTGCCGTCAATACCTCCCTGAATTTCCTGCGGGAAAAAAACAGGACTCAGAAACTGAACGGATGGGCTTTCCAGGAAATTCAAATGATGGAAGCGGACGAAGAAGAGGCTGATACACTGCCGGAATTACTGGAACCCGAAACGGTCATCCGGCTTATCGGCGATCTCCCCGACGGATACCGGACCGTGCTTAACCTTTATGTCTTTGATAACTACTCGCATAAGGAAATTGCCGCTGAACTGGGAATTTCGGAGAATACTTCAAAATCTCAGCTTTCCAAGGCACGGGCCTTTCTCCGTAAAAGGGTGATCACCTTTTATCACCAACATAAACTGGTTAAAAGATGAAAGAGAAGAAAGATATAGACCATTTGCTCCGGTCGTCGCTGGATTCCTACAGACCGGTACCGGGTCCCTCCAGGAAAGGCCAATTCCTGGAAGAGGCGGCTACCGTACTACCCGGTAAAAACCGCCCTGGCAGAATCTGGTGGCCTCTGGCCATCGGCATTATTTTCCTGGTAATAACCGGTGGAATCGCCTGGTATATGGTCACTTCCGGAAATGATCCCTTTGCTGCCCATGACAGGGAGCCGGGTGAGGCTACCGGAAACACTGGAACATCCACCGCTGTGAAGGATTATCCCGATTCTCACAGGGATTCCGGGCAGCCAATCTCATCATTGAATACCAAGACCGGACAGGAAGGCCCGTCATCCGATCTCCCATTGAAAGATGAACTGGATGGTTCCGAGTTCAAAGAAGCTTTTGCCGCAACCAGCTCAGATCCAACGAAGCCAGTTGCAGCCACAGGTTTTTTCCCGGTACCTGATACAGCTGGCAGGGAGGATAGGACAATCGGCGATTCGACATTTGTCAATGATAAAACAAAACAATTATCAGCCCATCTTCCGGAAACTGAAATACCATCTCCCGATTCCGTTCAAAATCCAGAATTCGAAATTCAAAACCCCGATCCCGAAACTCAAAACTCCGAACAAGGTCTGACTTCCATGTACAGCTTTTTCTATAAGCCTGATTTTCTTTACTATGTCGAAGATAACAAGAAAATGATGCACACCCTCGGGCTGGAATACCAGATCAGGTCATCACAACACAGGTATGTGATCAGGGCGGGAATTGGTATTTCCGTTTCTCCGGGTTACTACGATTACGGCATCGATTACAATGAATACCTGGGCACTTACCTGCATCTCGATTCGATCACTTTTACCCTGGCTGAAGATAATTTCCACCTGGAGGCAACGTATCATCAAACGGAAAAGGAGGTATTCGACTCAACCCTTCAGACACAGTATCTGACCACGGATAAAAGATTTGCATACCTCTACATTCCGGTCAGCCTGGGTTATGACTTCATCAGAAAAGACCGGTTCACCCTGGGACTGAGAGCCGGTCCGGCGCTTTCGGTACTTTTGAACAAGAAGCCTGAAGATCCGTCGTACGATGCAGGGCCGGACCAGGTTGTACAGGTAAACCTGCTTACCCCTCTGCGGAATGTAATGAACTGGCAGGTAAGCGGAGGCCTGAACCTGACCATACTGGGCAAAAGCAATTATTTTGTGGAGATTGAACCTGCATTTACGTGGTATTTTAAACAACTGACCGGGGAAGGAAAAGGGAATGAAAATCCATGGGGCATTGGAGCAAGGATTGCGGTTGGGATTTTACCGGGAAATAAGGATAAACGCTAATCATGAGGAAAGGACCACCGATGAAATACATCCATCTAATCATTCTGTTGATTTCGACCTTGCCTGGATTCACACAGGTTCAGGTCAATATCTCCGGTCATGTTACCGAAGGCCCGGTAGGGTCTCCGGTCCCCATGCAGCCGGTATTTTTCAGCATCGTAACGGGTAATGATTCGGTCAATATGATAAACGATTTCGTTCTTACAAACGACTCCGGATTTTACAGCTATGACTTCCCCATGGCCGGTAGCCTGGCCATAGCGGACATTTCAACTCCCGATTGCAACGGAACCATGCTCCTTTACACTCATGTCATTGATTCGTCCATGCGCATGATCACTCAGGATTTTTACATCTGCCACAGCACATCCTGCCAGGCCAGCTTCACCTATTATCCTGACACTGTGCCCACCGGATCCCTGTATCAGTTCATCGATCTGTCGGACGGCGATATCACCTCCTGGTCATGGAGTTTCGGAGATGGAGGCTATTCCCAGGAACAAAACCCGGTACATCTGTATCAGGAAGAAGGGACCTATGAAGTCTGTCTGGCGGTCTCAGGTCCGGTATGCCAGAGCACCTGGTGTGAAACCGTGACTGTTATCCTTACTTATGGCGGTTGCTACAACTACTTCACATACGAGAAAACAGGCAACACGGTTAACTTTCAGGGAAATCATTTTCCCGGCGAGTCAGACCAGTACCTTTGGGACTTCGGCGATGGCAGCACAGGGGAAGGCCAGGAAACCAATCACACATACCAGGAAAACGGGGTGTATTATGTAAGTCTTATGACTACTGATTCACTGAATTGCACGGCTTTTTCAGGACAGATGCTCACCATAGGCGATACCGTCATGTTCAGCCAGGTCTACGGTCAGGTTTTCGAAGGCTATCTGCCCATGCAGGAGGGTCATGTGATCATTTCCTCCTTGCCGAATAATCCCGGATTTGAACCTTTTACGGAAGTGGCACCGGTAGACTCAGCCGGAATATTTGTTTTTCCGTATATACCGTTCGGCCAATTCCTGCTGTATGCCGTACCGGAAGGAGAAAATGGCTATCTGCCGACTTATTACGGAGGTTCCCGGCACTGGACCGATGCGACGGCTTTCAGTTCCATGGAATCTGGCATGCTGTTCACCATCAACCTGGAACCTGCCCATGAGGTGAATGTATGGGGCAGTGGCCTGATTGCCGGATTTTTCAATGGCAACATCCTGAGCGATAACAGGCTGCAGTTGATCCAGGTCATCCTGTACAACGATTCTTTCGAGCCGATCGGTTTTGAAAGTGTCAGACCGGATGGTTCATTCGAATTCTCCGGACTGGCAGAGGGCCTTTATTATATCTATCCCGAACTCCCCGGTATAAACAGTACGATCATGCCCGTTGAACTGACATCCGTGTCGATGGAAAGTATCGTTTACCTTGGTTTTGATGGGACCAGTATCCTGGGGGAGGAAGAATTGGGAATTGCAATGGAAGATGTCCGGATTTACCCCAATCCTGCATCCACCCGTGTTTTTATCTCATATCCCAAAATCAACCCCGGGATACTGAGTATCCTGGTTTCGGATTTGAATGGCCGGGTAATATTTTCACACAATCACCAGGTAATTTCGGAACAGGAGGCCATTGAAATTCCATTGCTTTATGTGGTACCCGGGATATACCTGATGAAAATCACGGAGGATTCCGGTAAAAGTTTTACCGGGAAGTTTATTAAAACTGATTGAAATTGCCGCAGGTTCGCAGATCAGATCGGACTACTGTTGGAACATAATCAGCGATTTAGTGGCAATTTTTTCTAGAGTATCTGCTTCAGCCGTTTGTATCCTTCCGCACTGGCCCTCAGTTTATCCCCGTTTCTAAGCATAATGAGATGGGTGTCTTTTTCGTATAATTCGATACCCTGGATAAATGTGACATTTACGATAAAGCTACGGTGTATCCTCACAAACCGGTCTGGCGGAAGATGATCTTCAAAATACCGCATCGTCTTTTCTTTCAAATGTTCACCAAGTTCGGAATGGATCATCACATAATCGTCAGCCGATTCGATGTACCATATTTTATCTGCCGGGATCACGGTAATACGGGACCCCAGCCGAGTTATGACCCGTTCAATCTCCTTCCGGTCGTTGTCAATCTGTTGCTGAAGTTTATCCAGCGTCTTACCAGATCCGGTTGTTCCGGAAATCCTTGTACGTGCTTTCTCAAGCGCCTGTTCCAGTCTTTGCCTGGAAAATGGCTTGAGGAGATAATCCACTGCATTCATTTCAAAAGCCCGGATCGCATACTGGTCAAAAGCGGTGGTAAATATGATCTGGGGACGGGGATCGAGGACCTCCAGCAACTCGAAACCATCGAGCTTGGGCATCTGGATATCGAGGAAAAGCAGGTCAGGTAGCAGTTCCTGCACCATCTTCAAGGCTTCGAAGCCATTTTCACATTCCCCGGCAATTTCCACCCCGGGGATACCTTCAAGGTATTTTCTTACCAGCTCCCTTGCCAGGCTTTCGTCATCAATGATGATTATTCGGATGTTATCGGGCATGTTCGGGAATTTTTAAAACAACTTCAAAATAATTTCCGGTCGATTTGATTTTCAGCAGGCTGCTGGTGCCGTATAAATTCAGCAACCTGCCCTGGATGTTTTTAAGGCCGGTACCCGTGCCTTTCTTCAGGTTTGCCTCCGGATCGTAATTGTTTCCGATATGCATTTCCAGCCAGTTATTTTCCACCCATACATCGAGCTTGATGTGCGTAGGTTCTGAAGATTCATATACGCCATATTTGACCGAATTTTCCACTAATGGCTGCAGCAGCATGACGGGAACGGGCCATGCCAGAGATGCCGGTTCGATGTTTTTTTCAAAGATCAACCGGTCCCCGAAGCGGACTTTCTCAATATCCAGGTAAAGCTCAACATGATACAACTCTTTATCCAGGGTACTTATCATGCTGTCGGGCAGGTTAAGTGTGTACCGCATGAATTCCGACAGCTTAATGACCATTTCCTGTGCCCTGGAAGGATCGGTCATGGTCAGGGAACTGATCGAATTCAGGCTGTTGAAGAGAAAGTGTGGCCGTATCTGGGACCGCAGCATATTCAGTTCGGCCTCCTTCAGCAGGCCTGTAAGTTTGGCCTCCCGCTGGCTCTTTTCTTTCAACTCCCTGAAATTTATGACCAGGTAATAAATCGTGACCAGCAAGGCATAGAACATGACTCCGGTTACGATCCTGATGGAAAGGGTGCTTTTCAGAAATGCATGATAATAGATGTCTTCCTTCAATACGTTGTTCAGTGCAATATACCCGGCGCCAAGCCAAACCAGTACAGTGACAGCTGATCCTGACACATGGTAGACCACCAGTTCCATGAATTTCTTCGATTGCAGGTCAGAATACCTTACCATGTACCAGAGCCCTGCGCCAATCAGGGCGAAAAGCAGGTTAAAAACAAGGCTGTCGGCAAAGGCGGCCCTGGGTTCGATGTGGTAACCTGAGTACAAAAGAACGAAGTGGATGACCCCCAGGGCCACCCACATCATACTATAAATCAGTTCGGGGTGTTCTTTTAAATTCCGGAAATTGAACCGGTCGGTTTTCATGCTTAGTAGCTCTTGATTTCTCCGCCGCCGAAGATAGCAACTCCTTTTACCACCAGGGTCTTGTTGTAATCAACCTGGCTCCTGACGCGTTTGTCGCTGTATCCTCCAAAGATATTAAAAACTTCAATCTTCACATTCCAGTCATTTGGAACGATAAGGGTCGAGCCTCCGAATATAGCGACGATCTCCATTTCAGCTTCCCCGTTGGCCAGCTGGGCCCGCGTCAGGTCCAGCTTTGAGCCCCCGAAAACCGATACTACCTTTCCGCCCCTGAAAGCCAGCGAATTGATAAACCGTTCACGGCCGCTGAAAATGGATACTTCTTCGATAAAGTCCTCTCCTTTGGAGATGGTGAAATCCCTCCGGCGGAAGATCCTGCCGCTTCCGAATATCAGGATGGCGCCTATAAGGATCAGCAAGGAGGGCCAGAAAATGTGCCGGAAAGTGACCGGCAGGTCAAAATACTCGGAGATCATGAAGAATCCGCCGATGGCTATGAGGATCCAGCCTACCCCGCGGGAGTGGTCATTGGCGATATTGATGATACCGATGGCGATGAGCAGCATCTGCCAGGAAAATATCACATCCCATAGACTTTCCGGGACTATCCCGAAGTTGCGCATCAGCCAGACCAGGCCTAAGCCAAGTACCAGCAGCCCGAATACGAGCGATTTTCTTTTCATTCCCTGACGAACAGGTTGTTTTTCAAATGTTTCCATTGTTTAGGGGATTAGGTTTCGAGTTTCTTGTTTCGAGTTTCTTGTACAGTTTCCGTTTTTCAGTCTGGTATGGGTCATCTTCCCATGGCAGAGCATCAATAAACGATGAAGCAAAAATAAATCAGTCGCTCAGGGCGAAAAACAGAAAATCGGCAAACGGGGGAAAAACCCCGGCGACTGCCTGTTAAAAACTTCTCAGGGTCAAGTTATCAACACCACGGGCAAATTATTTTTACATCATGTATTTTTGATATAGCCACAAAACAACCCCCAACTTAAGCCCAAAATTTTAAACTTCAACACTTTATCTTATCATCATGCACGGTATCGATCATCTCGCAGTCAATTTTTTACCCCGCCGGCTTCAAACCCTGATTTATCACCGGCACAAAACAGCATCCCTGAAGATGCTAAACCGGATGATTGATTTCGGCGGCGGCCTGTTTGCCGAGGATCCGAAGGAGATGGAATACCGTCGCAAACTCTGGATGATCCGGGTCCAGCTTTTACGGGAATGGGAGATGTATTCTGAAGCCCTGGCATGGATCTGCCTGGAATGTGACGTTAACCCTTCGAATGCCGCGGCCGTTGCACTGAAGGAACAATGGAAAGAGCAACTGAACCTGAAGGAAAGTAAATCCAGGAAACCAAAATTAAAACCGGATATATGGTCAGGGGTGGCCGGGATGCGGGATCTGAAGGCCGTTTTTGAGGAGGATATCATCCTGCCCCTGAAGCATCCTGAAACTTATGCCATATATAAAATCCCCAGACCTAACGGGATCCTGCTCTATGGTCCGCCGGGCTGTGGCAAAACCTTTATAGTGAACAAACTGGCTGACATACTTCGGTTCAATTACATATACAACAAACCTTCCGACCTGGGCAGTGTCTATATTCATGGTTCACAGTTAAAGATTGACGAACTTTTCAGCCGGGCTCAACAAATGGCGCCTACGCTTCTGTTCATCGATGAACTCGATGCGCTATTGCCCAGGCGTGACCAGAATATCTGGCATGGATATAAATCGGAGGTCAATGAATTTCTGGTGCAGCTCGATAATGCCGGTAAGCGGGGAATCCTGGTGATTGGAGCCACCAATTTTCCGAATGATGTGGACGATGCTGCCCTCCGGCCCGGACGGCTGGATAAAAAGATTTTCGTCGGCCCCCCTGATCTCGAGGCACGCGCGGAAGCCTTTCGCGTTCACCTGGCTGACCGTCCAGCTGAAAATATCGATTATGGTTGGCTGGCCGAGGAATCTGAATATTTTTCATTCGCCGAGATTGAGCTGGCTGTAGTCGATGCTGCCCGCGAAGCCGCACGAAATCAGTCCCCCATTACCCAGGGTATCCTGTTTAAGCATGTCAGGAAAATGCAACCCGCCCTGAATGAAGGGAACATTGAGAAATATTTGCTGGATTAGAAATCCTGTTGTCCAATTGTTTTATTTTTATGTTTCCCCGTATCTTTCCCAACAGGTCATATAACAATCGGTCACTAGAACAATAGAGCTTACATTATTTACTATAAATTAGCGGGATGCAAGATATATTCAATCCGCCAAAGATACTCTCCCTCTCTGAGCTGACTGCGGGGATTTCAATGGTGATCAGCCAGAATTTCACCAGTTCGGTCTGGGTGAAGGCGGAGCTGTCGAAATTGAACCACTATCCGGAAAGCGGTCATTGTTACCCGGCCCTGGTTGAAAAAGAAAAGGGAGCAGTCCGGGCTGAGATGCGCGGTATGATCTGGGCCAACGATTTTCTTCGCATCAATCAGAAATTCCTTCAGGTAACCCGGGAACCATTGAGGGAAGGCATCCATATCCTTTTCAGGGCAATGGTCAAATTTCATTCTGTATATGGGCTTTCCCTGCAAATCAGCGATATTGACCCGACCTATACACTGGGAGAAATGGCAAGGGAAAGACTCGAAACGATCAACCGGTTGAAGAAAGAAGGGGTGTTTGACGCAAATAAGATGGTGCCGTTGCCACGGATCCCAAAGCGTATTGCCATCATCTCTGTTAAGACCAGCAAAGGTTTTTCCGATTTCATGAGCATCCTTCGCAGCAACCAGTGGGGATACGCGTTCTCCTGCTACCTTTTTCCTGCCTTGCTCCAGGGCGACAAAGCCGTGGAATCTATCCTGGGCCAGCTGCAAACCATCCGCTCGTTGTCAGGTTACTTTGATGCGGTAGCTATAATCAGGGGAGGTGGCGGTGATGTCGGTCTTAATTGCTATGATAATTATACGTTGGCAAAGGAGGTGGCAATTTTCCCTATCCCCGTGCTGACGGGAATCGGTCACTCCACCAATGAAACAGTAGTGGAGATGGTTTCCGGACGAAACCTGATCACACCGACCGATGTCGCCTATTTTATCCTTCAGCAGTACCATAACTTTGCCGTTCGGCTGGAAGAACTGAGCCGGTCGGTGATGGCGAATGCCATAACAACTATTGAAGAGGGGAAGAAGGAACAGGGGGAACTGGCGAGGAGGCTGCTGAAGGAAACGGCACAGTTAATGGGGGAGGAAAAATACCGGGTGGAAAGGCTGTCGCGGGGACTGGCTGCGGAAACCAAGGATTTGTTGCACGGACAACAGTTATTTTTGAATGAGATGGAATCGCATTTTAAAGCGGTACCATTACAGATGCTGAGGAATCATTCCGGAAGGCTGGACCGGGTAAGAGCTATGCTGGAATTGCAGCTCAAGCAGCTATTTGTGAGGAATAAGATGAAAATCGACCGGGGCGAGGAGCAAATCCGCCTGCTGGACCCGGTCAATGTGCTAAAACGCGGGTACAGCATCGCCTTCCTGGATGGGAAAGTGCTGAAAGATTCATCCGGGGCAGTTCCCGGCAGCATCATAACAACCCGGCTCTATAAAGGAACTGTTTACAGCGAAATAAAATCAAAATCTGACTGATATGGACAAAAAGATCAATTATACGGACGCCATGAAAGAGCTGGAAGAGATCGTTGCGGAGATTGAGCAGGGGGAAATTTCCATCGACAGCTTATCTGAAAAGGTAAAACGGGCTTCGGAACTCATCCGGATCTGCAAGGCCAAACTAACCTCTACGGAAGAGGACGTTAACAAGATCCTGGAGGAATTAAAAGCAGATTAGGTATTGTGATTGCATCCTCTTTTTGCAGTAGCAGCCATACAAGTTTTTTGGAAGCAATCACTTTGAACCTTGAACCTTGAATTAAAAAAAGGCCGCAGAACTTGACTTGCCAGGTCTTTCTTACGCTCTGCGGCCCATCATGGAAAAAGTCCCATAAACCCAACCATTATGTTTATCCGGTTTTTTTAAAAATATACCCGGTCAAAATCAACTTTTTTTTGAAATATTTTTATCCCGTTGATTATGTGCAGGTTATAGAATTAGTTATCCATATATATGTTAATGAAAAGTTAAAAATCTCAAATTGAACAGATTAACAAAATCAATCTGTCAATTAATCATTAAATTTGCATTGATTTATTCACGGTTTGTATAACTTACACGTGAACAGTTAACCAGACTTTTTGGAAAAAGCGCCATAGATCATTGAATCATAGATATTTATGAACACCCATCCAAGATTCCTTCTCAAGGTAATTCCTATTTTAATAGTATTTGCCCCGGTCGTTTTATGGTCGCAGGGCAGCAATTTCGACTTTGAGAAAATTCAGGTCGGAGATGCAAAGAACATCCTGGCCTGGGTCACCCTGGCCCCTGACAACAAGACCATTGCCATCAGTTCAACCCAGAGTTTTCCGCTGTACATTTACAACTGGGAAAACAAACAGGTTGAAAAGCAGTACGATGTTGGCAACTGGTATGCCGGTTCCAGGGCATCCTACTCGAAAAGTGGAAATTACGTCCTGCTGCAACAACTCTTTTACCTGGATTATGCCCCAAATAAGGACCGCGAAGTGAATTTCGAAGTGTTCAATGCGAACACCGGGGAATCCATGCTGAATTTCGGGGATTACCAGGATGCCAAAATAACCCCTGATGATCAATACCTGGTGACGCTCAACGGGGGCGTAAGGGTAGCCATCCATGAAATCGCAACGCGCAGGGAAATCCGGTCCTTTTCCGTCCCCCAGGCTGCCAATGCTCTGGCTGTCAGTGCTGATGGCAAACTGATCGCAATTTCGCACAAAACTTACATGGAAGACCTCCTGAAAAATCCTATCTATGTGAATAACAAAAAGAACCGGCCGATCTACGAAAAGTACAAGCAACAGGTATCGGTTTACGATTTTGAAACAGAGAAAAAGCTCTTCACCATAGATGCATTTTATGATCTCATTTACAGGATGGAATATACCAATGACGGTAATTACCTGCTCATTTACAGCATTCCCCACGTGAAACTTCAAGGCCCGAATGGCAAGAAAAGCTACGTGGAAGTAGTCAGTGCGAAGACGGGAACCCCTCTTCGCCAGTCATTCGGGTCCCTGGCCAATTATGAGCCGGATTTCAAAATGAGCCACAGCCAGAAGTATCTGGGCATCACTTCGATGGGGACGAGATTCCCTGAATTGCATATTTACAACTTCGAAACCAACGAAATGGTCAAACGATTTGAGTTGAGCTACCGGCTTTTTGAAAAAACTGACGAAGGTGAATTCCCGGGCGACGGCAGGGTATCCTTTATTTTCCTTCCCGGCGATGAAGAGGTGGTGATGACCTTTGGTAACCGGTTAATCCATTGGAAACTTGACCTTTAATAAACCCATATCATGAAAAGAACCTTTATAATTTTAATTATCCTGACGCTGGGAATTTCCTCTTATTCTCAGAAAAAAGAATTGATTGAAGACAAAGACCAGATCCACGAACGTGCTAAAGCTGAACTTGAACTTGCCCAGGCGCCCCCTGAAGGTTCATTGTACCTGTTTGTAAAGGAACACCAGATAAAAGGAGAATATACCTATGACATCACCATCCGGGAGAAGGGTGATGTGGCAACGGTATTTTCAGTAGGAAACAACAATGGTACCATCGAAGCACAAAACAAGCTAAAGGATTTCCTCATGACCGTCCGGTTTAATTTTAAAATGCCAAAGGGGAAGTATTATAAATTCAGGCATACATTCAAATTCGAATAAACCTGCTGTCTGGTACCGGGATTTTGTCAATGGGAATTTCTTAGCCAGATTCAACAACGAAATAATTAATGTTTTATCAATTCTTAAAATAACAAACCATGAAAAAACAAATTCTTTCAATCATTGCCATTCTTGCTTTTCTGGGCGCTTTTGCCCAGGAAGAAATGCCGGTGGTTTGGGAAACAAAGGCCCCCTTCAAGGTCGTATTCAATGGCACCGGAACCGAACAACGCGGTTACAGCTACATTGCCTCCGACAAGGAGATCGCCTTTTTTGCCAATGAAACCGGCAGGATCAAGTACACCAAAATCTTTAAGGAAATCGCCCCGAAGCTTTCCAAAATCGATGAACTCATACCGTTCTGGGAAGCGAGCACTTTATTCCTCTTCGACAGAAAAGCGGGAAAGGACCAGATCGCTTGCGTGGATATGGAAACCGGTTCCCTTCTCTGGACCACTGACAAATATCAGAACGTGACCGAGGAAAATGTGGTTTATATCCCCGAACGGCAGGGATTTGCCATCTCACTGAAGGAAAAGCTGGTGTTCATCCGCGTTTCCAACGGCGAAGAGATTTGGTCGACCACCAAGTTTCCGGGTGTTGTGGGTAAATACGTCTACATGCCGGATGGTCATATGGTAGCGGTAAATTTCCAGCCTTCCGGGCTCATTGCTCTCTTCACCGGATTTAAAAACAAGATAGCCAAATTCAATATGGATAACGGCGATATCGTCTGGGAAAATACTTATATCGGCCGGGCCGAGCGCAAGATCGTCTCCCGCGAGTTCATCTACGATATTGCAGTGGAAGGGCCCCGGGTGATCCTGAGAATGAACGGTATCCAGGTCTATGATTACAATACCGGCGCAAGCCTATGGTCAGCCGCTTTCGACTTTGTGCCCGATAACCTTATCGGCGGCACCTCCGATTCCAGGACCGGTATTTACGGGGCCGTCGGAGATCCGGTCTTCATCAAGGAAACCAATGAACTGTATGTGCTGGATATGTCGAATAAAAGGAACCAGTTTGTAAAAAAATATGACGCCAATACCGGCAAGCTGATCTGGACTTCCCCGGAGATCAAGGAAGCCAAGGCCATTCCGAACATTTATGTGGTGGACGACAAGGTCATCTGCCAGATCGGGGGAATGGTTGAAGTCCAGCAGATCCAGAAGGTCCAGACCCAATACTATACATTTTATATCAACGTGATCTATTACAAGAACATCAAACCGAATGGCCTGCAGGCATTCAGCACCAAGGACGGGTCGCTGGTCTGGGATTCGGAAAGATTCAAGAAAGGGATCACCAATGCCTATGTCGACGGGACGGATATCCTGATCAGTTCCGGCAAGGAATTATACCGGATCAAGCATAGTGACGGCTCGGAGATCTATACGGTACCTGTAACCGATGGCGGAGTGGGACTGGCCGTGATGATCATGCCCTACAAAGACAAGATGATCGTGGTCAGCGAAAAGGGAATCTCTGCCTATAATCCTTTGGACGGCAAATTCCTCTACAGCGGCAAGTACAAGGAATCGCAACTGGAAGACGTGTTCGACAACATCCTGATCATGAAGACGGACAAGGCCGATATAGCATCATTCGACCTGGATTCAGGAAAATTCAAGGAATTCAAGGCCAAGACCGGTGCCACGACAACGCTCACGACCGACGGCAAATTTGTTTACATTTATGAAGACAAGCTTATCACAAAGGTGAAGACTTTATAAACCGATTGATGATGGCCAGCAGTAACCTGCGGCCCTGATTACGCATTGCCACGGATTCACAGATTATGTTGTGCGACTTGCAGAAAATAATCAGTGAATCCGTGGCAATCTTTTTTACAAAATATCAACCGGGAATGAGAAGGGATAAAATTTTCCCGAAGACTTAGTTTATCTGTTGTTTTGTCTGACCAGGGTTCCGGAAGCTTTGTACATGGCGTCTCCTGATACGCTGATGGCCAGTAGTTCGTAGAAATACAACCCGGCAGACAATCCGTCTAAAGGCAGGATAAACTCGTTGGCACCGGCAGGCATAATCACTTTTTCCCTTTTATAAACCTTCTGGCCGGTTTGCCGGTAGATCATCAGGCTGACCTGACATTCTTCCGGAAGCGTGTAGCTCAGTCTTGTTTCCGTGATAAATGGATTGGGTGTGGCAATTACCGGTAACTGTTCCGGTTTGCCCGATTGATTCTCAGGCATACCTGTCAGCAAGTCATTCTGCAAAATCAGAAAACCAGACTGCTCAGCAGCTATAAAGGCATAGCTGCCGGATACCTCAACATCGACGATATGGCCGGATGTGTTGTAATATCCCTCTTGCACAGGGGAGATGGGATCCGATATATTGAGGATTCGTAAACCCGCATTCCCATCTGCCACATAAGCGTAATTACCCGATACAGCCAGATCATAAAGATCCTCTAATACCTGAAAACTTATTAAAGAAGGAATTTCAGGATTCTCAATATTAATGATACTAAGCCCATAATTCGCCACATAGGCATAATTCCCCTGTACCTCGACATTATTGCCATAATTGGGAGTTGAAATTTTGCCAGTTTCGTAAGGTAAAGCCGGATCCTCAATATTGATGATCTGAAAAAACCCGGCATTAGCCATCCATTCCCCGGACATTATATAAGCATAATTACCCGATACGGCCACAGCACTGCTCCCTACTTCAGGCCAGTAAGCCCCTACCTGGACAGGCCAACCGGGATCTGCTATATCGATGATCCGGAGATCCTCACCCCCGATTGACGTATAGGCATAACCCCCCGACAATGCAACATCGAGTAAATGAGGTTCATAAAGAAATCCCGCTTCGATGGGAGCTTCAGGATCGGAAATATCAATGATGCGAAGCCCCTCATTCCAATTCGCTACATAGGCATAATCCCCGGATACTTTTATATCATATATGTTATCCTGCAATGATAACTCGCCCATTTTGACCGGTGCTGTGACATCACTGATGTCAAGGACCATCAGTAGATTTCCGCTGCTGACATAGGCATAATGACCATTTAGAGCCACACGATGACATGCTTCCTCTGACCATTGGCCTACCAGTGTGATATTCCATCTGTTTTGCGTCAGGGCTGTGCCCGTTACGAACAGAAAGCCCGTAATAAAGAGTACGATCTTGATTTTCATGATTTCTGATTAATTGAATAATTGTTCCCCGGACTTAGCATCGGGGAAAAAGGTTAATTTGGAAGTAAAGATATTACGGACATATTGTAAGTTACTGTTAATGAAGTGTTAAATTATGTGAATGGATTAGTTAAATATTATCCGGCGGGTTAAAATAGACTGGATGGAAAATATTGTCTTTGACTCTGGCATTTTTTTGTAACTTCGGAAAATTCTCTTATTAAAATAACTAAATATGAATAATACAGAATACAAGGATTTTTCCGGCATCTCACCATTACCTGGATATCATACGAAAACCTATTATAGCGATGGCGCACAGGAACAGGCCATAAGCATGGCTTCCCGCTGCGACCGGGTCATTTCCTTCTACGGATCGCTAATCGGTTTTAAACCTGAAGTTACTTTATTGGTCCTTGCTCCACCGGATTGGAGCCGATACACTGATTTTCCCGTCTATGGCATGCCCCATTATAATGATGCACAAACCCTTATCGTAGCCTCCGAAGACAATGATTTCTGGAAAAGTTTCATACCTCCTCTGGACCTATTGCCCCCGGAATTAGCCGGGGTTATCTCGAAAACTTATTCTGACCCGAACGGCAACCTGACAATGAGGAGCTTCTTCGATCTGCTGGCTATCCATGAGCTTGGGCATGCCTTCCATATGCAGGGCGGACTTACCATGCAGCGAATGTGGATGCAGGAATTATTTGCCAATCTTTTCCTTCACACCTACATCGCGGAAAAAGAGCCTGAACTTCTCCCCTCCCTGACCGTCTTTCCTGAAATGGTCATCGCATCAACCCGGAAGGCAGAATTAAATTTCTCCACGTTAAATGATCTGGAGTCCAATTATGAGCTGATCGGAAAGCAATTTCCAAACAACTATGGTTGGTACCAGTGCCGATGGCACCGGGCCGCAGCACATATTTTCGATATTGCTGGGACTTCAGCATTTTACAACCTCTGGAAAACATTACGGCTACAAAAAGACTCTCTTGACGACGCTTCATTTGCATCACATCTGACAAGCCATGTCCATCAGAGCGTTGCAGATGTAATGCTGAAATGGGATGAGAATTGATTGAGATTCAGCGGGGCTGATGAGGCCCTCCAGGATTTGAGGTATATTTATTTAGACAACCTCTAAATAGTTGACAGGCAAGATATTTTAATATCGCAATATATGTTATTTGTTAATTTTGGCCCGATTTTCAAATTGACATATATATATGGAAAGTCAGTCCTTAATCCTCTTTTTCATTGTGGCTGTGGTACTTGTAGCAGCTGCGGTGCTTTTTTCCAGCCTGATTCCACCCAAATCGTTCAACGATCAGAAATTCGAACCGTATGAATGCGGGATCCCTACGATCGGTGGAGCCTGGCTGCAGTATACGGTGGGTTATTACCTCTTTGCCATCCTGTTCCTGATATTCGAAGTGGAAACGGTCTTCATCTTTCCCTGGGCTGTGACCATCGCCAAAGGGAGCTATACTGCATTTGTGGAAATCCTTATTTTCTTTTTCATCCTTGGTATAGGATTATTCTATGCCTGGAAAAAACACGCACTCAAATGGGAATAAAACAGAAGAAAGATACGAGCGACCCGTTCTACGCCGATTATCCGATCATCGAAGAACACGAAGGCGGGGGGATCATGCTGGCGAACCTGGAAGCATTGGTGAACTGGTCCCGTAAAAACTCCCTCTGGCCTCTCACTTTTGGAACCCGCTGCTGCGCCATTGAATTCATGGCTGCGGGAGCTTCCCGGCACGACTTCGCCCGGTTCGGCGCCGAAGTGGCCCGCGCCACTCCCCGCCAGGCCGACGTACTCTTCATCTCCGGTTCCATCTCCTACAAGATGGCCCCGGTCCTGAAACGGCTCTACGACCAGATGCCTGACCCGAAATGGGTCATCGCTGTGGGAGCCTGCGCCATTTCCGGCGGACCGTTCTTTTACAACAGCTATGCCATCGTGAAAGGAGCGGACCACGTCATCCCGGTCGATGTCTATATCCCCGGCTGCCCGCCCCGTCCCGAAGCTATCCTCTTCGGTATCATGCAACTCCAGAAGAAGATCATGAAGGAGAAATCGCTGCGCGGCAAGAAACAAAAGAAAGTGCAGGAATGAGAAAAGCAGTGCAGTGGTAATACAATGGTGAAACGGTGGTAATTCAATCTTTGACCATTTATGACAACTTATGACAATCTAATATATGTCTAACGAAGAATTAAAAACCAAGATCCTGGCCATCTGCCCGGAAGCTGTGCTGACGGAGAGCAAGCAGTACCTGAATGCCCTCGTCCCGCGCGAAAAGCTCCACGAGGTTGCGCTGAAGCTGAAGGAATCGGAAGACCTTGCATTCGATTACCTTTTCTGCCTCAGTGGCGCTGATTATCCTGAATACATGTCGGTTATTTACCATCTCGAGTCGACCTCCCATAAACATGCATTAGTGCTGAAGGTCAATACGGGCGACAGGGAAAACCCGGAAATAGATACCGTTTGTGATATCTGGAAAACGGCTGAGTTCCATGAAAGGGAAGTGTATGACATGCTGGGGGTCAGGTTTAAAAATCACCCGGACCTGAGAAGATTGCTGCTATGGGAAGGCTGGGGTTTCCCTCAAAGAAAAGACTATGTTGACGAAGTTCGGATCGTAGATCGTTAAAACATGACTGAAAAGGAATTTGATAAGATAGAGACCCAGGAATACCTGGTGAACATGGGCCCTCAGCACCCGTCGACCCACGGGGTGCTCCGCCTGCTGGTCCAGCTCGAAGGAGAGATGGTCCACAACGTGCAGCCTCATATCGGTTACATTCACAGCGGGATAGAAAAGATGTGCGAATCGCTCGCTTATCCGCAAATCCCGTACCTCACCGACCGGATGGACTACCTTTCGGCCGCCATGAATGAAGAAGCCGTCTGCCTCTGCATTGAAAACGCCCTGGATATTGAAGTGCCGGACCGGGTGAAATATATCCGGACCATTTTTTCGGAATTGCAAAGATTAGCCTCCCATCAGCTCTGGTGGTGCGTGATGGGCATGGACCTGGGAGCTTTGACCACTTTCTTCTATGGCCTCCGCGACCGTGAAAAGATCCTGGATATTTTCGAGGAAACCTGCGGCGCCAGGCTGACCCTGAACTACAACATCCCGGGTGGCGTTATGTTCGACATCCACCCGAACTTCCAGAAAAGAGTGAAGGAATTCCTGGACTATTTCAAAAAAGTGCTGCCGGAGTATGATCAGTTGCTCACCGGCAACGTCATCTTCCAGGAAAGGACCCGTGGGATCGGTATCATTTCCAAAGAAGATGCCATCTCCTATGGAGTGACCGGACCATCCGGAAGAGGCTCCGGCTTCTCCTGCGATGTCCGTATCCATCATCCGTACAGTGCCTATTCAAAGGTCAGTTTTAACGAGGCCTTGTATTATGGTTGCGATACGCTGGACCGTTACAAGGTGAGGATCAAGGAGATGTGGGAATCGATCTCCATCATCGAACAATTAATTGATAATATCCCGGAAGGTGATTTCCAGGTGAAAATGAAAGGGGTGATCAAATTACCCGAAGGAGAATTTTTCCAGAGGGTGGAAGCAGCCAGGGGCGAATTCGGGGTGCTGATCATCAGCGACGGCAAAAAGAACCCGTACCGGGTTAAATTCCGCTCCCCGGGCTTTTCCAACCTATCCGCACTGAATCACCTGTCGAAAGGATGGAAGATCGCCGACCTGGTCGCGATCATGTCGTCCCTCGACCTGGTCATCCCCGATATTGACAGATAAAAATTCAGCATATGGCATCCGCAATATACGATTTCACTATTCTCACTGACGCGATCCATGAAGGACTGAGCCGTTCCATGTCACCTCTGGCTGTCACGGCAATCGAATGGACGATCATCGGGGTGGCAATCCTGCTGTTCGTCGCCCTGTTCGGCCTCTTCCTGGTATATGCCGAAAGAAAGGTCTGTGCCCTGTTCCAGCAACGCCTCGGCCCGATGAGGGTTGGCAAATGGGGGCTGTTGCAAACCATAGCCGACTTTATCAAATTATTGATGAAGGAACTTATCCAGCCCAGGCAGGCGGATAAATTCCTATACAACCTGGCGCCGTTCATCGTGATCATCGTGTCGTTCCTGGCCATTTCGGTCATCCCGTTTGCCAAAGGATTGCAAGCCATGGATTTCGACATCGGGGTGTTCTTCGTCACTTCGGTCACATCCATCGGCGTGATCGGGGTGCTGCTGGCCGGCTGGTCCAGCAACAACAAGTACTCGCTCATCGGCTCCATGCGTTCCGGCGCGCAGATCGTCAGCTATGAACTGTCTGTCGGCCTTTCGCTGCTTACGATGGTCATTATGGCCGGTTCGCTGCAGATCTCCGAGATCGTGAATGCCCAGGAAACAGGATGGTTCATTTTCCGCGGACATATTCCGGCCATCGTCGCGTTCTTCATTTTCGTCATCGCCGGCACGGCTGAAACCAACCGCGGCCCCTTCGACCTGGCCGAGGCTGAATCAGAACTTACCGCCGGTTTCCATACGGAGTACTCCGGTATTAAGTTCGCTTTCTTTTTCCTGGCCGAATACATCAACCTTTTCATTGTGTCAGCCATGGCTGTGACAGTATTCCTGGGCGGCTGGATGCCATTCCACGTCGGCAACTGGGAAGGATTTAACAACATCATGGATTACGTCCCGCCGATCGTATGGTTCTTCGGAAAAGTTTTCTTTGTCATCTTTCTGATCATGTGGTTCAAATGGACATTTCCGCGCCTCAGGATCGACCAGATCCTGCAACTGGAGTGGAAATACCTGCTCCCTATCAACCTTTTCAACATCGTTTTGATGACCATCATCGTGATCAACGGCTGGCACTTTTAATGGAATAAGAGATCATGAAAGCAATCTGGAAATATATAAAATCGATTCTGCAGGGGGTCTGGACACTCATCCAGGGCATGCAGATCACCGGGCATTATTTCTTCCGTCCAAAGCTGATCGTAACGCAACAGTATCCTGAAAACCGGGATACCTTGCAGATGTTCGACCGTTTCCGCGGGGAAGTCATCATGCCGCACAATGAGAACAACGAGCACAAATGCACCGGGTGCGGTATTTGCGAGATAAGCTGCCCGAACGGTTCCATCGAGATCATTCCGAAAACCATTGTAGGGGAGGATGGAAAGAAAAAGCGGGCGATTGACAAGCATATCTACCATCTGAGCATGTGCAGCCTCTGCAACCTGTGTGTGAAGAACTGCCCCACCGGCGCCATTGTCATGGGCCAGCGGTTCGAACATGCATACTGGGACCGGACGAAACTTACGAAAGTTTTGAACCAGCCGGGTTCAAAAATCATGGAAGGGGTTAAAGAATAAATGAGAAAGCCATGAACAATCAACTGATGTTTTTCATTTTTGCCGCGCTGATCCTGATCTTCTCCGTTATGACGGTAGCTACCAGGCGTATTCTGAGGGCGGCGGTATTTTTGCTGTTCGTGCTGCTGGCCACGGCCGGGATCTATTACATGCTGAGCTACACTTTCCTGGCTGCCGTTCAGCTGACAGTTTATGCCGGCGGTATCGTGGTGCTGATCATCTTCTCTATCCTGCTGACCAGCCACATCAGCGAAAGGGCCAGTATGGCCGGACAGCTTCAGGCAATTTTCTCGGCTATTGTGGCGGTTGTCGGAGCCGGTGTGACGCTCTACACCATCTATGCCTTTGCCTTTAAAGGAAATGGCCAGCCTGCCGTTAAATCAAACGTGGAAAATATCGGTGCGGCCCTTGTCAATACCGGAAAGGACGGCTATGCCCTGCCGTTCGAGGTCATCAGTGTCCTGCTCCTGGCCGCCATGATCGGGGCCATCATCGTGGCCCGGAAAGAGTCCAAACAAGAAAATAAATAAAGCCATGTTAGAAGGTATCCCCATGCATTATTTCCTGGTCGTCAGCACGCTGATGTTCTTCATCGGAATTTATGGCTTCCTTACCCGGAAGAATTTAATTACGATGCTGATGGCGACTGAGCTGATTCTCAATTCAGTGAATATCAACTTCGTGGTTTTCAACCGTTATTTGTTCCCGGATAAATTCCAGGGACATTTCTTCAGCCTTATCATCATTGCCGTGGCTGCTGCTGAAGCGGCCGTAGCCATTGCCATCATCATCAATATTTACCGCAGATTCAAGTCGATCGATGTTCAGAAAGTCGACGAAATGAAGTATTAAAAGAATTAAAGCAGATCCCGAATATGCCTGATTATTCCTACACTTCACTGATCCTCCTGGTCCCGCTGATCTTATTCGTGGTGACGGGACTCTGGGGCCACCGGTTCAAACCGATTGTATCTGGACTTGTCGGTACGACAGGTCTCGGCCTGGTATTTATCCTGTCGCTCGTCACAGCTTACAATTATTTCTTCGGCCATGCCGGGCATCATGAAGCCTTTGAACCGATCCTGGCTTTCAACCTGACCTGGCTTCGCTTCAGCCAGTACCTGCAGGTCAACATCGGATTCCTGCTGGATCCGATCTCCGTAATGATGCTCATCGTGGTGAGCACAGTTTCCTTTATGGTACATATATACAGCATTGGTTATATGAAGGGGGAAAGAGGATTTCACCGGTTCTTTTCATTCCTTTCCCTGTTTACCTTTGCCATGCTGGGCCTGGTGGTGGCCACCAACATCTTCCAGATGTATATTTTCTGGGAGCTGGTGGGGGTATCATCTTTCCTGCTGATCGGTTTCTATTACCAGAAGCCCTCGGCCGTTGCAGCCTCCAAGAAGGCATTCATCGTTACCCGTTTTGCCGATTTAGGATTTCTGATAGGTATCCTTATCCTGTCATACACAACCAAAACCCTTGATTTCATCACCCTTACAAGCCCCGACGGTCCGGCTATAACCCATACGGGCGGAGCCACCTTTCTGGGTTTATCCGTTATCACCTGGTCACTGATCCTGGTTTTCATAGGAGGAGCCGGAAAATCAGCGATGTTCCCGCTGCATATCTGGTTGCCCGATGCCATGGAAGGCCCGACACCGGTTTCTGCCCTTATCCATGCTGCCACTATGGTGGTTGCAGGCGTTTACCTGGTGGCGCGCTTGTTCCCGATCTATGCCATGGCAGGGTTACCTGCACTGGAGGTGGTCGCTTATGTAGGCGGATTCACCTCGCTTTTCGCTGCCGTTATAGCTTGCACCCAGCTGGACATCAAACGGGTGCTGGCCTACTCCACCATGTCGCAGATCGGTTACATGATGCTGGCCCTGGGTGTTTCGGGCTATGGCGGTCACGACGGGCTGGGTTTCATGGCTTCCATGTTCCACCTGTTCACCCACGCCATGTTCAAATCCCTCCTCTTTCTAGCTGCCGGGGCCATCATTCATGCTGTACACAGCAATTATATGAATGAAATGGGCGGCCTGAGGAAATATCTCCCCATCACTCATCTCACATTCCTGGTCGCCTGTTTTACCATTGCCGGCATTCCGCCATTTTCCGGATTTTTCAGCAAGGATGAGATACTGGTCGCCGCCTGGCACCACAATAAATTCCTCTTCTTCGTGGAATATGCGGTGGCCGGACTGACCGCTTTCTACATGTTCCGCTTGTATTTCAATGTGTTCTGGGGAAAAGAGACCCATTATCACCATACGCCGCACGAGGCTCCCGGTGTGATGACCATCCCCCTGATATTCCTCGCTCTTGCATCGATATTCAGCGGTTTCATCCCGTTCCATCACCTGGTCACTTCCGACGGGCTGCCGTTCGACACGCACATCGACTTCGGCGTGGCGGTTCCTTCTGTGCTTATCGCCCTCTTAGGCATAGGCATCGCATGGTTCATGTACAAGAAGGAGAGCCAGGTACCTGAAAAGGTGGCTGCTTCTTTAAAGCACCTATACAAGTGGTCTTATAACAAGTTTTATATCGATGAGATTTATCTTTTTGTGACTAAAAAGATCATTTTCAAGCATATCTCTGCTCCCGTAGCCTGGTTTGACCGGCATGTAGTGGATGGTGCCATGAACGGCGTCGCCTGGGTGACCCAGTACACTTCACATGTGATCAAAGGCTTTCAGAGCGGTCAGTTGCAGAAGCATGCCTTCGTATTTGTGACCGGGGCCGTGCTCCTGCTGTTGATCTTCATCTATTTGTGGTAACAAGAAAAAGAAATTTGAAAGATGGATTTTTTAACCCTCTTCGTTGCAGTACCTGTCCTGACCATTATCGCGATCCTTTTCACAAAGGATTATAAAGGAGCGCGACTGGCCAGCGTCTTCGGGATGAGCATACAGGTCATCCTTTCAGCCATATTGGTATTCCTGTATTTCCAGGAAAGAAATGCAGGAAATGCCGCAGCTATGGTGCTTACCGCTGACCACATGTGGTTCCCCGCATTGAATATCCGGTATGCTGTCGGGGTGGATGGTATTTCAGTAGCTATGATATGCCTGACATCCCTGGTGATCTTTGCCGGAGTTTTTGCCTCCTGGGAAGTGGAATTCCTGTCGAGGGAGTTCTTCATCAGCCTGATCCTGCTGGTTTCAGGCGTATATGGCTTTTTCATCTCCCTCGACCTGTTCACCATGTTCCTGTTTTATGAACTGGCGGTTATCCCGATGTACCTGCTGATCGGAATCTGGGGCTCCGGACCGAAGGAATATTCTGCGATGAAACTCACACTGATGCTGATGGGAGGATCGGCCCTGTTACTGGTCGGTCTGCTCGGGTTGTATTTCAATTCGGCCCCCGAGGGCGGGAAATACACGTTCCACATACTTGAGATTGCCGAAGCGAATATTCCGATAGGTATGCAGAAATTCCTGTTCCCTTTCACTTTCATAGGTTTTGGCGTTTTGGGCGCTTTGTTCCCATTGCACACGTGGTCACCTGACGGTCATTCTTCCGCACCTACTGCCGTTTCGATGCTCCACGCCGGCGTGCTTATGAAACTAGGGGGATACGGGGCTTTCCGGGTTGCCATATACCTGATGCCGGAAGCAGCCCATGAACTGGCATGGTTCTTCCTTATTCTCACCACGATCAGCGTGGTTTACGGAGCATTCGGCGCCATCGTGCAGAAAGACCTCAAATACATCAATGCATACTCCTCGGTGAGCCACTGTGGATTGGTGCTATTCGCACTCCTCATGCTGAACGAAACGGCCATGAACGGAGCCATCATCCAGATGATCTCGCACGGGCTTATGACAGCCCTCTTCTTCGCCCTGATCGGTATGATCTATAGCAGGACACATACCCGTATCATAACGGAGATGGGCGGTTTGATGAAAGTCATTCCCTTCCTTTCGGTAGTTTACGTGATCGCCGGCCTGGCTTCTCTCGGACTACCCGGATTGAGCGGTTTTGTGGCTGAAATGACCATCTTTTTCGGGGCTTTCGAACATCCCGATACGTTCCATCGGGTCGCCACGATCATAGCGACCACAGCGATCGTGATCACTGCGGTCTATATCCTGAGGGTCATTGGCATATTGCTTTTAGGCCCCATCAGGAACGAACATTTTGAACACCTTGGAGATGCCAGATGGTTTGAACGGATTTCCACCATTACGCTGATCCTGGGCATTGTATATATTGGTATGGCACCGCTGATGCTGTCGGAAATGATAGATTTCAGCCTGCAGCCGATCATCACCAAACTGATCGGTGCAATGCCGATGGCAGCAGGGATGTAAAAGTTAAGAACTCTCCCCCTGCCCCCCTTCCTTCCCGAAGGGAGGGGTAACAAGGGGGTGGGTTCATGAGATTTGGATTTTGAAATTTGAAATTTTCGATATATGAACCTGAGCGATTTTATGATCATGCGACACGAGCTGCTGCTGACACTGGTGGCATTGGTTGTTTTGATGATCGACCTGGGTGTCCCGGAAAAAAAGAAACTTACGGTGATCCCGGCCACCATTGTACTCTTTTTCGTAGTAACGGTCATTGGATTCCTTCCTGCACAGGAGGGCACGCTGTTCGGAGGGATGTACCGCACCAACAGCATGATCGTCCTGATGAAGAACATTCTCAACCTCGGCCTGCTGATCGTTATGCTTCAGTCGGCACACTGGCTGAGCCTGGAGGAAAACCGTCCAAAACTGGGTGAGTTTTTCGTTTTGCTGATGGCCACCCTGATCGGTATGAACTTCATGATCTCATCCGGGGATTTCCTGATGTTCTACCTGGGTCTCGAACTGGCGACCATTCCCATGGCGGCTCTTGCAGCCTTCATACATACCCAGAACAAATCGGCAGAAGCAGGTATCAAGCTCATCCTGATCTCGGCATTGTCATCCGGCATACTGCTTTTCGGCCTGTCGATGATTTACGGAACAACCGGAAGTATTTTCTTCCATGAAGTACAGGCGAACTTCACAGGCGACCCTTTGCAGGTACTCGGTTTCATCTTCTTTTTTACCGGTATGGGTTTTAAGATATCGCTGGTTCCATTCCATCTGTGGACAGCGGACGTTTATGAAGGGGCGCCGGTTAATGTAACGTCCTATCTGTCTGTCGTTTCCAAAGGCGCGGCAGTATTTATCTTTATGATCATCCTTTATACGGTATTCTCCTCGCTCGTCGTTTTATGGAAAGATGTTATCTATTTCATTGCTATTCTAACCATGACGGTCGGTAACCTGTTTGCTATCAGGCAAAAGAACCTGAAAAGGTTCCTTGCTTTTTCCTCCATAGCTCAGGCTGGTTTCATCCTGTTGGGGATCCTGCCCGGGTCCCAGCTTGGAATGACTTCAGTGGTTTATTTCGTACTGGTTTACATCTTTACAAACCTTGGGGCTTTTGGTGTTATATCAGCTATTTCAGCGAGGACCGGCAAGGAGAGCATGGATGATTACAATGGCCTGTACCATACCAATCCGAAGCTTAGTTTATTAATGACCCTGGCGCTGTTTTCCCTTGCAGGCATTCCACCTGTAGCCGGATTTTTCGGGAAATTCTTCCTGTTCACTTCCGCTGCATCAGCCGGGTACTACTGGCTTGTCTTCATTGCCGTTCTGAATGCTACTATCTCACTTTACTACTACCTGCTGGTTGTCAAAGCCATGTTCATCAATAAGAATGATCAGCCTATCGCCTATTTCAGAAGCGATCTGGCCACCCGCCTTGGTATGGTGCTTTGCCTGGCCGGTATTGTGGTCATAGGTTTCTATAGCCTGATTTATGAATTCATCAACAACAATTCCTTCGGGATTAACTGATAAATCTCTCTGACATGCCACTGGACAAAGGAAAACATTCGGTCGAAGAAATCAACGGGATAAGGTGCTCAGTCGTTGAAAAAGGTGTCAGTGCCGAAAGGCTCGCATTCATAAAAGCTATCCTTGAGTTTAACCATTATTCCATTCAGGTTCAGGAAGATAAAAGAGAAAGCGAAGAAACTCCGCTAACCTTCACTATCGGTGTGAGCGATTTGACATTTAATATTGTCATTGCGGTTTACCAGATGAAGTTGAAGTTAAAGGACGGTCGTTGTATTTCCCCGGCTTACTGGAATCAATGGACCGATAAGATCGACAATAAGTACTGGCGATATCGCAGGAAGGGGTCGCAGACTATTGAAGTTCCGGAAACTTTTGAATGAAAAAATCGTCGGACCATTATAGTGGTAGTACGTTTTTCGTAATCTCACCTATCCCCTCGTACTGAGGTATTTCAAAATATATAATTTTTATAGGGCAACGTTAAAACCTCTCGAAAAACTTTTCTTATTCTTACAGCGACAAGGGAAATATTTTTCGTACTACGACTATAGTGGTAGTACGATTTTTTTTACCTTCACGCCAAATCCGGTTCTCCCTTGAACACAACCACCCTCCCCACCACCCTTAATATCCAGAAAGGAAATAAGAAAACCATCCGAGGCTGGGTAATGTACGACTGGGCTAACTCTGTCTACCAGCTTACCATCGGATCAACCATTTTTCCCGTCTATTTCAATGCGATAACTCAAACCGGTGACCAGTACATTGTCTCCTTTTTTGGCGCTGAGGTCATTAATACTGTGCTGTATTCCTGGGCCATCGCTTCGGCTTTCCTGATACTGGCCATCCTTTCCCCGCTATTGTCGTCAATTGCAGATTACACAGGCCGAAGGAAGTTGTTTATGCAGATATTCACCTGGATCGGCGCTATGGGCTGTTGCCTGATGTTCTTTTTTACCCGAAATACGATCGAGCTGGGCGTTATCTCGCTGAGCCTCGCCACTTTCGGATATGCCGGCAGTATCGTCTTCTATAACTCATTCCTGCCGGTGATCGCAGAACCGAAAGACCATGACCGGATCAGCGCAAGGGGATATTCCATGGGTTATCTCGGAGGAGTAATCCTGTTGCTTTTTAACCTCCTCATGATCATGAATCCAGGCTTGTTCGGAATCCCAGCCGACTCTTCCCTCCCTGCCAGGATATCCTTCCTGACCGTTGCCATCTGGTGGATCAGTTTCGCTCAGATCACCTTCAGGAGACTGCCGAAATATACTTACCGAAAACAGGAAGCAAAAGGCCACGTGATCGGTCATGGCTACAAAGAACTTCAATCCGTATACAGACAGGTTAGAAAATCACACCCCCTCACTCTTTACCTGGCGGGATATTTTTTCTTCATGATGGGACTGCTTACGGTCATGTCCATGGCTGCTACTTTCGGAACCAAGGAAGTTGGGCTGAAAGATGAAGTACTTATTCCTACCGTGCTGGTCATTAACCTGGTCGGTATGTTCGGCGCATGGTTCTTCGCCCGGTTGTCCGGACGTATCGGCAACCTTCCGGTATTGATCATCTCACTGATCGCCTGGACTTTCATTTGCATTGGCGCTTATTTTATTACCGACGCTCCCGGCTTTATCACCACTGCCTTCTTTATCGGTATTGTGATGGGCGGTACCCAGGCTTTGGCCAGATCGACCTACTCGAAAATGCTGCCCGAAACCACCGACCACACCTCCTTCTTTAGCTTTTTCGACGTGATGGAAAAACTGGCTATGGCTGGAGGTACATTCAGTTTCGGTTTCATGGAAGCCATTACCGGAAATATGAGGGCCAGTGTTCTCACAATCGGCATCTTCTTCCTGATCGGCCTGGGATTTGTCCTGGCTATTCCCCGCCGTGTGTTACCTGTGAATCAGGGATTTTCTTCAAGGGAGTAAATGATACGGAACACCGGCAAACTCCCTGAATTATCCGGATGATATACATCTGAAAAACTGATTATTATATTTGTCGAATCACTTTCACCTTTAAGAAAATTACCCAGGTTCTGTAACCGGGCACTTTTATAGAGCTCGGCCAACGCCTGTATCTCCGCTTCATCCCTGCTTTGATCCAATGACCGGATAAATTCCTTCTCCTTTGTCTCATCATTATAATACACCAACTCGATACCCAGCCCCGGCTTTTGATTTTCCAGTTGCAGCAACAACTCCAGCTGTCGCTGCTTTTCGACGGTCAGAGAAGTGTCGGCATAATTGAATCCGATGAATTCCAGCTCTTTCGGATCGGCACCGACCTGCCCGGCGAGAATATCAAACGGAGCCGTGGCAATCTTTATCATCAGGTTCTTGAATGTATTCCAGATCAACCTCCCCAATTTGACCTTCGGATCATCCAAATCGCCCCTGACCGGTATATCGAGCGTAATGACCCCATTCCGGTCTTTCAATATGAAAAGTGCCAGTTTGATGGGAATATCATACAAGCCCCTGCCCTTTTCGCCCAAGGCCACTTCGGTCATGATCAGCTTGTTTTCACTCGTGATCTTTCCTTCGGAAATTGTGGTCTCCGATTTATAATACATATCCCCCATTAAAATCGGTATCCCGGTAAAATAGCGGGAATGTATGTTCAAATCCGTCAGCAAAAAATCGGTAATGACATAATTGAGAGAGATATTTCGTAACGGATCGGCAGGATTGAATCCCACCTCCGCATTCAAAGTGCCCCGTTCGTTTAATATCATCCCCGAATAAAGATCAATCCAGCCTGCAGCTGAAGTGAGACTGTCCGCTTTCAGTTCAATTCCCGAAAGGTGATAATGAAATGGCTGGTCGGTCAGGTGATCGGTATAGTCGATCATGCCATTCCGTATGTGGAAGGTGTGGATGGAATAATACAAGGTATCCGTTTCCGTGGTGCCGGTTGTTCCCATGGCATCCTCTTCCGTGGCCGAAGTATCTTCCGGCATTTTGAAAGCCGTGCTGATATTGTTGGTTGAATCCCAAAGTATGAAGTGCAGATAGGGCTGTGTAAGAATAACCGAATCGATCTCATATTGCGAATTGGAATAATCGATATTTTTCAGCCCGATATCAATCCGGCCGGCTCCCAGTAATTTCTCCCCGGTCGTATCGGTCATAACCAGATCTGACATTTCCAACAGCCCTGATATTTTAAATTCCAGCGGATCATGAATGTTGCCCGTAATACCTACCTGGCAGTTAAAGATACCGTCAATCGATTGGATGCCTGTATAATGAGCTATATATTCCTTAAAATTATCCAGATGTAAACGCTTTATTGATACATGGGCCAGATATTCACCGTTTTCCTGGTCAATTTTTAAGGTCGAAGCGAAATGGCCATCCCGGGCTGTTGAAAATTGGATTCCTGCTTCGCTTTCGCCCTCATTCCATTCAATGTAAGGCACTTCCAACGAAAAATCCCTTAGGTGCGTTGCCTGTCCTACCTTCCGGTCGTCGTAAACGAAATGAGCATTTTTAAGTTGAAAATCGAACATCCGGAATCCCCAGGGCCTGGAAGGAATCGTATCGGAACTCTTTGCGGCGACTGAGTCGGAAGGAGTGTTCAGAAATTCAAGGATATCATCAAAATTGAATGATGAATCAGCCTGTATGATATTAACAAAAAGCCCGGTCAAATGTAGCTTTTCTACGACTATTTCATTTTTTAACAGGTTGAATGGCTGAAGGTTTACAGCCAATTTATCGAACGACACGAATATTTCCTTTCCATCCGGTTCATACAATTTCAAATCATTAATATTCAATGTTGTGAAAAAGTAATTTAGTTTTAAATTACCAATGGACACATTCCGGCCAATGTAGTCTTTACTATGCCTTTCAAAGTAGTTCTTTGCAATTCCCGGGGCCAGGATGAGCGCCAGCAGGATTATTCCTGCCAGCGTAAGCAGAAGTATGGTCAGTAGTTTTTTCATCTCGTCAAAAAAGAAAAGGTTTAAGCCGGAGTCGTCCTTTTGTATTTTTCACTACGGATTACATTGAATTATAAAGATCCGAAACAAAAAATCCGCCTGCAAGCACACTCATTCCCCAACTTAAACCTTTAATAGTAAACCTTAAACCTATTTCTTATCGCTTCCGAATAAGTTATAGATAAGTCCGCCCAAAATTCCACCGATGATAGGAGCCACCCAGAAAAGCCACAGCTGCCCCAGGGCCCATCCGGCCTGAAATATCGCCACGCCGGTACTCCTGGCTGGATTTACCGATGTGTTGGTAACGGGGATACTGATAAGATGGATCAGCGTAAGTGCCAGACCGATAGCCAATGGCGCGAAACCTGCAGGGGCCCTTTTATCAGTGGCGCCCATGATGACGATCAGAAACATACAAGTCAGCACAACTTCCGCGATCAATGCTGCCAGAAGGGAATAACCTCCGGGTGAATGTTCCCCGTAACCGTTTGAAGCAAATCCCGCTTCTGTGCTGAAACCTTCTTTTCCGCTGGCTATGAGGAACAGGATCAGTCCTGCAAAAATGGCACCGAGTACCTGAGCCACAATGTAAGGCAGCAATTCTTTACCGGAAAATCTTTTCCCGGCCCACAGGCCAAATGATACGGCAGGATTGAAATGTCCTCCGGAGATATGCCCAACGGCATAAGCCATGGTTACAACAGTCAGACCGAAGGCCAGGGCCACGCCGACGAATCCGATTCCTAATCCGGGAAATGCGGCTGCCAGTACAGCACTGCCACAACCTCCGAACACCAACCAGAAGGTTCCGAAGAACTCAGCGGCCGTTTTCTTAAAGATTCCGTTCATGTGATTGAATTTTTGGTTATTAACAAGGTTCTCTCAAAGATAATCATAAATAATTATTACACCGGTTCATCCATTCCTTAATTATTTACATTTAAGTACCCGAAAGAGCAACTTGAAGAAATTAATATCCCGCTGAATATCAAATGCTAAAATCAACTGTATCCTGTCTTAAGCATCCTTCCATTTCTGCCCTGTTCATTCTCTTTTCAATTCTGATCTGCTTCAGACTCCCTGCCCAGGTTCCTGAAACAGGTAACCTTCTCTCACTGCCCGTGACGGCCTATAATGTCGATGAAGGCCTTGGGCAGAGCACTGTTTACGACCTGGTCCAGGATACCCGGGGGCTCATCTGGCTGGTGTCAGGCGGAGGGCTACAGTATTTTGACGGATCAGGCTTCCGGTCATTTTTCCCGGATGATGTACTGGCTGGAAAATTGCCCGGCAACACCCTCCGCGGAATGATCCGGACAAGCCCGGGTGAGTTGATCCTTTCGACCGGGAACTCAATACTTCATTTCGACCTGTTATCGGGAAAGTTCCGCATGCCGTTCGGTAAAACGCCCCACTTATTATTGTTGTCCGATCATTTATGCCAAAACTTACCCATATGCTGGATCTATTCCGAAGGATTGCATTATATCCTGGATTCCGGTTTATCACCTGCAGATTTAAAGTTTCGCACCGGTGATAAGCTTCCAACAGATTTCAATCCTCTGAAAACTTTTTTATCACCTGACGGAAACCTTATGATTCTGGGAGGAACCGGGTTGCTGGAGCTCTTCCCCGCCGCCGGAGAGGCGGATACCCTTCAGGCAAAATATCATCCCATGAATTTGAAATTTTCTTCCGCCTGCAACGACTATAACGGACAACCGTTTTTATGTGCCGAAGGTAAGATATACCTGCTCAAGGCAGACGGGTCTGCTCAAGAACTCTGGAACAGCGGGGTCAGGGACGGCTATTTGCTCCTTATCGACCGGTCGGATCATTTCTGGATCTCAGATCTGGGGAATAAGAAAATCTACAGATTGAAGGATGGACGCAAAGAACAGGTCTGTTTCACCTTCAGGGAAGGCCGGTACACGGATACCATCCAACCAGCGGTAAGGCATATTTTCGAAGATAAAACCGGTAATTTGTGGTTTGGCACCGATGGGAACGGTTTGCTGTTATATTCGCCCGGGCAGTTTAATTTCAATCTTTCATTGACCGGATTTTCAAGATGTCTGGAAGAATTTGAAAGGGAAATCTGGACAGGCACCTATAAGAACGGATTATGGCGTTCGACTGGCGACCTGAGCATCAAAACCCGGATCCGGCCGGACCTCTTCACAAACGATTATTATTTCTATGACTTGTTTGCCGATACATCCGGAAGGCTCTGGACTGTAACCGACAAAGGAGTCTTTATTCTGGCTCCGGATGGCAGTGTTTTGTTTCGATTTCCTTTCGAGACTTCTGCGGCTAAATTCCTGCCTTTACCTGGCGGGGAAGTGCTCCTTTCCATTTACGGACAACTCTTTTCCTGCACAACAGGGCCGAAACCGGCTATTATTCCAGTCCGGGAACAAACCTTTATCAGGGAATTGATCGTGTATGAAAATTCTGTCCTTACCGGAAGCGATTACGGACTTTTTAAAACCGACACCACGGCCGGAATCCTGACGGCATTAAATTTCAACCCGGAGGATCGATTGACTGAATGGCCCGTTTACTGCATCCTCCCAATGGATGAGATATTCTGGATTGGCACCGAGTATGGCATTGAGTTGTTTTCGGCCAACGGAGAAAAGATCCCTTCACCGGAATTTTTCAGGGAGTTAAGGCACGAGATAATCTACTCCCTTCTGAAGGATTCCGGAAACAGGGTCTGGTTTGCCAGCAACAAGGGCCTGGGCTGCATCCCAGCGGACATGACCCGCATAGTTCGCTTCTCTGCCCAGAATAACCTTCAGTCATCAGAATTCAATTTCAATGCCTGGCTGGAATCACCCGGGGGCCACCTATACTTTGGCGGGATCAAAGGGATCAACGGATTGCCAGCTGACCGGTTCATCCTGCCAAAAACATCTCCGGAGGCCCGCCTGTTATCCCTGGCTGTTTCTGACAGTACATTTTCGGGAGGAATCCCACCTGAAGGCTTGTCCCTCAGTCTTAATTGGAAAGCTCCTCATGTAAATGGCACCGTGTTCAATCCGGAATACCTTCCAAATGGCACTTTGTCATATTCCTTCTTACTCGAAAGTCTGCAGGAAAAATGGAGCAAGCCATCCTCCGGCAACAGTTTTTCTTACAGAAACCTGCCCCCGGGAGAGTATAATTTGCTGGTCAAATGCATCGATTCTTTTAAAAACGAAGGGAATCCGGTTTCTCTCCTCAGGCTGGTCATCAGGCCTCCTTTCTGGAAAACATGGTGGTTCATCTCCCTGTTGTTCCTGTCGGGCTTCATGCTGACAGCTTTTCTGATCCGAAGGATGCAGGAGATTAAGTTCAAGACCCGGTTGAGTGAGCTGGAACGCAGAAATGCCGTTGACCGGGAGCGGTTACGTATATCGCAGGATATGCATGACGAATTGGGATCGAGTCTGACCCAGATAGCGATCCTGAGCGAAATCCTCAAAAAACAGAAAAGTCCTGATGAAATGCTGACAATGATAGACAAGATCTCTGGAATTTCCAGATCTGTCATAGATGACCTGGGTGAGATCATCTGGGCGATGAATCCGAAAAACGATAACCTGGCCAGCTTCGCTTCCTATCTCCGTCAGCATGCCTCGGAATACCTTGCCAATGCGGGCATCACGGGACTCCTTTCATTCCCCGGGGAGTTTCCTGCCATCCCGATGTCGTCTGAACAGCGAAGGAATATTTACCTGGTTGTAAAAGAAGCGTTGAATAACGCAGTAAAGCATTCGGGAGCAAACGCAGTAACGGTCACTTTGCACTGGGATAAAGGCACTTTACAAATGCAAATCAAAGATAATGGCAGGGGATTCAAACCCATGGACAGCCTTCATTCAGGTTATGGCCTGCAAGGTATGCGCAAAAGAACAGAATCGTTGGGAGGACACTTTACGATAAATTCTGAACCAGGAAAAGGGACAGAGATATTTTTCAATGTGGAAATTACAGGAACCGATTGGGAGAGGGAAGAAAAAAATCTCCGGAAACCATACTAAAGTGTGATTGATTCATTAATCCGGATCATTTAAGTTTGCTTTCAGATAAATAAGAATAAATGCAGGAAGAAATCAGGGTAATGGTAGTGGAAGACCAGGAGGATGTCCGGGAGGGTCTCCGCATGCTGATCAGCGGATCAGATGGTTACCGATGCGTTGCAGCCTGCAGAACGGCAGAAGAGGCGCTGGATTTTATCCGAAATGTGGCTCCGGATGTGATATTGATGGATATCAACCTGCCGGGAATGAAAGGCACCGAATGTGTGGTGCATGTGAAAAACATGTTGCCCGATGTACAGGTCATGATGCTCACAGTTTTTGAAAACAACGATGAGATCTTTCGTTCCCTGGAGGCCGGCGCTACCGGTTATCTCCTGAAAAAGACACCTCCTGCCAAACTCCTGGAAGCCATTCACGACCTGCACCATGGCGGGTCTCCGATGAGCAGTGAGATTGCCCGGAAAGTCGTCCAGGCATTCAATCATTCCTCCGGACCGAGATTTGCCGATGCCAATCTGACCGCACGGGAGGAAGAGATCCTGATCTACCTGTCCAGAGGTTACCTGTACAAGGAGATCGCCGCAGCCCTGTTCATTAGCATAGAAACCGTCAGGTCACATATTCACAAGATCTATCAGAAACTTCATGTCCGTACGCGTTCCGAATTATTGCTCAAGTATCTGAAGCAACCGGGCTGATTTCATCTGTCACAAAAAATTCACACGAAAGTGTGATTGACTGAACCGGTTTTATCTCACAACTTTGCGGGCATTAACCGTAAAATCCTACCCATGAAAAAAAAATCTGTTACTCTGTTAGTTCTTCTGGCCATTTCATTAACATCACTCAGGGCCCAAATAACCATTACCAGGGCTGATTTCCCGGAAATCGGCTATATGGTAGTGAATGCCGTTGATGAAGTCACCGTAATCGATCCCGGAACACCCGGGGCTAACCAGGTATGGGACTTTGGCAACCTCGTTTCCACCACCCTGGATTCCGTCATTTATTTGTCTCCGGAAGGCATGCCCAATTCACAGAATTATCCGGAAGCCAATGTAGCAACCAATCATAATCCAGGTTCATTTCCAAATGGCGGATATAATGTCAATTACTGGAACTTTTCGAGCCAGGGCTTGAAAGGTGTTGCCGACGAATCGCTGGTAAATCTTTTCGGAACCATGTTCTTTGCATTTCACATTGATTATATCCCGCCCACCAACCAGGTGACCTTTCCCCTGAATTACAATGATGCTTATTCACAGGACTTTACCATGGAATGGATTACCGCTGTGAGAAACGGTGGATTGACCACGGATTCGTCAAAGATGATCAGCCATGTGCAGATGGACTGCCTGGTGGATGCCTGGGGAACCATGATCCTCCCCGATGGAAGTTTCCCCGTACTCCGGGTAAGCGAGACCTGGAGTTCCGTCGACAGCGGATTTGTCTGGGAATCAGGGGCCTGGGTTTTTGATGAAACCACCACGAGCAACTGGACACAATACAGGTGGTATGCCAATGATGTCGGGGAAGTTGGTTACTGGAACCCGGATGGTAAAAAAGGGCCAGGATTCACTTTCTTTAAATCCGAAACACTGGTCGGAATGGAAGAAAGGACAAAACTTCCCGATTTTGTGATCAGTCCAAATCCGGCTTCTTCACATGTCCGCGTACAATCCGAAAAAACACCCGAACGGATCGAAATAACCGATAACAACGGAAAAGTGGTATTGAGATCGGATCATACGGGTACCTTTGATATATCGACATTACCAGATGGAATTTACATTGTCAGGATTTATTTTGGAACCATTGCCGCTACATCGAAACTCCTCAAACACCAATAAAACTAAATGATTATGAAATCTACAACCAAAGTTCTTTCGCTCTCCTTTCACGTGCTGATCATCGGATTGATCATGGTCAGCTGCTACCAGGGACCGGTCGATGTAACGGCAGACATTAAAAATGCCAATGACAAGCTGATGGAAGCTTATGCCAGTGGGGATGCCAATTCCCTGAAAGAATTCTACACCGCTGATGCCAGGTTATTCCCTGAAAACAGTCCAATTCTTCAGGGTCCTGATGCAATTGCCGGATTTTTTGGCGCGGTTTTAAAAATGGGTATCCAAAAAGTCAGATTTGAGACATCAAACGCCTTGAGTTACGGGGATGTGGCCATTGAAGAAGGGCTTTACACCTTATATGTGCCGGGGGATATCGTGGCAGACCATGGTAAGTACATCGTAACCTGGAAGAAAGAAAACGGCACCTGGAAAATCCATCGTGATATCTGGAACACCAACAATCCCGCCACTATTAGAAGAGCTGCTGTCAACGACACGGTCATGATCGTCATAAACAAGATTAAAGCCGATAAAGTAGGCCAATTTGAGGATTATATCACGAATTACTTGTCACCAGCAGCAGAAGCATATGACCAGGCTGTTAAAAATTCGGTCAGGATTCAAAAATCCCTGTGGCCGGATAAAGATGGTTTTTACACGTATACTTTCATAATGGATCCCATGTACGGTAACTTTGATTATGATATGAATACCCCGCTTACTGCCAAATACGGAAAGGAAAAAGCCGCCGAATATGGTAAGCTTTACCTGGAATGCGTAAAAGAAGGTTATCCGGAGGTTATCGTAGCAAAAGAAACTGGTTGGTGATATTCACCTCTTCCTTTCACAGTAATTTAGTGCTTTGTTCCTCAACCGGCGGCCCCCACCGCCGGTTTCTTAATTTCCGGGAATAACTGGTGATAATTCTTTAACTTGCCGGTAATTTTTAACACCTTCTCCTTATGCTGCTTAAAATTATCATCCTGTCACTTTATGCTCTGGTTATCATAGTAGTAGGTGTCATAGGCCTGAAAAGGACCCGCTCCTTCAACGATTTCTTCCTCGGAGGTGGCAAGGTCGGTGCCATCATGAGCGCTTTCTCGTACGGCGCTACCTATTTCTCCGCTGTGGTGTTCATCGGTTTTGCCGGTAAGATAGGTTGGGGATTCGGTTATTCCGGTATCTGGATCGGGATTTTTAACGGCCTGATCGGCGTACTGGCCGTATGGGCGATCTTAGGCTGGAGAGTTAAGAAGATGTCGACTGACCTGGGGGTGCACACGTTAAGTGAATACCTTGAAAGAAGATATGCCAGTCCGCTTTTAAAACTGATTGCTTCCGTTTCCATATTCATCTTCCTGGTTCCCTACTCGGCAGCCGTTTTCATCGGGCTTTCCTATCTGTTTGCCTCCTCTTTCGAAGGTCTTCAATACTGGCATGCCGTACTTTTCATGGGTGTTTTTACGGCTGTTTATATCGTTTTGGGAGGATATAAGTCGATGGCGATGATGGATACAGTTTTCGGGATCATCATGACGACAGGGGTGCTGATCCTGTTTGGCTACACCCTCCATGCCGGTGGCGGCCTGGCAAAAATTACCGGCACGCTCCGGTCGATAGATCCCGGTTTGGTGGCACCGGTCGGGCCTCCGGGATGGTGGCCGCTGTTGTCGCTGATATTACTGACCAGCATCGCCCCGTTTGCCATGCCCCAGCTGATGCAGAAATTTTACGCCATCAAGGACAGGAAAGCTATCCGGACCGGGATGATCGCTTCCACTCTTTTCGCATTGTTAATCGGCGGTATTGCTTACTTTCTTGGCTCGACCACAAGGGTGTTCCTTAATCCCGAATCCGCTCCCAACGCCTTCCTGGCCAGCGGCAAACCGAATGTGGATGCACTGATGCCGGAATTACTGGCCAGGGTCATACCGGAATCCTTGTCCATCATCATCCTGCTCATCATCCTGGCTGCGTCCATGTCTACCCTGGCTTCACTGGTACTGATCTCCAGTTCGTCCTTTTGCAAGGATTTCTACGCCGGGTTCATCAATAAGAATGTGACGGACCGGCAGCTAACCGCTCTCATGAGAGGCGCCAACCTCTTTTTCGTATTGCTGTCGGTAATCCTCGCATTGATCAAGCCGTCAACCATCGTGTCCATCCTGGCGATGTCGTGGGGTGCTATCGGATCAGCATTCCTGGGCCCGTTCATCTGGGGATTGTTCTGGAAAAAGACCACCCGAACTGCTGCCTTTGCTTCCATGTTCATTGGCCTGGCAATATGTGTGGGGCTGACCATTGCCGGATTCTCCTCCCCGGAGTCCGGGACCATCGGAATGGGTGTATCCCTTGCGATTCCACCGATAATAACACTATTGTTCCCGGACAGGAAAATGCAATAATATGTGGTATGTGGTATGTAGTATGTAGTAAGTGAAGGAAAAAGGTTGAAGGTCGTACCATAACTACTTAGCAATTACCCCATACTTCATACCCCATACTACATTCTCAGAATTTTAACCCGAAGTTGGCATAAAGGAAGGGAAGGCTGTCTTCTGAGATAAACCTGAAATTGACGGAAGTGGTGAACATCTTCACCGGTTCGTACTGGAAACCGACAATGTAGTAATCCAACCTGTCGGTATCACCGGGCATTTTCACCTGCAGGTGGTCCCATCTCGCCAGAAAATCGAATTCCCGGAAAAAATTCCACCCTCCGAATAGCGAAAATCCGCTGTAATCCTTGCCGTCTGCCCATCCATAATTATGAACGAAGTCGTATTCCGCACCTATCCTGTACTTACCGGTTTTATAGCCGGCGAATCCGGAAATCACCCATTTATCGCCGTATGAGGCTCCGGTATCGATGGCAGGGCCATAATCCGCATATAGTTTCAGGGTCAGGTTTTTAACCGGGCTGTATTGAATGTTGTTGGAGTAAATGAATTTCCCGTTGAGGTCCTGGTAACGAAAAGGTCCTTCACCATTGACAATTGAAAACTGGTTCAGGAATTTATCCCCAGCTTTCAGGTCGATTTGTATCCCGAAATCGGCCGGTTGCCCGAGGCGGAAGCGTTCCTGGAAGGTCACGTCGATGTAGCGGTAGCCCCAGAAAGGGTCCTGGAAAGTAAGGTACTGAGTATTCAGCAACTGTCCGAAGCGCAGTGCCATGAAATCCGTAATGTCCCATTTGATTTCGGCCATCTTGAGGTAAGCGGTGTATTTGCTGCCTTCAAAGTAGGTCACTACCATTGATTGCCCGACAGAGTCCATTGTGAAATTAGTAGTCCGGGTCACGTCAAACATGATTTTCCCGCTGACTTTCGGGGAAAGCTGATGAAAATAGCCGATGATCCCCTGGTTGAATTCAAATGCTGCCCGGGGTTTGTATGAATCCTTGAATCCATAACGGAATCCTGCATAGATCTGCGCAAAAGGGTAGCTTTGCTTGTCTTTGCTGACTACCTGGGAAGATTGGGGAAAGATGAGGAAAGGGAAGAGTAGGAAAGTAAGCAGGAATAGCGCTTTCATCATGGTCATTTTCTATGGCCCAAATATAATCATTCTGTCCCTATGGGACGATCTATTGGCTCATCCTTTAATTCCCCGGACGGTGTCCGGGGCTGATATAATTCTGTCCCCAAAGAGGGACGGGGCTTAGAGAGATGACTTCCTGTCCCCGGATTTCATCCGGGGCTGATATAATTCTGTCCCCAATGGAGGACGGGGCTCAGGGAGATGACTTCCTGTCCCCGGATTTCATCCGGGGCTGATATAATTCTGTCCCCAAAGAGGGACGGGGCTCAGGGAGATGACTTCCTGTCCCCGGATTTCATCCGGGGCAAAGGTAATCCTGTCCCGCCTTCGGCGGGACGAGTTAATGGTAAGGTCCTCTAATTTCATCCGCCTCTGGCGGATAGGATTATTTTTGCCCGGGACATCGTCCCGGGTTTTAAGAGATCCCCTGCCATTCTTCACATCCCATAGGGATAGAATGAATCATCAACCCCATAAATACTTTTCATCGAAAACAATCCCGCTTTCATTAAGGAATTTCAAATATTCCTTCTGAAATGTGACCAGATGGTGGTGATTTTCCTGATTATGAATATAATTCACGGTTTGAGCGATCCTTCCCGGACTGACAGTAAAGGCCCCATACCCCACCTGCCAGGCAAAATAACGATGAATCTTGTGATTTTCATGAAGCCACCGCGACGATCCCGTTTTTATGATCTGGACACCTTTGGAAACACTCAATGCCGGGGGGATACAGAGCAGTATATGGGCATGGTCTTCCACCCCTCCGATGGCCATGGGGATCATCCTGTTTTCTTTTGCTATGCCACCCATATAGGGAAAAAGTTCCGCCCGGATCTTCTGATCCAGGATCCTTTCACGATTCTTGGTGCTAAAAACCACATGGATATGCAGACTTGTGTAAGAATTTGCCATATTTTTCAGATTTTCTGGTTAATGAAATGGATTTATTATATCGGTTTATCCGGATTTTTGAAAAATATACCCGGTCGGAAAGGATTTTTTTTGATTCTGTCCCAAAGGGACGCTCATGGAATGAATGGCCTTTCCATCCCCGGATGATGTCCGGGGCTGAAATAATCCTGTCCCCCACGGGGGACGAATTGATGGAATGAATGGCCTTTCAATCCCCGGACGATGTCCGGGGCT
>CAZUDV010000008.1:109746-135094 GCA_964619555.1 uncultured Bacteroidales bacterium | reverse complement strand
CGGGGGACGAATTGATGGAATGAATGGCCTTTCAATCCCCGGACGATGTCCGGGGATGAAATAATCCTGTCCCCAAGGGGGACGAATTGATGGAATGAATGGCCTTTCAATCCCCGGACGATGTCCGGGGATGAAATAATCCTGTCCCCACAGGGGACGAATTGATGGAATGAATGGCCTTTCAATCCCCGGACGATGTCCGGGGCTGAAATAATCCTGTCCCCCACGGGGGACGAATTGATGGAATGAATGGCCTTTCAATCCCCGGACGGTGTCCGGGGATGAAATAATCCTGTCCCCCACGGGGGACGAATTGATGGAATCCTTAAATCTCATGAGCCTGCGGTGGAGAGTATTATTTAAAGACTCTGTCTCAAAAGTCAAGCAGCATCATCTTATATGTAGTCCGACGATTAAAACCGTCGGTTCAATTTTTTCGTTACATCAGGAACTAACGACTTTAGTCGTTGGAGCAAGGACTATTTCTAAATGCCCCTTTTAATGAAAAGACTTATGAGACACCCTCTTTAAAAAAATTTGCAAATGCAACACTGAACCGCTTAAATTTGTATGACCTTATCCGTGAACTGTCAATCAAGAAAAAAACTCCGCAAAATGAAAAAACTCTGCCTTCTTCTCATCCTTACCCTGGGCATGATTTCCCTTACTGCCCAGCAGCAGTTCTTCGATCCCGGCACCCTGGAAGAAACCTTATCTTATAACGATTCGACGGTGCTGTATACCATCCTCCACAATTACAGTGAAACAGACACCCTGGAATTCGAATTTCCATTATATTCTTCCAGGGGTCTCGGCGGACCCGATGATTTCGGGTACACCTGGATCGACAGTGATGAACCCAATGGTCCCGACTGGGCATGGAACGATATATCAGAAACCGGCACAGAAGTTCAGGGATTGTTTGACGATAATGTGGCCGGACCCTTCAGCATAGGGTTCGGTTTCCCTTTTTACGGGGAAACCAAATCCAATTTCTGGATACAATCGAACGGATGCATCAGCTTTAATGATGAAGTGATCACATTTGCCAACAGCCCTATTCCAACCGGAAATCCCAATCAAAATGATTTCATTGCCTGGTTCTGGGATGATCTTATGATCGATTCCGGTTTCACGCACATTTACTATAAGTTCATGGAGGAGCAAACTGTGATCCAGTTTAACAAGATGACGCATTATCCCGGCACAGAAGAATGGATCACAGCACAGGTCGTGCTGCGCCCGAACGGGATCATCTTGGTCCGCTATCAGCAGATCCGGGAAAATTTCCAGGTGGATGGTGCGACCGTCGGGATCCAATCCTCCCTTCCGGAAGCAGGTCTGCAGGTAGTATGCAATGCTCCTTATCTTCACTCCGAACTAGCCATTCGTTTTGAATTGAACCGCTATTTCATCACATCCGTGGTTCCGGCATCGGGCCATCTTCCACCCAATTCCCAGGAACACATCTGGATAACCTATAATTCCACCGGTTTTGAAGCCGGTAGCTATGAGCAGGAACTGGAATGTCTTTTCAGCCATCCTGAGCATCCCCATGAATTCATTCACAATGTGATGCATGTGGTGAATCCGAACCAGGCCGGATTCAAGGGATTTGTAACACGGGCGTCCAATGGCGAACCGATTGATGATGTCAAAGTGATTGCAGGGGACCATTATGTTTTTACGAATTCCGACGGCTACTATGAATTGCCCCTGGAACAGGGCGTTTATAATGTCAAGTTCCTCCGGGAGGGATTTCAGAACCTTATCGTGCCTGATACTACGGCCCTTCCGGGCATGTCGGTCCTGGATGTTCAGATGGATGGATTTTATTTCATAGCCGGGCAGGTCTTTGCCGGCGATCCTGCCATTGAAACCGGATTTGCATATGGGTATAAGATGCTGGAAGGAACAGTGGTGGATATTTTTGCAGAGATGGTAGGGGAACAGGGCTGGTATGAATTCAGCGGACTGCCCGCAGCCCAATATATCATCAAAGCTGAACCGAGCCCGAATTCTGCTTATTACGGCAATTTTCTTCCAACCTATTACGGAGATGTGTTGCATTGGGAAGATGCCACGATCATCGACCTTACCTCCGGCACCGATGATGCCCATATCCACCTGGTTGCAGCCACTACCGCTGCCCAGGGCCCCGGTTCGGTGAGCGGGACGATCAGCCATGAGACCGGCCGGACCGGTGCCGCCAACATCCCTATCGTGCTCAGTTCGCCTGAAACAGGGGAGGTTTATATGACCTATTCGTCATCTGACGGCTCATTCCTCTTTTCCGGGCTTGCGCTTGGGTCTTATTCCATCTTCGCCGAAATCCCGGGGAAAAGCATCGTCCCTAAATCGCTTACCCTCGATGAATCCCATAATTCCATAACCGGGGTGGAAATGCTCATCATGGAACACCAGATCATCTTTTCCGAATCAGGTATTGCCGATCTCTTTGTGACTTCTCCTGTCATCTACCCCAATCCGGTGAATGAACATGTGAATATCTCCATTGACCCAATCCGGCCCGTTACCCTGAAAATTTCCGTTACCGACCTCGCCGGAAAGGAAATGATCAGTGAAGAACACAAAATCAGTAAGGCCGAAACGATAATACTGGATGCCTCAAGACTTGCAAAGGGTTTTTACTGCCTGATAATCGAAAGCAAGGATGTTTCGATAACTGAAAAGATTGCCAAGTAATTACTGACTTCAAGGACAGGCAGTCTTTCTATTTTTCTTAAAATTGATTATCTTTGAGAGAGTTATCCCCCTTCTCTTAGAATTTAATTATAGCTTTCCGCCATGAAATCATTTACCCTTTTCACATTAATCCTGACGGCCGTCCTGGGTTTTCCAGGATCACTCCTGTCGCAGGGAATTGACTGGGGAGACGCAATAGATCCTCCATTCCCCACATTGGCTGTCAACAACGGTGCGGCCCATCAGATAGTGCCTGGCTTCTTCCTGGGGTTTGGCGTAGACCCGGAACCTGACGGGCAACCCTCCGGAAATGCTTCCGGTGATGACAGTTCCGGAATGGATGACGCCGATGGAATCATTTTCAACTCCTGGCTGATACCAGGACAGCAGGCGACATTGCTGGTGATTGCATCTGCACCGGGCATGCTGGATGCCTGGATCGATTTCAGTGCCAATATGTCGTGGGCAGATGCGGGCGAGCAAATCTTCACCGGTGCCGGGATACCGGCCGGATATACCGTACTGAACTTCAATGTTCCCACGACGGCTGCACCAGGATGGATGGCATTTGCCCGGTTCCGGTTTTCATCTGTCGGAGGACTTTCATTTACCGGCATGGCAGCCGACGGCGAAGTGGAAGATTACATGGTCGTAATAGGCCCGCCACCTACCGGCCAGATCTTCATCGATCCTGATCCGGCACGGACACAGATCCAGAATGAGATTTCCCTTGCACTAGACCCGGGGACCCTTTTCGGGCCGCCTGCATTATTGGTAGCTGCTTATAATGATGAACCCTTTGTGGGCGGGACCGGCATCGGGATAAGCTACAGCACCGATGGCGGCAGTACCTGGGGGAACACCCAGATACAATATCCCATAAATCCCTTCACGGGCCTGAACATGCAGCTTATGTTCGACCCGTCGGTTACTGTGGACGGATCTGGTAATGCTTTTGCCAGTTACATTGCCACCGATGGAAATGCCTGGGGCGGTGCGAGTGGATTATTTGTAAGCAAATCGATAGATGGAGGTGTGACCTGGTCAGTGCCGGACACTGTTGCAATTGACAGGGATACTATTCAGCCGGTCCCGGACACCGCATACCGGTTCAATGACCGCGACCAGATTAACGCCGACAGGTACCCGGAAAGTCCTTTTTTTAACAGGATATACGTGACCTGGATCAAGGACAGGGGCTTTTACCAACCTTTCCAGCCGTGGAGCGATATTTATTTTTCTTATTCGTCGGATGGCGGAAATAATTTCTCCACTGCACAGCGGATCAATTCCTGGGCAAACAGCATGGGCAACATGCCGGTGGTGGATGTGGCAAAAGACGGGAAAGTTTACGTTTTGTGGATGCATTATAACGTGCAGTCCGGCGGCCAGGGTGTAATCTTCCTGGATCATTCCACAAACGGGGGTGTCACCTGGTCCGCCGATGTCCCTGTGGATACCATTAACTTGCCGTCACTTAACCTGGCCCCCGATGGGGTCCTTGCCAAAGGGGCGGCGGTTATACGCGTCCAGCCTGCCGATCCCAATGAATTGTATGTGGTTTATGCCGCTGATCCGGATGCCGCTGGCCCGGATGAAGCTGATATATTTTTTATCAAATCCACTGATGGCGGAACGAGCTGGAGCAATGCCACCCGGATGAATGACGATGCGACCAACACCGACCAGGTGCTTCCCTGGATGACGGTACAACCCAACGGCATTATCGAAATCGCATGGTATGACCGGCGAAATGACCCCAATGACCAGTTCTGGGATGTATATTATTCATACAGTGTTGACAGAGGATCGACATTTTCAACCAATTCCAGGGTGAATGTGCTGCAATTTTTCAGCCCGGCCACCGGTAAATTCGGCACCTGGTTCGGAGAGTATCTTGCTCTGGCATCCGATTATCAAAATTCATATGCGGTCTATACATCGGCAAACTATGGGCCACTGGGAGATGTGGAAATCGCTGCAATCCCTTCCCCTGCCACCTGGAAAGAATATGGCGATGCCCCCGATCCGCCGTATCTAACCAAGTATTATAACCTGGGGGCCAGCCATATACTCGATGGGGTCACTTATCTCGGGACCTGGGCGGATGGAGAGCCGGATGGAATTCCGGATCTTTTAGCTCGGGGTGATGATAACTACCAGCAAAACGACGAGGATGGCATCGTATTTCCCGCAACAATCCATGCCGGGCTGACCGACACGATTCAAGTCACTGCCTCGGTGGCAGGATATTTTTCCGGCTGGATCGATTTTAATGCCGATGGCGACTGGGCGGATACCGGTGAAAAAGCATTTTCGGATATATTGCTCATCGCTGGTACTAATAAGTTGCCTCTTGCTGTTCCTGCCAATGCAATTACTGACACTACTTTCGGAAGGTTCCGGTTCAGTTCTGTATCCGGTTTGAGTTATACAGGCGATGCACAGGATGGGGAAGTGGAGGATCACCTCATTGTCATCCAGGCACAGACCGGACAGAAAGATCCTTTCATCCCGATCGATATAAAGGTTTATCCAAATCCGGCATCGGACCGGGTGAATGTATCCTACTCCTTATCCAGGGATTGTTCGACAGGAATTAAAATTTATGATCTCTTCGGAAGACCAGTTACAATCAGTCAGGATCAGAATGGCTCGAAAGGAATGAATTATCATTCTTGCGCACTGGTGACAACCGAAGGAGTACCTGTCAGTCCTGGAATCTATGTGCTGGAATTCATGATGGACCACAAACCGGTTTGCAGGATGAAGCTGTTGGTCCTTGCGAAATAATACCCGGATTGATTGAACCTAATTTATGGTTTAACGTTATTTAAAGAATACATCTTTAAAAACATTAATTTTACAGGTTCTGCTTTCCCCGGTGAAAGCTCAATCGATATATTATGAAACTGAAATACGCTCTTATTGCTTTACTTATCACTGGCATTTCAATACTCTCCATTACTTCATGTAAGAACAAGAAGCCGGAAAATCCGGTTTCCGGCAACACTCCCCGGGCAACTGAAGTGAAAGCCCTGGTGGTGGTTCCGCGTGTCCTGGAAAACAAGATTTACACAACGGGCAGCATCCTGGCCAATGAAGAAGTCGAGATCCGGGCAGAGGTGGCGGGCCGCATTACCTCGATCAATTTCCAGGAGGGTACCATGGTGAGCAGGGGCGATTTACTGGTAACGATCAACGACAGCGAGCTGCAGGCAGAACTGAAGAAACTGTTACTGGATGAAAAACTGGCCCAGGATGACGTCTACCGCAAGGAGAAGCTGATCGAGATGAAAGCCGTAAGCCAGGAAGAGCTTGACATTGCGCGCAGCAACCTGGGGGTTATCAAGGCTGATATCGAACTGGTCAGATCCCGTATCGACAAAACGCGGATCTATGCACCTTTCAGTGGACGCATAGGGCTCAGGTATGTCAGCCCTGGTGGTTACATATCCTCTTCCAACCTGATCACCCGTATCCAGCAGATCGACCCGGTGAAACTGGAATTCAGCGTGCCGGAGAAATACTTGTCATCCATTAAGCAGGGGCTGGAGATCCATTTCACCATCGCTGGCTACGACAGCACTTTCACCGGCATCGTCTACGCCATTGAACCCAGGATAGATCTTTCCACCCGCTCATTTTCGGCACGGGCCAGGTGCACAAATCCGGCATCTGTGCTGGTGCCGGGGGCATTCGCCAAGATCAGCATTATCCTGGATAAGATCGACGAAGCCATTGTGCTCCCGTCCGATGCCCTGATCCCCGACATCCGTGGGGAAAAAGTATTTATCTGTCAAAACGGCAAGGCAGCTTTCCAATACATCACCACCGGTATTCGAACAGAAAGTGAGGTGCAGGTGGTCGAAGGCCTTCACCCCCTGGATACCGTCATCATTTCAGGGTTGCTTACGTTACGCGAACAAATGAGCGTCATCCCCCGGATCACGGAAACCAATTAATCCGCAAAGACCCCGAGCAATGAACATCTCTTCCCTGAGCATCAACCGGCCGGTCCTTGCAACCGTAATTTCGATCATCATTGTGCTTTTCGGTGCAATAGGCTACACTTTCCTGGGGGTGCGGGAGTTCCCCAGCGTCGATCCGCCGGTTATTACGGTCACAACCAACTATGTCGGCGCAAATGCAGATGTGATTGAATCCCAGATCACCGAACCGCTGGAAGAATCCATCAACGGGATTGCCGGGATCCGGTCGCTGACTTCCGTTAGCAGCGATGGCAGGAGCAATATCACAGTCGAATTTGAGCTGGGGGTCGACATGGAAGCGGCTGCCAACGATGTGCGCGACCGCGTCTCCAGGGCGATCCGAAGCCTGCCACCCGATATTGACCCGCCTGTCGTCACCAAATCCGATGCCGATGCCTTCCCGATCGTGGTGCTCACCCTTCAGAGCAGCGTTCGCAACCTGATGGAACTTTCCGATATCGCCAACAATATATTCAAGGAACGCCTGCAGACCATACCGGGTGTCAGCGAGGTCAGGATCTGGGGTGACAAAAAGTATGCCATCAAGCTGCTGATGGATCCTGCTAAACTGGCCAGCTACCAGCTGACTCCGCTGGATGTGCGGAACGCTTTGCTCAGGGAAAACATCGAGCTGCCATCCGGTCGTATTGAAGGATACCGCACGGAGTTCGTCATCCGCACCCTTGGCCGCCTGACCTCTGCGGAGGAATTCAATAATATGATCCTTCGCGAATCCGATGAAACACTCGTTCGGTTCAGGGATGTCGGAAAGGCAGTCCTCGTGCCTGAAAACGAACGAAGCATCATGAGGGGGAATAATGCGATCCCGATCGTTGGAGTGGCGCTCACGCCGCAGCCAGGGGCTAACCAGATAGACATTGCAGATGAAATCTATAAGAGGGTGGAACAGATCAAACTGGACCTGCCGTCGGACATCATTCTTGGGATGACCATCGACACGACGAAGACTATCCGTAAAGCGATCACAGAAGTCTTCGAGACCCTCGCTATTGCCTTCGGGCTTGTGGTCCTGGTTATCTTCCTTTTCCTCCGGACATGGCGCACCACGCTGATCCCCGTCATCGCCATCCCGATTTCCCTCATCAGTGGCTTTTTCATTATGTATATCGCCGGGTTTTCCATCAACATCCTGACGCTCCTTGGAATTGTCCTCGCCACAGGCCTTGTGGTGGATGACGCCATCGTTGTGCTGGAAAACATCTTCCACAAGGTTGAAATGGGTATGGATCCGGTTACAGCCGGACATAAGGGCGCCAAAGAAATATATTTCGCCATCATCTCCACCACCATTACCCTCTCGGCGGTTTTTCTGCCCATCATTTTTCTGCAGGGACTCACAGGTAGATTGTTCAGGGAGTTCGGTATCGTAGTGGCGGGGACCATTCTCGTTTCAGCACTGGTTTCGCTGACGCTGACGCCCATGATGAGCTCCCGGATCCTGAGGATCCAGACCACTACCAGCAGATTTTTTTATGTTGGCGAGCGCTGGATATTTGAAATGATCGATTTCTATAACCGCATTCTGAAGGCTTTCATCCAACGGCGCTGGATAGCACTGGTTATCATAGCAGTTTCAATAGGGCTCATCCTGGGAATAGGTGCCCTGATCCCTTCAGAACTGGCGCCACTGGAGGACAAAAGCCGTTTTGCCATGGTTGCGACAGCCCCTGAGGGGACTTCTTTCGAGGTGATGGACGAATATATGCTCCAGATGCTGGGTATCATCGACACTATCCCTGAAAAACGATCGATGCTGGTCATCACTGCTCCGGGATTTGGTTCTGCAGCTTCCACAAATGCAGGCTTTGCCAGGATTACCCTAACCGAACCGGCAGAACGGGAAAGAAGCCAGCAGGAGATCGTGGATGAGCTGAACTCAATCATTCGCAAGTACAATTTTGCCCGGACATTTGTCACGCAGGAACAAACCATCGGCGGGGGAAGGGGAGCCAGCCTCCCGGTGCAGTTTGTCATCCAGGCGCCGAATTTCGACAAGTTGAGGGAAATGATCCCGAAATTCATGGAAGAAGCGCAGTCGGGAGGGAAGTTCCAGGTGCTCGACCTGAACCTGAAATTCAACAAACCCGAGCTTTCGGTGGAGATCGACCGTGACAGGGCCCGGGCTTTGGGGGTGAATGTGCGCGATATTGCGGAAAGCCTGCAGCTCTATTACAGCGGACAGCGTTACGGTTATTTCATCCTGAACAACAAGCAATATCAGGTCATAGGGCAGGCAGACCGGACCAACCGGGATGAACCGCTGGACCTGAGTTCCCTCTATGTCAGAAATAACCGTGGCGACCTGATCCAGATGGATAACCTGGTTAGCCTTTCGAACCAGGTCAATCCCCCGCAGTTATACCGGTATAATCGCTATGTTTCAGCGACGGTCTCAGCTCAGCCAGCTCCCGGTGTCACACTCGGACAGGGCATTGATGAAATGAGAAGGGTGGCAAAAGCCACGCTGGATGAATCATTCTCCACAGCCCTTGCCGGCACTTCCAAAGAATATGAGGACAGCTCCAGCAGCCTGCTGTTTGCATTTTTGCTGGCATTGTTGCTCATCTATCTCATCCTGGCGGCACAGTTTGAAAGCTATATCGACCCGCTGATCATCATGTTTACTGTTCCGCTTGCCCTTGCAGGAGCGGTGCTGTCGCTATGGATATTCGGCCAGACGATCAACATCTTCAGCCAGATCGGGGTGATCGTCCTTATTGGAATTGTAACTAAAAACGGCATATTGATCGTGGAATTCGCCAACCAGCGAAAGGCAGCCGGACTGAACATCAAAGAGGCGGTCATCGACGCCGCCACGCGCCGCCTCAGGCCCATCCTGATGACCAGCCTGGCGACGGTCCTGGGGGCATTGCCTATTGCCATGGCCCTGGGCGCTTCGTCCCAAAGCCGCATCCCAATGGGGATCACTATAATCGGGGGGCTTATCTTCTCCCTCATCCTGACATTATTCGTCATCCCTGCGTTGTATACTTATCTTTCAAGAAATACAAAACACCCAGAATACCCAGTTAATTCAGAACAACATGCGGAAGAGGCCCCTGAATAAATATTTGCTCTTGCTGGCATCCGTCCTGGCGTTTTCCCATCCCCGGGCGCAGGAAGTGCTGAGCCTGCAACGGGCCATCGAGATCGGGCTGCAAAACAACCATTCCATCCTGATCAGCAGGAATGATGCCGAAATCGCCACCAACAACAATACCCTGGGCAATGCCGGTTTTCTTCCTTACATAGATCTCAATGCTACACAGAACAATACCATCACCGACACTTACCAGGAACAGGTCAGTGGTACTGTGAAAGACATCAGCGGGGCTAAAAACCGTACCCTGAATGCAGGCGTGCAACTGACCTGGACGCTGTTCGACGGGTTCAGCATGTTTGCCAATAAGGATATCCTGAATACCCTGGAAGAAATGGGCGAGACCGAAGCGCGGATTGCCCTGGAAAACACTGTTTCGCAGATCATACTGGGCTATTTTGGCATCATACAGCAGCAAAAGCTGGTTCAGGTACTCAGGGATGCTGCAGCCCTGTCGCTGGAGCGCAAGACGATCATGGAAGCCCGGATCTCCCTGGGGGCAGGCTCGGGGCAAATGCTTCTGCAATCTACGGTCGACCTGAACGCTGACAGCATTAATCTTATCCGTGCTATGGCCGCCGTGGAGCAGAGCAGGGCCGAATTCAACCGCCTGCTGGCACTCAATCCGGAAACTGAACTGACCCTGGCAGACAGCATAATTTTAAAAGAAACTTTATCGTACGACAGTCTCCTGGCACTGGCCCGGGAGCAAAACACCGGCCTGCTGATTGCCCGAAATAACCTTGACCTAGGCAAACTCACGCTGAAGAATGAGCAATCGGCAAGGTATCCTATGCTAAACCTGAATGCAGCATACAATTACAACCAGCTCAATTCGGAAACGGGATTCCTCGAATACAACCGAAGCTTTGGGCCCTCTTTCGGCCTGACCCTCTCCTACCCCCTGTTCGACGGATTCAATGTAAACAGGGCGATTAAAAATGCCCGGATCGGAATACAGTCTTACGAATATCAGCTCAAAGAGACTGACCTCGGCCTGCATACCGATATACTCAAGCTATGGATCGATTATATGACCAATCTGAAAGTGGTCCAGATTGAACTAGTAAACCAGGATGTGGCAAAGGAAAATGTCAACATCGCTTATGAAAAGTACCAGCTCGGGACGATCAACGATATTGAATTGCGGGAAACGCAGAAAAAATATATCGACGCCCAGTATGAACTGCTATTATCCCAGTTCCAGGCGAAGAAGGCCGAGGTGGAACTGCTGAGGGTAAGCGGGGAGCTGGGTAAATTATTTGACTGAGTGTCATGCCCTCAGCCAGGTCAAGGTCCTTTCTACTCCCTTCTCAAATGGTGTGATACGGTATCCCAGTTCCCTGATGGCCTTATCACTCGATAAGCACCAGTGGTTCAGGTATTTCTTCACCCAGTCAGCCGTAATTAGCGGGGGAATGCCGGTGATCCGGTTTTGTATTTCCAGGCAACAGGCGGCAAACTTCATTAATCCCAGTGGCAGATGGACCATCCGGTATTTCTTCCCGGTGATGGATTCAAGAGCGTGGAAAAACTGGTCAAATGTCAGGTTCTCCCCGCCCAGGATGTACCTTTCCCCAGGCCGTCCATACTGTGATGCCAGGATATGCCCGTGGACCACATCGTCGATAAAAACATAGTTGCCGACCTTCTTCCCGTCTCCCGGTATGATCCGCCAGTTGCCTTTTTCATATCCTGCAATCATCCTGGTTACTGAATTACTTGGATTCAAGGGGCCCGGACCATAAACCCTGGATGGATTGACCGTGACGACCTCAATACCTTTCCGGCAGAACTCCCGGGCCATCATTTCAGCATCCGTTTTTGTCACTTCATAGGCATTGAAAAAAGGGACATGCCTCGGAGTCTGTTCCGATACTGCCTGAAATTCTTCAGATGGAGACATGGTGGCAGCGGAGGATGTGAACACTACCCTTCGTATGCCTGCTTTCAATGCTGCATCGAAGACATTAACCGCTCCATCGACATTGATCCGGCGAAAATCGCCCGGATCCCTGGCCCATGGTTTGGTCAGTGCCGCCAGGTGAAAAGCCACTTCACAGCCCTGCATAGCTTCTATCATGGTGTCTCTGTCGAACAGGTCGCCTTTGAAAAATCGGATCCCCGTTTCTTCTTTCAACTCCGGGGGTATCCCTCCCCGGATAAGGGAATTGACCGTATGACCGTCAGCTGCCAGCTGCCTGGCCAGGCTTGATCCAATAAATCCGGATATTCCGGTTATAAAATATTTCATTGCACTAAGAATTTTTAAGGATGAACTTCATTTCATGATTGCGCATAATGCAGAATAATTCGCAGGATATGGCCTGCAGGGAATGAATGATGACTGCCGGCACTATGGATTGGCTTTCTATGGTCAGATAGCAGATCAGGGCACCGAAAGGAAGAGCTGCCACGGCCTCCTTCAGACCTTTCGGAAGATGCAGAGCGGAATACAGGGCCAGGTTGATGGAGACGGCAGGCCACAAGCCGAAAGCCTCATGACAACCCAATAACAGCAAGCCTCTGAACAGGTATTCATATCCTGCCAGATAAATCAGCCATCCCCCCGCGCCGATGCCGATCCGGGCCAGGTTCCAGTCCTCCAGTCTCATCTCCGGATAAACAGCCCGGATATCCCGGTTTTTAGAATTAAAGAGGTTCAACAGGATAAAAAAGGCCGCAGCGATTGCAATCCAGGGCCACATTCGCCCGGTATTGCCCCAGGTAAGCCCGAAGCGCAAGGGGTCCTGGAGGAAAATGATCCGGACCATTACGGCAGGAATGACCCCGAACAAGGCAAATCCAACGACCTTTCTGCGGGTAAAAAGGGAGATCAGACCGGAAGTATCAGCTTTCTGATGAATTTTTAGACTTTCCAGAATCAAAAAATAGAGGAAGGACAGCAGAACCGTGGAAGCGATCCCGAATACAGCCAGAGATTCAAACTGGTTCATGGCTGGGTTGTTTATTTGTTATTACCATTTTTACCGCTTATTTAACAGGTCAGGCAGCCGTAGGCGCCATGGTCAGTCCTCCCACCGGTGTCAGGTACCCGTTCGCCAGGAACCAATCTATGGCATCCCTGATTGCGTCATCTACCGGACGTTGATGAAGGCCCAGCACCCGTGCGGCCTTACTTCCGGAAAAGTATGATTCATAGGCTAACTGGCTTGCGTTCACTGAATTAAAAGCTATTTCCTGGTGCGTGATTGCCTTATAGGCGTCACCCAGCCATCCTGCCCCCTTCAGCAACAGGCCAGGGACCAGGATAGGAATCCCATTTCGGCCGAAAATCCGGTTCACCTTATCCGAAAAAGCGGCAAAGGAAAGGTTTTCGCCGGCCAGGAGGTAACACTCACCCGGAATGCCCATGGTCAGGGCGTTACAGGTTGCCTTTGCGGCATCCCTGACATCGATGAAATTCTTCCCCCCAACCGGGCATAAATGATAATACTGTCTCAATACCCTGAGTATAGCTTCGCCGGAGGTGAGGCGGACATCATAGGGTCCCAGCATAATAGTCGGATTGACAATAACAACAGGGAATCCTGTTTTTTCCACCTCTGAAAGCACCCATTGCTGGGCCAGGTATTTGCTGTTGATGTATCCCGAATTGAAGCGGAATCCCGTGAATTCTGAAAGTTCCGTCCCCGGTTCTTCCAGGCTTCCACCACTGAACACGCAGCAGCTGCTGACATGGACCAACCGCTTTACGCCGGCTTTCTCCGCGGCTTTGACGATGTTTTGGGTACCCTGGATGTTAATCTCCGCAAAGTCGGAGAACCTGGTCTGATTACCGGCAATCTTTCCTGCGGCATGAATGACAAAATCACAACCCCGGCAGGCCTTTACCAAATCAGTTCCTTCGGTAAGGCCTCCGATAATAAATTCAATATTCATTCCTGCCAGTGTTCTGAGATCAGAATTTTTTCTGACTAAAACACGGACATCGTGGTTACGCTTTATCAATTCCCTTACGAGATTTGAGCCCAGCAATCCGTTTGCGCCTGTTACCAGTGTTTTCATGACTGAGGTATTTTTAAGTTAATTCGTTTTTGCCTGACCTGTTAGTTCCCGCCGGAACACTTTGTCCATCAGCATTAATCTCCACGATTCCGGGGCATATTTCATCAGGAACCTGTTTAGCCGGTTCATGAATCCCGGAACGATCACGGATTTTCCATTTTCAGCCCCGTCGAGGGCCTGGCGGGTTATCTGGCCTGCCGTCAACAACCCTATTCTGCCGAGGATGCCCTGTTTGATGATGCGCAGGGCCACATCCGGATTGGTGATAATCGGGCCGGGTGCTATGACCACTACCCTTACGCCTGTTTCACGCAACTCCTGGTTCAGGCTCCTGGAGAATGAATAAATGAATGCCTTGGAAGCCGGATAGATGGTCTTATAGGGCAGCGCCCCGAAAGCAGCGATACTGGCAATGTTGATGATCTGGGCTTTCTTATGGTTCTTTAGCTCAGGGAGCAGCAGGCGGGTAAGCATAATAGTGGCACGAATATTTAAATGGATGATCTTATCCAGGTATTCCGGGGAGGAGTCTTCAAACCGGACCGTACCTCCGATACCGGCATTGTTTATCAACCGGTTCACCCTGAAACCATCCAGGATATACCTCACCAGCCGGTTCAGCTCATTTTCATCCGTCAGGTCACATTCCCGGTAAACAGCAGAAATTCCGAACGCAAGGTTAAGTTCCTCGCAAAGTTGCTCCAGGTTGCGACCTGGCAACGCGACCAATATCAGGTTGTGGCCCCTGCGCGCACATTCTATGGCCATTTCTTTTCCCAGGCCCATGCTGGCTCCCGTGATCAGGGTATAGTCATTCGTGGTTTTCATATTGACTGAGTTTTAAGTCCACCTGTTAAAATTGATTTCACCAGGTAAAATGCCCCCAGAGTGAGCGGAATGCTAAGGATCAATCCTCCGGTGAGCAAAGAGATAAATACATCTGCATTACCGAAAAAGGTCTCCCTGACAGCATGGAAACTCAACCTTTCGGGAAATTCCAATGCGTTTGAGTACCCGCAAATGCTCCTGCCAACCAGGTAAGCCAGTGCATAAAACAACGGACCGGTCAGGTAATTCACCTGGAGGATGCCGATCATGCAGGCCATCTTATTCCACCTGGCAATCATGACCACGGGTAAAGCCACGGCCCATTTGAAACCTATAAATGGGGTCGTACTCATAAAAACTCCGAAAGCAAAGCCATAACAGACCTTCAAAGGTTCTGCCTTAATGGATTTCAGTTTCGCGGATATTGCCCGTACCGGATGATAGCGTAGTCTTTTCATAGCCGTAATATTTATGGTCAGCAATGACTTAATTCGCCCCTTAAGGCATCCATCAGGTTCAGGATGCTGCCGGTGATGATCGGTTCCGTGACCCACCTGGGGATCTTTGAGGCCTTGGTTGACAGAAAATAACATTCCAGCCGGCTTTTGCCGCTCGGCATCGATTGAATCACAAACGACCCGACGATATCCTTCATCCGGCTGACTCCCTCCACCGGGCTGAGGTAATTTTCATGGCTGCGGAAGACAATTACCGCCGAACTGTCTGAATTCTGAACGGCAGTATATTCCAGGATACAGTCCTGGTCAGCAAATGGCCAGGGTACCGAGAATTTTATGTAGCACATCCAGGTCGGGCCGTTTATTTGCGTCAGGTTCCGGAACTGAACCGCCGAAGGGATCCAGCCGACGGCCTTACTTTCGTCCTTAAGCAAGCTGATCACATCAGCCGTAGTGCCATTGATCTCAAGCACAGCTTTCATTTGCCGCACCCGGTTTCCTTCCGGCATCGTCATCCACCTGTAATAAAGGTCTATACCGTACTTCTCCCGGAGGAATTCAAAATTGTTTCCAGGAGGTCCTGCCATAACTTCAATGGGAATAAGAGTAATCCAGGAAGCTAGCATCAGGATGCTCATTTTAATCGGCGTTTGAAAGATGGTTTTCATGATTCCAGATATTTATGATCCAAAGTTATCCCACCCAAAAGCCTTCATGAAAAGGCTTTTCGCAAGTTATGCGGCAGGAACTACAATTTTTGCGGGTAAAGAAATGTCCCGATAAGTTCTTTGGGATTTACTCAGTATAGAAGACAATAAAATATGAGGAAGGTCTATTTTTTGCAAAAATATTTCTGGGAGAGTGGCAAGATTTGCAAGAAACGGCTTGAGGGCGGTCGGCGGTCGGTGGTCGACCAAAAAAAAATCCCCGCATCGCCGGAACTTTCCTTTGATGCAGGGACTTTTCTAATCTTTTAGGCTCTTCTACTCGGCCTTTGGAGTCGGGTGGGCGATTTTCTTTACAGCTTCGTCATAGTTGAATGGTTTGTAGAACGGGTTTTCCTTGTTGTGGCATTTTTCGCACACTTCCTTGGTTGGCAGGATGAGGCCGTTCTTCATCGAGAGCTCACGGCTCTTCATAATGGTATTGGTTTTATAGGCACTTCCCGGTCCATGGCAGGATTCGCAGGAAACACCTTCCGTTGGCAGCAGGGTTTCAATGGCGTCAGCGCTAACCATATGATAAGTCGAATGGCACTTCAGGCATTTCTTATCCTTGGTGGGATCGGCGATACCATTAGCCTTTGCATAGTCAAGCGATTTCTGGTTTCCCAGCGATACGAGCGCTTTGGCATGAAGCGATTCAGACCAGATCTTATACTGGTAACCACTCTTTTCAGAGTTGTGGCACATTTTACATTTGGCTGCTCCGATATAACCGAAATCCTGGGCCATCGCAAAACTGGCCACCAGAAGGAACATGCCGCAAAACATAATCACCTTTTTCATATTCATCTAATTATTAATTGTTGTTTTTAGGTTTGTTTTTTCTCTATTTATTCGTTCAGATATGTTTATATCTGCATGAAAGTATCAATACAAATTTAGTACAAACTTTTTTGAAGGAAGGTAAATAACTAATTTAGAAGGTGTTTAACATGAAGGATTAAAGATGTTATATTCTGGATATCAATCCCTTCTGATTTTATTTATATTGATTATAAATTTAATCGGTCAATGATTCATGGATTTAGCCTGTTCAACAGGCAATTTCCTTTGAATTTCATTGTATTCGCTTGACTTTGAAAGTTTTATTTCGTACTTTTATGTTTCGTTTCTATTGACCCCACCATCCTGCGTGGTCGCATTGTCTTGTCTTGCATTACTCCTGTTTTACTTTTTGATCTGTCAATTGCGGTTTTTATTCAATTTGTTTTCAAAGCGGCCCTTGTTACAGCCAGTTGTTATCAGTGTGAAATATATAATATTCATAATTAACTGACAAAAAAGGAGGTAACCATGAAAAATCTGAAGAATCATTTTTTAACTGCACTGAGTATCATTTTGATATTCATCGCAGGATGTAACCTGCTTGATTTAGGGCTGGTGGGAGTTCCTGAAATTGAACAGGAAAAATCTAACTGGTGCTGGGCGGCATCCATGCAGGCTGTTCTGGAAGTCTACGGAACAAATGTTACACAATGCCAGGAAGCCAACTGGCTTTTCGGTCATAACGATTGTTGTAATGCCGGAAATTGCAACTGGGCGACAAGCGGGCAACAGCAACAGGATGTCCTGGATCATTGGGGTCTTACAAGTACCTTGATTCAAAATACCCTTACCTGGAATCAGCTGAAGACAGAAATTGATGCCGGGAGGCCGATAAATATTGGCTTTTCCTGGTGTGGCGGTGGAGGTCATTCGCTTAATATTTATGGATTCAGCGAGGTGGACGGAACTCCGGTCAAACACAATGTAGGGTATATGGATCCCTGGTTTGGTGAAGGCTACAATGTAGCTGAATACGATTGGGTGGTGGGAGGATGTCCTGGGGACCATACCTGGTACAGAACGCTTTATGATATTCATTAATGATGGAGGAATGAGTTATGAAAAGTAATTTTCTACCCGTAATAATGTTTTTGCTGATTCTAATGACTATTGGGATGATGCAGAAAAGTGCTTATAGCCAGTCTGATGAAATGAAAAAACAAGCTGCTCAAGAAATGAAAGAGTGGGGCAATTCTTTTGGCCCGGAACAATTTAAACACCTGGGTTTTGCCGATAAAACGGAGTTTAATGAATCAGAACTGGGCAACCCTTATGTGGTTTACACCATTTCCCCTGATAAATTATTAGATTATGAACCTGGCAATGATCTTAGAAGCCTGTTTACCAAGGCGGGATATATTATTTATCCGGTAATCTCAAAAGGCGTAAACAAATCATTACTATGGATGTATCAGAAAGATAATGTCTGGAAAATAGCCAGATTGGGGAGTTCCGGTATATCTGAAAACATAAAGACAAACGAAGATCTCCTTCAAAAATATCGTGAAGAATATAAAATACTTCCATCTGAGGGCCCCACGTTTGTAAGAATTTACCAGTTATACCTCGATTTTTTCTTCGTCCGAGGGGACCCGGAAGATTTCATTGTTCCCATGCAAACTATTCCTGATTCCAATATTGAGGGCAATACCTTTTATCTGGTGAAGGAATTACTGCCGGTATTGCAGGAATTACTTAAGCTAAAAATGCCATTCATAGACGAAAAGGGAGCAATTAAAGAATACTAGTCCCTGGAAGTTATTGGAAGGCAAAATCCACGGAGTCAGCCGAAAATCCAATGAAGAGTAGGCAATTAATTCGTGTACCATGAAAGAAAAAACATTAAAAAAACAAGAAAATCAGTATCCTGACCAGGTCATCCTGAACAAGATGCAGCAACATCGTCTGGCCAGAATCAGTGGCGTAGACATCAAAGAGATCAAAGGAAAAAATATCGCTGAGTTAAGCGGTAAACTTAAATGGCTGATCGATCCAAAATTTTTCCTCTTCGAGAAAATATGCGGAAAAGTGGTCAAAAAAGATCCTGTCACCGGTATTGAATATCCGGTCCCCTTCGCGACCGTCTACGTCGAGGATACCGATTGCAATTTGATCACTTACAGTCCTCCTGGATATCCCTGGGTCTGGCATTTCCCTGTTTTCTGCCACAGAGAGGTGATCGGAACGGCTCATACCGATGCCTGCGGCAATTTTTGTGTGTGGGTGCCACGTTTCGACATTGACTGGATACTCCGGTGGCGCAAAAGGCACATATGCTATCCGATCGTGTTCAAACGTCCTCACATTGAGGATTATATCATTAAGCACCCGCCTTTCCCAGAGCCAGGACCCGATCCGGGCCCATTGGTTGATGAGTTTGGACCGTTTCAAATTCATTCATTGGCAGGCGGTAAAGTGGATAAGATACAAAGTGAACTGATCAGGATTAAAAACCAGATTCCAACAGAGGGAGGTCAGGTTGAAATGGCCCAAATTTCCGGCAGGCGGGTTTTTGACTATGAAATAGCTCCTCCGCTACCTTCAGAATTCCAGAAAGCCCTTACCGGGCAACAGGTAGTGGCATCGAGAAAGGCTACTGCTACGGATGCTGTACGTTCTGCGGTCGCTGAACAACTGGGGTTGGATGCCAGATCAGCTGTCCTGAAAGATTTCGATCACTTAAGATTCATCGGTCCGTTCTACAGGTGTTTTAAATTCTACCTGCCTGTCTGGCAGCTTATCTATGACGTTCCTGATATAACTTTCCGGGTTACCCAGGATACCAATGGTGATGGCATTGAAGAAAACATTTATTCGGAAAGCTACTTTGATATCCGATGGGAAGCGGGAGCTGTTGCTGATGTCACCTTAATTGCCTCAGCCACTGCCAGGGAATCTCAAATTTGTAATGTTCCTGACGTCCCCTGTGGTAATGTCCCCGCCTTGCAGCTTGCCGGCATGATGCCCCTGGATAATGCTTCATATTACAACGCAGGATCAGGTTATGCCATCAGGCCGAATCGTCCTAAACCATCAGGGCATGCCTCCGGGCTGTCAGCGGCATCCGGAGAGGCCCCATTTTGCGGATCGGTCGGATTTTTTGGATGTGTGGATGTACAAAACGCCAAATTCTACCGGATTCAGCAAAGTACCGATGGTGGAGCAACCTACTCTGCCATAACGGGTCTGTCGTGGAATAATTACGTTTCCCCGGGAGGAACACCTGTCCCGATAGTGCCGGATATAAATGGATGGTACCTAGTCCAACCCATTCATCCGGTAACAGGAAATCCGATACCCCGAAATATCCTCGAATTGCCAACTCTGATATTCGTTTGGCCAACTCCATTGATGCAAAAGACGATTCTAAGGATACAACTGGGAAACAATGCAAAAGCACATATTTCTTATTCGGCCCCGGTTGCAGTTGTTTCAGATAACACCTATCCTACCGTCAATTACACAAAATGGTCATGGAAATATGCCGGGGAAACCGATTCAGCATTACGTAATCTGCTAGGGATTGCCTGCCCAATGATCAAGCGTGGATCCGTACCCAAAGATATCGAAGTAGTGTTTGAAGTAAATATATCTGCCAATCACCTGCTTCATGCTTACCTGTCGACTTCCGGATGCGGCGGTGGAAATTTCGTGCCCATGGCGGATACCGCCAATAATCCCGACCACTGGCATCAGACTGTTCTGGATAATTCGGAAGTTCTTTACCAGCGCTATTTTCTCAGCGCGGGAAGTTTGCCGGGTTGTTATTCCTTTATCACATGGGCTGGCAGCCGGGCTATCAATCCGGCAGGTATTAACGGTGAAAACCTTATTCCGACGCCGGACTGGTACGTAGATGAGGTTTTCCGTTATGTGAATCCCCATATTGTTGTCGCCGTGGTCAACGAGAATTTATAATTTGGTTTTATAATAATCCCGGGGTCCGGAAGGGTAAAATATCAAATGCTTACCGAAATTAGTATCGAGTGGCAATTTCTGATTTGCGCATTGGCAGTCTGGCGGGTAACGCATTTGTTTGTTTTGGAAGACGGGCCCTGGGATTTTGTTTATCACCTCCGGAAAAGTTTAGGCAATAGTTTTTTTGGTAAAGTGATGGACTGTTTTTACTGCCTTAGCTTATGGATAGCCATTCCTTTTTCCTTTATTTTTCACGATTGGCCCGGCAGATTGATTGGTTGGTTAGCGCTCTCCGGAGGAGCTTGTCTCCTGGAGCAATTGACCGGATTGAACCATAATAAGGATAATAAACCTGCAAGTTGAACTAAGATGAGTTGTTGCGGAGAAAAGCGTCAAAACTGGCAACATAAAGCCCTCTCTTACGAAAAAAAAAGTCCGGCCGACCTTAACCCTGTCATTGAGATTCCGGTCTTATTGAAGTTTTCAGGTTCCAGCACCCTGTTGGTCAAAGGAGATCAAACCGGAAATATTTATTTATTTGCACCTGGGGACGCACCGATGGCTGTTGATAGCCGTGACTTAGAGGGAATCCTGGCAGCATCCAGCTTTATAACCTTATCTGATAAATAATTCCAGCCCCCACAAATGATATTCTCCCCATTTGGATTCCGAGGCCCGGAAATCAGCAAGATTGGAAAAGATCATTTCGGACAGGCTGGTTATTTTTGCCGGAGAGTTGAATGAGTTGGTATAGCAAAATGAAACACCCGATCAATGCCTAAACCTGCGACAAGAACAGACTATTTGGAAAGGATCAACAAGGTGCTCGTTTACCTTCACGACCACCTTGGGGAAGAAATGAAGCTGGAATACCTGGCCTCGATGGCCTGTTTTTCGGTGTACCATTTTCATAAGATCATGCGCGCTTACCTGAGGGAACCATTGGGCTCCTATATTATCCGGGTCAGGATCGAAACAGCCGCTTCCTTGCTGTTGTACTCCGGTGAATCGATTACTGACATTGCTTACAGGATCGGTTATGATACCCCGGCTGCCTTTACCAAAGCTTTTCAGAAACGTTTCGGTACGTCGCCCAGCGACTATCGTCAAAATAAGGGATCCCTGAAAATAGAACATTTTCAATTGTCTAACTTAAATTTTAGAATGATGAATTTAAAACCCAGGATCAGGGAGATCAAATCCATCCCTGTCGTGTATGTGCATTGCATCGGGGATTATAACCAGGTAGGCCCCGCATGGGAAAAACTCGCTTCTTTCATGAAGAAAAACAAATTGTTCTCTTTCGGGACAGACTTTATCGGAGTTTCTTATGATGACCCGTCGATCACGGAAACGGAGAAGCTCCGGTATGATGCATGCGCAAGTGTAAAGAAAGAATTGAAACCGGAAGGCGAAGTGGGCTATAAAGTGCTGGAAGGGGGCCTTTTTGCCATTTTCCGCCATACCGGACCATATGCCGGACTATCGCAAACCTATGACCAGATCTACCTCAACTGGCTGCCGGCAAGCGGCTATGAACTGCGTGATTATCCCCCGTTGGAGTTTTACCTGAATGACCCGGACTCAACGAAACCGGAAAACTTAAAAACGGATATTCACATTCCCGTTAAACCTGTACAATCGGAATAGGTTGAGTTCAATGAATTGCTGCAGATTTGCAGATTGAATATCAGCCATCTGTAATATAGTAATCTGTGAATCTGTGGCAATTTAATGCAAAAAAAAAATAAAATAAATCCCTTAACTTTGCCGTTCTGTTTTAATCACCGGGGCCAGATTCCGGAATTGATCCGAAAACCAGTAATAAATGAGGAACCCACTCATCGCCGTATTATTTTCCTTTTTTCTGACCATTTCCGCGCTTGCGCAGAAGTCAATGGCCCCCTTACCCGAAGAGCCCGGTCCGGAGGATAAGCCGGTTTCAGCAGTTGCGGACAGCATTTTGGCCGATACGGCTGTCGATCCCTCCTTATTGAACCTCCGTAATGTCTTCGACATTTACTGGGTGAACAATTCCATTAAATGTGGCTGGAAGTCTTCTGACACTTCCCTGATCGGTTCGGGTGTGGAACTTTGCGACACGGTCCATCCGTTCATCATGCCCGTGACCGGTAAATTCTGGCGGGGTTGCACTTCCTATCATGCTGGATGGGACGTGGGAAGCGATTATGGCACCCCGATCCGGGCCGCACTTTATGGTAAAGTACGTTATGCAGGTTACTGCAGCGGTTATGGAAAGCTGGTCATTGTCCGCCATTACAGCGGAATGGAGATCTATTATGCGCATCTTTCAAAGATCCTCGTCGCAGCGGATCAATACGTCAATGCCGGGGACACGCTCGGGCTGGTCGGTGCAACGGGCCGTGCCCGGGGCAATCACCTGCACATGGAGTTCAGGGTGTGCGACAGGGCCCTGGACATCGCCGACTACTACGTTCACAACGATACGGTTGTGAATCTTTACAAGATTTTTGACACATCCAAAAAGCAAATCGCCCCGCTGACAGCGGAATATCATAAGGTTGTAAGAGGAGATAACCTGTGGGACCTGTCCAGACGTTACGGTACAACGGTCAGCAATCTTTGTTCCATCAACGGTATCAGCCGGAACTCCACGCTCAGGATCGGGCAACGGCTTCGAATACGTTAGGGTTTAATGAAGGGTATTTACCTGAGATTGTACACCTGGGATTTTCAATTAATTTCTGAGATCCAAAGAAAAAACCCTGGCCACTAATATAAGGCAAGGGTTTTTGCATTCATTTGGGAGGTCTCGAGCGGATTCGAACCGCTGTACGCGGTTTTGCAGACCGCTGCCTAGCCACTCGGCCACGAGACCCTGCTGGCTTGGAGCAAAGGTAGTAATTATTTTGAAACTTGCAGTGCTGGATAGAGAATTAGGGAGGGTTCGCAGTTCGCAGTTCCCAGTTCGCAGTTCCCAGTTCGCAGTTCCCAGTTCGCAGTTCGCAGTTCGCGGATTAAACAAATCTTTCAGGATGACGAATCATTGTACCTATCATTCTCCCAATTCTTGTATATCCTCCTATTAGTTCCAGGTAGAGAGGCTCAGCAATGTAATTAAAGTCCTTTGCCATCCTAAGCCAGATGATTGTTTCAGAGCACTCCGCATCTGCATCGGAAATCTTACTTCTGAAATGATTTAGATAAATCTTCTTCCTATAAGCTTCCACAATATTAACACAAACAGACCTGGAAGAACGCCTGATCTGGCTGGTCAAGCCAAAGACTTCATCCCTGGGAAAATCTTTTGAGACAAAGTAAATTCTTTTTGCAAGGTCATAAGCCAGATTAAAAACCAATAAATCATCAAATGTTCCCATAAACGTTTTTCATGTTTATCGGAAAAAAAAAGAAAATATACCCGGTACTGTTAATATTTTTTGAGCGAACCGCGAACTGCGAACTGCGAACTGCTAACTGGGAACTGCGAACTGCCTACCAACTCCTAAAAGGCTTTTCCACCAGATTCGAATTGTAGTACCTCGGATCGCCCGTCACCTCCTCCCCCAGCCAATCCGGAACCGGATATTCCTGATCCTCGCTGTCGAGCTCTATCTCGGCAATTACCAGGCCGGCATTGTCGCCCAGGAATTCATCGACCTCCCAGATAAATCCTTCCTTGTTGATGTAATACCGGTTCTTCTCGATGCCAGGCCCGGAACAGAGATGCCCCAGCATGTACTTTGCATCGCGCATTGGGATCCTGTACTCGAATTCAGCCCGCTCCGCGCCCTTGCTGATGCCTTTAACCGTCAGATAGGCCTTTTTTCCTGCAATCCTCACCCTCACAACTCGCTCCTTTTGCGTGCTGATAAATCCCTGGTGTATATACACGCTGTGACCTTCCTGCTTGAAGCTGTCGTCTTTGACAAGGAATTTGCGTTCGATTTCGGTGGGCATTGTCGTATGATTGTGATGGACAAAGATACAGACATTCATGGACATTAGGACATTGGGACATTAGTTCCGCGCTGCGCGCTTCACGACATTTGTTGACATTTGCTCGCTGCGCTCGTGACATTGGTGGACATTGGTAGACACTTGTTGACATTTGCTCGCTGCGCTCGCGACATTGATGGACATTAAGTAGAATTAGTAGATGAGAACTTGGTGCCGGTGGTTTTGATAAAATTATTCAGCTTGATACTTAAGATGGTAATAGCTGCTAATAATTCATCATATTGTTCGGGAGTAATTAGTTCCCTCAACATTGCCTTTTTCAACCAGGTTTTTGTCTCGTACAATGAGCCCCTTGCAAAATAGAAAAAGTGCCGTGAATCATTGTAATGGTATCTTCCAAAACCTTCACTGATATTGGCCGCGACTGAATCTACGGCTCTAACTAATTGTTTACCAATAGTATCCTTCTCAAAGAATTTCCAAGGGATAACGATTTTCCATACAACTTCCCCCAACTCAATGGAAAGCTTGTAGATCTCCAAATTTTCCAGATCCATAGTTTAAGAATTAATCATTGAAAGTTTTTCTTATGATTAATCCGGATTCCAGGAAAATATACCCGTTGCAACTAAAAAATTATTTCAATTGCTTTTTACCACCAATGTCCACCAATGTCGCGAGCCCAGCGAGCTAATGTCCTGATGTCCACCAATGTCGCGAGCGCAGCGAGCTAATGTCCTGATGTCCACCAATGTCGCGAGCGCAGCGAGCTAATGTCCTAATGTCCACCAATGTCGCGAGCGC
>CAZUDV010000008.1:0-109646 GCA_964619555.1 uncultured Bacteroidales bacterium | reverse complement strand
AGCGAGCTAATGTCCTAATGTCCACCAATGTCGCGAGCGCAGCGAGCTAATGTCCCAATGTCCATCAATGTCGCGAGCGCAGCGAGCTAATGTCCTAATGTCCACCAATGTCGCGAGCGCAGCGAGCTAATGTCTACTTAATGTCCTTCTCCGCCTCCACCGGAACCGTCACGGACTGCAATCCCGGCTCCAGCGCCGGAGGGGTCTTTACGATCTTCATCTCATCGATAAGGTTCCTGGCGCCGGCGTATTTGTCGATTATGAAAAGGACATACCGGATATCAACGCTGATAGTGCGCTGGTAATTGGGCTCGAAGGCGATGTCGCCGCTCATGGCTTCCCAGTTGCCGTCGAATGCCAGCCCGATCAGTTCCCCTTTGGCATTGATCACCGGGCTTCCCGAATTCCCTCCCGTAATGTCAAGATTAGCCAGGAAGCAGGTCCTGATCTGGCCGTCTTCGTCATACCGGCCATAATCCTTCGACTCGTACAGCAATTTCAGCTTTTCAGGCACGATGAATTCATCGCTCTTCGGATCTTCCTTTTCCATCACACCTGCCAAGGTGGTGTAATAATCATAGTACATCCCATCGGCCGGGTAATAGCCGCTGACAGTGCCATAAGTCAACCGCATGGTGGAATTGGCATCCGGCGCAAACTTCCGGTCAGGGAACATCTCCCGCAACCCGGCAATAAAGAGCCGGTTACCGCGGGAAAGCAAGGTATATGACTCAATGGTGGCCTTCTGCAATTCGTTGCTTTTATCACTGAACGCCATCCATACCTGGTAAGCAGGGTCCTTCTGAAGCGTTTTCAGCCTGGGTTCGGCCAGGAAGGCCTCGACTTTCGCTTTCGTTGTAAAAATCGATTTTTCAAACACCGAAGAGGCCCACCAATTATAATCCCCTTTGTAATTCTTAAGCGTTTCGTCCAGGTATGCGGGTTGCTGCGATGCAGGCACATTTTCATGGAAAAGCTTCATCATGGCAGCAAACGTCTTCTGGTCTATAGGCAGGTAATAATCTTTGAAATAAGCGCCTGCCTGATTTTTCAGGCTTTCTGTCATTTTCGATATTTTTTCCGTATCGGGCTCATCGGCCGATAATGCCTCGGCCAGTGCTTTGAAAGTGCCGGCATAGGTTATGATCTCCGGACCGCGGAGGGCAGCCTCACGGTAATAGACACCAGCAAGGGCATAGGTGGAAATTGTCTGGTAAGCTCTTTCCACGCTGGGCAGGGCCTCGCCATACTTTTCCTTCAGCCCGGTATTCTCTCCTGCCCAGAACCGGAATGCTTGTTCGATCTCCCTTTTTTTATCGATCACATCCAGCCGTTTCAATCCTTTTGTCTGACCGATATAATATTTCCAGTAATTGGAGATCCGGGCGTATTTCGTAGCATATTGGATCCTCACGGCATCACTATTGGCCATTTCTTCGTTCATGATATCCAGTTTTTCCTGGCGGATTTTAACAACAGCGGGATTTGTCGTATTAATGGCCAGATCGACGCCCCAGGATGACAGGTAACGGTCAGTGCTTCCGGGATAGCCCATTATCATGGCGAAGTCGCCCGGCTTGTATCCATCCAGGGAAACGGGAAGATAGTGCTTCGGTTTCAGTGGAATGTTATCCTTTGAATATTCAGCCGGTTTGCCGTCAGGGCCGGAATACACACGAAACATGGAGAAATCCCCGGTATGCCTTGGCCACATCCAGTTATCGGTATCTCCACCGAATTTGCCTATGGAAGATGGCGGAGCCCCGACCAGCCTTACGTCCTTAAAAATTTCATAGACAAACAGATAGAATTCATTGCCTCCGAAGAAGCTCCTGACAGAGGCGGTATAGCCCGTCTCGCCAACGGCCTCTTTTACCAGGATATCGGAAATCTCCCTGATTTTGGAGTTCCTTTGTTCTTCGGTCATTTCAGTTGTAAGCTGGCCGGTCACCTTTGAAGTGACCTCTTCGATCCTCACCAGGAAAGTTGCGGTCAGCCCGGGATTGGGCAATTCTTCCTCCAGGCTCATAGCCCAGAAGCCATCCCGCAGGTAATCGTGCTCGATGGCGCTGTGGTATTGTATCTGTCCGTAACCGCAATGATGATTGGTGAGCAGCAGGCCTTTGTCCGAGATGATCTCGCCGGTACAGCCCCGGCCAAACTGAACAATGGCGTCTTTGAGGCTGGAATGGTTGATGCTGTATATCTCTTCGGCCGTCAGTTGCAGTCCTAGTTTCTGCATGTCTTCATAATTCAGCCGGTCGACGAACATGGGTATCCACATCCCTTCGTCGGCCCGAAGCGAAGGATTAAATATCAGAAAGAAAGCCAGTGTGAGCAGTAAAATAAATCTTTTCATAAGCCAGTCAGATTAATGTTATATTTTTCGATTTGTAGCAGGTTTTTTTCACCACAGATTACCCGGATTTTCACAGATCATCCCGAATTCAGAACTAAGGAATCAAATATATCCTTCGCCTTTCTGCATCTTCACATCATTCACGATCTGCCGGAGCTGTTGTTCGTCTTCTTTCCGGCAAACCAGCAAAATATCATCATCTTCCACCACAATATAATTATCAAGCCCTTGCAGGACGGCAAGCTTATTATCCGGCATAACAATGATGGAATTGATGGTATCGTAAGCAAGGACATTTTTACCGGTCACGACATTGCGTTGATCATCTTTCTGGCGGATGTCATGCAATGAGCCCCAGGTGCCCAGGTCGGACCACCCGAAATCGGATTCGATCACAAAGACGTTATCCGCTTTTTCCATGATGCCGTAGTCGATCGAAATACTTTTGCAGATGGAGTAAGTATTCCGGATGAAATCGGATTCCCCGGCTGCATAATATTCTGTCGAGCCGTTTTTGAAAAGGTCCCCTACTTCGGGCAGATAGTTGTCAAAGGCCTGGAGGATATTCTTCGCCGACCAGATGAAAATACCCGAATTCCAGAGGAACTCACCGCTTTTGAGGAACGTCACGGCAAGCTCGTAATTGGGCTTCTCCGTGAAGGTTTTCACTTTTCGCAGCCCGGTATACCTGGCATCTCCGCCTCTGTGATCGAATTGTATATAACCATAGCCGGTGTCCGGCCTGGAAGGTTTTATGCCCAAAGTGACCAGCCAGTTATTATTGGCAGCGGCATCCAGGGCTGTCATGATCTTTTCCCGGAAGATATCTTCCCTGAGTACCAGGTGATCGGAGGGCGCTACCACCAGGTTTGCTTCCTGGTCCCGGCTGAAGATCTTGTTTGCGGCATACGCGATGCAGGGTGCCGTATTGCGCCGGAAAGGCTCCAGCAGGACCTGCTCTCCGGTCAGTGCCGGTAACTGTTCCAGTACCAGGTCTTTGTATGTTTCATGTGTGACCACGAAGACATTTTCCGGCGGACAGATTCCCATAAAACGGCTGTAGGTTTGCTGGATCAGGGTTTGGCCTGTGCCGAGAATATCGATGAATTGCTTCGGCCTGGAGGTCCGGCTCATCGGCCAGAACCTGGTACCGACCCCTCCGGCCATGATGATGCAGTAATGGCTTTTATTTGTCATTGGTTGTCATTGGCTCGCTGCGCTCGTGTCATTGTTAACGATCATCCGCAAAATTATAAATTTTCAGTCTTCCCTCACAGGGATCACCTTTGTAACGGGGCTGATGCGATAGGTTTTTTTTGTGCCGGCCAGCTGGCAGCGGTACCAGGTGCGGAGTTTTTCGAGTTTAATGAACCGGCGGCCGTCCGGCAGGCTGAAATGCGCTTCAAAAGGCAGGTCTTCAAGGAAAATCCTGTGCGGATCGGGCTGGTATTCGTGCAATGCCCTGACCAGGTCGGCTTGGCCTTTGCTGTTGGCTTTCGGCTTTTGAATCTGCTTAAACAGCAGTTTCTCAATATGAACAGGAAAAATGTCCTTCCCCAGCAAAGTCCATAATAAAATGCCGAATTCGGATTTCCAGTATTTCCCATGGGGCCTGGCCCGCCTGCCATGCTTCTCCCAGACAAGCAAGTGGGCATACTCATGGGCGAGGGTAATCAGGAACTCGAAGGCATGAAGATCACGGTTGACGGATATCCGGTGATAGCGGTCCTTGAACGGTGGCCGGTAATCCCCCAGTTTGGACCGTCTTCCGTGACTGAGCCTCAATATCAAAGAATGGCCGTTGAGCCATCCTGTCACAATATCCAGGCTGTTTTCCGGAAGATAAGGTTTAAGCTCTTCCCGAAGGTCCTTTTTCATGATCCAGGAAGAAATAAATATGCTGAGGTGCAATGGAGGACCATTTCGAACAATCGCATTTGCGGGAAGGTTTTCTCGGTTTATGATAGCTGGTCCGCCGGGAAGCACAGCCCGAAGCAAGGAACAGCGCAATGATCAGCAGTATGGCTATTCGGGAGTTCAAAGTTCAAAGTTCAAAGGGCAAAGTTGAGTTATTTAGTTTGAAGTTTTTAACGGGCTGTAAAGATAAATGTAATAACGGAATTTTTGATTTTGAATTGTAACTTGTCCGGATTCCAATCTTTATGTAACTTTGAAAAACCTAACCCTGCTCCAAAAACTTTAAACTCTAAACTATTAACTCAACTTTGCCCTTTGAACTTTGAACTGAAAGAATGATTTCACTGTTAGGAAAATATCTCCTGCTCATGGCGCAGGTTTTCCGGAAACCGGAGAAATTCTCGGTATTCTGGGGCCAGCTGATGAATGAATTCCAGAAGATCGGAGTGGAATCGCTGGGGATTGTGGCCGTTCTGTCGACCTTTATGGGAGCTGTGGCAGCCATGCAGGTGGCTTTCAACATCGACAGCCCGTTGATACCTATGATCACGGTTGGATTCACCGTCAGGCAGTCTATCATTCTGGAATTCGCACCCACCGTGATCAGCCTGATCCTGGCGGGCAAAGTGGGTTCGCGGATAGCCTCTGAAATAGGCACCATGCAGGTGACCGAACAGATCGATGCCCTGCAGATCATGGGGGTGAACAGCGCCAATTACCTGATACTGCCCAAGCTGGTAGCTGCCTTGCTCTTCAATCCCGTCCTTATCACCATGAGCATGTTACTGGGACTGGTCGGAGGCCTGGGCGCCTGCCTGGCCCTGGACCTGGTGTCGTATACCGTATACATTGACGGCCTGAAAGCCTGGTTTGATCCGTGGTCCATCACCTATGCCCTGATCAAGACGGTCATTTTTGCCTTCATCATCGTTACAGTTTCAGGATTTCACGGGTATATCATCAAGGGCGGTGCACTGGACGTCGGCCGGGCCAGTACCCGCGCAGTGGTTCAGAGCAGCATCCTCATCATATTGTTTAACCTGGTCCTCACTGAAATTCTGCTCTGATGATCGAGGTCCTGCACATATCGAAGTATTTCGGTGAGAACAAGGTCCTGGACGACGTGACCTTCGTGTTTGAACAGGGGAAGACCAACCTGATCATCGGGCAAAGCGGCTCCGGAAAGACCGTCCTGATGAAAAGTATCGTCGGGCTGCTCGAACCGGATGAAGGCGATGTGATCTTTGACGATCGCAATTTCCTCCGGATGAACCAGGATGAGAAGAGAAAGCTGCGCCAGGAGATCGGCATGCTGTTCCAGGGGGGAGCATTGTTCGACAGTATGACGGTAGAAGAAAATGTGATGTTTCCTTTGAACATGTTCACTAAGATGTCAACTGCCGAAAAAAATGACAGGGTGAACTTCTGCCTGGAGCGGGTGAACCTTGCCGGGCGCAACAAACTGATGCCTTCGGAACTGAGCGGCGGAATGATCAAGAGGGTGGCGATTGCCCGGGCTATCTCCATGAATCCGAAATATCTTTTCTGCGATGAGCCCAATTCCGGCCTGGATCCAATTACAGCCGGAGTGATCGACGAGCTGATCAGCGAGATCACGGCGGAATTCAACACCACCACGGTGATCAACACGCACGACATGAATTCCGTGCTGATGATCGGGGAAAATATAGCCTTCATCCACCAGGGGCAGATCTGGTGGAACGGGAACCGTCACCAGATCCTGCATACCAGCAACCAGGTGCTGAACGACTTTATCTTCGCCACCGAACTCACCCGACGGATCAAGTCATGAACATCCTCGATCTGATCATTCTCATACCGGTTGTCTGGGGAGCCATCAGGGGTTTCAGCAAAGGGCTTGTCATGGAACTGGCAACACTCATCGGCATGGTGCTGGGTATCCTGGGAGCGTTCCACTTCTCGGGTTCACTGGGCAATCTTCTCGGGGACTATCTCACTCTCGGTCCGACGGCAATGAAAATACTTTCCTACACCCTGATCTTTTTCGGTGTTCTGCTGATTTCCTGGATCATAGGGAAGATCATTACAAAAGTCATTGACATGGTCATGCTGGGATGGCTGAACAAGATCCTGGGAGCGGTATTCGGGCTGTTGAAGGGGGTGATCATCGCAGCGCTGCTGCTAATGATCATCGTGTTTTTCGATAAGAATGAAAAGATACTGACCCGCCAGGCAAAGGAGAAGTCGATGTTTTTCCAGGCGCTGTCAAAGGTCGTCCCGGATTACATCCTGGTCTTTAACAGGGAATAACATTCCTGAAGGAACGGAGAGATCGGGCGAAATCCCGAACAGAAGATCATGCGAAGCAGATTGAGCAGGCGAAAATTCACGAATGAGGATCAGTTGATGGAAAATTATTACATTTAAGGCATGTTATAGATAACCTTTTCTCATAAGGTTTCTAAAGCCATTTCATTGAATAAGAATTATGCTCCTATTATTCCTATCCATAATAGGCTTTATACTTTGCGCTATCCTTTTGTATTTCAATGCAAAAAACTTTCCGGTGTCCGTTTTCCTGGGCTCCTTGTTTTTTCTGATTAGCCTTTATGGTTTCATTCAGTGGGTATTTTATTATTCCGGTTCCCCGGTCCTGGTTGCCATCTTCTATTCGAATTTCGCCTTCCTGGCCCTTCTCATCGGGCCTTTGAATTACTGGTACATAAGAAGCATTTTAAAAGATGATTACAAGTTAAAGATGCGGGATCTCTGGCACATGGTCCCGGCCCTGATCGCAATGGTCACATCTGTTCCTTACATGTTCACCTCCTGGGCTGAAAAGACCCGGGTGGCCACTGAAATCATCAGGGATCTGAAATATTTGATGATCATCAAGCCTACCGTGCTCCATCAGATAATGCCCAATCAATACATTTATCTGGGCCGGGATGTTCTGATATTCGTATACCTGATATTGTCATGTCTCATGTTGGTGCGTTATTTCCGGCAGTCAAAGGAAAAGTCGGTCATATTCGGACAGCGGTATATGGTCAAATGGCTGATCGTTTTCCAGTTTTTTTTCTTCATCCTGTTGATAGGCCGCGTTATGGTCATGACCCGTGCGATCGTTTTGGATGATCCTGACCTGGTATATGCCGCGAGCCGGGTGCAGGTTCTTGCCAGTATCGGATTGACCGGACTTCTTATTTCCCCGTTCTTCTTCCCGGAGATCCTGTATGGATTGCCACGCATTCCCAATCAATATCTCCTTAAACAAAACGCAACTGCAAATCCGGAGTGTCAAATCCCCAAAAAGCGGAATACCTCGCTGGAGTCTGATTACACGCAACTGATCGGGATGAAGGTTGACCAGTGCATGACTGATCATCGTCCTTACCTTCAAAAGGACTTCAACCTGACCGAACTTTCGGTGATGGTGCACATTCCTGTGCATCACCTGGCCATTTATTTCCGTGAAGAAAGAAAAGATTCATTCATGAATTTTCGCAACCAGTTGAGGGTCGAATACGCCAAGACCCTTATTAATGATGGAAAAGCGAAAGAATTGACGCTTGAGGCCATCGGATTGCTATCGGGATTCACAAACCGCAATTCCTTCATCATCGCCTTCAAACGATTTGAAGGTTACACTCCGGGGGAATATTTATCCAGGGCAGAAGCCGGCATCATTTAAAGTAACGTCCTTGTCATGATATTGGAAAATCATGACAAATCCGCCAATCTCCCTTGTGTATTAATTGGAAAATTAGGGCTTAATTTATGATTTCCAAAGCTATTGAGTATTCAATTGAGCTTGTCGAGATTCAATAGAAAATCCCGGGAACGGTTACTTTATATAGCAACTGGCATGGTGATACTGGTGATATTATCGATTCTCATCGGCGTGGTCCCTTCCGTTTTCATTGACACAACTTCTGATGTCAGCCTGGAAAAATCAGTGCCCGCATTCTTTGTCCTCATTGCCGTACACCTGGTTTTACTGGCCGTATTGATCAGGAAAATCCGTGTAAGCTGTCAGGACGGCCTGTTGCGAAAAACAAGGCTGATCATCTCCGGGATCACCCTTATTCTGATGAGCATGTTTTTGATCGATAGGGCCGGGGCTCTCATGGAATATCCATCCGACATGTCCGGCGAGGCCATTATAGTATTCATCTGTGCTGTTTGCGATATGATAGCCGGAATAATAACCATCATGCTGCCGACCAGGCTTCCGGACAATCGGCGGGGAACTTAATTACTGTGGCCCTTGAACCGATTGGTGTGATTAACAAACCAGGCAACTAAAAGGATTAATGACCAGAAAAATTTACTGTATGAACTTGAAACAAATCATTCCTGCACTTTCGGTCTTGCTACTGCTTTTATCCATGAGTATTCCTCTTCACTCCCAGGTCCTGATCTCCCTCATTTTCGGGGATGAACTGAACTCGGATAAAGTCAGGTTCGGCCTGGATGGAGGTGTGAATTTCTCCTGCCTGACCAGCCCCGGAGAAGCCAAATTCATGGAGAATTTCAACCTGGGCCTGTATTTCGATATTCAACTGAAGGAAAATTCAAATTGGTATTTGCATACAGGAGCCCTTTTGAAATCGGATATGGGTGCCAGGGGAATTGACGTATATTCCCTGATGGAAGGGCCTGAACTTGACTCGGTATTTATTGGTGGCAATGTCGAAAGGACGCTGAAGTACATTAATATCCCAGCACTGGTGAGGTACAAATTCTCCAATCATTTCTTTTTTGAGATCGGCCCCATGATTGGCATATTGACCAAGGCCACCGATGAGTTTTACAATAGTGTGAAGAAGGATGATGATCTCACTTTCAAAAATAAAGTGACGGACCAGTACAAATGGTTCGATGCCGGTATCAAAGCAGGGATAGGCTATCACCTGATGAAAGGGACAGGTGTGAATTTCGGGGTGCGCTATTACCAGGGCCTTATGGATGTCATAAAAGATGATTCATCCGACCCTTCCCGGAACCAGTCTGTCTACCTTTTCGTGAGCATTCCGATAGGGGCCGGGGAGAAAGCCCAGGCAAAGAAGGCTGAAAAGAAGAGCCAGGGAGATCCGAAGTAATATCAAAGTTGGCCGACGAATTGATAATAATAAATTCTCAATAGTAGACTTGTAAAAACAAAACCAGAATGAAAACTATGACATTACTAAAAAAATCCTCAGCGAAGGCAATTTTCCTTGCTCTTTGTATTAGTGTGGTAACAGTGGATGCCCAGCAGAAAACTTACAAGATGACCACCGACATTCCAGTGTCAATCACCACCCCTGATATCGTCGAAACATCCCTTGGCACGCTCCGGTACTTTGATGGTTTTCCCGATTCCGCCACCGTTGACAAGGTCTATGATAACCTTGACCTCCAACGCAGTATCCAGGCCTTCCTCACAGCCTTGCCGGCTGCCTCCATGTACGCTACCCGGGGAGGATACCGCACATTTGGCCCTGACAACCGGACCATTCTCATAGCAGAATCATTCCTTGATTCAAGGACACTATATCTCGTGGCGAATACGGAAACGATATACCTGACTGTCTGGGCCGACACGAAAGAAGGCCCGCTCGTTATTGAGGCTCCACCAGACGTGCTGGGCTTCGTTGACGACTTTTGGTGCCACTATGTGACTGACATAGGCAGGGCAGGCCGGGACAAAGGGCTGGGGGGAAAGTATCTCCTGTTACCACCGGGCTATGATGGCCATATTCCGGACGGTTATTTTGTCGCCAAATCCGATACTTATGGGAATTTTATCTGGTTGCGCGGCTTTATCAGGAACAATGATCCCGAATCTACCGTGGAGAATTTGAAGAAGAACTTCCGGATCTATCTTCTTGCACAAGCAATGAACCCACCTGAAATGAAATTCCTTGACATGTCCGGAAAACACTTCAACTGTATCCCTTCCAACGATGAAACGTATTTCGCCGATGTCAATCAGGTTGTCCAGGAGGAACCTCTTGAGTCCGTGGATCCCGAGATACGCGGCTTGCTGGCTGCAATCGGCATTCAGAAAGGCAAGACCTACGCACCGGACACCCGCATGCAAAGAATACTTGCTGACGGAGTCGCCATCGGCAACGCCACAGCCCGTGCTATTTCCTTTAGTAACCGGGACCCGGATGCCTATCTGTACCCGAACAGTGGGTGGAAGCTGGGATTTGTGGGCGATGACCACGCATTCTCCCCAGGTGGCGTCCTCGATCCGGATGCCAGGACCTATTTCTATTACCTGGCCACGGGAATCACCCCGGCCATGGCGATTAAAATGATAGGGATCGGTTCACAATATGCGGTCCTCGAACACGACGCCTCGGGCCACTACCTTGATGGCGCAAAAAACTACCGGATGAACCTGCCACCCAATATTCCGGCGAAAGATTTTTGGTCGGTGATTGTCTACGATCCGCAAACCCGGTCGCTTCTTCAGACTGACCAGCAGTTCCCCAGTTCCAATAGCCAGAAAGAGGGCCTAATTTATAACCCGGACGGCTCTGTTGATGTTTTCTTCGGCCCTGAACCACCTCCCAGCAGGGAAAATAACTGGATCCAGACAATTCCTGGCAAAGGGTGGTGGACCATACTCCGGCTTTACGGCCCGCTGGAATCCTGGTTTGATAAGACCTGGAGGCCGGGAGAGATCGAGGTAATCGAATAAATCAAAAATCAAATGATTATGAAAACAATGAGGATTTTAATTTTTACAATTATTTCGCTCATCATGCTGGGGTGCGCTCCATCATCCCACCATAATGATAAGTCGGTCAAAGATCCCCTGGACCTGTGGAATGAAGGCCCGGAAAAGGCATCCATCCTGGAATTCGTACAAACGGTCACCGATGAAACCAATCCGGCTTTTATCCCTGTTTCAGACCGGGTAGCCGTTACGGATATGGATGGTACCTTCCTGGTGGAAAAACCTTTCCCGGTAAATATGGACGTCATCGTCAGGTTGATGATTGAACAAATAGCCGGCAATCCTGCATTAGCCCAAAAGCAACCCTACAAAGCCATTCATGAAAATGACTGGGCCTATTTTGACACACTGGGTTATAAGGAAGATGGCATTTACAGCCTTTTGAGGAATGCAACAGCCGGATATACCGAAGAGCAACTCAGCAACTATATTTTTAATTATTATAAAACGGTCACTGACAAACGGTTTAATAAGCCATACAACCAGTTGGTCTTTGCCCCGGTGGTTCAATTGTACCGGTACCTGCAGGAGAACCAGTTCGAGATTTATATTGTATCGGGTTCGGATCCCCAGTTTACACGGACCCTTTGTGAAAAATCTGCAGGCATACCCGTGCAAAATGTCACCGGCACAACTATTTTAACCAGATGGGTTGAAACCGACTCCGGATCTGTATTTATCCGGGAGAATGAAATTGTGAAACCCATTAACGATGAAGGCGGCAAGGCGGCGAATATCCTATACGAGATCGGCAAAGAACCGGTGATCGCAATAGGCAATTCCCCCGGCGATTATCCCATGCTCCAGTACAGTAAAAATTCTCCCAAAAACATGCAGATCATCATTAACCACGATGATTCCGTGAGGGAATATTACTATGATAAAGATATAATGAGCAAGTTGTGCAAGGAAAATGGCTGGCTAGAAGTAAGCATGAAGAATGATTTTAAGCTGGTCTTCAGTGAATAACCATATAAAACAAGAAATATGAAAACTATCCATTTATATTCATTATCATTTATTCTTGCTGCACTTGTAATTTGTGTGATAAGAGCGGATGCCCAGCAGGCTACTTATAAAATGACAACGCCCATCCCAGAAGGTATTGCTATACCTGACCAGGTAGAAAGCCGGATCGGAACATTGAAATTTTTTGATGGTTTTCCGGATGATGCCACGGTGGAGAAGCTATATGACAACCTGGATTTCCAGCGGGCAGTTCAGGCCTATTTACTGGCGATACCTGCGGTCAGCATGGTTGGGATGAGGGATGCCGTACTCGGGTGGGGTCCTCCTAACACGACGATCCTCACATTTGAGACATTGTATGATTCCAGAACGTTGTGGCTTACGGCTAACTGCAACAGCCCTTATACCGTGATGTGGATTGACTTACATAACGGTGCACTGGTGTTGGAAGTTCCTCCCAAAGTTCTGGGGATGATCAATGATTTCTGGTCCCAATATGTAATGGATGTAGGCTTTTTTGGACCGGACAAAGGTGAAGGAGGTTCCTATTTGATACTGCCTCCCGGATATGAGGGTGCTATTCCCGAGGGCTATAGTGTCGTCAAGTCAAAGACTTTTGAGTGCCTGTTCTTCTACCGTCATTTTGCGGTGAATGGCGACTTTCAACCGGCACTCGAGAGTTTGAAGAGATATGCCCGGGTCTATCCGTTGTCACAGGTTGATGACCCTCCTGAAAATCATTTCATCAATGTTTCCGGCAAGGAATTCTGTGGCATCGCTCCTGCAGATTACAGATTCTGGGAGTATTTGAACAAAGTGGTACAAGGAGAGCCGTCAGTGTCGTTCGACAAGGTTAGCCTCGGTTACTATGCTTCTATTGGAATAGAGAAAGGAAAAACATTTGCTCCTGATGACCGAATGAAGAAGATCCTGACCGAGGCCACGGTCGTGGGTGAAGCCACTGCACGCACAATCGCCTTCAGAATGCGGCAGAAAGAAAATTACTTCTATGAAAACAGCAATTGGCGTGGCCTGTTCCTGGGGGGGTACACGTTTGAAACCTCACCGGGTGTTTTGAACCTTGATGGAGATGTTAACTTTTATTACAGTATCATGGCGGTGAGCCCGGCAGAGGATTTGAAGATGATCGGTAAAGGCTCGCAGTATGCCATTGCTTTCGTAGATGCTGAAAGCAATCCTATGAACGGCGGCAAAAACTATTCGTTGCATATACCGCCGGACGTGCCTGCAAAAGATTTCTGGTCTGTGATCTTATACGATTACCAGACCCGCTCCCTGCTGCAGACAGATCAGCAATATCCGATGGTTTCCAGCCAGAATAAAAAGATGATCGTTAATCCAGACCAATCGGTAGATGTCTATTTTGGTCCTGAAGCTCCGGTGGGTAGAGAAAACAACTGGATCCAGACCATCCCGGGAAAAGGATGGTTCATTATACTGCGGCTTTATGGCCCGCTTGAACCCTGGTTCGATAAGACCTGGAAGCCGGGTGAAATTGAATTGATGAAATAATCCAACTAAAATTGATATGAAAAAGAATTACAGTCTCAATCCATTAGTAATAACAGCACTTTTATGTGCGTTTTTGGCTATGTTATCATCAGCGGATGCCCAGCAAGCAAAGTACAAGATGACCACTGACATCCCCTCATCGATCACCACTCCTGATGTTGTGGAAACCTCCCTTGGCACATTGAGGTTTTTCGACGGTTTTCCGGATGAGGCCACTGTGCAGAAAGTTTATGATAATCTTGACTTTCAGCGGGGTGTGCAGGTGTTTCTCACCTGCATTCCCCCGGCATCGGCCAATGCCTTTCGCACCGGAATACGCACCTTCGGCCCTGACAACCAGACCGTGCTGATTTCCGAGTCGCTGGTCGATTCCCGCGGCATCTTTCTCACCGGAAATACGGAGACCATTTACAACATTACATGGTTTGACACACATAACGGACCGATGGTTATTGAGATTCCGGCCGGTGTGCTCGGTGTGATCGATGACTTCTGGTTCCGCTTTGTCACAGATATTGGACCTCTTGGGCCGGATAAAGGCAATGGCGGTAAATTTTTACTGCTCCCCCCGGACTATAAAGGAGAGATCCCTGAAGGCTATTTTGTCCTGCACTCACGCACCTACGGGCATTGGTGTTTTTTTCGCGTATTCATCGAAAGCGGCGATATGAAGTCAGCGGTTGATTACGCTAAGCAGAATTACCGCGCCTATCCGCTGGCATTGGCGGAGAATCCGCCGGCGATGAACTTTCTGAACATATCAGGAGAATTCATCAACACAGTCCACTCCAACAACTTTTTATTTTATGAAGAGGTCAACCAGGTTGTTCAGGAAGAACCGCTCGATGCCGTTGATCCCGAGGTTCGTGGTTTACTTGCCTCCATTGGGATCCGGAAAGGCGAGCCTTTCGCTCCTGATGAAAGGATGAAAAGGATACTTACAGATGCTGCTGCGGTCGGCAATGCCACGGCACGTGCCATTAACTTCAGCACCCGCGACGAGGAAGCCTATTTCTATCCGAACAGCGCCTGGAAGGCGGTATTTGAAGGCAACGATTATAAATTCTCGCCAGGAGGGGTCCTGAACCTTGATGCAAGGTCGATGTACTATTACATGGCTACAGGTAGCAGCCCTTCGTGGGTGGAGAAGATGATCGGACAGCTTTCGCAATATATCTTTAACGAGCGCGACGCAGAGGGCCAATACCTCGATGGCGGGAAAAGCTACCACATGAAGCTCCCACCGGATATCCCGGCAAAAAAGTTCTGGTCACTGCTCGTTTACGACCCGCAGACACGCTCGATGCTGCAGACCGATCAGCAATTTCCCAGTATCAGCAGCCTGAAGCAGGATATCGTTGTCAATCCTGACTCTTCGGTGGATATCTGGTTTGGCCCGGAACCTCCTGCGGGCAAGGAATCCAACTGGATACAGACCGTCCCCGGCAAAGGATGGTGGATAGTGCTGCGAATCTATGGCCCGCTTGAACCCTGGTTCGATAAGACCTGGAAGCCGGGTGAGATTGAACTGATGAAATGATGACAATGAAAGATTAAATTCAATACCGGGGGATACTATGGGTAAACCTTCTAAAATGATCATAGTCGCCTGGCTGTTGGTTCTGTTCTATTATTTCTACCAGTATGCCCTGCGATCGGCCCCTTCGGTGATGATCCCCCAACTGTCGGAGGCCTTCGGTATCAGCGCTGTCGGGGTCGCCTCGATAATCGGAATGTTTTATTACGGGTATTCCCCCTTCAGCCTTGTTACGGGCGTATCGCTTGACCGTTTTGGCCTGAAAATAGTGATCCCCGCCGGGGCCGTTGCGGTGGGCATCGGGGCTATTCTTTTCGCAACCGGGAATTACACAACCGCCAGCATCGGCAGGTTCCTGCAGGGGGCCGGTGGCGCAGTGCCCATTGTCGGGGCGATCTATATCGTTTCGAAATATTTCCCCGGCTCCAGGGCGGCGACCCTGATCGGCTCGGCACAGATGTTCGGCATGGCGGGTGGATTCGCAGGCCAGTTTGCAGTCGGGCCAATGATCAGCAATGGGTTGCCCTGGAAAAGCTTCTGGCTGATCGTGGGTATTGCAGGCATTGTCATGGGAATTCTCCTGTACTTTTTCATGCCGGATCATACCCGGCAGGAAAGACCGCACAACTATTTCAAAAGCACATGGAACGCTTTCAAATCAGTCTCCGGGAATCCTCAATCCATTCTGTGCGGCCTTATCGCCGCACTTATCTTTATTCCTACCAATGTCCTGGATATGATCTGGGGTGTCCGGTTTCTCCAGGAGGGATATGGCTTGGATTTTAGTACTGCCGTCATGAGAGCGGCCGCAGTTCCCTTCGGATGGATCATAGGATGCCCGTTACTCGGTTTTATTTCAGACAAAATAAGGAGAAGAAAACCTGTCATAATTGCAAGCTCGGTGGTTTTACTGCTCTGCCTGACGTGGGCCCTGTTTGGAAGGGAAGGTGTATTTCCGCCTTTTTCCGTCAGCCTGATGGTCGGGATTGCCTCAGGAGCCGGAATGATCCCGTATACGGTCGTCAAAGAGGCCAATCCCCCGCATCTCAGCGGTACGGCTACGGGTGTCTGTAATTTTATTACATTTACTTTCAGTGCGCTGCTGGGACCGGTTTTCGGCTGGATCCTGATCCGGTCATCGGACAGGACAGGTCATTTCATCAGGGAAGATTACCAGGTGACTTTTGAACCGTTGCTGTTTGGCGTCGCCCTGGCCATCTTCCTGACATTCTTTTTAAAAGAGACCGGCAATACCAAAATAAAAGAACAATTACTAACCTGAAATCATTATGGAATCAATCAAAGAGATGTATAAAATCGGCAACGGCCCCTCCAGCAGCCATACGATGGGCCCGGCTAAGGCATCATCCATTTTTAAGGAAAGAAATCCGGCGGCCGCCTCCTTTCATGTTACCCTTTACGGAAGCCTTGCCGCCACTGGGAAAGGCCACCTCACGGATAAGGCGATCATAGAGTCCTTTTCGCCGGTTCCCGTTGAAATTTCATGGAAAGCCAATGAAACCATACCGCCGCATCCCAATGGGATGAGATTCCAGGCCCTGGACCAGAAGGGTTCAATGACACAGGAATGGACCACTTTCAGCATCGGCGGGGGCGACATCAGCGACAGCGGCAAGCGGGAGAGTAAAAACAAGGTTTATGAAATGAGCACCATGAAAGAGATCCTGGAATATTGCGAAGACAAGGGTTGTTCTTTCTGGGAATTTGTGCAGGAAAGAGAGGATACCGGATTATGGGATTACCTTCGGGAAGTCTGGAAAGCCATGCAAGAAGCGATTGCCCGAGGCCTGGAAACGGAAGGCATGTTCCACGGCGGACTGCGTGTCTCGCGCAGGGCCAGCTCTTTCTACACCATGGCCAAGACCTTCCAGGATGTGGTGAACCGCCGTCCCCTGGTATTCGCTTATGCCCTGGCAGTTTCAGAGGAGAATGCAGCCGGCGGAAGGGTGGTGACCGCCCCTACATGCGGGTCCTGCGGGGTTATCCCGGCAGTGCTGTATCTTTTTAAGACAGAGACCGACGCTTCGGAGACCAAATTGCTCCGGGCACTGGCCACCGCCGGCCTGGTAGGAAACCTGATCAAGACGAATGCCTCGGTGGCCGGGGCGGAGGTCGGATGCCAGGGAGAAGTCGGAAGTGCCTGTTCCATGGCTGCTGCTGCAGCCGCTCAACTGCTCGGGGGCAGTGTCAGGCAGGTTGAATATGCGGCTGCCATCGGTATGGAACATTTCCTGGGCCTCACCTGCGATCCGATGAGAGGACTCGTGCAAATCCCCTGTATCGAAAGAAACGCCCAGGCTGCTTCCCGGGCCCTTGACGCAGCTGTCTACGCCAGGATGACCGACGGGCATCACTTCGTACCCTTTGATAAGGTCATCCGGGTCATGAAAGAAACCGGTCACGACCTGCCATCCATTTACAAGGAAACTGCTGAGGGTGGCCTGGCGAAGGAATAACCTGACATTCTCCCTCTAAAGGCCGGTGCTTTTGCCCGGCAATAGGCGCATAATGCCTCCGTAATGCTCATCGTCCGTTCCTATGTAGATCTCTTTGTTGCTGCCCGGCATCTCGCGAATTGCAATACTTTCTACTTTCAGTCCGTCTAAATTGGCCAGTCTTGTATTCAACCCGAGGTAGACCATCGGGTTTCCCTCGGTATCGTCGCTAATATTCCCGATTTGCCATACCACACTGCGGAACGGGCCACCGTCATTTCCGGAATCATATGCCGATACGATATAGATCATACCATCGCTGTCGATATCCATTGCTACGATTGGCCGTGTACCTGGTCCAACAGGATCAATGCCTGCATAAACGACCTCCCGGAAATCACCAAAACCAAGGGGATCCAGTGTAAATTCCGTCCAGCGTATCTTGGTCCACGAACTGTCCTGGGCACGTTCCGCATAAAGGAACACCAGTTGATCTCCCACCAGGCAAACTTCCGTTGCCTCGACATTGGTTATTTCTACAGGCCAGTCAACGTAATCTATGATCGAAACCTGATCGTTTTCAATACTCCCGTGAAATATCCTTCGGAAATCCTCGCCTTCCTGGCCGCTCTCCACGAATAAAAAATCCTTGCCTCCCGGAATGCTCGAGCAACTTTCCATATCACTCGAAAGTCCGCCCGGACCAGGGAAAGCTGGATAGAATGGCTGCCAGATGACGCCCTCAAACTCGGATTGAGGCAGCCGGATCAGGCTCAGCCGCGGCCAGTCCTTTTTCGTGTCACTATTCTTTGCATCATGAACTCCGATGAAAAGATCTGATGTTATCCATGACAGGCCACTAAGATCCGGTAATGTTGCAGGCTCCGGAGGCGTATCGTCATTATCGTCTTTCGTGCAGGAAAAGAAAACGAAAACGGAAAAGGCCAGGATTAACAAGAAATCCCGCAAAAGCCTGGAAAAAATGATACGATTGATCATAACGCATTAAATATTAGGCTAAAATAAAGATTAATAACATGAATGATACTTCGGATTGAATGAAAATCATGCAGACTGGTAAATATCGTGATAATTTGTATAACAACCCTAATCGCTCTCATACCTTGTAAAACCCTTGAGAGCATAGCTACGCCCTGTTCTGTGGATACACAGGGTAATTATCGCGTTCCACCCCAACTTGATGTTCCAGTTTGGAATATCATGTTATCAAATTCCTCTCTCGATAGCTGAAACATGAAATCCGTAGGAAATCTTTTAGTATTTATCCGGTTTTTCACAAAATATACCCGGTCGAGACGAGAAATATTATCAACAATATCTAAAAATATTTTGAAGCTTCCTAGCCTGAGCTGATCCTTGTCTATCAAGGCATATGAAAGGTATAAACAGAAAGATCCCTGCTGTTCAGCCCCCTCCCGGCCTCCCCCACCCGGGGGAGGAGTATTGTTATATTCATGGTATTTTATGGTCCGGCTTTTCACCACGTGATTGTCTTCGCAATAGCACTTTCGGAGTTTGGTGCGGTTTTATCGTAAATAAAGAATCTTTTCGGATGCCATTGCAAAGCTTGAGGCTCTATAATGAAACTATATTGCCGGTATGATCTATCCTTTAAGGATATAAATTTGAGATCGGAGTTCATATCTAATCTTCTGTCTTGAATCCAATTCGCTTCCGCTGTGCCTGATTTTGCTGTTGCTGCCTGTCTTGCTCGAGCTGGCGGAGGTATTCAAAGATTACAATTATTTTATCGTCCTGACCAACAACTCTTTGCTCAAGATTTTCAATCTTCTGTAAGATTTCTTTCTGGGTAAACAACAATTCCCGGATTTTGACAAATAATTCTATGATCCTGATGCTCATTTTAATTGCTCTCTCGCTCTTCAAGACATTTGCAAGCATTAATACCCCATGTTCGGTAAAAACATAAGGCAAATGACCGCCGAGATGTTGCCTGGAAGGTATCGCATTTTGCGATACCATGAATTCAGTTTCTTCATCCGTTAGTTTAATCATAAAGTTCTCCGGAAATCGTTCTGAATTCCTTTTTACCTGTTCACGCAACCTCAAAGTTTTCACTCCATACAAGTCAGCCAGATCTCTATCCAGCATTACTTTCATCCCCCTGATCAAGTAAATCTTGCTCACAATGATCTCATCAGGGATGGTCAATAAATTCTTTTGATTCATAAGCCTATTATTAAGTTTATTAGAAATAATTTGAAAGACGCAATATTCGTCTTCCATCACTTCATATTGATCCGCTTTTAGTAAAAATATACCCAGTCGAAACGAGATAAATTTTCAACAGTATCTAAATTTCTGCTCTAACAATACTTACAAGCTATAGCTTCAGGTTATAAAAGAATAAACGGTGGAATTTCAGGGATTGAAAAAAACAAGTATCTAAAAATTTTTTGATGCAGTTGGAAATTAGCTAACCCTTGTCAATCAAGGAATATGAAAGGTACAAAAATGAAAAAGTCCCGTAAAAACGGGACTTAGTCGACTTCGGCTCCCCGACCTGAACTGCAATAATGACTTCAATGTGCTTTTCAATGCTTTTTCGAGTTACATAAAATGCAATATACAAATTAATTAGAATCCTATTTGGAAAATTGTGAAAACTGAAAGGCAAAATATGTTTCGGTAATGTTTCGGTAATACGGAATTTTTTGTATCTTTGTAAGAAAAGATATGTCGTCAAACATAACATATAATGTGGAACTTAACCACAAACCTCAAAAGGACGGAACATATGTGATTTTTATTAGGGTTACCCAGAATAGGAAGCATAGCAGGATCAAAACAGACGTGTTCCTTAAAAGGAAAACGGATTTCAACCCACAGGCAAAATTTGGTCATTGGGTCAGGGCGTCTGAACCACGTAACAGCGACTATAACAGCACATTATCTAACAGGATACATTATTATCAAAATAAACATTCGGAACTGTTGACCAAGGGTCAGGTTCCGACCCGTGAAGAATTTGTGGCAATCATAACCAAACCAACTTCCATCAGTTTTATTCAGTTCTATAAGGCTGAAATAACCCGTTATGCAAATATGGGGCAATACAGGACTTCAAATAAACATAAGTTTATACTGGATAAGTTGGAAGAATATATAAAGACCATATTGCATCGTGAAGACATTTCATTTACGGAATTAAATAGTGCTTTTTTAAGTGATTATGAAACCTATCTGTTAAACACTAAACATAACCACATAAATACAGTCTATACCGATTTAAAAAACATAAGGACTATCTATCGTAACGCCATTAGACAAGACATCGTTGAACAATCGTCATACCCATTTTTTAAATATTCACTACGTCAGGTGCCGACAGCGAAGGATAAACTATCTGTCAAAGAGTTTGAAAGCATAAAGAATTTAGTGCTGGCTCCTTCGTTAAAAATCTGGCACGCCAAGAATTATTTTTTGTTTTCTTATTACTGCAACGGAATGCGTTTCGGCGATATTTGTACACTTAGATGGTCAGATATCAAAGATGAGAACAGGATAACATACAGTATGTCAAAGAACAAAAAGATAGTTAGTTTGAAATTGCAGGAACAAGCCAGTACAATTTTGAGTTATTACAAAAAAGACAATTCGAAAGATTCTGATTATATATTTCCACTTTTAAAAAGCGAGATTGATTATGCAAATAAAAAATTGCTGAAAGATGCTATATCATCAAACAATACACTGGTTAACAAAGAACTGAAATCCATTGCGAGTCAGGCGAAAATTCGGACTAAACTTACATTTCATATCAGTAGACATAGTTTCGCTTACCATTTGTACCTTAATACGAAAGATGTTAAAAAAGTACAAGATGCGCTTTATCATTCAAGTTTAAAAGAAACCCAGACATACCTAAGAGAATTAGGCGTGACTGACCTCGATTCAACGTTGGACGCGTTTTACAGTCAATGATCATCTATGCGCTATTTTATAGTTTTCCAAGACCCTTTAAATCCGCAATTACTTCACTACGCGTGTACAAAACCTTTCGACCTCTCTTAGTAAACCTAATCAATCCACGATCGCAATAATGTTGCAATGTACGTCTGCTGACAGGTACAAATCGCAATAATTCATCAGTGGTAATTAAGCGTTCATCGGATTTTTTCAAAAATTCAACATATTCGAGAATGTAGTCAATCTTTTTAGTTATTCCGTAGTAATCTTCCTCAGGAATCATTATCATATTCCCCATATTTAATTATTAAAACTTTTATTAGGCTAAATATAAGAAACAGAACCCAAAAAGACAAGAGTAAAGACAATGAAAAGCAAAATATTTTTGTTAAAAAATGAATAAGAAACTTTGTAAAAAAGTTTGTAGATAATCCACTTGTTTATTTGTGAAATAAACCGAATAAGTATTGCTGGTTTTCAGTGTCTTTCCTTAGTCATTTGACCATAATTAAATAAAAGTTTCATTTTTCTTGCTTTACTCTTTCCTTTTGCCATTTGACTATGATATTTATGGAAATGAGGGCGGCTAACCGTCCTTGTATCCGCTTTATTATAAGTTAAATTAAAATATGAATATTATGGAAAAGAACGATTATTTAACAGTGAAAGAGTTTCGGCGTAGAGCAATGAAATCCGATAAAACCGTACGTCGTTTGATTAACAATAAGAAATCGCAATCAAGCCAATCAGGTTCAATGTTGATAGTGAAAGAAAAAGGCAGGTTATACCTTCATCAGGAATTATTAAGCCTGTATGTCAGCGATTTTTATCTGTGGCTGGAACAAAACAGTATCCTGCGAAGGAAAACAAAAGTTATTAATGAATATGCGGAGTTTTTCAAAAAATACGACTGGACTTGGTTTTGCCACGTTTCATATGAAAAGCCTTACAATGTGCTTGCCTGCCATAGTATAATGGAACGGTTTTTTGAAAGGTTGCAACGAAAATTCCCGCATTATTCTTTCCGTATGTTGTTCGCATCAGAAAAAAATGAAGCAGACAGCGGATATCATACCCATTTTGTGCTTTATAGCACAGACGGGAAGCACGACGGCAAGGTTAAGGAGTATGCAGATAGTTTTTTCCGTAGCAGAAATATCGGTGCACTGACGAAAATAGAACGTTACGACGAAAAATTGAATGGCGTCAACTATATCCTCAAAGATATTTCACTGGTGCCTGATGGCTGGGATATTCTTCCGTGATCTTTTAGGGCCCGGCGTGAAACGCCGAGGCTAATTACTAATAATAATGGGATAACAAAGCATTAGTGATATGTAAGAATAAGAGAATACTTATTTATGCAGTACAACAAATTTGCCCGTCGTAGCGCAATTCTTATTATTAATGGTCTGCGTCAATCGGTAGCCATAAAACCCATTATTCCAACTGCTGGTGTTAATCTTAATGATTTCATTCGTGGTATTTATTTCATTTTGAAAAACCATTTCGCCTTTGTAAGAATAGACGGAAATCAATAATGATTCCAATGAAGATGCCTTATGTTCAATACACACATAATCTGATGCTGGGTTTGGGAATGCATAAGAATAAATTAGAGTTTCAGCAGGATCAAAAACGGATGTAAGTATGCCGTTATGTGCGAGGAATAAATCAATATCCTGCCAATTACCTGAGGGAGCCCTATTAAACGCAACCCATTCAAGACTGTCGGACATAGAAGGAAGCCCGTTCCAGACCAACGTGTCATTGATACCTTGAATTTCTTCAAAAGTGCTGATATCAAATGTATCCAAGGGAGTGGCTCTTGTCATTTGATAAAACTTAAACTTTCCACCGTTATATGATGCTCCTGTAAAAAAAGTAAGATCATCTTTTGAGAGTTGACCACCAACAAGGGCATAACCATCGGGTGCAGGAAGGGTTCTATCATATACAAAATACCAACCACCATAGAGTGTAAATTCCATAATTTTATCAGGGGGATAAGTATGAAGATAGAGTTTATTTTGAGTGGTATTTAATGATTGTGCACTTATATATGACGGATTACCCATTCCATCTATCTCAACATAAAATGGATCGCTAAATGGTAAATCTATCGCATCACGCCAAGCATAATAAATAGAATAACCGTCTGAAATATACAAATCCAATTCATTAGTTGACAGCCAGTAAGAAACACCCCATTGATCGTGTGTTGGCACTACGGTTGGAGCGTCAAAATAACTGTTAATATCTGTTCTTTCAGACATTACTAATTCATAGGCAGCATTTGTATAATATAGCCGCAAGCCATCAGCAGATATCCAGGGATGAGCATCTGCATCATTTGGATTATTTAATTCCATTAACTCCCTTATGGAATCATAAGAATATTCTGTCAGATCAACAGGATTGTAATATTGTGGATTTGAAATAACGGATGGCTTTTTTTCAGGAGTATTGTTCATAGCATTACCATTCAAATTGCTGCTCTGGCTAATAAATGCCTGACAATAAGCGGATAGTGAAAATCCCATTGCCGCCAGAAATAAAAATATTTTCATATATTTTAAACTTAGAATAAATTATAACAAAATACTGTGTTTATTACACTTAGGATTTAAGTGAATAAATATAGCGAAATAAAATCCATATAATATAAATGGCTGAAATTAAAAATACAAGTGTAGAACAACATATAATTGCCTTTTTTTAGACCATAAGTTGCATTCAGGCACATTTATTATGAAAGTGGAATATAATATACCCCAGATGATGATCTGCAAGGGCCCGGCGTGAAACGCCGTAAAAATCTGATATGCCCATTGAAAATTTAATTATTGTTCAAACGTTTTAGGATAATGAAAGATAATAGGTGCTATTTACCGAAATATCAGCAATTTATTGTGTTTATTAAAGATGATTTATTTGTTATTACACCGAAAAATCATATTGGTTTATGAAGATTCTTTTTCCGTTGAAAACCTGATGCGCTGTTGGGTTTGGTAATTTTCATATTAACTGATAGATACGATATTTAACAATAAACTTGATCCGTGTATGAATATGAAGCCTATTTTCACGAATAATTTCTTGGAAACAGCAAATAGACCGCATTCAATGACTCTGGCACCCACCCACCCCCGCTGTATCCCATACTGCCGCCAATGACGGCGGTTCCCCCACCACCTGACAAACCCGTAAACGTGGAAATGGCTCAAAAAATTTTTTTGTAAAAAAATTGATAGGATTTAGGCGAAAAGGTACCAGATAACCTAAAAGTTTCGGTAATGTTACAGTAATAAAAAGATAAAGGCTGGCATACAGATTGTAAATCAGCCTATTATCTTCTTTTTAATGCTCCCCGACCTGAACTCGAACCTTAAAATAAAATGAATGTCGCTCACACCTTCAGCAAATGTCCCAATGTCCACCAATGTCGCGAACGAAGTGAGCTAATGACGATTTATGTCGCTCGCGCAGCGAGCAAATGTCTACTCCGTGATCGCCGCAACGCCCGGCAGGATCTTGCCCTCGATGTACTCGAGCATGGCGCCACCGCCGGTACTGACGTAACTGACCTTGTCCTTCAGGCCATACTTGTTGATGGCTGCCACGGAATCACCGCCGCCGATCAGGGAAAAAGCACCGTTTTTGGTGGCTTCGGCCACGGCTTCAGCGATCGCCCTCGTGCCGGCTTCGAAACTCGGCATCTCAAACACCCCCATCGGGCCGTTCCAGAGAATAGTCTTTGAGTTCAGGATAACATCGCGGTAGGCAGAGATGGCTTTAGGGCCGATATCCAGCCCCATCCAGCCTTCCGGGATGTTCGTGGAACTGCTTTCCTTTTTTTCCGCATCATTGGCAAAAGCGCTGGCTATAATGGCATCCTGCGGGATATAAAGCTTCACATTGTTGGCTTCGGCCTTGTCGCTGGTTTCACGGGCAAGCTGCAGCAGGTCTTCTTCCACCAGGGAACTGCCCACTTCGCCGCCAAGGCCCTTGATGAGCGTGAACATCATACCTCCGCCGATCAGCAGGTTATCTACTTTGCCGACCAAATTATTGATGATCTCGATCTTGCCGGACACCTTCGCACCCCCCAGGATGGCGGTAAACGGCCTTTCGGTGTGCTGCAGCACCCTGTCGATGCTCTTCACCTCTTCTTCCATGATGTACCCGAACATCTTGTTTTCCGGGAAGAACCTGGCGATGATCGCAGTGGAAGCATGGGCCCGGTGCGCTGTCCCAAAAGCGTCATTCACATAGACATCACCCAGGGTGGCCAGCTTCGCTGCAAATTCCTCGTCTCCTTTTTCTTCCTGTTTGTAAAAACGCAGGTTCTCGAGGAGCAGCACTTCACCGCTTTTCAGGCCGGCAGACAATTCTTTAGCCTGAGCGCCAATGCAGTCGTCGGCAAACTTAACGGTTACGCCCAGCACTTTATTAAGATAGCCCAACAAGTGTTTCAGTGAATATTTATCCCCCGGGCCTTCCTTTGGCCTGCCCAGATGCGACATCAGGATCACTGACCCGCCATCTTTCAATATCTTTTTTATCGTGGGGACCGCCGCATCAATCCGTGTGGAATCGGTAATATTGAAATTCTCATCCAGCGGCACATTGAAATCCACCCGGATAAGAGCTTTCTTTCCATTAAAATTAAAAGATTCAAAGTTTTTCATGTCCTTTTATTTATCGTTTTCAATGACCCGCCCCTTGTCCTCTTAATACATGTCAATAAGAGTTTCTGAAGCGGGTCGGATCAACTTTACAAAGTTATATATTTGGCTCAAGCTGCCGTTATTTTTCCATTAATTTTGTCATTACTTTTGCCTGAAAATAAATTCAATTCCAATAATGAGGATAATCATCGCCGGGGATGGAGAAGTTGGGTTGTATCTGGCCCAGGAACTCAACAAAGAGGACCATCACATCACCATGATCGTCCCGAACGAAGACCTGGTCAAGACTCTTGAGAACCAGACGGATGTGCTGGCTACTGTCGGCGATCCGACTTCGATCTCCGTGTTGAAAAGGTCAAATGTCAAAAAAGCTGATTTACTGATCAGCGGATTGCACGAGGAAAGGATAAATCTTCTGACGGCAGCCCTGGGCAAGAAAATCGGTGCTGTGAAGACCATTGCCAGGATCAATACCCTGGAATACCTGTCGGATGAAAACAGGAAGTTGTTTGAAGAAATGGGGGTGGACCACCTGGTATGTCCTGAAGATATTGCGGCCAACGAGATCGTGGACCTCCTCCGTCAAACGGCAGCCACTGAAACATTCGACTTCTCGCAGGGTAAACTGACCCTGTTCCTGCTCAGGCTCGAGAAAAATGCGCCTGTCGTAAACAAAACGCTCGACCAGATTGCCAAAGAATTCGTTCACCTGAATTTCAGGGCCGTAGCCATTCACCGCAACCGGGAAACGATCATACCAAAAGGCAGCGACCGGTTCATGGAAAATGACCTGGCGTATGTCATCACGAAACAGGAAGGGATCGATGACCTGTTAAAACTGGGAGGGAAGAAACATATTCATATCCGTAATGTGATGATCGTGGGTGGTGGACGGGTTGGGCGTACCGTGACACGCCGCATGGAGCAAAGCTTGAATATCAAGATCCTGGAAAAAGATAAGGATAAAGCCATCCAGCTCGCCAACACTCTCGACAACGCCCTGGTCATCCACGGAGATGCCCGGGATATCCAACTCCTGGAATCGGAAGATATCGCCGGCATGGATGCCTTCATCGCCCTTACCAATAACTCGGAAACCAACATCCTGTCGTGCCTCCACGCCAAGAAGTACGGAGTCCCCAGAACCATCGCGCTGGTTGAAAACATCGATTACATCGACATCTCGCAAAATATCGGTATCGACACGATTGTTTGCAAAAAACTGAGTACTGCCAGCAATATCATCCGGTTTACCATGAACTCCGAGGTCACTTCGATCAAATGCCTGAGCGGCATCGAAGCTGAAGCGCTGGAACTGGTTGCCAAACCTCATTCCCCGGTGACCAAATCCCCTATCCGTAAGCTGAAGTGGCCCACCGGTTCAATTGTCGGCGGGATTGTCAGGGGAAAGGACAGTTTTATTGCCGTTGGAGATTTCCAGATAGAGGAAGGCGACAGGGTGGTTATGTTTGCCCTGCCGGAAGCCATTCATGATATCGACAGAATGTTTCATGCGGGCTGAAAATGACAGGCAAATCTGAAATCGATCTGAAGCAGATCTTGCATATCCTGAGCATCCTGCTCATGTTTGAAGGTTTGTTCATGCTGCTGGGCTTGCCGTTTGCCTTCTATTACGAAGATTCATCGGCCTATTCCCTAATCCTTTCGGGGTTTATCACTTCAGCCTCCGGCGCAGTGATCTGGCTTTTCACCAGGTCACACCTGACCCATGCCATCAACAAAAAAGAAGGTTTTCTTTTGGTTACCTTGTCATGGCTTACCTTTTCCCTCTTCGGCACCCTGCCTTACATCATCAGCGGGGTGATCCCCTCTTTTACGAATGCGTTTTTCGAAACGATGTCAGGATTCAGTACTACGGGAGCCTCTGTCCTGACGGACGTTGAAATGGTACCGGAAGGGATCCTTTTCTGGAGAAGCCTTACCCACTGGATCGGGGGGATGGGGATCATCGTGTTTTCGGTAGCTATACTGCCATTCCTCGGGATCGGGGGCATGCAGCTCTTTGCCGCTGAAATGCCCGGGGTGACCAAGGATAAGCTGCATCCCAGGATTACCGGAACAGCGAAAAGGCTCTGGGGAATATACGTGCTGCTGACCTTTGTGCAGGTCATCCTGCTCATGCTGGGCAATATGTCATTGTTTGAAAGCCTGTGCCACGCATTTGGCACCCTTGCCACCGGTGGTTTTTCGACCCGAAATACCAGCCTTACAGACTTTTCCCCTTATATTCAATACGTAACGGCGATATTCATGCTTCTGGCCGGAGCCAATTTCACACTTCATTATTTCACGTTGACAGGAAATTTTAAAGCTGTCTGGAAGAATGAGGAATTCCGTAAATACATCTACCTGCTGGGATCATTCACGCTGGCGATCGGACTGGTGCTGGCCATCAGGGTCAACATGGGCTGGGAACAGGCCTTCCGTATATCCTTCTTCCAGGTCGTTTCGATAGTTACTACTACCGGTTTTGCCACAGCCGATTATATCCTCTGGCCCGGGACCCTCTGGTTCCTGTTGTTCCTGCTGATGTTTGTCGGCGGGATGTCAGGATCCACCGGTGGCGGCATCAAGGTGGTCCGCCACCTGCTGCTCTTTAAAAATGCAGGCAAAGAACTCATCCGTGCCATACATCCGCAGGGCATCATACCGGTGAGGCTGAACCATGAGTCCGTTTCCCAGGATATCATTTACAAAGTGATGGCTTTCTTTCAATTCTATATCCTGACATTCATCTTTGGCGCCCTGGCTCTTTCCCTGATGGGAGTGGACTTCGAATCGGCCATCGGGGCCAGTATTGCCTGTCTCGGGAATATAGGACCTGGAATTGGCCGGGTTGGGCCTTCGGGCCAATATGCCTTTATCCCGGATGCCGGCATCTGGATACTTTCCTTCCTCATGCTCCTGGGAAGGCTGGAGTTGTTCACCGTCCTGGTCGTTTTTTCAGGGTCGTTCTGGAAACGGTAGCATAAGGAGCCCGTTCGCTTGTCTCAAAATACTTTCTATCTTCGCCGTAAATTTTGGCGGACGCAGAACATGCTTTCAAAAAAGATCATTCTCTGGTTGTATTACCTGGCTATAGGTTTGCTCCTGATCTCCCTGCCTTTTTCCAAATATACCATGAGTGTGGCGCAGTTCATGCTGGTGGGAGTATTTATCCTGGATGGGATAAAGAAACAGGAATATGACGATTTCTTAAAGCGTTACCCTGCCGTTACAAGGGTCATCCTTTTTATCCCCCATGCATTCCTGTGGACCTTCAGGGCACTTGTCCGGAAATTCCGGGCGTTTTTCCATGCGGAAAATGCGCCGGCATGGATCTTCGCATCCATTTACCTGATGCACCTGGCAGGTTTGATTTACACGACCGATTTTCATTATGCACTGAAAGACCTCCGTATAAAATTCCCGCTGTTCCTGCTCCCGCTGCTGTTGTCCACCACGGGTGTGATCGACAGGAAAGCCTTCAGGTTCCTGGTTTACCTGTTCATTGCCGCAGTATTCACCGGCACCCTGATCAGCGCCTATGTCTATCTGACGGAAAATATCAGTGATACGCGGGAGATCAGCATCTTCATATCACACATCCGTTTCAGCCTGCTCATCGATCTGGCCATTTTCCAGGCTCTATATCTCATCCGGCCAAAGAGTTCCGAGCCCTTCCGGAAAAAAGTCATCCTGGCTGTGGTCATCCTATGGATGATATCATTCCTGATCATCTTTGCCTACCTTACCGGGCTGATCATATTGCTGATGACCGCCGCTGTTATTATACTGTCAATAGCTTTGGCCCGCCAGGGAAACCTTTACAGGGTCGTCACGGTCACGGTCCTGGCAGCGGTTTTCCTGCTGGCAGGATTCTATGTCTACCGGATCTCAAAGGATGTCAGCAAAGTGAATCCGGTGAATTTCAAATCCCTGGAAAAGAAAACAGCCGGGGGCAACTTATACTGGCACGATACGACCAATCTACAGGTTGAAAATGGAAATTATGTCTGGCAGTATATCTGCATGGACGAGCTTCAGGAAGCCTGGAACAGCAGGAGTCCTTATGCTTTTAACGGAAAAGACAAAGCGGGACAGGAACTGCAGCACACCCTGATCCGATTTCTTACTTCCAAAGGTTACAGGAAGGATGCGGAAGGTGTTAAGAAAATGACGGATAAAGAGGTGGCAATGGTTGAAAACGGAACGGCCAGCATAATATACGAGGAAAAACCTATGCTTTATGTCCGTATCTATAAATTATTCTGGGCCTACCAGGAGTATCGCATCACTAAAAATGCAAGCGGGCACACGCTTATGCAACGGTTCGAATACTGGCGGACTGCCAGGGAGATCGTCAGGGATAACAATAGCTGGATGATCGGTATTGGAACGGGAGATTTGAACGGGGAATTTCAAAGGCAGTACGACAAAATGGGCAGCAATCTTGAAAGGGAATTCCGCTGGCGAACCCACAACCAGTTCCTGGCCATATTCGTGACCTTTGGGGCGGCCGGCTTGCTTTGGTTTTTGTTTTGCCTCATTTTTCCGGCGATTCGCCTGAGCAAATTCAGTGATTATTATTTTCTCTCTTTCTTCATTATTTTTATACTCTCAATGATGACGGAAGACACCCTTGAAACCCAGGCCGGTGTAACTCAATTCGCATTCTTTGCTTCATTTTACCTGTTTTCGAAAAAATTCATCGATCTGTTCAGATAACAATAAAAAAACGAATGAATCCGGAAATCCCAAAGGAGGGCCCCTGGCTGGTCATAGTAAACCCAAATGCCGGCAAGAGAAAAGGAGAAAAGGACTGGCCCCAGATCTCCACACTCCTGAACGAAACCGGATTTGATTACAATGCTTTTTTTACTACCCACAGAGGGCATGCCATGGACCTGTCGGAACAACTGGTTCCGGAAGGTTACAAAAAGATTATTGTCGTCGGTGGAGATGGCACCCTGAATGAGGTCGTGAATGGTATTTTCCGTCAGACCCGCTTCCCCACTGATGAAATAACCATTGGAATGATCATGGTGGGTACGGGTAATGACTGGGGCCGGATGTACAACATCCGGGAAAAATATGGTAAAGCCGTCAAAACGATACGGAAAAACAGGTTTTTCCTCCAGGATGCCTGCCTGGCCACCTATCAAACCGACGGGCGGGAAGAATCCCGCTACTTCATCAATATGGCAGGGATGGGATACGATGCGCTGGTTGCCTACATGACAAACCAGACGAAGGAAAAAGGAGGAGGAGGTACATTATCCTACCTGGTGAACCTGCTCAAGGGTCTTTTCCGCTATAATCAAGCCAGCCTGGAGATACTGGTAGATGAAGTGAAAGTATATTCCGGCAGTGTGTTCAGCATGAATGTCGGTATTTGCAAGTACAATGGCGGAGGTATGATGCAACTGCCCTTCGCCGTGCCGGACGATGGCCTGCTGGATGTCACCATCTTCAAGAATGTCACTAAAATGACAGTCATTAAGAATATCAAGAAACTATATTCGGGGACTTTCACGGATTTGCCCTTTGTGCAGACACACCAGGGCAGAACCGTCACAGTCCGGTCCCTGGTAAAGTCGCAAACGTACCTGGAGATGGACGGGGAATCCCTCGGTCAGACTCCTTTCCGGTTTGAGATCGTGCCAAAATCAATCCGGGTCATCACCGGAAAAAACTGGCAGGAAAAAAAGCCGTCTGCAAAATAAAACACCGAAAAATCAGTTATTTGCTTACTGATAAACCGCTTCTGTTATGAAAAATATTTATAAGCGCCTGAACCTGCTTATGGCTTTCATCCTTCCTTTTCACCTGCTTTCACAGCAGGTGGGAATAGGGCAATGGAGAGACCACCTGCCTTACGATTATGCCACGACAGTGGAAGAATTCGATTCCTGGATCTTTTGTTCCACTCCATACAGCATGTTCTATTTCGACAGGGATTACAACACCATCAACCGGCTGAGCAAGGTGAACGGTCTTTCGGACCTTGGGGTGAGTGATATTTCCCTTAACGAAGAACTGTCCATCCTGGTGGTCGGTTATGAGAACACCAACATCGACCTGATCACAGAAGATCTCAGTATTATCAACATCCCGGATATAAAGAGAAAAGAGATCCTGGGCAACAAGACCATCAACAGCATTATGAACTACGGCAAATATGCGTATTTGTCGTGCGGTTTCGGAATAGTGGTGCTGAATGTGGAAAAGATGGAGATCAAAGACACTTATTACATTGGCCCCCAGGGCACCAGTATCAATGTGCTTTCGATGACCTACAACGATACGTCATTTTTCGCGGCGACCGAATCGGGTATCTATTATGCTGATAAGGATAATCCTAACCTGGCTTATTTCGGGAACTGGACCAAGATGGAGGACGTTCCCTTCACGAATGGTTTTGTCAGCCTGATTTACAATTTCAAAGGAAAATTACTGGTCAATTATTCCGATGAGGATGATCCCGAAGATGACCTTTTTGTACTGGAAGATGGGACCTGGCGAGAACTGGAGCAGGGCGCCACATCGCGGACCAATAGCATCAGGGCCTCCGGTGACCTGCTGGTGGTATCATACAGCTACTGGGTGCAGTCATTTGACGAAAACCTGGATCCCACGTTGAAAATATACACCTATGGGGACAGTGGTCCTGCGCCGGTCGATGCATTTAAGAGCACCGACGGGAATTACTGGATAGCTGACCGCAACAAAGGCCTGGTAAAATCCTGGGCTGACGGGTTTGAGCGGCAATTCATCAAACCCAGCGGGGCCCCTTCGGCCGATATTTTCGAAATGTCAGTCCTCGACGGCAAATTATATGTCGTTCCGGGAGGATTGACAGCCACCTGGGGCAATACCTGGCGCAGTGCAAGGGTATTTTCATTTATTGAAGAGGAATGGAAAACATACGATGCCTTCAACTCCAATGGCCTGGATACGCTCCGGGACTTTGTTTCAGTCGCAGTGAATCCCAGGAACAGCGATCATTTCTATGCCGGCTCCTGGAACCGGGGTATGGCTGAGTTCAAAGATCAGGCCTTCGTCCAGATATACAACAGCGATAACAGTTCCCTGCTGCCAAATATCATCGAGGGCTACCCCACCGTAAAAATTGGCGGGATAGCTTTCGACAGGGACAACAACCTTTGGGTTACCAATTCCGGAACAGAAAAAGTGGTGGCCATGCAGAGCACGCAGGGAACATGGCAATCTTATAACCTGGGAACCAGCACATCAGGAATTGATATCCGCAAGATCATCGTGGATTCATTCGGTCAAAAATGGATGTTGCCCAGGACCACACAGTCCAATCCCAACTATATCCTTGTTTTCAATGAGAAGAATGCGCCAGGCAGCCAGTTCTTTGGCCTCAGGTCCGGTGCAGGCTTTGGCAACCTGCCGGGTTCAAATGTTTTTGCCATAGCCGAGGACCTGGAAGGAGAGATCTGGGTCGGCACGGACGAAGGAGTGGCAGTTTTCTATTCCCCGCAGGATATCCTTACCAGCGAACGGTCTGATGCCGAACGGATCCTGGTCAATATCGACGGATATGTTCAGTACCTGCTGGAAACGGAATCCGTCAAGGCCATCGCGGTGGACGGCGCTAATCGCAAGTGGTTCGGCACCGAACGGGCAGGGGTTTTCCTTTTGTCGGCCGACGGCACCGAACAGATCCACCATTTCACCGAAGATAACAGTCCCCTTTTCTCCAACAATATCACCAGCATCGCCATCAATGACGAAACCGGAGAAGTTTTCTTCGGAACAGCGAAAGGACTGGTCTCTTACAAGAGCACGGCCACTCCAGGCGACAGCACCAATACCGATGTGTATGCCTATCCGAATCCAGTGCGTCCCGGATACAATGGCCCGATCGCCATCAAAGGACTGGTGAAAGACGCCATCGTCAAAATCACCGATGTGACCGGAACCCTGATCTATGAAACCCGGGCCGAAGGTGGCCAGGCTATCTGGAACGGCCACAATTTTGACGGACGGAAAGCCAGGACTGGCGTCTACATGGTATTTATCACCAATGATGACGGCTCGGAGAAAATGGTGACGAAGATCCTGTTTGTGAATTAGCAGCCTGCCACAACCAGGGGGCCGGGATTTTAAATTCAATCAGATGCATCTTGCGACAAGAGCGATCGTGTTCCGCCAGACTCGCTATTCAGATACCAGCCTGGTCGTCCGGATCCTGACGGAGCAGTCAGGGTTGCTCTCTTGTCTGATCAAAGGGGCACATGGCCCGAAAGCCAGGATCAAAGCCAGTCTTTTTCAACCCCTAAACCTGCTGGACCTGGTAATTGATCATAAAGATAAAGCCGAATTGCATTACCTGCGCGAGGCACGGGTGGAGTTCCCTTTCGTATCCATCCCGGGGGATATACGCAAGACCTCCATTCTGTTGTTTCTGAATGAATTGCTCTATAAGTCAATCCGGGAAGAAGCCGCACACGGGGAATTATTCGACTATATTCATAATGAACTGATTTTCCTTGATAAAGAGACCGAAATAACCGCCAATTACCACCTGTTATTCATATTGCATCTGACAAGGCTCCTTGGATTTTTCCCGCAGGGTACTCCCGAAAGGGCCGGGATGGTCTTCAATATGCAGGAAGGGCAGTTTACCGCGAAGGGTGAGATATCCGGGGACCACTTCATCAGCGGAAGTGAATGTGAAGCATTTACCGCTATGCTTGAAGTATCCCCGCATGACCATTCCCGTTTCTCCATTCCTGCGGCAGTGCGAAATTCTTTATTAATAAAGCTTTTACTGTATTACCGTCTCCATCTTCCCATCACAGGAGAATTCAAATCCCATCATGTTTTGCATGAACTATTGAAAAAATAAAGGAATGCAGTACCTTTAACGCGGTAACTGCCTTCTTTCTGTAAAAAATGAAAAGGAATGACAAGTCATACCGGTATTACCTGCTGATACTATTCGTGGCTATCCTCGCCATGTTCCCGGTTGCCCTGCTCATCCATCCTCTCAAATATGACCTGATTGACCAGGCCTATCCCTGGAAATACTTCATCGGAGAATGCCTGCAGGAGGGCATCCTGCCCCTTTGGAACCCTTATCAGCTCCTCGGGTCTCCTATTCATGCCGATCCACAGAGCTCAGCGTGGTATCCCATAACATGGTTTATCGGATATTTCTTTGGATATGACATTTATACCATCTCCATCGATTTCATGCTGCATATTTTCCTGGCTGGCATGGGGATGTTTTATCTCGGTAAACAACTCCGGTTCAAGGATGAAACTGCATTCTTCATGGCTGTTTCTTATATGCTTAGCGGATTCTTTATCGGTAATGCCCAGCATTTTATGTGGATCATCAGCGGTACCTGGATTCCTTTTATCCTGGGGGCATTCATTTCTTTGAAGGAAAAGCCGGGAACCGAAGCTGCCGTCAGGTTCTCTCTGGCATTCTTCATGATCGTGACCGGAGGATATCCTGCCTTCATTTTCCTGCTGGCCTACCTGCTGACAGCCCTTTTCATTTTATTTATCTCAGGGTATCTTCGAAACCGTGACCGTGCCGGGCTAAATCTGTTCCTTCGCTACACGGCGCTTGCCGTATTGTTCAGCGTGATAGTTTCAGCAGTAATGCTCATTTCAGTCTACCATGTGCAGGATGCCATCACCAGAAGCGGGGGAGTTACACTGAAACAAGCCCTGTTCTGCGCATTCACACCAAAAAGCTTTATTTCATTCATCCTGCCTTTCGCTTCTATCCGACACATGGAATTCTTCAATACGGACCTTTCCATGTCGAACGCCTATTTCGGTTTAATCCCTCTGGTCTTTTTCATGGTTGCCCTGGCAATCCGGAAACCTGCAATGATTAGTCTTTTCATGGCCTGGGGGATCTTTTGCCTAATCGCTTCGACCGGTGAAGCGACACCCCTGAGGGAATTTCTTTACCATTACATCCCGGGTATGGACCAGTTCCGGTTTCCCTCCCTTTTCAGGATCTTTGTGATCCTTAGCTTTATCATCGTTGCAGGATACGGGTTTGAGAAGTTGAAAACTGAAAATTTCAGGTTGAGAAAGGAATTGATGGTCTCAATTGGAATAGTTAGCATCGTCATTCTGGGATTGATAATCTTTTCCTTTACGAGGAAAGATATGAATTTCTGGCAGTTTATAAAGGACGATCTCTTTATATTTTCGGAAAAATCCAGGATCTCTCAGCACATTATATTCCAGGGGATCATTCAGATCATCCTGCTCGGGTTGTTTATCGTCTTGCTGAGATGGAAAAAGAAAAAACACCTGGTTGCAGGCATTCTGTTCCTGGTCAGCATTGACCTGGTCATTGCCACTCATTTGAACGGTCCTTACACGCTTTATTCACACCTGTTCCGGTCGAAGGAAGTTCATGTCCATGCCCAGCAGTTCCCGAAAGGATTTCCCCTGCCGGGAAATGGACTGATCATCGATAATAAGGACCAGGGAGGGCTGACATTTCAGACGCTTTGGCGCAATCTGAACATCTTTCACAGGCAGGTTTCCTACCAGGGTTATAATCCCCTTCACCTGAATGGATTCGAGAACCTTGCCGACAATCATACCAGGCTTTTTGAAACCATTCTGCACAATCCCCTGGTATACCAGTCGGCAAAGGTCAGCTCCCTAGAATCTCTCGCCATACATGAAAAAAATGAGGATTATGACCGGGGAAGGGTATACCTTTCACCGGAGGATTACGTTGAATTTCAGACCCTTGCCCACACATCTGCCGACAGGGATACGGTTCTGATCAGATCATTTACACCGGTGGAGATCAAAGTTGAGAGTACCAGCCGGGGTCCGGTATTCGTTAATTTATTGCAAAACAACTATCATGGCTGGAAAGCATCCGTCGATGGTAATCCGTCAAATATCTACACTTCAAACATGAGCTTTATCAGTGTTTATGTGCCGGCTGGAGTCCATGAAATCAATTTCCTGTATGATCCGAAAGATGTGAAATATGGATTTTACATCACGCTCATCGCGCTGGTAGCGGGATTAGTGATTTTAGGGAGGACCCTTCAAGGGTTATAACCCTTGGAGGGTCCCCTCCAAAACCTCCTTAAGCCTCATTTTTACTGTCTCAAAATCCTGCCGCTGCCCAAGTTCCTTCTCCATGGAGGTTACCCCTTTATCGATAAATCCGCAGGGATTGATGTATTGATATTTAGTCAGATCGGTGTTCACATTAAAAGCGAAACCGTGCATAGTGATGTGTCGGCTGGCGCGGACGCCAATAGCACATATCTTCCTGGCTTTATGTTGATTATCCGGATCCAGCCAGACCCCGGTGGCGCCGGTCAGCCGGCCTGAAGGTACGCCATAAGTGGCCAGCAGCCTGATAATCGAGTCCTCCAGCAATTCAATGTAAGATTTGATCCCCAATCCGAATTGTTCGAGGTCCAGTATAGGATATCCTACAATTTGCCCCGGTCCGTGGTAGGTAATGTCCCCTCCCCGGTTTATCCTGTAAAATTCAATTCCGACCCTGGAAAGCATCTCTTCGTTGATCAGCAGATTCTGCTGCGATCCACTCTTTCCTAAGGTGAAAACATGCGGATGCTCGCAGAATAACAGGTAGCCGGGGAATAGCTTCTCCCCTGCCAGCTTCTTTGCCATCAGCTCTTTAAATAAATTCTCCTGGTAGTCCCATGCTTCTTTGTAGCGGATTGTTCCAAGATCCCGGAAAATAATTGATGACATTAAATGGAAATTTGTAGTTTAATTGGGTAAAATTGATTTCCGACTGGTGACTCTCGGCTCCGGAATTCACAAAATGTGCTTCTCCGCGTGATAGGAGGATCTCACCAGCGGGCTGCTCTCCACATGGCGGAAACCTTTGGCCAGGGCGATCTGCCGGTACTTTGCGAAAAGTTCGGGGTGAATGTATTCCTGCACCGGCAGGTGCTTCAGGGTCGGTTGAAGATACTGGCCGATGGTCATCACTTCGCATCCAACGCGACGGAGGTCATCCATTACCTGGATAACTTCTCCCTCCGTTTCACCAAGACCAAGCATTATTCCCGATTTGGAACGGATCCCTGATTCCGCTATCCACCCGATCACCTCCAGGCTGCGTTCATAAATGGCTGCCGACCTCACCTGGGGCGTCAGCCGCTTCACCGTTTCCAGGTTATGCGAGATCACGTCCGGCAGGGCATCCATGACAACCTGTAAAAATTCCTTCCGTCCCCTGAAATCTGGAATCAGCGTTTCCATAGTGGTGTTGGGGTTTAATTCGCGAATAGCCCTGATCGTGGCAGCCCAGATCGCCGCTCCGCCATCTTCCAGATCATCCCGGTCGACGGAAGTGATCACGCAGTGTTTCAGTTTCATGTGTTTAACCGATTCTGCCACCCGCCGGGGCTCGGCGAGGTCGGCCGGCAGGGGCCGGCCCGTGGCCACGGCGCAAAACTTGCACGAACGGGTGCAAATGTTGCCCAGGATCATGAAGGTAGCCGTGCCGCGGCCCCAGCATTCCTCCTTGTTCGGGCATTGTCCCGAAGTGCAAATGGTGTGCAGCTTGTTACGCTCCACCACATCGCGGACACCAATGTATTCTTTCCCCTTCGGGACCTTGATCTTCAACCAGTCCGGTTTTCTTCGCTTGCTGACTTCTTCCATCTTCTGAAAAATAGTACTGCAAAAGTAGTGCAAATGTGGTTCAGGATAATAAACCGTCGGTCCTTTGATAAACTACCCGACGTCTTCACCCGTCCGTTAAAAAGTTTTAATATAATTTTGCGCTTTTCAAAACATAGAAGATGAGGATCTTTTTTTTATCGGCATTGATCGTCATGCTGGCTGAATGCAGCATAGGGCAGTCAAATGGTTTCACGCGCTGCCCCTATAAAAGCCCGCAAATCCCATCAGGTCTGCGCAGCGACACGATTGGCGACTTCACTATCCGGACCACCGACGGCATGACCCGAAACCTTTACAATACCCTGGACTCAGGAAAAACAGTCTTCATCGACCTCTTTTTCACCACCTGTACCTGGTGCCAGTATTATGCGCCCATCATTGAGGAAGTGTACCAGGATCACGGAGCCGGAAATGGAGAAATTGAATTCTGGGGCATCTCCAATAATCTCCAGGATGATGATGACATCATCGACCAGTACCGCCTGAACTATAACATTACAAATCCTTGTGCCGGACCACAGGGCGGAGGTACTACTGCCCATACCACGGTCATCTCCGGCCAGAATTTTCTCGGATGGCCGACCTACTGCGTGGTCTGCCCCGACCGCTCCATGTTCTTCGATCCGGTTTACCCGCCCACTGTAGACGGATTTGATCTCTATTTCGAAAACTGTGCTGCCATGGTAGGTATCGGGGAACCCGCTATTTCCCACCCTGTCCGGATCTATCCCAATCCTTCTAAAGAAAAAGTTTTCATTCAAATTCAGAATAAACTGAATGGAACGGTTCGGGTTGATGTTTTTAATACTTTGGGTATTAAAGTTTTATCATCAGTAATAAATAAAAATGAAGATGAAATATCCTGTCCTCTGGATGTTTCCAGCCTGCCCGAAGGCGCCTATCTGCTTCATTTGGTAATGGATCGGCAAGTGATTGGTACGAATATGTTCAGCATCGCCAGGTAATGCTCATTCCAGGGCAAAATCCTTGAATTCTGAGGAGTTTTATATCTTTGCATAGCTATTTCCAACCCTAATAAGTGGATAGGGTAATTTGAATTTTGAATTTTTCAATCGGTATGGAACTCTCGGAACAAGAAATAATACGTCGAAACTCGCTGCAGGAGTTGATCGATCTCGGTATCAACCCATATCCAGCCGAGGGATTTGAGGTCAATGTCACCATTCAGGAAATCCTGGATAACTTCCCAAATGACAGTGCGTTGTACCAGGACATCAGCCTTGCGGGCAGGATCATGAACCGGCGGATCATGGGAGCGGCGTCATTTGCAGAATTACAGGACAGCACCGGCCGTATCCAGGTATATATCAAGCGGGACGATATCTGCCCGGGTGATGATAAAACAATGTACAACATTGTTTTTAAACGACTTCTGGATATCGGGGATATCATCGGCGTAAAAGGATTCGTATTTATAACGCAGATGGGAGAGATCACAATCCATGTCACGGGATACCGCCTGTTGTCAAAATCCCTGCGTCCATTGCCCGTCGTCAAGGAAAAAGACGGCCAGGTCTATGATGCTTTCGCAGATCCGGAACAGCGTTACCGCCAGCGTTATGTCGACCTTATCGTGAACCCGGAAATAAAGGATGTCTTCATTAAAAGGAATATCCTTACCAACTCCATGCGCTCGTACCTCGACAAGAAGGGATATGTGGAGGTCGAAACGCCCATCCTGCAACCGCTTTATGGAGGAGCCGCTGCAAGACCTTTTAAAACTTACCACAACACGCTCGATATGACCCTTTATCTCAGGATTGCCAATGAGCTTTACCTGAAAAGGCTAATCGTGGGAGGATACGACGGGGTCTATGAGTTTTCGAAAGATTTCCGCAATGAAGGAATGGACCGTTTTCATAATCCTGAATTTACCCAGATGGAGCTTTATGTGGCTTACAAGGATTACGAATGGATGATGGCGCTGGTAGAAGAAATGGTGGAGAAGATCGCCATTGACATTCATGGGAAAACACAGGTCAGGGTGGGAGAACATATGATTGAATTCCGCAGGCCCTGGAAACGATTTACCATGTTTGAAGCGATACAGCACTTCACCGGCATGGATATTTCACAAATGGGCGAAGATGAAGTGAAGCAGGCGGCCGGGAAACTCGGGGTGGAAATTGATGATACGATGGGAAAGGGCAAACTGATCGATTCCATCTTCGGGGAAAAATGCGAGCCTTTCCTCATCCAGCCTACTTTTATTACCGATTACCCGGTGGAGATGTCGCCCCTGGCCAAGAAACACCGCAGCAAGGAAGGACTTGTGGAACGTTTTGAAGCCATCTGCAACGGCAAGGAGATCTGCAATGCCTTTTCGGAGCTGAATGATCCGATCGACCAGCGAAAACGGTTCGAATACCAGCTTGAGCTCGGCAAGCGTGGCGATCAGGAATCGATGGTGCTGGACGAAGACTTCCTCCGGGCACTGGAATTCGGCATGCCGCCTACTGCCGGCCTTGGAATAGGTATCGACCGGCTGACTATGATCATGACTAATTCTCCTTCCATCCAGGATGTGCTGTTGTTCCCGCAAATGCGGCCCGAAAAGAGGGTCAGGGTGGATGACGATGAAGAATTCAAAACTGCCGGTGTGCCTGAAACCTGGATCCCCTGGATCCGTAAGGCCGGTTATAATACGGTCGATGCCCTGAAAAAAGCCAATGCCAACAAACTGGCCAACGATATGAACGGCCTCCGGAAAAAAAATAAGCTGGACATTCCTGCCTTATCCCCGGACGACATCTCCAAATGGCAGGGCTGATGAAGATCCCCCGCTGAATGTTGACTCCGACTGCTTTTTTATATTACATTTCTGTCTTCCCCTGATTAATTAACCCGTGTACCGGATGTTAAAATTGTGTTAAGCCATCGATTGGCTCATACATTGATTAAAAACAGATGTAATTTTGAATGAATATTGTTATAAAATGGCCGATATGAAGAAATCCATACTCTTTTTCCCTCTGATGATCTTACTAATAACGGCGAATCATTCGAATGGTTCGGACACCCTGTATTATCGCTTCAGCAACTATGTGGTCAAAGATGCTTCGCCCAATGATACGCTGATCTTTGATATAGAAATCAGGAGTTCTACACCAGGAACTTATCTATCCGGATTCCAGCATGACATCTACTTCAACACTTCAGTATTTGGCATAAATGCCCTGCCGGTAGCAGTAATACCCCTCGAATTATTCACTGCAGCATTCCTTATCCCAAGTGGTCCGGTGAATCCAACTTCTAACAGTTTCAGGTATGCAAATCTCCCATTCCCTCCATACAATCCTGCAGCATTAGCATTAGTTCCTGCCACATGGGCTAAACTTGTAAGATATAAGATGCTGATCATAAATAACTCTGAGAATTTAGGGTTGCAATTTAATGTGGCTGCAATGACTGGGAATCAGAAGTACGTTCAAACTGTTACTATATATGCTAATTCGTATTCCCCCATCGTTGCTTCAAATGACCTGTTGAATTTCCCTTCCACACCCACTTCATTCGACCTGCTGATATCCGAACTGGGGGACCCGTCCGATTCCGATGCTGATTTCATAGAGCTCTATAATGCAGGGGAATCTCCTGTCGATTTCTCCCTTCATGAATGGTACCTGACCGTCTTTAACGGTATAACCTATCAGGATATCCCGTTGTCCGGAACTTTGGGAGCCGGGGAATGTCACGTGGTAGGGGGAAGTGCCTTCGGTTCCGCTTATCCCGGCAAAGGCGCCGATCAAACCGCCGGCCTGGTGGAGCAAAATGGCACGGTTTCCTGGTACCTCACATTGCTTAGCCCATACAGCACCGGCATCCTGGCTGATCAGTACAATGGCGGCAGCGTGCCATTCACAGGGAAACATGCGGTCAGAAAATACAGCATTACCCAGCCCGGAAGCTCATTCAATACGGTCGAATGGACAGTCACTCCGGCAAACAATATGATCATGACCCCAGGCAGCCACCGGGCTACGATCGACTGGGACGGCAGTACCGACATCGAATGGGCCGATACATCAAACTGGACCCCTTCTTATGTGCCGGATGCCGGGCACAATGCACAGGTCCCTGTCTCGGTCGTCCCGCCACCGACCATTTCCTCCGGCACCGGTGCCAATGTACATGATGTGACTAACGGTTTGCCCGAAGCAAAGTAGAAAATAGAAACAAACAAAAAGCCATCCTTCTGAAACCGGATGGCTTTTTTTATACCTAATTCAGGAAACAACTATGAAGCTCTTCTGAACCGGATGATGGCGAATAATATGATCAGTCCGGCACCCAGGATCCATGCGATCGGGGAAAGGGGCACCTGGAGATTCACATTACCCTTGATAAACAAGTAGGAGTCGACACCGTTATCTCCATCATCGGCAATGGCAATTTTAAGATGATGGGTGTTTCCGGGCGTCACATTGGCAACTGCCTGAAATAAAGGCGTGTAATCGTCGACTGCAACCAGAACGGTGCCATCATTATGAATAAAATTGGGAGTAAATTCCAGTGTTCTGACGGAAATCTCCTGCCCTGAAGGAAGCAGGGCAATATTCACCCCATCGAGGAATATAGCGCAAACGTCATCAAAATCCATATAATCATTGGAACCGAAGATAAAATCAAATATAATCTGGTTCTGGTCCGGAATGAAATCGAATTCCAGCACGGCAGCATCATAGGTGGAATAACCAGTCCCAAGAGCGTTCAATCCGGCATCTCCCGGTCCGTTTGGCCAGATACATTCTATGTAAGATACGTTGGTCACACATCCTGATCCCAGTATAATTCCTTTGTTAATTCCGAAGTTAGCGTCGAATCCCCCCATAAACGCGCCTATACCTTCATCTATATTGGATGTGACATTGAAAACGGCAGTCCCTGCCGGAAGAATACCCTGGGCGAGCGCTGTTGCGCTCAATCCGCCGGATGCCATTGATACGGTAGTAATCCAGGATGCCCGGTTGTCGTTTTGGAAATTGAACTCAGGATTTTTTCTGGAAGTCTGGGAATAGCTCACCTGGCAGATACAAATAACCGGGACCAGGATCCATAAAAACATTCTTTTCATGCTATTTATTGTTTTGGTTAATATTAATGGCAATTCTAAAATATAAATCCAATAAAGTCAAGTTTTATATGTACGAATAATTGATAATTGCATTTATTCGTACGACATTTCTGTTCGTTCATATAAATTTTAAAATAATTCGATCCCGGCATGGTATTTGAAACATCCATCAGTCAATGACCAACTTATGGATGTATGAACACATTTTGTTATATTTGCAGCCCGAATTTATGAATCACTAAATTATCGAATGAAAATGAAAAAATTCCGTTTGATCTTAGTAGTCGTTGTTGTTTTAACCTCCACTGCCATTTTCTCACAAACCCTTGACCAGGCAGGAGAAGTGTTTAACCAGGCTATCCAGTTTTCAAAAGATGCCAATTATACCGAGGCTCTTAAATCTTACCAGTCAGCCATTCAAATCTGCGATCAACTGGGAGATGAAGGCCTCGAACTGAAGATCAAGGCTGAGCAACAACTTCCTTCAACTTACTTCAATATAGCCAAAGGCTTATACGAGGTTAAAAAATATACAGAGGCCATCCCCCAATTCGAAGAGGCGGCAAACTGGGCCGATAAAAACGGTGAAACCAAAACCGCCGACGCTTCAAGGACATATGTGGCCGGTATCTATACCGCTCTGGGAAATGCAGATCTGAAAGCTGAATCCTATGACCAGGCCCTTGAAAAATACAATAAAGCCTTAAGCGCTAAACCTGAGTATTATAAGGCATACTATGGCATGGGCCTGACCTATAAAAAGCAGGATGACCTGCCCATGATGAAGGAAGCCCTGGATAAAGTCATTACCATGGGTGGTGACGATGCCAAAACCATCGGTCAGGCTAAGGACGCCGCCGCTTCCGCCTACCTCAACACGGGTGCCAAAGCCTTACAGGCAACCGGGTATACCAAAGCCATCGAAAACCTCAATGCCTCCCTTGAATACGATACCACCAATTACAAGGCTTTTTATTACCTCGCCCTTTCTTATAATGGAGCCGGCAAATACGACGACGCCATTGCCGCTGCCGGTAAAGCTCTGGAACTGAACACCGAAGATAAATCCGACATTTATTTCGAGATGGGGGTTTCCTACGAGAAAAAAGGCGACAATGCCAATGCCTGTGCCAGCTATAAAAAAGTGACCGGGGGGAACAACGTGGCTGCCGCCAAGTACCAGATCGAACAGGTGCTGAAGTGCCAGTAAACTGGCGGATTTTGGAAACAGCTTCTTCTATTTCGATACAACCAGTTTCCTGAAATCAATCCCGTGGCCGGTTTCCAGCTTAAGCAGGTAAATCCCGTTTGACACTGCATTCCCGTATTCATCGGTGCCTGCCCAGGTTATTTCATGATCGCCCGACGGGTAGTTGCCGGAAGTAAGAACTTTGATCATTTGGCCCTGGGTATTGTAAACAGAAAGAATAACCCGGGAACTTTGTTCCATCATGATGGTGATCCGGGTACCCTGGCTGAACGGATTCGGAAAAATTCCGGCGATCCGGGCAGTTGAAGCATCGAAACCGGTCTCATGAATCCCGCTGAGCAGGTCGCCATCGACCTTGATAACAACCTTATGGTGATTGGTGGATGTGTAAAAATCAAGTGTATCCACAACCAGTTGCCCTGGCACATGATCCACGGGCATGTCGATTTTCACATTGATCGTAAGGGTATCAGTAAATCCCATCGTGTGAGGCAGGATCAGGTTCCAGGGATCAATGTACCAGTGAAAAGAATTCAGTCCTTCTTCTTCCATCTGCGTAATCGTCTTATCCCCATTGGTGAAATTATAAATGTCGAAAGACTTACCGGTGACCATCTCCTCGGCAGTCAAAAAGACAAGTGAATCGGGCAGGACGGTGATATCGGTCGCATACTTAACCGTAAACCGGTGCGGATCCGGAGCCCCGATGTACGGATGGTTTTTCTTTCTGCCTGAAAAATCGGCTGCCCTGAGGTAATAACTGACTTCACTGCCGGGTAAGGCGAATGGCAGCGTAGCCCGGTAGTGATAACCTGCAGTGTGTTCCAGCTGGACCGTCTGGAATTCACCATCATCCAAACGATAATAACACAATAATGAATCACTGATCACTCCGGCCCCGCTATAGGGCACTATATCGGCCTCCAGGTCCCAGCTCAGCTTAAAGTTTTTATTGCCCAGGAGGGGAATATGATAAACATAAAGCATTCCCGCATCCGCGATCCCAATTGCCCGGCAATGCAGGGCATCGGTATTTTCCCAGGTATTGTGCATCACTCCGACAATTTCATAGCCCGGCATCGCTTCCTGATAAGATACAATGGCTTCATCGTCCCACTGGCTTCCCGTTTGCGGAACAAATACTTTTTTGTTCAGGATCAGTGAATTGGTATATGGGGTGTACGGATAGTTACCCGGGGTATATACCCTGTAAACCTGGTACTGGGTTCCGTAGGAGCTGGTCTGCATGGCGAAAAAATTAGCCACAGCCTCGAAATCGGCATAACGCCAGTCGGTTGCAGGCACACGGCCGATCAATACCTTATCTACGTCGAGGAACTTGCCCCAGCAGTCGATGTGCTTGATGTATTCGCCCAAAGGGTCGGGTAATAGGTGATATTTGCGCAATCCCAGGTAATGCATGGCCATCGTATCTAATTCTTCCTCGCTCATCGAGGGATTCTCCTCAATGACCAGGTCCGTGGATGCACCGATCCCCATACCGTCGCACATAAAATTACCTCCCGTATGGATCATATTCATCCCATACAGGGGGATCCCCATCTGCTGGGAGAGCAGGACCGGGATATTATCGTCGCTTGGCCTGGGCCTGTTGTACGGGAAATCGGAAATCCCGACATCATAGCTGCCGTCAACAACAAACCATGGCCCGTAATCACGGGTCCAGTATGAATCCGTCGGGGCAATCAGCCATTCGCAATTGGCCGTGTCGACCCCGCTTGACTGATACTGGGTCAATACCTGTTGCTGCTGCGTGCTGTTGGCGACAATGGTTTTCACTTTGCAATCCTGCGACATTTCAACGATCAGGCTCATCGGTATGCCGAACGGATAACGGATAAGGACGCTTTGCATCTCTTCGAACTCAGCCACAGTCCTGACAGGGGGGGCCGGAGGATCGGTCGGCGTAAAACCACGGCCTATTTCATGCTTTCGTAACTCCTCCTCAGGGGTCATTTCATGGGTAAGTTTGTAAGGTTGGTCCTGTGACTGAAGAGAAAATCCAGTTGCAGAAACCAGTATGAGCATCAGGAAGATGTGTCTTTTCATAATCATCAGTTGAGGTTCACAAAATTATAAATAAATGAAGCAGTTGAAGTTTGACCTTCTTTATTATTAACTTTGTCATCACTAACAGAAAACTAATTTATTATGAACTTATTTGTAATACTTGGTGTCATCGGCCCCTGGCAGATCATCCTGATCATTGCCGTTATCCTTCTACTTTTCGGCGGAAAAAAGATACCCGAACTGATGAAAGGCATCGGTAAAGGAGCAAGGGAGTTCAAGAAAGGCCTGAGTGGAGAAGGTGAAGAAGAAGAAAAGAAACCGGATCAGACAAAAGAATAATTCATTGATTTTATATAAATGAGAACGCAAAGGATGGGACCTGATTCCGTTCTTTGCGTTTTTTATTTGAATGGACATGGTAACGCTTATAGGTTTGATTTCATCCGCTCTGTTGCAACTCATTGCAGCTGGGAGCGCTTTATGGCTGCTGAGGGCAGCCCGTGTTAAGGTAGCCTGGGTAATGATCTTTTTTGCCTTGCTGTTTATGGGGCTAAGAAGGGTCGGGGAGATCTATGCCATCACTCACGATACATTGCCTCCTACCTGGCAACTGGTATCCAACTGGCTGGGCATATTCGTTTCGGCCATTATGGCTGTGGCACTGATCATGATCGGACGGATCCTTTATACCCTGAAGCACACCGAAGAAGCCAGGCATGAACTGGAGAACCGCTTCACTACGCTGTTTCATAACAGCAGTGATGAAATCTACCTGGCCGACCTGAAAGGCAACCTGTTGGAGGTTAACCAGGTCGCCTGTGAAACTCTGGGGTTTTCAAGGGAGGATTTTCTGAGAAAGAATTTCAAGGATTTGAAAACCCCGAAATATTACGACACCGTCGAGCCAAATCTCAGGAAGATCATAGAAAACGGACGTCATGTCTATGAGACTGAACATGTTTCCAAAGAAGGGAAGGTGATTTCGCTGGAGGTGAAAAGCCGGCTGATCAACTACATGGGCAAACAAGCGATCATTTCCATCGCCAGGGAAACAACCGAGCGCCTGGAAATGGAAAGAAGCATCCTGAATGCCGTGATCAATGCGGAGGAAAAGGAAAGGGAGAGAATCTCGAAAGATATACACGATGGACTGGGCCCTCTGCTGTCAACTATCAAATTATATGTGAATGAGCTGGAATCGGGAGATATGGAACCCGGCGAAAAGAACGAGATGCTAAAGCAGACCAATGAGTTGATCAATGAGGCTATTATCAGTACGCGATCCATTTCCAACAATTTATCTCCCAGACTGATCCTGGATTTCGGACTGGTCAAGGCCATCGAATCCTTCTGCAAGAAGGTTAACCTGGTCAATAAAATTAAAATAGAGTTCGACAATAACCTTGTCGGTGAACGGTATGACCAGACCATTGAAATGGTGCTTTACCGGGTGGTGACAGAGCTGATCAACAACTCGCTCAAGCACGCCCGGGCAGGTAATATCCAGATTTCCCTTGAAAAGATGGAGGAAATGCTTCAACTGACTTACCTGGACGATGGAATTGGGTTCGATAAGGATAAGGTACTGAATAGCGAGACAGGTGGCATGGGACTGAAGAATATTATCAGCCGGTTAAGATCCGTGAATGGTAATTACAGGATCCACAGCCGGCCCGGGGCCGGGACCCTGGTGGTTGTGGAAGTGGACCCGACAAATTATCACATGTCCTAAAAAAGGTTGGCAGCCGGATGAACGGAAAGTATTACCTTTGCTTCGATGTGATTAAACGATATGACGGACGATAGGCTAAACATTATTATTGTTGACGATCACGAATTCTTCCGGAACGGATTGAAAATGGTCATCAACCGTTTGAAGTACGCCAGGGTGATCGGAGAGGCCTCAAATGGCAGCGAATTTCTCGATTTGCTGAAGACCAGGGAGCCGGATATCGTCCTCATCGATATCCAGATGCCGGTAATGAATGGCATCGAAGCCACCCGGCAGGCACTCGAAGAATGTCCTGACCTGAAGATCGTCGCCCTGACGATGTTCGACGACGAAGAGTATGTCCAGAGCATGCTTGACGCAGGAGCCAAGGGATTCCTCCTGAAGAACATTACCAAGGAAGTGCTCGACCAGGCGCTGCAGGCTATTCAGTCGGGCAATAACTATTATTCCCCTGAATTATGGGAATTTTTCACCCGAAAGGTAGTCCGGGAACCCAGGCAGGAGGAGGAAGAAGTTCAGCTTACCCGAAGGGAAAAAGAGATCCTGGCCCTAATCTGCGACGGGCTGTCGAATAAAGAAATTGCCGATAAGCTCTCCATCAGCGAGAGAACGGTGATCGGTCACAAATCCAACCTCTTATCCAAAACCAACACCAAAAGTTCGGTCGGGCTGCTTTCCTACGCCATCAAAAACAAGCTGGTTGAGATCAGTTAATTTTTTCACATTGTTAAATAATTAACAATAAAAAATCGCCGGTTCCGACTCCGGATTCAAACCTGTCATGGTTATCCCTTCTTTTTTGCATTTGTCTGATTATCTTTATTTTATAAACAAAAGACTCCATTTCTACAGATAAAAACCAGTAATAAACTACCGGTTTTATTGCCGTTATCTCCCATCTACATTTGCTGCAAACTTCCGGTGGCTTTTCAGCATTCTTTGGATTTCTTCTTATTGAAAATCAGGACATAATCACCTTGTACAGACTTTCAGACGGGGCTAATTTTGTCTCATGAAATTCATCATTTATGAACCCGTTAAAAAACATAAAAATGGAAACTAAAAAGATCCTGATCGTGGATGACGATATCGATGTCATCACTATTGTAAAAGCCATTCTCACGAAAGAAGGCTATCATGTTATTTCCGCTTCAGATAAAATCGAAGGCTTTAAAATGGCTTACAAGGAAAAACCGGACCTGGCCATCCTCGACGTCATGATGACCACCCAGTTCGAAGGCTTTGAACTGGCCAAGGAATTCAGCGAAAACCCGGAATTTGAGCATATGCCTGTTTTGATGATGACCTCCATCGATGTCCTGACCACCACCAAATCGGCTGTGCAGGAAATGGCCCGGGAGTTCAGGAAAGATCCGAACTACCGCGAACTGGACGTATTGCTGATCAGGGATGTCATCACCGGTAAAGCAGGGATCGATTACCGCACGGAAAAAGGACCGTCCATTTTCCTTCCGGTCGACGGATTCCTCAGAAAACCGGTTGACCCGAAGAAACTGGTCCCCGAAGTGGAGCACCTGCTGGTGGACAAACACGCTAAAATGCACTGAACAGTTCAAAGTTCAAAGTGCATAGTGCAAAGTTGAGTTAATGGTTTATAGTTTATAGTTATTGGAATTTTATTCGGTTTTGAGATGTCAAGCGCTGTTCAGGAAATATTAACGGCATATGCCGGCAAGGGCCGCGAGAGCCTGATCCCGATCCTCCAGAAGATACAGGATGAGGAAGGATTCCTTTCACGCCAGGCTGTGGTGGAGGTTGGGAAAAAACTCGACATGCCTGCTAGCAAGATATATGGTGTAGCCACTTTTTATAACCAGTTCCGGTTCGAGCCCCTGGGCAAATACCATATCCAGGTGTGCCGCGGGACGGCCTGCCATGTGCTGGGATCGGCCACCGTGCTGGATGAACTTGAAAAGATGCTGAAGATCAAAGCGGGCCAGTCGACGCGCGACGGATTGTTCAGCATGGAGGTGGTTGCCTGCATCGGGGCTTGCGGTTTGGCCCCGGTCATATGCATAAATGGTGAATTCCATGCTAAAGTGACAAAGGAATCGCTCCGGGGGATCATAGATGAATACCGGGCAAAAGAAACCTCTCAAAACACGGAATCATGAAAAACATATCCAATAAAAGCTCTCTCATCGATAATTGCTTGGTTAACGGGCCCTCCGCACGCATGGATGATGCGGATAAGAAGCGGTTGAAAATGCTGCGGAGGGAGATAGTGGATGTACCGGTTATATACATAGGTACCGGTACTTGCGGGCTTGGAGCGGGGGCCGGAAAGACTAAATCGGCTGCCCAGGATTATCTGACGCGTAATGGATTGGACGCTACTATCATTGAAGTCGGATGCATCGGCCTCTGCTCCTCAGAGCCCCTCATGGATGTGCAACTCCCCGGTAAAAAAAGGATTTCATTCGAAAAGGTCACTCACGACAAGGTCGAAGGGATCCTGGACCGGGTTTTCTATAATGAATTGCCCGAACAACCTTTGTTAGGGCAATTTTCCCGGGGCGATGGCAAAGCTTGGGATGGTGTCAGTTCCATTGACGACCATCCCTTCTTCGCTCCCCAGAAGAGGGTCGTGCTGAAAAACTGCGGCATCATCGATCCCACCAGTATTGACGAATACATCGCCAATGGCGGTTACCATACACTTGTTAAAACGCTTAAGACCACTTCATCCGGCGACGTTTGCCGGATCGCGGAAGAAAGCGGGCTCAAGGGGCGCGGCGGCGGTGGTTTCCCGACCGGTAAAAAATGGAGCCTGGCCCACCAGGAAACAGCGGATCAGAAGTACCTGATCTGCAATGCCGACGAGGGAGACCCCGGAGCATTCATGGATCGTGCGGTCATAGAGGGTGATCCGCACCGGCTGATTGAAGGCATGGCGATTGCAGCTTATGCGATCGGTGCCTCTAAAGGGTACGTTTATATCAGGGCAGAATATCCCCTGGCCATCAAACGGCTCAAAAATGCAATCTCGCAAGCTTATGATTTAGGGTTATTGGGTTCCAACATAGCTGGCACCAGCTTCTCGTTTGATTTAATGGTTAAAATGGGTGCCGGTGCGTTTGTCTGCGGAGAAGAGACCGCCCTGATCCATAGCATAGAAGGAAAGAGGGGAATGCCGCGCCCCCGGCCTCCTTTCCCTTCCACCAGCGGATTGTTCGGAAAACCCACCGTCATTAACAATGTGGAGACCCTGGCCAATGTTCCGGCTGTCTTCGAAAACGGCGCTTCCACCTTCAACTCCATCGGAACCGCCACCAGTAAAGGCACCAAAGTATTCGCCCTTTCCGGTAAGATCAACCTCACCGGTCTCGTTGAAATCCCCATGGGCACCACCATCCGGGACATCATTTTCAAGATAGGCGGAGGGATCCGGAACGGTAAAAAGTTCAAGGCTGTTCAGATCGGCGGACCTTCCGGCGGTTGTATAACGGAGGCCAACCTCGATATCCAGATCGATTACGAATCGCTGCTGAAAGTCGGCGCCATGATGGGTTCCGGTGGATTGGTAGTGATGGATGAAGACACCTGCATGGTGGATGTGGCCAAATTCTTCATGGATTTCATCCAGCGCGAAAGTTGCGGGAAATGCATCCCCTGCCGGGAAGGCACGCGCCGGATGCTGGAGATACTGGAAAATATTACCCGCCGCCCTCAAAACGGCAATGGGACCGATGCCCTGGAACGATTCAAGGGAGTCATGCAACTGGAAAAACTGGGCAAAGTCATCAAGGAAACCTCTCTTTGCGGACTGGGGCAATCGGCACCGAACCCGGTGCTCAGCACCCTTCGCTGGTTCCGCGATGAATATGAAGCCCACATATTTGAAAGAGTTTGTCCCGCCGGTGCTTGCACCGACCTCAGGATATTCCATATAGATGTGGACAAATGCACAGGCTGCACTGCCTGTACTAAAAAGTGCCCGACAGGCGCCATCATCGGAGCTAAAAAGACGCCTCATTTTATCGTTGAAGAAAAATGCATTGGTTGCGGAAGTTGCGAAGAGACTTGCAAATTCGACGCAATACATGTCAGGTAATGAATGAAAAGTATTTTATCCGCCATGAATTTTCAGATAGAAGTCAATAATAAAAAGCTGGATGCCAGACAGGGTGAAACCATCCTGGAAGTACTGACCCGGAACGGGATGCAGGTTCCCACACTGTGCCATATGAAAGATATGATGCCAACCGGATCCTGCCGGATGTGCGTCGTGGAACTGGAAAACACCGGGAAACTGGTGCCATCGTGTTCTTTCCCCGCCACTCCTGACATGAGGATCAAGACGCATTCGCCCAGGGTGGTCGATGCCAGGAAAACCATTGTGGAACTCCTGCTTTCAAACCATCCGGACGACTGCCTTTATTGTGTCCGTAATGAAAACTGTGAATTGCAGAGCCTTTCCAGGGAACTCCACGTAAACGAACGCCGCATCAGGGGCAGGAAGAACAGCTTCAGCCTTGACCGTTCAAGCGCCAGCCTGGTCAGGGATCCGGAAAAATGCATCCTCTGCGGCCGGTGCGTGAGGGTCTGTGAAGAAATCATCGGCGTATCCGCAATCGACTTCATTGGCAGAGGTTCCAAAACCCATATCGGCACAGCCTATGATATGGGACTGAACACCTCCAGCTGCATCAACTGCGGGCAATGCATCATGGTCTGCCCGACCGGTGCCCTGCATGAAAAAAGTCATTTCGGAGAGGTGCTGGATGCCATCAACAATCCGAAAAAGAAAGTCGTGGTGCAATATGCCCCTGCCATATCGGTTTCACTGGCAGAAGCCTTTCACATGAAAGCCGGGGAAGACATCAACGGAATCCTGAATGCGGTACTTCGGAAGATCGGTTTCGATTATGTTTTCGACACCACCTTCTCGGCTGACCTGACCATCATGGAAGAATCGGCTGAACTGATCGACAGGGTGCAGCACGGCAAACCATTGCCCATGTTCACCAGTTGCTGCCCGGCATGGGTAAAATATGCAGAGGAATTCGCAACCGATTTCCTGCCGAACGTCTCCACCTGCAAATCGCCTCAGCAGATGCTCGGGGCCGTGATCAAAACCTATTTCGCCGAACTGGAGAAATTAAACCCGGAAGATATCTATTCCGTGTCAATCATGCCCTGCACAGCCAAGAAATTCGAAGCCCAACGGACAACCATGACACGCAAGGGACTGACCGACGTGGATGCCGTGCTCACCACCCGTGAACTGGTGGACCTGATCAAGATGTATGGTATCAATATCCATCAGCTGGAACCTGAAACAGCCGACTCCCCCATGGGACTCAGAAGTTCAGCCGGTAAATTGTTCGGTGTGTCGGGCGGGGTGATGGAGGCTGCCCTCCGTACGGCTTATTACAAGATCACCGGTAAGGAAATGGTACAGTTCAGGGTGAATGAGATCCGGGGATTGAACGGTAGAAAAGAGACCCGCGTACAGATCGGCGATCTCGAGATAGGAGTGGCTGTAGTGAGCGGGATGGCCAATGCAAAACTGCTTCTGGATGAGATAAGGGCAGGGAAAAATGACATTCACTTCATCGAGGTGATGGCCTGCCCGGGAGGATGCATTGCGGGTGGGGGCCAGCGCATCGGCGCCGGGCTGGAGGCCATCCGTTCCAGGATGAAAAGTATTTACGAGATCGATGAAAAAGCTTCGATCAAGGTTTCCCACAAAAATCCAGAGATCATAGAACTCTATAACAAGTTCCTCGGAGAACCCCTCGGGCATCACAGTCATGACTTGCTGCACACTGTCTATACGGAAAGGGATGAAGTACTCTTGTAGGACAATAAGAAGGATAAAACTATTCATTAAACACTAAACACTAAACACTAATCACTAAACACTCGATTTATCGTCAAATGGCTTCCTCAAAAAAATACCGCAAACTGGTATACACGGTGAAAGACCGATGCAGGGTTTGTTACACCTGCGTCCGGGAATGCCCTGTGAAAGCCATCCGGATCTTCAACGGCCAGGCCGAGGTGATCCCGGAGCGCTGTATTGCCTGCGGTAACTGTGTGAGGGTTTGCAGCCAGGACGCCAAGGTGTTTGTTGACTGCAGGGAGCAGGTCAAGATCCTGCTGAAAGACGAACGGCCGGTCTACGCGATCGTTGCACCTAGTTTCCCGGCTGAATTTACCGATATTGAAAACTACCGGGTCCTGGTTGGCATGATCAAAGCCTTAGGATTCAGTAAAGTGATGGAGGTTTCTTTTGGTGCTGACATGGTGGCAAGGGAATACAACAGGGTTTTAGGGCATAACGGCGGCAAACACTATATATCCTCCGATTGCCCGGCAATTGTCAATTACATTGAAAATTACCATCCTTACCTGGTGCCTTCCCTTGCGCCCATTGCATCGCCAATGGTTGCACTGTGCAGGGTCATCAGGAAGAAGTACGGGGAAGAGCCGATGATCGTTTTCATCGGACCCTGTATCGCCAAAAAGGCTGAATCGGATGAGATTGATGAAGCCATTACTTTCCGTGAGTTGCGCAAGTTATTCCAGGAATTCCGGATCGTTCCGGAGAATGTGGAATCCAGTGAATTCGACGAGCCCACTTCAGGTAAAGGAGCCATTTTCCCAGTCAGCCGGGGATTGCTGCAAACCGCCAATAAAAACGACGATATCGTGGAGGGCAACATCCTGGTGGCGGACGGACGGGTAAATTTCAGGGATGCCATCAAGGAATTTGAAAATGGGCTGATGGAAACACAGCACCTCGAACTGCTCTGCTGCGAGGGATGCATCATGGGTCCTGGAATGTCCGTCGGATGCAAGAAATTCGAAGGGATGTCAAGGATCAGCGGTTATGTGCAGGATAAGATGAAGAACCTGGATGAGGGGAAATGGCTGGAGAATGTCGAAGAATTTAAGGACATTGATTACTCCCAGACATTTGCCCCGCGTGAGCGTACCCCTCTTCAAGCTCCGCCTGAGAAGGTCAGGGAAGTGCTTTATAACATGGGTAAAGTCAGTGAAAAAGACCAGCTGAATTGCGGGGCTTGCGGATATGATACCTGTGTGGACCATGCGGTTGCCATCGTTAAAGGGCTTGCGGAAAACGAAATGTGCCTGCCCTATGCCATCGAAAAGCTGCACCGTTCGATGCAGGCGTTGAATCTCTCCAATGAGCAGCTGGCCGATGCCCAGCAGGCCCTTCGGCAATCCGAAAAACTGGCCAGCATGGGCCAGCTATCCGCCGGTATTGCTCATGAACTCAATAATCCGCTAGGGGTCATTACGATGTATACCAACATCCTGAAAGATGAGACGCCAAAGGAAAGTCCTCTCTTCAATGACCTGCAACTCATTGCCGAACAGGCCGAGCGATGCAGGAAAATTGTCGGCGGACTGCTCAACTTCGCCCGGAAGAACCAGGTCCAGCTCGTCGAAACCAACATGGTGGACTTTGTCAGCCGGAGTATCGATGCCATCATCAGGCCCGAAAATGTGGAAGTCCTGTTCGAAAACAAGATCAGTGACCCCATTGCCAGAATTGACAAGGATCAGATGATGCAGGTGCTGACGAACCTGGAAAAGAACTCGGTGGAAGCGATGCCAAGAGGCGGATTGCTCAAGATCACCCTTTCCGGTTCTGACCATGAAGTGGAAATAGCTGTCAGCGATTCGGGGACCGGAATCAAAGAAGAACACATGGACAAGATATTTACCCCGTTCTTCACTACCAAGGAGGTCGGGAAGGGAACCGGTCTGGGGTTACCGCTGATTTACGGGATTGTCAAGATGCACCGCGGCCAGATCAATGTGACTTCCAACGCTGATCCCTGGAAAGGAAATACAGGAACGACATTTGTAATTAAACTACCCAGATAAACAAACTCATAATGAATATTTCAGGAGATAAAATCATGAAGGAGAATAAAAAAACCGTGTTGATTGTGGACGATGACGTGGATTATCTCGCCCAGATGGAGATCCAGGTGAAAAGGCTGGGTTTCGATGTGATCACTGCCGATACCCAGAAAGCCGGTGAAGAGATCATCGACAGGGAAAAAGTCGATCTGGCCATCATCGACCTTATGATGGAAAACAAGGACAGTGGCTTTATCCTGTGCTATAAAATGAAAAAGAAGAATCCCGACATGCCTGTGATCATTGCTTCGGCTGTGACGGCAGAAACCGGTCTGAATTTCGGTGTTGAAACGGAAGCTGACCGTAACTGGATCAAAGCCGACACGTTCATTGAGAAAGGCATCCGGCCTGACCAGCTGGAGAGAGAGATCAATAAGTTGCTGAAGATTTGATCAATTGGACAGTTGGCAGTTGAAAAATCAAATCAGAACTCAAAAATCAGAACTCAATATTATGTCAACCTTAAAAGTACTTGTCGTCGATGATGAACCCGGGATACGGTCTGGTATCCTGAGGATCATGAGGAATTTTACGGTGGGATATCCCTTCATGGAAGAGGATTTCGATTTTGAAGTCATTGAGGCTGAGACTGGAGAGAGGGCCATCGAGATCATAGAGTCTCAACCCATCGACATCATCCTGCTGGATAACAAACTGCCCGGCATGGATGGAATAGAGGTTCTGGAATACATAAAAAAGAAGGAATACGACGCGCAGGTGATGATGATCACCTCTTACGCTTCTTTGGACCTTGCGGTGAAAGCAACCAACAACGGGGCATTCAATTTTGTCCCGAAGCCCTTCACTCCGGAAGAACTGCGCTCCTCCATCGAAGGAATAACCAAACACCTGTATCTGAAAAGGATGACCCGCCAGATGAACAAGGAGGGAAAACAGGTCAGGTTCCAGTTCCTGTCTGTACTGTCGCATGAGCTGAAAAGCCCGATCAACGCGGTGGAAGGTTACCTGAAGATCATGAAGGAAAGGCAGGTGGGAGATAACCTGGCGGATTACGATACGATGATCGACCGGTCGCTTGAGAGGATCAAAGGCATGCGCAACCTGATCATGGACCTCATGGATCTTACCCGTCTTGAATCCGGAAAGAAAGCCAGGGAGATCAAGAAGGTGGATATTTTCCAGGTAGCCCGAATCGCCATGGATACCATGGAGCCAATGGCCATCCAGAAAAATGTCAAAATGCACCTGGATTGCCCGGAAAATCTTACTCTCCCGGCAGATCCCGATGAAATGGAGATCATTGTGAACAACCTGGTATCCAATGCTGTTAAGTACAACAAAGAAGGGGGGAGCGTTTATGTGACTGTCGGCCAGGCGGATTCTGCCGTGACGATCCAGGTCGAAGATACAGGCATCGGCATGACCGAAGCTGAAACGGCATTGCTTTTCCAGGAATTCGTCAGGATCAAGAACGAAAAGACCAAGCTGATCACCGGAAGCGGATTGGGGCTCTCGATCGTGAAGAAACTGGTGGAGGGCAACTACAGCGGAACAATCTCCGTTGCAAGCGTTCCGGATAAGGGAACGACTTTTACGGTAATGCTGCCAACCTAGCCCCTACCCTCCCCCAATTGGGGGAGGGAGTAAGTGAGGGGGCTAAAAACACGAATTATGATCTTCAAACCTCAAAAATACACCATTCCCGATGAACCGATGAAGCCTTTCATCGACGACCGGGAGATCTTCGACCTTCTTCAAAACACCGTTTCCACTCCGGAAAAGGTGCAGGAGGTCATTAGGAAGTCTTTGTCGAAACAAAGGCTGACTTTGCAGGATGTGGCCATACTTATCAATGCCTCAGATTCGCAGATTAAGGATATCAAAGAAGGGGCGAAGAGACTGAAACGGGAGGTATACGGGGAGAGGATAGTCCTCTTTGCCCCGCTTTATGTGGGCAACTACTGCGTCAATAACTGCAAATACTGCGGATTCAGGGCTTCTAATCGTAAAGCCCTTCGGAAGACTCTGACTGAGGAGCAACTGATTCACAATGTTGAAGCCCTTGAGGAAAACGGCCAGAAGAGATTGATCCTGGTTTACGGCGAACACCCTGCCTATACGCCTGATTATATTGCCGACACCGTCAGAACCGTATACAAAGTCAAAAAAGGTAACGGAGAGATCCGCAGGGTGAACATCAATGCTGCGCCACTTGATATAGAAGGATTCAGGAAAGTGAAAAAAGCCGGCATAGGCACCTACCAGATTTTCCAGGAAACATATCACAGGGATACCTATAAGAAATACCACACCGGAGGATACAAAAAGGATTACGAATTCCGCCTGACCTCACTTGACCGAGCTCAGGAAGCCGGATTGGACGATGTGGGCATCGGCGTGCTTTTCGGTTTATTTGACTGGAGATACGAGGTACTGGCCCTGGTCCGTCACACCAATCATCTGGAGGCCTGTTACAATGTCGGCCCCCACACCATCTCTTTTCCCAGGTTGCAGTACGCCTCCGAATACGAGATATCGGACGAATGGCTGGTCAGTGACGAAGACTTTACCAGGATCGTCGCCATTCTCAGGCTGGCAGTCCCTTATACCGGTATGATCCTGACGGCCAGGGAACCGGAATCTATCCGCCGCGAAGTCCTGCAATACGGCGTTTCGCAAATCGATGCCGGCACCAGGCTTGAACTTGGCGCTTATGCTGAAGGAGAAAGCCCGGATCAAAATCCTGAAAAGGAGCAGTTCCTGATAAACGATAACCGTTCGCTGAGGGAAGTCATAGACGAACTGCTTGCGGAAGGCTATATCCCTTCTTTCTGCACGGCTTGTTACCGGAAAGGGCGCACCGGCGAACATTTCATGGAGTTTTCCGTACCGGGTTTCATTAAGCGTTACTGCACACCGAATGCCTTGCTGACCCTGGCAGAGTACCTGGAGGACTATGCGCCTGCTGATACGGCAACCAAAGGATGGGCACTGATCGAAAAGAACCTGGAAACGGAACTGGAACCGAAACAGTCCGTCCAAACCCGGCAGCGGCTGGAGCGGATCCGGGCAGGGGAACGTGACATTTATTTCTGACGGTATGATCGCTCAGAGTAAGATAAGGACCGATGTGATCCTGGCCAAGCCCAGGCTCGATGGCGAAGACCTCGTACAGCTTCTATCCGTCCAGGAAGACAAGGAAATTCACCGTATATACCGGAGAGCATACGAGGTAAAAAGGCAGTATGCCGGAAATGCCGTTTACCTGCGTGGACTGATCGAATTATCCAATATCTGCCGGAAAGACTGCTATTATTGCGGTATCCGGAAGAGCAACCTCAATGTGGGCCGTTATACCCTGACACAGGAGGAAATAGTTGAAAAGGCGCTCTGGGCCTGGCGCAGGAATTTCGGTTCCATCGTCATTCAATCCGGGGAAAGAACCGACAAGCATTTCACCGATACCATCACGGGGGCACTTCAGGAAATTCGTAAACAGACCGATAACTCTCTCGGGATCACCCTCAGTTGCGGGGAACAGGATATCGATGTTTACCGTCTGTGGCGGGAAGCCGGGGCACACCGCTACCTTCTCCGCATTGAAACCTCATCGGTGGATTTATTCCGTAGAATCCACCCGGACAATGAATTCCACCGTTTTGAGGACCGGCTGAAGGCATTGTTCAATCTGAAGAAAGCCGGATTTCAGACAGGCACCGGGGTGATGATTGGATTACCCGGTCAAACCCTGGAGCACCTGGCTGATGACCTGCTGTTCATGCGTAATTTCGACATCGATATGATCGGTATGGGACCTTATATCCCTCATCAGGATACGCCAATGGGACAGCTTGAGGCAATGATACCGGCTCCGTCGGAGCGTATGGAACTTGCCCTCAGGATGATCGCTTTGGCCAGGATTATCATGAGGGATGTGAACATAGCAGCCTCCACCGCGATGCAGGTGCTGGACACCGATGGCCGGTTCAAGGCCATTCTGGCTGGGGCCAATGTCTTCATGCCTAATATGACCCCAAAGGTTTATGCTGATCATTACAATCTCTATAACGGAAAACCAATCGTAAAAGACGATCCGATGGTGGTGGTAAAGGAGCTCGAAAAAAGGTTGCAGGCTGTCGGAGAATACATCGGATACAGCAAATGGGGGGATCCGAAACACTACTTTAAAAGGACAGTCAAAAATTGAACTTTGTGTTTCACACCAAGGATTTAAAGATCATGATTAAGCCCACAAAGTTCTGTTGGCGAACTTATTAATCTTTGCGCTTTTTGCGTGCAAAAAATAACCTGATGAAACAAGACAAAGGCCGTGAACTCAAGCCCCACATCGGGATCTTCGGACGGCGCAACAATGGTAAAAGCTCCCTGATCAATGCCCTTGCAGGACAGGATGTCGCTATTGTCTCAAACCAGCCGGGCACCACAACCGATCCGGTCCGCAAATCCGTCGAGATCTTTGGGATCGGCCCGGCTGTTCTGGTCGACACTGCGGGTATCGATGATGAAGGAGAACTGGGAAGCCAGCGCGTACGAAAAACGCTTCAGGTCATTAAATCCATCGATCTGGCCATCATCGTTGTTACCAACAATGAGATCAGTAAATTTGAAAATGAGCTGATCAGTCATTTCAAAAAGTTTGATGTCCCGTACATTTTTGTTCATAATAAAGCCGATGTCGTTCCTGTCACAGCCGATCTTCAGAATTTTGTCCATCTTAAGCTTCAGACCGAAATCATCGATTTTTCGACCTTAAATCCTATCAACAAGGACTCCCTTATTCAGATGATCATCCGTCATATGCCGGCCACGGCTTATCAGAGCCCTTCGCTATTCGGAGGCCTGTTAAAGCGTGGGGACATCGTCCTGCTGATTACACCGATAGACAATGAAGCGCCCGAGGGCCGCATGATCCTGCCACAGGTGCAGGCCATCCGTGATGTGCTGGATAATGATTGCATCAATGTGGTGCTGAAAGAAACCGAGGTGGAGCATTTCCTCATTACTACCGGCATAAAGCCCCGGCTGGCGGTTACTGACAGCCAGATGTTCGGCCGGATCGACAAGATCATCCCGAAAGATATCCCGCTGACCGGTTTCAGCGTCCTGCTGGCCCGGCACAAAGGGCCTTTCGACAAGTACCTGGCGGGTACCCCGAAGATAGACGAACTGAAAGACGGCGACCGGGTACTGATCCTGGAAAGCTGCACCCACCAGGTCAATTGCGACGACATCGGCCGGTACAAGATTCCCGGCTGGTTGCAGGAATACACCGGAAAGAAGCTACAATTCGACATTGTGGCAGGGCTGGATAGTTTCGATCACGATCTCAGGAAGTATGCTCTCCTCGTTCAGTGCGGCGGATGCATGATCACCCGCAAACAGGTCCACAGCAGATTGCGTGAAGCCATTGAAGCCGGTATCCCGATCACAAACTACGGGATGGCCATTGCCTGGACGAAAGGGATATTTGAGCGGGCAGTGAAGCCACTTATGGACCTGACGAACGAGTGATCGGGTGAAATCCCGATCTCTTTATCCTCCCACCTCTCTCAGCCTTTTCGGGTCCAGAATCCGCACCACCTTCCGGTCCACCGCAATGATTCCCTCATCTGCCATTTCGCCCAGGGCACGGGCCAGGGAAGGACGCGCCACGCCAAATTGCTCCGCCAGTTCATTCTGAGTCATGGGCAGCTCGATCATCGTTTTGTCGTGACCGGAAAGGGATAGGATATACTGGGCTATCTTTCCCTTTATGGTCTTGAATGATAAGAACTTGAGCTTGTTGGCCAGCATCTGGCTCTGGCTGGAAATTACGTTAAGGAAGTTCTGAAGGATGCGGATGTCGCTCTGCAGCATCTTCATGAAATCGTATTTTGGAATGTAGAGAAGGCGGGTTCTTTCGTTAGCCATCACATTCACCGGGAATTTATTCTGCCTCCCGAAAATAAATGCGCCGGCCAGTACTCTTGGGGCAACAATATCATCTATTTTGATCACTTTCCCTGAAAAATCCTGCATCTCCCCTTTCACGCTGCCTTCCAGCACGATCATCAGGAAATTCACCGGCTCACCGCTGAATGCGGCAATGTCGCCCACTTCGAAAGTCTTGGTAAAATGATGGGTCTTTTTAATGATCTCGTCGATCTCCGATTCCGGTAACCCGATGAAAATAGGACATCCCGTGAGAATTTCAAGCTCCTTATGTTGAAGATGCAATGACATATGTCAAAATTAGGCATTTTACCATCCCTTTTGTCGAATTTGTAACATTTGTTACATCCCGTCTGCATAATGCCATTTACTTTTGCTCTGTAAATTTGAAGTAATTCACCACGGATTACCCGGATTCTCACAAATGAATCACAGATAAAACAAATGAATACAACTGTCGCGGGCGAAGCGAGCTAATGTCTATTTAATGTCAATTATATGAAAAGAGAAATAATCCGGATCGACGAGGAATTGTGCAACGGCTGTGGCCTGTGTATCCCGGCCTGCCCGGAAGGAGCCCTTCAGATCATCGACGGAAAGGCCAGGCTGGTATCAGATCTTATGTGCGACGGGCTCGGGGCCTGCATCGGCGAATGCCCGGAAGGAGCCATTGAAATTGAACTCAGGGAAGCCGAGCCTTATAATGAGAAAGCTGTGATACCTGAAATTGTCAAATACGGGCAGAATACGGTGGTGGCACACCTCAAGCACCTGCTTGACCATAATGAGTTAATGCATTTTGAGCAGGCAATTGAATATCTGGAAGAAAACGCCGGGGTGCTTGTTTTCGATCTGGAACAGGTCCTGGATAAAGTGTACGAGAAGAGCATGTCAGGAAATTGTGCCAGCGGAGGTTGCCCTGGTACCAGGAGTTTCGGTTTCAACACCGATCTCGAAGAGAGGGAAAAGTCGGGCAAAAAAGCTGTGATGCCTTTGACCGGACCGGTTGAGCAAAAGTCAGAACTAAGGCAATGGCCGGTTCAGATGCACCTGGTCAATCCCTCTGCTCCCTACTTTCAAAATGCCGAAGTAGTGCTGGCAGCCGATTGTGTTGCGTTCTCCCTGGGTAATTTCCACCAGAAGTTCCTGAAGGGAAAAGGGCTCGCCATTGCTTGTCCGAAACTCGACCAGGGCAAGGAAGCCTATGTGGAAAAATTACGGATAATGATCGAAGAAGCCCTGATCCGGGAGCTGAATGTGGTGGTCATGGAAGTGCCCTGCTGCAGCGGCCTGGTGCATATCGCCAACCTCGCCAGGGATTCCGCCAGCCGGAAGATTCCCATTAAAAAGACAGTCATTGGAATTAAAGGAGATGTTCTCTTTGAAGATTATATCTGATCCCGAATTCAAAATTTAAAATTCAAAATTTAACACCATGAATACCAACTTATTTAACCACTCCCAGGTAATGAACTTCAACGATAAAGTCGATTATTCAACCGAAGGCATAGTCAGTAAACGGGTCATTCAGAAAGAAAAAGGCAATATCAGCCTCTTTGCTTTCGACAAAGGCCAGAAGCTGAGTGAGCACTCCGCCCCGTTCGATGCCATGGTGCAGATTCTGGAAGGCAAAGCAGAAGTGCACATCAACCGGGTGCCTTATGAACTCACTGCCGGACAGTCGATCATTATGCCGGCAAACATCCCTCACGCTGTCAATGCAGTGGAAAAATTCAAGATGTTGTTAACCATGATCAAGGAATAATTATGAGCGAATTGATCAATAACAGCGAAAAGCGTAAAGAGCTGCTGAAACACATGATCCTGCAGCTTCATGCCGGCGAAGCTCCTGCCGAAGCGCGCAAGCAGCTGGTCAGCCTGCTCACCAGGATCCCTTATGGCGAAGTCGTGGAAGTGGAGCAGGAACTGATTTCCGAAGGCACCCTCAGCGAAGCTGAAGTGCTGAAATTCTGCGATATCCACAGCGAAGCTCTGGACGGCCATATCGATCTGTCGGGGATGAAAATAGTTCCGCCCGGTCACCCTGTCGATACATTCCGCCAGGAAAATAAGGAGATACTAAAGGTGGTGGATCAGCTGGAAACATTGTACGAAAGGGTTACTTCGGTGAAAGATGAGGAAGTGCCGGCCTGGTTCCTGGAATTGAAAACCCACTTCAACAGCCTGATGGATGTGGAAAAACATTACCTCCGGAAGGAAAACCTGCTGTTCCCTTACCTCGAGAAATACGGTATTACCGGCCCCCCAAAAGTGATGTGGGGCAAGCATAATGAGATCCGGGAACTGTTGAAAGCGGCCATTGAAGTACTGAACAGCCCTGAAAGTTTGACGGCAGAAGAAGCTGACGCAGCGGTGCAGTTTGTACTCAAGCCTGCTTCAGACCAGGTGGCTGACATGACCATGAAAGAAGATCAGATCCTGTTACCTATGGTCATGGACAAGCTGACAGACATCGAGTGGTATGAGATATACAACCAGACCCTGGAGATCGGTTTCTGCCTTTACGACCCTCAGTTCGGATGGAAGCCGGCAAATATCGAAGAAATAAAGGAAGAGCAGAAAGATGATGACCTGGTCCACCTTCCCTCTGGAAGTTTCACCAAATCCGAACTGCAGGCCATCCTCAACACCCTTCCGGTTGACATGACTTTCGTCGATAAAAATGAGAAAGTCAGATACTTCAGCCAGGGCAAGGATCGTATCTTCCACCGAAGCCGTGCCATTCTGAACCGCGATGTGAAATTGTGCCACCCTCCCTCCAGCGTTCATGTTGTGGAACAGATCCTCGAAGATTTCAGGACTGGCAGGCAGGACCATGCACCCTTCTGGATACAGATGAAGGGAAAATTCATTCACATCGAATATTTCGCCCTAAGGGATGAAGCAGGAAATTACCTGGGAACCCTGGAAGTATCCCAGGACCTTACCGGGCTCCGTGCACTGGAAGGAGAGCAGAGGATACTGGAGTATGGTCAGTAGACGTGAGCCGTGAGCGGGAATTTGGAAATTGGGTCCCGGAACCCTTAACAATTGAACAATTGAACAAACAGAACAATGGAACAACTTATCATAACTCCAAAAACGAAAGTCTACGAACTTCTTCAGGCATATCCCGGCTTGGAGGATGTCCTGATCGAAATGGCTCCTGTATTCAAAAAGTTGAAAAACCCTGTGTTGCGGAGGACCATTGCCAGGGTAACCACCCTGCAGCAAGCGGCACAGGTCGGTGAAATACCGGTACATTCGCTGGTCAACACACTTCGTAAGAAAGTCGGGCAGGACGTGCTTGAAGGCCTGGAAGCCACGGCAGGCGGATCATCCGTTAAACCTTCGTGGCTAAGGGATGAGAACATAGCTAAGCGGCTCGATGCGCGACCCATTATCGAACAGGGCGGTCACCCCCTTGGTGAAGTGCTGGAAGGTGTGAAGGACCTGCATGCCGGTGAGATCTTCGAACTGAGCACTCCGTTTCTGCCTGCACCTCTCATCGAAAGAGTTGTCGCCCAAGGGTTTGACCACTTTTCAAGAAAGGAATCAGAAGATCATTTCATCAGCTACTTTCTTAAGAAATAGCTAATTATCAAAAGTCCGTAAGACTTACGCACCTGTAACATGTCCACGGCCTCACAAGATTGCAATTCGAACAACCGCTGGCTGAAGTTTTTTAAAAAGTGGCACCGGTGGCCCGGGGTGATCATGGCATTCTTTTTCATCCTGTGGGCTGTTTCAGGAATTGTCATGAACCACCGGCAACTCTTTTCCGGCATGGACATCAGCAGGGATCTTCTCCCCAAAGAATACCGGTATGTGAACTGGAATAACGCCGCAGTCAGATCGGCTGTGAAAATTGGCACTGACAGCGTTATCATCTTTGGCAACATCGGTGCCTGGCTGACGGATCATGCGATGACGAGGTTCAGCGATTTCAACAGCGGTTTCCCGAACGGAATCGACAACCGGAAAATAGCTTCCGTTTTACACTCCCGGAAAGGCAATCTATATGCAGGCACGCTGTTCGGGTTATTCTGCTTTGATCATAACGCCGGAAAATGGCAGAAACTGCATCTGCCTGTGAAAGATCAAAGGGTACAATGGCTGGAGGAAAAGGATGATCAAATTCTGATCCTGACCCGTTCGGAACTACTTCAGGCAAGGGATGAACCAGGCAGTTTCCAGGCTATGGAGCTCCATTTGCCTCCTGCTGAAGGGTATGACAATAAAGCAGGTCTGTTCCGGACCATTTGGGTGATCCACAGCGGGGAAATATACGGTATGGCCGGGAAACTGATCGTGGATGCCATGGGACTGATCGTCATCCTGCTTGCCATTACCGGCACACTCCACTTCACAATGCCCTACGCTCTTCGCTGGCTGAAAAAACGCAAAAAACCTCTTCAAACGGCATCGAACACCAAACGCTTTTCAGCAAAGTGGCATAAGAAAGCTGGAATCTGGATTGCCCTTTTTATCCTGATCAATACCGTGACCGGGATGTTTCTCCGCCCTCCCCTGCTGATCACCATTGCCAACGCCCGGGTTGGGAAAATTCCTTTTTCAGTCCTGGATACACCGAATCCGTGGGAAGATAAACTGAGAGCAGTCATTTTTGACGAGGATCTCAGGGGTTTTCTTTTCGGCACGACCGAGGGCCTGTTTTATGCAACCGAAGATCTCCGGTCAGAGATGTTTGCTCCGGCCGGACAACCTCCCCTGTCTGTAATGGGGATCAATGTTTTTGAAAAAACCGGTCCGGGAAATTACCTGGTCGGCACCTTCAATGGCCTGTATGACTGGTACCCGCACGAAGGGTACTCCCGGAACCACATCACGGGAAAAGTGCCAGGGATGGTCGACACGGGCAGCAAGCCTTTCGGGGAACATATGATAAGCGGGTACTGGAAAACGTACAATGAAAAGGAGGTGATTTTCGATTATAATAATGGCGCCTTATCCATGAATCAGGAGGATAAAATCCCGGAGGTGCCATCGGAGATCCTCGCAGAGAGCCCGATGTCGTGGTGGAATTTTGCGCTGGAAGTTCATACCGGGAGGATTTTTAAATTCCTGACCGGAGATTTTTATATCCTGATCGTACCGTTGCTGGGTATATTTGGAACGATACTGATCATCAGCGGAATCATCGTCTGGGTGAAATTATTTAACAGAAAAAACCGGCGTTAATTCTCAAAATTTACAGGAATAGTAAAGAGATAATCCACGCCTTTTCCGGGTGCCGATTTCAGGGTCATCTGCCCGTTGAGAAATCCCACCCTGGACTCAATGCTTTTCAGTCCAATTGATTTCTTCCCTGAATTCATTACTTCATCCGGATCGAATCCTGTTCCATTATCGCTGTAATTGATGGTTATCGGAGAATGGGCTGTGCTCAGGGACAAACGGATCTGGCTGGCTTTGGCATATTTCATCGTATTGTTGACCAGTTCCTGGATGATCCTGTAAAGCATGATCTCAGTATTTTCCGGCAGCCTCCTGTCCCTGTCCCCTTCAAATGAGACTGAAGCACCAAGTAGCTTCGTTTCATTGATACTTTCAAAAAGATCATCAATGGCTTCATAAAGGCCAAGTTTTGTCAGCAATCCGGGCATCAGGTTATGCGATATCCTGCGTACTTCCCCGGAAGCCTGTTCCAATAAACGGATAGCCTTTTCCATGAGCTTTGGTTCCATGGAAGCCGCGTTATCCAAGGTGCTGAATTGCATCTTTGTCGCTGAAAGGATTACCCCCAGTCCGTCATGCAGTTCCATGGCAATCCTTTTCCGTTCCTCTTCCTGGCCGTCGACCAGATTCCGTGCCTGGAGCAGCTTTTTTTCCTCTTCCAGCCGGCTGATTTTCTGTTTTGATATCAGCTTGGTTTTTACCAGTTTATGTCGGAGCATCATCAGGAAAAACAAGGCTGCTGCGATCAGTGCCGAACCATTGAATAAGATCAGGTTGCGCTGGAGTTTCCTTTTCAGGGACTCTTTTTCCAGGGAAAGAATTCTGGCCTGGTCCCTTTCTTTTTCATATTTCTGGTTTATTTCCAGGACTGCCTTAACTTTTTCTTCGCTAAACAGCGAATCTTTTATATTCATAGCTGAATCCAGCTCTTCAACAGATCTTTTATAATCCTTTGAAAGATATGAGACCATTCCCATCGCCCGCAATATCTGCTGATGATCGTCCCGAAAACCGAATTCAGCGGCAATCATACGGGCTGAATCCAGGTATCTCCATGCATTCGGATAGTCTTTAAGCTCATTGTATACAGAACTTTTATTCCTGTAATTACTCATCAATTCCGGCCAGGTATTCGAAATCCTGGTTACTTTTATGGCTGAGTCAAATGCCGAAAGCGCCTCAGGGTACCTTTTTTGCCTGAAGTAAATCAGACCGTAATAATCGTACAATTCAGACCATCCTGTGGTATCTCCGTTCGCTTTGAAAAGTTTCCTGGCCTCATCCAGATAGTATAAGGAGGAATCGAGCGCATCACGATTGAAATGCACTCCTGCAAGTTTATTATACCCGTCGGCTATGCCATCTGAATACTGAAGTTTTTGTGCAATTTTCAATCCCGACCGGAAATACTTTTCACATCCCTTAGCGTCTCCGGTCTCTTCAAATGTGATACCTATCGAGTAGAAAATGGTGACCAGATTATATTCTTTTCCGGTGAGCTCTGCGATCCTAGCTGCCATTAACTTATAATGAAGGGATGAATCATATTCCCCGGTATGACCAAAATTATTGCCTAAACCCAGGTAGGATGCCATTAGAGTTACTGAATCGGTTTTTACATGACTCAGGCTCGACCTGAAAAGGTATATGGCTGAATCTGTTTCCCCCATCATACCATAAACCACTCCCTGGTGATAAAAGGCCCTGGCCAGCATGTCCGGATCCCTGAGTTGTTCGGAATAATAGATCATTTTCCGGCTTGTTTCCAGCGCTTCGGGTAAATAACCCCATATCCACTGGTCCCTGCAAATGATAAGGTAGGAACTGGCCAGGATTTCAATATTATCAGTCCTTTCGGCAATTGACAGGGCTTTCTCTGCATAATACCTGGCGCTGTCATTCCTGCCTGATTTGACAAATTCTCTTGCCATGGCATCCATAGTCATGGCCAAATTTTCATCCGGGTAATCTTTCAAGACCTCTTGCCTTAGGCTATCGATTTTATCTTCAGAGGCTTCAAGATGAACGGGGAGACAGGAAAAAAAGTAAATAAGGGATAATGTCAGTCCGATCGAACCGGCCCTGGCCGGTAAGCTTTTCAGAAAGAGGATCATAATCCTGGATATTTGGTTAATACAGACCGGGTTAATTGGATTGTAAAAGTAATGTAAGCGATAGGTCCAATCAAGACATTTTGTGTTAAAGTATTGTTAAAAAGGCAATTAGAGAAACAGGATTAAAAAATCAAATGAAATCCGATATAATCTATTTGTTTGTATATTTAAGCAGGTTTTTAAACCCGGATTAGGAAAATAAGAAAGAAACAGTCACTTATTTTTATGCCTTTAAGATTCATAAAAAGCATGCTGCCACCACCGGCCTGGCAGATCCCGGTAATTGTCCTGATCGGGATCCTGGTAGGTCTTGCTCTGTTTATTTTCAGGACCTCCAGGGCATATTCCTATTTGTCGGATAATCCGGCAACCTGCATGAACTGCCATATCATGGCGCCGCAATACGCCACCTGGAGCCACAGTTCTCACCGGGCAGTGACAAATTGCAACGAATGCCATGTCCCCCATGATAATTTTGTGAGAAAGTATTTCTTCAAGGCGAAAGACGGGCTGCGGCATGCCACTATCTTTACCATGAGGGCCGAACCCCAGGTGATCTTTATCAAGCACGCCGGTATCGAGGTGGTCCAGGAAAATTGCATCCGCTGCCATGAGAAACTTCTGACCGACGACAAACTGCTGGCCAGGTCCGGCAATTTCCATCATTTTCGCCAGGACAGGCTCTGCTGGGACTGTCATCGCGAGGTGCCGCACGGAAGGGTGAACAGTATCTCCAGTGTGCCCTTCGCAAGAGTTCCTCTTCCCAGCAGTGCTGTGCCCGAATGGATGAAGAAAGTTCAAAAAGCAAAGGTCAAAATGAAGTGAATCAGTCTTTAATTATTAACCGTTACCTAAACACAGAAAAGTCATGTCTTCGCTGAATGAAACAATCCGCCGCAAGCCAATCATCGGCTGGCTTTTATTCCTGGCCACAGTCGTATTGGTTTTTTTCATCGGCCTGCTGGCCTCATCCATCATCGAACGAAGAACGGAAGCGCAATTCGCCTATGTCCCGGTTGTGAATTATGACCAGACTGAGCCCAGGAACGAGATCTGGGGGAAAAATTTCCCCAGGGAATATCAGTCTTATCTTCAGACATCCGATACGACATTCCGAAGTAAATACAATGGTGCGGCCATGATCGATATGCTGGAGGTAGATCCCAGGCTGGTGGTTTTATGGGCAGGCTATAGCTTTTCAAAGGATTACAACCAGGGCAGAGGACATTATTATGCTATCACTGATATCAGGAATACGCTGAGGACCGGTGCGCCGGTGGATGGAAAACCAAGCCCGCAGCCTAACACCTGCTGGGCCTGTAAAAGCACCGATGTTCCGAGAATGATGAGCAAGACCGGTCCCGCAGAATTCTACGCCGGAACCTGGGACACGAAAGGGCATGAAATTGTCAATCCGATCGGCTGTGCCGATTGTCATGAAGCTAAAACGATGAACCTTCAGATCAGTCGTCCGGCGCTCCTGGAAGCTTATGAAAGAATGGGAAAGGACATTACCAAAGCCACCCACCAGGAGATGCGCTCGCTGGTTTGTGCGCAATGCCATGTAGAATATTATTTCGATAAAAGGGACGGGAAGCAATCCTACCTGACCTTTCCCTGGGATAAGGGCCTGACGGTGGATGATATGGAAAGATACTATGATGAGTTCATGTTTACTGACTGGGTTCACGCATTGAGCAAAGCCCCGATGCTGAAAGCGCAGCATCCTGACTGGGAGGTTTATATGACCGGGATCCATGCTGAACGAGGGGTCAGCTGTGCCGATTGCCATATGCCATACAAAAGTGAAGGCGGACAGAAATTCACGGATCATCATCTCCAGAGTCCGTTAAACAATGTGGAAGCTTCCTGTGCGGTTTGTCACCGGGAGAAAACCATGACCCTGATGAGAAATGTCTATGATCGCCAGGATAAGATCATTCAGAACCGGGATAAGCTGGAGGAATTGCTGGTGAGGGCTCATGTTGAGGCCAAAAAAGCCTGGGACCTTGGTGCGACCGACGACCAGATGAAAGAGATCCTGATGGATATCCGCCATGCCCAATGGCGGTGGGATTATTCTTCGGCCAGTCACGGGGCCTCTTTCCATGCACCCGTAGAGATCGGACGGGTGATAGCCGCGGGTATCAATATTGCTCAGGAAAGCAGGATCAAACTGGCAAGGTTAATGGCACGGCTGGGCTTTAATGAAGAAGTGCCGTATCCGGATATCAGCACAAAAGAAAAAGCCCAGGAATTTTTGGGCATGGATATGAAACAGATGAATGCTGAAAAGGACATTTTCCTGAAAACAGTTTTACCTCAATGGGACAGGGAAGCCAAAGATAGGGAGGCAGGGTATTAAATATAATTAATTGATTTAGGGTGCTTTATAGAAAAAAGGGAACCCTCCAAGGGTTTAAACCCTTGGAGGGTTCCCTTTTTTTCCAATCCCTGTGCAATTTTCTTAACTTTGTGGTGTTAATATTTCTGCCTGTCGTTTTTTCGATCAGGGGGTTTCGAAATTTACTTTTATAATCGATTTAAAAATTCATCGCTGATGCACCCTTTCCTGACCAAAAAGGCATTCCTGGTCTCATGTGCCTTGCTGTTCATAGTAGTCCGGGGCTTTCCTTCGCTGGCTTCAGCCACTCTCCAGAGCCCGGATACCACTTTCCAGGAACAATCTTCCGATTCTGAATACACTTTACCTGATAATGATACCATCCGGGGAAAAGGAGAACTCCTTATCAATGACAGCAAACAGGCTGATATCATCCTCAACGAATCCGTTACCATTGGAATGCTGGACAGCCTGAATGGCATCCCTTATTTTCAGGATTATTACTTCAATACCGACACCTCCGTTCTGAATGTCTATAATTTCCCAATCGGCCATGTTCCTTCATATCCCGACTCGGTATATATGGCGAGAATCCTTGCACTGGACCAGGAAACCCCCCTGGATTTAACTTACAATCAATCCGTTAAATCCTTTATCGAATTGTACGCCGTTAGAAAAAGAACCCTTACTTCTAAAATGCTCGGCCTTAAAGAGATTTACTTTCCCTTATTCGAGGAATACCTGGATAAATACGATATCCCACTTGAGTTGAAATATCTTGCCGTTGTGGAATCAGCCCTTAATCCTGTTGCCGGTTCACGGGCGGGAGCCAAAGGGTTATGGCAATTTATGTATTATACCGGAAAACTCTACGGACTCAAGGTCACGTCACTTGTGGATGAACGGTTTGATCCTTATCTGGCAACGGATGCAGCCTGCCGGCACCTGAAAGACCTGTATACTATGTTTGGCGATTGGAACCTGGTTATGGCAGCATATAATTCCGGCGCGGGAAATGTGCAAAAAGCCATCCGCCGGGCAGGAGGTGTTAAAAATTACTGGGCCATCTGGCCTTTCCTTCCAAGAGAAACCAGAGGTTACGTTCCCGCTTTTATCGCGGTATTGTATGTAATGAATTATGCACCTGAACATAATCTGTATCCCCTGCACCCCGGAATTCTATACGGCGGAATCGACACCGTTATGGTTAACCAGCCCCTTGCTTTCGACCAGATCAGCGAATTCATGAATATTTCAAAAGAAGAAGTCACTTTTCTTAATCCTATGTTCAAAGCAGGCATTATTCCGGCTTACAACGGAAAAACATATTCCCTGCGCCTGCCAAAAGATCAGGCATTGAATTTCGCGCAGAATGAACAGGCTATCTATGCGTATAAAACTAAAGCCGGTCTTGAAAAGGAGAAATTAGTGGCGGAAATCAAGAAATCAACCGACAAACAATACCATACCGTGAGATCGGGAGAAAGTCTCGGCCTTATCGCCCGGAAATACAATGTGACGGTCAATCAGATCAAGCAGTGGAACCATCTGAGAAGCAATACGATCCACCCCGGCCAGAAACTTGTGATCGTGCCATCCATATCCTCCACCCATGTTCCCTCTTCTGCCCCTGCCACATCGCAAACGGCTAGCACTAATACCAGTAATTCCAAATCTGCCGGGGTTTCACCGGAAACTGGAGATACCCATGACCCGGCTTCTGCAGAAGTAAGATATCACTACGTAAAATCGGGTGAGAATCTTGTCATGATAGCAGGTAAATATGGTTGCTCCGTCGAAAATCTGAAAAAATGGAACAACCTTAAGAATAATACAATCTATCCAAGGCAAAAACTTAAAGTCTCTGGCGGAGAAATCTCCTTAGCAAAAACGGATCCCTCGTCTGGCTCACCTACTACCGCTAATGAAGCCTCAGAAAAACCAAAAATCGTCTATTATACCGTAAAAAGGGGGGATACCCTCTGGGATATCGCCAACCAATACAAGGGCGTTACCGTCAACGATCTGAAAAAATGGAACAATATGGGAAATTCTTCCAAACTTCAGGTTGGCCAGAAACTTAAGATCGAGATGGGAGGATAATCCTTTAAATATCTGTTTTATACTCCTTTTACATCCTACAGATGAGAAAAAATGTTTTTACTAAGATTTACATCCTGACTATATCAGGATGTATAGTTTTCCTGTTGAATGCATGCCAGTTAAGTGAATCTGGTTTGGTCCGGTCAACCGGAGGTATCAATGAACTGCTTGTTATTACCGACACAAAAGCAATGTGGGAAGGTGCTTTCGGCGATTCCCTCAGGTCTGTCTTCAACCAGGCACAGGTTGGCGTTCCTCAGCCAGAACCGATGTTTGATGTAATCAATATCGCTTCAAAAGATTTGGTTGACCTTTATAAGCGGTATCATAATATCTTCATCGCAGAAATCAATTCTGATTCGAAGACAACCAAAACTGAAATCCTGAAAGACGTCTGGTCCGAACCTCAGCGAGTCATCAAAATCACAGCACCTGATACCATTACCTTTTTGGAAGAATTCAGGAACCAGGAAAATCGAATCCTGGATATTTTTATCCGCCTGGAAAGAGAACGAACCCTGACCCTTAGTGAAATGTCGGATGACCTAAATATTTCCGCGGTCATCAGTAATAAATTCAATTTCAGCATGTCGATGCCGGGGGGATTCTATATCGCACAGGATTCTCCGGATTTTCTGTGGTTGCGTCACAAAGTAACGAAAGCCAGGCAGGAGGTTGAACTGGGCATCCTGATCTATTCCCGTGACTACACTGATACCGTCATATTCAACCCCAACCAGATCATTGCCTGGCGAAATCTGATCACCAGGGAATTTATCCCCGGACCATCCGAAGGCTCGTTCATGAAGGTTAGCCAGGAATTCATTCCACCGGTATTTACCGTTATGAATGATTTCAATGGAGGTTATGCGATGGAAACCAGGGGATTATGGGAAGTTGAAAACGATTTCATGGGGGGTTCCTTCCTCAGTTATACATTCGTTAATACCAAAACGAATAAAGTCATCACCCTTGACGGTTATATCTATAATCCCAACAATGATAAAAAGAATTACCTGCGGCACCTTGAATCGATCTTCTGGGCAGCCAGGTACTAATATTCATCCGGAGGGATAATCCGTCAACTCAAAAGACGCTGTTACTCCTTCCTGAATATCGTTGTAATTTCAATTTCAGGTCTGATTTCCCGGTTGACCAGCTTCCCTTCTTCAAACTTCCCCAGCAATATAGTATCAAAAGTTCCTTCGAAAACCATGTAAACGCTTTTATCGGTTTCCTTATATACCCAGGTACCGGTAAAAGTGGAAAATCCAGCGCGGATTTTTGCGGTGTCATTTGCCATAAGTTCATAGCTTATAGTTTTCTGGCTTTCTTCAGAAGATTGCAAAACAGCCTGATCAATCGGAACATTAGTTTTAAACTGGACATCCTCTACCTTCCAGGTACCTGTAAGTTTTTTCTCAACTGGTTGTGAGCAGCTTACCAAAAGCATTAACAATAATAAAAAGAAAATCACTGAACGATTTGGTTCCTTCGTCATTATGATATGTGTTTAAATAATCGAAGGCGCTAAGTTAGGTAAAATTATCTGACCATAACCTGTGAGGTGACCTGTGAGGTGACCTGTGAGGTCCCCCCCCCCTCCTTCAACCCCTTCTCTTCCATTTTAAAATTTGACTTGCGCTTTTTAATTATTTACTTTTGATTTAATAATAATCAATCACCAATAATCCTGAATCTTTAAACCAATTTATGGATATGAGGACAATAATTAAATGCTTAGTCTTAATTCCGGCTCTGATCATCTTGCTTAGCACAACAAGCTTAGCGCAGGATTTCCTGCCGGTTTTGAATGAAAACTATATGGGAATTAACCAGGTCACCCTCCAACCAGCTGCTATTGTTGACAGCCGGTTCAAGGTGGATGTGAATGTCTTTGGCTTTAACAATGACATTTATAATGACATGATCAGGTTCAAGTCGTTCGAATTCGTCAAGTTCGGTAACGATGACTGGTGGGATAATGCTACATATCTGGCAGATCCTGACGAAAAAGACAAAAGCGCCTTTGTCAGCCAAACATTTCTCGGACCGAGTTTTCTCATTACACTCACTCCAAAACATGCCATTGGTTTTACTTATAAAGCCCGAAATATCATGAATGCAGATGATATGAGCGAACCCCTGGCACGGAGTATTTATTCTGATTTCAAATCCCCGGAATATTTCGACCAATGGTATCACGATGAGAACCTGCGGGCTGTGAACCATATCTTCGCTGATTACGGCCTTACTTATGCCACCGAAATCTTCAATAATGGCGCTAATTACATGAAGACCGGAATTACGGTGAAACTCCTGCAGGGTGTGGGTGGAGCATACCTCCAGGCAGATGATTTCTATTATTATTTCTACCAGCAAGATCCCGATGCCCGGGATGCCGACTATATGTCGTGGAATTCGCCTTATGTGAATGCAGGCGTTTCTTCAAACTGGAACTGGGGCTCCAGAGAAAACGATGGTTATGAAACCGGAATAAAATATAATTTCACTGCTAAACCTTCCGTAGGTCTCGACCTGGGATTGGTTTACGAATTCCGGCCGAAATACAAAAATTTCAGGTACAACATGGATGGTCAAACCGACCTGGAACGGCAGGATAAGAACAAATATCTTCTGAAGGTTGGCGTATCTGTCCTCGACATAGGCCGCCTGAGATATGAGAAAGCCTACGAAAGTCAGGATTTCATTGCCTCATTTACTGAGGATTATGAATCCCAAATCAACACTAATAACACTCCTTACAACACCCACTGGATGGATATCGAAGAAGTATCTTTCGGAGTTCCACCCTATGTCAATTTCGCCGATACTATTTTCAACAGAGCACAGTCAGACCGTGGTGTGTTCACTACCTCACAGAACGAAGAAAAATTTAATATCAAACTGCCAACTGCCCTCAGCCTTCAGGTAGATGTGAATGTGATCGCCGGATTGTACGTCAATCTGACCACGTATACCGGGCTCCATCAGAGTTTTACCAAGGATGGAAATGGCCATTACATGTCGAATTACAGCATTACGCCACGCTATGAACACAAATGGTTTTCCGTGGCAGTTCCGGTTCAGTACAATGAATTTCAAAAAGTTAACGTAGGTTTGGGGATCCGTGCCGCTTTTATCTATTTCGGAATCAACAACCTTTTCTCGGGACTATTCGATGATCCTTACGGCTCCAATTTTTACATCGGCGCCAAAATCCCGATATTCCAGGGCAAGCCGCCTGCTGACCGCGATAATGATGCGGTGTCGGACGATAATGACAACTGTCCGACGACACCCGGTATCTGGGAATTCAGGGGATGCCCCGACAGGGATGGCGACGGCGTGCAGGATAGCGAAGACCTCTGCCCGGATATCCCGGGGCCGAAGGAATTCAAAGGTTGCCCGGACCGGGATGGCGACGGTACCGCGGATATGGACGACCAGTGCCCCGATCAGCCTGGTCCAAGACTGACCCAGGGATGTCCCGACCGGGATGCCGACGGAGTGATGGATATCAAGGACGAATGTCCCGATGTGGTTGGCCCGGTCCAGCTGAACGGTTGCCCGGATTTGGATGGCGACGGAGTGCCGGACATCAAGGATAAATGCCCGGAACTGGCCGGACCGGTCGAACAGGGAGGATGTCCCTTCCTGGATACCGATGGAGATGGAGTCAAGGATTCGGATGACCGTTGCCCGGATCAGCCCGGCCCACCGGAAAACTTCGGCTGCCCTTATACCGATACCGATGGTGACGGTGTGATTGACCGCGATGATAAATGCCCGCTGACACCTGGCGATATCAATAACAACGGCTGCCCGGTCATTAAAGAAGAAGAGGCGGTTGTCCTGAAAACAGCCTTCGAAAACCTGGAGTTTGAAACAGGGAAATCCGTCATCCGTTCATCTTCCTTTCATTCACTGGATGAACTGGCTGCCCTGCTGGTCAGCAAGCCAACCTGGAAGCTGAAAATTTCCGGTCACACCGACAATGTCGGCAACGATGCCTCCAACATGACCCTTTCAAAGAACAGGGCGGAAGCCACTGCTAAATACCTTCAGGGCAAGGGTGTGGCGCCCAGCCAGCTGATCCCCGAATGGTTTGGCGAAACCAAACCCATCGCAGATAATAATACTCCGGAAGGACGCCAGAAGAACCGCCGGGTGGAGATGGAAATCGTATTCGATTAACATTTTTTAACATACTGAAATTCAACAAAATCCACCTGAAAGTGATTTCGGGTGGATTTTTTTGTTTACCTTTGCCGCCTTTTAACGTATAAAAATACGTGATTGATAATGAAAGAAGGTTTTAATAGTATCTGCCGTTGTAGATTGACAGGATGTGAATCTGGGGCCTATTTGACAGACCTTCCATTGTTAAACGAAAACCGATTTGATGACTAAATTCAAAAAAATAGCCATACCGATCCGTATTTCCCGATTCATTTTCTTCCTAACCATTTCTCTTTCAATACTTCCCTCCTGCTCGATCAACCGCCAGGAAAATGCAGAACAGTCGCTGGCCGGCGAACCTGTCGAGAAACGCTACCGTATCCAGGAAATCCAGGACCGGGGAAGATTGATCGCCATAACCGATTATAATTCCACTGACTACTTCATATATCGCGGTGAACCAATGGGTTTCCAATATGAGAAGCTCAAAATGTTTGCCGATTTCCTGGATGTCGATCTGGAAATTAAAGTGGCGAAAAGCCTCGATAACGCATTTCATGAACTGGAACTTGGCGAAGCCGATGTAATTGCCATGGGGCTGACCGTCACACAGGAAAGAATGAAGACCATGGATTTCACCGAGCCGATCCTCCAGACCAGGCAGATGCTTGTTCAAAAGAAACCGGATAACTGGAGAAAAATGAGATCGTGGGATAATATCGATGACCACCTCATACGTAATCCGCTGGATTTGGCCGGTAAGACAATCTATGTCCAGGATGGATCAGCCTATTATAACCGTCTTCAGAACCTCTCGGAAGAGATCGGACAGGCCATTATGGTTACCGAAGATCCGGTAAAGGAAGTGGAACAACTGATCGGCGCCGTTGCCAGGGGGGAAATCGAATACACCATCTGCGATGAACACCTGGCCAACTTTTATGAGCGGATGTATCCGGACATCGATATAAAAACCGCTGTCAGCTTCCCGCAAAACCTGGCCTGGGCAGTGCGGCACGATTCCGACAGCCTGAAAAGCGTGATCAACAGCTGGCTCCGTGATTTCAACAGGACACTCACGGCTAAGCACCTGATAGATAAATATTATAACAGCCCGCGTACGGCTTTTATGGCCAGGAGCGAGCATGTTTCCTTCAATGGGGGAAAGATTTCCAGGTACGATGAGATCATGCGCGATCTTTCCAGGAAATACGATTTTGACTGGCGTTTACTGGCTTCGCTGATCTACCAGGAAAGCCAGTTCCACCCCCAGGTCAAATCCTGGGCCGGGGCCTTCGGTCTTATGCAGATGATGCCATCGACTGCCGCCTTGTTCGGTATCGACAGCACCTCCTCAGCATACGACCAAATTGAGGCTGGCATTCAGTATATTAAGGTACTTGACCGGGAACTGCCCAAAGACATCAAAGATCCCGACCAGCGGATCAAATTCATCCTGGCTTCCTACAATGTAGGCATTGCCCATGTGCTGGATGCCCGGCGTCTGGCGGTGAAACACGGCAAGGATCCGAATATCTGGGATGACAATGTGGATTATTATGTCCTCAACAAATCCAATCCGAAATATTACAACGATACAGTGGTGCGGTTCGGATATGCCCGCGGCGAGGAAACATTTGAATTCGTGAATGAGGTTCTGGACAGGTTTGAGCACTACAAGAACGTAGTAAATGATTGAGGATAAATGTAATTCCTATATCAATTCAAACTCACTTTTCACCTGCTCCGTCCATTTATCGATCCTTTCCTGCAATAGTTCTTTCTGGTGATCGAGATCGAGTGCCAGGCCGTAGAACATGCCGTTTTCCACTGATTCCGAATCCTGGAATTCATAGCCCTCGGTTGGCCACCAGCCCTTGTGGACCGCGCCATACTTCTCGAACATCTCCTTCATAAGCGCCATTCCATCCACGAAGTGGTTGGGGTAAAGCACCTGGTCGCCAAGGCCGAAGAGGGCGAACGGTTTTCCTTTGATCTCAGCTTTGGCCAGCTTGACAAAAAAGTCAGCCCAGCGAGTCTTGTGAGCCTGGCCCCAGTTATCCGCGCCGGTTGTACTGCCGCCGATGATGAATGCGTCGTACATGGCGAATTCCGCCGTATTGAAATCCGTAATCGTGAAGATATCGATAATGCCTTTGTCGAATTTCTGGAAAATCTTATAGGCGGCTTCTTCGGTGTTGCCTTTTTTCGGCCAGTAAATCAATGCGATCTTTTTCATGCCTGGTGCTGTTTTGTAAATGCAAATTTAGGTTTTATTCCGAATAGGTTGGAGGTGCTAAACTGTTAATTTGTTACATTGTTACAATGCTACATGGTTAAAATTGACTAGTCACGGGGCCCCATGCCTCCCGGTCCCCTTGTCCCCCAGTCCCCCCCAGTCCCCTTTCTATTTCACTCATTATCCGTTTTCTGAAAGTTTGTAGCCGATTAGTGACCATCAGTTCTGCTTTACTTTTTATTCATTATATTTACAACTCTATGATATGACCTAATATGTTACTCCGTTAATATTTAAGGAAATGAAATGGAGATGGTTAATTCTTTTAAGCAGCATTGTTTGTGTACGCCTCTCAATTGCTCAGGTCACATTTGAAAAACAATACGATTTCTGGGAATCAGTAGAATTAACCGGAGTTTATCCTCTGAATGACGGCTATATATAATTAAGTCAGACCTTGAAGGGAATAAAATTTTTGAGGGTTCGGTCTTATTGCTGACCCCTGGAATTATAGCTGGATATAAGCTGAAAAGCATTATTGTAATGCCCGATGGCAGTATTAAAGCTGCAGTATATTATTCGGGTTTGGAATATTTTGGAGATCAAACCATTTTTACTTTTAGTGATCCCGGGGATTCTTTAAATAAAAGAGAAGTTCCAAGTCCTTTACAATATTATGGAGCTATGATTTATGCCTTGTCTCCTGCAGAGGATGAAATAATCGCTGTGGGAGCAAATATGATGTACCGGTTTTATATTAGTAAATTAACCGGAGAGGATGATACCCTTTGGGTTAAGTACCCTATGTATGAAAGAGTTTCTGGTTTTTTCGATAACCTGATAAAATGTTTGGATGGAAATTACTTAATGGCCGGTTCTGTTGCAGATCAATTTTCCTATGAGATGGATGCAGGTCTATTTAGTTTTACTGAGAATGGTGATTCGGTTTGGTATAGAATTTACCGGAATGATAATTATTCCACCTCTATTAATGACATAACTCAGTGTGAAGATGGAGGATTTGCTATAGTAGGCATGATTAGAAATTTTCCGGTTAAAAAAGGAATATTTTTGAAAACAGATGAACTGGGTTTAATCAGCGGGCCAGGTATCCACGAATCATTCATGCCCTTGCCTTTGAAAATCTATCCGAACCCGGTCCGTGAAATATTAACTGTTGTCCGCCAGTTTGGCGGATTGAATTCGGGTTGCAAATCTTCAACCTTCAATCTTCAACCTTCAATCTTCAACCTTCAATAACAATCTACGATATTTTCGAGCGAATAGCTCTCTCACCGGCCTCCCACCAAACAGGGGGAGGAGTGTGGTCCCTGGATGTCTCCACCCTGCCTCCAGGGATCTATTTTGTCGTGGTGAGGGATGATAAAACGGTCATCGGGACGGGGAAATTTGTTATCGCCCGGTAATTCAATATTTCGGTGCTTCGCACCTCGGAAATTCTGTTTGGAAACGTCTGTGCTATAAATATTTCGCGGCTCCGCCGCTACAATACTTTATCGCCTACGGCGAAATGGGTTCGTTTTTGATCCCGTCTGCTACAATACTTCATCGCCTACGGCGAAATGGATTCTTTGTTGATCCCGTCTGCTACAATACTTTATCGCCTACGGCGAAATGGATTCGTTGTTGATCCCGTCTGCTACAATACTTCATCGCCTACGGCGAAAATCTCCTGGTCTCCTTGTCCCCTTGTCCCCTTGTCTCCCGGTCCCCTTGTCCCCCGGTCCCCTTGTCCCCCGGTCCCCTTGTCTCCCGGTCCCCTTCGCCCTATGCCCTAAGCTCTTCGCCATATGCTCTAGGCTCTTCGCCCTACGCTTTCCTTAAAAACCCCGCAAAAATGCCGGATCGTCTCTTCGATCGGGATGAACTCGAAACCGATGGCATGCCTGATCTTGTCGTTAGTATAAGCGTAATGCTGCACGGCCGTCCGGGCAGTCTCTTTGGTGATCAGCGGCTTGCGGCCCTTCAGCCACGATATCACCGCCTCCGACCTCCAGCTCAGTCCGGATAAGAACGGGCTGACATAGATCTGCGGGCCTTTTTTATCAAATCCCGCTGCGATCATGTCGAACAGCCGCTTGTAGGGCACATTCTCAGCGTTCAGGATGAACCGTTCATTCTTCACCTCGCTTTCCATCAGCAGCACCATTGCCCGGGCCACGTCGCGTACGTCCACGAAACCGTTCTGCCCCGGGGGATAGAACTTCAGCCCTTCCCACACCACGTTGAACAGCCTTGAACTGCCCATGCCCGGCCCCGCCACGCCCAGCACCACCGACGGGCTCACGATCACCGCATCAAGCCCTTCTGCTACGCCGCGCCACACTTCGCGCTCCGCACCGTACTTGCTGATGGCATAGTTGGAATTGTTCTTCGACGTCTTCCACACCAGCTTCTCATCGATCATTTCTAGCTGTTTCTCAGGCCTTCCTAATGCGGCTATTGACGAGACGTGGCAAAGTTTCCTCACTTTCTTTTCCAGTGCGGCATTCACCAGGTTCGCAGTTCCTTCGACATTGATCTTCATCAGATTCTTCCGGTCACCCCGTAAAAAAGACACGAGAGCGGCGCAGTGGTATACCTCCTCCACCCCTTCCATGGCTTCCTCCAGCGAAAAAATATCCAGCAGTTCACCGTCTACCCACTCGATCTTCGACAATAATTCTTCCGGATTATCGGAATAGAGTTCGAAGACCCTTCGGATCATATCCATGTTGCGGCCGGGACGCTTCAGGGCACGTACCTGCCTGCCTTTTTTCAGGAGTTCCAATGTGAGGAAGGAACCAACTAGTCCCGTTGCGCCAGTAACCAGAATCATGCAGTAAAAATAAGCTTTTCTGAGTTATTGCTGTTTCCGTGAATAAATAACAATGCTGGCTAATCATATATCTATACCGGAAAGGAGGAAATTATACCCGGTTCTGTTAATAAATAGCTACAAGCTTTGAGCTTGATGCTTGAGGCATGAGGCTTGAAGCTTTTTCACTACTTTTGCCCTTCATAAACAACACCCTATGAACTTCATCCAAGAACTCACCTGGCGCGGCATGGTACAGGATATGACCCCCGAGATCCATGACCTGTTCAACAGCGGGGAGATGGTCACGGCTTACGTCGGGATCGATCCCACGGCGGATTCACTGCACATCGGCCACCTCGTCGGCATCATGATGCTCAAGCACCTGCAGCTCGCCGGGCACAAGCCTCTCGCCCTTATCGGCGGAGCCACCGGCATGATCGGGGACCCGTCGGGCAAGTCGGAAGAACGCAACCTTTTGAGCGAAGAGACCATCCGCTACAACCAGGACTGCATCCAGAAGCAGCTGGCCAAGTTACTGGTGTTCGACACCAGCGCCAACTCCGCCGAAATGGTGAACAACTACGACTGGATGAAGGAGTTCACCTTCCTGGGGTTCATCCGCGACGTGGGCAAGCACATCACCGTGAACTACATGATGGCCAAGGATTCGGTGAAGAAGCGCCTGGAAACCGGCATCTCTTTTACGGAATTCACCTACCAGCTCGTGCAGGGCTACGATTTCCTGTATCTCTACGAGCACAAGCACTGCAAGCTGCAGATGGGCGGCTCCGACCAGTGGGGCAATATCACCACCGGCACGGAGCTCATCCGCCGCAAGGCCGGCGGCGATGCCTACGCCCTCACCTGCCCGCTGATCACCAAGGCCGACGGCGGGAAGTTCGGCAAGACCGAGGAAGGCAACGTCTGGCTCGACCCAGCGCGCACATCGCCCTATAAATTCTACCAGTTCTGGCTGAACACCTCTGATGACGACGCCGAAAAGTACATCAAGATCTTCACCCTCTATTCACACAAAGAAATTGAGGAGATGGTCGAAAAGCACAAAGCCGCGCCGCACCTGCGCGAGCTCCAGAAGGCCCTGGCGAAGGACCTCACCTGCCGCGTCCACTCTGAAGATGACTACAACGCCTCCGTGGAGGCCTCGGCCATCCTGTTCGGTGCCGGCACGACCGAGACCCTGCACAATCTTTCGGAAGACATGTTCCTCAGCGTCTTCGAAGGCGTCCCGCAGAGCGAAGTGGCAAAAGAAAAGCTCGAAGCGGGCATCCCCATCCTGGAATTCCTGGCGGATGAGACCGGCATCTTCCCTTCCCGTGGTGAAGCGCGCCGTACCGTCAAAGAAAACGCGCTATCGATCAACAAGGTGAAGGTTGGAGATGAAAAAGTTGTTGGAATTGATGACTTGCTGAATGGGAAGTATATACTTGTGCAGAAAGGGAAGAAGAATTATTTTCTCGTAAAGCTACTTTAGTTTATTAACCACATAGGCACATAGAACACAATAGAAATCACAATAGATCTATGTGTAAACTATTGTGCCCTATGCGTCTATGTGGTGAAAAAATTAGTCCTCCTTGATTTCCCAGGATGCCCCGTCCTTCCCGTCCTTGATCTGGATGTTCACCTTGAGCAGCTTATCCCGGATCTCGTCGGAGGTGGCAAAGTCTTTCCGGGCGCGGGCCTCGGCGCGGATATCGATGATGGTCTGCATCAGGCCGCTGATGATCTCGTCCTTCCTGCCCGACTGCTCTTCCGGCACCAGCCCCAGCACATCTACCATGAACGTGCGATAAGCTTCTCCCAGTACCGCCAGGTCGTTCTCCGGCAGCTTCTCCTTCCCTTCCTTCACCGAGTTGATGATCCTCAGCGCTTCGAACAACTGCGCAATCAGCACCGGGCTGTTGAAGTCGTCGTTCATGGCGGAATAGCTCTGGCTTATCAGTTCACTGATAGCCGACTGCGAACTGCCGACCGCGAACTGCGAACTGCCAACTGCCGACTGCGAACTGCCGACCGCGAACTGCGAACTGCCAACTGCGAACTGCCAACTGCTAACTGTTGCGAGCCCTGCGAGCAACCTTTTAAGTCCTTTCTCCGCTGCCTGCAGCGCTTCGTTGCTGAAGTCCAGCGTGCCGCGGTAGTGGGCCTGGAGGATGAAGAACCTTATGGTCATCGGGCTGTAGGCTTTTTCGAGGAGCGTATGCTTCCCGTTGAAGAATTCCTCTAGCGATACGGCATTGCCGAGCGATTTGCCCATCTTCTGCCCGTTGATGGTGATCATGTTGTTGTGCATCCAGTAGCGGACCGGCATTTTGCCATTGGCTGCCATGGACTGCGCAATCTCCGACTCATGGTGCGGGAAGAGCAGGTCCATCCCGCCGCCGTGGATGTCGAACGTCTCGCCGAGATATTTGGTGCCCATGGCCGAACACTCCAGGTGCCAGCCGGGATAACCGTCGCCCCACGGGCTGGGCCAGCGCATGATGTGCTCCGGTGTCGCTTTCTTCCATAAGGCGAAATCGAAGCTGCTCTTCTTCTCTTCCTGTCCGTCAAGTTCCCGCGTGAAAGCCAGCAATTCATCTACCTTGCGGCCTGATAAGACCCCGTATGGATATTTATGGTTATACTTTTCAATGTCGAAATAGATCGATCCGTTCCGTTCATAAGCAAATCCGGCCTTCAGGATCTTTTCGATCATGGCAATCTGCTCGATGATGTGCCCCGAGGCATGCGGTTCGATGCTTGGACGCAGGACATTCAACTGATCCATGGCAGCGTGATAACGGTTGGTGTAATACTGCACCACCTCCATTGGCTCAAGCTGCTCCAGCCTCGCCTTCTTGCCGATCTTGTCGTCGCCGGCGTCAGCATCCCCTTCCAGGTGCCCGACATCGGTAATATTACGCACATATCGTACCTTGTAGCCGATATGCTGCAGGTAGCGGAACACCAGGTCGAATGTGACCGCGGGCCGGGCATGGCCCAGGTGAGGGTCTCCGTAAACGGTGGGTCCGCAAACGTAAATTCCAACATGCGGAGGATTAAGCGGTTCGAAAAGCTCCTTCTTCCGCGTGAGGGAATTGTGGATATAAAGTGATTGTTGCATGGCAGGCTTGATATTAGGGCAAAGATAGTGAAAAAGCTGCAAGCTACAGGCTGCAAGCTACAGGCTACAAGCTAAAAGCTGCCAATATAAGGCTGGAGCACCGCCATATCACCCCGGCACCCAAGGTGCGAAGTGCTAAAATATTTCGCGGCTTCGCCGCTTTTACATTTTCTCCCTTCGTGCATCACCGTGAATACCCTTATTCGCCTTCGTGGTTAAATAAACAAACATGAAGAAATCATTATCATTTCCAATTAAACATATCACAATTCATTAATATTTAGTACTTTTGCACCCCATTTTACAAGTCAATAACTAAAACCTTTATCCTCAACACTTAAAACTAATCTATCGTGCCTCTCAACAGACTCCGCAACATCGGCATTGCCGCTCATATCGATGCCGGTAAAACTACTGTAACCGAAAGAATTTTGTTCTTCACCGGCGTGACCCGCAAAATTGGCGAGGTCCACGACGGTGCAGCCACCACCGACTTCATGAAACAGGAACAGGAAAGGGGTATCACCATTGCCTCCGCCGCAATTTCATGCAGCTGGAAAGACTCCCAGATCAACCTCATCGACACCCCGGGCCACGTGGATTTCACCGTGGAGGTGGAACGCTCCCTCCGGGTGATCGACGGGATGATTGCCTTGTTCTGCGCCGTAGGCGGCGTGGAGCCCCAGAGCGAAACGGTCTGGAACCAGGCTGACCGTTACAAAGTGCCACGCATCGCTTTCATCAATAAAATGGACCGGACCGGCGCCGACTTCTACGATGTCGTCAACCAGATGAACAATGTGCTCGACGCCAATGCCATCGCCTTTCAGATACCGATCGGAGCGGAGGATGATTTTGAAGGCATCATCGATATAATCGAACAAAAAGCCTATAAATTCAACGAAAAGGGTCGTGAAGATATTCCTGTCCCAGCCGACTATTCCGATAAAGTCAGTGCAGCAAGGTACCACCTGGTCGAAAAACTGGCCGATTTTAACGATCAAATTGCTGAATTGTTCCTGGAGGATCGGGAAGTTTCAAACGATCTGCTGAAAGAGGCTGCGCGGGAAGCTACCCTTCGTCTGAATATCACTCCTGTTTTCTGCGGTGCAGCCTATAAAAACAAGGGCATTCAACTTCTGCTGGATGCCGTGATCGATTACCTCCCCTCCCCGCCCGATATCGGCGCCGTCGTAGGAACGGATGTGGATAACCCTGAAAAATCCCATGCCCGGCACCCCTCGGTCAACGATCCCTTCTCTGCCCTGGCATTCAAACTTATTAACGACCCGTACGTTGGCCAGCAGACCTTTGTCCGCGTTTATTCTGGTCAGCTTAAAAGCGGTATGGGCGTGCTGAATTCCACCAAAGACAAGACCGAGCGCATCGGCCGTATTATGAAGATCCACGCCAAGGACCGGGAAGAGATAAGCGAAGCAGGCCCGGGAGACATTGTGGCCCTGGTAGGACTGAAACTCACCAAGACCGGCGACACCCTTTGCGATCCGGCCCACCCGCTGCACCTGGAATCCATCACCGTTCCGGCCACCGTCATCGAAATGAAGATCCTGCCCACCTCCCGCAAGGATCAGAGTAAACTGGGTGAAGCCCTGCACAAACTGTCAAACGAGGATCCGTCATTCAATGTCCGTTATGACGAAGAAACCGAAGAGACCATCATTGCCGGCATGGGCGAGCTCCACCTGGAGATTATCATTGACCGCCTGAAGCACGAATTCGGCGTGAAGGTCGACGTGAGCGAACCTTCTGTGGCCTACCGTGAAACCATCACGACGGAAGTTGATACGTCTTACCGTTATTCCAAACAAACGGGCGGGAAAGGCCAGTTCGCTGAAACTCACTTCCGGATCGAACCCAATGAAGGAAATGGTTATGAATTCATCGACCGAATCAAGGGTGGCGCTATTCCCCTGGAATTCATCCCGTCGGTCAACAAAGGAATTACCAAAACCCTGGAAAAGGGAGTCCTGGCAGGTTTCCCGGTGGTGGATGTGAAAATCGTGCTGCACGACGGAAAGTTTCATCCGGTCGACTCATCCGATATGGCCTTCCAGACCTGTGCCTCCATCTGTTTCAAGGAGGGCTTCATGAAAGCCCACCCGATCCTTCTTGAACCGATCATGAAAGTTGAGATCAACACCCCGGACGATTACATCGGGGATATCGTCGGCAATCTGAACAAGCGCCGTGGCAAGGTTGAATCGATGCGCCGGCACCGGAAAGGCTCTCAGAAAGTAGTTGCCTTCGTGCCCCTGGTAGAGATGTTCGGCTATGCAACGGCCCTGAGGAATATTTCCAGCGGGCGCGCCAGCTTTTCGATGGACTTCTTCCGGTACATGCCATTAAGCAAGACGGTGCAGGATGAGGTACTGAAGAAACTGGCAGAGAAGAAAGCGGAAAAGAAATAATTCATTAATCCTCCCTCTTTACCGATCCCATGAAATCTGGTGAGGGGACGGGGGTAGAGTTAAAAATCCATACCCATGCAAGTAATCCTTGGCTCCTCTGGTATCATCGGCAAAGAAGTTGCCAGAGAACTTCACCGGAATTTCACGAAAGACATCCGCCTGGTATCCCGAAACCCCAAGGCAATAAATGACCATTCCGATACACTCTTCAAAGCTGACCTGACAGACGAAAAACAGACATTCGACGCTATTAAAGACGCTGAAACAGCCTACCTCACAACAGGCATCCAATACAGCGCCAAAGCCTGGCAGGAGCAGTGGCCGAAGATCATGAGAAATGTTGTGAACGCATGCATGGCCCATAAAACAAAACTGGTCTTCTTTGACAATGTTTATGCCTATGGTCTGGTCAGGGGCTGGATGACGGAAGAAACCCCTTACAACCCTTGCAGCAAAAAAGGAGAGGTCAGGCTGGGCATCATTAACATGATGATGGACGAGGTCAAAAAAGGAAACCTTCAGGCATTAATAGCCCGGGCACCGGATTTTTACGGGCCTGATACCCCTCTCAGCTTTGTAACGGTTACTGTCTTTGCTAATTATGCTGCCGGGAAAAAAGCACAGTGGTTGGGCAACCCTGAGAAAAAGCACTCTTTTATCTTTACCCCTGATGCGGGTAAAGCCACGGCTATTCTGGGAAATACCGAAAGCGCCTTCAACCAGGTCTGGCATCTCCCTACATTACAAGAACCCGTCACAGGAAAGCAGTTTATGGAGATGGCTGCGCAGGAGTTCGGCGTAAAGCCCGACTTTATGGTCATCAAAAAATGGCTGGTGCAGATGATCGGGCTGTTCAATCCCATCCTCCGGGAAAGCGTGGAGATGATGTACCAGAATGATCATGATTACCTCTTCAGCAGCGAAAAATTCGGGAAAGCCTTTGAATTTGTCCCAAAATCATACGAAGAAGGCATTTCTGCTACGGCAAAATCATATAAATAGATCCGCGAAAATCCGCCGCATCCGCGTTTATCCGCGTGCTATAATAGAACGCGGATGACACGGATCTGAGCGGATTTACACGGATTTTGTTTTTCCTTGTACCTTTAGGGTAGAATTTAATTTTTCACCCATGCCCATTCCAACCTCCCGGACCAAAGAAAAAGCCCGCATCACCATCGATTCGGATAAATGCAACGGCTGCGGCCTTTGCGCGGAAGTCTGCAAAGATTTCAGCATTGTAATGAAAGATGGCAAGGCTGTAGTCAGTGAAAACACGGCTGTATTCGGTTGCATTGCCTGCGGCCATTGTATGGCTGTCTGCCATGCCGGCGCAATTGCCGTCGAAGGCCGAGAACTTTCCCCTGCAGATCTTATCGACCTGCCACCAAAAGAAGAGATGGCATCCTATGAAGCCATCATGAATCTTTTCCGGCACCGCCGCAGCTTGCGTGAATTCAAAGACAAACCCGTGGAGGTGGAACTGATCAATAAGGTCCTTGATGCAGCCGTAACAGCCCCAATGGGAATTCCCCCTTCTGATGTTCACGTGATGATCCTTAATTCCAAAGAAAAGGTTTTTCAGTTTTCCAGGGATTATTGCCAGTACCTGGAATCCCTCAAATGGATGGTTTCACCGTGGGGCCTTTCCCTGATGCGGATCATGTATGGCAAAAAAAACTATGAGATGTTCCGGGATTTTATCAAACCATTGATCAAAGTGTACACGGAAGGCATAAAAGAAGGGAATAATCACGTGATGTACGACGCCCCCATGGCATTTTATTTCTACGGTTCACCATACACCGATCCCGCCGACCCGATCGTCGCTGCCACCTATGCCATGACCGCAGCAGAATCACTCGGCCTGGGCACCTGTATGCTCGGCGGCATCCATCCTTTCATCCAACAGGGCAATGCCGCGAAAAAGCTACGAGAGAAATGGGGAATCCGCTTCAAGAGCAAAGAGGGGATTTTTCTGATCATGGGGTACCCGAAAGTGAAATATAAACATGCGATCCGCAGGACATTTGCTCACATTGACCCATTGAATTGATTGTTGTGTTTCAATATGAACTCTGATTAACTTTAGGCTGTTTTTTATGAACCATCCTAATCTTTCAAAATGAAGAAGCTGTTATTATCACTCGTTCTGCTCAACATCCTGAATTCATCAATCAGTCAGGAAGTGACTTCACCAACCTGGTTTCATCAAAAGCCTTTTAACACGATTTCAGTTTCAACCGGATTAAGTCAGATCGAAGAAGGAAATATTTTTGGACTGCCAGGAACGGGAACCCTTTTAAGAATTGCTTACGGCCGGGAAAGAGCCAGGGATCATTTGGGCAATTTCAACCTCAGTTTAAACTATTCCCGGCTGAGAACAGACCTGGAAGATGTTTCCAAATCCCTGAATGTAAACCTGAATCTTGGATATAATTATAATTTCATCCTGGTCAGAAAGCAGCGATTTACATATCTCCTTGGTCCTGAAGCAGAATTGAACTATACCCTCAATTTTTTTCCCAACTGGGATGAAAGCCACCTTTACTGGGCAAATTACCTGAGCATTGGAGTTGCAAACTACCTGGCCACCACCTTCCGGAACACCAACCTATTGACGGTCAAGGTAAGCCTGCCAGTCATTGCAGTTGTCGGCCGGCCGGAGATGAACCGGCTTTATAAGATTGATGATCTGACAGTCGGCGGGATCATACAAAATTTTCACAGCAACCTTGAAGCCGGCTCCTGGAACAACCTATTCTTTTACAACATGCAGATTGAATACCGGTACCGGATCTCTGAACAGGTTTATCAATCTGTCGGTTATCATTTCATCTACCAACGTGTAGAGACTCAGAATACCAAAAGCTATCAACAACTCGTGCATCTGCTCAGTATCAAATTGTACTTCTAAAATGAAAATGAAACTGACTCTATTCTTAGTAATACTGCTGTTTTCCTCCTGTCTTAAGGAAGAACCGATAAAATTGCCGTACGAAGGTTATACACCCGGTAATTCAGATCCAGACTGGGTCATTTCGTCACCTGCAGATGAAAATATAGTAACTGAAGGGCTGGACAAAGCTTATCGGTTGGTCTACAAAAGGGAAAGATACATTATGGCAACCAGTCTGTTGGTAGTAAGGAACGGAAAATTGGTTGCCGAAGCTTATCCCCGGGATAAAGCCGATGCCGGAAAAATCCAGAATATACAATCCTGCACCAAATCGTTCACTTCGTTACTGGCAGGAATAGCGATCTCGGACGGAATAATAGCTTCCGTCGATGAAAAGTTGAGTGACATTTACCCGGATAATTTCGTCCATTATCCTGAAAAAGGAAACATTACATTGCGTCATGCCCTGACCATGAAAGTGGGTCTTGATTTTGACAATGGAAGTGAATCCGAGCCCCTATACCATTGCGAAGGAAGCAGCATTGATTTTGTGCTGTCGAAGGACAAACTTTATGATCCGGGTGTGGTCATGCATTACAATGATGGCGCACCTCATCTTGTGTCAGCCGCCATCCAGGAAAAAACGGGGATGACAGCTGAAGAATACGCGATGAATAATTTATTCAGTCCTTTGGGTATTGAAGATGTGATGTGGGAAAAAAGTGCGGATGGAATAACTTTCGGGGCATTCAGCCTGTTCTTGAAACCAAGGGATTTCGCTAAAGTTGGTCAATTGCTTCTCCAAAACGGGCGATGGGGCGACCAACAGGTTATCGATAGTACCTGGATCGCCTTAGCTACTTCGACACTTGCCACTGGCAATTTTAACGGTATGCCTTATGGGTTTTATTTCTGGCTCCTCAAGGAATATAACGGCTATCTGATGGAAGGTCACGGAGGGCAGTTCCTGGCCGTATTTCCGGGTAAACAGCTCGTTATTGCTTACACCGCCTGGCCCTACACCAGCGGGGAATATTTCGATCAATACACCGAATTGATCGACATCATTTACCATTCATGCTATTGATTAATCTTTTAAACATATGCCTGCAGATAAAAAAATCGACCACTATATCATGAACGCTGCGCATTTTGCCCAGCCCATCCTGAACCACCTGCGTTTGCTGGTGCACCAGGCCTGTCCGGAGACCGAAGAGAAGATCAAATGGGGATTTCCGCACTTCGATTACAAGGGACCGATGGTCAGCATGGCTGCCTTCAAACAGCACTGCGCCTTCACATTCTGGAAGGGCGACCTGCTCAGCGATCCGCACCGGGTGCTGGATAAGAGCCGCAGTGAATCCATGGGCCAGCTCGGAAAGCTGACCCGCCTCGAAGACCTGCCTCCGGATGACATCATGATCAATCTCATCAAAGAAGCCATGGCGCTCAACGAAGCGGGGATCAAACTCCCACAGAAACCAAAACCGGCTGAAAAGAAGGACCTCGAAATACCCGATTGGTTCATGGAAGCTGTCCGTTCAAATCCGGTTGCCCTTGAAACATGGGAAAAATTCAGCTACAGCCATAAAAAGGAATATGTCGAATGGGTGACTGAAGCAAAACGGGAAGAAACCCGTGCCGACCGAATGCAAAAAACCCTCGGATTGCTGGCCGAGGGTAAAAGCCGGAACTGGAAATATCAGAAAGCATAGGGCGTAGAGCATAGGGCGCAGGGAATGCTGCTCTAAGCCCTATGCCCTATGCTTTTATATCATTCCCAACTCTTTCCCGACCTTCACGAAAGCATCGATCGCGTGGTCAAGATGGTGTTGGTCATGACCGGCCGAGATCTGAACGCGGATACGGTCCTTGCCCCTGGGTACCACCGGGAAGGAGAAAGCGATCACATAGACGCCTTCTTCCAGCATCCGGTTGGCAAACTGTACAGCCAGTTTGGAGCAATCCGGGTATTTGCCGAACATGATCGGGACAATCGGATGTTCACCGGGGATGATATCGAATCCGGCCTCGGTCATCTTCGTACGGAAATATTTGGTGTTGCGTTCCAGCTTATCGCGGAGATCGGTGGTGGCTGAAAGCATATCGAGTACCTGGATAGTGGCACGGACCACTGCCGGGGCCACGGTGTTGGAGAACAGGTACGGACGGGCTTTGTTGCGCATCCAGGAAATGATCTCCCTGCTGCTGGCAATACAGCCGCCGGATGCCCCACCCAGGGCTTTCCCAAAGGTGGTGGTGATGATGTCCACACGGCCCATCACATCGCGGAATTCATGGGTGCCGCGACCGGTCTTTCCCATAAATCCGGAGGCATGGCTGTCGTCAACCATAACCAGGGCATCATATTTCTCAGCCAGGTCACAGATCTCTTTCAGTTTGGCAACATCTCCGTCCATACTGAATGCCCCGTCTGTCGCAATCACCTTAAAACGGCAGTTTTTGGCTTCAATGAGGCACCTTTCGAGGCCTTTGGCCATCTTACCTGTTGCAGGGTCCTCCTCCTCCACATCCCTGAAGTCATTATGCTTGTAAATCCAGCGCTGGGCTTTGCTCAGGCGGATCCCGTCGATGATTGAAGCATGATTCAGGGCATCGGTTATAATCGCATCCTCAGCCTGGAATAATGGTTCAAACACGGCGCCATTGGCATCGAAGCACGATGAGAACAGGATGGAATCTTCCATTCCAAGGAATTTAGCAACCTTTTGTTCCAATTCCTTGTGAATATCCTGTGTGCCGCAGATGAAACGTACTGATGACATTCCATAACCACGGTCTTCGATCCCTTTATGGGCAGCGGCAATCACTTCGGGGTGAGAAGAGAGTCCCAGGTAATTGTTGGCACAGAAATTAAGGCATTTTTTACCCTTAACGATGATTTCTGCCCCCTGCTCGCTTTCAATGATACGCTCATGCTTGTATAACCCGGCTTCTTCGATGTTCTTCAGCTCAGTTGCCAGGAAGTCTTTCATTTTACCGATCATATAATTAAGATTTTGAAATGGTTAGATAGTGTTAAAGAATTAACAAAGTGGTGCAAAGATAGTTTTTTTGAATTCCAAATTTCCAAATCCGGTTTCAAATTCCGAAAAAACTCAAAATCCATAACCGATATGAATTCCCAGACCCAAATGGTAATCTTCCGGGTCATATCCGATGGAGATGGCAGGCCCGATATGCCAGTGATGGAACTGGAATTCATAGGAAGTTTCAAAATGCAGGGCAAAAACGGGGCCATGGCTGCTCCCTCCTTCCCATGCGATCCCGGGTGTCAGGTTCAGGTTGAGCCCTTCCACAGGCCGGTATATTGCCGCGATTCCGATGTTATGGTGCCGATGCTCCGTAAAGATCACCTCATATCCCGCTCCAATCCCAAACGGGGTTTCAGCCAGGTTGTAAGTGTAATGTAAGTGTGTGCTGAGCCCGAAAACCCCTTCTTTGAAAAGATAAACGGCAGATCCGGCCAGACCTGTCTCATGCCGGTGATGATCATGTCCTTCATGAACATCTTCCATTTCAGACTGGCCGAATACATTCAAACTTAATAAAGTGAAAAGAAGAAGAAATGATTGCCCTATTCTGGTCATGATTAATTTTTCTGGAAGAAGTGGTCAAAAGCCTGCAAAATTAATAAAACCCGTATGATTCTTCCCTATTATCAATGAGCAAAGTTTAGCAATTCCCTGAAGGATGGAATCTTGATCACCAGGTCGGCATGTTGATCCAGAATCTGATCATTGGAATTGAAAGATACGCCATAACCAGCATTTTTAATCATGCACAGGTCGTTGAGGCCATCCCCCACGACAATTGTATTTTCATTCTCAATTTCGAGGCTCCGGAGCACCATTAACAGTGCATTCGTCTTACAAACGGCGTGATGGCAAAGGCTGTCAGGGTCTTTGAAAAAATAGGAAGGGATCTTCACTTCCCCGGTACAGATTCGATTTGAAAATTCCAGCTCATTTGATATGGAAAAATCAATTGAAAGTTTGTCTTTTAAATACTCCGTGATGCAGTCATAACTGTCGGAAATTATTCCCACCAGATATCCCCTTCTTTTCAGTTCACCGATGATCTCTTTTGCTCCCTTAACGATGGGTATCTTTTCCACCACAGCTAAAAGGTCAGCCAGGGGTTTTCCCCTGAGAAACCTGGCTATTCTTTTGGTCAGCAATATGGAATCCTCTTCGAACGATCTGAGCTTCACAAGCTCCTCTTTAAAACCAAAAGTTTCCGAGCAATAATCAATAAATCGGCCTGAAAGCAGGGTGTTATCCATATCGAACAGGATCAGTTTCCTGGTTTTTCCCAATTGGCTGTCAAGTTCATTTTCAAACCGATAGCGAAGACTCTCCAGGATATCTTCGAATGTAATATCCTTAGATGACTTCCGATAGGTCATTGACTTCTGGATAATTGCCCGGGCCACCTCCCGGCTCATCCTGCCAAGTGATTCCCAAGGCTTGCTTTTATTCTCGATATACCCGATGTTAACTTCGCAGCACCTTACCTTTCTCAGGTGCATGTCGATCAGGATCCCTATATCCACTCCATAATCATCAACGAATTCGATGGATTGAAGAACGGATTTCCTGGCTGCAATCATTCCGCTCAAAGGCTGGTTGTACTTGACCAATTCCGGGAATAAAATGCTCAACAAAGGTTTGGCAACAAGTTCGGTTACTCTGCCCGCATTCCTTTCGAATGTTGATTTCACGAAGTCGGCTTCATTTTTCAGGATAGGATCCGTCAATAACCTGATGGTGTCCTCTGGATAAGGATCGATGTCGCCATCCAGAAAGCAGACGATATCACTGGATGCAGCCAGTATGCCTTCCTTCATGGAAGTGCCTTTACCGGGTGAAGAGCTGATAAGGATTTTCGCTCCGTGCCGTTTGGAAATCTCAACGGTATTATCCGTGGAATTATCGTCCACCACGATTACCTCGTTCACTTCAGGATGCAACCATGATTGTGAAATGACAGAAGCGATATGTTCTTCTTCATTCAGTGCCGGTATAATGATTGTGATCATATTTGTAAGTTTTATTAACCATCACGATTATACCAGCTTATAAGATTAAGACCTAGGTATAATCCAGATTGTCCGGTTTTATAAATAGCATATTTATCATATCAAACTAATCCAAATGTAATAAAAATTTGTGCCAGAAGCAAGACCTTTCAAGTTTATATCAAATAATCCACTGATAATAAATGAGATAAAAAAAGGCATTCTAATTAAAAAATGCCTTTAATACAATCGGGAGAAATGGTTTATTTTTCATTGATAAACGGCATAACCTCGTGCAATTCCATTCGGACAGCCGTAAGAATATAATTTTCTATCTGGTAGAATTGGGCTGCGGTCAACGGATCCACCTCTTTTTTGATTTTCTTGTAATAAGTCCTGATGAGCTTATCCGTGTCTGTTTGTAGTTTCATGACATCTTCCACCCAGGCTTCTGCCAATTCCCCGGTCATCGATTGGTAAGTCTGGTCGTAAATGGCCCATAGCTCGATACGGATCTTTCCGAAGTCCTTTCTAAGTAATTCATATTCATCGTACAAGGCCCAGAAGGCATCATTTTGTTCACCTTCGAGCTTAATGTAATCGGCTACCAGGGCCTTCTTTTCCATACCAAAGGCAGCCTGAACCAGGTCTATTTCTTCTGTGGCGGTCTGTGCATATGATACCACGATTGCAGCCATGGCTGCAAAAAAGAGCATGATCTTTTTCATTTGATTTTGATTTAAAATTTTTTTAATTAATGGCAAAGCAAATTTACATCTTCCCTGCAAATCTCAATACTATTCCTGCCGCTATCCAACTTTTTTGATCCTGACTTTTATTGTGAACTCCTTCAAGGCCCCTTCCATGTGGAAGAATCCTGGTACTTCTCCCTAACTGATCAGCCAGTCTTCACTTAATAGTCGGATACCATCACAGGTCCGGCCAGGAACGGAGAAAAATAACCGGGAATGGTTTGCAGCGCATAAACCAATTCTGGATTAATGACCGGGCCTGACCTGTACCGGTTCATCTGCTCGTCCAGAAGGGTAAAACAATCGTAAACCTTACAGATCTAAACACAAAGCAAAAATATTCGGTAAATACTTCCTATCTCGTTGATCTATACTACTTTATTTAACATTTCATTAACAACGACATCGATTTAATCATAATATTTTTGCCTATATTAATCAATTAGTCTGAGTATGAGAAAGTTATTTAAGGTTTTAGCATGGTTGGTTTTCGTACTGGTCATGCTGGTTGTTGTTCTTTTTGGTTACGTCCAGTTGACCTGGAACAAAACCTATGACGCTCCTTATCCGGATATAGCAGCAAGTAATGATTCGGCAGTCATTGAACGCGGAAAATACCTGGCTTATGGAATGGCACATTGCGCAAGCTGTCACGTCCCCATGGATAAGATAATGGATGTTGAAAAGGGCCAGCAGATTCCATTGAGTGGCGGATGGGAAGAAGAAGTCCCAGGCCTTGGTACGTTTCGTGCCCCCAATCTGACCCCTGATCCTGAAACCGGGATCGGTAATATGACTGACGGGGAATTGGCCCGGGCTGTACGCTACAGTGTTAAGCACGACGGTAAATTTCTTCCGCCTTTCATGGTCTTTCAGGGTATGACCGATGCGGACCTTACCGCGGTGATCTCGTTTCTGCGCTCACAGCCTCCCGTAAAACATAAGGTTGAACCGACTGATTATACCCTTATGGCAAAAGCACTTCTGGCATTTGGGATCCTGAAGCCCGAAGGGCCCAAAAGCACGCCTCCGGCATCCATTTCAAGGGATACCACGGCTGCATATGGCCATTACCTGGCCAATAGTATTGGCAATTGCCTGGGATGTCATATATCCAGGGATAATACCGGACGCCAGATCAATCCTGACTTTGCCGGCGGCGGCATTTTCCCCCCCAATTCATTATCGAACGGATATGCTTTTATTTCACCCAATATTACTCCTCATAAAGGTACCGGAGTAATTGCGGAATGGTCGCAGGAAACATTTGTGCAGAGGTTTAAAGGCGGCCGGTTGCACGAGGGCAGCCCAATGCCCTGGGGTATGTATGCAAGAATGGACGAATCCGATCTGAAAGCATTGTACCAGTACCTTCATTCCCTGGAACCTGTGGAGAACAAAGTTGCCAAGACCGTTTTTACCCCGGGAGAAAAATTTCCACCCGAACCGGCCGGAGAATGACCTTAACCGGGCTCCGGCCTGCGGATCAGTATTTCGCCCATAGCCAGGATGTAAAGTATGTTTATTCTTGCGAAATGAATGAACAAGTTTTTCATCCGCGAAATGGCCGGCGTCAGGGATAGGATTCCCAGTACGGTAAAAAGAATGAAAGGCAGCAGGTATGCCGGGTTATACATGGTCAGGATACCCGTCGATATGTAGCTGAGGAACAGCAGGACCGGGATAAGCAACCTGAGGTACTTATGCCAGAGCAACATGATCAGTTGCCTGGCTGGCAATTTACTTAACATATCCCTGGCCGTAATAATTTGCAGGAAGCCGCGCAGATATCGCCTGATCCGCCTGTAATCCGTGAGCGAACAAATGTGTTCGTCGTATATTCTGCAATCTTCAAGCAGACTTATCTTTTTAGAAGCCATTATACCCAGGCTAAGGTAAAGGTCGTCCAGGATGATCTGTTCGGGAATCGGAATATAGCAGCCTTTTTTCATCGCGTACAAAGGGCCATATACCCCCATAAGGCTGCCCACCCGGCTCTCAGCAGCTTTCAGGAAATTCTCATAACGCCTTATCAATGAAGTACATCCATTCTTGTCCAATTGTGATATGCAGGCAGACACGGCTCCGATTTCGTCATTTCCCAGGGGTTCCGAAAGTTTCTTCAAAATGTTGTGCGAAGCCTCCTGTCGCTGATCGCAGAATATGATATTATCATAACGGGCCTTTTCGACTGCCAGATTCATCGTATGGGGTATCCCCCTGTGCTCATCCTTCAATATTATTCTGAGCCCCTCTTCTCCCGCAAATTTACTGATCACCTCCTGGCTGCCGTCCTCGCTGTGATCATCTACGATGATCATCTCGTGATGAGGAAATACCCTTAAATCCTCCAGAAGCACCCTGATCTTTTCTTCAAGATAATCCCTGCCATTGTATGAAAGAAGCACCAGTGTAACACCATCAATCTCCTTCATGGGCGGCTTCGTTTCACACCTGGCAGGCCTGATGATTCGCAACCATATCGGATAGGAAAAATAGAGCATGATTACCAAAGCTGTTATAATGAAGATGATAGTCATAATCTCATCCGGTTGTTAAAGATTGTGTTTTTTGACCGATCGGATGCGGTAGACTGATTTCAGAAGCATATATAGCGTTTCGCCCGCTTTTCTGGGTAGTACCCGTTGGATCAATTCACCTGTCGATTTTGCCAAATCGAACCACCAGTTCTTCTTATCCTTGTTGCTGTAAAATCCTTCCTTTTTAACCAGCCGGATCGCCTCCAGCCTTTCTTTATGAGTGAATTCGGGCGTTTCAAATACAATTCTCGGGTTGATGGAATGGAATTCATGGATATTCGGCGTATACATAGTCCCATTTGCCAGTACATAATCCCATTGCCTGGTACCCTTGAAAGGAAGGGCCATATAAAAGTTAATATAGTCACATCCAGACTGTTTAGCGAAAGCGACCGACTCCTTAACAGTACCGAGTGTCTCTCCAGGACTGCCGATCACGTATTGCGACATGATCTCTATCCCGGCTTCCTTCAACATCTTTATACCTGCTTTTACCCTGGCTATGGTCGTGCCTTTACCGATGCGTTCTAACATCGAATCATTCGCCGATTCTATTCCGATGGATACATTGTAGCAACCGGCCTTTTTCATTTTCATCGCTATATCAGGATTCAGGATATCAGCACGCAGCGATACCGACCATAAAATATCGATCCTTTTATCGATGAGAAGGTCACAGAATCCTTCCACCCGTCGTAAATCACTGTTGAACGTATTATCACCAAATACAAAGATCTTTTTGCCGTAATTGTTTATAAGATGTTCGACTTCCCTGACCATCCTTTCGGGACCCATCGCACTTAGGTGGTGCCCCCAGATACTGCTGGAATTGCACCAGGCACAGGCAAAGGGGCAACCCCTTGTGGTGACCATCCGGTGCAACGGGTAACGGTTCATCGGAAAAAGATCATAGGCCGGAATGGGCAGGTCATCCAGCGTTTTGAACTTCTCCCGGGGGGGATTGATCACCAGGGAACCGTCCAATGCCACGTACATCAGCCCATTGATCTCATCCAGCTGTTTTTCGCCTTTCAAATGTGCGATCAGTTCGGTAAAAGTGATTTCCCCTTCACCATATACGGCATAATTGGCGGGTGTTTCCCTGAAGATCTCCTCCTCTATGGTGGTCACATAAGGTCCGCCGAGAACGATCGGCACCTTCCCATCGTTTTTCCTGATCCGGTTGAATAGTTCGATGACTTCAAAATAAACCGGCGAGAAAACTGTCATGCCGATCAGGTCGAAGGCTGTGTTTAAAAATTGCCGGGTCTCCTTTCGCGTAGCCACCCGGGTATCCAAAACCTGGAATTCCAGGTCAGGATGCTTTTCCCTGGCATACGCCGCCAGGCTCGCCAGACCAATATGGACGGTCTTGTACCGGCGGTCTTTGTTCGGGAAAATCAGTCCTATCTTCATATCTGTAAAGATATCTCAAATATGGAATAGATCATCTACCAGGCGATCACCTTTCTATCCCGGAAAAACTTTCCGCTGGGAACCTCCCCGTTACTTACCAGCCAGACAGTGGTGTCGGCACCCTGGCTGACTTCCCGGGGGGCATCCGCACCGCCCATATCTGTCCTCACCCAGCCCGGGCATATAGCATTCACCTTGATCCCATCCTTCTCCAATTCCCTTGAAAACATGATCGTTAAAGCATTCAATGAGGCTTTTGAAAGGCTGTACCCGGGCATTTCGCCATCGAGGCTTTCCAGCTCTCCCATTCCACTGCTGATGTTGATGATCCGGGGATCGTTGCTGTTTTTCATCATCGGGAGAAACACCTGGATCATCCGCCATGGACCATAAAAATTGGTTTCCATGATTTCCCTCACCCGATCCAGCCTGGCATCCGAAGCACATTCTCCCCTGCCTGCCATGCCAACCTTTTCAAGCAACGGTTTCACGGTCTTTCCCAGTTTCCGGATCGCGCCATAATGCCTCCTGAGCTTATCTTTTATTTTCGAAGAAGCTGGTCCCTTTTCCCCCATTCCATTGATACCGGCATTGTTGATCAGTACGTCCAGTTTCCCGAATTCCAATTTCACCGACTCATACAACCGCAGGATGGATTTTTCGTCGGTCACATCCAGTTGCCTGACGATTGCCCGTTGGCTCAACTGGCTGGCCGCTGCGATTCCTTTGGTATAATCCCTGGAGCAAAGAATCACCCGGTGCCCCATTTCATCAAGTTGTCGGCAGATCTCCAGGCCGATCCCCCGGTTTCCCCCGGTAACCAGAATTGTCTTCATCGGTATTGATTAAAGATCTCTTTTCGCATTTTTGAACCGGCCCTGGCTGCCAGCACCGGTAACATATTCATCAGCGCAGCCCTGTTCCTGACCGGATATCTCATAATGGAAGCCAGCATATTACGACTGAATTTGTGGCAACAGGAATTGCAATAAGGATAATAATTTCCGTTGGAGATGTCTTCCCGGATAACTGATGTCGCTTCCTGCCACATTTCCTGAAGCCCCCTCCCCTGCCGGTCACGAATGTTGATAATAGCGGATGTCAGGCCGCATGGCTGTATGCCTCCGTCATAGGCTATGTCGATTGTGGCGAAAGTCTCCCGGCAAAAAAATTTCCTGAGAAAATCCCGGAAAAACAGCTCTCCATCCTGGTTTCCCGCATGTTCCAGGTACGAACGGATCCATGGCCGGATGCGGTAAACATTAGTACTGATATCGTGCCATTTTTCATACCGGTGTATCTTTTCAAGTTCCACCATGAGGATATCAATTTCGTCCACCGGTACATTCAGGGAGGCTTTATTCTCAAGGGCAGGTCTGTCCGGATAATTCGAACAAAAGATGATGGGTTGGAAAAGCACCTGCCGGATTCCTATCCGGTGGGCCATTTTTGTGAAGGCTGACAGATCCGCGTAATTGTAACAGGAAATAGCCGCCAGCAGGGTGAAAGGGATGTGTTCCCGCTGCAACCTCCCGATCGATTTCAGGGCGTTTTCCAGGGCTGTTGGATTTCCCCTCGTGACGGACTGGATCTCCTGGTTGAAAGAATCGATGGAAAGGTTGATATCGGCATTGTTCTCCCTGAGCACCATGAATTCCGTTTCATCCAGCCGATGGATCTTCATTCCGTTCGAAGTGATGGAACAACGGATCTTATGCAGGCTGGCACGGGCTATGACCTCAAATAAACCATCGAAAAGCAGGGGTTCCCCTCCGCACAGTGAGATACGCCGGATCTTCAGGGCTGCCATCTCTTCCAGGAGCCAGAACAGGTCTTCTTTCGTCAGGGCGCCTGAAACAGAAGAGGACTGCCCCTGCCCTATCTCGCAATAAATACAGCGCTGGTTGCACCGGCTGGTCAGGTTGACCGTTACCATGGAGGGTTTTGGTCTGCCGGAGATGAAAGCCTTCAGTTCGGGATAGTAATTGTATTTGAGTTTGGATGGCATGGACAGGCTTTACGATCAGAGGGTATGAGAAAGTAAACGAGACCTCCATCTTTCCAGGTACTTTTCCACCAGGTCCCTGGAATTCCCGTAACCGTGAGATGGCAGAAATAACCGGCAGCCGGTATCCAGCAACAGTCGCCAGCTTCTGAGCACTTCCCGGCCATCTTCGGCAAACGGCGGGAAAACCGACACAGGTGCCCGGCCGACCATTGCATCTCCCACCAGTGCAATTTCGTTGTCGATGACAATGCTGACTGACCCTTTTGAATGGCCTGGGGTATGGATGATCAGGGCATCAAGGCCCTTCGGATTCAGATCCAGCCTTTCCTCCACTATTAAATCCACAGGACATGGTTCGATCCTTAATTTTTCCGATACCCATCCGGGGACTTGTCTGACCATAAACCGGGTGAAAGAACTGGTCCCGTCCGGTATGTTTTGGCTTCCGGTTTCCAGTAAGGCCGCCTCCGCCCGGTGGACCACAACCCTGGCCTTGTAGTGATCCCTTATTCTGCTGGCATTTCCGGCATGATCAAAGTGAGTATGGGTTAGTATTAGGTAGTCGATGTGTTTTATATTCAATGATTCAAGGCGCTTGCTCAGCCTGAGCCATTGCCAGGATGGGCTGGTATCGATCAGAATTCTGATGGCATTGCCCGACACGAGAAATACATTGCTCCTGCCTGCCAGTACCCTGATGATCTTGATCCCATTGATGGTTGTCCAGGATTTCATGTGTATAAATTTAATATTTATACCTATATGAAAACCGGAATTCAAATGTGGTGTGAAAACGCCATTTTTACTTTCACACCAGGATTTTTATACGTCCAGAAGCTTTGCAATTTCAAACTTCTTCATCTTTAAAAATGCATCGATCACCCTTTGTCCTTTAACCGGATCAGCCATCAGTTGCGGAAGGATGGCCGGAACGATCTGCCACGAAACTCCGTATTTATCCTTCAGCCAGCCGCACATGCTCTCTTCTCCCCCATCAGCAGTCATCTTATGCCAATAATGATCAATTTCCCCCTGTGTATCACAATCCACAGCAATGGATATACCTTCGCTGAATCTGAAAGGATGATCGAAAGAGCTGTCCATGGCCATAAAAACATAACCATCCAGCCGGAATTGCGCGTGTTTCACCAAGCCTTCCGCATCCTCCTCTCCGGGGCTGTATTTCATGATGCCTTCCGTGGCCGACCCCGGGAACAACGATGTATAAAACCGGATAGCCTCTTCAGCCTTGCCCGACTGCTCATGGGTGAACATTAAGGTCGGACAGAATTTCTGACCAACATCTTCCAACTTACCATAATACAGTTGCCAGCTGATGCCAAAGCGGTCCTGGACCCATCCATAACGCTCACTCCAGGGATATGAATCCAATGGCATCAACATCGTTCCTCCTTCCGTCAGTCTCTCCCAGGCCATGTTCACCTCTGCTTTCGTTTCGCAAATGACCGTAAAGGAAATGGACGGATTGGGTTTATACATAGGCCCGCCGTTCAGCAACATGAACTTCTGACCATGCATCTCCAAAGTAACAACTATCGGATTTTCCTCCAGGATCCTGGAATGTCCGAATATTTCACTGTAAAAACCCGCTGCTTCGCTGGCTTTTCCGTCGAACCACAGACATGGGTAAATATGATTTTTCATCGGTTATTAATTTTTGTTGTAATTCGTATCCCTCTCGCAAATGTCTTTCAAAATTTCCAGCGCTCTGGGCCAAGTTTCAGCAAAATAGTCGCGGTATTTTTCATTGGCATCCATATCAACTGACAATAGAGTACCTCCGTCGAAAGACTCGAACAAATAATTTTCTGTGGCTCCTTTGAATTCATCTACTTCTTCTCCTGAATGGATCTCCTGTCCGTCTTTGATAACTCCAAGATGTTCGATCGAAATGTACCGGAAAGGGATATTATCGCGGATCCTGCTGATCATTCCACCCTCCTTGCCATCCTCTCCCAGACCGAGGAACATGATCTTTGAGCATTTTTCCCAATCCCCCACATATCTCGAACCTGGCGAAAAAACAGAGGTCCATTTCTCGTAAGAGTTCTTATCGATCATCAAGGTATAGACTTTCTGCGGTGAGGCTTTGATCCTGGTTTCAAAGTGGAAGACAGAAGACTTCCAGGTTTTCTCGGCATATTCCCTGAAATTGTCGAGAATTGCCTGCCATCCTTCCCTTTGCTGTTCGGTCGAATGCAAATCCTCTGTTTCAAAGGTTTCTTCAATTTTAGTCTGGTGGCCATCCGGGATAAAAAAGATATAGACCCTTCTTCCGTCAGACATGGTATATTCTATGCTGTGATGAAAGTTGATGCGGGTATAAACCCCCTCAAAGTCAAATTTATGGGTGTCATCTTTGGAGGCCATCGTGATCCTGAACCGCCCGTCGACTTTGAGGACGTTTTCGGCAAACGGGGCGTGCCAGTCGCTGGAGGCATAGCACCATTGCACGATATGTTGAGGTTCGGTCCAGTATTTCCAGATCTTATCTGCCGGAACGTCTACTGTTGTTGCAACAGTGACAGAGTTTTGATTGAAAGTTCTCATAGTTGCCTTTTTAGATTTATTAAATAATCTAAAAACAATTCAAACATACTTAAGTTCAATCAATATTTCTTCACAGGTACAGTGTCACCTGTTGGAAGGATACGCCCTGTAAGCAAATGTCATTGCCAGGATGATCATACGATCGCAGCGGTCACCGGCTGCATCCAGGAGATATAGCCGACAATGGCAACCTGGACGGCCAGCCAGGGCAAGGAATCCTTCCAGACTCCCGAGAATTATACGGCTTGTCTTTAGCATTTTTTGAATAATTTTACTTTAACTCCTGGTCGATTTCATTTATAATGTCCTATCAAATAATCGCTTATTCAAACCACATGCCCTGATCAGCTCTTCAAGCCTTTTAATCCGGGTTTCCTTTTGTTTTGCAACAAGGATCCAGTGAACAACCATCTTTTTATATGACGGCGGCTGTTTGACAAAATATTCCCAGGCATCAGAAGAGGCCTTGAAGGTATTGGTGTATTCCTCCGGCAGTTCTTTCACAGGCGCTTCAAAACTATAATGGGCACCTTCCGTTTCCCTGCAATTACTGAATACCTCCAAACCGGCTGGACGCATCCATCCAAGATGTTCCAGCTTTTTCACTTTGGCGATATTTATAGCGCTCCAAGTGCTTTTCTTTTTCCGTGGTGTAAACCGGATGCAATATCCTTCCTCGTCATATTTATATCGAATCCCGTCGATCCAACCGAAACAAAGAGCCTGGTCAACTGATTCAGGCCAGGTCATGCTGGGTTTTCCAGTACTTTTTTTATAAAATCCCACCCAAAGTTCCTTTTCCTTAGCGTGGTTTTCCTCCAGCCAGACTCGGAATTCGTCCTGGTTTTTAAAAAAGACAGGGTTCAGGTTTTCTTTCTTCATCGTTCTTACCGGTTACGTTTATACAATGGCAACGCGGAAAGCTCAGCAATTTTTTCAGCCGCTTTATCGCCTTCTTCCGAAAAGGCCCATGAGAACAAAGCCTTGATCGAATGCTCCTGGCGGATAGTATCTATGGCCTGCGAGGCAAGCTTTTTGATGATCCCTTTCCGCCGGTATTCTTCCAGGACGAGGCCCGAGCAAAGGTAAATCGCTTCATATTGGGCACCGGGTGCAGTCAGATCGAAAAGTTGCCGCTCGTTAATCTCCCCTGAAATGAACCTTTTCATCAGGTTCAGGGTGGTTGGGATCAGGAGAAGCCAGGCCACAGGACCATTATCATCCCTTTCTTCCGAAATGGTGGAAGGATGCAACTCCAATAACCGCATGATGACATCCTGATCCACATTTAGCTGGGAAGGATCGCTTTTTACGGCAAAAACTTCTTCGGCCAGCCGGACCAGTCTTTCAAAATTGCTCAGGGGCATAAGATGTCAATTTTATTACAAATATCTTTCAATATTCCTTTAAAATATTTCATGCCGGTTAATTATGCTTGATATTTTCAATCCGGAAAAATGCAGCAATCATAAAGTTTAATTGTACTATAATCAGTCAATCTTTTATAGTAAATCAATATCTTTTTTACTTTTGCCGGCAAATTGTTAAAAATTTCACAAAATACCGTCTCACATGAAAAACATACTCGTCATTGGCTCTGTCGGTCAGATCGGTTCAGAACTGACCATGCGATTGAGGGAAATCTATGGAAGCTCCAACGTAGTCGCTGCTTATCGTAAAACCCTTCCCTCAAAGGAATTAGCTGAATCTGGTCCGCTTGAAATGGTCGATGCGACCGATGCCTTGAAATTGGCTGAAGTTGTTAAAAAATATAAAATTGATACGATCTATAACCTCGCAGCCCTGTTGTCGGCCGTAGCGGAAGGCAATCCGACCATGGCGTGGAATGTAGGGGTAGGAGGGGTGTTCAACTGCCTGGAAGTGGCCCGGGAAAATGGCTGTGCCGTTTTTTTCCCAAGCTCAATCGGCGCTTTCGGACCCAGTACACCCCTGGATAACACCCCGCAGGATACCATTCAGCGCCCGACAACGATGTATGGCGTGACCAAGGTTACCGGCGAATTGTTGAGCGATTATTATTTCAAGAAATTCGGTGTGGATACCCGTGGCTTGCGCTACCCCGGCATTATTTCCAACGTGACACTGCCGGGTGGCGGTACGACTGATTATGCCGTGGAGATCTACTACGCAGCCGTAAAGGAGAAGAAATTCGTCTGCCCTCTTCCGGCAGGCACCTTCCTCGATATGATGTATATGCCCGACGCCCTCGATGCCGCCATTGATCTGATGGAAGCCGATCCATCGAAACTCAAACATCGGAATGCGTTCAACGTCAGTGCCATGAGCTTCGATCCGGAGATCATCTACAAAGAGATCAAAAAGCATATTCCGGATTTCGTCATGACTTACGAGGTAGACCCGATGAAAAAAGCCATCGCCGATACCTGGCCAAACAGCATGGACGACAGCTGCGCCCGCAAAGAGTGGGGATGGAATCCCAAATGGAAGCTGGATAATATGACCACGGACATGCTGAAGGTAATCGGGGAGAAGCATAAAGCAGGGTTGATCTAGTTATTGAAGGTTGAAGGTTGAAGATTGAAGGTTGAAGATTGAAGGTTGAAGGTTGAAGATTGAAGATTGAAGATTGAAGATTGAAGATTGTTCATAATTTATTTGAGTTTGGCCGGGTATATTTTGAAATATTCCGGATAAACAGAATAAAACATGAATAATCAAGCGGCATTAATTTCAATTGCTTTACAGAAGAATTCTGTACTAATCTTAAAGGCCTGTAAAGGGCTTAGCAATAATCCCACTTACGGTTTTATTGCTCTTCAGGTATCCAGGTCGTCAACATCTGCTGGGGCAAATTATGAAGAAGCCTGCGGAGCCCAAAGTAGGGCTGATTTCATTCACAAACTTCATCTTACCTACAAGGAATTGCGAGAAACGAGATATTGGCTCGGTGTAATGCTCTCAGCCGAATTAGCCAATCCGGTGGAGGTAAGCAATATCATCGACTCCACCGAAGAATTGCTGAGAATCATTGGTAAATCCTTAATTACAAGCAAGAAGAAATTGGGAGATCGCGGCTAGAAGACACAATTAAGAGGGTGTGAAAATTTTTGTGTAAACGGTGATCGTCCTTAATTCCGGCATCTTT
>CAZUDV010000007.1:142742-238902 GCA_964619555.1 uncultured Bacteroidales bacterium | reverse complement strand
TGCTTCTTAACAGTATTGAAAAAGTGTAAAATATGTTGTGCTATATAACAACTAAACACTAAACACTAAACACTAAACACTCTTTAGCCCTTAAGTAGTTTTTCCACCAGCAACGGGACTCCTTCACCTGCCGTTTTCTGAATGACTTCGAGATTGGAGACAAAAGAAACCGGCACGGCTCTCGGATCAACATAGTATTTTGGCGCACCCTGGAATACATAATGCACAAGTCCTGCCGCCGGGTAGACCTGCAGCGACGTTCCGACGATCAGGCAAATATCGGCTTCTTCGCACATCTTTGCAGCAAGCGGTATGAGCGGCACGGGTTCCCCGAACCAGACAATGTGCGGCCGGAGCTGTGAGCCCTTTTCACACAGATCGCCGCGTTTCAGTTCCCAGCCCTCCAGTTCATATATTAATTCGGGATCGGCCGTGCTTCGGACTTTTTTCAGTTCGCCGTGAAGGTGCAGCACTTTGGACGAACCTCCCTGTTCGTGCAGGTCGTCCACATTTTGGGTAATGATCTGTACATCATATTTTTGCTCCAGTTTTGCCAGGGCGAGATGAGCAGCATTCGGCCGGGCTTCCAGTAAATTTTTCCGCCTTTGGTTGTAAAAGTCGAGGACCAGGTCCATGTCCCGTGCCCAGGCTTCAGGCGTGGCTACATCCTCCACCCGGTAATTATGCCATAATCCATCGTGATCGCGGAATGTTTTAAGGCCGCTTTCCGCACTGATCCCGGCGCCGGTCAAAACTACCAATTTTTTCATCATTCGGTTATATGACATAAATTTATAAAAAATTGGCATTTTGCCTGGAAACCGGGCTTCTTTACTAAATTTGTAAAAACACATAATAAAATGGATCAACTCAATCAATTCAAGTCCACGATCGAACAGGGGTATACCTGTGAAGGCGGTTATCTGGCAATTGGCACGGGCATGCTGAATGGTGAAGGAATACGCGGAGCGGTCGTCAAGATCCCGCTGAAAACCATGAACCGGCATGGACTGATAGCCGGCGCTACCGGTACCGGAAAGACCAAGACCCTGCAGATCATCGCTGAGCAGCTTTCGGAAAATGGCATTCCCACTTTGTTAATGGATATCAAGGGCGACCTGAGCGGTATCGCCCGGCCCGGGACTACCAACAAGCATGTGGAAAAGAGGCACGATCTGTTGGGTATCCCATGGGAAGGGAAAGGCATGCCGGTAGAATTCCTGACTTTATCGGATGAAAAGGGAGCCCGGCTCAGGGCAACCGTCACAGAGTTCGGGCCGGTGCTGTTATCCCGCATTCTGGGATTGAACGATACCCAGGGCGGGGTGGTGTCCCTGGCATTTAAATATTGCGACGACAAGAACATCCCGCTGCTCGACCTGAAAGATTTCAAGCGTGTCCTGCAATATCTTTCCGAAGAGGCTAAAGATGAAATTAAAGAGGAATACGGAGCGATCTCCAGCACGTCGGTGTCGACCATCATGCGGAAAATTATCGAAATAGAACAGCAGGGTGCCGATCGTTTTTTCGGAGAGGAATCTTTCAATGTTGAAGATCTATGCCGGACCAATATGAAAGGGCAGGGGATCATTTCCATTATCCGGCTGACCGATATCCAGGACAGGCCTAAGCTTTTTTCGACTTTTATGCTTTGCCTGCTGGCAGAGATCTACGGTACCTTTCCTGAAGTCGGTGACGATGAAAAACCAAAGCTGGTCCTGTTCATTGATGAAGCCCACCTGATCTTCAACGAAGCCTCCAAAGCGCTTTTGAACCAGATTGAAACCATCATCCGGCTGATCCGCTCAAAAGGCGTTGGTATTTATTTTTGTACCCAGAATCCGACCGATGTGCCGGACGAGGTGCTCGGACAGCTTGGCCTGAAGATCCAGCATGCCTTGCGGGCATTCACCCCGAAAGACCGGCAGATGATCAATAAGACGGCTGAAAATTACCCGGAATCACCCTTTTATGATGTGCCTGAATTGCTGACCTCGCTGGGCACAGGGGAGGCTATGATCACCGCCCTGGATGAGAAGGGCCGGCCCACACCTTTGGCCGCAACGCTGCTTCGTTCGCCGATGGGACGAATGGACATTCTCACCCCGGAAGAGGTCGACGAAATCATCGATTCCTCCAAGCTGGTATCGTACTATAACAGGGAGGTGGACCGTGAAAGCGCCTATGAGATCCTGGGCAGGAAGATAGATGAATACCGTGGAAATGAACCGGAAGATGACCGTTCGGCCAGGGAAAGGCAAGACAGGGGAAGAAGAGAAAAGCCAGCACCGAGTGTGTTTGAGCAACTCTCGAAAAATACCATGACCCGCCAGATTGGCCGGACGGTTTTCAGGGAACTGACCCGGGGATTGCTGGGCGCCCTGACCGGTAAGAAACGAAGGTAGGGATATGGAAGGGACGCAGGATATACACCCTTCCGGCGGATCTTATTCGAACAGTTTCATCTCATCCAGGACATCCATGACCTCGCGGACTGAAGAAGCGGATTCCTCCACCATCTTCATTTCATTCTTGTTCAACTGCAACTGGATGATTTCTTCGATACCATTTTTGCCAAGTTTGACCGGCACTCCCATATAAATGTTTTTCAGGCCGTATTCGCCATTGAGGTAAGCGCAAACCGGAAAGATCCGCTTTTCATCGTCCACGATGGCTTCCACCATTTGAGCGACTGCCGCACCGGGGGCATACCAGGCCGATGTTCCCATTAGGTTCACCAGTTCGCCGCCGCCTTTGCGGGTGCGCTCGATGATCTTATCCAGTTCTTCCTTATTCAGCATTTCAGTGACCGGGATCCCGGCTACTGAAGTATATCTCCTCAAAGGTACCATGGAATCGCCATGACTGCCCATCAGCATGGCATGGATGTCTTTTGGCGAGATGTCCAGAGCTTCTGCTATAAACGCCTTGTAACGGCCGGTATCCAGGATGCCGGCCATGCCGAAGACCTTGCGGGAGTCTTTATTGGCGGCTTTGTAAGCCACGTAGGTCATCACATCGAGCGGATTGGATACGATAATGATGATCGCATCCGGTGAATAACGGATAGAGCGTTCCACGACTTCTTTCACAATGACCGCATTGGTCCGGATCAAATCGTCACGTGACATGCCCGGTTTACGCGGAATGCCGGAAGTGATCACAATGATCCCTGAACCTTTGGTTTTCAGGTAATCGTTGGTGCAGCCTTTTACCCGGGTGTTAAAGTTATTAATGGAAGATGTCTGCCATATATCCAGCGCTTTGCCTTCAGCCACGCCTTCCTTGATATCCAGGAGCACGATTTCCCTCGCCAGATCCTTGTGGGCAAGCACGTTAGCACAGGTTGCACCGACATTGCCGGCGCCAACGACGGTAATTTTGTTCATAAGAATGACTTGTTTGTTTCTTTTACGTTTTATTGCCAAAGAAGTTGGATTAGAAGCATGCAAATATAAACATATTTATTTACACTTCGGATCTCCGGCAAGTCTGGCTTTAACGCACATGGAATCAATGGCGGCAACGCATACCATATTGACGATCTCGGTGACACTGCTGCCGATCTGGAGGATATGGACCGATTTGTTCATGCCATTGATCACCGGGCCGATCACTTCGGCTTCAGCTATGACCTGTAGTAACTTATACGCTATATTACCGGCCGTCAGGTAGGGGAAGATGAAAACGTTAGCCGGGCCTTCGACCAGTTTCGAGAATGGGAAATGCTCCTTCTGAATTTCAGGATCCAGGGCCACGTTGACCTGCATTTCGCCGTCGACTATCAGATCAGGGTAGTTTTTATGCAGATAGGCGACCGCGTCCCTCTGCATATCAGGGACCCTTCCCGGATTGGAACCGAAATTGGAGTAAGAGACGAAGGCGACCCGGGGTTTGATCTTAAATTGTTCAACTGCGTAGACGGTCTGAAGGGTAATTTCGATCAGGTCCTCCATGGTAGGATTCTTATTCACCGAACAGTCGGCGAAAAAGAATGATCCTTTCTTGGTGTTGATGATGTACATCCCCGAAACCAGCTTGGCCCCGGGTTTTTTACCGATGACTTCGATAGCCGGGTTCAACGTATCCGGGTAATTGCGCACCAGCCCGGAAATCATGGCATCAGCCTGGCCCGTTTCCACCATCATCGGTGCAAAATAGTTGCGGTGGATCAGTAATTCATCGGCCGTATCAATGGTAACACCGTAACGCTGCCGTTTTTCATACATCAGTTTGGCGAATTCCAACCTGCGGCCAGCTTCCGTATCGCTCCTGGGATTGATGATATCCACACCTTCCAGTTCCAGTTGGTTATCCTGGATGATCTTCTGGATCTTCTGCACATTTCCAAGCAAAATAGGGATGGCCAGGTTTTCATTCTTCACGATCTCAGCCGCTTTGCACATATTGTAATTCTCGGCCTGTGCGAACACAACTCTCTGGGGATCTCGGGCTGCCCTTGTGCGGATCTGCCGCGTAAGAGGGTTGCTTAAGCCTAATCGTTTGCTCAGCTCATCTTTGTAAGCATCCCAATCGGAAATCGGTTTTCGTGCCACGCCCGATTCCATGGCAGCCTGGGCAACAGCGGGCGCAACCCATAAGATCAGCCTTGGATCCAACGGTTTAGGTATGATGTATTCTTTGCCGAATTTGAGGTTTTTTTCATGATAGGCAATGTTTACCTCTTCCGGTACCGGTTCCTTCGCCAGGGCGGCCAGGGCCCGGGAAGCGGCCAGTTTCATCTCATCATTGATCTTCGTTGACATGACATCCATCGCTCCCCTGAAAATGAACGGGAACCCCAGCACATTGTTGACCTGGTTGGGATAATCGGACCTGCCGGTCGCCATAATAATGTCATCCCTCGTGGCAACAGCTTCATCATAGAGAATTTCAGGAACGGGGTTAGCCATGGCAAATACGATCGGATGGGGGGCCATGGACTTAAGGTATTCGGGTTTTAGAACGCCGGCAACGGAAAGGCCGAGGAACATGTCAGCACCCCGCAGGGCTTCTTCCAGGGTGTGCACATCCCGGGTAGTGGCAAAGAACCTTTTATATTCATTCAGATCTGTCCGGTCGGCCCTCAGGACGCCTTTGCTGTCGAGCATAATGACGTTTTCCCTTTTTACTCCCAGGGAAAGGTACAATTTGGTGCATGAAATGGCGGATGCCCCGGCCCCATTGACAACCACCAGGATATCTTCCGCTTTTTTCCCGGTGATTTCAAGTGCATTCATCAGCCCGGCTGCCGTGATGATGGCCGTTCCGTGCTGATCGTCATGCATAACCGGGATATCGAGCGCTTCCTTGATCCTGTCTTCAATTTCAAAACACTCGGGAGCTTTAATGTCCTCCAGATTGATCCCGCCGAATGTCGGTGCAATGTTGATGACGGTTTTTACAAAATCATCGATATCCTTGGTATTCACTTCGATATCGAATACGTCCAGGTCGGCAAATACTTTGAACAGCAGACCTTTTCCTTCCATGACCGGTTTTCCGGCCTCCGGCCCGATGTCGCCCAGTCCAAGGACTGCCGTGCCGTTTGAGATCACGGCCACCAGGTTGCCCTTTATGGTGTATTTGTAAACGTCTTCCGGTCTGTCCTTGATTTCCAGGCAGGGTTTGGCAACCCCCGGGGTGTAGGCAAGGCTGAGATCTTTCTGGGTGGTGTAAGGTTTGGTCGGTATGACTTCCAGTTTTCCCGGCCGCCCCAGGGCATGATATTCCAGGGCTTGTTTGCTGAAAAGATTATCCATTTGCTTGGTTTTTACTGTTAACAAATTAACATGTCAGGCAAAAATAATATATTCAATTCATTTACTGCAGTGAATGAAAGTAGATTATTTCTAAATTAAATTTTTAAATTTGCCACCCACTTGGTGCAATTGAGAATATTCCTAATATGTACGATTATATCAGGGGAACACTGACCGAGGTCAATCCGGCTTACGCCGTGATCGAATCCGGTGGAATCGGGTACGTTCTGAACATTTCCCTAAACACGTATTCCAAACTGCTTAATCAGCAGGAATTTAAATTGTTCGCTCATCTTGTCATAAGGGAAGATGCCCATCTGCTTTTCGGATTTGCCGACCTGGAGGAAAGAGAACTTTTCCGCCAGCTGATATCAGTTTCAGGTGTCGGGCCGAATACAGCCAGGCTCCTCCTGTCGTCCATGAGTGTTTCAGAACTGGTACAGGCCATTGCTACGGGAGATGTCAGGAATTTAAAAGCCGTGAAAGGTATTGGCGAAAAATCTGCCCAACGAATCATCGTGGACTTGAAAGATAAGGTGGATAAAGGTGTTCCGATGCCACAAAAAGTTGAATTATCACACAATACCATGCGGGAAGAGGCGTTATCAGGACTGGTAATTCTCGGATTCCCAAAGAAAATGGCTGAAAAAGCACTGGATGAAGTGATTAATAACCGGCATATATCGGATCAAGGCACGGATAAAGCAGGATTGAGCGTGGAGATCCTGATCAAAGAAGCCTTGAAACGATTATAGGATGAATAGAGTAAAATGAAGAGAAGATGAATATTGAAAACTTTCCCGGGAGTTTTCAATTTCATTTAAACAGAGACCTTAAACCGAAAGTTCTGTTGAGATCGAAGTTGACCAAAATATCTGCCCTTATCCTTATACCTTTTTTGGCGCTCCTGGCATGGATCGGACCTGCCCGGGGCGTAAGAACGGATTTCCATGAAGGCAATTATGATGTGTTTTACCAACCTCCTGACACGACAGAAAGCAATGACACTTCCGTAGTTTTACCATTTCTGCCTCCCAAACAGGATGATTTTCTGCTTTACACGCCGGCCGACTCGACCGGGGTGTACCTGGATCCACCTTCCAATCTTCGGACTGAAATAGAATATGATGCGGAGTCGAATCAGTATATATTCCGCAACAAGATCGGGGACCTCGACTACCGCAACCCGACCTACATGACCTTCGACGAGTACCAGCAGTTTGACCTTGACCGGGCACTCAGGCAATACTGGCGTGAGCGCTCCATGGCAAGCAGCGAGGTGGCAAGAGATGGCATCATTCCCAGTATTTATATCGGAGGGGAGGCCTTCGACAGGATTTTCGGCAGCAATACCATCGATATCCGGCCACAGGGTTCCGCCGAACTGACCTTCGGCGTGCTGGGCAATACCCGTGACGATCCGACATTGAACGTCCGCCAGCGGAGGACCTGGAATTTCGATTTTGAACAGAATATCCAGATGAATGTCTCGGCCAAGATCGGGGATAAGATTGAATTCAATACCAATTTCAATACGGAAGCAGTCTTCGATTTTGAAAACAAATTGAAACTGAATTACGAGGGTAAGGAAGATGAGATCATCAAACTGATCGAAGCGGGAAACGTCTCCATGCCGCTTTCCACTACCCTGATCACGGGAACCCAGAGCCTTTTCGGCTTCAAAGCCAAGCTTCAGTTTGGTAAAACTACCGTTACCGGTTTGTTTTCGGAACAGGAGAGCCAAAGCAGCACGGTGGTGGTGGAAGATGGCGCCCAAACGAACCGGTTCCTGCTAAAAGCCACGGATTATGAGGAGAACAAACACTTCTTCCTGTCGCATCTTTTCCGCGAAAACTATGACCGGGCCCTGGCCGAATTGCCCATCATTTCCTCGGATGTGAACATCACCAAGATCGAAGTGTGGGTGACCAATATCGGCCCCGCCGTGCAACAAAACCGTAACCTGATCGCATTCCAGGACCTGGGTGAAAGCCAGCGCATTCACAATCCTGAAATACACCCTAACCCGGCGGTCCCATTTCCGTCCAATAATTCCAACGACCTGCTCTTCCAGCTTGACCCGAACCAGCTGACCAGCATCAGTTCGGTCGGGACCTACCTGAGCGGAGATCCTTTCGGAATCGGGCAGTCCGGTTACATGACCGCGGGGGAAGACTTTGAAAAGATTGAAAGCGCACGCAAGCTGGAACCATCGGAATACTCCCTGAATACCAAGCTGGGGTTCATTTCACTTTACACCACCCTTAACTCTGACCAGGCACTGGCTGTGGCTTTCCAGTATACGGTCATCGGCATCGACACGGTGTTCCAGGTCGGGGAATTCTCCGATCAGTCGGCCAATACGGCTAACTGCCTGGTGGTGAAACTGGTTAAGAGCAGTTCCCTCAGTACCCAGGTTCCCATGTGGGACCTTATGATGAAAAACGTATATTCGATTGGTGCGTACAGGGTTGCCAGGGAAAAATTCATCCTGAACATTCTTTACTCGGGAAATAAGAACGGCGTCCCGACCGGATATTTCACCGAAGGCCCGGAAGAGATCAAAGGACTGCCCCTGATCCAGGTCTTCAATCTGGACAACCTCGATCAGCTCCAGAATCCGCCGGCTGACGGATTGTTCGATTTCATCGACAATGCTGCCACCCAGGGAGGTACCATGAACAGCAGCAACGGCCGCATCTATTTTACCGTTATTGAACCCTTCGGGCAATACGTCAGGGATAAATTCGGAACGGAATACACAGAACTGGCGGACAAGTATGCTTTTGACACGCTCTATCGCGCCACCAAGACCATCGCTGAGCAACAAACGGAGAAGAATAAATATCTCCTGGAAGGATTTTACAGTTCTGAATCGGGGGCGGAAATCGACCTGAATGCCTTCAATGTGCCACGGGGATCGGTCAGGGTCACTGCCGGCGGCCGTATCCTGACCGAAAATGTCGATTATACCGTGGACTATACCCTTGGCAGGGTGCGGATCATCAATGAGGGTATTCTGAATTCAGGCCTTCCCATCAGCATTACGACTGAAAACCAGGCCATGTTCAGTGTACAGAAGAAACGACTGATGGGCCTCAGGGTAGAGCACCAACTCAACAAGAACCTGCTGCTGGGCGGTACCCTTATGAATCTCACCGAAAGGCCGCTCACGCAGAAAGTGGATTATGGCAACGACCCGATTTCCAACACCATCTGGGGGCTGGACGGCAGCTATCAGGGGGAATCGAGAATGGTGACCAGCCTGGTGGATAAAATCCCGGGCATCGATACCAAAGCGCCGTCGCAAGTAAATATCGAAGGGGAATTCGCCAGCTTCATTCCCGGCCATTCCAATGCTATCGGAAGGGAAGGAATGGTTTACATCGACGACTTTGAGGGTGCGAAATCCACCATAGACTTGCGAAACGTCGGTACGTGGTTTCTGGCCAGTACCCCGCAGGGCCAGCAGGATCTTTTCCCCGAAGCCCTCACCAATAAGCGGGATTACGGATACAACCGGGCAAAAATGGCCTGGTACGTGATCGATCCCCTTTTCTATGACCGTAACAATAACCTCCGTCCACCCAATATCAGCCGGGATGAATTGTCCAGGAATACCGTCAGGGAAGTGCTGGAAACGGAAGTCTTCCCCAACAAAGAAATACCGAATGGTATTCCTACCAATATCCCCGTTTTCAACATGGCCTTTTACCCTTCCGAAAGAGGGCCGTATAATTACGATACCGATGGAGCTTCCGGCATTTCCAGCGGTATTGGTGCCGATGGGACCCTGAATGATCCGGCAACCCGCTGGGGTGGGATAATGAGGAAGATAGAATCCACTGATTTTGAGGCTACTAATGTGGAATACCTCGAATTCTGGCTCATGGACCCTTTCAATGTGGACCAGGAGCAGAATAATCCTGGAAAGTTGTACATCAACCTGGGCGATATTTCGGAAGATATTCTCAAAGATTCCAGGAAATTCTTTGAAAACGGGCTGCCAACCTCTGATGTGGTGCAAAATGTCGACACCACGATATGGGGACGGGTGCCCACCTTGCAGAACCTGGTCGAATCTTTCGATAACAACATCGCTTCCAGGCCTTACCAGGACGTGGGTTACGATGGCCTCAGGAACGAGGATGAGCTGACCTTTTTCGGGACAAATTACGTCGAAAGGGTGCAAACTCTTTACGGCCCCGGTTCACAGGCTTATTTCAACGCCCTGCAGGATCCGTCGGCCGATGATTACCATTACTTCCGCGGATCGGATTACGATGCCGAAAACCAGTATTCCAGCATCCTGGAAAGATATAAAAAATATAACGGTCCGGATGGCAATTCCCCTACCGATGAGCAGAATCCGGAAGATTATCCCACTTCCGCCACCACCATCCCTAACGTGGAGGATCTGAACCGCGACAATACCCTGAGCGAAGCAGAACGCTATTTCCAGTATGTTATCGACCTGGATCCGAACAAGATGAATGTAGGGGAGAATTACATCACTGACATTTATACGGCCAAAGGCATACCGCTGGCCAATGGTTCGACGGGCGAAGTGACCTGGTACCAGTTCAAGGTTCCGGTCCAGCAACCGGATCGCGTTGTCGGAAATATCAGCGATTTCAAATCCATCCGCTTCCTGAGGATGTTCATGAGGGAATTCGACAAACCGGTGGTGCTGCGCTTTGCCACGCTGGAACTGGTAAGGGGTGAATGGCGCAGATACAAGGGAGACCTTCTCACAGCCGGTGAATACATTCCGGATGACATCCAGAGCCTGACCACATTCGACATTTTCAGCGTCAATATTGAGGAAAACGGTCGCCGCCAGCCCATCCCCTATGTCATTCCTCCCGGAATCGAAAGGGAACAGAATATCGGAACCACCACACTGGTCAAGCTCAATGAGCAGTCCATGGTCCTGAAGGTTTGTGACCTGCTCGACGGAGATTCGAGGGCGGCATACAAAACCACCGATTTCGATTTCCGCCAGTACAAGAAACTCGAAATGTTCGTCCATGCCGAAAAATCGAGGGAGGATGAAGAGCTTGAATACGGCGACCTCACCGTGTTTATCCGGATCGGATCCGACTTCACCGAAAACTATTACGAATATGAAGTTCCGCTGACCTTCACCCCCTGGTATACTTCGGCTTCCAATCCGAAGGAGATATGGCCGGAGGCCAATAATTTCGATATTGAACTGGAAAAACTGGTCCAGGTTAAACTTGACAGAGATATAGCCGCCCGCAATGGACAGGCTTCGGTAAATTTCCCGTATGTGCAATACGACGGGCTTAACAAAGTCACGGTGTTAGGGGTCCCGGCTATCAGCGATGTCATGGCGGTCATGGTAGGTATCCGGAACCCAAAACGGCAATCGCTGGATGACGATGACGACGGATTGTCGAAATGCGCCGAGGTGTGGATCAATGAGCTGAGGCTGACCGGTTTCAACGATAAGGCCGGTTGGGCGGGCTTGATGCGGGTCAGTTCCCAGTTAGCCGATGTGGGACAGGTCGTCTTTTCCGGTATGTACTCCAGCCCGAACTTCGGAAGCCTGGAGCAAAAGATCAACGATACCCAGCGGGAAACGGTTTTCCAGTGGGATGTCGCTACAGACCTGAACCTGGGCAGGTTCTTCCCGGAAGAAGCAGGCGTGCGTATCCCGATGCATGTCGATTACTCCCAAACCCGCGCTACTCCCGAGTATGACCCTCTCAGCCCTGATATAAAGCTGAACGATGAGCTTAAATCCTATGAGGATCCGGAAGATGCAGATTCCTTGCGGAGAATAGTGGAAGATTTCACCGACCGGTTCAATGTCAATTTTGTCAATGTCAGGAAAGACCGGGTAGGGGCGAAGAAGAAGCCGATGTTCTACGATGTGGAAAACTTCAGTGTAAGTTATGCTTATACATTGCTGAACGAACGGAATATCGACATAGAATACGACAAGAAGAAAACGCACAACGGAGGCCTCGCATACAGCTACAATGTCACTCCCAGGAACGTAAAGCCCTTCCAGAATGTGAAGTTCCTTTCGGGCAACGCTTTCAAACTGATCAAGGACTTCAATTTCTTTTACCTGCCCAAACAATTCAGTTTCCGGACCGACATGATGCATGAATACGGGGAACAGAAGCTGCGGAATAAAAGTGAAGGTCTGATCCTGCTGCGTCCAACCTATGCTAAAAGATGGGACTGGAACCGGAATTACGATTTGAAATTCGACCTGGCTACCAGTCTGACATTGACTTACCGGGCCATAGCCAACTCCTTCATTCGCGAAGTGGCCGGTTCGACCGATCCCAATTCACCCTGGTATGACAAAGCAGGTGCGGATACCATCGATATCGGCCGCCAGCTTTCCCAGGGCGGTTTAAGGAGGAATTATAACCAGTCGACCGACATTACCTACCGTATTCCGATCGATAAGCTTCCCATGCTGGACTGGGTCACCGCACAACTAACTTACGGCACAACCTACAGCTGGATTGCATCGCCTCTGTCGGTGCAACCTCGGCTGGGCAATATCATCGAAAACTCTCAGACCCTGGTGTTCAACGGGAACGTCGATATGACCAAGCTGTACAACAAGATCGGGTATCTGCAGAAACTGGGCCAGTCGTCCAGCGCCGCTTCCCCGAGAGGCAGGCCGGGAGGTACCGTACCTCCGCCGGAAGTGCCTGAAGAAGAAAAGGATAGCCTGGACAAACCGAATTATTTGAAGATCATTGGCGATGAATTCCTGAAATTGTTGATGGCCGTAAAACGAGGAAGTTTTGTATATTCCGAAGGAAGGGGAACCATGTTGCCCGGTTTTATGCCTTCTCCCCAGGTTCTGGGTGTCGACTTTTCCACGAATGCCCCGGGTATACCGTTCGCCTTCGGGAGCCAGCGGGATATCAGGTACAAAGCGGCTGAGAATGGCTGGCTGACCCAGGATACGTTACTGAACCAGAATTATGCCACCAAGTACACTTCAAACCTGACCGCCAGGCTTACGCTTGAACCCATTCCCGGAATGAAAATCGAGCTGAATATGGACCGGACCTACGCTAAGAATCATACCGAATTCTTCAGGGCAGATATTTATGGTGACTTCGATTCATATTCCGAAAAGGACGCGGGCAGCTTCAGTATTTCCTATATTACCTGGGGTACGGCATTTAAAACGGAGTTCGACACTTCCATTTCCGAAACATTTGAGAAGATGAAGGCTTACCGCTACGATATCGCGTACCGGCTGGCAGACGGAAATCCTAATTCGCAGGGGACCGTGTATGACTCGATTACCGGCCAGTACTATCCGACCGGGTATGGACCTACTTCCCAGGACGTTCTGATACCCGCTTTCCTGGCGGCATATACCAACCAGGGGACAGATAATGTGTTCCTAGGCACTTTCCCTAAAATTCCACTGCCGAACTGGAGGATCTCCTACGACGGGCTTACCCGGATCAAAGCGCTCAAAACAGTGCTGGATATGGCTACCATTTCTCACGCATACCGTTCAGTTTATGCCATCAGTTCTTACCAGTCCAATCTGTATTATACGGAGACTGACGGAAATGCCTCAGGGCTCTACCAGGCTTCCAATTCATTCTATCCGAAATACGATCTTGCCCAGGTCACCATCCAGGAACAATTTGCACCGCTGGTCGGTCTGGACCTGACCTGGACCAACAGCCTCCTCACCCGTTTCGAATTCAGAAAATCCCGTAACCTGACCTTCAGCATGGCCAACAAACAACTCACGGACCTGGCTACGGATGAATATATCATAGGGCTCGGGTACAGGTTCAAAAACGTATCCTTCACGGTGAGCTCCATCGGGGGTGGAGGCCGTAAGACTCAAATTACCAGTGATCTGGATATCAAGATCGATTTTTCGATCCGGAATAACCGCACCGTGCTTCGCAGGGTGGATGAAAATATCGACCAGGTTTCTTCAGGCCAGCAGGTACTTTCCATCAATTCATCCATCGATTATCAGCTCAGCAAAAGCGTAAGCCTGAGGTTATTCTTCGATAAAACCATCAATAATCCATACGTGTCAAACCAGTACAGGAATTCCACGACCAAGGGAGGTATCTCCATCCGGTTCTCACTGGCCCAGTAGGTCTAATCCTTCCGGGAAATGTGGAACGATTCTAAACTAATTCTTCTGATGATTCATTTTATAAAATCTTTTACTTTTGAATCGAAATTTTAATTTATCAACACTATGAATATTCCTGCAAATCTGAAGTATACCAAGGATCATGAATGGATTAAGCTGGACGGGGAAGAAGCCCTTATCGGTATTACTGATTTTGCCCAGAATGAGTTGGGAGATATCGTTTTCATCGAAGTGGAAACTGTCGGCGAAACACTGGACAAAGAAGAAACCTTTGGTACCATAGAAGCGGTAAAAACCGTATCCGACATGTTCATGCCTGTGGCCGGAGAAATACTGGAGTTCAACGGAGCGCTGGAATCCAACCCGGAGAAGGTAAACAAGGACCCCTACGGCGAAGGCTGGATAATCCGCATCAAAGTAACCAACTCTTCTGAATTCGATACCTTGCTCGACGCCGCCCAATACAAGGATTTGGTCGGTGCCTGACCCTGCCGGCATTTGAAAAAAATCTGATTTTTTACAGGACTGGTACAATTTTTGAATAAATTTATTGTAATTTAGCACGCTTTATTCCAGTTCATTAACTTTAACATCAACTGCTCATGGAACAGAAAAAAACAGAAAAAGCCGATCTGGAAAACAAAAAAGTCATTTTCACAGAGATCGGGTTAGTCATTGCACTGGCAATTATGCTTTTCGCCTTTGAGTGGAAGAGCTACGATAAATCTGTTCAGGACCTGGGCACCAGGCAAGTGGAGGACATTCCCGAGGAGATCATCCCTATTACTGAGCAGAAACTGAAACCACCCCCACCACCTCCCGCCAAACAGGTCGTCAAGATCAATATCGTCGAGGATGATGTCGAAGTGGAAGATGAGATCGATATTGACGTGGAAGCGGACCAGAACACCGAGGTCGAAGAATATATAGCTCCGGTGATGTCGCAGGAAGAAGAATCCGAAGAGGAAAAAACCATCTTCATGGTGGTGGAATCCATGCCTGAATTCCCCGGCGGTGAACCGGCCCTATACAAATACCTGGCAGAAAACATCAAGTACCCGCAAATGGCAAAGGAAAGCGGGATCCAGGGCAGGGTCTTCGTAACTTTCGTCGTGGAACGCGATGGCTCCGTGACCGACGTCAGGGTCCTCAGGGGTATCGGCGGCGGATGCGATGAAGAAGCAATCCGGGTTGTCAAAGGGATGCCGAAGTGGTCCCCCGGTAAGCAGCGTGGAAAAGCTGTCCGCGTCCAATACAATCTCCCGGTGAAATTCACCCTGCAGTAAAAACGCTGAAAAGAAATTTTCTTGAAAGGCTGCCGTTATTTGACGGTGGCCTTTTTAGTTGGAAATTGCACCCGGTATAAAATCGCCGCACGTAGGTCCGGATTATCTATCTTTGTGTGGAATATGGATAATTTAAAGGAAAGAATAAGATCAGGATCGCTGGAAATCAGTGAAGAAATAATTGACATCCGCAGGCATCTGCATGCCCATCCCGAATTGTCGAAGCAGGAAGCTGGTACCGCCGCATTCATCTCACAAAAGCTGACCGAATGGGGAATCCCGCATCAGACCGGGATTGCCGGGCATGGCATAACCGGAATGATAACCGGTGGATTGCAGGGTGAAAAAGTAATAGCCCTTCGGGCTGATATGGATGCCTTACCTATCCGGGAGGAGAATAAAGTACCCTTTGTGTCGCTGAACCCGGGTGTGATGCATGCGTGCGGTCATGATGTCCATATGGCCGTACTGCTTGGAACTGCCAGGATCCTCAAGTCAATGGAACCTAAGTTGGCCGGTAGGGTGAAACTCATTTTCCAGCCTTCGGAAGAAAAATATCCCGGTGGAGCACTACCAATGATCCGGGCGGGTGTGCTCGAAAATCCCCGACCGGATTTCATCCTCGGGTTGCATGTTTTCCCGGAACTGGAGACGGGCAGGATCGGACTGAAACCCGGCCGGTATATGGCATCGACCGATGAAGTGCACCTCACGGTCAAAGGGAAGGGCGGACATGCCGCCATTCCGCATAAAGTGGTGGATCCAGTCTTGATCGCCGCCCATATCATCGTAGCCCTGCAACAGATCGTCAGCCGCAAGGCCAGTCCGACCATACCTTCCGTGCTCTCATTCGGCAGGATCACAGGTGATGGGGTTGCCAATATCATACCCGACGAAGTTAAGATCTCAGGGACCATGCGGACCTTTGACGAATCATGGAGAGCGGAAATGAAGCAGCAGATCACCCGCATGGCTGAGTCTATTGCCCTGGCAATGGGCGGGGAGTGTGAAGTTTTTATCGATAAAGGCTATCCGTCGTTGTATAACGATCCCGGGCTCACCCAAAAAATCAAAAGCCTGGCAATAGAATTCCTGGGGCAGGAAAATGTCACCGATCTTGAAATGCGTATGACAGCGGAAGATTTCTCCTATTTTGCCCGGGAAATCCCAGCTTGTTTTTACCGTCTCGGAGTAATGAACGAATCAAAGGGCATTACATCCAATCTGCATACTTCAACTTTTAATGTCGATGAACAGAGCATTATTACCGGCATGGCATTATTTGCCTGGATCGTGACGAAAGAACTTGCTTAATTCCGTAAGAAGTTTGTACTTTTGACTTGGATTTAATTGATTGTTAAACTTAAATTAATCAACTATGAAGAAGATTTTGTTAGTAGTGGCTTTGGTTTCACTGACTGGAATTGCATCAATTGCCCAGCCGTTCGGGAAAGGTGTCCAGGCTATCAACCTGGACCTTGGATTTGGCAACACCAATTACTGGGGGTCTTATTATAGCGGCTTCTTTCCGTCTATCAGCGCATCATATGAATACGGAATCGTTGAGATTCCCATGGGGTCGGATTTGACAGGGGTCGTCAGTGCAGGCGGCTACATGGGCTGGAGTACATCCAAGTACGATTACAGCTGGGATGATATCTATTATCGTTATAACGATTTCATCATAGCCGCCAGGGGAAATTATCACTTCCTGTTCCACGATCAGCTGGATACTTATGCCGGCGTATGGGTCGGAGTGGATGTGGTTACCGGGGGCTGGCACGGAGATGGCAATCACCCGGACGATGACGACTGGGATATGGCATCCACGGGTCCGACCGGAGGTGCATACCTGGGCGCCCGCTGGTATTTCAACGATAACTTTGCCGTCAATGCTGAATTGGGTTACCTCATTTCCATCTTAAACGTCGGGGTCACCTGGAAAATAGAATAACATTGCTCTGAATCATTTATTAACCGGCGGGTTCTTATGTTAAAAAAGACCCGTCGGTTATTTTTTAACGATCAATGATAGTCAACGGGAAAGAATACCGAACGATATGGATGGAAGGCTGGTCTGTTTTTATAATCGAGCAGAACCTGCTTCCGTTCGAGTTCAGGATTGTTGAATGCCGCACATGGGAGGAGACCTGCCAGGCTATCCGCACGATGATGGTCAGGGGTGCAGGAGCGATCGGCGCTGCCGCAGGATTTGCCATGGCTCAGGCAGCCCGTTCACTCCCACCGGAACGCCTTGCGGAAGCCCGCAAGATCATCGAAGGGACACGGCCCACCGCACGAAACCTTTACTATGCTGCCCAAAGGGTATTTGAGGCGGCTTTGATTACCCCGGAAAAAGCTTGTTTAGAGGCCAAAGCGATAGCCGATGAAGATGCGGCAGCTTCCAGAAAGATCGGGGAGCTGGGTAACAGCCTGATCCCGGATAAAGCAGGAATCGGTACGCATTGCAATGCAGGCTGGCTGGCCTTCGTGGATTTTGGCACGGCACTATCACCCGTATACAATGCCCATTCCTCAGGTAAAAAAATATTTGTGTATGCCGATGAGACCCGTCCGCGCAGCCAGGGAGCCCGGCTAACTGCCTGGGAATTGCAGCAGGCCGGAATCCCTCACGCCATCATCCCCGATAATGCCATGGCTTGGTACATGTCGCAGGGTAAAGTAAACCTGGTCATCGTCGGTGCCGATCGCATTGCTGCCAACGGTGACACCGCCAACAAGATCGGCACCCTTGAAAAAGCCATAGCTGCCAGGCACTTCGGAATACCCTTTTACGTGGCAGCTCCAACCTCAACCATGGATAAGGATTGTCCTGATGGGAAGCATATCACCATCGAGGAGCGAAGCCAGGATGAAGTCCTTTACCAGGAGGGGATCACGATGGATGGCAGAAGGGAAACAATCCGGGTTTGCTCCCCCGGATCCCCGGCGTTGAATCCGGCATTTGACGTGACACCGGCCGGTCTGATCACGGCTTTCATTACGGAGAAGGGGATTGAAGAAAAGTGAGTTGTAAGATGTGGGGATGGGGTTTAATACGAAGAAATATATTGTGATTCATATTCATACCGTCCTTTTGTCTCACCCATTGCTACGCCCGGGACAGGCCGTCCTATTTGTTCCTTTCCGTTGTAAATACAACCAGCTTTTCCAGGGAGGTTCGATATTCGCTTTCCGGGAATGACGAGAGCATATCGACCGCTTTTTGTCGGTACTCCAGCATTTTTTCACGGGCATAGTTGATCCCGCCGCTGTTGTTGACCTGGTCTATGATCGCCGTTACCCGGGCCGGTTCGTCATGATGATATTTGATCGTACGGATGGTTTTTCGTTTTTCAGAGGAACTGATCTGGCTGAGCATATGGATCAGGGGCAAGGTCATCTTCTGCTCCTTGATATCAATTCCATTGGGCTTTCCGGTCTTGTTACCCATATCAAAATCAAACAGGTCATCCTTGATCTGAAAGGAAATTCCCACGTACTCCCCGAAAAGTCTCATCCTGTCGATCGTCTCCACATCGGAATGAACTGAAGCCGCGCCGCACGCACAGCACGAGGAGATCAGGGAAGCCGTCTTTTTACGGATGATCTCAAAATAGATCTCTTCGCTGATATCCAACCGGCGGGCCTTTTCGATCTGCAGCAGTTCCCCTTCGCTCATTTCTTTCACGGCATTGGAAACGATCTTCAACAGGTTGAAGTCATCCTTTTCCAGTGCCACCTGGAGACCGCGCGATAAGAGATAATCGCCTACCAGCACCGCGATTTTATTCTTCCATAGAGCATTGATGGAGAAAAAGCCGCGCCTTTCATTGGAATCGTCCACGACATCGTCGTGGACCAGGGTTGCCGTATGCAGCAATTCGATCAGGGCCGCCGCCCGGTAGGTGGAGTCATTTATAGCACCGCATAATCCGGCAGACAGGAACACAAACATCGGCCTCATCTGCTTGCCTTTTCTTTTGTAAAGGTAACGGGTTACGGTATCAATGAGCGGAACGGAACTCTTCATGGAAGTCCTGAATCGCTTCTCAAATTCCCCAAGATTTTTTTCAATGGGCTCTTTTATCTCTTCAAGTGTCATTATATGCCCTGCAAGACATCAAAAGTAATATAAAAAAGGCAAACCCGCTGCAGAAGAAATCATTCCGAATTGCTTAACTTTGTTAAGGCTATTCTAACAATGCCATAACATGTCCATACTGTTTCACGAAGTCATTTTCGGTCCGGTTCACAGCAGGCGCCTCGGAGTATCCCTCGGGATCAATCTCCTGCCTACCGATAAAAAATTCTGCACCTTCAATTGTGTTTATTGTGAGTGTGGATGGACCCATGATAAAATAGCGGGTACAAGCGGTTTGCCTGATAAAGGAATGGTCCTGGAAAGACTTGAGGAAAAGTTGAAGGAGATGGCTGCCCGGGAACAGGCGCCCGACGCCATCACTTTTGCCGGGAATGGTGAACCTACCATCCATCCCCAGTTTCCTGACATACTTGAAGCCGTGGTCCTACTGCGTGACAAGTATTTCCCTGAAGCTCGGGTTTCCGTGTTGACCAATGCTTCGACACTGAATAAACCGGAAGTTTTCAATGCCCTGAAAAAGACAGGCGACAGCATTCTGAAACTGGACGTCGGCTCGGAAGAGATGTTCCGGCTGATCAACAATCCCCTGAAGGATATCTCCCTGAAGTCCATTGTGGAAAAACTGATGGAGTTCAATGGTGAGCTTATCCTGCAGACATTGTTTTTAAGAGGGATAATTGACGGGAAAAAAGTTGACAATACAACGGATCCCGAATTCTCGAAATGGCTCAAACTGGTGAGGAAGATCAATCCAAAGTATGTGATGATGTACCCTATCGACAGGGAAACTCCCAATAATACCATTGAAAAGGTTTCTTTTGATAAGCTTAAGGAATTGGCCCTGAGGGTAGAAGCGACCGGCATTAAAGCACAGGTTTTTTACTAAGATGACGGATTATCCTGCTAACATATTACTGGCTTTCGGCGAGACCATCCGGGGGAATCAGAAGATCTATACCTGGCTGCTCCAAAACGGCTATCCTGAAGTGGCGGCCCTATCGAGCGCCATCCGGGGATCGGATGAGGCTTTCCAGTGGCTGATGAAAAACGGGTTTCCGCATCTTGCCGCGCTGGACTCAGCCATCGATAACTCCCCCAGGGCAAAAAAATGGCTGATGGATAATGATTTTGTTGTGGATCTGGTATTTTCAGATGCCTGCCAGAAAAAGCCGGAAGCCATCGCCTGGCTCCGCGAGCACAATCTCGAGATTTTTATCCGCCTGGCCGACATCATACGCGATTTCCGCGATAACCAGACCTATGACTACCACAAACTACACTTCTAAGCAGTTCAAAGGTCAAAATGCAAAGTTCAAAGTTAAATCCGTAAGTTAAAAGTTAACTTTGAACTAGGTTTCATATTTGTATCCTACTCCCTTTATAGTCCTGATATTCTGTGTGTTGAGCTTTTCGCGAAGTTTTCTCACATGGACATCAATGGTGCGGTCACCCACGATCACATCTTCTCCCCATACCATGGTCAGGATCTCTTCCCTGGTGAATACTTTGTCAGGTTTTGACACAAGCAGGCTGAGCAATTCGAATTCCTTCCTGGGCAAATGAAAGATTTCTTTCCCTTTTTCAACGGTGTATTTTTCACGGTCGATGGTGAATTCATCTACCCGGATCACATGTCCTGAAGTTTCAGCCGGTTCTTCCTTATATCGGCGCAGCAGGGCTTTCACGCGGCTTACCAGCACCTTTGGCTTGATGGGTTTCGTGACGTAATCGTCGGCCCCTGCCTCGAAACCCGCAATTTGCGAATAATCCTCACCCCTGGCTGTAACGAAAATCACGATGGAATTCTTTAGTTGCGGAATTTTCCTGATCTCGGCACAGGTCTCCATCCCATCCATTTCCGGCATCATAACATCGAGAATGATCAGGTGCGGAAGAAATGATCTGGCTTTTATCAGGGCATCCCTGCCATTGCCGCTTGTCAGGACATCGAATCCTTCTTTCCGGAGATTGTAACTGACGAATTCCAATATGTCGGGCTCGTCATCTACCAATAAGATCCTGTTAGGTTCCATGTAATTCCGTATCGTTTGGAAGAACGTAAAGCTATGTTATTGACGGCGAATTTACTGCATTATCGATTATGGCGAATAAAATGTTATTAAACGTTCAAATGCAATTTTTACGATCTTTGAGATCCCTAATACAGCTTGAATGAAAAATAATTTATACATCATCTTTCTCATTGTTTTGTGCCAGTTTCCAGCCTTAAAAAGCGCGGGACAGGAATTCAACGGCGGGATCATGGCCGGGGTGATCGGTTCGCAGGTGGCAGGGGATACCTACAGCGGTTTTCACAAAGCCGGCATTTTTGCAGGTGGATTCGTCAATTATCAGTTTACCCGAAGATCCGCTTTACAGATGGAGCTGGAATTTTTCCAGAAGGGGAGCCGTAAAAATCCCGATTATGAAAAGAATGATTTCGACCAGTACTTGTTCCGGGTCAATTATGTTGAACTGCCGGTTCTTTACCAGTGGAAACTGCACGACAGGCTGAAATTTGAAGCCGGCCCGTCGCTGGGTTTTTTCATTAATTATTACGAGGAAAAGAATGAAGAGGAGATCAAGCAGGGGAACAGGCCGGCTGCTGTGACCTTCCAGATCAATGCCGGATTTTACGTGTCGCTTACCCGGAACCTTTTGTTTAGTTTCCGGACCAATAATTCCATGCTGAACATCCGCAGCGAAAGTGCAACCGGGGACGTACTCAGGATATTTCCCGGGAATTACGGTCAATTCCATGACTGCCTGGTTATGAGCCTTTACTACCAGTTCAAAGATGGCTGGGAATGACCGGATCAGCCTGCCCTGATCTTCCGGGTGAATATTTTATTTGGTGTCAGAGCCCTGAGAATGTAAATTCCTCGCTGCGGAAGGACTATTTTATCTGCAGGAATCCCCTGGTAGATCATTCGTCCGTTCATATCGGCGATTTCGATCCTGATAATATCCCGCGATAATTGAAGGAATTCCAGCTTCAAACCTGAAATGGATGTAATAAATGGATTATCAGGATTGACTTCCGGGATGCTGACCAGGATGGTCACATTAATTTCATCTGCACCAATTCCACAGAAATTGGAAACAGTTACTGCGTATGTCCCGGTGACGGTGACCAGCAATGTCTGGGTTGTGGCTCCGGTTGACCAGAGGTAGCTGGAGCCGGGATGGCCGGCATCCAGCAGGATTGTCTGCCCGGGCTGCAGGATGGTGTCATTGCCCAGGAATACCTCAGGCAAAACTTGTACTACGACATTTTTATAGACTGGGTCTCCTGTGCCGCATGGTCCTTCTGCGCGGACCTCGATCATATGTGATCCGGGATCATTCCAGGTTATTGTCAAGGTGGGCGAAGTAGTGGCCTGCTGCACTCCGTCCACTTTCCAGCGGCAAATTTCCCCTGGTCCGATGGTGGTGGTGTAGGTTTCCGCGTATCCCTGGCAGGAGGTGGCAGGTCCCTGGATAGAAGAGGGTAGTGCAGTACCCACATAGGTCGTGACGGTTTGGGGATCAGACTGTTGCCCGCCCGGACCAAGGAAGACGACACTGATTTGAAAGTCGCCAGTCTCAGCCCAGATAACGGTCATGGATGGTGCCGTATCCGGCTGAATGGCCCCATTGATCGTCCACTGGCAGACAGAGGCGACCGGGGCTTCGGCAGAATAGACGGAGGTATCGCCATAACAGGCTGATTCAGGACCTGAAAGGGCAGCAGGACCTGGGGGAGGGGGAGGGATGGTGTCGGGTTGAAAGCGGCTGATCCCAGCTATTCCACCGAGGGCAAAAACCGGGAAGATGAATAATGCTAGTATGTTGAAAATGAGATGGTTCATTATTTTTCGTACTACGACTATAGTGGTAGTACGATTTTTTAATTACGAAAATACAATTTTATCCAATCATGAATTTCACTTCCCCCCGGACAGGAATTCAATGTTCCTTTTAAGTCCGGTAAATTTTGCCCTCTTCACAGCCGAACCTTTGAACATTTTTTGAAATTGCCCCTCCGTCAACTCCTGCCACTTATCTTTATTCATCTCTGTCAATTCAGGAGACGGACTGAAATTTTCCACATTCCCGGGCCTGGCAAAACGGTTCCAGGGACATACTTCCTGGCAGATGTCACACCCAAAGATCCAGCCATCGAACTTATTCCGTTCCGTTTCCGGGAGATCGCCCTTGTATTCAATGGTCAGGTAGGAGATGCATTTCCGTGCGTCGAGCACCCGCGGGGCAATGATAGCACCGGTCGGGCAGGCGTCGATGCACCTGGTGCAGCCTCCGCAGAAATCGTTCACCCTGCCGGTATCATACGCCAGCTCCAGGTTGGTCAGGATTTCGCCGATAAAGAAGTAGGACCCCAGCTGCGGGTTGATCAGGCAGGTGTTTTTGCCGATCCAGCCCAGGCCGGCGCGCTCTGCCCAGGCTTTGTCCAGCACCGGCGCAGAATCGGTGAATGCACGCGCGGAAAATATTTCATTTTGCATTTCGGATTGCGCATTTCTGATTTCAAACTCCTCTATCCTCGATCCGATATCACCGATCAACCGGTTCAGCCGTTCCCGCAACTCTTCGTGATAATCCCGGCCATAAGCGTATCTTGCAATTTTGTAGTTGTTATGGTCCGGGAGATGTTGTCCCGGGAAGTAATTCAGCAGCACGGATATCACAGATCTTGTGCCATCCACCATAAGTCGCGGATCCAGGCGTTTTTCCACGTTCCGCGCCATGTACGACATTTCCCCGTGGTATCCTTTCATCAACCATTCGAGGAGTCTTTCTTCCTCATTTTCAAGTTTCTCTGCTTTCGAAATCCCGCAGGCATCGAATCCCAGCTCATATGCCCTGGCTTTGATCCATTCGGAGAATTGCCGGCGCTGGTCTTTTTCGATCATGGTGAATGGATAACGGGATATGTCAGAACAGGCTGGACTGACCGCCGAGCTGGCTTTTCCCGAGATGGGTGTAAGCCAGGGGCGTAACTTCGCGTCCCCGCGGAGTCCGCATCAGGTAGCCTTCCTGAATGAGGAAGGGCTCATAGACTTCCTCGATCGTGCCGGAGTCTTCGCCGACAGCCGTGGCAATGGTATTGATCCCGACCGGGCCGCCTTTGAACTTATCGATGATAGTGGACAGGATCCGGTTGTCCATTTCATCCAGTCCGTGCAGATCGACATTCAGGGCTTTCAGGGCATACCGGGTGATTTCGAGGGTGATGGTGCCATCGCCCTTGATCTGGGCAAAATCGCGCACACGACGGAGCAGAAGGTTGGCAATACGCGGTGTGCCGCGGCTCCGTCGCGAGATCTCGGAAGCGGCGGAATCTTCAATGGGCACGTCGAGGATCCTGGAGGAGCGGTGGATGATGGATTCCAGCGTTTCGGCGTCGTAATAATTGAGCCGGGCATTGATTCCGAACCGGGACCTCAGGGGTGCCGTCAGGAGCCCGGAACGCGTGGTGGCGCCTATGAGCGTGAACGGATTGAGCTTGATCTGCACGCTTCGGGCATTCGGCCCCGTTTCGATCATGATGTCGATGCGGTAATCCTCCATGGCCGAATAAAGGTATTCCTCCACCACCGGGCTTAAACGGTGTATCTCATCGATGAAAAGCACATCATTCGGTTCCAGGTTGGTCAGCAACCCGGCCAGGTCGCCCGGTTTGTCCAGCACCGGACCGGAGGAAACACGGATGTTCACCCCGAGCTCGTTGGCGATGATGTACGACAATGTGGTTTTACCCAGTCCCGGCGGGCCGTGCAGCAAAACATGGTCCAGCGCTTCGCCGCGCTGTTTGGCTGCCTCGACGAACACCTTGAGGTTTTCCTTAACGCTTTGCTGTCCGGCGAAGCTGGAAAACTCGGATGGCCGCAATACTTGCTCGGCTTCGCGTTCGGCGGCAGACAAAGATTTTCCGGTTGGGTCGAGGTTCTGGTTCATCTAGATCGGTAATAAGCAAAAGTAGGAAATTAAATGGTCCTTGTTCCCGGTTACGACGGGCAGTGATTTCTTTTCTGGAAACGATCTCAGATACATAAATTATAGGTCTAAGGTACTATTTACAACTCAGTTTCATTGTAGTAATTTTACTAATGATTCTTCATATATAATTTCCAGTCTGGATGAATTCTAAAAAAAATTAAAGCATGTCAGCGTTAAATAAAAATATTGATCTTCGAATTCTGACAAAGATAATTGCTTTATTACTGTCAGGGTCATTCTTGTTAACTTCCTGCAAAGACGAACCTTTTGAGTACAAGCTCGACAGGGCAAGCGCCATTTCGTTTAAGCTGGATACCTTTTCACTGGTTACAACTAACGAAGTGGAGTTTTTTTTGGGCCCGCAGGTCCTGCATAATTTTGGAGACACGGCCCAGGTCCTCTTCCAGCGAATATCTCTCCAGGCCCATGGAGAGATAGCGTCCTCCAAGGAATACTGGTTTATTGTAGACTTCGACACACGTCTTGATGGTGATGCGGTAGGCAAATACACATCAAATTTTAATCCTGTTTCCGGAGGCATTAGCGAGATGAGACTGATCGTTGGTAATGACAGCCTGTTTATTGAGTATAAGACCATACATCAGTTAAATGCCGTCTATTTTCAGGTGGATGCTCAGCGGGAAGAGGAAAGAATCATGAAAGGATCTTTCGGAGGATTTCTCTATCTGGATGGAGATCCTGAAAATCAGGCTGCTGTGATTTCTGACGGGATCTTTAAAGACATTTATTATTGAAAGATATGATGACAATCAGATTAGTTCTTATTACCGGTATATTGTTTACTGTCCTTGCTGGTCATTCACAGCAGGAGCAAGACTCGATCCTGGTAAAAATACCGGTCAGCGTGGTCAAGCAACAAAAAAAGGATACGGTTGACAGAATCTTCATGATTTCACCTGATGTGATCATTAAGACAAATGGCAACATGTTGCAGTGCAAGATCATTGAAGTAAACGACAGCCTGATCCTTTATAAATCGGATCCGAAGGATACTTCCCGCACAGCTCTTAACCTGAACAGGGATGAGGTCTATGCCATTGCTTACGGAAATGGTATTTCAACAATCATTAACCCGGAACTTATGGGCAAAAAGGCAGATATTTATCCTGAAGCAGAATGTGCAGGCTGGAAGAATTTCAAGCATCAGCTTGGTACGGGCAGCATCAACGCCGGCATAGGGTTTGTCAATTTCTACTCCCCCGTAAAGAACACCAATTCATATGAGGATGAACAACTTATGCCATCCGTATTCGCTGGTTATACCTTCCGGATCAAAGGCAAGCTGAAAGCGGGTGCTCATTTGGGATTCGGAGGAAACAAGTTGTCGAGATACGGCGTGAGCGAATATGACCAGTTGGCTGTTACAAACGAGATCGAAGAGCATTTCTATAATCTTGGGCTCTTTTGCCGGTATGATATTCTGGATGGCCCAATCAAGCCATTCGTCAAAGGCGGGATCGATTTTTTCGGAGTAAATATGACTACTACCTCAAAAGCCGAGTCCCTTGACGGGAAAATGGCATCTTTGAACACGGTAGTCCATCAGCGAAGCATAAAGCCCGGATTGATCCTGAGGGTTGGATTGGATTTGTATTTTGGAACAAAATTCGGAATATACGGGGATGCAGGCACAGGAATGAGCCTGGTGCAGGTTGGTTTTGTGTTTAATCTGGAATAGTATGAAAAATCTGAAATTCATCATTTTGGGGATTATCGCAATTGCTCCTGTGATCTTGTTATCTCAGGAGGAATCCAGCCCGGATGCCTCCGGGAAGAAGAAAAAAGTCCGCGACCATGGCCTGATCTTTCTCATCGGGCCTGCTGTTAATTATCACTATGGCTCAAAAGATGGGGACACAGCGTTTAATTACACTAAGTTATCGTTCCAGTTCGACGGTCAGTTCGGTTACTTATCCACAAGGCATAATACCAACCGGGGAAACTTTCTCGGATTGTTCGGGACATTTGGATCGGTCAGTTCAGATGTCTTACAGGACGAAGCAAACCATTCGGGGAAAGAAATACTAATCAAAGAAAAGCAATTCAATCAGTTTTATTCGCTGGAAGGAGGAATGATCATCTTTAACTTTATCCGGCTTAGCGGCGGTATAGGCAGGCAATTTTATGAAGACATCCATAATAATTTTTCATCCATCAAGTATTTCTCCCTTACCGGGGGTTTAAATTTTAATTTTGGCGCGGTAAACCTTAATCTTAATGCCAATTTACTTACAGGTGGCGATATCGTCAGAAACCAGCTCAGGTTTTCAACAGGAATATTGGTCAAGTTTTAATTAAATCAATCATAAAAGAATTATTACCGGCACGGAAAATTCCTGGTTATTTCGGTTGTTTTCTCTATTGCCATGTTAACAGAAGCTCAAGCTAACTCGCAAGTTTTGATATCATTACTTCTTGGTGACAAATTAAATTCGGAGAAATTGAAATTCGGACTGGATGGAGGTGTCAATTTTTCAAACATCAGTAAAATTGATCCGTCAAAGTATCATGCCGGCTTTAATCTCAGATTTTATTTTGATAATTTGCTCAAGGGAGGCAAGGTTGGTGTCTGCAGGCCGGTGTGCTGCTAAAATCACCTATGTGTGGCCAGGAACTGAAATTCTATTTGCAGAATGACGTTTTCCTGGATTCGCTTTTCTCAAGCAGGAATGTTGAACGCCTGTCAAGCAAAGCAAGGGATGTTTTCTATGCATACGTGAAAGATAAAGTTGACCTGTTGTATATTAACGATGTCCGTGATGATTATAACACGATTGATGTCGGTGTTGAAGCCGGGAAGTTTTCCTTACCATCCATTAGTTGACTGAAGGGTGTCCTGGCCGGGTACCCAACCTCCTCCCAGCGCTTCGTAGAGCCGGATAGTCGAATTTAATTGGAGCTGTAATGTTTCCGATGCTTTCAGTTGGGATGAGAACAAGGACCTTTGCAGGTCGAGGACTTCCAGGTAGCTGGTTAACCCGCCTTCATATCTTATCCAGGAAAGCTTCACCGCTTCCTGTGATTCCAGCATCTGCTCATTTCTGAGCGTAAATTCCTTCTTGTAAGTGCTCACAGAAACCATGGCATCTTCCACTTCCCGCAAGGCATTCAGGTAGGCAGCCTGGTAATTGTTCATCAACTGGACTGTTCTGGCTTTTTCTATCTCTACTTTTTTCCGGGCTGCATTGTTATTGAATATCGGACCGAGGATCTGCTCTCCCAGTGCTGCAAACGCATAAGTCGGATTGGCAAAGGCCAGTGCCATATCGGCTGAAATGGTAAAAGAAGGATATTTCAGGGCTTCTGCCGCGCCAATCCTTGCCGTTTGAGCATGCAGCTTTCGTTCGGCGCTGAGGATGTCGGGCCGGCGGTCCAGCAATTCAGATGGCAGACCTGCCGGCAGACGGGGCGGGAAAACCTGTTCCTGCAATGTCATCCCGCGCGGAATGGATTGTGGCGGTTTGCCCAAAAGGTAACTGATCGCATTTTCGGTTTGCTCCCGGAGCCGTGTAAATGTTTGTATGGCAGTAAGGGCTTCCAGGAGCTGAATGTTTGCCTGGTTCAGGTCGACTTCGCTCACAAACCCACCCAGGTACCTTGCATTGACAATATCCAGGTTCTGCTGCCAGGTTTCGGCCGTCTGTTCGGAGATGATCAGCCTGTTATCTAGGTCTCTCAGGGTCAGATAAGCCTGTGCCACGGTGGAAACCAGCATGATGGTCAATCCTCTGTATGCTTCCTCTGTTGCCAGGTATTCCTGCAAGGCAGCTTCATTCAGCCGGTGGACCTCTCCCCAGATATCTAAGGTATACGACACATTGATGCCTGCTATATAATCATTTGTGATCCCGGATGCTGACGTATTGACGGAAGAGTTACCGGAAAGTGAGTAATTGATCCCGGGATAAAGATTTGTCCTGACCAGTTCCATGGCAGAACGCGCTTCATCCATTCGGGCTATGGCAGTTTGCAGATCATGGTTGTTTTGGAGGGCCTCCCTGACCAGATTTATGAGAACCGGATCTCTCATGAGCTCCCACCAGGGTATGTTCGCAATGGTGGTGTCAGCCGGGAAATTTTGCCGGTAAGCTTCGGCAGGGACATTGGTCTGCCTGATATAGTCCGGACCAAGTTTGCATGAATGCAGGAAGATGAGGGCCATTACAATTTCAATTGTAAACCGTCGTATGTTCTTTTTAAAATAGACCACCTGATCTCAATTAGTTGATGTTTTAGGCTGTTTCTCCGAAATACGCCCGACCAATGCAAATGCGACAACAAAATATATGACGACAATGCCCAGTTGAAATATCCTCGACCATACTTTTTCCCCGGCTTCTCCTCTGAATGACGTAACATTCCCGAGGATCAGAAGAAATGTCGAGTAAGCCATTCCGAACATCGGTGATACGGGTTTCCTGTCGAAAAGCCTTACCCCGAAGATCAATCCGGCAAGGAGGGCAATCAATCCCAAAAAGAAGATATCCGGTACAATGGTCAGGAGGTTGAATGCAATGATAGCTGCGATACCACCACCCAGGTTGGCCAGGATAATGGCCATTCCCGCTTTCTTATTGGCAGTGGCAGGATTCAGTGACAGAATCGATATAAAAACCATTACCAGAAGTGCCTCTGCCAGGTTAAAGATGAAAAACACGAATAATACCGGCACAACGACCAAGGTTTTGATAACAGCGGCATTAAAATTCTGCCAATCAGTTAATTCAGGTCCCTTTTGTACCTGGGCTCCGTTTTCTTCCAGCTCACCAAAAGGGAATAAGAAATTCACTGCTGCAACCAGTATCACTGCAATGAGGGCATTGATAAACAGGTTGACAGCTATTAAATTCCCCATTTCAGGTGATTGCAGGGACGCCATCGGGATGACCAGCAATGAAATGATCAGCCATACTTTCATTTTCTGAAATCGAGCCGTATAATAGATAAGGAAGATGGCCATTGAGATCAAAGGCAGGAATACCAGCGGATAGTCAAGGAATGAACGGGTGAAAAGAATACTGAGAATACTGGCGCCGGCGATAGTCAGGAGGAAAGCCAGGCTTGTCCTGAATGTCAAGGGTTTCACGCCCGGTGACAGGAAATTCAGGGCCAGGACAGGTGTCAGATATGACAGGTTATAATCAGCTATCATGGCAATCATCATGATTATGGTTGCACCGGTAGCATATCTCACTATTTGCCTTGAATGTGAAGATTCCTTATTGATGGCCGCTGCTGAAAGATTACCTGACATAAGAAAACCAACTAATGATCCTGATGCGGATCTTTCCAAGCACTTTCAGGAAGTTATTCCTTTCGCCCGTAAAGACAACCACATCGGCCTGTCCTCCCAAACGAAGATCACCGGCCAGGATTGATTCATCAAAAGTGATAATAACGGGAAACCGTTGCGGATCACGTAGCCAGCCTGACGAACCTGAGATATTGGGCAGGTCCCCGCGGGTATTGTTCCCGGTACTGACACCGGAACCGATGCTTCTGACCTCGCCGGTAAATATCTTTCCAGGCAGGACATCGAGGCAGAATTCCACTTTATCGCCTGGCTGCATCAGGGAGATATTATTCTCTTTCATGTCGGCCTGGATCCATTTTCCGTAATTGGATACCAGGGTAGCCAATGGCTGGCCGGAAGCGGCAAAGTAACCCAGATCAATGCTGAAACTTTCAATAATACCGTTAGCAGGGGCGATTACACTGGTGTATGCCAGTTCCAGCTGGGCCTGTTCAAGGGCTTTGACTGCTGCCCGGAACTGGGCATTCTCTTCTCCTGAAACACCGAGTGCCTGCTGGGCGCGTTCCAGGTCGGCCTCAGCGGAAGATACCTGTTCCGTAGCCTGGGAAAGGGCTGTTTCGGATTGGTCCTTGTCGGCAATGGACAGTGCACCCGGGTTTTCTTTCATCACGTTTTGGACCCTGTTCCAGTCGCGCTGTGCACGGTCAAGCTGGGCCCTGGCCATGCCCAGCCTCCCGGCAGCCGATTTTACCGTTGCCGTTTTGGATGCGACACCCTGGGCGGCATTATCGACATTGGCCGCAGCAATCTGAACCTCCAATACAAAGGGCCGCTGATCGATCTGGAAGAGGGTATCCCCGGCATGGACAAGGGAATGCAACTGAACATTTATGCTTGTCAGGTTTCCGGAAACCCTTGGGACGATCGGAACCATCAGCCCGTTGATTCTTGCCTGGCCGGTGTAAGGCACATGACGGTCGGACAGTACGTACCACAGGAAAAAGAGAAGTGATACGACCAGAACGCCAAGTGTGATTTTCCCGACGGGAGATTTTCCTGATTTATTCCTGTTCATTCTCTGAGGTATTTATCCAGGCTACGAACAATTTGTAGCCGATCGACATAACGATTGCTCCTGTAAACAGTCCGATAAACCCCGAAAAAATAAATCCTCCGATCACCCCCAGGAAGATCACCAGCATGGGGACCGGGGCTCCTTTTCCCAGTAAAATTGGTTTCAGGATATTGTCGGAAACCCCTGCCAGTAAAAGGTAAACCGTCCAGATAATGGCATTGATAGTCTCCCTGTCGCCGAATAAATAAACTATAACGGGAGCGACCACCAGGATTGGCGGTATTTGCAGGATTCCAAGAATAAATACCAGCAGGGTCCAGATCCCGGCAAATGGTACCTTTGCAAGGATGAACCCGATACCGATCAGCAGGGCCTGGATCAACGCCACACCTAATATCCCTTTAACTACATTGCCAACGGTTTTAAGAGTGAGGTCCGCAAATTCATCACCGCGTTTTCCTGCCAGCTTCCTGAAAAATTTCCTGATCGATTCACCGACGCCGCCTGTAACTAGTAAAACACCGGCTATAATTAGGGAAATCATCATCTGAAAAACGCCTCCGGCAGTACTGATCAGTCCATTGGCAAGTTTGGACCCCAATGTCGCCAGCTTATCCTTATGCTTGATCACAAACCCTTCTATATTTACTGAAGCAGAATACCATGCATCGTACAGCGATTCCCCGATTACCGGCCATGATTTTACTTTCTCGCTGGGAAGGGGAATTGTCAGCTGATCAGCTTTGAATTCTTTTTTGATCTCCTTGACATTGTCAAATAGGGAATCGACAAAGAACCAGCTTGGAACAAGGATGACGGCCAGGCTGATAATTACAATGATGAAAGCGGCGAGTTTCTTTTTACCACCCATCAATTTCACCAGCGATCTGTGCAAGGGCAGGAATGCCAGGGCAAGAATAAGCCCCCATAATAAAATGCTGATGAAAGGGTAGAGGATCGCCAGGCACCATGCTATGATAAGGAAAATGAAGAATAACCTGATCGTGATGTCATAAACACCATTCGAATTGTCTATTTTATTCATAACTTTTAAGTTTTATTATAATCCAAATCTGTATTGAAGTCCTGCAATAAATTGGGTCCTTGAAGACAGGAATCCTGCCTCAGTTCTGATCATCCAGTGCTTGTTCAGCTGAAACTGGGAGCCAACGATGAAGTTCCATTTGTCTTTCGGGCGTTTATCCATCGAATACTGAACGGTGGAACCGGAAAGGCCATTCACGGCATTTTCAGCAGAAACGAGAATATCACCTGCTCTCGATATGGCTGAATTACCAGCATCGTATTTTGCTTTATTCGAAGGTTTGGCCTGTTCGATCTGTGACAGTCCCGTCCACCAATCATCCAGGTTATGCTGGGCCTGGTCCAGATTTTGATAACCCTGGTCGATTTTTATTTCAAGTTCTTCAACAGGCAGAACGTCAGCCAGGTTTACTGACCCGGAAGTGCCCGAACTTAAACTGACCCGGAAGCCGCCGGCCCAAAACGCAATATTGCAATTTTCTTTTTTAAAATTGATGGTTTTGCCTACACGGGGCCCGAAAACGAAGGCGTTGGCGGGTTTTTCCAGTTGAGGAACGTCGGTCCAGGTAAAATTCATATCCAGGGCGATCCAAAGCCCGGCAACCCCTAAGGTAGGGGTCAGGCCGAAGCCGGCGGTGGGGGCATTGAATTCAATCTTTGAGCCGGAATAAAGAATTTCGGTCGGTACATTATTGGAATCAGGCACCCAGATACCAAAGCCAACGTCCGTAGAAGCGGCTCCATAACCGAAAATGCCATATACGTTCAGGAAAGGGAATAGCCAGAAGTCAGGCCTGATCGTCACAGCGCCCGCAGTGGCTACTGCTTTGTCAAATCTGATCACATCGTCCAGTTCGTACATTTCACCATTGTTAAAACCAACCTTTAGATTGTCGATGATTATATCCGACTGCTGCCAGAAATACTGTGTTCCGATCCCTGCCGAATACGGCAGGTTAAATCCTTTTGCAGCCGCTTTGGCACCCATAATAGGCAGAACGTATGGGTATTCCGATTTTTTTAAGCTGTCGATGAGTTCTTCATTTTTCTGACCAACCGTTTTATTGGTGTAAACCTGTGCATTAATCGAAAAAACTGAGATCAGGAATAAGGCCAGGGAGAAGATTATTTTGTGTTGGATATTCATAGATGAAGATTTTAGTAATTGGATAAGTGCTGGTATTTCTATTATTCAAGTTGTCTTAAAATGTAAATCCGATTGTAAGGGTTGTTCCAAAGTCATTTAAAGCGCCTCCACCACTGGTGGGTTTGCTGTCATAGCTGTTATAAAAAGTAACGCCCAGATAGAAATCCTTGAAGATTTCATATTTGGCCGAGAGGTCGTACTCTATTCTGTAACGCCCTCCAATAGTGATGCTTGGGTAAAAGTCAATGCAGGAATAAATGTTGATTTCAGGGTGATTGTAAACAAGCCATTGGAAGTTCAGAGCTAAGATGCCTTCCAGATTGGTGGAGATGGTCCGGGCTTCAATTGATTTTTCTTGATTTGCAAGGATCCCGGTAGTTGCATAAAACCTGACCGGGTTTGTGAAAATAATATCATAACCGGCACCGATCCCGGCTTGAATCCTGTATTGAAGGTCCAGCTCCGTATTTTGCTGCAACTTGATTGTGAATCCCCCTAACCAGGGCCCCTTAAAGAGCCGGTTAAAATCGAGGGAGACATCATTTTTTTTCGAAATTAACGCGGTGTCGGATTTTCTCTGATCCGAAAAAATGCTGCCTATTTCAAAGGTAACAAAATGTTTTCTGGAGCGGAAGTTCAGATTTCCGCTGAAATTATATTGAAGTATGTCAGAAGATTTATAATAACTGGCCCCGGCATCGATCGAGCCGTAAAATTTTTTCCAGAATTTGTTTTTGATCTGCGTAACCTGGACCAGTTCTTCGATGGATTTGTCAATCGTTCCATTTGATACTACAATTTTGGTAGTACCGGGGATGGATGAATGAGAAAAGGAACCGAAAACACTGAACCCGGTATGATCGATTATTTCGAAATATTTACCAGAATAAATGGTCATGATCTTATCGTATTCAATGTGAATGGTCCCCATTCCATTTGTTTTCAGAGTTAAAATTCCATAATCGAACTTTTTAAATTCACCGGTCAGTTTGCTGCCATCATAAAGATAAACGGTGTCATTCTTCTGGGCTGATGACGAAAGGAAGGCCGCCGGTAATGATACCAGGAACCAGATCATTTTCATATTTTTAATAATCAATGATAACAGATTCCTGGTTTCCATCCGTCCAATTATTAAAGTGAAAATTGAATGCGGCTTTGGAAGAATTGTGTGGTTCCTTCAAGGGAAAAACGATATAATACTCCGTAGCCATAAGCAAATTCCAATCGCACATTCTCTGAAAGATACCAGTTGATCATTGGTGTCAGTCTCCAAAATCTTCCACCTTTCAAAGTGCTGCCATCCAGATCCAGCTCAGTAAATCGCAGAACCACCTCCCAGGCTCCAGGTCCACCTTTAAAAACCGATTTATTGACGGGAACAAAGGCATAGATTCCACTGACAGTGCTGTATGCACGCGATTCGCCTGTAATAATATAGCTTGCCATCACCTCCCCTCCCTGGAACAACGGGTTATCAGTTTCCGCAGAAGAAAATTTATGCACATAATATTCACCGCCAAACATAAAAGACTGAGAACTAAAATAAAACTCACCGCCGAAATGATTGGAGTGATCTGTCGGAAATTTTCCGGTGCTGATAAAAAATGGCCCGGTAAATGACTCAGGTCTTGAACGAACCTGGATTTCATTACCGCTGACATCCCCGTAGCGATAGCATGCGCCGATGTGCAGCACAGTTCTATTGTCTTCCGAATAAAAAGGCAGCCAGCCTAAGCGCAACGCAAATTGCCAGTTGTACGTTGAAAATGACTGCTTTTCGGATAACCAATCCGTAAATACCCCGACATTCCATAACAAGCGCTGTCTGGGTAAAAATCCCATCCACTTGATCCCATCCGCGAGAATTGGGATAACATCGAGTGCCATTTGTCTTTCCAGGCCCCATCCCGCATAACCGTTCATTATTTTGTTCATTGAAAATCCTTCTTTGGTCCGGCCTATAAAGACATTGCCCGACAACTCCGGAATCCCTATCATTATCCCAGTTTCCCGGATAAACCAGGAACTTGATTCACCATCATACATAATTCCCGCCTTCCATGTGATAAATCTTTTGGTTTTCAAGCGTCCGCTAAGGGTAAGACGAAAATCCCGGGTCTCAAATGCATGTTTTAAATCAATACCTGCCGAATCCATCTGTTGCTTTCCAATATCATCCTGAATATATCCGGCGTACTCGTATAAAAATCCGCCCCCGATCTTCAGTGTTGAAAGTGTGCCATCAAAGTGATTGAAGTTCTGGAAAGTAATGGGTTGATGTGCAGTGTCGGCCTCGGTAATTTTAAAAGTTTCTCCCTGGGTACCATCAGGAATAGTGCCAGGGGATATCTGGCCAAAAGAGAGACCATTGGTAAAAAATATAAGAGACAGGGAAAGCAAGAACTTTCCGATTAGCTTAAACAAGTTTTTAATGAGATCGTCCATTCCTGCTTTCCCTTATAATGATTATGATTATAAAGATCAATGGATCAGAAAATACCAAGAGGCGAAACAAATCCTATGGTAAACCTTCCGGTATTATAATCTGCCGCACCGAACCTGGACTTTGCATAATCGGAATATTTGTAGATCCTTCCTACCCAGTTGGCATAAAAGCGCAGGTTAAGATCCTTAAAGGGATAATATTCGATGGTCGGAATATATCCAAAGGCTGTACGGATATCATCCGAAGTTTTCTGAGGATCAAGATTCTCATTCTTCCAACTGGCAAAATCCAGCATACCTACAAATGCCAGATTAATTTTCCGATTAACCCTGTAATACAGGTGAATCCAATGCTCGCTGTACAGGCAATCATGCAGCGCCCACGCATACAAGGAGTCCGGAACGGTAGAACTTACAATCCCTGTGCGGTCAAGATCCTCTGCGCTCAGTTTATAATCATACTCTACTGTAAACTTACCCAGTTTAAGCTGATTGCCTAAAGCAATATAATTCATGAATGTGTTTTCTGCCTCTGTATGAATTGCATATGACCAGATCGTGTTGAGTCTGCCTCCGAAAAAGCTACCTCTCCAATTCACCACAAAAGCCAGCGGGATTTTTGATTCCACCATTCCCGGCTGTTCACCGTAAAGCTCCTCGAAGGATTTGGTCCTGGAATCCAGCGCCTGGAAAGTAAACTGGTGCTTTTCAAATGCCTGGTAGCTTATTCCCACGCCGGAGAGGAAATTATCGGCCATTTCGACGATATCGGCATACTCGTAAATATCGATCGGGTTATAATCGAATTCATAACCACCCCAGTCGGCACACATTTTTCCCACAGAAATACTCAGTTTCGGATTTGCATCCACCCGGATATAAGCCAGGTCGACCGATCCGAAAACATTGTCGATCGATTGCACTGTCGGGGTTTTAGTGTAACGGTTCCGGAAGCGGAAGTATACTTTATCATGCACCTTTCCCCTGATTTCGAACCGGAACTGTTCCATGGTGAAGCGGGTTTTGGTGTAATCCAATCCATCGTCCGGTGCGCCGCTGAACTCATTCCTGAGGCCAAAACGCATATTGGCCAGCATGCTCATATTCTTGAGCAAGCCCTGTTTTTCTTCAGGAATAAGCGTTTTGTAAAAGGTAGTATCTCCAACCTGCAACTCCTGTTTCTGTGCAATCAACGAAGATACCGGCAGCAAAAAGATAAAAAACAGGCTCAATACATAGATTGGTTTCATCTTTTTCAGAATTTTATTAATACTCTATGAATAACTTCTGCAGATCTTCCCGGCTCCTGTCCTTCAACAGTGCCAGCATGAGCAACACACGGGCTTTCTGCGGATTGAGCTGATCTGAAGAAATCGTTCCGTATTCCACATCATTGACTTCCCCCTGGATCAAAACAACACCGACGGGCACTCTGGACGCCCTGACGACCTTCACTCCCTGCTGAGTGGCTTTTTTAACAGCTTCCAGGACCGGGGCATTCATGTTGCCATCTCCAACTCCGGCGATCACGATGCCTTTGGCACCGGCTTTCACCATATAATCGATCAGGTCGGCGGAAGCATCGGCGCAACCATAGAAAATATCAACCCGCGGAAGTGCAGTCACTCCGTCTGTGGAAAACTCGCTGTTCACAGTATTGAGCCCGTTTTGCTTATTGAAGAAATCGACCTGGCCGAAAATAACTGAACCCACAGGTCCTTCTTCCGGTGACTGGAAAGTCTGCACCGGTGTGGTCATCATTTTTTTCACATTATGTGCACCATGGATTTCATCATTCATTACCACGAGGACTCCGCGACCTTTCGAATTCGGACTGGCGGCAACAGCAACTGCATTGTAGAGGTTCAGCGGACCTTCTGCACTTAATGCCGTAGATGGGCGCATCGAACCAGTAAGAACGACGGGTTTTTCGCTCTTCACCACGAGATTCAGGAAATAAGCGGTTTCCTCCTGTGTATCCGTTCCGTGAGTGATCACGATACCATCCACTTCCTTTGTCGCAAGAAGTTCGTTAATTCGCTTAGCAAGTGTGAGCCAGACTTCTACGCTCATGTCCTGTGAACCCACATTGGCGACCTGTTCCCCTTTAAGGTTGGCCAGGTCACGGATATTGGGCACTGCATCGATCATAGCTTCGATTTTCACCTGGCCGGATGTATAAGCAGAACCGGTAGAACTGGCCCCTGCGCCGGCAATCGTCCCGCCGGTGGCAAGTACCATGACATTGGGTAAACTCTTGGATTGACCCATTACAATCATTCCTGCAAGGACTAAAAAAATTGTCAGCAGGCTCATCATTTTTAATCTATTGTTTTTCATAATCTTAAATAATTTAAATAATTCAACAATCAACTTTCAACATTCAACATTTCATTCCTGCCCTGTCATTGCTTTCGGGTTCATCAACTCTTTAATCTGTTCATCCGTTAGAATCTTTTTTTCCCGGATCAGCTCGATGATGCCCTTACCTGACTGTAAAGCTTCTTTTGCCAGTTCAGTCGTTTTTTCGTAACCCAGTACAGGGTTCAGCGCTGTTACAGTACCTACGCTGTATTCGATATAATGCTTCAGCACGTCTTCATTGACGGTTATACCATCGATACATCTGGTCCGGAACAGGGGAAAGCACTTGTAAAACAGGGCTTGCGATTCCATGATGGCGATGGCGACGAGGGGTTCATAGGCGTTGAGCTGCAGCAAACCGTTCTGGGCGGCTATCGTTACGGTCAGATCATTTCCCATCACTTTATAGCAAACCTCATTCATCAGTTCGGCCATAACCGGGTTGACTTTCCCCGGCATGATAGATGACCCGGGCTGCATCGCGGGAAGATTGATTTCAAAAAGGCCGGTACGTGGCCCGGAAGTCAGGATGATCAGGTCGCTTGCGATCTTTGACATGCCGACTGCCATGCTTTTCAATGCGGAAGAATACATGACAAAACCCTGCATGCTGGAAGTGGCAGCGATAAGGTCTTCGCTGTTCCGCATGGGTTTGCCGACAATGGTTGCCAGGTGTGCAGCGCATTTGGCTCCGTATCCGGGAGTGGCTGTGATCCCGGTCCCGATTGCCGTGGCACCCATGTTAATGACATAGAGATATTCTTCGGTCTTACGCAGTGCATCTATTTCCGAGTCAAGCTGGTTGCCGAAAGCGTGGAATTCCTGACCTACTGTCATTGGCACGGCATCCTGTCCTTCCGTACGACCCATCTTCAGTATATCTTTGAATTCGTCGCCCTTCCTGTGAAGGGAGGCGGAAAGAGCTTCCGCTTCCTTAATTACCTTGTCATTATGAAGCAATAGGGCCACTTTGATGGTGGTGGGGTAAACGTCGTTTGTCGACTGCCCCATGTTCAGGTCATCATGCGGTTCCAGGTACTGGTATTCACCCTTCTTATGACCGCCAAGCTCCAGGCCTATATTGGCCAGGACTTCATTGGCATTCATATTGGCTGAAGTCCCGGCTCCTCCCTGGTAAAGATCGACCAGGAACTGATCGTGATACTGGCCATCCATTACCGCTTTGCAGGCTTTTTCTATCATGTCCAGCCTGTCCTTCGGCAGCCGGCCTACATCTGCATTTGCCCGGGCCGCTGCCAGTTTCACCATGGCAAAGGCCCTGACGTAATCAGGATAAAAATTGGTTCCCATCCCGCTGATCCTGAAGTTTTCCAGAGCGCGTGCGGTTTGTACGCCGTAATAAGCATCCGCCGGGATCTGTTTTTCACCCAGAAGATCTTTTTCAGTCCGGGTCTGTTGTGCCATGCTGCTTATTCCTAAAGTGAAAGCAGCGAAAATCATTAATATAATTTTCTTTTTCATAATGAACATATTTAGTTTTACAATAAAAATGACTGGATTAGCAAACCGGTGATAACGGAAGCGGCTGTAGTAACTAGACCGGGTAGCATAAAGCTGTGATTCAGGACATATTTACCGATTTTCGTTGTTCCGGTACGGTCGAATTGGATGGCCGTCAATAGCGTTGGGTAGCCCGGAATGAAAAAATGCCCGTTTACTGCGGGAAAAATGCCGATCAGGTAAGCCGGAGCCATCCCAAGCGTTAAGCCCAACGGCATCAATGCTTTTGTTGTTGCTGCCTGGCTGAACAGCAGAATGCTCAGGATGAACAGTGCAAAGGCAAAAGTCCACGGGTAAAAAGTGACCAGTTCTCCCATTGTGTCCTTAATGAGGCTATAATTATGGTTCATAAAAGTGCCGCTCATCCAGACCACGCCAAAGACAGCGATTGTAGCCTGACCGGCGGATGAGAACAAACTGGCTTTCGTTACGTCGGAAGCTTTTGTGTTAGCGAATAAAATAATCAAACCGGCTGCCGCCAGCATAATAATCATGATCATGGACGGCATCTGGACCTGACCGGCAGCATTTACTGCAAAAGTCGGCTTGAAATCCTCAACCCCATCAAAAGTTGGCAGCAGCGCAGGGAATGAACCCAGCAATATCACTGCCAGAACAGCGATCCCAAAGATCACCACCGATTTAACGGCTCCTTTCCTGAGTTCGACTTTTGTATTGGTTGCCTCACTATCCAGGTTTTTTGCAAATACAGGATCTTTCAATTTTTCCTGGAATTCAGGATCCTGCGAAAGCTCCTTGCCTCTTTTCAGAACGAACAGAATTCCCACGATTACTCCAATCAGAGTAGAGGGAATACAGACCAATAATATATCTGCCAGTTTCACACCACTTGAAGCCAGCACAGTCAGCAAAGCCGCTGATGCGGCGGAAACGGGGCTGGCAGTAATACCCATATGCGCGGCGGTGACACTCATGCTCAGCGCCCTTTCAGGCCTTATCCGTGCATTTATAGCGACTTCGGCGATGATGGGCATAATTGAATACGAAATATGCGCCGTGCCGGCAAACAAAGTGAAAAGATAGGTTACCAGAGGACCCAGGAACGTGATCTGTCGGGGCTGGCTTCGAAGCAATTTTCCGGCCAGCATCACCAGGTAATCCATGCCCCCGGCAGCCTGTAAGGCTGCTGCTGCGGTGACTACGCTCAAAATGATCAGCATGACTTCCAAAGGGGGATCCGCAGGCTGCATTTGAAATACAAACAGCAGGATCAATAATCCTATCATTCCCATTACACCCAGCCCTATTCCTGACATTCGGGCACCTATGAAGATGCACAACAGTAAAACCGCGAGTTGTAAAAATATCATAACAATCGTATCCAGTTAGCTATTGATTTCATGATTCTTACCGTTCATTCCTTAAATCGGATTAACCGCATATCTGACCAAATCTATCAGTGCTTCACTGTCAAAAGGTTTTCGCAGGTAAGCAATAGCACCATAATTCTTAGCGCATTCCCTCGTTGCAGGTTCGTCATATGCCGTAACAACGATCACAGGGTAATACATTTCCCGGGAAGCCAGATAGGCCAGTAGTTCACAGCCGTTCATAGCGGGTATATGCATGTCGAGGATGATGATATCATTCTCAATTATAGGCAGGCATTCCAGAAATGCCTTACCACTGTCGTAAGAAGTATATTTCATCGCTGCTGATTCGAAAAGGAATTCAAGTCCTCTCCGGACGTACATATCATCTTCAATAATATATATCATAATTATCTTATCATTCAGAAATTCAGCTTGATAGACAAATTTACAATGCGAAGATTAAAAAGTAAATAGTACTTAGGTACTAAGCAATTGGTAGATCAGGGCTCGAATGGGTGGGTACGCAAGCTTTTCAGGTGAGATTAAGCTTACTGGCGATAGAGATCATTTCAGGAACAGATTTGACACCCAGTTTGCCAGTGACCTTACCGCGGTGAAGCTTGACTGTATGCTCGGTTATATTCAATTCACCGGCGATCTGTTTATTCAGGAACCCTTTAATAACCAGTCTGAAAATCTGGTATTCTCTTGGGGTGAGAGATTGGATCAGCATTTCGTAGTGCTTCAGCACAGATTGTTCCTGCAACAGGTCCTTACTTTGCTTGATGGCATCTTCAATGGCTGATAATAATGCGGAGTCGTCGACGGGTTTTTGAAGGAAGTTGACAGCTCCCGTCTTCAATGCCTTGACACTCATGGGAATATCACCCTGGCCTGTAATATAAATTACCGGAAGATGGAAAAACTTCCGTTGGATATCTTCCTGAAGATCAAGTCCTGATCTGCCTTCCAGAAATATATCCAGAATAATGCATCCTGGGCTGTCAAAGTCCTGTATTTTTAGAAATTCTTCAGCTGATTTAAAAGTCTCAGTCTGGTATCCCGCTGAAATTAACAAAATTCCCAGGCTTTTTCTTATTGTATCCTCATCATCGACGATATAAATCTTGCAGTCTGTCATAAGATTAACAAGTTTCAAGACTGAAAGCAAAGGTAGCACCTGTGCCCTGATTATTTTCACCCCAAATTATACCCTGGTGATTTTCTATGATTGTCCGGCTTATCGAAAGTCCAATTCCGGTGCCTTTCTGTTTGGTAGTAATAAGAGGTCTGAAGATTTTATTCTTAATTTCATCCGGGATACCTTTGCCGGTATCACTGATGAAGACAGTTACCTTATCATGTATAACTTCTGCTTTCACAATAATTCGCCTGTTTTTATTAGCAGTCTCTGTAACTGATTGAATTGCGTTCGTTATCAGGTTCATGAGCACCTGCCTGATTTGAATGTCATCGGCTATAATCCAGACAGGTGCCTTTGGGCGCACTCTTTCAAGCTGTATGTTATTCCTGATCAGGTCATCCTGATATATGAGCAGGATCTCTTCAATGATTGCATTCAGTTCAACTTTTTCCTTTTTGCGTTTCTCCAGCTTCATCATTCCCCTGAGGCTGCTAAGAATGGCTGCTGCACGTTTATCATCTTCTACGATATTTCCGTACAATTCTTTCATTAAATTCGGTTCAAGCTTATTGGAATCCACAAATCTGATCCCTGCCTGGGCTGTACTCAGGATTGCGGTCAACGGCTGGTTAAGTTCATGAGAGAGCGATGCGGAAAGCTCACTGAGCCGGAGTAACCTGTCCTCATCCACTAATTCGCGGAATTTGTTTTCAGCGTCGATCAGCTTCCTGGTGATCATCCGTTGATTATTGTTCATTTGCCATAATTTCAGAACCAAAATTGTTTCCATGATAAGAAACAGAAAAACGGCAATGATTATATATTTATATCTTTCAAAGAAACTGGTTTCTTTATATTCAATTTTACTGTCTTTGGGTATTAATTTTGATCCTGCCAGACCCCAGCGTTTCAGCTCCCGCCAGTCATATATATGATCATAATATTCATTTATATTGACTGTTATCAGTTTTGGATCAAATCCGCTCAGTATTTTCACTGCAACTGAACCGGCCAACAGCCCGGTTCTTCTGAAACTGAGAATATAGCCTCCGACTGAACCTTCCCCAAAACCCATGTCGGATATGGTATAAACGGGTGCTTTCGATGACCTGCTTATAAGACGGATTGCCTCAGGATTAGAGTAATATACTTTTTTGCTATCGGTATTGAAACCTGGAATGAAAACGATACAGTTGTCCGGCATATTTCGTACCAGCCTGAGTGCATCGTCCATTGTTAACTGTTGATGGAAGGTCTTTTTTACCTCTTTTCTAAGATGAGAAATCGAAGTTTTAGTAATTTTTGAATACAACAAATCCGTGGGTGATGTGCCGCAAATGATATGCAGGTCGGTACGGTCTGGAAACAGATCAAATGCAGAATTAATTGTCGCTAATATATTGGGCTTGATTCCAATGACGACATTTTCAGCCTTTAAACTCAGATCCATCGGGATTCCATAATCCGAAAGATCATAATCTATGGTAATAGTTTGAAGGTTTTGGATTTTCTGGCTTGCACAGCTTTTAACATTCCTGATAATATCCACCCCGACGCAAATCAACAAATTGAAGTCAATTCTGTCATATTTTTGATTGATCAGTTCAAACAATTCACAGGGAAATGTTAAATCCTCGTAGCGTTCTATCTCCAGGTATTCCATGTGCAGGTATACCTTGTCCCCATAGGCTTGCGTCAATTGGGTCCTGATCCCGTCGGTAATCACTTGGTAGGCTGGGGTACGAGGACTCATGGCAAATAAAATGAGAACATTTTTATCATCATTACCATTTTCCGAATACGTCGGCAGAATAATGATAAGGGAAAATAATAACGATAATATGTGTTTTATTCTTTCCAAAGAGAAAGACTTGAAGGGCTTGTTTCAGAGAATAAACAAAGATAAATAATAATTCCTGTTATTTAGTTTAATTGGTTTGGTTAACGGAGAAAGTGCCAGCCGGAAATTCCAATTGATATTTTATTAAAGCTTTTACTGCTGTCTTCTTTTATTGCAAATCTTTCTCAAATATTCTTACCTTTACCAAACAATACGTAATTTGCCGGGTCATGAAACAGATCATTGTTGCAATCGATTTTTCAAAGACCTCACTCAGTGCCCTGGCCTATGGTATTCATCTTGCCAACAAGGCCGGTGCTGACCTCCAGATGGTCTGGGTGGACAATACCACCAGCGATGAGGTCGTGTTCGAAGGCTTTGCCCATGAAGAGCGTAATGAAAAAGTGACGCTCCTCAAAGAGCTGCAGGAAACCTACGGGAAAAAACTTAAAAAAAGCAAGCTGGACTTCAAAACCCGAAAAGGGAAGGTGTATATCGAGGTTGCCCAGCAGGCCAAGGCGGTCAACGCTGATCTGATCATTGCCGGCACACACGGAGTTTCAGGATTCGAGGAGTTCTGGATCGGCAGCAATGCCTACCGCATCGTGACCCACGCACCCTGCCCGGTCATAACCCTCCGGCATGATTGCAAAGTGGAAGATGTGGGCAGGATCATCATTCCCATCGACAGTTCCCAGGAAACACGCCAGAAGATCCCGGTAGCATCGCAACTCGCCCAGCTCTTTAATTCGGAGATCCACATACTATCCCTCTATACCACCACGTTAAAATCAGTGCACAAGAGGGTTGACAACTACGCCAGGCAGGTAATGGATTACCTGAAGGAACGGAATGTCAGATTTGTATCCACCGTGAAACAATCGGAAAATATTACCAGGACCACTATCGATTATGCCGAGTCGGTCGGAGCTAACCTGATCGCCATTATGACCGAGCAGGAAACCACTACCGCCAACCTGTTCCTGGGACCTTACGCCCAGCAAATGGTGAACCATTCGCCCATACCGGTGCTGAGCATGAGATCGAAGGAACTGGTCCCCATTACAGCTCGTTCATGATTGCGAAGATTTCCATAGGATTGGTGTTCATCACCCTGCTTTGCCTGCATCCCATAGTGGCCCAAACCAACGGGGAAGGATTTCTGACGGTGATCCAGGATGACCAGGTGGATACTTTATTGAAGGCGTACCGGAGTGTCCGGATGAAGATCATGGAAAATCCCGACAGCAAGGCAATTCCAGGATACAGGATCCAGATCTTTTTCGATTCCGGATCCAATTCAAGCGACCGGGCCAAAAGGGTTAAAGACAGCTTCGCCCTCCTCTATCCTGATATTCCGGCCTACGTAAGCTGGAAAGCACCGAATTACAGGGTCAGGGTAGGGGACTGGCGGACCAGGCTGGATGCTGAACGGGCTCTGCAACATATTATGATGGATTTCCCAAATGCATGGGTGATCAAAGATGAAATCAATTTTCCTGAAATCAACTAAAATTTAACGCAAATGAAAAGGATCCTGGTAGCAGTAGATTTTTCGGAGTGTTCGATCAACGCCCTGGAACATGGCATTACCATTGCCAATAAAGCAGAAGCTAACCTGGATATGATCTTCGTGGCCAAACCTGACAGTTCCAGGGATATATTCACGGAAGGTACCGAGACCCTGAAAGCGATGGTCCGGGACAGGTTCGAAGAGATCGTGGAGAAATATCAGCCCGCCATGGGTAAGTTGAAGCTGGGATATATCATCAAAGAGGGCAAGGTGTACCGGGAGATCGTCAGGGAGGCGGAGCGCAAGGATGTCTTCCTGGCAGTGGCTGGCACGCACGGTTCATCCGGCTTCGAGGAATTTTGGATCGGGAGCAATGCCTTCCGGCTGGTTTCTTCCCTGGCCAAACCGGTCATCACCATTCGCGGTGGCGTTAATATCAAACGTAACCTGGAAAAGATCGTACTGCCGATCGATTCGACCGTTGAAACACGCCAGAAGGTCCCGTTCACATCTTATATGGCTAAGATCTTCAATGCGGAAGTCCATATACTCAGGCTTTATTCCTCCACCGTTATGGCAGTGAAATCAATCGTAGACAGCTACGCGGAGCAAGTGATGAAACATCTTGAGGAAGATAATGTCAAATATGTGCTGGAGGCGCAGGAAGCCGATAACCTGACGGATGCAACCATTGATTATGCCCTGAAGATCAACGCTAACCTGATCTCTATCATGACCGAGCAGGAAACCACAACCAGGAATATCATTCTCGGTCCTTACGCCCAGCAGATGGTGAATCATTCCCCCATCCCGGTGCTGTGCATCCACCCGAAGGAAATGCTGGCATCACTGACGAGGTGAGAATCAGTTGGTAGTTCGCAGTTCCCAGTTCGCAGTTCGCAGTTGGCAGTTCGCAGGAGAAAGACTATATTATATTCCCAAAAAAAATTATCCGCTGACCGGGTATAAATGATAGTTTTTCCTGATTAACAAGGAAAAACCATTATGGGAACTTTTAATGATTTAATAGTATTTACTAAATCTTATGATTTAGCAAAACGAATACATCTGATAACAAAAAACTTTCCTAAGGATGAGGTTTTTGGAATGACAAGCCAGATAAGAAGGTCCTCCAGGTCGGTGTGTGTAAATATTGTAGAGGCCTACAGAAAAAAAATTTATCCAAATCATTTCAAAAGCAAGATATCTGATGCTGATGCCGAATGCTCTGAAACGATAATCTGGTTAAGGATGTCGAAAGATTTCGATTACATTCAAGATGATGTATTTATTCAACTTTCAAATGAATACATTGAAGTTGGAAAGATGCTTGGTGGAATGATGAAAAATCCAGAAAAGTTCGTATAGTCTTTTCTATTTTCCTGCGAACTGGGAACCGCGAACTGGGAACCGCGAACTGGGAACTGCGAACTGCGAACTGCGAACTGGGAACTGGGAACTGCGAACTGCCAACTGCGAACTTCTTTCAGTTCCTTCCCACGCAGTTCAGATCCTCAAACGCTTGCTTCAGGCGGGCGATCATGGCTGATTCGCCTTCGCGGAGCCATTTGCGCGGATCGTAGTACTTCTTGTTGGGCTTGTCTTCGCCTTCCGGATTGCCGATCTGGCCCTGGAGATAGCCACTGTTCTTCTTGTAGAAATTGTGGACGCCTTCCCAGAATGCCCATTGGGTATCGGTATCAATATTCATCTTGATGACACCGTAGGAGATGGCTTCGCGGATTTCTGCCTGGCTGGAACCCGAACCGCCGTGGAAAACGAAATTGACCGGTTTCGGGCCGGTGCCGAACTTTTGTTCGATATATTCCTGGGAATTGTTCAGGATGACGGGCTGAAGTTTCACATTGCCCGGTTTGTAGACCCCGTGCACATTGCCGAACGAGGCGGCGATGGTGAACCGGTCACTGATCTTTTTCAGTTCACTGTAGGCAAATGCTACGTGTTCCGGCTGGGTATAAAGCCTGGAGCTTTCGATACCGGTGTTGTCCACCCCATCCTCTTCGCCCCCGGTTACACCCAGTTCGATTTCCAGTGTCATGCCGATCTTCGACATGCGGGTGAGGTAATGTTTGCAGATCTCGATATTCTCTTCCAGCGGCTCTTCCGAAAGGTCGAGCATATGGGAGCTGTAAAGTGGCCGATGATGCTTTTTATAATGTTCTTCGCCGGCCATCAGCAGCCCGTCGATCCAAGGGAGGAGCTTCCTGGCGGCATGATCGGTGTGGAGGATCACCGGTATGCCATACATTTCGGCCAGCAGGTGGATATGCATAGCGCCGGAGATCGCGCCGGCGATGGCTGCCCGCTCCTGGTCGTTGGAGAGGCCTTTGCCTGCGTAGAAAGCGGCCCCGCCATTGGAGAACTGGATGATCACCGGTGAATTAACGACCCTGGCAGCTTCGAGCACCGCGTTCACACTGTCGGTGCTCACCACGTTCACGGCCGGCAGGGCAAACTGCTCCGCTTTGGCGATTTCGAATATCTTCTGAACATCATCCCCGGAAACCACTCCCGGTTTCACATGATCTAATACTTTGGTCGACATATGATTAAGATTTTGGTATTATAAATTAAGGCTGCAGCAAAGGTATAACTATTCTCTTTTTGCTTACCTTTGCACCGCAATATTAGTTCAAAGTTCAAAGTTCAAAGGGTTAAGTTACAGTTAATCAGGTCAAAGTTTCCTTTTTTAACTTTCAACTAACTATCTTCAACTTTGGACTTTTCCCTTTGAACTTTGAACTAAATTTGGTCCCGTGGCTCAATTGGATAGAGCATCAGATTCCGGTTCTGAGGGTTGGGGGTTCGAGTCCCTCCGGGATCACAAAAGTTCGCAGTTCGCAGTCGGCAGTTCGCAGTTCGCTGGCATTTTGCCATTTCCCTTTCTGTCTGGCACATTCCCCATCATTGTGAAATGATATTGATATTGCGAAATGTGAAATTCAATCCCTGAAAAAGGGTTTGAAAATTTCCTGTAATTTTAATCCCTAATCTAACCGGGATATGACCATCCAGGAATACGTCCAAAAAGTCAATCAACTCTATAAATCCGGCATATCTACCGAGCACAGCTACCGGCCGGACCTCCGCAATCTTCTCGAAAGCCTACTTCCAAGCATAGTTGTTACCAATGAGCCATCCAGGATCGAGTGCGGCGCACCTGACTATATCCTGACCCGGAAGAACATCCCTGTCGGTTATATCGAGGCTAAGGATGTCGGAAAAGACCTGAATGGAAAAGACCTGAAAGAACAGCTCGATCGGTACCGTAAATCACTCGACAACCTGATTGTGACTGACTACCTGACTTTCCATCTGTACCGCAACGGTGAATTTGTTTCCTCGGTGAAGATTGCGGATGCCGTTCCCGGAAAGATCATTCTCAAGCCGGAAAATTATGCGGCATTCGGGGATATGATCGTGAATTTTGCCTCGTTTACCGGCCAGACGATCAAATCTGCATCAAAACTTTCGGTGATGATGGCGGCCAAAGCCCGGCTCATGGCCAACGTGATTGAAAATGCTCTGTCAGGCAGCCAGGGAGTTTCTGGAAGCAATTTGTTCGAAGAGGCCAATAACACTCTGCATGACCAGATGAGTGCCTTCCGGCAGGTGCTGATCCACGATATCACTGCGAAGGATTTCGCCGACATATACGCTCAAACGATTGCTTACGGAATGTTCGCTGCCCGCTTACATGACCCGACCCTGGAAGACTTTACACGGCAAGAAGCCGCAAATCTCATTCCCTCTTCTAACCCATTCCTCCGGAAGTTATTTCAGTACATAGCCGGCTATGACCTCGACGACCGGATCCGGTGGATTGTGGATGACTTGGCCGATATTTTCCAGCATACGGACGTTGCGGCTATTCTGAAGGATTTTGGCAAGGAAACCCGGCAGACCGACCCGATGATCCATTTCTATGAGACCTTTCTTTCCGAATATAATCCTGCCCTCCGTAAAAGCCGGGGCGTGTGGTACACTCCCGAGCCGGTGGTGAACTTCATTGTCCGTGCGGTTGATGATATCCTCAAAGTAGAATTTGGCTTGTCAGCCGGCCTTGCAGACACCTCCACGATCAAGGTGAAGATTCCTGTGCAGGGAAAGACCGTCGAACAGGAGGTGCACCGGGTGCAGGTGCTCGATCCAGCATGTGGTACCGGAACGTTTCTGGCGGAGGTGATCCGGCAGGTCCACCGGAAATTCGAAGGACAGGAAGGTATCTGGAGCCAGTACGTAGAGGATCACCTGTTGCCCAGGCTGAACGGCTTCGAGATCCTGATGGCCTCTTATGCCATGGCTCACCTGAAACTGGAACTCCTGTTGCAGGAGACGGGCTACAAATCGACACGACAGCAACGGTTAAAAGTTTACCTGACGAATTCCCTGGAAGAACATCACCAGGATACCGGAACCCTGTTTGCTTCCTGGCTGTCGCAGGAAGCCAATGAGGCGAATCATGTTAAAAGAGATGCTCCAGTCATGATAGTGATCGGAAATCCGCCATATAGTGGCATTTCCTCAAATATGGGTGAATGGATCGTGAACCTAATCGAAGATTACAAATATATAGACGGCGTACACTTCGGTGAAAGGAAACACTGGCTCCAGGATGATTATGTCAAATTTATTCGCTTTGGACAATACCTGATTGACAAGAATGGAGAAGGCGTTTTAGCCTATATTAACAATCATGGATTTATCGATAATCCTACATTCAGAGCCATGCGATGGAATCTTCTGAATACTTTCGATAAGATATATATACTCGATCTGCATGGGAATAGCAAAAAGAAAGAGGTCTGTCCTGATGGCAGTAAGGATGAAAATGTTTTTGACATAACTACTGGGGTTTCAATAAACCTTTTTATAAAAAACAGGACAAAGAAAAATAGAGAACTTGGTCATGTTTATCATGCTGATATGTATGGTGTGCGTGAAATAAAATATGAATACTTGATTGGAAATGAGTTTCCAAAATTACCTTTCAAAGAAATAAAGAATCTACCACCATTCTTCTTTTTCCATCAAAAAGATATTTTTCAAAAGGATAATTACCAAGAGGGATTTTGCATAGAAGATTTGTTTTTGGCCCAATCAATGGGGGTAACTACCGCCAGAGACCATTTTGTCATTGATTTTGACAAGAAGGATTTAACTAATAGAATAGTGAATTTTTGTGATGAAAATGTTGACGATAGTACAGTTAGGACGAGGTACTTTGGTTTTAAAAAATCAGGAAAATATTTGCCCGGTGATACTCGAGGTTGGCAAATGTCAAAAGCAAGAAAATTAGTTTCCCAGTTAAATCATTCAAAGAACATCAAAATAATTTCATACAGACCTTTTGATAATCGATTCATTTATTATTCTAAAGTCATGGTTGATTGGGGCCGAGAAGATATCATGCGCCATATGTTTTTTCCAAATTATGCTTTATGTTGTGTTAAAGTCGGTAGAGATATTGCGGCACATAATTATTTAATTTCTGATGCTGTAACTGATAAAAGTATTACTTCATCTTTAGATAACACAAATGTTTTTCCGTTATATTCATATCCAGAGTCCGATAATTTTGAATCAAAAGAAGGAACTTTTATAAGAACTCCAAATCTGAAATTATCAATGGTCCAGCAGCTCGCTGGACGATTACAACTGATCTTCACTCCAGAAAAAGAACCCACACCCGGCACCTTCGCTCCCATCGATATACTTGATTACATATACGCCATCCTCCATTCACCAACCTACCGGAGCAAATACAAAGAATTCTTGAAGATCGATTTCCCGCGTATTCCGTACCCTAAAGACCAGGGAACCTTCTGGAAGTTTGTAAAGCTCGGTGGCGAGCTCCGGCAGATCCACCTGTTGGAAAGCCCAGTGGTTGAACAGTTCATCACTTCCTATCCTATTTCCGGTAGCAATGAAGTTGGCAAAGCCAGGTACGCGGATGGAAAGGTTTGGATCAATGAAAATCAATATTTCGATCATGTCCCGCAAATTGCCTGGGAATTCTATATCGGTGGATACCAACCGGCACAGAAATGGCTGAAGGACCGGAAAGGCCGGCAGCTATCCTTCGATGACGTTCGGCATTACCAGAAGATCATCATGGCACTTACAGAGACAGACAGGATCATGAAGGAGATCGATAATATTGAGTTTGAATAGCCACTAATTTTTGCTACATAACATGAAATCAAAGCACACGGCTACATCATATTGTGCCATTGGGATAATTATTATCAGTACATTGGTTTCTATTCTTAATCCAAGCATTGTCTTTAGCCAAGACATACTCTATATGAAATCCGGTGAAGAAAGAAAAGCCATCGTAAAGAAAGTCAGTATAGGTAGGATTGAATATTTCCGCTTCGATAATCAAGACGGGCCGATCTATGAACTAAATAAATGCGACCTGCTGAAAATTGTATACGAGAACGGGACCGTTGACTATTTTGAAGTTGAATCCAGGGATGCTGACGATAAACTCAAGCAAGAGCAGGTATTTTTTGATGAGCGGGATAGCACATCCTATAAGTATGTGACCATTGGGAATCAAGTCTGGATGGCAGAAAACATGACTTTCAAAGTTGGTCAGAGCATATGTTATGAAGGACAGCCGGATTATTGTGATGAATGCGGAAGATACTACAATTTTGAAGAGGCAAAAGAGGTTTGTCCAAATGGATGGCATTTACCCACGGATGAGGAATGGATGGAATTGGAGCTCGAAGTTGGCATGACCGATTTTGAAGCAGTAGATTATGGCTGGAGGGGATCTTACCTGGGTCAGGCTCAATCATTAAGGAAAGATGGAAAAACAGGCCTGGACTTATTATTTTGTGGATGGATCAGGCAGACAAATAAATCAGGAAAAAGCACAAGTTTTATTCCTTACGACATCACAAAAGATGGATACTTCTGGACTGCGTCGGAAAATGATGAAAATGAAACATTTATAAGGCACATAAACAAAGGGAAGAGAAGCATTCAAAGAATTACTACCAATCAATTATACAGGTTCCCGGTGAGATGTGTCCAGGATTAAAAACCTGCATTAATGTGCTTACGAACCCGGATAGGGAGAAATTGAAATGAGCTTCATGAAACCGACCGGGGGGGCTTGTTTGCCAAGGTAAAAGAGACTCCTTTTTCAAACAGAAACATTTTTTTATTGATTGCCTGCCCTTTGGCAATGAACATAACATCCGATTATCGGAGCAGTCGCTTCGCTTTGTGTCCGATAATCATATTATGTTCAATGCCCCAGCCCTTGATTACCATACACTTTGGAGGATTTGACTCTTTTTCCGTTTGAATTCATGGTCAAAAGTTATTTGGATGTCAAATTCAAAAACTTTTTAGCTATGAAAACACTGTATTTCCGCGACTGTAGGACACTACAGGAAGTTAAGCAAGTATACAAGAAACTTGCATTATTACACCATCCGGATCGTGGAGGCGATACCGCCACGATGCAGGAAATCAACCTTCAGTATGAGGCCATCATCAAGGATCCATTCTTCGGATTCTCTGTGCAACAGGAGGATGTGAAAGAGAGCTTTATCAAGTTCCCAGAGATAATCAACCTGATCATCTCATTTGACGTTGAAATTGAGATTTGCGGCCACTGGGTCTGGGTAGGTGGCAACACCATCCAGTACAAGGACAAACTGAAAGAATTCGGATTCCGGTTTTCCGGCGACAAGAAACGCTGGTACTGGAGGCCGGTTGAATTTCGCAGCCACAACAGGGATCCATTACCGATCGAAATGATCAGGAAACTTCATGGTTCTGATGTCGTCAGCAAATCCAAAGATCAAAAGAGAACTCCTGTACTGGAGGTTTCTGTTGAAATGGAGGAGCGTGGTTTTAATGACCGACCTGGCAGAAACTTCGAAGAACTTCGTGTAGAGTACGTTTCAGAGAGTTTTAACAAGTAGAAAGGAGGGAAGTATGAAAGCAAAAAATCCAGTCACTTTATTCACCAGCAACCTGGCCGAGATTGAAATTTTCTACCGTAACAAGGTCCGGTTATCCGATATGGAAAAAGTTGCCGGTTCCAGGGATGTCTATGATGTCCTGCAGCGTATCTGGAGCGATAGAATTGACCATGTGGAGGAATTCATGGTATTGTGCCTTAACCGGGCCAACCGCGTCCTGGGCTGGGCAAAGATCAGCCAGGGAGGATTGTCCGGAACAGTGGCAGACCCGAAGCTGATCTTCCAGGTTGCCTTGAAGTCCAACGCCTGTAGCCTGATCCTTGCGCATAATCATCCGTCCGGGAACCTGCAGCCCAGCGAAGCCGATATCCACCTGACAAGAAAGCTGAAAGACGCTGGCTTGATGCTCGATTTGCCCATATTGGATCATCTTATCATTTCATCGGAAGGTTACTACTCCTTCGCAGACGAGGGCCTGTTATAGTCCTCCAGGAGCCAGCAATGGCTCTTTTTTTCAAAATGCTGATACCCTTCGGGCAGTATACAGACACAGAAAGTAAATTGATACTCATATCCACCCTGAAGAAGATCGTGCAAAATTCGGGGGGAGGTCACCACAATTTTGAGCATTTTGAAACATGAACTGCTTTTTATCTGTGTATGCAAGAGGACACCCCTTTGCGCAGCCCCCTTTTTGGGGTATTTTTTTAGTTCAAGATCAATAATGGTGGGGTACAGAACAATTCATGATTGCCCCGACTGATATATAGTTGAAGTCACTGATTTCGAGTTGTTTATAAAAAGTTAAAATATGCAGACTTTATGCATTTATCAGGTCTGGCATATCAGGCTGGTATGTTTGGTAACATTGAGAATCTTTCACAAAATGGTTTCAAGTTATCAGCGTCTAAAAATGCGCTGTATCCCTTTATCAGCAACCACTATGGAACATTTTAATAAACAATAACTCAATGCTTCTGGGTTGAAGTATAAAAGCAGAAATGATTTCTAATAACCTTCTTAGTGCAATTATTTCATTTTGAAGTCTTTTAAATGAAGTCGTTTTTTGGGGTTAAAAAGTGCAGTATTTTGCTTACTTGGCTAAATGTCCTGATTTTTGGGCTTTTATTTTATTTTAGAGCCTAAAATTTGAACTTGATTTCTAGGGGGAGTAAAATCTTCATGTTTTCTTACGTAATTGTACACGAGCTGGATTATTTGGACAACAAAGCAACGCATTAACAATTTAGAACAATCAGTTAATAAGCCTTTTAGAATATTACTTGGTCTTGGGAGAATTCATTGTAACTTTAAAGTTGTGAAAAAATAAATTGTTAATAAAATAATCAACTTTATAGTTGATATTTGTATTTTTTAGATTATCTTTGCCTCATGAAATATTCCTATGATAACTATAAGAGAGGTCGAACAGTTCTTAACTGATTTCAAAGTTAAGATGAAAGTGTTTCAAATTCTCTTTCGTGACGAGAGAATGAAGAACACCCAGTCGCTCCTTCTCTTGGAAATGACTCCAGACGCCCGCAAAAAGATAATTGAAAGTTTGTCTTATGAAGATTACAGTGAGGGTCCATTAAACGACACCTTATATGGAATCGCAAGCACATGGGTCTTTGGGAAAAATGTTAAAAAAGGAATAGAGATTTATATAAAAATATCAATGGGTAGACCTCAAGACCGGGTCATTTGTATTTCGTTTCATCCATCAAAACATCCGATGCAATATCCATTTAAAAAACCCTTAAGATTATGAATAGTCCGAAAACAGGTAAACCAATGAAATTGGTCAAGAAATCTGGAGTGAAGCTCGCTTTCCGTAAGGAAGAGTTTGAGATTACCTACCATTACTACCTGTGTGAAGACAGTGGAGAAACTTACACCACTGATGAAGAGGACAGAGTAAATCAGAACCAGGTATTAAACCAGTACCGGGAAAAATATGGAATACCTTTCCCGGATGAAATTAGAGAAATTAGAGAAATGTACGCTATTTCAGCCAGCAAGATGTCAGACATATTGGGATTTGGGACCAACAGTTATAGACTTTATGAGTCTGGAGAAATCCCGTCAGTAGCAAATGGAAGGCTGATTTTGGCTGTTAGACAACCGTTAGATTTTATAAAACAAGTGGAGGCGAGTTCAAATATCCTATCTGAAAAAGAAAGGCAAATATTAATCGCTCATGCCAATAAAGTTGAAGAACAGAGGAAATCAAAAATTTGGGATTTGGTTTTTGTCAATCATGTCTTTCTTCATGAATTCCCAAACGAATATTCGGGTTACAGAAAACCAAACCTGATTAAGCTGGCTCATGTTATAGCTTTTTTTAGTGAGAGGATGGATTTGTTCAAAACCAAACTTAATAAGCTATTATTCTATGCAGATTTTGGATTGTATAAGAAAACAGCATACTCGATGACGGGCCTGACATATAGAGCAATTCCATTAGGCCCGGTTCCTGCACAATATGATAGTCTTTTTAGTAAACTCTGTGAGGATAATTTGATTAACATCAGTCAAGAATTAATTAATAATACTGGCAATTACGGTGATCTTATTAAGAGTTCTATAACGTTTGATCAATCTCATTTTGATTCAGAAGAATTAGATGTTTTAGAAATTGTTGCTACAAAATTTAAAGATCTTTATGCAAAACAGATTGTTGAATTGAGCCATAAGGAAAGAGCATGGCAGGAGAACCAAGAAAGTAAAAGTAAAATTAGCTATCAGAAATTCGCATTTGATTTGTTAAATATTTAATAAATTGAAGAAAGGAGAAACATAGATATACAAAAAACCCTATCCGTAGTTGGCGCTACCGATAGGGCGAGGGATATAGATCTTGCGTGACTATCAGAGGCTTATCACCTCTTTGCTCCCTTATTTTATGACAAATGTAATCGAATTTCTTTTCAATTATCACTTGCCCATAAAATAAAGCCTGGGTGGTTGTCTCCTCCAGCCAGTCCGAAAAAACATGAGGATAGTTCATATCATTTAATATACAATAAAATGAATACAATAGAAAATGAAAATAAAAACGGGAGGAAACTTCATTTCATTATTGACAATAAGGAATATGAGTGGAATTCTCAATTTATAACTGGTGAGCAGATCAGACAACTTGGCCAGATCCCAAATGATGTGGAGATTTATCTTCATATCAAGGATCCATGGAATGATGAACTTATTCAAGATTCAGACCGAGTTGACCTTGCAAGACCTGGGATTGAATATTTCTCATCAAGGAAGAAGTTGCATTTTACCATTGATAGAAAACCGTATCAATGGACTGAACAATTTATCACTGGTGCCCAAATCAGACATCTCGGCCAGATAAAACCAGATTTTGAAATTTATCTCGAGGTTCAAGGACCATGGCAGGATGAATTGATCAAGGATACAGACCAGGTAGATCTTGCTCGGCCAGGTGTTGAGCATTTTTATGGATGTAAACCCAATACGACAAATGGATAAGAAGTTTCTTCCGTTTAAAGATCGCCAATACCTGGAGAGTAAGGAATTCCAGTACAGGGAAATAAATGATGGGGCCAGAAATGGCCTCATCATTGATCATTTTCAAGTCGGTAATAATGGGAAATTCAGTATCAATGAAGTGACATTATTGATTTTTATTCCTCCTGGCTATCCCGATGTTTCTCCAGATATGTTCTACTGCAATCCTGATATTAAATTTAATAATGGACATTCCTTTCCACCACAGGCCGATGTTAAAGAAAATTACTTTAATCAGTCCTGGCAGAGGTGGTCAAGACACATTACAGTGGACTCATGGAGACCCGGAATTGATGGTATTCAGTCCTATTTACAAAAGATATATACTGCATTAAGAAGCTGCTAATGAGAACTACTTTATCAATACTCGAGAAACACCTGGAGGTGTTAAATAATGTTTCTATACAAAGAGGAGCAAAAAATTGTTATTTGTTATGCGGAAACTCAAAAATCGAAAGTAATATCTGGGATAGTCAAATCGAAGTACGATTTTTATCAAGATATCCTATTTATATCCAAGAACAATCAGACAATACGTATTTTCAAGAAGAATTAGATTCCATTTGTTTCCAGAACCAACAGGATATTATTTCAAAAGCTATTAAAGAGAACTTACACATGTGTTTTATCCGGAAGGGCATTCCATTAAATGAAAGACCAAAAGATGCCAGTTCTGTACTTTTTAATCAAGATCTTGATGAATTCATTACTCATGGATTATATGTACTTGTTTTATATATAGATGATCAGAGTATGAATGCTTTCATCAGGTCAAAGAATGGAGTGATTAGTGAGATGAGCTTTATCCGAATAATTGGTTCAAGATTCCGTTTTTATTATCCTGACAAATTTACTTTTCAAACCCCCAGCGAATTTAATAGACAAGAGTTGGCATTTGGGAATACCCTTACAGGCGATTTATCAAATATTAGAATTGGTATAATTGGCTGTGGAGCCACAGGGTCTGCAACGTGTCAAATGTTAATTCGTTTAGGAGTCGGTTGCTTATTATTAATTGATAAAGACAAGGTCGAAGTATCAAATCTAAACAGATTATATGGTGCAACATTGGCAGATGCTAACGAAGGGGCTTTAAAGGTTAATGTCCTAAAGAAATCATTAGATAGCATTGGATTAAATTGTAATATTAAGGTTATTTCAGACTGGGTGATGGGGCAGGATTGCCAGGACGCATTAAAAAGTTGTGATATTATTTTTTCTTGTACTGATGATCATAGCGGTAGGATTTTACTCAATAGATTGGCATACTTTTATCACATTCCATTAATTGATATGGGATTAGAGATTTCTTTAACTGAAAATGAGCCAAAGGAAATTAACGCAATAATAGCCAGAGTTACAGTTGTCTTTCCTGGAAAACAGTGTCTTTTATGTAGAAAAGTCGTTAATACCCATATAGCCAGGGAGGAGGTTCTAAAAAGAACAGATCCTGAAGCGTACCAAAGACAAAAGGAGGAAGCATATGTTACCGGTGAAGGAAATCCCAGCCCAGCAGTGATCACATTTACTAATGAAACATCAACGATGGCAGTAAATGAACTACTGCATAGAATAACTGGTTTCAAGAATTCTTCGAATACTGATCATTTTGTCAATTTTATCAATATTCAAAATCAAGATTCAAATTGTATCAGGAAACCTGGATCTGAAATCAATGAGGATTGTCCAATATGTTCAAAGAATGACTATTGGGGTATTGGTGACATTATTCCATTTCTTGATATGGCGAATTAAATAATATGAAGACAAGAGAAATTACTAACAAAGTGCTTTTTCATCTGGGGTTGATAGATTATTTGACAAGGTACACTATTGTACCTCCTTCATCCGAGGGATTTTCAAATAAAAATTTCATTGTTAAAGGAAATGACAACTACCATAAATGGATTTTTTTTAATTGTCCTTGTGGATGTGGCGAACTTTTAAGTCTTTCCTTAATGGACAATAGAGATCAACATTGGGACATTGAAATTGACAAATTTGATCGTGTTTCTCTATCGCCATCTGTGTGGAAAAATGATGGGTGTCAAAGTCATTTTTATGTTAAGAGAAGTAAAATTATTTGGGTGCGAGATGGTAAGCCTTATAAGCATTTCCTGATCTAAAACAAGGTCAAAACAATCGTTACCTTTTCTTTTACCTGAAAAAGAACAAACCGTGCAGGAGTGTCTCTAGATAGGGGAATTATTTTTAAATTCGTTCTTATTAAATAATTATCTTTGATTTCGGTTCTAATTCATTCAGGATCAAATATCTAACTTCTAGGATTGTTGTACCGAAAGCTGTACCTATTTTGGTAATTATTTTATTATCAGCGTTCTATATTTTGTAGGTTAGTCCCTCCGGGATCACCGACATTACGCATTGCGCATGGCGCATTGCACATTTATCAGGGTCAAGGATATTTTTTTTCTTCCTGTTATTGCGAAATGACACTGCGAAATGACACTGTGAAATGACACTGCGAAATGACACTGTGAAATGACACTGTGAAATGACACTGTGAAATGATCCTCTTCTAATCCGGTCGGACGATCATTCCGATTTACCCACTGAGAGGATTCCATCTATATAATAAAGCCCTTCGCCATCGGTTTCGGTGTCGGCATCATTGTGCAGTCCGCGGGAAAGCTTGTCAAGGTAATCCGGCGCAATAACCTCGGTAGGAAGCTGTGGATTTTCGTAACCTTTCCGGCGGGCGATGGCAATGTATGTGAATTCGATGTCACTTCGTCCTCCGTTGTTTTCCCGAATGCTGAATCCTGTTGCATCGGCGGTTTCCAGGTAGATCCCCTGCGACGGGCCAATGGGTGTGACGGTGACAATAACCGGATAATCCGGAGAAGCCGTTTTTTGGAAGTTTTCGTCAAAGCCAATCCTGCCCCTTCCGGCTGACAACCGGCCTACGCCGCTGGTCTGCACCGTGACTTCCGTCGATACGTTGCTGAAGAGCACCGTGTTCGTCCGGTCCTCATTCTCCTGGAGATGGACGCTCAGCGCGTTCTGGAAGATATGCCCGTTGGAGTACAAGCCATAATTTTCACCTTCAGTGAAAGTTCCGTATATATGCCCGTGAATATCCGCCCCGAACAGGTCACCGTAAGCACCGATGCCGCAATTGACACCGGGACTGGCCGTATTAAATGATTTCCCTGAACCTGAAGTGGAAGAGGTGAAATATCCCCCATAAATGGTTCCTGATGAACTTTTATAAGCAAGGCAGCCCCAATAATCTATCGTAATGTAGTGATAGGCACCTAGAGTCCCGCCAGAACGCGTTCCTAATTCTTCGATGTATCCTATGGTGCCAAAAGCATAGGACGAATCGCTTCTTTGAAATCCGGTAATTGCAGAAAGAGATGAAAGACCATATCCAGAGCCACTTGCTGTATTACCGGCAGATGACTCCCCTCTAATGGCACAGTAACCCTGAGAAAGATATCCATAGAATGCATAATCCCATGACGCGACGTAACCATAATTATCTGAACTCTCTCCAACAACAGCCGCGTAATCACGCCCCAGGTATCCCGTATACCCTGCTGAATTAAAACCCTTTGCTCCATAGTTATATGTACCCAGCTGTCCGTAGTTTTCAGAGGGTGCGTTATATCCATAAACACCTTCACTCAAAGATCCCAGGAAGCCATAATTGCCGGAAGATCCATGAACCCCGTAAGATCCATAAGCATCGGAGCCAAGGAATCCATAATTTCCAGTGTTGTGAGATCCATAACTTCCGTAATTTGCAGAACCCTGATACCCATAATTCCCGGAATTATGAGAACCATAACTTCCATGGTTGTTTGAGCCAAGGTATCCGTAATTCCCACCCGAATTATTATGCCCGTAAACCCCATAGCTGGCGGTTCCCAACCGTCCGTAATTACCAGAAGATTGATGATGGCCGTAAGTTCCCGCGTCGCTCATCCCCAGCACGCCGTAATTCCCCGAGGAATGAGTGCCTGCTGCGCCGCGGTTGTTTCCCCCCAGGTAACCCTGGCTGTTGGAGGATGTATTGACCCCCTTGATACCCAGTCCGTCGGTGTCGCTGTTTTCGCCATAAACGGCCGGCTGTCCCGAACCGGCTGCAGTGGATACATGCAATGGATAGGAAGGAACGGTCGTGCCTATTCCAACATGGCCGTCGGGATCGATCAGCAGGCGCGTGGCATCGTTATTTTCATCGTAAATGAAGAACGCATCCGTAACTGTTGTGGCGTCCGGAGGCCTGTTCTGCCCAACCAGATACTCCTGGTAGATCGTGCTCAGGGAAATACCGGTGGCGTAATCATCGGTGTTGTGGATCCTTAAAAGTGGCACTCCGCCAGTGGCGCTTTTACTGATGTGCAGGGCCGAGGTCGGACTTTCCGTGCCCAATCCGATATTAGCCGAGGAATAAAATTTTCCACCGGTGAAATACCCGCAAAATCCATTGGATGACGCAACTGCCCCCTTAATGCCGTAATTGACGCCGCTTCCATTAACATTTTCACCCAGTACTCCTGTTCCCGTATTGGAAAGCGACTGCCCTTTCACCCCGGTATTGGCTCCGGAGTTGCTGATGGCGATCCCCAGGGTTCCCACGCCTGTGGCGGAATTCGACTGCCCGATCACCCCCAGGTTGTTACCGGTGACCGAAGTACTAAGACCATATATTCCCACTCCTTCGGCAGAAGCGGTTTCCCCCTGGACACCGAAAACGCTTCCCATGCCCAGGGTGGATTTACCCAGAATGCCTGAGGCAAGGGAGTTTGTGACGGAAAAAGCAAAACCGCTCTGCGAAGTATTCCCGGCATAAGGAAGTGTCAGCCCTCCTCCACCCAGGTAGGTCCAGGAGGGGGATGCCCCTGTCCCGGCATTGTAATAAAAGCCGGAAGTGCCGTCGGTCTGGTATACCAGAAGGCCGGTGGCCGGATTCACAATATCATGGGTGCGCTGGTATTCCGTCATCCGGGGGACCAGCACCCCTTTAGTCGTGCTTTTAACATCCAGCATAGCTGAATTGTCGGGTTCCGTACCGTCGGAAGTGACGGAAACCTGCGAAAAAGCTGAATGGATGCCGGTGAGCATCACGACAGCCCATAGCAATAATTTATTCATAGGGATTGGATTTGGCAATTCCTTCAAATATAAATAAAAGCAGGGAAAATATCAAGACGAAAGTAAAGTTAATTGAAAAGATAGCCTGGGCTGAGCGCCGCATCTCCATTCCATGGACCGGTCATTTCAACATGCGGATATGCTGTATCAGATAAGCGTGATATTCGTCGCCGTGCTGACATTCCCGGGAGGAATTATACTCGGATTCACTCTTCAGGTATCCTGCCAGGGCGGATAGCTGGCCGATAAGGAGATAATGTGTTTCAACCGGTAATAGTTCGAGCTTGGGTATCGAATCCAGGTATTTCAAAATGGCATTCCTCATCATGCCCATTTTTTTGCGTTTCCAGGCCTGTTGTCCTTTGGCCGAATGGTCGGTCTTTTCCTGGAATTCCTTTTTGAAGATGGAGCGCAGGCCGTCGCAGATCCGGTCAATATTCATCGGGTCCTTCATCCGGAAAACCTCACCGGGTTTGTTCTTGCTGACCTCTCCCTCGAGGGCGACCGATATAATGCGATGATTCAGCAGGTATTGGTTGAGGTTATCCAGTTCTTTCCACATCCCGTAATATTTCCCGAAACGGTTTTCCCGGTCGTCGATGGCTCTCAGCTCATTTTCGATCCAAAGGACGATAAAGCAGAATTCCTGGGTGGTTTGCCGGTTAACCACCCCATATTGCCTGAGAAGTGCGGACACTTCGTCATGCCTCCGGCGGTCAATGACCAGATCGTAATCCAGCCGGCCTTCCAGGTTGTGGTTCATGGGAAAATACTGGCTGATCTCATGGAGATCAGGAGTAAGCCGGATGTAGGGGCCTTTGGCCATGTCGTTTTGACAATTTGTCGGTTGGAGGGCGGGCAGGTTTTTTCAAGAACATCCTGCCTGCCTGGCAAATAAACCTTAAAATTAAGCGATTGTCCGATGCCGACGATAAATAATTGATCAAATTGGCGAAATTCTTGTTTTACCCGGGCCGTTTGTGATTAAAATTTTTTATCCGATCATTTTTCGTTGTGGAAGAATACCTCGAAATCCCGGTCGGGCATGAAATCGGTCTTCTTCCATAATTAAATCCGATGATCCCCCTGAAGATAAATGGAATCAGGCACCATACTGAGGGAATCCACATTGAAACCGGCAGGCACATAAAGCCGGTACAGGGCTGATTCAAACGGTCTGCCCCAGGCGTAAGTGGAAGTCAGGATGTACCTGTAATGGTCATCTTGGAGACTTTGCCGGAAATACACCCTGTAAGCGGCCTGGCCGTATGGATCCAGTGAAACTTCGAAGAATATTCCTCTCCCGGACCTCTCATAAGTCACCGGCATTTCCGTTCGCCCGTCCGCAATAATGAGTGAATCCACAAATTCCAGGTCATCTCCCGGGAAAGGATAAAAAAGGCGGACCCTGATCTTTTCCGGGCCAATGTTGCAGAAATAATATACGGCTTCGGTCTGTATTTTCTCCCCGTCCAGACGGAACAGGATTTCCTCCCTGTAAAATTGCAGGTCCTGAGCTGATATCCATGAAGACGTAATCCAGGTGACCAGCAGAAGGGTAAGTAAGAATTTATGCATCACCTGGCCAGGATCATACGTGCCGTAGACTGTTTCCTTCGGTCAATTTCCAGGTTGCAAATATAGATCCCCGGGGATAATCCTCCAATGCCAGGATCCAGGACTTCTTCCTGCTGACCGGGTTTGAGTTCCACCGGTATGATCCGGACTATAATACCATCCGGGTTGAAAATTTTAATCACCCCTTTCCTGCCTTTGGAATTATTGCCATTATCGACGATGAACCTTACATTTTCTCCGGCAGGATTCGGGATAACCCTGATGGAGCAGGTTGTTCCCGCAGGGGTGATCTCCGGGGCAGAGGTGGGGAGATAATCGATCGAGAACTCGAAATAATTGGCAGAGTCGGGTTCCACAAACACAAAAGCAGAATCGACAGGAACCAGCCCGTTCAGGAATGTGATCTTATATTTTCGGCAGAACATGCTGTCCGTATAAAAATATCCGCCGGCGTCGGTTACAAGTTCCGGCACGCTCCAGGGATACCAGTCTTCGCAATATTTAAGTGTTATGTATGGCAGTGGCTGGTTGGCATTGTTTCTGACCATACCGCTGAATTCCTCCCTCAGCGTAACCTCCATGGGATCGGATCCGATGGAATGAGGAAGTTCTTTAACTGCCCAGCACTCACTCATAGGCATGCCGTAAAATATCTGGTAAGCGACAGATTCGCCGCCTTTCTGGGCACTTACCCAGCTCTGGTGAGGCTCCGGGACTTCCCCGAAGATCATGGGCACATAATCGATGTTTTGCCATTCGTAACCATCCCAGTGTTCCATGTATAAGACATCGCCTTCGGGATTGATGATGAATTCCGGTGCAAAATCATCCTGTGATACTACAACGATCCCATCCGGAGGGATTGCTTTACCCGGAAGGAAAAAACCCGTACTTTGCAGACCGACTATCCGGTAATTGTCGAGGTAAGGCTCCCCAAACATATCCCATATTAACAGTTCCAGATTGTAACCATCAGCAGTGAACAGGATCTCGGTGATGAGGGGGAAGGCAACCGGGTTCGACCGGGATTCATAGGGTTTAGGCAGGCAAACCGCTACCAGGAAGATTAAAAATAATTGGCAATATTTGATAAGGACCGGTTTCAAAACAGGAATGGATTTCATATCAGAGACAGGTTATATATAATGCATCCAAATATAATAAATATTATGGCATTTTATAATTTGCCTGGAATATAATTTTCCTCCTGATAAAAACCGGGAGGTTGGTCGGATGGATGAAGGGAACACCGTACTGTAATACCGCTACCCGGCACTATGCCCTTGCATTTGAAAAAAACATTATCTTTACATTTCCTTTCAAAAGCCGCAGTAATTCTATGACATTGACTTATAGATAGTTATGTTTAAACTGCTTATTTGTAATTAATTTAAATAAATATATGATCAATAAAATCCTTGTCGCCAACCGTGGTGAAATTGCCGTCAGGGTCATGAGATCCTGCCGGGAAATGGATATCCTGTCTGTGGCGGTTTTTTCAGATGCCGACGGGAATTCCATGCACGTGAGGTATGCCGATGAAGCTTATTACATAGGTCCGGCTCCCTCCAGCGAGAGTTACCTGAATATCGACAAGATCATTGAAGTGGCCAAAAAGTCAGGCGCCGATGCCATCCATCCGGGCTATGGATTCTTATCTGAAAATGCCGCTTTTTCGGATCGCTGCAAAGAGGAAGGGATCATTTTCATAGGACCCTCGGGTGATTCGATCCGGGCAATGGGCGACAAGATCACGGCCCGCCAGACTATGATCAAAGCCGGCGTTCCGGTAGTTCCCGGGACTACGGAACCGATCCGGGATGAAAATGAAGCGCTGAAGGTGATCAGGGAGATCGGCCTGCCGGTGATGATCAAGGCATCTGCCGGCGGTGGTGGTAAAGGGATGAGGCTGGTACAGGAGGAAAGCATGATCCTGCCCTCCATCCGTGCCGCCAGATCCGAAGCCCGGTCTGCCTTCGGTGATGATTCCGTTTACATCGAGAAATATATCCAATCCCCTCACCATATCGAATTCCAGATCATGGCCGATAATTTCGGCAATACGGTCCACCTGTTCGAAAGGGAATGCTCTGTCCAGCGCCGCCACCAGAAAGTAGTCGAAGAGACTCCCTCACCCCTGCTCACCCCAAAAGTCCGCGAAGAGATGGGAAACTTTGCCGTCGCAGCGGCAAAAGCGGTGAATTACTCCGGAGCCGGGACTATTGAGTTCATCGTCGATGAAGACCTGAATTATTACTTCCTGGAAATGAACACCCGTCTGCAGGTGGAGCACCCGATCACGGAACGCGTGGTAGGAGTGGATCTAGTTAAATTGCAGATCAGGGTTGCGAACAACGAGAAGCTGCCATTGAAGCAGGAAGAACTTCGCCAGAGCGGCCATGCCATCGAGTGCCGGATTTACGCGGAGGATCCGGATCGCAATTTCATGCCCAGTCCGGGTGTGATCAAGCATATCACAGAGCCTCACGGGTTGGGCGTCCGGTGCGACGGATACGTGTATGAAGGCTATTCCATCCCGCTTTACTATGATCCCCTGATCTCCAAGCTGATCTGCTGGGGCAAAACAAGGGAGGAAGCCATTGCCAGGATGAAAAGGGCGCTTTATGAATACAAAATAACGGGGGTGATGACTTCTATCCGGTTGCTGGTCCGGATCATGGATACGCCGGATTTCAGGGATGGTAAGTACAACACCCATTTCATCGAGAAAAACAGGGACTTCCTGTTCACCATGCCGCCGATCAATCCCCGGGTGGAAGACGTGGCGATCATGACAGTCTTCATTGATTATATCAATAAAGTTGAGAATTTCCAGACCAAGGTGCTGGCCAAAAACGGGAAGAGCAACTGGAAAGAATGCGGGAGAAGGAAGAATGTGCAGTAGGAAGGTGCCAGTTGGTCAGTTCGCAGTTCCCAGTTCGCAGTTGGCAGTTGGCAGTTGGCAGTTCCCAGTTCGCAGTCTTTACAGGAAACCCGAAACCCGAAACTAGAAACTAGAAACCCGAAACCCGAAACTAGAAACTAGAAACCCGAAACAAGAAACTCGAAACAAGAAACCCGAAACTAGAAACCCGAAACAAGAAACACGAAACTAAAAAACGCATGAGATCACTGGAAATACAAGTCGGCGAAAGAATAGCCAAAGTGGAGCTGATCAGTAAAAAGGGAAGTGAGATGCAGATCAGGGTGGATGACAAGGAATATGACACGGATATCATCATGGTGGAGCGTGGGGTCTACTCCATCCTGATGGATGGGCGCTCCTACAATGTTGAACTCATCGAAACCAACGGCCCGAAGGACTACCATGTCAATACGCTTTTCTATTCCTTCGATGCTGAGGTGGTGGATGCTGAGAGAAGATATCAAAAGAGTCGTAAAAAGATCGACAGCCTCGAAGAGAACGTCATCTCTTCCCCGATGCCGGGCAAGGTGGTTAGGATCCTTGTCAGGCCCGGCGACCAGGTCAAAGCCGGGGATACGGTTGTCATTGTATCCGCCATGAAAATGGAAAGCGAGTATAAAGTAAAGAGCGACAGGCTCATCAAGGAGATCCGGGTCAAAGAAGGGGATACGGTGAGTGCAAATCAACCCCTGATCATCATCGAATAAACCATCATCATCAATATCACATCTATGGCATCATTAGAAGAAAAATTCAAACAGTTTGAAGTTAAGGATAAGCTGGCCGAACTGGGCGGCGGTGTAGAGAGAATTGACAAGCAGCACCAGGCCGGAAGACTCACAGCGAGGGAAAGGGTTCAGCTTTTGCTCGATCCGGGCAGTTTTGTCGAAAAAGACAAATTCATGATGCACCGGACCAAGGATTTTGACATGGACAAGAACAAGATCCTGGGGGATGGTGTTGTAACGGGCTATGGAAAGATTGACGGCAGGCTGGTCTATGTTTTTGCCCAGGATTTTACGGTTTTCGGCGGTACGCTCAGCCGTGCGAATGCCGACAAGATCGTCAAGATCATGGATCTGGCCATGCGGATGGGGGCGCCGGTGATCGGGCTTAACGATTCCGGCGGAGCCAGGATCCAGGAAGGCGTGGAAAGCCTGGCCGGATATGCGGATATCTTCTACCGCAATGTGATGGCCTCGGGCGTGATCCCGCAGATCTCAGCCGTGCTGGGGCCCTGTGCTGGCGGTGCCGTCTATTCCCCTGCCATGACGGATTATATCATTATGGCGAAAGATTCATCCTATATGTTCGTTACGGGTCCGGAAGTGATCAAGGCAGTTACGCATGAAGAGGTGACCAAGGAAGACCTGGGCGGAGCGATGACCCACAATGCCAAGAGCGGCGTGGCCCACCTGATGGCGGAAAATGACGAGCAGGCCCTGATGATGATCCGGGAACTCTTCGGTTATCTTCCTTCCAATAACATGGAAGACCCGCCTGTCATTCCCTGTACGGATGACATCCACAGGGAGGACGAAAAGTTACAGACGATGGTGCCTGACGATCCCAACAAGCCTTATGACATCAAGGAAATCATTACCACTGTGGTGGACCATCAGAACTTTTTTGAGATTCAATCTCATTATGCCCCGAATATTGTGATCGGTTTCGCCCGGCTGGACGGCCGATCGGTCGGTATAGTGGCCAATAATCCCGCCCACCTGGCCGGGGTCCTGGATATCAGTTCATCGATCAAAGCTGCAAGATTTGTAAGGTTCTGCGATGCCTTCAACATCCCCATCATAACTTTCGTGGATGTGCCGGGCTTCCTGCCGGGTACCAACCAGGAATTCGGAGGAATTATCAAGCATGGCGCAAAATTGCTCTATGCATACTGCGAAGCCACCGTGCCCAAAATTACCGTCATCACGCGAAAGGCATACGGGGGCGCTTACGACGTTATGTCGAGCAAGCACATCGGCGCCGACGTAAACTTTGCTTTCCCGACGGCTGAGATTGCAGTGATGGGTCCCGAGGGAGCAGTCAATATTCTCTATAAAAAGGACAGCATTACCGATGACGAGAGGAAGAAGAAGGTCGATGAATACAAGGCGACCTTTGCAAGTCCTTATAAAGCGGCCGAGTTAGGTTATATCGACGAGATCATTTACCCCAAGCAAACCCGTTTCAAGCTGATCCAGTCGCTGGAAATGACCCAGACCAAGAGCAAGTCCAATCCGCCGAGGAAACACGGAAACATACCCTTGTAGTTCAAAGGGCAAAGTTCAAAGTTGAATCCGCCAGTTAATGGTTTATGGGTTCAGCTATAAAGCCTGCAGCCTGTAACATACAAGCGTAATCATTATTTAAAAATCACTCCGAACTCCCAACTAATCGTTTAACTTTGCATTTTGCACTTTTAACTTTGAACTATTGAAATACCATGGAGTCCCAGCGTCAATATAAAGTTGCCCGGTTGCTGCAAAAAGAGATGGGTGATATTTTCGAGGTGGATATGCGCCGCCTGTTCCCCGGCTCGATGATCACGATAACCAAGGTGAATGTCACCAAAGACCTGTCATTGGCCCGGTTCAACCTGAGCATCTTTGCAGTGAAGGACAAAAAGCCGGCAATGGAAGAGATCCGGTCGCATATTCCGGAATTCAGGTACAAGCTTGGCAACCGGATTGCCAAACAGGTGAGGATCATTCCCCAGATCGAGTTCTATGAGGATGATTCGCTGGATTACATCGAAAATATAGAGAAACTACTGAAATGACGCGTCCCGCAGCCAGGATGTTTCTTATTTCTGGCTGATGACGGCCATAACCGGCCAGTGGTCTGATACAAACATTTCCCCCTGCTTGACCCTGAGTTTTAAAAAATCATCCACCTTCCAGGATTCATCCAGAAGGATCAGGTCGATCCGGCCGGTCTCTTCGGCTGTCCCAAAACCGGTGAAGGTACCTTCTTCACAAAGTGTCGGGTTTAAGGATAAGATACAGGCATCTTTCAGGCCTTGTCCGGGATCGGTAAGAACCTGATACGGTTCCTCATTTGGAGTGCAATTGAAATCCCCGGTCAGCATAACGGGAAGGTCCCCTGCCTTTTTCCGGATAAAATCGAGGATGAGCCCTGCACTTTGCCTGCGGGCCTCTTTTCCCATGTGGTCGAAATGAGTGTTGAGAAAGAATATGGATTGCCCGGTTGACACCTCTTCCAGTATTGTCCAGGTGCAGATGCGGGTCAGAGCGGCGTCCCAGCCTATGCTGCCAGTATCGGAAGGGGTCGGCGACAGCCAGAACGTGCCCCAGTCCTTGAGTCTGAACCGCTCATAATTGTAGAACACAGGGACATATTCCCCGCCGGTCCTGCCGTCATCCCTGCCAACCCCGGCATAATCGTATCCTTTCAGGTTGTTTTTGATATAAATAGCCTGTCTTTGCAGCACTTCCTGCATGCCGATGATGTCAGGCCTCTCCTCCTGGAGGGTCTTGAGAACAAGCTCTTTCCGGTTATCCCAGCTATTGATGCCATCCGAGGGATTGTCGAACCGGATATTGAAGGTCATGATCCGAAGGCTGTTCCCCTGTGACACAGAGGTCAGGGCTTGAAACAGGGCCAGGATAATGACGGCTGAAACGTATATGATCCTTTTCATTTTATAATAACTTCATCCACAAAGATCCAGGATTTTTTGTCTTTGCCGACATGCCATTCAGGACAAGTTTTGAGGGCATTTGCTTTCACTTTCACAAACTTCGCTGCAACAGGCTGGAATGAGATTTTAAAAGACTGGATAAAAGATTCGGTCTTATCTTCCGGAGTGATGTTGACATCCTTGCCAACAGGAATATAAACACCATCGGCCGTGGCATATTCCACTTCGAATGAAGAAGGCAGGAATATCCAGGATTTGATATTTTGGAGGAAATCGGCGCTTACTTCTGAAATAGTTGTCTCCTTTTCCAGGTCGATGATCGCTTCGAGGTCATTCCCCTCAAAACCCAGCCAGTTGAAGTGATAATCATCAGTTCCCCTGAGTCCGTCAGTCAGGGCAGTAGCGCCGCCCGCCTCGTACTTCGGGCTGAAATCGGTCAGCAGTATGGCCTTTTTCCCGGTCCCCAGGCTTTCGAAACTGTTCCTGTTCAGGTACTCGTTGATTTTCTGCCGGTATTCATCAGGTTTGAGCCCCTGCTCGTTCAGTATTTCTATTCCTGCCGAATCACACCTGTCAACAAAATCATCCAGCAACCTGACCAGGTCATTATTCGGCTTAAATGCTCCATTTTCCCGGACCAGCCACGCCAGTTCATCATTTACCCGGTGAAGGGAGATGTCCATTATAGCAAAATCCAGTGGCAGCCTTGCCGTTTTTACTCTTTTCAGAGCCTGGTGATTATCGCCCACCGCCTTCTCAGCCATGTCGAACAGGCGGATGTATTCCCGGATCAGCAAGGGCTCCAGGTAGGTGTCGATCCCGTCGTAAGGAAATCCGTAAATCCAGAGGTCATCCCCCGAAGCTTCCAGTTCATCGTGCATCATTTCGATGTATTCGAGGAGATAAGGCGCAGCATCGCCATAATAACCGTACATGAAATCAGAGACGACCTCCTTTTCATCCTGGCCAGGATCCCATAACAGCTTGGCGATCAGGTAAGTTCTGAGCTCTGAAAATTCGGAAAGTGCGCCACCGCTGCCCTGCTGGAACATCATCCTGCATTCTTCATCGGCGAAGAATTCCAGGTTGGGCCGGAGCACCCTCAGGTTTGGGAAAGGGCTGATATAATTCCGGAACTGAACTACGTAATCCCAGATCAGGATATTATCGGTCAGCTTTGACCAGCCCCTGACATCTTCCACAAAAGCTGCGCTGGTCGGGTCAGTGGCCAGTGGTTTGCTGCGGTTGCATTCTATGGAGCACAGCATGATATTCACATTGGGCAGGGGTTTTACACCTTTCGGGGCAGATCGGGTATACTGGTAAGCGAGGGTGGAGATGGTCCTGTCGGGAAATTGCGCAGCCACGCTGTTCACGAACTGTATCATCAATCCTGACTCGCTACCGTATTCTTCCACTGCATCTTTGCATTGGCTGCACTGGCAGGCCAGGTAGTTATCATTCTGCGAAACCGACCAGTAAATAGCTTCCGGCTCTTTCCGTATTTTCCTGGCAAGATTTTCCACGAGGACCTGGAACACTTCCGGGTTGGTCAGGCAAAGCTGGCCATCCGGAACTCTTTTACCGTTAATTTCAGAAAAATATTCCGGGTGATCTTTAAAATAGGTGGAAGGTGGTACCAGGTCATCGAAGGTATGCACCCACATCCCCCATGAGCCGGAATTGTGGGAATGAAGTTTATGCCATTCCCGGTACCTTGGGTCGAACCTGCCCGGGAAATGCGTTTCACGGTAAGTAAAAACCGGTTTATGGATTTCCGAGATCTCGGGCAACCGGATCGACTTTCGTATCGGGACCAGGATGACGTCGGAAGTGTACATCCGGCAGCCCAGGTGCTCCTCCAGAAAACTGTAAACCCCGTTCAGGGTCCCGTCAGGTGAACCGCCCAGTATGACCAGTCGCTCATCCTCTGTCAGGATCCGGAACCCTTCCGGCCCTGTTTTATCCAGCTTTGTCTTGATCTTCAGATGACCGATCCTTGACGAATTACCAATCAGGATCTCATGTCCGGACAATTCGTCCTGGTCGGTCAATATTTCCAGCCGGGTCCCGGTGATCTTCTCAAAATATTCATTGAAGATACGGGCAGCCCTTTCCTCCTGGGGTGCAGGCTGCCAGGATAGGATGATCCGGTAATCCGTCAGTCCGTTTTCGATCAGGGTGAGCTGCGGCCTTGCCGGCGAAATTGCAATTAAAAAGAAGAAGGAGAATAGAGGAGGTCCCAGGTATTTCATCCGGTCATTTTCAGAGGTTATCCAGGAAATACTTTTCGATTTTACGGTTCAGGTGGAGCCTGTCCTTGCCGCCGACCCCGTGCTCATGCCCCGGATAGACGAAATAATCCACCAGCTTTCCTTCCTCAATGAACCGTTTGAGCATTTGCAGGGAGTGTTGCCAGACCACAACCGGATCCGAGGTGCCGTGGATGATCAACAGGTTTCCTTTAAGGTTGGCAGCCTGGTCCAGCAGGCTTGAGGAAGCATATCCTTCAGGATTCTGCTCCGGTGTATCCATGTATCTCTCGCCATACATCACTTCATAGTATTTCCAATCGCAAACCGGACCGCCGCAGACCCCGGTTTTAAATACATCTGGTTCCCGCAACATCATATTGATCGTCATAAAACCGCCGTAACTCCAACCATGGATCCCGATCCTGTCCGTATCGATGTAGGACAACTGCTTCAGATAATTGATCCCGGTCATTTGATCTTCGGCCTCCCTGGCCCCGAGACGGCGGAAAATGGCCTGTTCGAATTCCTGGCCACGGTTGTCGGAACCCCTGTTATCAAGAGTAAAGATGATAAAGCCTTGTTCGGCCAGGTAGTAAAGGAACAGGCTGGCTCCCCCCAGCCAGGTGTTGTTCACCAGCTGGTCATGCGGACCGCCGTAAACATAATCGATCACCGGATATTTCTTGCCGGGATTGAAACCTGAGGGCAGGATCAGACGGCATAAGAGATCGGTTCCATCCTGTGCTTTAAGTTTAAAGATCCTGGCCTTCCCGATTGAATAATTGCGCAGGGGGTCGTCGCTAGTGTGGATCACCTGCAGCACGCGTCCTTTTTCGTCGGCAATGCTGTATTCCCGGCAGGTTATTGTGTCGCTGAATATATCGATGAAATATTTACCGCTTTTATTCAGGATAGTGGTGTGTGTCCCATTTTTGAGTGATAGGGGGAGGATTTTGCCGCTGTTGATCTCCACTGAAAACAGGTCCTGATTCAATGGGCTGTTTTTGGTAGCCAGGAAGAAGGCTTTGGTTCCTTTGAGATTAATGCCGGCAAGGGAGGTAACCATCCAGTCGCCTTTGGTCAGCTGCCTGATCAGTTGCCCTTCGGTATTGTATAGGTACAAGTGCTGGAAGCCGTCTCTTTCGCTCATCCAGATGAACAGTTCAGGATTCGATTCCAGGAAATACAAAGGGAAAAGTGGTTCGACATATTCAGGATCTCTTTCTTCGAAAAGAGTATTAATCAGGTTGCCGGTTTTTGCGTCGTAGCGGTTTAATTTCAAATGATCCTGGTCCCGGTTGAGGATGGCGACATAAATATCCTTATCGTCCGGTCCCCATGTGACAGAGGTTAAATACTGGTCCGGTGGACCGTCGGTTTTTATCTGGGTATGGGTATTGTCTTCCAGGTGATAGATCATCAGGGAGACCTGTTCGCTGGACATACCGGCCATAGGGTAGCGGATGTCATGGACGGTGGCAATCCTTTCACCGGTATTAACGATGGGATAATGGGTTACCATGGTTTCATCCTTCCGGTAATAGGCCAGGTGTTTCCCTGATGGCGACCAGTAGGTGCCTTTCTTGATCCCGAATTCATTCCGGTGAACCACCTTCCCGTTAACTATACCGTCGATCGTGTCGTTCGTGACTTTTGACTGGATACCTTCCGAAGAGATGAAGAGGTTGTTATTCAGCGTATAAGCGAGGATACCAGGGTCAGGGGAAAAGTCCATATTCTCAGCTTCGTCCGGGTATGAGTTAACAAGGACAGCTTTTTTGGAAGTGAGATCATACCGGTAAACATTAGCTTTCACATTGAAAAGAAACTCCTTGTCCGATTTCCAGGTGATCACGGGGAACCGGGTCAGGGTATCCAGGCCGGAGTTCAGCAGGTCCAGGTTAAGCGATTTCAGTTTCAGGATAGTATCCGGGACAGTCGATGTTGCTTTCCTGGAGATGAGGGCAGTGTTATCCTGCCAGCTAAAACGGTCTGTATTTCCAATCCATTGCAGATTTCGCAGGGATGAAGGAAACAATTCACGGTTCAAGCCGCTCGCATCTTCAATGCTGAGTTTTTTCTGGCCGAGGGTCAGCAAAGGGATCAGTATTGCCAGGGCTAATAAGGTTGGGTGGAATTTCATATGGAAAAATTTTATCAAAATCGTCGGACGACTATAGTGGTAGTACGATTTTTATAACACTCAGATTTTCAACCACAAAACATATCCAAATTATTACATTTATTAACTGGTCCGGTGCACGGCTTCAGCAATTTCACGGATAAGGGCCGGATTTTTTTCAATGGCATTGCCCACCACCACGATATCTGCCCCGGCAGCTGCTGTTTCCGCCGCCTGGCCCGGGGTCCGGATCCCCCCGCCGACGATCAACGGGATATTAATACTGGCCTTTACCTGGCGGATCATGGCCGCAGGAACAGCATTCTCCGCCCCGGATCCCGCATCCATGTATATGAGCTTCAATCCCAGCATCTCTCCGGCCATCGCCGTACAAACCGCAATGTCATCCTTCGTTCTCGGGATTGGCATGCTGTTGCTGACATACTGAGCCGTGGTGATCGGCCCGCTTTCGATCAGCATGTAACCTGTCGGTAGTAATTCAAGGTCGCTGCTTCTTAAATAAGGTGCAGCTATCACATGTTTTCCGATTAACATTTCCGGATTTCTTCCGGATATGAGCGACAACAGGAGCAGGGCATCGGCTTTGCCGTTTATTTGAAGAATGCTCCCGGGAAACAATATCACCGGTATGCCTGACCGTTGTTTAAGAAGACTGATGCAACTATCCAGATGATCGTGGGTAAGCAGGCTGCCGCCAACCAGGATAAGGTCAACCTTGCACTCCTCAGACCGTTCAGCAAGTGCCGCCAGCTTTTTTTCATCATAACCGTCAGGGTCCACCAATACGGCGAAACCCTTGCGACCAGCCCGTGAAATGATAGTATCGTATACCTGGCTTCTCATGAATGTTGCAAAAGTATGAAAATAGTTGATTGCCTTATGAATTTAATATCCCTGGACCTTACTCGTGACATAAACCAGCCGGTAATTTCCGATCGTCCGGTAATGTAATATGAAGCGATACGATTTACCTTCATGCCTGATCTCCGCCTTGAATTCACCCGATTCTGAAATATCCTGAAGGTCCAGCCTGATATTTTTCCTGAAATCCAGGCCCCGTTTGCCAAAGAGCTTGTACAATGCCTCCTTGGCACACCAGGCAGTTGTCAGAACGGCATGATTTAGATCAGATCCGACCCCACCCAGTTCTTCCGGAGAAAGGAACCTCTCCCTGACCTTTTCGATCCTGCCCCGGATTTCCTCCAGATCAATCCCGACCAGTCCTTCTGAACTAATAATAACTCCTGCCAGATCACCCGAATGAGTAACGGATATGTGGATCTTTGCTCCGGCAAGGTAAGGTTTTCCCGAGTCATCGTACTCTACCGGGAATTCTTCCGGTGACAGCATGGACCTGATCAGTACGCGGTATGCGAGCCACTGTTTTTTCCGGCTTTCGATCAGGAATGATTGATATATGTCTTTTTCAGCAGGCCTGAGCTTTATCATGCTTTCCAGCTCCCCTGCAGTTTCTGTGATCTCCCAGACGGCGTACGACGAACCCGGGCTTATGATATGTCGGAATATCTCTGGCATCAGGAAAATTATCCGCAAATTTAAAGGTTTAACCGGAACCGGATCCCTTCCGGTTGGTTATGTTCTTTAAATGATTCCGGAATCGTTCCACTCTGGCATTTTTTGTAATTTTGCAGTCCTTAAAAATTAAATGATGGAAAAATTGATGACTGACACCGGTGTAAATTATAAAGTTAAAGATATAAAGCTGGCTGAATGGGGAAGGAAGGAAATAGAAATGGCAGAGAAAGAGATGCCAGGCCTCATGTCGATCCGGGCAAAATATGGCCCGTCCAAACCATTGAAAGGCGCCCGGATTTCCGGTTCTCTGCATATGACGATTCAAACCGCCGTGCTGATCGAAACGCTGCGGGAACTGGGCGCGGAGGTCCGCTGGGCCAGCTGCAACATCTTTTCAACGCAGGACCATGCCGCAGCGGCCATCGCCGTAAAAGGCATTCCGGTATTCGCCTGGAAAGGCGAAACATTGGAGGAGTACTGGTGGTGCACCAACCAGGCACTTACCTTTCCGGGTGGCAAAGGGCCGCACCTGGTGGTGGATGACGGCGGCGACGCCACCCTGCTGATGCATTGGGGATATAAGGCTGAAAATGACCCTTCGTTCCTTAACAGAAAGGCCGGCAGCAAAGATGAAGAAGCCATCCTGGAACTGCTTCGTAAACACTATGTTGAAGATAATCAAAAATGGCACAGGTTAGTGGCAGACTGGAAAGGCGTTTCGGAAGAAACCACCACCGGTGTTCACAGGCTTTACCAGATGAAGGAACAGGGGGAACTCCTGGTTCCCGCCATCAATGTCAACGATTCGGTCACCAAGTCCAAATTCGATAACCTTTACGGGTGCCGTGAGTCACTGGCCGACGGTATCAAGAGGGCGACCGATGTAATGATCGCAGGCAAAGTGGTGGTAGTGCTGGGTTACGGGGATGTGGGAAAGGGCTGTGCCCGGTCTATGAAATCGTATGGCGCCAGGGTAATAGTCACGGAGATTGATCCTATTTGCGCGCTCCAGGCCGCTATGGAAGGCTTCGAAGTGACCACCCTTGAAGATGCACTGGACCGTGGCAATATTTTCGTAACAGCCACCGGTAACCGCGACGTCATCACCCTGGAACATATGCGCCGGATGAAGGATGAATCCATCGTTTGCAATATAGGACACTTCGATAATGAAATTCAGGTCGAAAAGCTGAATACGGCTCCGGATATCAGCCATATCAATATAAAACCGCAGGTCGACAAGTACTCTTTTGCCAATAGCAAATCGATCTATATTCTGGCAGAAGGCAGGCTTGTCAACCTGGGATGCGCGACCGGTCACCCGTCATTTGTGATGAGCAATTCCTTTACCAATCAAACCCTGGCACAAATGGACCTCTGGACCAACCATTACCCCATCGATGTCTACCGCCTGCCCAAACATCTGGATGAAGAAGTGGCACGCCTGCACCTGCAACACATCGGTGTCAAGCTGACAACACTCACCAAAGACCAGGCAGATTATATCGGCGTCCCGCAGAAAGGACCTTTCAAACCGGAGCACTACCGTTACTAAAGAGTGGTTAGTGTTTAGTGGTTAGTGTTTAGTGTTTAGTGGTTAGTGTTTAGTGGTTAGTGGTTTTAGTTGTGAATGTAGAGCAGATTGCCGTCGTACTCGGTGAAGTATGTTCCTAATGGCATATTGGACGGGCTTTGGGAGACGGATCCGTCGATGATCAGATATTTTGAACCGGTACAGGTATCCACAATAAATGGATAATTGTTCCCCACTATAAGCCTCGTGCATACGGTTCCGGTAGCATTGCAGCAGCTATCGGGCTTGTAGGGCGGAGTGCGCTCGAAGGCCATAAACTGGTCGGTTGCCTGCCTGTGCACGATCAGGCCCCTGCTTGGCGCCATAACCCCATCATCCTCTCCCAGGTAAAGCCATCCTCCAACTACGTTCAGTTCCTGGTAAACGGTGGAATTGGGATCAATCGTAATATCCACGGGAGCCAGCGGTAATGTGTTGTTATCTTCATTGCAACCTGCCCAGACGGATACCAGGATAGCAAGGATCGTAATACCGGCTGATATTCTGTATTCAACTTTTGGAATCATCTGTCATTACTTATAATTGTGCAAAGTTACGAATTCCTGTCATGCATTTAATAATTTCCAACGGCGAAGCGGGCCTCGAAATATCGGAACAGGCTGGAATTGTTGATTGAATATATTATTTGCATAAATTAGCTTGATTTTATGGAACCATCGATTCTGTCCGGACGGAAATATATTGGCCTGTTGCTTCTGGTTGCAGTTTTATTGTCTTCATGCGCCTCTGCCAAAAGGGATGAGAAGTTTTATGAGAGGCAGGAAAAAAAGCAAGCAAAAATGGAACAAAAAGAGTATGATAAAAAGGTGAAAGTCCATAAGCAATTGCAATCCAGGGAAACCCTGAAAATGATGAAAAAGGCGGAGAAGGAATCAAAAAAACTCAATAAGCCAAAAAGACGGTGAACCTGATTTTACGTTTGATATCACTAATCCCGGGTGCAGTCTGCCTCGTTACATTCATCACTTCAGCCCGGGTTTATTCCCAGGAGCAGGAAATCAAATTTGACCAGATTACTACCGAAAATGTGATCCGGGTCAAAGGTCTTTCTCAAAATTCCATTTACTGTATGCTTAAAGATTCCAAGGGATTTATGTGGATAGGTACATGGGACGGACTGAATAAATACGATGGTTACGATTTTACCGTGTTCAACAAGGAAAACGGTCTGAGCAATACCACCATCAATGCTTTGATGCAGGATGACGAAGATAACATATGGATCGGGACTGACTATGGGCTGAATTCGATGAACCGCGAGTCCGGGGAGATAATCCAGTACTACCATGATGATACGCTCTCCAACAGCCTGAGCAGCAATACAATCACTTCCCTTTTGCAGGATAAGGAAGGTATTATCTGGATCGGAACATCTTACGGCCTGAACATATTTGACAGGCATTTGAATATTTTCAAATCGTTCAATTTTTTCAACCCGAATGCGGATCCGCTACTGAGTAATTATATTTCGGATGTAATTCAGGATGACAAAGGACTCATCTGGATCGCGACCAAATATGGCATTCATTGTTACGATCAGACCGATGAGAGTTTTATTCAGTATGATCTGGGAGTGAATGACCATTCCTTTTATTCCTACAATCTGCACTATGTGAATGATTTGGTTATCGATCCGGAAGGAAATGTCTGCCTGGCTACCCGGGAAGGGGTGCTGATCCTCGATCCGGTCAGTGGCAATCTTGGTACCCTGAAAGATAGCCCTCGGGATCCCGGCCGTCCCCGTGCAAAACTTGTCAATGTTCTTCATATTGATGACAAAAGGCAATTATGGGTGGGCACTTCCCAGGGCCTTGAAATATATGGTTCTGACTATACATTTCTCAGATCGGTTAAAGCGGGAATAAGCACCCTCAGCATTTCCAATAATGATATCAAGTGTATATACCAGGATCCGTCTTCAGCTATTTGGATCGGTACGTACAAAGGTCTGAACAAGGTGGATCAGAGCCCCAGCCGGTTTACGCATTATCAGAATGTACCCGGAAATCCGAACAGCCTTTCCGATAATATTGTCTATGCCATACTGGAAGACAGGCAGGGAATTGCCTGGATCGGAACCTTTGGCGGAATAAACCTGTTTGACAGGTCGAACGAAAAGTTCAGCCTGATCACACATGATCCGGATAATCCCGCCAGCCTTGCCGGAAACAAGATCAGGACCCTGATCATGGATAAGGAAGGTTATATCTGGGCCGGCCTGGAGTCGGAAGGGGTCGACAGGATCGACCCGGTCACCCATAAAATACGGCACTATGTTCATATTCCTGATGATACCAATTCGATTACAGAAAACAGCATTATCTCCATGCTTTGTGATAGCAAGGGCAGGATATGGATCGGAACCGGGAAGGGTTTGAATATCCTCGATCCGTACACCGGCAAAATAAAGCGTATCGACAAAGATCTGAAGTCGGGAATAAAACTGGTGGATAACCTGGTGTGGTCGATGTATGAAGACAGAAAAGGATATTTCTGGATAGGGACTAGTGAAGCACTTCACAGGATCAGCCCCGACCTGAAACAGATCTCCCTTATCACCAATCAGCCCGAAAATCCTAATTCCCTCAGCACAAACCGGGTTTTTTCCATTTATGAAGATGAAGAGGGGATTTTCTGGATAGGAACAGCCGGTGGAGGACTGAACCGTTACGACAGCTCTTTGGATGAGTTTAAGGTATATACTGACAAGAATGGCCTTCCGAATAATTTCGTTTACGCTACAGTGGAGGATGCGAATAATAATCTGTGGCTGACGACAAACTGGGGGATCTCCAAATTCAACAAACAGTCTGATGTATTTGTCAACTATGATCCCAGGGATGGGGTCCAGGGCAATGAATTCAATATCGGCGCTTTCTTTAAAAATGAAAAGGGGGAGATCTATTTCGGGGGGATGACAGGATTCAATGTATTCCACCCGGATGAAATTACACTCAACCGCATTCCACCCCGGATTGTCATCACGAAGGTCGATGTATTTAACGAACCGCTCAGGAGCGACCTCGACGATGGCGAAGTGATCCGGCTGACCCATTCTGATAATTTCTTTGCGGTTGAATTCTCAGCACTCGATTTCAATAATCCTTCGAAGAATCTTTTCCGTTACCGGCTGGAAAACTATGATGAAGACTGGATACTCGCCAATGCCATGCAAAGGCGGGCAGAATACCGGAAAGTTGAGCCGGGCACATACCGGTTCAGAGTGATCGGATCTAACAATGACGGGGTATGGAATACGCAAGGAACCAGCGTGACGATCATCATCAGCCCTCCCTGGTGGAAATCCTGGTTGTTCCGGATATCCTTCATTACCCTGGCCATCCTGCTGGTTTGGGGAGGCGTTTACCTGAGGATCAGCAATATTCAGAAAAAACATGGACTTGAGAAAAAAATGCTGAATATTGAAAAACAGATCTTCGAGCTGGAACAAAAAGCGCTCCGCCTCCAGATGAATCCGCACTTCATTTTCAATTCGCTCAATGCCATTCAAAATTTTGTTCTGTCGAATGATACGGATAAAGCGGTGAATTACCTGGCCAAATTCTCTCACCTGATGAGGATGATCCTGGCCAATTCGTCTGCTTCGCATATTCCGCTCAAGGATGAATTGAAGGCGCTCACGTATTACATGGACCTGGAACGGTTGCGGTTTGATAATAAATTCGCCTATGAGATCCATGTTGACCCTGCCATTGACGAGGAATTCACGGAAATACCCCCGATGCTGTTCCAGCCTTATGTTGAAAATGCCATCATACATGGCCTGGTGAACAGTCCTAAGCAGGGATTGCTCACGATTAACCTGGGCTTGAGGGAAAACGGAATCATGAAGTGTGTCATCGAAGACAATGGGATCGGCCGGGAAAAAGCCGCGGAGCTGAGGGCCAGGTCCGGGATCAAACGGCAGCCGAGAGGGATGATCATCACGCAGGAAAGATTACAGATCCTGAATAAACAGAGCAGTGATAATTCAATTGTCAGGATAACGGACCTGAAGGATGCCGGCGGCGAGCCCACCGGGACAAGGATCGAACTTGATATTCATTATAAAGAGATTTAATTGCCATAACCATGATCAAAGCCATCATCATCGAGGACGAGAAAATGTCCAGGGAAACTCTGAGACGAATGCTAGAGAAATATTGTCCGACTGTTGAAATCGTAGCGGAAGCGGATGGATACAGGAAAGGACTTGAAATGATCCGGAAACACAACCCCGATGTCATATTCCTTGATATTCAGATGCCCGATGGAAGCGGATTCCGTCTTCTGGAAGAATTGGATGACATCGATTTTGAGATCATCTTTACAACCGCGTTCGACCAGTTTGCCATTAAAGCGATCAAGTACAGCGCACTGGATTACCTGCTCAAGCCCATCATTCCGCAAGACCTGGTGGATGCTGTCAAGAAAGTCGAAAAGAAAAGAGTGGAAGTCAAGAAAAAGAAAAACCTGGATGTTTTGCTTGAAAATGTCCATACCCAGGAGGAAAGCAGCCAGAAGATCATTCTGTCCACCTCCGAAATGATCCATGTGATCAATGTGGACGATATCATCCGGTGCGAGTCGGATAATTATTACACCTATTTCTTTTTTACGGATGGGCGTAAATTGCTGGTTTCAAAGACACTCAAGGAGAATGAGGAATTGCTGAGCAACCACAATTTTATCCGGCCTCACAAATCACATCTTATAAACGTTAAATACATAAAAAGTTTCATCCGGCAGGAGGGTGGGTACATCATCATGACCGACGGAAGCAGGATACCGGTGTCACGCCGGAAAAAGGATAAAATAATGGAAACATTATTGAATTTGTAATCAACCAATTACTAGCTTCCTGACCGCCGAATCCTGATTGCTGCAAGCCGTTAACTGATTACTTATTTATACCTTTCCCGTTTTTCGTAATTTTATTGAACCAGAATGCCCTAAATATGGAAGATTTTATATATCTGATCGTGCTGATTGCATGGGTTATCTTTGCTTATTACAGGCGTTCCCAAAAGAAGGCTGCCGGGGCCCGTAAACAGGTCGTCACACCGGAACAGGAAACCGACAGTGAAACAACCCCTATACCAACGTTTCAGGAAATCCTTTTCGGTGATGATGAAGAGGTGATGACGCGCAGACAACCGAGGCCGGCGACTGTAATCGACGAGGGAAATTATATGCCTGACAGGACGGAAACCGATTTTGAAAAGGAATATAACCGGCGCGGGATCGTGTCCGTTGAAGAAACGGACAGGCTCGCAAATAAGCGACCTGTCAGGGTGTCCGAAATAAAGGAAATTGAGGTCAAGGATGAGTCTGATATTAAAGAAGCGTCAGATGAAGCATTCGATATACGAAGAGCCGTCATTTATTCGGAAATCCTTAACAGACCGTATGTTTGAATAAGTTAAAACAGTGTTAAATTTTTTTAAATGGGCTGTTAATAATTTTTGGTGATAAGAAGTTTTTATTTATAACTTTACCCGCTTCAAATTTGCGCAGAATATAACCTAACATAAATTTATATGGTATGTTAAGAAAGTTACTCTTTACTCTTGGCATCGTTCTCACAGCCAACTTGTTAGTTTTTTCACAATCAGGTGCACTCAAGGGCAAGGTGCTGGACAAGCAGACCCGGGAACCGCTACCATTTGTGAATATTGTGGTTGAGGTTGGAGGTACCAACGTCGGCGGATCGGCTTCCGATTTTGACGGAAACTTCATGATCAAACCCATCCCGCCGGGAAGGTACGATGTGAAAGCAACATATGTCGGCTACAAGCCTACTATGTATAAAGGTGTGGTCATCGTGGCAGACCAGATCCAGTTCCTGGACATCGAAATGGAATCGACGGCCCAGGTGCTCGAGACCTTTGAGGTCATCGACTATAAGGTGCCTCTGATCTCGAAGGACCAGACCACTTCCGGGGCATCGGTCACATCGGAGGAAATTGCCAAAATGCCAAACCGTTCGGCTAACTCCATTGCATCAACGGTCGGGGGCGTTTTCTCGGCTGACGGTGAAAGAGGGCGTGTCCGTGGTGCCCGTGAAGATGCCACCGTTATGTATATCGACGGGATCCGGGTACGGGGTTCATCCTCTCTGCCGGCTTCAGCGATCGAACAGGTGGACGTGGTGCTCGGCGGGGTACCCGCCCAGTACGGGGACGCTACAGGCGGTATCATCAACGTTACCACCAAGGGCCCATCGCGTACTTTCGGCGCAGGAGTGGAACTTGAAACTTCCCAGTTCCTCGACCATTATGGTTACAACAGGGCCGGTATCAATGTCAACGGCCCCCTTTTCTCCAAAAAAGATGAAAATGGCAAAAGAGTCTCTTCCCTGCTGGGCTTTTTCATAGCCGGCGATTTTACCTACCGCAACGACGGAAGGCCTGTTTCCAGCGATTTCTACAAAGCGGAAGATGATTACCTGGCATACCTCGAAGATACGCCCCTCCGTCCGACACCCCAGGGCCAGGGGACCTATCAAAACGTCCTCTTCACCACAATGGAAAACCTGGAACAGATCAAAACCACCCAGAATACCAGTAATTACGATGTCAACCTTTCGGGAAAAATAGACATTAAGACCACTGAAACCATTAACCTGACCTTCGGCGGTTCCTATTATTACCTGAACAGTAATAATTTCAATTACTTCAACTCCATGTTCAATTACAATAAGAACGTCCACAGCGTTGCCAATACATGGAGGGTTTTCGGCCGTTTCACACAACGGTTCCCCAGCGACAGGGAAAGCACATCCATCGTAAAGAATGTTTATTATTCACTCCAGGCTGACTATACGGTCAACACGGGGTACAATGAAGATCCCGATCATAAGGATGACCTTTTTAAATACGGTTACCTGGGGAAATATTCAACCTATAAAATGCCGACCTACCAGATCGGTTCAGATACCGTTAACGGTAACTTCTACGAGCAGGCCTGGGTTCTGAACAGCTGGGATTTCGATACACTGGTCACATTTGATCCGTCCAATATCAATCCCCTGACTGCCAATTACACCACTACCTATTATAATCTCTACCCCAACGACCCGATCGGCAATTATATGAACCTCGACCAGATCCAGCTGGGAGGCGGCCTGCTCAATGGTCAGAACCCGGATAATGTGTACGGCCTCTGGGCTTCCCCGGGAGCTATACAATCCGGTTATAATGAGTACTATAACACCCAGTTTGCCGTCAATGTGGCTGGCGCGATGGATATCAAAAACCACGAGTTGAAATTCGGATTCCAGTACGACCAGCGGGTCGACCGTGGCTATGGCTACGCCCCGACCGCCTTCTGGACGCTCATGAGAGGGCTTACGAATTTCCACTTAACAGAGCTGGATATCAACAATCCTTTCGTTGTCGAAGGCTCCGACCTGGATACCATTAAATATTACAGGAAATACGACGAAGCCTCTCAAAGGACTTTCGACATTAACCTGAGGAAAAAACTGGGACTTCCCGTTCATGGCCTGGACTTCATCGACATCGACTCCTATGATTTCAATAACAATTCGATCAGTTATTATGACAAAGACGGACAACGCCATACGCACTATGTCGGAGCGGAACTCTTCTCTGTCGATCTTTTCAGTGCGGACGAATTGCTGAATGACAGGCCCAGCGGTGAGCAGGGAGCTTATGTGGCGTATAACGGATATGATTACAAAGGAAACAAACTCACTTCCAAACCCGCTTTTGAGGACTTCTTCACCGAACAGGATGAAAATGGGGTTTATACCAGGCCTATCGGCGCTTACGAACCGATCTACATGGCCTTCTACCTGCAGGATAAATTTGCCTTCAGAGACCTGATCTTCAACATCGGTCTCCGGGTTGACCGTTTCGATGCCAACCAGAAAATGCTGAAAGACCCTTACCTTATTTATGAAGCTTATACGGTTCAGGAAGTCACTTCCCTTGCCGGGGAAACCATCACCCACCCAGGCAATATGGGAGAGGATTATGTTGTCTATGTGGACAATGTTTCCAATCCTACCAGGGTAGTCGGATACCGCAATGAAGGCGACTGGTTTAATTCCACCGGGGCCGAAATCCAGGACCCGACTTCTCTTGATGTGGGTTCCGGGATTTCTCCGTACATTGTCGATCCAACCCTTGAACGGCCAACTATAGATGCTTTTAAGGATTATGATCCGCAGTGGGCTGTAATGCCGCGTATCGCTTTCTCTTTCCCGATCTCGGATGAGGCTTTGTTCTTCGCCCACTATGACGTGTTGACCCAGCGCCCGACTAACAGTGTGTTCGCTGATCCGTCCATCTATTACTATTTCGACAATGTGGCCAGCACGATCAATAACCCGGGGCTGAAACCAACCCAGACCATCGACTATGAAATCGGTTTCCAGCAGAAGATCTCCAATACGTCATCTCTGAAACTGGTAGCGTTCTACAGGGAGATGCGTGACATGCTCCAGATCTATCGTTTCACCGGGGCATATCCCAAAGATTATACCTCATACAATAATATAGACTTCGGTACAGTCAAAGGCCTTACTGTCCAGTACGATCTTCGCAGAACCGGCAACGTCAGGCTGAGTGCCTATTACACATTGCAGTTTGCGGAAGCCACCGGCTCAGGACAGACAACCACTGCCGCCCTTATCGCTTCCGGCGTTCCGAACCTGCGTTCCACTTTCCCGATCTCCACCGACCGCCGCCACTCCTTCAATTTCTTCATCGACTACCATTTCGGTGGCGGTGCTGAGTATAACGGCCCGGTCAGCAAACGGGAAGGCTCCGGGAAACCTCCGGTTCAATGGCTCAGCTATTTCGGAGCAACCCTGACCCTGAATGGCGGTTCGGGAACTCCTTACACTCAATCCAGGAATGTGGTAGGCATCAACCAGGCCGGAAGCAACCTGGTAAAGGGAACTTATTATGGCTCCCGCGGACCCTGGCAGTTCAGGCTTGATATGACCATCGACAAAGACTTCAATTTCAAGATGGGCCACAAAGAGGAAAAACGTCAGGGAGTGGTCAATGTATATCTCAGAATAAACAATCTGCTGAATGCCAAAAACGTACTTGGAGTTTATCCTTATACCGGAAACCCGGATGATGATGGATACCTGAGTGCGCCCGAATCGCAGAAACAGATCAGCGAAGCTTTGTATGAGCAGGCATACAGGGACCTGTATTCCGTTGCGGTTAACAACCCCGGAAATTACAGTTCTCCCCGGACCATTCACCTGGGTATGATATTTAATTTCTAATGCCCAACCCTTACGATCTTGAAGAAATTAATGAGAAATTATAATAAGATGAATATGAGAAATATCTATCGGTTCCTATCTGTACTACTCATAGGATTGCTACTGACAGGTGTTACTTTTTCACGTGAATTTGTAGGAGCGAACAAGAATGCCGGCATTGTAAAATCAACTGCTGCCGGTTGTTCTCCCGCATCAGGTTTCCGGTTCCTGGACATTAATAATATACGGGCCAGGATAAATACCGGTGGCGACATGTGGTGGGACCTGCCAGGTGGAATCGGTGCACAATATTATATCCCCAAATCAGGGACGGCAACATCCATGTTTTCGGGATCCCTCTGGATCGGAGGCCTTGATATTAATAACCAGCTGAAACTGGCTGCTATCCGTTACAGGCAGGTGGGTAACGACTACTGGCCGGGGCCCCTGACAACAGATGGTACCGCAGCGGTTGACCAGGAAACATGCGCCAAATATGACCAGCATTACCTGATCACCAGGCTGGAAGTGGATGAATTCCTGCAATGGTGGAACAGCGATAACAAAGCGGAAGAATTTCCCGGCTACAGCATTCCGCAATCTATCCTGGACTGGCCGGCACACGGCGACGTGGCCAAGGACCAGAGCTATTACCTGGCCCCTTTCCGGGATGTGGACGGCGATGGGGAATATGACCCGAATAATGGGGATTATCCTTATTGCGATATCGAAAATGAACTCTGCCCCATCAATTATGCCGGAGACCCGAATTATATCCCCGCCAGGACCATGGAGGAGGAATTGACCGAGTACGATGTGGCCCTTTTCGGAAGTATCCTGGTCGACCAGGTCATCAAAGGCGACCAGACCCTCTGGTGGATATTCAACGATAAGGGAAATACCCATACGGAAACCCAGGGCTCGCCCATCGGTATGGAAGTCCGTGCGCAGGCTTTCGGGTTTGCAACAAACGACGAAATCAACAACATGTCGTTCTATTCCTATGAAGTGATCAACCGTTCCACCTTTGAACTGACCAATACTTATTTCTGCCCGTGGGTGGACACGGACCTGGGCTATGCCTGGGACGATTATGTAGGATGTGATGTTCTTAGAGGTTTAGGTTATTGCTATAACGGACAGGCCATCGATGGAAGCGGTGAACCGGAAGCCTATGGCGCCCAGCCACCTGCCATCGGCGTCGACTTTTTCCAGGGACCGTATATCGACCCGGATGGATATGATAATCCTAAATTTACCGGGGATTGCGCCGCCCTGACCAATGGTCCCAATTTTACCGTGGACCAGATGTCTATCAACGGTGTGAACTTCGGCAACGGTATCAGGGATGATGAACGCTACGGCATGAGAAGGTTCGTTTATCATAACAATACTTCACCCAACAGTGCAACCACTGACCCAAGCGTTGCAGCTGAGTATTACAACTTCCTGCGCGGTATCTGGAAAGACAATTCATTGATGCAGTACGGCGGAACGGCCCATGAATCCGATCCGGCTGCTGTAGGACCGGTCTGTGAATTCATGTTCCCGGGCGACAGCGACCCATGCAACTGGGGTACCCGGTTCCAGCCGCCAAACGGTGGATATAACCAGAATGGAAAATACTGGACTGAAACGGAATCCGGAAATGAGCCGGGCGACCGCCGCTTTATGCAGTCAGCAGGCCCCTTCACCCTGAAACCCGGAGCCGTCAATTATATTACGGTCGGTATCCCGTGGGCGCGCGCAGCAGCCGGCGGACCTACCGCTTCCGTGGATCTTCTAAGGGTTGTGGACGATAAGTGCCAGGCCCTCTTCGATAACTGTTTCAAAGTCATTGACGGCCCGAATGCCCCTGATCTCGTGATCACGGAACTGGATGGAGAGCTGATCTTCTACATCACCAATCCAAAAGGATCCAATAACTACCAGGAAAAATACCAGGAATTTGATCCGAATATCATTCAACCAAATCCTGCCGATGAAACCAAGCGCAGCGATTCTCTTTACCGTTTTGAAGGCTACCAGATCTTCCAGCTTAAAAACGCCGCCGTTACTCTCGGTGATGCCAAAGATGCCTATGGTAATTACAATCCTGACCTCGTACGCCTGGTCGCACAGTTCGATGTTAAAAATGGGATTGGCAGAGTGATCAATCATTACTTCAACAAAGAGATCGGTTTCAACATTCCCGTTGTGGAAGTTGACGGAGGCGATGAAGGTATCCAGCATTCCTTTGTCATGACAGAAGATGCCTTTGCATCGGGTGACAAACGACTGGTGAACCACAAGCAGTATTACTACACGGTTGTCGCTTATGCTTACAACAATTACCTGACCTATGATCCGGAAGATCAGATCGGACAAATGGGCCAGAAAGCGGCATACCTCGCAGGACGTAAGAATATTAAGACTTACACCGCGATTCCTCACAAGACCATTAACGGGACCGTCATGAATTCAACTTATGGCGACGGTCCTGCCGTAACCAGGATCGAAGGCCAGGGTAATGATGGAATGATCCTGGAGCTAACCGAGGAAACCATTGATGAGATCATGAGCAAATCACCGGTCGGATCCGTAGTGGATGGTGATACCGTTCGCCTGGGCCACCCGGCTTACCCGATTGCCTATGAAGCTAAATATATCAATGGCTTCGGCCCGGTCAACGTGAAGATCATCGACCCGCTGAAGGTCCAGCAAGGTAATTATATCCTGAAATTCGACACGCTTTATTCCATAAAGAATTACAACATCAGTGGAAACGAAGCCCTGGTTGCAGGGGGTGACACAGCCAGTATCATCACCGGCGAATGGCACCTGATCAACCAGGCGAACGGGCAGGTTTACGAGGCGGATGCCACCCTCGACCAACAGAATGAACAGTTATTCCTTGATCTTGGGATTTCAGTGAACATGAAATCGATCTATTATCCGGGTCCAAAGAAATTAGGTGAAAAACCTGACGGCAGCGACCTGGTTTCTATTTATGATGTACTTGCACCGAACAACGGGCTTCTGGAATCCTCCCTCACCTACGTAGACAGCTCTTACAGATGGCTTGGCGGGGTGGAAGATAACGATGTGCCGGGGGATCCCAGGAACTGGATACGCGCCGGGACCTACCGTAACGGTGGTACCAGCGACTGGAACATGCCGAATAAGCCATATGACCCGAACCAGAACTATGAAAAGATCATCAATGGCACCTGGGCACCCTATGTACTCTGTGCAGCTAACGATCAGGACAACAGCGGACCTTGCTACAATCTGCTCTCAAAACAATCAGCCCAGATGGAGAATGTTTACAGTGTGGACATCGTGTTCACCAGCGATAAATCGAAATGGTCAAGGGCTGTAGTGGTGGAAATGTGCCCGGATAAAAACCTGTCGCAGGGTGGAAGGGAACGATTCAAATTCCGTGCAGCTCCATCGGTCGACAAGAATGGTAATCCAGCCGCATCGGGTTCAGGCGTAAGCGAAGACCCGGGAGCGCCGAATTACATTTCCGACAGCAGCATGAGCTGGTTCCCGGGCTATGCCATCAACGTGGAAACCGGGGAACGCATGAACATTATGTTCGGCGAAGACAGCTGGCTGTCAGCCGATAATGGCAGGGATATGCTCTTCAATCCCACTTCAACGGTTTTTGATCCGGTTTCCGGAAATGCCAGATTCGGCGGGAAACATTACGTCTATATCATGGATCATACCAAGAGGGACCTGCAAGGCCTCGTCTATGAATTCCCGGCTTATGATGCCTGCCGCTTTATCCGGAACGGATACAGCCTGCACCAGGTGCCTACCTTCCTGTATGACCTGGCCTGGTATTCCACCTCTATGTGGGTTGGCATGCCACTGTCAGTGCCCGGAAAGGAATGGCTCCAGAACGACGTAAAGATCCGGATCAGGGTTGCCAAACCATACGAAAGGTACTATTCGTCGCCGCTGGATTCTGCTTCCATCGCCAATTCCCAGAATGGTCACTATCCGATGTACCGTTTTGAGACCGAAGCCGTTGCAGTTGACAATTACGATCCTCAAAAAGCAAAGAGCGACCTGGATCTGATCTCGGTCGTACCGAATCCGTATTACGCTTATGCCGGCGGACCGGGATATGAGAACAATGCCCTCGATAACAGGGTGAAGATCACCAACCTGCCGCGGCAATGTACCATTTCCATTTACAATGTGAGCGGTACACTCATCCGCCAGATCACCAAGGATGAAGAAAAAACATCCGTTGACTGGGACCTTAAAAACTTTGCGGGTGTGCCCATTGCCGGCGGAGTATATATCATCCATGTCAAAACTGACGATGGAGAGAAAATAATTAAATGGTTCGGTGGCCTGAGGGTGCCCGATCTTAATGTCTTCTAATTAATGGCTAGGAAACATGATTAATTATAAAATATCATTGACCATGAAGAACTTTTACAGATACCTGGCAGCTCTTGTCATCTTATCAACTTTCAGCATCAGCTCAACAGATGTACAGGCAGGTAACAAAGACCGGTCCGGTCAGGCCGGGGCCCCGGAATTATTGATAAATCCCTGGGCCCGAAGCCTTGGTTGGGGTGGTGTTACGACTGCCAATGCCAGGGGAGTGGAGTCATTATTCTCCAATGTTGCCGGACTGGCATTTGTGAATAAGATGGATATTGCCTTTACGCAAACCACGTGGCTGAAAGGTTCCGATATCGGTATATCGAATTTCGGATTAGGCGTCAGGGCTGGTGAAACCGGTGTAATCGGATTGTCGGTATTCAGCATGAACTTCGGAGAATTGAACGTGACGACGACGGATCAGCCGGATGGAACTGGAGCAACCTTCAAGCCCAGCCTGCTGAATTTTGCCTTATCCTATTCGAAAGCATTCTCCAACAGCATATCAGCCGGGATGACCATCCGGATCATCTCCGAATCCATTCCCGATGCCAGTGCCCAGGGCGTTTGCCTGGATGCCGGCGTGATGTACGTTACAGGGGAACGCGATCAGGCTAAGTTCGGCATTGCCCTGAGAAATATCGGCCCGAAGATGAAATTCACCGGCGACGGTTTTTCCATCAAGGCCTTCTTCCAGGGAAATGATTATTCCATGTCCGTATACCAGCGATCCGAAAGCTTTGAATTACCGACCCAATTGCGGATCGGCGCTTCTTATGATTTCCTGATGGGAGAATGGAACAGACTCACCGTAGCAGCTAATTTCACTTCCAACTCCTTTACAAAAGACCAGGTAGGATTGGGGCTCGAATACAGCTTGAAAGAATACCTGCAACTGCGTGCAGCTTATACCTATGAAAGTGGCATTACGGAAGATGTGAACAGCCCCGACCGGACCAATGCGTACAAAGGCCTTAGCCTCGGTGGAAGTGTTGAAGCTCCGCTGAGCAAGAAAAGCAACCTGACCATCGGCGTGGATTATGCTTACCAGTCGACGGATAATTTCCAGGGAACCCACTGCATTGGCGTACGCCTGAAATTTTAGAAGCATTTAGAATTTTTTATACTATCTTTGCACTTTCAAAGAGACCCTACTTCCGGCAGGGTCTTTTTGTCTTTGTTACCCTAAAGAAACTGATGTTTTATGGCAGAAACGAAATATTATACCAAGGAGGGGCTGGATAAACTCCGGAAAGAACTGGAACACCTGACTTCTGTCGAACGGCCTTTAATTTCGCGTCAGATCGCGGAAGCCAGGGATAAAGGCGACCTGTCGGAAAATGCCGAATACGATGCCGCCAAAAATGCCCAGGGGATGCTGGAAATGAAGATCGCCAAACTGCAGGAAGAGATCAGCAACGCCCGTATCATCGATGAAACCAAGATGGACAGTAAAAAGGTGCTGATCCTCAGTACGGTCAAATTAAAGAACCGGAGCAACGGCGCTGTCATGACATATACCCTTGTGCCCGAATCGGAAGCTAACCTGAAACTAGGAAAAATCTCCGTATCTTCACCAATAGCAAAAGGATTGCTGGGCAAATCTGTCGGTGAGGAAGTGGATATTGCTATTCCTGCCGGTAAATTGCACCTTGAAATAGTCGAAATCACCCGATCTTAATTATTAATGCCATGCCAAGCATTTTCACACGGATCGTCAATGGGGAGATACCCTGCTACCAGGTAGCGGAAGACGATCGTTTCCTGGCTTTCCTCGACATCAGCCCCCTTGCCAAAGGGCATACGCTGGTCATCCCGAAACAGGAGATCGATTATATCTTCGGTATTGAAGATAAGCTTTACCAGGACTTATTTCTCTTTGCGAAAAAGGTTGCACTCGCAGTGGAGAAGGTGGTGCCATGCCAACGCATGGGAGTGGCCGTCCTGGGCCTGGAAGTGGCTCACGCCCATATTCACCTCGTTCCCATCAACACGGTCTATGACATCGATTTTAGTAAACCTAAACTGCAACTGAGCAAGGAAGATTTTCTGGAGTTAACTGAAAAGATCAGCGCCGAATTCAAAAGGATCAGTTAGTAAGGTCTTACGTCGCGACCTTCAATGTAATTAACGAAAGCCCGGTTGGCAACCTTTTTCCCGCCGGGCGTCGGGTAATTGCCTGTGAAATACCAGTCGCCGCGATGGTTGGGACAGGATTCATGAAGGTCTTCAATCGTCTGGTAGACCACCTTTATCTTTGCCTTTATTTCGCTGGTGGTAAGCATGTCTGCGATTTTGTCGGATATCTGCAGCGCTGAGAAGGGTTCATAAATCGCTTTTACATAATTCTCCACCTGCTCCTTTGGCTCTTTTTCTGTCGTCTTACATAGCCTGTACACTTCGTTGATGACGCTTTCCTGCCGGTTTTCTTTCAGCAGGGCGATAGCCGCATGGAAGGCAATGAAATCGTGCAGTTTCGACATGTCAATGCCGTAACAGTCGGGGTATCGTATTTGAGGGGCGGAAGAAGCGATCACGATCATCTTAGGATTCAGCCGGTCGAGGATACGGATAATGCTCTGTTTCAGTGTAGTTCCACGGACGATCGAATCGTCAATCACCACCAGGTTATCCATTCCCGGCCGGATGGCCCCGTAAGTGATATCGTAAATATGCCCGACGAGGTCGTTTCGGTCGGTGTCCTGAGTGATAAAAGTCCGCAATTTGGCATCCTTGACAGCTACCTGCTCGGTGCGAACGTGGATCGACAGGATATCTTCCAGTTTTTCAGGAGTAAGGGAATTGCCGAGCTGTAATATCTTTTCTTTTTTTATCCCGGAACAAACCCGGTCCAGCTCTGCCATCATGCCTTCAAATGCTACCGATGCGGTATTGGGGATATAAGAGAAGACGGTATTTTGAATATCGTTGCCGATGGTTTCCATGATGGCGGGGACAAGCGCCCTGCCCAGTTTCTGCCTTTCCCTGTAAATTTCCTTATCGGTCCCACGGCTAAAATAAATTCTTTCAAAGGAGCAGGATTTACGCTCCGTTGGTTCTTTTACCAGTACTTCATGTGTCTTTCCATCTTTTTTGATCACCAGCGCATGACCCGGACTGATCTCTTTGACCTTATCAAAAGGAACATTGAAAGCCGTCTGGATCACCGGTCTCTCCGATGCCACCACAACAACTTCCTCATCATGGTAATAGTATGCCGGCCGGATCCCTCCCGGGTCGCGCAGGGCAAAAGCATCGCCATGCCCGATGGCGCCGATGATGGAATAGCCTCCATCCCAGTCGCGGCTGGCACGGGTGAGAATATTCTGAATATTGAGATCTTTGACAATAAGCGGGGTGATCTCCCGCTTCTGGTAGCCCAGTTGCTTGAATTCCTGGTAAAGCCGTTCGTTCTCCTCATCCAGGAAATGCCCGATCTTTTCCAGCATGGTGATGGTATCGGACGTCTCGATCGGATGCTGGCCCACATCAATAAGTAATTCGAACAATTCATCGGTGTTGGTGAGGTTGAAATTCCCGGCCAGGATAAGATTTTTGGTCATCCAGCTGTTGTGACGGATGACTGGGTGAAGTAATTCCACACCCTGTTTGCCGAAGGTACCGTAACGCAGGTGACCGAGGAACAATTCCCCGGTGAATTCCACGTTTTCCTTGAGCCAGACCGGATCGTTCAGCAGGTGGAAGTCTTTCTCGCCTATTTCGTTGATATGGTTGTAGACGGTCTGGAAAATGTCCTGGATCGGCGTGCTGGAGTTCGAGCGGACACGGTCCATAAATTTGTGTCCCGGTTCCATATCGAATTTTACGCAGGCGATCCCTGCTCCGTCCTGGCCGCGGTTGTGTTGTTTCTGGAGCAGTAAATGCAGTTTCTTAAGTCCGTAGAAAGAGGTGCCATATTTGGCGAGGTAGTGTTCGAACGGCTTCAGCAACCGGACCATTGCAATGCCGCACTCGTGTTTGATGGGGTCGCTCATCCTAAAGGAGGTCGCTTTGGTGAAGTGCAAAGGTAATTATTTTTTAGACAAGGGGACATGGGGACAGGGGGACAAGGGGACAAGGAGACAAGGGGACAAGGAGACAAGGGGACAAGGGGAATTAAACGGTGGAAGAAACGTTCCGAAGGAACAGGATGAATTCAGCCCCGGACATCGTCCGGGGAATGGGAATGGCACAATGGAAGAATC
>CAZUDV010000007.1:75709-142642 GCA_964619555.1 uncultured Bacteroidales bacterium | reverse complement strand
GACATCGTCCGGGGAATGGGAATGGCACAATGGAAGAATCGTTCCGAAGGAACAGAATGAAGCAGATAATGGAATTGGGGATTAAAAAGATGCAATAACGAGGAATTTAGCCGTGTATAGCGAGGATTCCGTTTTCAATGTTGCAAAATACAGGCCGGGAGAGCAAGGTTGCAGGTTGATCTGATCCTGGAATGCATTTCCATTTATGTAGCTTTTATAAATGATACTTCCTTTCAAATCTCTGACCTTAAGTTCCCCTTTGGAACTTATTTCCTCAGTTCCGACTTTGAAAACGCCATGATTCGGATTGGGCAAGATTTGCAGGGGTAAAGCTTTTTGTACCGGCCCTTCCCATATCCAGGTGGTGTGGCCATCGGCATCGGTTTTGATGAGATAGACATTGCTCAGGGTATCGTTGACCATTTTGTACCCCGTAATGACATATCCCCCGTCAAATGTGGCATCAATTCCATAGGCCTCCTCATTCAGATCAGGGCTGCCGAAGGTCCGGGTCCAGAGCGTGTCGCCGTCCTGGTTGGTGCGAATGAGGACGGCATCCCGGTTGTAATCCTCCGGCGAGAAAGACTGGCCACAGATCACGTATCCCCGGTCAGCGGCGATCTGAACATCATAGGCTGTTTCCATTCTCAGGTCATCCCCAAAAACCTTATTCCATTCCATGTTCCCATCAGGATCCGTCTTTAGGAGTAAATAATCCCAACTGGTACCCGCACAATCAGCCGCCAACCCGCAACAAATGTAGCCTCCATCAACAGTTTGTTTTATAGAATTCAAACTTGATATCAAGCCCTCGTATCTTATCATCCATAGTGAATCTCCTTCCATGCTGAGTTTGATAAGGACACTCGTATAGCCCTCATACCCGCATACGACAAGACATCCGTCCGCAGCCTGCAGGATATCTGTACCAAATACTTCATCATTTCCAGAATTGCGGAATTGTTTCACCCATGATAGCTGACCGGCCGGGTCGGTACTGCATATAATAATTGCCGCTTCATCTGAATAAGCTGCCATTCCACCAGTGAAAGCAAAACTTTCGTCAGAGGTCTGGCAAATCCCAAGGGCCTGGCCGTATCCTTCACCGAACTCATACTGCCTGGTCCAGATCGTATCCCCATCCGGTTGGCATAGGATCATACAGGCATCGGAATCCTGGTACCTTCCGCAGCTGATAATTCCCTGGTCAATGGTTTCCACCAGCGCGTTGCCCCTGGTCTCGCCCCACGCACTCTGGTGACTTTTTGTCCATAAAAGGTTGCCGGCAGGGTCCACCTTGAACATCATATAGTCGGTGATAGGCCACTGGTAGTAATGGTCATATTGCCCACCGATCACCATATAGCAGGAATCCGACGACTGGATGACATCATTGCCAAATTGGCTTTCAGGGAAATCCAGAGTTTTTTCGAAAGTGACCTGGCATAGAGATGAGAAGGATAAGAGAAGAAAGCAGAGCTGGAGGTGATAGCCGTAAATTATTAGCCGGGAGTTGGTAGCACGTAGGGGAGGCATGATTTCCGCTTTACGATTATCGGTTAGGTTTTCTATTTTATTGTTATACAAATATATAAAATTTGTGGGCAATACATAATAAAATGTAAAATGTAAATTGAAACACAGACCCTGATTCCCGGATTAAATCCTTAAAACACTATATTTGTTTGATATCATTAAAACATTTGAAATCATGAACAGACTTCGATATTTAATCATGGCCGTTGTTGTTGGATGGACCTCACAGGTGACCTCACAGGTGACCTGTGAGGTGGTCGATCCATCCGACTGGGTCGAAAACACCCCCGATGGCTGTACCTCCATCACCTGCGGCAAACTGGCCACGGCCGACGGATCGGTGATCACTTCCCACACCGACGACAGCCACCGGACGCGCTCATCCATCTTCATTCAACCCGCCAGGGACTACCCGGCCGGGGCCTTGTGCGATATCACCAAACGGGTGCCCTGCGATACGTTTGCCATGCCGCTCTACGTTTATCAGAAGATCGGGGAGATCCCGCAGGTTTTGCACACTTATGCCTATGTGAACTCAGCCTACCCGTGTATCAATGAGAAACAACTGGCTATCGGGGAATCCACCTTCGGGGGCAGGGAAAGCCTTGTATCCGGCAAAGGCCTTATCGATTGCACCATGCTTTGCCAGCTAATGGTGGAACGATGCTCGACGGCACGGGAGGCAATTAAGCTGGCAGGAGAACTGACAGCAAAATATGGCTACAACGACGCCGGGGAATGCCTGACCATCGCAGATAAACATGAGGTGTGGCACCTGGAGATCCTCGGGCCGGGAAAAGGCAGAATCGGTTCGATCTGGGCGGCACAGCGGGTACCGGACGAGGAAGTTTCCGTTAATGCCAACGCCAGCCGTATCCGGAAGATCGACCTGAAGAACAAGGATTATTTCATGGCTTCAGAAAATATATTCCAGGTGGCACTGGATTCGGGCTGGTGCAAATCCAGGGAAGAATTCGAATTTTGTTATGCCTATGCCCCGGAGAGCCGCACCTCACTGGCATCACGCCGCCGCGAGTGGCGCGTGCTGAGCCTGGTGGCGCCGTCCCTGAACCTGGACCCCAATGCAGAGAATTACCCGTTTTCCGTGAAGCCTGATACCAGGGTCACCATGCTGCAACTGGTGACCATCTTCAAGGATTATTACGAGGGGACGCCGTTCGACATGACAAAGGACATGCTTGTGCCGGACAAAGACGGCAAGATGGTGATCTCTCCCCTCGCCAATCCGCACATGCCCTACGATGCCAACAAGCTGTTCCGCATCAACGGCGGCTGGGGCTGGATGGGCGAAAGGACGATCGCCAGGTGGTACACGATGTATGCCACGATCATACAGTGCCGCGACTGGCTGCCGGACCCCATCGGTGGTGTGGTATGGCTGGCAATGGACAACGTGGCCACCTCGGTCTATGTACCGGTTTACTGCGGTGTGACAGACCTGCCGGAGCCCTATAAAGTGGATGGCAGGATCGAAGGGTTCAGCAATAAATCGGCCTGGTGGGCCTTCAACCGCCTGGGTACCCTGACGGCCCAGCGCTGGGGTGACATGCGGCACGACGTCGATAAGGTCTGGAACCCGGTCCAGGCAGAATTCTTCGAAATGCAGCCAGGCGTCGAACAACAGGCTGTGCAGATGTACAGGCAGGATCCCGGCAAAGCCAGGGCTTTCCTCACCGGCTATACAATGAAGTGGGGCAACTATGTGGTCGATAAAGCCTGGAAGCTTGGGGATTATTTGTGGACGAAATATGATGAGTTGTTTTGATTGACAATTATTCGCTGCGCGAGCGACATTAGGTAGTCATTAGCTCGCTGCGCGAGCGACATTTGTTGACATTAATTGTATTTTTATACGTTAAGGATAAAACTACATGTACAGCCGTAACATCCGCGTCATCCGCGTTCAATAAAAATCAGAATATGAAAAGAGCAGGTATATATTTTTTTTCGCTTCTCTTCACACTTCACTGTTCACTCTTTACCTTTTCTCAGCCTCAGTCGCCAAAAGATTATTTAGGTTTCGAGCCGGGAACAGACCGGATGCTTTTCGACTATGAACAACTCATCGGTTATTTGCAGAATCTGGATGAAGCGTCACCCATGGTGAAAATGGAGGAGATCGGAAAATCCCCGATGGGAAAGCCGATGTACATCTGCTTCATTTCGTCCGAAGACAATATTAAAAACCTTGACAGGCTCAAGGAGATCAACAAAAAACTGGCTCTTGATCCGGGTCTGACGGATGGGGAGCAAAAAATCCTCATCGGCGAAGGCAAAGTCTTCTTCCTCGCCACTCTTTCCATGCACTCCGGCGAGGTCGCACCATCCCAGTCCGCCCCGCTGATAGCATACGAACTCATTACAAATCAAACCTTCATTCAAAATTCAAAATTCAACATTCAAAATTCTCTCGACAAAGTCGTCTACATGATGGTGCCTTGCCATAACCCGGACGGAATGGACATGGTTGTGGAGCATTACCGGAAATACAAAGGCACCCGGTATGAGACTACTACGATGCCGGGGGTTTATCACAAGTATGTCGGCCATGACAACAACCGCGATTTTGTGAGCCTGAGCCAGACCGATACCCGGGCCATCTCGGCGATTTTCAGCCTGGAATGGTTCCCGCAGGTGATGGTGGAAAAACACCAGATGGGATCGACGGGGGTGCGGTATTTCGTACCTCCGCCCCATGATCCGATTGCGGAGAACATCGATGTCGGCATTTGGAACTGGATAGGGGTATTCGGATCGGCGATGGCAAAAGACATGGCGGCAGCCGGGCAGAGCGGCATTGCGCAGAAGACCATCTTCGACGACTACTGGCCGGGATGTACCGAGACCTGTATCTGGAAAAATGTCATCGGTATGCTGACCGAAGGAGCGTCGGTTGACATCGCGACGCCCGTTTACATCGAGCCGAACGAGCTGAAGGTCTGGGGGAAAGGATTGTCGGAGTATGAAAAGAGCATCAATTTTCCTGAGCCCTGGCCGGGTGGCTGGTGGAGGCTTGGCGACCTGGTTGACTATGAGAAGACCAGCACCTTCTCCATCCTCAAAACATCAGCAGAACATAAAGAAGAAATCCTGAAATTCAGGAACGACTTGTGCCGGAAAGAGGTGCGGAAGGGTGAAACCCAGCCGCCTTATTATTATATCATCCCAAAGCAACAGCACGATGCCGGTGAAATGGCCCGCCTGGTGAACCTGCTTATGGAACACGGGGTAAATGTATATGAATTGACGGCCCCGGTGAAACTGGGCGATACACCATGCCAGGCCGGTGACATCGTTGTGCCGCTGGCCCAGCCGTTTCGCGCGTTCATCAAGGAGGTCATGGAAAAACAGGTTTTTCCGTTGCGGCATTATACACCCGGAGGCGAGGCCATAAAGCCTTATGACATTACGAGTTGGTCACTGCCGTTGCACAACGGGGTGCAGGCCTATGAAGTGATGACGAGTGATCCGAAGGTTGTACCGGAATGGAAGGTGCTCTCGCATCCTTATACGCTGAAGGAGGGCCTTATGAGCGAATTCTGGGGACTGGCGTTTCCCGTGGAACGGAATGAAAGTTTCAAAGCGGCATTTAAGTCATCTGCCCTGGGTTTCCGGGTCGACAGGTTGACAGAGCCCCTCTATCAAAACGGAAAAATGCTGAATGCCGGCAGCTTTGTCGTTTATGGCTTTGGAGGAAAGGATATTCTGAAAGACCTGTACGAGAATTTACTGACCGAACCGGTGCTGTTGGAAGACAGACCCGAATACAGCAGTGAGAAATTCACCGTTCCCAGGATTGCCCTCGTGGAAACCTACCTGCACGATATGGATGCAGGCTGGACGCGTTATCTCTTCGATAGTTATTATATTCCGTATACCGTTGTGAAGACAGGCGATTTCGAAAAAACGGATTTCACAGCCCTATTTGATGTAATCGTTTTTCCATCCAACCACAAAGATATTTTAATGACCGGGCGTTATAAACCGGAAGGGGATGACTATTACACCAGCGATTATCCCCCGGAATATGTCAGGGGAATAGGGGAGAAGGGGATGGCAAACCTCATGAAATTCCTGGATCAGGGCGGTTTGATCGTTTCATGGGGCAGTTCCACCGAGCTGTTTGCAGGAGTTTTGAAGATAAAGCGCAGCGAAACCGAAACCGAGGAGTTTTCCCTGCCGTTCCGTAATATTTCCAAAGATCTCGGGGGATTGTACATTCCTGGTGCATTTGTCGGAATTGAAGTGAAACAAAACCATCCGCTTACGTATGGAATGCCGGCAGAATCAGGGGTATTTTACAGGGGGAATCCTGTATTTGAGACCAGTGTGCCGAATTTTGACATGGACCGCAGAGTGATCGCCTCCTTCCCGGAAAAAGAGATCCTGATCAGTGGATATGCAGAAAAAGCTGAACTGATAAAGGAGAAGCCCGGTATGATCTGGCTGAAAAAAGGCAAAGGGCAAATGGTTCTGTTCGCTTTCAATCCGCAATTCCGGGCAAGTACGGCAGCGGATTATAAGCTCTTATTCAATGCATTGTTGCTTAAATAAACTCTCCCCCTGGCCCCCTCTCTTTGTCAAAGGGAGGGGGAACGGGGGTGGGTTCATCAAACTTTGATCTATGAAAATGAAGTTTCCCCATACCTACGTCATCATCTTTTCGCTTATTGTAATTGCGGCGGCACTGACCTGGATCTTTCCCGGCGGGGACTACGTGGAGCAGACCAGGCTGGTCGAAGGGAAGGAGGTGAAGGAATTGGTTTTTCAAACGGTGGACAGCCAGCCCCAGACCTGGCAGATCTTCGGGGCGATGTTCAAAGGATTTGAGCGGCAGGCCGGCATCATTGCTTTCATCCTGATGATCGGCGGGGCGTTCTGGATCATGAACACGACCAAAGCCATGGATGCCGGAATATTGTCGTTTATTCATTTTACCCGGGGGCTGGAGAAATATAAGATATTCAAAACGGTCGGAGTGGACAATGTCATTATAGTATTGATCATGCTGATGTTCAGTCTTTTCGGGGCCATTTTCGGAATGAGCGAGGAGACGATCGCCTTCGTGATCATACTGGTGCCGCTGGCTATCTCAATGGGTTATGACTCCATCATTGGGATATGCATGTGTTACCTTGGGGCCCATATTGGTTTTGCAGCGGCCATGCTTAACCCGTTCACAATCGGCATTGCGCAGGGGATCGCCGGCATTCCGCTGTTCTCGGGATTGGAATACCGGTTGGCCTGCTTCATTATTATCAATATTATCGGCATTGGGTTTGTCCTGTGGTATGCCCGCAGGATCCGGAGAAATCCCCGCCGATCGCCCATGTATGAACTGGACCAGTACTGGCGCGACAAGACAGCCAATGAGGACGAAACAATCGAATTTTATACCCCGGTTTCGGCCTGGATCACCTATGGACTGACGCTGGCTGCCCTGGTTATTTTCTCCATCTGCTATCCCATGACGACACTCCAAGTTGGGAATTCCGCATCGGCGAACATTCCCGCCATTCCGGCCGCGACCGGCCTTTTTGCCCTCCTCGGCTTTGTTTCCCTGCGGAAGACCGTGCATTATTTCATCCTGAACCTGCTGTTGTTCACCATCTTATTCCTCATTATTGGTGTCATGGGTTATGGATGGTACATTATGGAAATCGCCGCCCTGTTCCTGGCCATGGGCATTGCCTCGGGTATGGCAATGGGTTACGGGGGGAACCGGCAGGTCAGGCTTTTCCTGGAAGGGGCGAAAGACATCATTTCCGCCGCAATGGTGGTCGGTCTCGCCGGGGGCATCATCGTCATCCTGGAAGATGGCAGGGTGATCGATACGATCCTTTACCGGATGGCTTCGAAACTGCATGAAGTCGGGCAGGTCCAGGCAGTTGGCACGATGTACATGATTCAGACGGCGATCAACATTATCATCCCCAGCGGTTCAGCAAAAGCGGCGCTAACGATGCCTATCATGGCGCCGTTCTCCGATCTCATCGGCCTGTCGCGCCAGGCCACCGTTATGGCGTTCCAGTTCGGCGACGGATTCACCAACATGATCACTCCCACATCAGGGGTCCTGATCGGCGCCCTGGGGATTGCAAAGATCCCGTACGACAAATGGGTCCGCTGGGTATGGCCTCTGATCCTGATCTTTTTTGTCCTGGGTTTTCTGTTGCTTATCCCTACTGTGACGATGAGATTGAACGGATTCTAGAAATGTGGTATGGGGTATGTGATAGTTATTAAGTATTTGTCTTCAATCTTCTACCTAAATAATTATCACATACTACATATTAAATACCACATATTTTGTTAAATATCTGTTAATTAGTTGTTTCATCGAAGTGTTTAATAAACTTACCTATTAATTTTACTTGATTTATCTCCCCTAAGCCTGCTTTCACAGCCCGGAAATAAGGAATGCCGAACCCTTTAATCCTTATTATTATGCAAAATGCCAGGAGAAGTTTATTTTACGCATTATTTTTTTGGTGCTTCCCTTTAGCGGCGCAGGTTTCCATCAATTCCGCCAGTCTTCCGCCTGATAATTCAGCCATGCTCGATGTCAGTTCAACAAGCCGCGGTATCCTGATACCGAGATTGACGACCGCTCAGATCAATGGCATTTCCCAGCCTGCCAATGGACTATTGGTTTACCGATCGGATTTCGATCAGGGATTTTATTACAATACAGGCAACCCGCTTTCACCAAACTGGAAGTTGATCGGCTATAATGCAGGCACTTTCAGCCAGTGGACCACTTCCGGAAACGACATTTATTACAACAGTGGGAAGGTAGGTATTGGGGAACCCTCTTCTTTTGGAATGATGCATATCACCGCAAGATTTGATATTCCGGAACTTGTGATTGATATGAATAATAATCAGACTTACCCGGTTTTATTAGTTAGAGATACGCTGGGAGCAGAGATGATGCGCCTGGACACCGATGCCCCTGAGAACCTGTTTATCGGTCTCTATGCCGGAAGTGCAAACAACTATATTACGGGAGTGCAGGGAACCAATAATACTTTTATTGGAAGCAAGGCCGGCTTCTTCAATTCAAGCGGTTCTTCCAATACCGTGGTTGGAAATGAAGCATTAAGTAGTAATACCTCCGGAACCGGGAACACTTCGGTTGGCATTTTTTCATTGGGATTATCGACAACAGGATATCACAACACAGCCATAGGATGGGGCACGCTTTATAACAACAAGGCAGGTGACAGGGCCACGGCAGTAGGGGTCAATGCCATGTTCAATGCCAATAATACCACTACGCCGTTCTATAATACCAATGTTGCCGTTGGATATGAAGCGCTGAAGGGATCGGCCACGCCTGCGGACAATACCGGTACCGGGAACACTGCTCTCGGCTACCAGGCTTTGCTGTCCAATTCTTCCGGATATGAGAATACCGCTACAGGGACCCTGTCACTTCAATCGAACACAACCGGTGCCGGTAACACTGCAAATGGAACTAATGCTCTGATGGCCAACACTATCGGCCATCTAAATAGTGCTTTCGGAACAAATGCCTTGTACAGTAACACCTCAGGCACACATAATACTGCAGGTGGGCATTCTTCCCTCTATTCAAATTCGACAGGAGTATATAACACAGCACTTGGATACAAAGCTTTGTATTATAACATTGCAGGCAACTATGCAACTGCAGTAGGTGCCTTTGCCATGTATAATGCAAATAATTCAGGCACTCCTTTCGATAATGTAAATGTTGCTCTTGGATATAATGCCCTTCGGGGATCAGGTTTTCCGTCACTGAATACCGGGAATTACAATACTGCGCTTGGCGTTGAGTCGTTATCTAACAATACGATTGGCAGCAGTAATACAGCGGTGGGATTGCAAGCACTATACTACAATGATTCCGGCAGTGATAATACTGCAATTGGAAATAATGGATTAGCAAATAATTTAGATGGAATTTATAACACTGCCCTCGGTTCGTATGCACTTTACTCCAATAGCACAGGAAATTATAACACCGGGCTTGGTTACCACACCGGGTATAACCACAATAATGCAAACCTGACCGCTGTGGGATACCAGGCTGGTGACAGTTATGCTTATGGTAACTGGTGCACTTTTGTAGGTGGTAATACAGACGCAAACGCTGCCGGGTATCAGAACAGCATGGCCCTGGGCGATGCGGCAATAATTACTGCCAACAACCAGGTTCGGATCGGGGATGCCGGAGTGAACGATATCGGTGGATATGCCAACTGGAGTAATGTCAGTGACGGCAGGTTCAAGAATAATATCCGGGAAGATGTAAAAGGACTTGAATTCATCCTGAAATTAAGACCGGTGAGTTACACCCTGGATGTATCAAGCCTGAATGATTTCCTGGGTGTTCCTAATGATAAAGCGGAATCCATTACTTTGAAAGAAAGCATTCATTACTCGGGATTTATTGCACAGGAAGTGAAAACCGCCGCAAATGAAACGGGATATGATTTCAGCGGGATAATAGGGCCTTCCAATGAAAAGGACTTATATAAACTCAGCTATGCTGAATTTGTAGTACCCCTGGTGAAAGCTGTACAGGAGCAACAGGCACAGATTGAGCAGCAGCAAACTATGATCGAAGGGCTCAAAGAAAAAAATCTGGAGCTTGAAAGCAGGATAATAGAATTAGAGAAAAAGGTCCGGTAATGTCGTATGTTGTATGTGGTATGTCGTATTTATTAAGGATGAAGATTGAAGACAAGTACTTAATAATTAACACATACCACATACTGCGCATCATATTTTCTTCATCCCGGCAGCCGCCACATTCCACATTCTGTAAAATTGCATCAGCTTTTCCCGGTCGTATGACTTGTCCAGTTCCAGGTACCAGCTGTCCTGTGTATGGATCCGTTCCCCGTCCCGGTTCAGAACAACCAGTACCGGGAAACCGAAGCGTTGAGGGTTGCCGTAATCTGCCAGCAGGTCATAATTCCTCTTATCCTTTTCTTTGTCGACATTGACCATAACCGTTACGTAGTCTGCCTTAAGCAGGGAATCGATCTGCGGATCGGCGGCAATGAAGTTATGAAGTTTAATGCACCAGGGGCACCAGTTGCCCCCAATCTGCAGCATGACATGCTTGTTTTCCGCTTTAGCCTGCTTAATGGCAGCGGCAATGTCGGATTTTGCATCGGCATCGGGATTGTAGATCCTGACAGGTTCGGTCTGGGAGAAAAGGCTGGAATGGAAGGTAACCAGGAGAGTAAGGAAAATGAATGTTCTTTTCATATCGGTTATTTTACTATATGGGCACAATGGGCTTTATAAGTTATACAACATCGGCTGAAGCATTGCAGGGCAAAGTAATGAAATATTTCGATGTGTTTTTATTTCCAGGTCGATGAACACTTTTTCCTGCCAAAGAAAACTTAAATTTGTGTTAGACCTGAAGATCCAACTAATATGATCGTGTATTTTGATTCGCCTATAGGTGTAATCCTTATTGAAACCAGCGAGATAGGTATTAAAAGATTGTTATTTATCGATATGATTGAGGGTAAATCGGATACAAATGAGATGACGGCTCATTGCATTTGCCAGCTTGAAGAATATTTTGCGGGAAGAAGAAAAGAATTCAATCTTCCCCTCGACCTGCAAGGCACTGAATTCCAGAAACGGGTATGGGCTGAATTACTGAATATTCCTTTTGGGAAAACGATCAGTTACAAGGATTTGGCGGTCAGGCTCGGGGATGTCAAGTCAATCCGGGCAGTTGGTACTGCCAATGGGGCCAACCCGGTCAGCATCATCGTGCCCTGCCACCGGGTCATCGGTTCCGACGGACGATTGGTCGGTTATGGAGGTGGAATGTGGCGAAAGAAGTGGCTGCTGGATCATGAGAAATTGCCAGTTGTCATTGGTCAATTGTCAATATTTGACGATTAGCAACCATTCGCTCCCCTTTCAAATCCTGCTCCCGTCCAATTGTCCTGCCGTCCTACTCCAGTACCTTTCCCACCGGATATACATCCTTTTGCTTGTCCCAGTAAGGAGAACGCTTGTAGAACCATTCCAGTTGAGCCCATTGGTTTGCGGCCAGATCGGGATGATTCTTTTTCCAGGATTCAAATTCTGCTTTTAATGCCGGATCTTCGGTAAGCATTTGCCTGGCATATTCCTCCATAAAATAAGTCTCGAAATATTCCTTCATTTCGAATATGGCATTGAAGAACCCCCAGGAAAGATAGGAATCCGGGCTGGCCGGTTCGAATATGTGTGCGATGACTTTGGCCGTGCGCTGATTGGTGCGGACAACCACCGAACCTGCCGGGTAGATCCGTTCCGTGATGATGGTATCCCACGAAGTGGTCAATAAAAATCTCCCTTCAAAAGAAGTTTTAGGCCAGGAATAATCCCGGAACCGGAATGTCTGGACCTTGTATTTTTTACTTTGATCCAGTACTTCATATTTGATTCCGTGCAGGTTCAAACGATCGATAACGGATGTCCATTCCGGCGGTATGACATATGCTTCCGGGAGAAGAACGGAAGCTGTTGGGAGCTGCCGGTGAAAGTACGGCACCTGGTAGGTTTTAGGCCTGTCCGGATGGTAAATGAACCAATCGCCGCCGGTCAGGTCGCTTTTCACAATATCGTATTCCACACCTTTGAATTCGACTAAAACACTGTCTTTTCCAGCAGAAAAATTAACCGGCAGGGGTTCCTGGCGGAAAGAGTCTGAAGCTGTCCGTTCATCGGCCAGCCGGTTCAGTTCCAGAATGGAGCTGGCTTCGGTTTCCAGCAGGTTTCTTAGGATCTTGAACAATTTATACGTACCGGTAACTCTTGTTTTATAATCTTTCAGTGAGTGGTTTTCCACCAGCAGGCCTATCCGGTTCTGGGCCGCCGTGTATCCCTGGGAAAAACGGGGTCCGCCGGCACTGCTTCGCAGCCCGCTCCTCGGATCGTGCCACCTGCGGAACATAACGTACGGAAAGGCAGGATAACCGGCTTCATCCATCTTCGATTCCATTACCGGAATCAGCTTATCAACGGTCCACTGAGTCAATCCGGAATCCAAATTACCATGTGTCTCAAGCCCATAAGTCATCACATACTGGTAATCAGCCCCGTCGGTCACATGGATATCCATGAAAAAATCGGGCAGCCATTGCTGGAAAAGCTTCAGCCAGGCCTGCATTTCAGAGGCGTCGGCCTTTAGGAAATCGCGGTTCAGGTTTAGGTTCTGGGCCGTTGTGCGCCAGCCCATTTCCTCCGGTCCTACCTGGTTGATTCGGTTATGGGGACCGAATCGTTCATGTCCGTCCACATTCATGATGGGGATAAACAGGATGGTGATATTTTTTGGCAGGCCCTGGAATTGCTGGTGGATCACCATATCACGGAGATACATGAGTCCGGCGTCTTTCCCGTCAATCTCCCCGGGATGGATACCTGCCTGGATCATCCAGACCAGCTTTCCTTCCCTGCGGGCCGATGCGGGATCGAACCGCCCGTCGGCGTCGACGATCAGGAGTGGTAATTTTCTCCCCTGCGGACTTACCCCAAAGGTGGAATACCGGATGAATGGCGAAGCGGCATCGAGTTGCCTGCAATAAGCCACGGTTTCATCATAGGAAGGAGTCGATTTGAATCCTGACCGCTCATAATAAGTTAAAAGGGGATCATCCTGGGAGAAGCCGGGGAGAGCTGGAAACAGGATAAATAGCAGTGAAATTAAGCTTTTCATTCTATGGATTGTCAATTTATATTTTATGTGGTATGTGGTATGTGGTATGTGGTATGTGGTATGTGGTATGTGGTATGTGGTATGTAATGCTATCCAGTAATGTCAATAGCCCCTAAATCCCTTAATAATTATTACATACCACATACCACATACCACATTATTTACTACACGATCTCTCCTCCGCAATACTTATCTCCAAAACAAATTCCCATCTTCCTGCCTTTTTCAATGAGGGAAAAACCCGGCGGCACCAGGCGGGTTTTGGAGCCGACTTCCTTCAATGGAACCGAAGTCATGTTCTCGCCTTTCCGCGCCACCATAAGTCCGAATTTCTTTTTAGCTATTAGTTCCACGGCAGTTGCCCCGAACCGCGTAGCAAGGATCCGGTCGTTGGGAGAAGGGCTGCCACCGCGCTGGATGTAACCGAGGATTGTTTCGCGTGTCTCCAGGCCTGTCAGAATCTGGATATTCTCTGCGATATGGGTGGCGGCTTTGCCTTTTTTGGGTTTTTCGATCCCTTCCGCCACTACCACAATGGAATAAGGCTTTTTAGCCTTTGCGCGCCGGACGAGGTAGTCTGCGACGATCCGGATATCGTATCTGATCTCCGGCAGCAGGATCACATCACCTCCGCCGGCAATACCGGCATATAAGGTGAGCCAGCCGGCATTGTGCCCCATCAGCTCGATGACCATGATGCGCTTGTGGCTGTTGGCGGTGGTATGGAGGCGGTCGATGGCGTCGGTGGCGATGCCCAGGGCCGAATCGAAACCGAAGGTGATATCGGTGCCCCAAACGTCGTTGTCGATGGTTTTGGGAATGCCGATCACGTTGAGCCCTTCTTCAACGAGCATGGCCGCGGTTTTCTGGGTGCCGTTGCCGCCGATGCATACCAATGCATCCAGGCCGAGGGCTTTGTAGTTTTGCCTGATCAGTTTAGGCTTATTGCCCTGCCCCGGATCGTCCTTGCCTTTTTTAAAGGGTTTTTCGCGGGAAGTACCCAATATGGTGCCACCCAGCGTGATGATTCCGGAAAGCTTCTGTTCGGTGAGTTCTTCATATTCCTGGTTGATGAGGCCGAGAAAACCGTCGGATATTCCGATGACCTGCATGCCGTATTCGACGATGGCGGTTTTGCCGACGCCCCGGATAGCGGCGTTGATGCCGGGACAATCGCCTCCGGCGCTGAGGATTCCTATTTTCAGGGGTTTTTTCTTTGCGGGCATGGTCTTTAAATCAATTTCTTTTCGGAGATGAAATTAGGAATTTATTTCTCATTTGAATAACTGATTGGAAGTTTCTATGTCTGCCTGATCTTCTGGATTCCTTAAAATGATAGCTTGCTATACATCGAAATATTGTCTATATTTATGCATTCTAACCAAACCAGTAATCCTATGAAAACCAATTTGCTTTTTACGGTCATTTCCGGGTTGTTCACCATTTTCGCAGTCATGATCTTGCAGGCCCAGCCACCGGACAGTTTGTGGGAGCATCATTACGGTGGCACAGCAGACGACCAGGCATTTTATGCCATCGAAGGCCAGATCGGAGAATATATCGTTGCAGGTAAAACAAAATCATTCAGCAACGGTGGGTATGACGCTTACATCCTTAAACTGGACGTCCAGGGCAATGTGGTCTGGGAAAGATCGTACGGGGGCAGCTTCCAGGAACAGATCGAATCCGTTTGCAAGGCTCCGGGCGGCGGTTACGGACTGGCGGGCTATATCCTGTCAGACGTCTGGTTGCTTTGGATTTCAGAAGACGGGGATTCCCTGGATTCCAGGATTTACGGTGGACCTTCCGCTGATCAGGCTTACCATATCACCCCCGACAACGGCCAGGGATATGTGGTGACCGCCAGTTATGGTACCGGATTCACCCTGGCCGATCAGCTTTGGCTCCTGCGGCTGAATTACACCGGCGACACCCTGTGGACCCGTCAATATGGAGGAACTGGCCAGGAATATGGTAGAAAAGTGATTCAAACCAGCGACGGAGGGTACCTGGTAACCGGAAGATCCTATTCGGTCCCTTTGCCCGAGTACAGCGACTGTTGGGCGGTAAAGACCAACTCTGCCGGCGATACATTGTGGACCAGGAAATACGGCGGAAATGAGGAAGATAATTTCAACAGTGTGATCGAAACGGAAGATGGTTATGTTTTTGCCGGAACTACCAGGTCTTTCGGGCCGGGCTCCTATTCATTTTATGTGGTGAGGACCGATGATGACGGGGATACGATCTGGACCAGGTCATTTGGCGGGCCTTCGGTTGATTTGGGAACTGATATTGACAGGACAGAGGAGGGAAATTTCGTGATTTCAGGATATTCCAATTCATTCGGCGATTCCTATGATTTGTATCTCGTCGAAATTGATGCGAATGGTGAATTGCAATGGCAGGCCAATTACGGTCACCCGGAGGTCGATGAAATTATTTACGGATGCTATGCCACTTCCGATGGCGGATTTATTGCAACCGGCCGAACGATTTTTTACACGGCGTTCAAAGAAGAGGCCATTGTCTTAAAACTGGGCCCTGCCGGTTCAGGAAGCCCGGATCACCCAAATGCCGGTATCTCGTTGAACGTTTCTCCCAATCCCTGCTTTTCTGAACTGACCATTCAAATTGTTACCCCTGAACCGTTAACGGTCGGCCTATCCGTATACAATGCCCTGGGATTGCCGATCAGGGAATTGATTTCAGGTGAAACACTGTATGGCATACAGACGATCCGGTCCAATGTATCCGATATCCCGCCGGGTGTATATTTCCTTGTTCTGAAAAGCGACCGGTGCCGTATCATTAAAAAATTACTCATCCTGTGAGTCTGTATAATGCCTTTGATCAGCTTACGGGCATTACAGCAGCCTGATAATTGAAAAATATTCTTGTCTTTTGGCTTTTGATCCGGCAATCCTTCTAATTTTGCCAATATTATTGTTAATTATTTCACAAATCAATTTTTTGGTTTGTAGATATATTATTTTACAAAGATGAAAAGGAAGATCAGGTTTTGCCTGGTATACCGGGATATGTGGCAGTCGTCCGGTAAATACCAGCCCCGTATGGAACAGCTTGTGGCTGTGGCGCCGGGTATTGTCGAAATGGGATGTTTCGACAGGGTAGAAACGAATGGCGGGGCATTTGAGCAGGTTCAACTGCTTTTTGGCGAAAACCCAAACCCGGCAGTCAGGGCCTGGACCAAACCATTTAACCAGGCAGGTATTCAGACTCAGATGCTGGAACGTGCCCTGAACGGGATCCGTATGTACCCTGTACCGGCTGATGTAAGGAAACTGATGTTCAAGGTAAAGAAAGCGCAGGGCGTCGATATTTCCAGGTCTTTTTGCGGTCTGAACGATCACCGGAACCTGGAACTGTCCATCAAATATGCAAGGGAGGCTGGAATGATCTCCCAGGCTGCCTTATCCATAACCTCTTCCCCGGTTCACACGGTAGAATATTACCTGGGGGTGGTGGATAAAATGGCAGAATACGGCGCCCAGGAGATCTGTCTGAAAGACATGGCGGGTATTGGGCGGCCGGTCATGCTGGGGAACCTGGTGAAACGCATCAAGCAAAAATACCCTGGGATGGTGGTGCAGTATCATGGCCATTCTGGACCGGGTTTCTCCATGGCCTCCATGCTGGAAGTCGCCAGGGCTGGAGCCGATTACCTGGATGTGGCCATGGAACCGCTCAGCTGGGGCATGGTGCATCCGGACCTCCTGTCGGTACAGGTCATGATGAAGGATGCAGGCTTCGACGTTCCGGAGATAAATATGAATGCCTACATGAAGGTGCGTTCCCTGACCCAGCAGTTTATCGACGATTTTCTCGGTTATTTCATCGATCCCAGGAACAAACAACTGTCTTCCCTGCTCATCGGCAGTGGTTTGCCCGGCGGCATGATGGGCAGCCTGATGGCAGACCTGAAAGGAGCCCATCGCAGCATAAACGCTTCCCTTCATGGCAGGGGCCAGGCGGAACTGACCGAAGACGAGCTCATGGTGAGGATGTTCAATGAGGTGGAATTCATCTGGCCGAAGCTTGGCTATCCACCGCTGGTAACACCTTTCAGCCAATATGTGAAGAACATGGCCATCATGAATATCCTTCAGATGGCTGGTGGCAAGGAAAGATATACCATGATCGACAATAACACCTGGGACATGATCCTGGGCCGGGCCGGCAAACTTCCGGGCCCATTGGCACCCGAGATCATCAAGCTGGCCGAATCGCAGGGCAGGGAATTTTATAAAGGAGTGCCGCAGGATGCTTACCCCGATGAACTGGATAAATATCGCCAGGAAATGAAAGAAAAAGGCTGGGAATATGGACAAGACGATGAAGAGCTCTTCGAACTTGCCATGCATGACAAACAATACAGGGATTATAGAACCGGCATTGCAAAGACTAGGTTCGAAAATGAACTGGCAAAGGCGAAGGAAACGGCTGCCAGAAACTTTGTATTGCTATCTGAAACCCAGCAGCCAGCACCGGTAAAACAGGAAAAGCCGGCCGATCCCGATATCCGGAATATAGTAGCACCCTATAAAGGACAGATCATTTATAATCTTTTCGGGGAAGATACCGAGTATTCGACGCCAGGTGAAAATGTATCCAGGGGCAACCGGTTGTGTTACCTGCAAACCTCTTCGAACATAGAAGAGATCCTCAGCCCTTGTGACGGTGAGATCTTTGAAACCATCGTCCAACAGGCGGCATTAGTAAAGAAAGGGGAACTGCTCTTTCGGATCAGGGAGAAAAAAATGCCCGCCAAACCTGACAAACAGAAGAAGAAGTGAGCGGAAATCTGATTGACTTCTTTCCGGTCCGGTAAACCGGTGAACAATTTTCTTCATGACTTGTTATCAATAATTGGCCAGGTCATCTTCTATTTTATTTTCATTTAATTTTTAACTGTTATTCTCTGAAAACCAGGGTAAACACACCCTTTTATTAGTGTTAATACCAATAAATCCTTAAACCATGAAAAAAACAGCTTTAATGCTTATCGTTCTGGCCTTTTCCGTGCATTTCACAATCGGGCAGGACACAACCACTTACAAACTCAGGCTTTCACTGTCATTGCTGGATTTTCCTCAAAACTTCCAGTCAGAGGCACAGTACCCATCCATGATGCAATCCGTTGAACTATCAAACGATCTTTATGATTTGAGCTTCTGGGGTATAGACGAGTTGGGCAACCTGATCATTCAGAATAATAAGAACACCACCGGCCTAAAAATTGCCAATGTTGGGCTTAAGTACGTACTCGGGCTGGTGTTTTCAAAATACGGAAGCGAGCTGCCAATCCCGCTTGGGGTTTATACCCATGAAGAATTCCACCGGTCTGTACTCGGGGTGAATGGTCAGCCGGCTTTAAACGGCAACTGGATTTTCAATCGATGGGATGGAACGGTTTATGGCCTGACCGATGAAGATCTTACGGTTTTAAAGCGAGACCATCTGGAAGGACTGCTTTATTCTTACGTCAGCGGTGTTCAATCGGAAAATTACCTGACACAGGTGAATGTCATTCAGGATTTCTATTACCAGAGAACTTTTTATAAAAATCCTTTTTATCTCTATAACGCCTATTATGTCTGGGATTATTTCCATTTCTCTGCCAGTTCGAAGAGTGATTCTGTAAAGGTCATCGCCCCTGAGCATGAAGATAAGAATCCATACTATCGGGATTATGCAGGCGCTGACCTTACGGCATGGATCAATGATATGTTCAATCCGGAGGACCCGTATACCGACCGGGATCCTTTTCCTGAAGGCGAAGGGGTAAACCGCAGAATCGGTTTCAGCGATCTTTCGGATGAAGAACAGGATTACCTGAAGAAACAGAAAAACCTCGCTTTGCTAAACTTTGTCAATCCAGCCATTTTTCTGTTCAACCGGTTTGAGATAAGCCCTTCTTTCAGTTTTAACGCTTTTGTGCAATATTCCCCGACCCATTTCGGCAACGACATTGCAGTATTCATTCCCTTCCGGTTAAAGTCCTACAATCAGCTGTTCGCTTTTCACAGCTACAACAATTATGAAAAAGGATTTTTCGGAGTACAATATGGAATATATGATCTTAAACCGTTCAGGAATAAATCCATTGACCTTGGCGGGACTTTAAATGTGTGGTCCCAGCCTGAAAATCAGCGTTTTTATGATGAGCAAGGAAAGTTGGGCGGGGCACTGGAATTGGGGGCAAAATATGCAGTAGGAAAAGGATTTTCCGCTGCGGTAAATGCATCGTATAAATCAGCCGGCTGGATGATTGGAAATCCTTATCTCGAAGATAAATTTAATTTCAGAATCGGGATCAGGTATGATCTTTCTGAAAGATAAACATTCAGATCTTATTGTAATTCATCGGTAAAGAACCGGCTCAGACTTTTCTCTGCAAAGGCTGGCCGGTTCTTCTTATACTTAAAATCCAATTATTTATCGGAGGCCTGGAATTATTCAGAAAGTTCGGATGTTCCACCGTATTTTTTCATGACCGGACCGCCAGCTGGACCTCGACCTGAATATTCACTTCATCGCTCACCAGGATCCCGCCGGCTTCCAGGGCTGTATTCCAGTTCAATTCCCATTCTTTTCGATTGATGGTTCCGTTTAGTGAAAATCCTGCTTTCAATTTGCCATAAGGATCTTTATTGATGCCACCCAATTCCACTTCCAGCGTAATTTCCTTGCTGATCCCCCTGATGAACAGGTCACCGGTCAGTTCGAATGTCCTCTCACCGGTTTTCCTGATTGTTTTACCTGTGAATGTCAATTCTTTATAATTACCGACATCGAAGAAGTCCGCACTTCTCAGGTGTTTGTCGCGATCCTCATTGTTCGTGAAAACCGAATCGGCATCGATGGTTACCCGGATGCTGGAACCGATGAATTGATGCCCGTCCGATTCGGCTTCAATGCTGAATTTTCTGAATTCGCCCTTGACATGGGTGATCATCATGTGCTTGACTTTAAAGAGTATTTCACTGTGAGCAGGGTCAGATGCCCATTTTGTTGTTGTATTCATAACAAATCTGTTCGATTGAGTTAATAGTTTTTTTCTTCTCCGGTAATGAAACAATCACTACCAAAGAGTTAACAGATACTTTCGCGAAATGTTTACTGATCGGCTAAATTGCCTGGAGGTCAATAATTTCGATACCAGAGATGGTGGAATTATCTTCCGGTATACTGAGAAGGATCAACCGCTGACCATCTCTCAGGACAAACTTGGGAAAGCCTTTGGTGAGGATCTCATCATCCCTGATCAGGGAAGGGTAGTGGCCGATCTGAACAGATTTCCGGTTGCTGGTCCCGGCATAGATGACAGACCCGTCATCGCTGAAGGCAAAGTCAGAAAATGACAGGGTGCCATGCTGCAGCTGGCCTTTATATTCCATGGAACTGTTGGCGAGGTAAACGGCCCCTTCGCTAGCGGTAATAGCGTATTCGCCATTATCGGAGATCCTGAAGATATTAGGATTCAGTGGGTAGTCCCCGTGGTACTGATCATCCTGGTGAAGCACGATCATACCATTTTCATCCAGCCTGAAATATTCCATATCGACAGGGCTGACCGTGGTAGAGATGGAAATTAGTTCATTTTTACCGGGGATCATCCGGAGGCGGTCTCTTTCAAAATCCCCGTTACCGTCGAGATTGATGCCGGTGGCCCTGGAATAGGTCCTGACAGGCTGTTCCCACCATGGACTGGGTTGAACGGATGCGATGACATGCCCCAGGCCGTTAACCACACAGGAAGCCGTTGGCAGCCCGGTCAGGATGGAAGTGACGAGACTCAGGTCTGCAGCATTGTATACGTAAATCCATCCATCATTGCCAGGAATATAAATCTCATAACCGAAACCGTTATCACCGATATCGCAATAACCAACAGTCCCTTGCAGGTTGACTTCATCCGAAACCTGCATCAGTTCGTAATTGAATTTGATCAGTTTCTGCCCTCCTTTATCTACGAGATAAATGATTTTTTCGGTCGGATGTTTCAGGAAGTCGGATGGGATGAAATTGAACAGGTGGCCATCAGGCAGGTTAACCAGTTGCGTGTTACTGTTGCGGTATTGGTCCTGAATGTTGGTTACGCGGATAAAATAACAGGCCTGGTACGCAAGGGGGACAAGGCTGTCGGTAAAGCTCGTCTGATTGATATCCCCGATGGTGGCCAGAAGTTCCTTGCCAGCATCCGAGCAATTTTCATCGGTGCGAAAGACTTCATACATCAGAAAATCACTGCCTTCGAATTTTGTCCACTTAAGAACTACGTTTCCATTCACTAACTCAGGGGTATTCAGGGTTACCCCTTTTATAGCATTGGTACTTACCTGGATGGTCTTACTGGACTGGAAATCATCTTCATCAACCGCTTTAACAGTGATCAGATGGACCCCTTTCGAAAGCGAATTTGTATTAAAAGATGATAAGCCCGATTGATCAGGGTTCCCGGAAAAGATCACACCATCCAGGTCACTGAACCATTCCACGGAAATGTCCTGGGGCGGGGTTTCATCATCTTCGATGAGAGCGCTGAAATAAATATTTTCATCCTCATAGAATTCCGCCGGAGATACAGGAGAATTAATGCTAATTGTCGGCGCTTCCCCGGTAAATATTCCCTGTATGACATTGATAGTTACCTCATTGAGTTCATCCGCCTTGATATTGACGGCGGATTTTCCTGAGCCGATATTATCCATGTTTGCATAGACTTCATAACTTCCTGTCTCAATGCCCTTTAAAAGCACAGAACCAAATTCATCCGTAATGCCATCCCGCGACGAGGGCTTGGTATAGACAAAGGCGTTTTCAGCCGGGTAGTATCCATTAACGACCACTGTAACATTCAGGTCGCCTTTTCTTTCAGGCTTGTCACAGCTAAACAACAGGGTGGTGAGGATAAAAAAGAAGTAAAAAGCTCTTTTCATCTCAATTTGGTATTAAAGTCCCGGAAAATTCAGATTTCTGCTGTACCGGGAGGGTTTGGTCAATATGGTGAAGTTAAATAACAATTGTTAATCAGGTCAGTATCTTATCAACTTTTCTGTTTTTGTCAAATTGCTTCTTTCATTAATTAGTAACATGAGATAAATCCCAGGGGGCAAAAAGCGAACATTCCATTTTATTCCTTCCCCCTGGTACAATAATTTTCCGGACAGGTCAAAGATATTACAATGATAGCTATCCCTTCCGGTAATAAATATCATGTCATGGCAGGGATTCGGGTAAATTATTATTTCATCAGGCATAGTGCTGACTTCTGAAGTGCCTGTCAGCGGACTATTCTCATAATTCATCAATTCCCACACGTGATGGACAAGGTTATCATCCGTATATTCTTTCCTGGCCAATCCTACTCCCGGCACATAATACAGATCAGTATCAAATTCAAATTCGGGTTGATACTGCTCTTCTTCCTCAATATGGCTCCAGGCTGCATTATAAAAGACATAATTCTGCAGCACGATGGAATCCAGAATAGCTAAGATCTCGTAGCCATTGTAGCCACCCATCATGGGGCCGTAGTAATTGACCATCATTACCGGCTGGCCCAGTTCCCCCCATTCGCCTCCACCGTTTATTCGCCAGAGGTAGTCCATAAAATGATCGTTATAAATGGTACCGGTAGAGTGACTGAAATACCATACTTTGTAGAATTCACGATAATCGGTGAAGACCGGATTCGGGCTGTAAAATCCATGATGAACGCTTTCCAGCGAACAGCTGTCGGTCTCGCCGGTAAGGGTATCACGGTATACCCAAAATCCTTCCTGGAAGATATAATTGGCCTTGTAATACGGATTTACGTAGATGGTGCCCTGGGACTGAACTTGGCCGGTCAAAAGCAGCGGTATCATCAGAACGGAAAATACAATACGCCTTTTCATATTATTTGAATTAAACAGGTCGAAAAGGAAAACTCAGGTTGTGTAAATTTATTAAAAATCAGAACGATTACTGCAAAACCTCAAACTTTTTCATTTTTCCTTCCAGGGTTCTGCACAGCGTATCCAACTGTTCTGTCTGCTGCAGGTTAAAGGTGATCGTAACCAGGACATGCCCGATAGGAACCGTCGTGGTGGACCGTTCGTGCGAAATTTCGTTGATATTGGCAAACAGGCTTTCCAGGATGCTGATGATGGATTTGAGCTCTCCCGGCATATCCGGTATGAGCACGGCGATCCTGGCCCGCAGTCCTTCCTTCATCATACCTTTTTCCATGATCTGTTCCAGAAGTCCCATATTGATATTTCCCCCGCTGATTACAGGGACAACATTTCGTCCGGGGAAATCCAGTTTTTTGTACAAAACTGCAGCCATGGAGGCAACTCCTGCCGGTTCCGCCAGGATCTTCGCCCTTTGCAGCAGAAGGTAAGCCGCGTGGGCAATTTCCTCATCAGTCACGGTAATAACTTCATCCACATATTGCCTGGCAATCTCGAAGGTCAGGTTTCCGGGGGTTTTGACTGCAATCCCATCGGCGATGGTGCTCATACTGGTGAGTTTTTCCGGCTTGCCATTCAGCAGCGATTGTTTCATAGAGGCAGCGCCTTCCGGTTCCACTCCGATGATCCTGATTTCAGGATTAATGGTTTTCAGCGCGATCGCTATTCCGGAGATCAAGCCCCCTCCACCGATGGGCACCACGACATCCTGAACTGCTTCCAGTGCCTGGAAAATCTCCAGACCGATCGTTCCCTGTCCGGCGATCACTTCCGGGTCATCGAAAGCATGGATGAAAACAGCCCCGGATGCCTCCTGGAATTTTTTGGCAGCGGCCAGGGCATCATCGAACGTTTCGCCCACGAGTTGCACATCGGCGCCATAACTCCGGGTGGCAATCACTTTGAGGGGCGGGGTGAAGACCGGCATGAAAACCGTCGCTTTCAGGCCCATGGCCCTGGCACCGAAGGCAACTCCCTGCGCGTGGTTGCCGGCAGATGCACAAACGACACCGTGTCCCAGGTCCTTTTTATCCAGGCTGCTGATCTTGTTGTATGCCCCGCGTACCTTGAAAGAACCGGTCGACTGCAGGTTCTCAAGCTTCATAAAGACATTGGCCCCAGACATGATGGAGAAGGATTTAGTTCTTTCCAGGGATGTTACCTTTACAATTCCCTTGAGCCTCATCTGGGCTTTAACAATATCGGCGTAATCGGGCAGGTTGTTCATGGTGGAATTACCGCTTTGTGGATTTGAAAGATTAAAGGTAGTGGAATATTCTCTTGAGTCAGCATGACATTCGGCCATGAAAGAGGATTAGCCGTTACTTTCTATGTAAATATTAAAATCTTATCATATTTTTGCATTCTGAATTAATTCAATTTACGACATGAAAAATTTTATCAAGGCCTTTGCCTTCCTGACCTTCTCTGTTATTCTGCTTGCCTCCTGCCAGCTGGGGCCCAATAAAGGGAAAACAGCCTCGGTAAAAGATGACGGAAGTGGCGCTGAAATCAAGGAAGTGCTGCAGACATCATCATATACTTATCTGCGGGTTGAAAAATATGAAGAAGAGCAATGGATTGCCGTTTTGAAAGGGGATTACCGGACCGGCGACCTGGTTTACTTTGAGGGCGGACTGAAGATGGACAATTTCGAGAGCCAGGAATTGAACCGGACTTTTGACGTCGTTTATTTCGTAGATATGATCAGCGATCATCCCATTTCCCATGAGATGCCCGGGCAAATGCCAGGTGGCGTGACCGGCGACATACCGATGAAACCAGTGCTGAATAAGCTGGACATTAAAATTGACCAGCCCGAAGGCAGTGTTTCAATAGCTGATTTGTATGCTGACCGTAAGAATTATGAAGGTAAGATCGTTAAGGTGAAAGGACAGGTCACCAAGGTGAATGAAGGAATTATGGGCAGGAACTGGGTTCATATGCAGGACGGTACCGCCGACGGCGAAAATTTCGACCTGACCGTGACTACCGATGATGTGCCCCTTGTTGGGGAGATCATTACTTTCTCAGGAACCATAAACCTGAACAGGGATTTCGGAGCGGGTTACACCTACGCGTTGATCATGGAAGATGCGGTTCCGGTCGGAACTCATTGAAACAAAGTAAGCAGGAATATTCCGTCATTTTTTGGGTAAAGGAAGCAGTGCAAAAACCTTGTCGGGCAGCTTTCTCTTATCCACTTTTACAGCGGTCAGTTCGTGAACTCCGGCCTGGTTTTCAACTTTGAGATAGAGGTACACGGATCTGGCATAGCGGTAATACAGGTCATATCCGCCCATCTTATGTCTTGAATAATCAACATTCACCAGGGGAAGGGCAGGAGCGAAGTAATAGGTTTTCTTCGTCCTTTCCCCCTGCATGACGAGCTTGATGCACTCATAACCCAGGATGGTCATTCGGTCATTTGAATCTATGGCAACGGTAAAGTTTTCGTCCGGTTTCCCGCAGTCCACTGAATAAAGCGTATCGAATTTCTGGAAGACCATATAGTATTTGTTCTGGGAGCTCAGGTAGGTCACTTCCTGGATCCATTTTGAGTTCCGGTAATGCTGCTTGTAATCGTTCCCCCTGATATACACCCTCACGCTGTCCCCGAAAAATTGCTTTAGCTGGTCGGCTTTGGCAGGATCCGGATTTGCTCCCGCGGTTTGTTTAAAGGTGATGATGCCTTCAAAATCGGCCACCTGGCCGGCGGCACCCATAACTGAACCAAGCAGGACAATACCGCTCAGCAGAAACCTTTTCAGGAAATGTTTCATGATGGTCATTTAAGATTTTCGTTTAATGTTTTAATTCCATATTCTTTTCAAATTCAGCGACAATGATGCTGGCTTCTTCAAAATCCCGGCCTGACACGAAAACTTTAATGGCCCCCGCACCTCCCGGCGCAGTCCACCAGGGATTGAAGGTACCCATGATCTCATCTTTCAGATAAGTTTCGATGCCTGCATTTTCAAGCAGGCTTTTGACGATGCCGGTATGCCAGTTATTACCGGCAAATACTTCGACCAAACCTTTATTTTCTTTTAAATCCATTGTATCAGTGACCTTCTCCTTTCATTTTGAAAAATTGCTCCCCATAGATCAGCACCTCATATCCTTTTTCTTCCAGACCGTGAATCACAGCGCTGTCAGGTATCGTTTTGTAAACCGTCATATCCGTGTAAAACATGGCTTCTATTGGCCGGGGATAGTTGAAGAGTATGGTTTTACTTTCAGCGTCCAGCGGTCTTCGGCCTGAAGCCTGCAGGTCGTTGGTCGTTTCTCCTGTCTGAATCCCGGACATGTTTCTCAGTTCCTTTACCCATTCGGGATTCCGTTCCAGTTTCAGGAAGGGCTTGGAGCGTTCGATGGAATACCGGACCGGCAGGGCGATGAACAGCAACAGGAGAAGATTGATGAGAACGGGGTATTTGACCTGCTTTTTCCAGTCGTTCAGCCGCCAGAAAAAAGCAGCGGTCACCATAAACAGAACCGGGGAAGTATTCAGAAGGTAGCCCTGCATCTTGGTTTGCACGGCTGAGAAAAAGATCAGGGGGATAAAGAACCAGGCCGCGAGGGACCATAGCTTTAATTCGGCCGGTTTTGTCCAGAGCCTGAAGATCAGCCAGGCCAGCGGCAGATAGATCAGTTCGCCGTAATTGATCCGTATCCTGTTAAGAAAGTAATAAAACTCGCCGGTATGGTTCTCTAGCGGTTCGGTGATATGCCGCCAGTTGAATTGCGCCTCCCAGGCCGCCTCCTGGGGGAATGCGCGATGAATGTAGATTTGCCAGGGAAGAAAAACAATGATGGATGACAACCCAAGCCAGACCATCTGACTGATGATCTCTTTACGGCTAAACTTTCCTGAATCCAGGACGAGCAGCAGCCACACCGGAAAAACGATCAGGGCCGGCAGCCATTTGGAAAGGATGGCCAGGCCGATGCTGATCCCCGCCAGGATGTTGAATATCCCTCTTTGTTTCTTAACGAACAGGACACAAAAGAAAACGGCCAGTTCAGTAAAGAACAGGAAAAAAATGTCGATATGATCCGTGGGCATCCGGCCGCCGGCCAGTTCCAGGATCAGCCCGTTGATTGCAAAGAAAAAAGCGGCCAGGTAACCGGTTCGTCGGTCGAAGTAATATTTGCCGATAAAGAAAACAAGCCAGATGCCAAGGGTGGTGAGCAGGATGGAAGGCAGCCTGACCGCAATTTCATTAGCGCCGAAGATGGCCAGGCTGAGTGCCATTCCCCAGAGTGGCAACGGCTGCTTGTGCAGCCAGATGTGGTTGGACGTCCAGTCGCGGTAATCATAGGGCAGTGCCGGATCATCGTAAAGAGTTGGTACCAGCGGATGCTTGATCAGGTTCTTCGCTACCAGGGCGTGGTATCGTTCATCCCATTCATGCAGGTACATATCCCCGGCGGTGAAAACGCGGAGAGCAAGACCGGCGACAGCCAGCAGCCAAAGGGCGGATTGATCCTTTTTCCGGCGGAACAGCAGCCAGCTAATCCAGACACCAATAGCTGCAATGACAATCGTAATTATACCTGGAAGGATATTCGGCATTATGCAAAAGCAGTATTAGAAGACTACTCCAATATTATTCATTCTAAAATATCTTCTTCCTCTTGTCCCCTCCTTCATCCGCCTGATCTTTTAACCTTATATTTTTCAGATACCAGGATTTCCATCACTTTATCCCGGAAGTCCCCCTGGATGATTATTTCCCCGTCTTTCGCCGTACCGCCGGTACCGAGTTTTGTTTTAAGTTTCCTGGCCAGTTCTTTCAAATCCACCTCAGTTCCCGCGAAACCTTTGATGAGCGTGACTTCTTTGCCCTTGCGCTGCTTCCTGTCGAGCATTACCGTCAGGTTTTGCTGCCCGGGAGGCAGGGTTTCGCCCTCCTTTTCTTCTCCGGTGTCATAATGAAATTCGGGATTGGTGGAATACACGATTCCCAGACGGGCTTTCCAGTCGGTTGCTTTTCCGGTTTCCCGATCTTTGGACTTGCTCATGTTTCGAACTTTGCCCTATCTCAGAACACCATAGTAATGATCGAATGCGGCAGGCTTACTGTTTCAACTGCATCCGTTCCTACGTACATGCGGAAATTCACCGGTGTATCCTGCTTGTTCATGATGACCACGGCAATGGTTCCATCCGTATTCAGAAAGGCGGTGGTCATGAGTTGAGCCCGGCTGGATGAACATGCCAGTCGTTTGGCACCCGGCCGGATGAATTTGGAGAAATGCCCGATGTAGTAGTATGAGTTCATGTAATGAAGCGTGCCTTCCTTGGTTTTGGCATGAACCGGGGCGAAACAAAAATTACCTACGTGGTTGGGGCCTCCGGTCTCATCCAGCAGGATGTTCCAGTCAGTCCAGGCCACTGCCCCATTATTCAGGTCGTTGATGATGGCTTCACCGTAATTCTCTCCCCACTTCCACTGGTCGAAAGTATCCCAGGAGAACGGGTAATTGCAGGCCTCGGTCAGCAGCAGCGGCTTATCCGGATAAGCTTCAGCCACCCTTTGCACGTTTTGGTAGATCGGTGCGCCGGTCCAGCTTTCGTACCAGTGGAAACCGATACCCCAGACATATCTGGCCGCCGCCGAATCGTTCAGAATGGTGGAAGCCCTGTGGTACATCAGATCGCGGTTGTGATCCCAGGCGATAAGCTTTATGTCTTTCATCCTGGCTTTGACCAGGGTCGGCCCGAGGTATTTTTTAATGAAATCGCGTTCTTCTTCCGCCGTGTATATGCAGGATTCCCATGTTTGTTTTGCCATCGGTTCATTCTGGACCGTAATTCCCCAGATGGGTATTTTATTTTTCTCGTAGGCCTTGATGAATTTCACGAAATAGTCGGCCCAGAGCTGGTAATATTGCGGTAAAAGTTTTCCTCCCTGGAGCATGTTGTTATTGTCTTTCATCCAGGCCGGCGGGCTCCACGGACTGGCATAAAGCGGTAGTTCCCCTCCGGCTGCTTCCATCGCCCTTTTGATGAACGGGATCTTATAAACGGCATCTGGAGCGACACTGAATGATTTCAGGGCCTCGTCATTCGGTTGGATATAAGTGTAACTTCTGCTGGAAAAATCACAACTGTTGATGTTGGTCCTGGCTAAGGAATACCCGATGCCCTGTTCCTTATCGAAATAAGCCCTGAGGAACTCATCCTGCTTTTCCCTCGGCAGCTTGGCAAAAGTTTCGGCGGAGGCATCCGTCAGAGCCGCCCCTATTCCGATGAAGGTCTGGTATGTTTTGGAAGGATCGATAAAGATGCTGGGTTCGGTCTCAAACGGTTGGCCGAAGGGGGCAAAACTCATCCGTGCATTGGCAATAAGACGGAAATCGGTGTTTTCGGCTGTTATATACATCACAACAGTTTTGCCTGTAACAGGCTTTGCATTTTGTGCCATGACAAGCTGGAGCATTATAAGACTGAAGATTAAAATCGATGCGGTTTTTTTCATTTTATTATTGATTAAAGCCTACCAGGTAATGCTGGCAACTGACCTGGAGGGGATATTGTAATAAAAATATTTACCACCCTGTTCCACGGTGAAGGTTATGGGTGTGCTGAAGTAATTGGCAACCACCATGGCTTTTGATCCATCCGGATTGAGGAAGGCCGAAATTCCCAGGTTATTCAGTTCCTGGGGTTTGCTGTATCCTAATCGCAATGCGCCGGGTTTGACAAACTTCGAGAAATGGGCGATGGCATAGTATTCTTCATTTTTTTCAACGCTACCGTTGAATGTCCGGTAGGTGATGACACCCCGGCAGTTACCGCAGCCGTTATTCTGAGGGCCATCGTATTCATTCAGGCACAGGTTCCAGAATAAAGCCGTGGTTGACCAGTTCTGGACCGTACCGATAAGAATGTTGCTCATGAACCACATCAGGTTTTCACTGAAATCGGTAGCCCAGCCTCCCCCGGAAATTTCGGTGAAATAGAGCTGTTTGTCAGGATGGGCAAAATGGACAGAGCTCATGGCCGTGACATTTCCGGCATAGGCGTGGAAGGCGGAACCGGCAATGTATTGTTTAGCTACCGGATCATTGAGGATGTCGATGGCATACTGCGGGACGTCCCAGTTATGGTCGTAGACAATGATCTTAGTTTGGATTCCCTGCGCCTGGAAGACCGGACCCAGGTGGTTCTTTATAAAATCAGCCTGCTCGTCCGATTGCATTTCCATACAGGGATAACCTGCTGTGAAATACAATGGTTCATTCTGTGGCGTCACGGAGGTGATTTGGATACCATGCGATTCCATCTCCTTGATATACCTGGCAAAATACCGGGCCAGGACATCGTAACAATCCGGTTTCAGTTTGCCCCCTTTCATGCTGTTGCTGGTCTTCATCCATGCCGGCGGGCTCCAGGGCGTGCCCATGATCCGGATGTCCGGATTTATCTGTACGATCTCCTTCATTACAGGCACCACATCTTCCAGGTCCTGGGCAAGCGAAAAATGTTCCAGGTCGAAATCTGTTTGCCCGGAAGGCATGTCGTCGTAGGAAAAATCCGAAAGGGAGAAATCGGAGGCGCCCATGGTGAGTCTCAGGTAAGAGATGCCGATGCCATCTTCAGGATCGAAAAGGTCTTTCAGGGTCTCCGCCCTTTTGGCTGCATTCATTTGACGGTTGAACAAGTAGGCCGACGAGCCTGTGAGAGCTGCCCCAAAACCTTCAATCGCCTGGAAAGTCTCCGTGGTGTCGATGACGATTACCGGAAAGGGATGCGTATTGGAATCCATGACCGATAAATCGGTTTCCTTGTTCAGCAGTTTGGACTTATTGCCCGTTGTCAGCCATGCCTGTGCCTTGCCGATTTCCGCCGGATCCGGAGGGTCCGGCGGATCGTTGTTTTTTTCCTTGCAGGATATCAGCCCCGATGTCAGTACCAAAGCCAATGCAAGGCCTGTCGATTTGAAATAATTCATCTTCGCTTAAAATTCACGTTAAAAATGCATCTTATCATCAATAGCCCGGATTCTGGGTAAGGCTCAGGTTCTTATCCAGCTCTGACTGCGGAATTGGCCACAACAGGTCGTTTTCCGATATATTGTAGAGCCTGTTGCCGTTTTCATCCAGGGCATTGTTGATCACTTCGATCGCCCTGCCGGTCCGTTTGAGGTCGTACCAGCGATGACCTTCGAAAGCGAGTTCCAGTCGGCGCTCTTTTTCAATGGCCAGCCTCATTTCCTCCTGTGAGGCTGCCGTGGTATTCGGTAGGTTCACGCGGCTCCGGATCATATCGACCAGATCGCCGGCGCCGGAAACATCACCCAGTTCGTTGAGAGCCTCCGCTTTCAGCAGTATAATGTCCGCCAGTCGCAGGAAGATATAATTCTGCGGGCTGGGAGAAGTATAATTACGGTATTTGTAAAGGAACGGATAATGCGTTTGCGGCCAGTGGTTATCCGACCATTTGCCGGTGACATCCATAAAGATGATCGATGCATTTTTCCGGATCTCATCCTGTTCCGCATCAAAGGCATTCACCAGGTCGTTGGAGGGAATGTTGAATTTCTTCCAGTCCAGTCCCATGAACATGCTGGCTCCCCAGTTGGCATTGGTGCTCGTGCCTTCGTAGTTGATCTCGAAGATGGATTCGGAAGAGTTTTCAACCGTACCGTTCCAGAGGTCGTCGTAATTGGGCAGCAGGCTGTAAGGTCCGCTCATTACGGCATCGCAGTAGTGCACCACCTTGTTGTAATCGTGCGGCTCGATGGTGGCGTAAACCTTGGCCAGCATAGCGTTAACAGCTCCGGTAGTAACGTAACCCTTGTTCACGTTGGTCGGTTTCACATTTTCCAGCGCCACTTCCAGATCCATGATGATCTGCATGTAAACACTGTCGACGGGTGAACGAGCCGGGAAAAGAAGCGGATAGATCTCGGGCAGCAGTTCGGCGCTGATGGTCCTGACTTCTTTAAGCTGCAGGGGTATATCGCCCCAGAGCCGGACGGCCTGGAAATACATGAAAGCCCGGATGAATGAAGCTTCCCCGAGGATCTCCTTTCGGCGCTCCTGGGAGAAGGAGGCATCTTCCACCTGCATGACGTTATTGATGATCGGGTTAACCTTGCCGATCGTGCTGTAAAGGTATGCCCAATCACGACTTACATTAAGATTGATGGCATCGATGGCATAATCGTCTATCTGGAAATTGGCCGGATTGTCTGCTCCTGCATACGCATCGTCCGATTGCGCATCGCCGTTTACGAAGTAGTCCAGTTCGAAGTATTCATTCCGGAAATCCCCGTATGCTCCGGCCAGGGCAGATTCTACTTCCGCTCCCGTGGCATAGACGATCGAATCGCTTGCATTGTAAATTCCCTGCGACACCGGTTCAACATCCAGGAATTTCTCGCATGACTGGATTGAAAAGAGGGCTATCACGGAAATCAGGGCTAAATATATCTTTTTCATAGTTGCCTGTTATTAAAATTGAACATTCAATCCGAAGATCACATTGATGGATTGCGGGTAAGTCCCGTAATCGATTCCAAGCACGGTGGAACTGCTTCCGAAAGCATTGACTTCGGGGTCGAATCCACTGTATCCGGTGAAAGTCAGCAGGTTCTGGCCGGTGCAATAAACCGTCAGTTGTTCGATCCCTTTGACTTTGGGATTGTGATCGAGGACTTTGTAAGATAAAGTCAGGGATTTGAGCCTGACATACGAGCCATCCTCCACAAAGCGGGTGGAATTACGCACATTGTCGACGTTGCCTCCCCCGATGGCCCTCGGGATATCCGTGTACGGATTTTCCGGGGTCCAGCGGTCCAGGACAGCGGTCGACTGGTTTTTGCTGTCGAACATACCTTCCAGGTCGATACGCGTTGCATTGTAAATGTCGTTACCAACACTTCCCTGGAAGAAAATATTCAGGTCCCATCTTTTATACGTCACCACATTGGTGAAACCGAAGATGAAATCCGGGTTGGGGTCCCCGATCACCGTGCGGTCAGCCGTGCTGAAGATCCCGTCGTTATTGACATCCTTGTATTTCATCATGCCGGTTGCCGGATCCACACCATCCGCCACGTAGCCGTAGAACGAACCCAGGGGTAATCCTTCCTTCACAATGGCAACGTCGGAATTGTTGCTGTAAATTCTTCCGTAATAATAAACAGGTGTGTAGTCGAGGGAAAGCACCTTGTTACGGTTGAATGACATGTTCAGGTTGGTGGTCCAGATCACCTTCTTAGTGATGTTGATGCTGTTGATGGAAAATTCGATCCCCTTGTTCTCGATTTCCCCGGCATTGGTCTGAATGGTGGTGATCGGCAGTGTGTTGGGCAGCTGAACATCCAGCAAAACGTCGCTCGTCTTTTTGTAATAGGCGTCAAATACAATATTCAGGCGGAAATTGAACATCGAAAGATCGAAACCTAGGTTGGTCTGGGCTGTCGTTTCCCATTTCAGGTCGGGATTGCCGTAGGAAACCCAGGAGGATCCGGGCCCTGACGGGGGGGACGTTGGGGTTTGAGGGTAATAATTGACCAGCGGATAGGGAGCGTATGACGGGATACCTTCCTGGTTCCCCATCTTGCCCCATCCTCCGTAAAGTTTCAGGTCATCAATAAAATTCACGTTTTCCATGAACTTTTCCCCCGAGATTCTCCAACCGGCAGAAAAGGAAGGCATGAATCCCCATTGGTTGTATAATTTGGAAGAGCCGTCTTCGCGGAACGTGACCGTTAGATAATATTTGCTGTCATAATCATAAGTCGCCCTGGCAAAGAAGGAAGCCAGCGCCCATTCCTCAATGTAGGTAGTACCGGTAGTAACATTGGCCGCATTGATCGTCGTGACATTGGTATCAGCCGGGAAATCAGTGCCGTAGATGAAGGAATCGTCCGATTTGTATTTCTGGATGCTGCTTCCGGCCATAGCGCTGAAATTATGCTTCTCCCATGATTTGACATAATCCAGGGTATTATCCCAGAGCCATGCGAAACTGTTCCGTTTGTCGGCCTGCCCGATCCCATTGTTCTGGCGTCCGTAATTGGTCGTAATGGGATCGAGGTAATAGTTCCACTGATGGGCATTTTCATCCACACCGAATTTGGTCTTGAATGTGAAGTTTTTCAGGAACCTGGCTTCGGCATAGATATTTCCGAACAGGTTGTTATCGATCGCTTCCTGGTCGGCGCCATTCATGTAGGCGACGGGATTTTCCCAGGAAGGCTGGAACGGGTTCGGATCGTACCATCCACTTCCGTCATCTTTCCAGATACTGAGGAACGGGGGCGTATTCAGCGCACTCATGAAAACACCGCCCCGCCCGGAGCTCAGGTTGTCGGGAGTATCCTGGGTCCGGAGGCGGTTTATATTGATACTGGTACCGATCTTCAGCCAGGATTTCAGCTGGTTGTCCAGGTTCAGCCTGACGGAATAACGGTCGAAACGGGCAGGTTTCACCAGACCGGCGTCACTCATGTAACCAGCCGAAAAGTAATACTGCGTTTTCTCGGAACCTCCGGAAAATGAGAGCTGGTAAGACTGGTTATAACCGGTACCGAAGACGGAGTCGCTCCACACCCCGAAGCTGGTCCAGGAAGGATCCATCCCTATTCCGATCTCTTCCATCAGGTCCCTGTATTGCTTGGTATTCAGCACAGGTATTGTTTTCCTGAGTTTGGAAAAACCGGCATAAACGTCGAAATTGATAGAAGGTGTTTCTTCCCTGCCCCGCTTGGTGGTGATCAGGACCACGCCATTGGCCGCCCTGGCTCCGTAAATGGCTGCGGAGGATGCATCCTTGAGGACGCTCATAGTAGCAATATCGTTTGGATTCAGCCCGGCAGTGCTGGTGGTTGGGACCCCGTCGATCACATACAACGGTTCATTGCCCGCCAGCACTGAGGTGGAACCCCTGACCCTGACTGACAGCCCTACTCCGGGTTTACCTGAAGGCTGGGTTACCTGGACGCCGGCGGCTTTTCCCTGTAGGGCCTGAGCGGCCGATATGATGGGCCGTTCTTCTATTTCCTTTTGGTCGACTACAGAGACGGCAGTGGTGAGGTCTTTCTTTTTCTGCGTGCCGTACCCGATGACCACGACTTCATCCAGCAGGGCTGTTTCTTCCAGCATCACTATATCGATAGTCTTCTGATCTGCAACGATGATTTCCCGGGCGACGAAACCGATAAAGCTGAATCTTATGGTATTGCCGGTTTCTGCATTGATCTGGTAAAAGCCGTTGAAATCGGTGATGGTACCGGTTCCCGTACCAATTATCTGTACGGTAACGCCCGGCAGGGGGCTTCCGGCGTCATCCCTCACTTTGCCTGTGATGAGCCTTGCCTGGGCCAGCAGCGAAACAGAAAGTACCGTAAAAATAAACAGCGTAATTATTTTTTTCATATTCATCTGGTCTAATGGTTTTATTAAACTGGGTTTCAATTTAAAAAATCAAGAGTGAGGCTTCCGGAGCGCCCACTCTTGATTTTATTAGGCAAATGCGCAATAAACGCTAAAATCAGGATCAGCGTTCCAGGATGACAGACCAGGAGGATGTTCCATCGGCGGCACCGTCGAGGTCAACCGTGACGAACAGATATTCTTTGGTGGTTCCATGGGCGTATCCCATCACTTCATACAGATTGGTCGGATTGCCGCCGTTCGGAGGATTGGCATTGTTAGTGTTCTCCCCGCCATAGTATCCTTTGTAGAAGCCCAGGAAAGCCGCCCGGTCAGGGCCATTCGTCAGAAGTATCGTTGCATTGGCTCCACCGGAAGCGGGCGTGAAGGCATAAGTATGTGTCCCTGACCTGAAATAAGCTGCGTTTCCGGTAAGGTCCGCCTCGTTCCAGCAACCGTTGGGGCTTCCGAAGTAGCCGTCATTGCGTACAGTTACTTTGCCGTCATAGGTATATACTCCACCGGCGCTGAAAGTAAATTCATCGTCTGTGATGCAGGACCAGTCATCTCCGCCGGTACCGCTCCCGGTAAGGAACCCCTTTGGAACAGCCCACCATTCGCTGCTGCCCAGAGTTGGCCCAACGAAAATGGTCAGATCATTGACCACGACTTTCCATGGACTGCCTTGGAGCATTTCGTCAGTAAGGGCTGGTGAATTGACGCTGACAAAGGCTGACCTGAACTTGCTGGTGGAACCGGCCGTATTGGTTGCTGTAAGCGTTACCACGTAGAATCCGTCATATTGATAGGTATGGACCGGATCTTTTTCTGTCGAAGACTGGCCGTCGCCGAAGTCCCAGAGATAAGTGATCCCATATTTGGTCGTATTGGTGCAGGTGATGGTAGCACCTTCCTGGACCATGGTGAAGTCGGCAACCGGTGAAGGGTTCGGAATCGGGGGCTCGGCGTTCGGATCGTCGTAGTGTACCAGTACGAATCTCCAGTATCCGCCCGGATCATTCGGATCCCACTGGTAGCGGCCTTCCACGATGAGAGTGTCGACAGCGTCGTCGGTGAGTTTGATGATATTATACAGGACATGTTGCTGAGGGACTTTCACTTCTTCTCCGTTGCCCAGTTTGCACAGTCCGAGGTAAGCTCCAAGGCCTTCGGCATCGATCGTGGGTTCTGTTCCTGTAGTCAGGGTAAAGGTGAAATTACCGCCACCCCATGCAGAGAGTTCTTCTCCGTTCGGACCGAGCATCGGGTCACTGGTGCTGGCACAGATATTGGCCGGATCGAATACTCCGCCTTCCGCCCAGTAATCGCCTTTCAGATCGATGACCAGTGAACCGTCGCGTCCGAATGTCCATTCGTCATTCAGGATGCAGGGTCGGTTGGCCAGTTCGTCATTGTTGAGGCCCTGGGCCCACCAGATGGTGCTGTGATCCCATGGCCCGCATTCACAGGGATATCGGCCCGTGCTGACGTCGCGGAGGAGTTTCCAGGTTTTCGATACATCTCCGACCAGTTTGGTCAGTTCGGCATTCGGGTCTGAAATGGTAATCGATTCCGAGTACTGGTCGATTTTATCGCCATTGAGGGAAGTGGCAGTCAGCTTAACATTAAAATCGCCAAGAGTGGTGAAGGTGTGGGTGGGATTGGTTTCCGTCGATAGCGCGGAACCATCGCCAAAATCCCATGATAAAGCGGAAAAATTCTGAGAAGCGTTGGTAAAGTGGATAGTCTTGAAATCCACATCATCCACTTGAAAAGTAAAACTTGCCAGAACATCCGGCTGATCTTCATCTTCCTTGCAGGAAATCCATTGGGCAAGGATCAAAACCAGAATGATTGCCCAACTGTACTTTGCTAACTTGTTCATTTTAAGATGATTTTTTAATTATTAAGTTATTTGGTTCGTTCGTTTTCTATAAATAAATCATACTATAAAGTTAATAATTAATCAACGTATTTTAAATCCAAAAAATTTCAGGGAACAAATCACTTCTGAAAACCGGTTATAAAATGAGCATTAATCCAGTCTTCCGAAAAAATAAACCAGGATTTCATCGGTTCTTTCTCTCCAGTTTGCCCATTCATGTCCATCGTTTACCACCTGGAATTTATGATTGATTTTTTTATCTGACATGGCTTTGCTGAATTCCTGGGCATCCTGGAGAAAAGATTTCGGCCGTCCGGATCCTTCAGGCAGGTCATACCGGCCGACATCAAAATAAATCCGGTAATTCTGATCCGGTTTTATTTTCGTTGAAAATGAATCCAGCGCCTGGTACAGGGAATGGGTAACCGATGGCGATTGCCCGGCTCCATTCCGAAAGTAATCTGGCCGACGAAGAGGTATGTACAATGCCAGAAAACCACCTGCTGAAATGCCCGTGACTCCCCTGTTCTCAGGAATGGCGGAGGTTTTAAAATTCCTGTCGATCTCCGTCACGAATTCTTTACAGAGGACATCGATGAACTTATCTCTTAGCGGCCCCATGAATTCACCTCCCCTGTCGAACGGAGGAATGAACACTACGATCAAAGGCCTTATTTTTTGCTGGAAGATCAGGTTATCCAGCACGTTTTTATAATTCATGAAGTGCATCGCTTCAATTCCGTCCAGGACATAGAGCACCGGCAAATCCTTCAGATCATTGTAATCAGCCGGAAGGTACACCAGCACCTCCCTGGAAGAAATTGATTTCCTGGAACTTTTCAGCATGAATCCAGACATGGTCCCTCCCGGCACTCCTGGTCTTTCCCATCTGGCTGAATCAGGTTGGAAACCCGGCATGGCAATCTCAGAATGGGGCCCGTAACCGCTTGGGGTGACAGTGGGATTACGTGGATCAGTCATATGGACATCGTCCGGCTGGAAAACGTAATCAAGCCTGGCATCTGCCGGCAGATTGTAAGAGATGAAAAAAAAGTTGCTGTCCCCGCAGATTATTTTTTCCAATGTATCCGGTTTCGCCCATCCGTCCTGCAGATCGCCGTGGACCATTAATCGGTTTGCCTTGCCGTACCAGTACAAATTCACGACCGAATCGTTTTCAATAACCGGCGTTTGTGGGTATTTTGCCGTCAGTTCCGTCACAAAACACCTTCGTTCGGAGTCAGGAAGGGATTCAAGATAGTTTACTGATGATTTAAATGAAGACAATGGCGGATGTTTTACTAAATCGTCTTTAAACTGCGCATTTGATGCAGTGTAAGTGAATGTTAGCAAGACGGCTGTCAACTTGAAAATTTGCTTTCGGGTTTTACCGCTTGACGGGAAAAGCATGGCCAGCGTTATTTATTGATTTGGATGCAAAATAAATAACTTTTCAGTCTTTATGAACCGCCCTTTATCTTTTCCTGAAGATCTTCCCCGACCCTGAATTTGACGATCCTGGCAACCATTTCCAACGGCAGCGGTTCGTCAATAGGAAACTGTACCGCGCCTTTCGACCACTTATAGTGCGAAAATTCTTGACGGAAGGATTCTACGGCTGATGGAGTAGGGTAGAAGCCAATGTGGTTTTTATGTACGGCAAAATAGACCAGGATGCCGTTTTGCCTGAATGCCGGCATTCCATAACTGATCACTTCTTTAGCCATTGGCGCTGCTTTCAGGATGGTTTCCCGGAGTTCCTGCAATCTCAGCCTGATTTCCGTAGGGAAGGAAGCCAGGTAACTGTCGATATCGTGTGGTTGTTTCATATTTTATCATTTCGGTCAGAGGTAGTAAAATTAAGCGAATTGATTAAGACTTAGAAGATGTAATGCGTTTGAAAATAAGTGAAAGAGTTGTGTTGCAGGAATCCTGCATCAAAGTTCACGGGCGTGGGAATATGAAAGGTTTCGACTCCAGGTGCAGAATAATGTTGCAGGCGCGTGGTGCCGGTCAGCCGGATGCATTCTTTTCCGTTGATCAGGATACAAAAAGGCATCGTAAAATCAGGTCCGGTGTTTTTCCATTTGTAATCGAAAAAAAGCGTGTTGCCTGCCAATGTAAAGGAATATTCCAGCACCGGGGGTTCGGCCTGATGAAGAAAGACATCGAAAAAGTCAGTGAGATCGTGCGGGTAATTTTTTGCAACATGGTTGACAAAATCCCGGCTGTAAGCGATCCGGAATTTATATTCCCGGTAAAATCCACGCACTATTTCCATGAAAAGGCTGTCGTCATCAATGATGCACCTCAGATTGTGCAGCATGGCGCTGCCTTTAAAGTATATATCATTGGTAATGAATGTGTTATCGTTAACATCGCTGCTGCCAACTACCGGCCATGCATTGACAATGCGGAGGCATTGAGCTCCCAGGCCTTCCAGGTAATTCTGGTAGCCATAAACTTTTTCGATGAAGAGCAGTTCCGAATAAGTGGCAAATCCTTCGCTGATCCAGGCATCGGCCATATCACCGAATGCCACTGCGTTACCCCACCATTCGTGCGCACTTTCATGAAGCAGCAAATGGTCAAAATCGGGCATAAATTTATCCCGTGTATCATTGCCATAAACTTCCCCGATGGCCACTGCCCCCTGGTGCTCCATCCCCTTATAGGGCGCTTCGACGTACCCTGCCCCATCGCCACTGCATGGATAAGGACCGTACAGTTCGCTTAAAACCCCCAGGATCTTTTTCGTTTGTGAATAATATGCCCTGGCTTTTTTCAGATGTTTCTTAAGGACATAATAATCCACACGCAAGGTCTCATCCTCTGTCCGGATTTGTTCCTCGAAGCTTACGAAATTCCCCAGGTAAAAGGTCACATTGTAAGTGTTGATGGGATAGCTCACAAACCATTCAAAGCTATTGGTCTTATCTTCGTGAGGGGTAACTGACTTCAGGTTCCCGTTGGCAATTGCCTGGTGTTTATCCGGAACTCTGAGTGTTATCCTGACGGAATCGGGTTTATCGGTAAGGTGGTCTTTCACCGGCCACCAAGAACTGGCCCCCAGATGTTCGCAGACCACGCCCGCCCAATAATGACTGCCATCCTTCTTCCAGACAAATCCTCCGTTCCATGGGGGATTGGGCGCTTCCGGCGGGACTCCTGAATACGCCACTTCGATGAGGTGGCTCATACCCGGGACCAGTTCCTGGTTCAGCTTCAGAAAAAAGGCATCGCATTCGCGCACGAATTCAACCGGGGACCCATCCATGGTAACGGAATGGATGTCATAATTTCTGAACAGGTCCAGCTGGATGGCAGGGGACGACTGTGTAACGGTGAAAAAGATCTTGTTGGATCCTTCTATTTTCCGGATCTTGGGGTCAATGGCGAGGCTCAGGTCATAAAACGTGACGTCATAGCATTTCCTGGCCGGTCCGAGGATACCGCGGACCGTATCACAGGCGGTGAGCCTGGGCCGGTAATCCCTTGCAGGATCAAGGTCAGGATCGGTCAAATAGGTTTCCGCAGAGATCATGGCCAGCTCTTTTTTGTCGATGAAAGGCCGCAGCTTTATCAGGTCCACGAATTCAGGGTTTACCTTGTCGGCCCGCATCAGGTCATTTATCAGGTTTACCCTGTCGAACAGCTGCATCCAGGCATAGATCCTCTGGGCCGAGATCCAGATCTTCTCATTGTTGAATTCAGCCCAGGGATAGTCGGCAAAGTACTCATCCTGAGCTTGCAGCAACTCATAATATCTTTTCTCCTTAAATAAATCGTTCAACTTCTTTTCCTTGTCCAGGATGATACTTTGGGCATGCAACTGCAGGTTGACAAGCATTAGAAAGAAGATAAACTGAAAGGTTTTCATGGATTGATGGGTTTCATTTGATAATCAATTACTTTGGCTCTTTATATAAGTAGTCACTTTCTTGCGACAATGAAAATTGCCGGTATCCCATCAACCATCTTTTCTGATTCAATTATTTGGAAACCCTGGTCTGACAATAACTTTTCCACATCAGCAGCCGTGAACAGGTTCAGATGTAAAGGAAATACCCCCAATCTTTTCATAACAAGACAGACGGATACCTCGATCCTGGTCTTGACCGCCATTTTATCTTTCATGCATGGGACGGTCGAAATCAACAAACCACCCGGACTTAACAATTCGTACAATCTCTGAATGACTTTTTCTTTGTCCGGCAGCAGATGAATGATCCCGTAAGCGATAATCCTGTCAAATGAGTTTTTTTCTAAATCCGTTTTAAATATTGTCCCTTGAGAGTAAGTAATATTCGAAATTTTTAATTCATCTTTCTTCCTGATCGCTTCGCTGATCATTCCGGACGATATATCAAGTCCCAGAATGTGCTGCACTTTACCAGCCAGTTCTATAGTTTTGGTTCCGATGGCGCATCCATAATCAAGGACATTGTCGCTGTAACTGAGGTATTTACTTGTTTTGACAATGATATCCTTATAAACGGGGGCAAACTTTCTTTCAGCCCTGGCATATCTCCTGGCTTGTTTATCCCAGAATTTTTGAACTTGCTGTGTCATTTCCTTTTATTGGTCTTCCTATTTCGATCAGCCGGTGGAAAATAAGATCTTAAATTACAATAAATACCGATACCTGACAATTGAAAATTGACCATTCGCTTCCCTTACCCAACTGAACTACTGTTTAAACTTTCAAAAAGATCTTCTGACGGTACAGGAAATACACGAACAGCCATTTTGTGAGCATCACACAGAATTCGAAGAAGGGAAACTGGAATGCCCCCAATTCGGTGTAAAAGCCGTGAATAAATATCTTTGCTATGATACCGAAATCAAATATCCCGGTCACGACGTAAATGGTGATGCAGTTCATGCCGATGACTTTGAAAGGGAATGCCCACCTGGTGTACCCTTTGACGTCGATCAGCCAGTAGAACAGGTATATGGCCAGAAGCGACAGTCCGCTGGTAAGCGTCAGGTAAGAGCCTGTCCAGAGGTACTTGTTCACCGGGAAGACCAGATTCCAGGGGATGGAAATGGAAATCAGGATGATGCCGGAGATAATGAAGAACTTCATTTTTTCGTACCGGCTCTCCTGCCGTTTCAATCTTTGGCCCGCCAGTGCACCGATGAGGACGCTTGCAATGGCAGGAAAATTGGTCAGGATGCCTTCGTTGTCCCCGTACTGGTAACAACAAAAGGATCCGGGCAGCCAAAGCCGGTCGATATAACCGGCCAGGTTTCCTTCGGGGGAGAGGTTATAAGCTCCAAATCCCGGAACGGGCACCAGCAGCAGGACCAGCCAGTAACCGAATGTGATCCCCACCGTCCAGAGCAATTGTCCCCGTTGCCTGAAGTTCAAAACGATCAATCCTGCGAACAGGTAAGTGATGGCTATACGGTGCAGCACCCCGGTATAGCGCAGGGTTCCAAAGTTGAAGTCGAACAGGCCATTATAGACCAGTCCGAGGATGTAAAGAATGATGGCCCGCTGGAAAATATGCCGGTATAGCTGCTTTTTAGAGTCGCCCCGTTCCAGCCGCCGGGTCAGGGAGAATGGCATGCTGAGCCCCATGATGAAGAGGAACAGGGGCATGATGAGGTCATAAAAATGGAAGCCGGCCCAGGCCGGGTGCTCCAATTGATTGGCTATGCCGAGGAAAAATGGGGTGCCGAAAAAGGTGAAGAGGGAAATGAAGAAGGCATCGCCTCCTGTGATCCAGAACATATCGAATCCGCGCAGGGCATCGATGGAGGCGATCCGGGCAGGTTTGGTAGTTTCAGGCATCGGAAGGATTTAAGCAAAGTTATAAAAAGAAATACTAAGTTTGCATACTGACAAACCCGCCCAAATGAAAAGAATCCTGATTCTGCTATCCGTTATCCTGGCCAATGCGTCTCTTGTTTTTTCGCAGGAAGCCAGTCCCCGGTACGATGTATTCTCCTTTGAGCAGCAGATTACACTCTCCGGTTCCCCGGAAGCTATTTACGATGCTATTACCGGTGATATCAGCCCCTGGTGGGACCATTCCTTCTCTGAAAAGCCTTATAAACTTTACATTGAGCCGAAACCGGGCGGAGGGTTTTACGAGATCTTCGACGAACAGGGAAATGGCGTTAAGCATGCCACTGTAATTTATGCGGACAGGGGCAAACTGTTGCGTTTTGAAGGTCCCCTCGGCCTTTCGGGGATGGCGGTCACGCTGGTTTGCACCTATCGGTTCGAAGCTAAAGGGGCGGATTCCACTAACCTTTCCTTGTCGGTCCACGGAGCAGGGGAGGTGCCGGAAGGGATCCCTGCCATAGTGGAACAGGTATGGCACCACTTCCTGTTTGAAAGGTTCAGACCTTATGTGGAAAAGTGGGATAGTGGAAAGGTGGAATAGTGGAAAGGTGGAAAGGTGGAAAAGTGAAAATGATGAATACTGGAAAACAAATATTCTTTTTATGGCTGACGGCAACAGTGGCGTGTATGTTTATATCCTGGGGCTACAGCGGGCATTATAAGATCAATTACGAATCGTCAAAATCGTTCAGCCTGGAAATGGGTCAGTTCATGGAATGGGCGACTATCCTGGCGGAACACGGATCGGACGCCGATTACCGCAAGGATGAAGATCCATCGGAAGGGCCAAAGCATTATATCGATATTGATAATTACCCGGAATTCCTGATGGCAGGTCGTATTCCGCACGACCTGGACTCGGTCATTGCCAAGTACGGCGAGAATTTCGTGTACGACCAGGGAATCCTGCCCTGGGCCACCGTTGCAGCTTACGATTCCCTGGTCCGGTGCTTCCTGCTGCGCGACTGGAACCGTGCCGTACTGGTTGCCTCCGACCTGGGGCACTATATCGGCGACGGCCACATGCCGCTGCACATCACCCGGAATTACAACGGCCAGTACACGGGGAACACTGGCATCCACTCCCGGTATGAGTCAGCCATGATCAACTCTTTCATGGGGCAGGTGTCGTATGATGGCGGTAATATATCCTTCATCCATGATGTGAATGGCTTCGTCTTCAGCTACCTTTATGAAAATTACCGGTATGTGGATTCAGTCCTGCTTGCCGATGATTTTGCGCAGGAAATAGCCGGAAATACGACATCTTTCACCTATAAAGAAGCCTTATGGAATAAAACCAGAAGCTTTACGGTTCCTCTCTTTGCTTCAGCCTCCAATGCCCTTGCCTGCCTGATCTATACCGCCTGGACCGAAGCAGGTAAACCATCGATGAATTCTTCCGGTATAGAAAATGAAGAATACCCGACCAACCTGGCCCTGGAACAAAATTATCCGAATCCCGTGACAAATTCAACGGTCATTCGGTTTTACAATGCCACCGATTCGCAGATTAACCTATTGCTCCTGGATATGTGTGGAAAATCCGTCAGCACATTGGCCGGCGGATTTTACAATAAAGGGACTCATGAACAGGTCTGGGTACCGGAAGGTATCCCCGCCGGAATCTACTTCCTTGTCCTCAGCAACGGCAATGTTACCTCGGTTAGAAAACTGGTGATTGTCAGCCGGTAGAAAAAATGGATCACTTCCACCCCCCGTCCAATTCAATTCCCGACAGCAAAAAACAACACATCACCACGTATAACAACGTATTCCTACTTCCCCACCGCTTTCTCATACCGATTTGCCACTTCCTTCCAGTTGACCACGTTCCACAGGGCATTCAGGTAATCGCCGCGTTTGTTCTGGTATTTCAGGTAGTAAGCATGTTCCCAGACATCGATCCCAAAAATCGGAATGCCTTTGTTTTCAGCGATATCCATAAGAGGATTGTCCTGGTTGGGAGTTGAGCAGACGGCCAGTTTCTTATCGGGTGTGACATAAAGCCATGCCCATCCCGATCCAAAACGGCCGGCGGCGGCTGAATTGAGCTGCGATTTCAAATTTTCAAAGCTGCCGAAATCCTGGTTTATGGCTTGTGCTAATTTTCCCCCGGGTTCCCCGCCGCTATTGGGTCCCAGCACCGACCAGAACAACGTATGGTTATAATGTCCCCCGGCATTGTTCCTGACTTTCATGTCGAATTCAGAGGTGCTGGCCAAAATCTCTTCAAGGGTCATTTTTTCAGCATCGGTGCCTTTGATGGCAGCATTCAGGTTCGACACATAAGCCGCATGGTGCTTCGAATAATGGATCTCCATCGTCTGGGCATCGATATATGGTTCAAGGGCATTGTAAGAATAGGGCAGGGTTGGCAGGCTGAACGGGCCGGTTCCCTGCTGGGAATAAACACTTACGGTATTGGATAATCCTAAAATTGCGATAATCAAAAATAAAAAGGTGTATTTCATTACTTGTAAATTTTATTGTTTTGTTTGGTTAGTACAGAAACATCCCGATACGCCTTTTGTTCAAAAAATCTTTCCTTTATTACCTGAAATCTTTTTAACATCGCCTTCAGATTGAGTATCGTACCTGGATCCGGACCCAATTTATTGTAACTTTGTACCTATAAGTTAATCAGATCATGAAAAAGACGTTAGTCACTATTTTGTTACTCGTAATGGCCGTTTCCGCAATCAGCCAGCATCAGAACATACTCATCAGCACAAGCCGTTCCCCGAACGAGCCTTCCATCATCATCAATCATAAAAACACCAGCGAACTGTATGCCGGGACCAACATCGACAATTATTATTATTCGACGGACGGAGGATATACCTGGGAAGAAGGCGTACTGGTCTCGCCTGAGTACGGGGTGTGGGGGGACCCGGTATTGTTATGCGATACGGCCGGGGCCTTTTATTTTTTCCACCTTTCCAACCCTGTCAACGGGTCGTGGATTGACCGGATCGTTTGCCAGAAGACCCAGGGGCCGGGCCTTGAATGGAATGACGGCACCTATATGGGACTGAACGGTACCAAGGCCCAGGATAAGCACTGGGCGGCGGTTGACTGGAAGAACAACAACATTTACGTCACCTGGACGCAGTTCGACGATTATGGGACTCCGAATCCCAATTATTTCAGCAATATCATGTTCTCCAAGTCGCTCGACGCAGGTATGACCTGGAGCCCTGCCATTCAGATAAACAAAGTTTCCGGGGATTGCATCGACAGCGACAATACCACCGAAGGAGCCGTTCCGGCCGTTGGCCCGAGTGGGGAGATTTACGTTGCATGGGCCGGTCCGGCTGGCCTGGTGTTCGATCGCTCACTGGACCAGGGAGAGACCTGGTTGGATGACGATATTTTTATTTCCGATATCGGTGGGGGCTGGGATTATGATATTCCCGGGATCATGCGCGCCAACGGACTGCCGGTGACCATCTGCGATACCAGCGGCGGGCCTTTCCACGGAACTGTCTACGTGAACTGGTCCGACCAGCGCAATGGTTCCGGTGATACGGATGTCTGGCTGGTCAGATCGACCGATGGCGGAGACACCTGGAGCGACCCGGTGCGTGTGAACGATGACCCGCCAGGCCGCCACCAGTTCTTTACCTGGATGACAATCGATCAGACCAACGGGTACCTATACTTCGTGTTCTATGACCGCAGGAACTACTCGGCACAAAGCACCAGCACGGATGTTTACATGGCCCGCTCCACGGACGGAGGACAGACATTTACCAATTTCATAGTGAGTGAAGAACCCTTTTCCCCCAATTCGGGAGTCTTTTTCGGAGATTACACGAACGTGACAGCTCATGATAATGTCGTACGGCCGATCTGGACCCGCCTTCACGGTGGCCAGCTTAGCCTTTACACCGCCATCATCGACCCGGAACTGATTGTTGGCACAGAAGAATATGAACCAGCCTTTCCGTTCAGCCTGGAGAGCAGTTATCCCAACCCCTTCAGTGAATCGACCTGGATATCCTTCAAGCTTCATGAAACGGCCCCGGTCAGCCTGGTGGTTTATGACCAGCTTGGAAGACCCGTGGATGTCATCCTGATGGAAAAAATGCTGAAACCGGGGAAATATACGTATCAGTTCAATGTTGCCGGAAAGGAACTGGCCTCAGGAGTTTATTATTTTTCCCTCCTGAGCGGCGACAGCGTAAAACGGAGCAAAATTATCCTGAACCAGTAGTGGCCGGTTTTTTCTGAATCCGCTGGTGATCTTCCATTGAATCAGGGAAACATTTCAGGTTTCTTTTGTTTCTATATCTAAATTACTAATTTTGCGCCGCCTTAAAAATCAATACCGATGGAATTGACTTTCCGTGAAATCATCGAAAAATTCAGGGATTATCTCTACAGCATGAACAGCAAAGCGGTAATTGACCTGGATCAAATCTCCCGAAAAACGGGCATACCAAAGGAAACGATCCTGAAACATTTCTCAGGAGAGGAAGAACTGGTAGAAAAGGTCCTGGAGTTTGAACGTCTCCGTTTCGAGGAAATATTTAAAATTCATGATTTTGAAGGCGTCAATGCTATTGACATTCTCCTTACCGTGAGCAAGGAAGTTGCAGATAAGTTCCTGGATGTTTCACCTTCTGTCACCTTCATCCTGAAAAAGAACTTTCCGGAGATCTATCAGAAACATTTTGAATTACGCACTGAATTTATCTATACGAAGATACAGATCAACCTTACCAAGGGCATGAACCAGGGAATGTACCGCAATGACCTCAGCATAGAGCTCATAGCCCGGTTGTACCTCAGCCGGCTGGTGGATTTGCATAATCCTGATTTTTTCCCGCCCGAAGAATTCTCCTTTGAAACCCTGTTCAATGTTATGTTTGAAAGCCTTATACGCAGCATTGCCACGCCTGTGGGCCTCGACTACTATGAAAAGAAGAGGAAGTGCATCCGGTTTTAAAATTGCATGCTCGGAATGATGGAATTAAAGATTAAGAACATAGCGGTCAGATCCCGTGAGATTTTTATGAAATATGGCATCCGCAGCGTTTCCATGGATGACATATCCAGGGAGTTGGGGATATCTAAAAAAACCCTTTACCAGCATTTTGGGAATAAATCCGACCTGGTCACAAAGGTGCTTCAGTTTGGCCATGACGATTTTGTTTCAAGGACTGAGAGCCTGACCGGTAATGGTCATAATGCCGTTGATGAACTGATGGAGATCAGCCTCATCATCCATGACCATATACGGAATATTAATATCGCCGTGGCTTTTGACCTCCAGAAATATTATCCTGAATTATACCGGGAATTTCTTGAAAAAAAACGGGCCTATGCTTCAAAGCTTATAATTGACAATATAGTAAAGGGTATACAGGAAAATATTTACCGAAAGGGTCTCAATATTGAACTGACTGCAAAGTTATATGTTCAGAAGATCGAAGATTTGCACGATCCGGGTTTTTACGATGGTAAAGTTTCTTTCATGGAGGTTTTTGAAGTGATGTTCGAGAACCATATCCGCGGGATTGCCAATAATAACGGAATAAAATATTTAGAAGCAAAAAAAAATCATTTTAAATACTCAACCCGATGACCTTGAAAAGGGCCCTGATATTGACTGCTATTCTGACTTTCTGGCTTCCGGCTGCCCGTTCCTATTCCCAGGTGATGTCATTCAGCCTGAAACAGGCCCAGGACTACGCTGTCCAGAACAGTTATGCCGTTAAAAATGCCGTATTTGACCTGGAGATCGCCCGTAAAAAAGTAAAGGAAAACCTTTCCTATGGTTTCCCCCAGGTGGATGCACTGATCGATTACAATTACTATATTGCCTTACCCACCTCCCTCATTCCCGGCGATTTCCTGCCCGTGGATTCAACCGGCAGCCCGCCCCCGGAATACATAGAGGTGCAGTTCGGTACCAAAAACAACCTGACCGCCGGCGTTACCCTGAACCAACTGATCTTCGATGGCAGGTATTTTATTGGCCTTCAATATTCGAGGATCTATGAACAGCTCTCCATGGAAAACCTTGAAAAGTCGGAGGAAGATGTCAAGGAACTGGTTACCCGAAATTATTATTCGATACTGGTCGGAGAAGAAGCCCTGAGAGTCCTCGATTCCACCCGGACTGTCCTGGAAAAAACCCGATGGGAAACGGGCGAGCTCTTTAAGGAGGGTTTTGCGGAAAAAACCGATTATGACCAATTGACCATCACCCTGACAGATATTGAGAACATGGTCAATTCAGTCAGCAGGCAGAATGCAATCGGGTATAAATTGCTGAACTACCAGATGGGTCTCGATCTGGACCAGAAAGTGGAACTGACAGAAACGCTGGACCAGCTCATTGAAACGGCAGCATCGGAAGCGCTGGCAGATCAGAAATTCAACCTGGAACAGCATATAGATTACCGGTTGATCTCCAGCCAGGAAAAGATGAAACTACTGAGCCTTCAGAATGAAAAGGCAGCTTATTATCCGACACTGAACGGGTTCCTCATGGTGCAGGAAAATGCCCAGCGCAATGAATTCAATTTCCTGGAGGGAGATCAGCCCTGGTTCCTGACCTCAATTGCCGGAGTAAGCATGAAGGTGCCGATTTTTTCCAGCGGCTACAGGCGTAGCCGGGTGGTCCAGGCCAGGCTCGAAGTGGAAAAAATCCGGAATACCAGGTTGCAGGTATCGGAACAACTCGAGCTTTTAATTGAGCAATCGAGGTCTGAATTCCGTACCGCACTGGAAAATTACTACCGGGACAAGCAAAATGTCGACCTTTCGCTGGAAATATATCAGCGTACCCTGGTCAAATTTAACGAAGGCGTTGCCACCAGCGTTGAACTTACGCAACAGCATAACCAGTTCTTTGATTCTGAAAGGAAATATTTCCAGACGGTGCTTTCCTTGCTGGATGCAAAGAACAGCCTCGACAAAGCATTAGGAAATTATTAAACCAATGATCGGAATGAAAACCAATTTGTGGATATTAGCTCTTGTATTGCTCTTTCTGGCTTCCTGCGGTTCAAAAGTCGAAAAGGAATCTGTGCCTGAACAGATCAATGCCTACAAGAAGCAGGTGGCTGAGTTGAACAAGAAAATAGCCGAACTCGAAAAGGAACTCGAAGTCTCCGAATCCGGAAACAAGGCCAGATCGGTACCGGTACGGGTACTGGAGATCAATCCTCAGCGATTTGACCATTTTATCGAGGTCAGCGGTTCTGCTGAAGCAGTCAGGGAAGCTTTTATTTCCCCGGAGGTAAGCGGTCAGATCAGGGAAATCTATGTCAGCGAGGGGGATTTTGTTGAAAGAGGCCGCCTGCTGGCCAAACTAAACACCGAGATCACCGAAAGCAATATCAAGGAACTGCAGGCATCCCTGGACCTTGCCGAAACGGTCTACGAAAAGCAGAAACGGCTCTGGGAAAAAGGTATCGGGTCCGAACTGCAATACCTCAATGCAAAAAACAACAAGGAATCCCTGGAGCAAAGAATGATCACCTTGCAGGCACAAATGGACCTGGCCCTGATCAAATCGCCGGTATCCGGCATTGTGGACGATATTTCCCAGAAAAAAGGTGAACTTGCCATGCCCGGTACGCAAATGATGCGGATCGTGAACCTGGACGAGCTTTTTATTAATGCAGATGTCTCCGAAAGTTACATGGCCCGGGTGAAGGAGGGAGAGAATGTTAACGTGGAATTCCCGGTTTATCCGGAAATGACACTGGAAGCGCCAATTTACAGGAAAGGCAATGTGATCAACCCTAACAACCGGACTTTTACGATACAGCTCAAGCTTAATAACCCCGACAAGCTGATCAAACCCAATATGCTGTCGGTCATTCACATCAATGACTTTTCGGCAGATTCGGCCCTGGTGGTTCCCTCCGCCCTGATCAAACAGGATATTAACGGTTTTTATATCTTCACGATCCAGGAAAGTTCAGGCAAATGGTTGGCAAAAAAGGTTTACGTGGAGCCCGGGAAATCCTACCTGGATAAAACGATGGTCGTGTCAGGATTGCAGCAGGGACAGAAGATCATCACCCAGGGCTATAACCAGGTATCAGATGGTATTGAAGTATCTGTTATTCAAAATAATGTCTCCTGAAAGGAACAGCGGATTTCTCATACATCTGGCCCAAATCACCGTGATTCTGGCCTGTTTGATATTCCCGGCCGGCCTTACCTCAGCACAGAAAGTGACCAAGGTCAATCTGGAAAAAGCGGATATGCTTCGGTTGGAGAAACAAGGCGGTAAAAATGTGCAGCGCCTGATAGGAAATGTGGTGCTGAGGCAGGACAGCACCTGGTTTTACTGCGATACGGCGGCCCTGGACGAGAGCAACAATTTCAACGCCGTCGGGCGCATCCACATCATGTACAGCGATTCGGTGCACCTTTACGGGGATTATCTGAATTACATCGGCAATACGCGGGTAGCGGTGCTCGATTCCAATGTGGTCCTGGTCGACCCCAGGGCAACCCTGTACACCGACCACCTGGAATATGACCGCAACAACGGGATTGCCTATTATTTCACCGGTGGCAGGATCGTGGACCAGGACAATGAACTGACCAGCATCATCGGACGCTATTATACCGATACTTACGACTTCCTCTTCAAAGATTCGGTGGTAGCCGTTAATCCGGATTATATCATGTATGCGGATTCGCTGAAGTACAACACCCAGACGGAAATCGTTTATATCCAGGGGCCTACGAATATTCACGGGGAGGATGATCATATTTATTCCGAACGGGGGTGGTACGACACCCGGGATGACCGCTCCGAACTGAGCAAAAACAATAAGATCATCCATGAAGACCAGATCCTTAAAGCGGACTGGATTTATTACGACAGGGGCAACGAATACGGCAAAGCGGTCGGGAATGTCTGGATCAAGGACATTCACCAGGATGTCATCCTGGAGGGAGGGATCTCGGAGTTTTACCGGAATGAAAAGCATTCCTACATAACGGATTCCGCACGCGCTATCCTGATCGAGGAGGTGGACTCCCTGTTCATGCATGCGGACAGTTTCCTGATGGTCATGGATTCGGCCGACCAGGCCAGATTTATATTCGCCTATCATGATATGAAATTCTACCGGAGTGATATGCAGGGCATGTGTGATTCACTGGTGTACAAGGTGAGCGATTCACTCATTGCCATGCTTGGGAACCCCGTCATCTGGTCGGAGGAGAACCAGATCACTTCCGATTCCATCTGGATGCACCTCAGCGATAACCGGGTGGATTCCATGGTCATGTTCAATATGGCATTCATCGTTTCCCGCGACAGCAACGAAACTTTCAATCAGATCAAGGGGAAACAAATGAAGGCTTATTTTTTTGAAAACCGGCTTTATAAGATCCGGGTTTTCGGAAATGCTGAAACGGTTTACTATGTAAGGGAGGATAATGGCGAAATGATAGGGGTGAACTCTTCCATTTCCAGCGATATGGTCATACATGTATCCGATAATAAGATCAGGCAGATCGTTTACGTCAACATGCCGGATGCCATCTTATTCCCGGAGGAGGAATTTCCGCCGGAAAAGAAATTTCTGAGGGATTTCAGATGGATTGAGGATGAAAGGCCGAGGGACAAGGCAGATATTTTCATCGGGAAAAAAGCAGTGGAAGAAGGGTCAGAAGACCGATAACCTGACGTACCGCTTGGGATTCAGCCGGATATCTTCTATCAGTCGGTTCAGCTCCAGCGCTGATTTTTCCAGATCATGGTAAAGCTTATCGTCATTGATCAGCATGCCCAGCGTACCTTCCCCTCTGTCCATTTTATTCAATACGGTGGAAAGTGTGGTCACGGTATTGTCGAGATTCCTGGCGATGCCGGCGATATTGGCACGGGCCAGGGTGTCGCTGATCGTGGCCAGGTTGTCCAGCACCCGGTTGATCTCCTCGCTGTTGTTCTTCAGATTCTGCGTGATCATGTCGATATTGTAAATGATGCTCGACAACCGGCCGGATTGGGTGTATACAAGTGTATCCAGGTTCTGTGTGGTGTTTTCCAGGTTGCTCATGGTGTGCCGGATGCTTTTGATGCTGGCCGACAGGTCGTCCCGGATGTCTTTATTGAATACTCCCTGGATGGCAACAACCATGGTATCGATGGAAGATAGCAGTTCTTCGGCCTTTAACTTGAGCGGCAGGATTTGCTGGTTTACCGCATCTTTTAGCGATGTCTCCACTGCTGTCAAAAGCGTATCGCTGTCTTCCGCCAGGTTAACGGAATTCCCGAGCATGATGTTAATGGCCTTGGATCCCATCAGGTCGACGCTGAAAATGCGAGCGATCGAATTATCGGGAATGGGAAATGGTTCCGTGAATTTCAGCTGGACGATGATGTCTCCGTTCAACCTGGGATCGAAATAGACCCTGCTGACCTGGCCGACTTTCACGCCGTTGATGAAGATGGGGCCGGAAGGCTCCAGTCCATCGACATTCTGGTATACCGCATAAAGGACCTTTTCTTTGGAAAACAATTCGGTGTTTTTCAAAAAATTGAACCCCCAGATCAGGATAATAGTTGCAAGGATAAAGAGTATCCCTATCTTGAACTCTTTCGAAATTTTCAAGCTGTAAGCCTTTGTTGTAACAAATATAACTATTTTTTAATCAGTTCAAGGGCTTCATTCAAAGAAATGCGCTGTTCGTCCCGGAAACAAATGATAAATGCATCCTTGTACTTTTTGGATTCGCGCAGGAATTCCTGGTGTTTCAAAGCTTCTGCATAAGTTCTGAAGTTTCCGCTTGAATATTTGTACCATCCATCTGCCTGGTATTCGCGGATGTCCGGAATATCCTTTTCTTTCTTATGGTCGAATGTCTTTTTGGTTCTGGAAGAAGTGAACTGCACCCTGAAAAAAACCTCCGTGGCCTTAACCGGTTCAGGATCAGGTTCTTTAATGTAGTCGTGTACCACTTCTGCCTTGTTATCGCTCCTTTCCATTTCCTCCTTATAGAACTTGAATGCCCGGAATATAGCTGAGGCGATATAGGCCTGACCGTCATCTGACATCAGGAATTTTTCATCTTCCGGATTGGAAATAAAGCCTGTTTCCACCAGTACGCCCGGCATAGTGGTTTTATATAGCACCAGGAACCCCGCCTGGAACACGCCCCGGTCTTTTCGTTTCACCCTGTCCCTGAATTGCCGCTGGATCTCATCGGCCAGTAATGTGCTCTGCTCCAGAAAAGCATTCTGGAACATGGTCAGCGTGATGTAATCCTCATCTTTGCCCGGATCAAACCCCTCATACATATCGCTGAAATTTTCCTCGTTCAGGATGGCGGCATTCTCCAGCTTGGCCACTTCGAGGTTGGCCTCGCTCTTGTGAAGCCCCATTACATACGTTTCCGTACCATAAGCCACGGACGATTTCGAGGCATTGCAATGAATGGAGATAAACAGGTCGGCACGGGCATCATTGGCAATTTTTGCCCTGCGGTGCAGTTCGATGAATTCATCCGTTTTGCGGGTGTAGATGACCTCTACGCCCGGGATGTATTTTTCAATGTATTCGCCGGTTTTAAGCGCCAGGGCAAGAGCAATGTCTTTCTCCCTGGCATGCGCACCGATTGCCCCCGGGTCCTTTCCTCCGTGCCCGGCATCCAGCACTACCCGGTCGATCCGGTACTGGCCGGCCATTTGAAGGCTTGAGATCAAAAGTATGAACGCACAATCAAAAATTAGATAAACCCTTTTCACCCGTAATATTACTTTAGATATCTTTGGTTTGAAAAACGGTCATATTTCTGCAATAATTGTGGAATTAACCGTTATAATACAAATTTAGAAGGATAAACTGTTAAGGCTTTCACCTTGCAGCTTAAATTATTAACAGACTATTTGTTAAGAGGCTTTTGCCTGATGATATTCCTCTGGATCGGTTCCGGCCGGGATTTGTCAGCATCTGCTTGGGATATGCCTGATCCATCGCATGTGTTTCAGTCTGGGATCGTTCCGGATACTGCGATCAGGCCGGAAATCGATACCACAAGGCTGGATACACTGATCGGCATCAAATCCACCAAATCGCCCAATGCTCTTGAAGCCCAGGTAAAATATAAATCGGCTGATTCTGTCCGGTTCGATTTCAGGAACAAGAAAGCCTACCTGATCCGAGATGCGGAGATCAATTACCAGGACATCAACCTGAAAGCGGCCTATATCGAAATCGACTTTGACAGGACTGAGATCTATGCGACCGGATTGCCGGATTCTACTGGAAAGGAAACCGGCCTCCCGGTCTTCACCCAGGGCGACCAGACCTTTACTTCGCATGTCCTCAGATATAATTATAAGTCTAAAAAAGGATTCATCAACCGGGTGGTGACAGAGGACGGTAGCGGATACCTTCACGGGGAATCTGTGAAAAAAATGGCGGATGACAAGGTGAACATCTCAAAAGGATCCTACACCACCTGCAACAATGCGGATCATCCGCATTTCGAGTTCCGTTACAACAAATCCATGATCGTTCCCAAAAAGAGGATTGTCACAGGACCGGCGTACCTGACCATCGAAGGGGTACCCACACCTCTCATGCTCCCTTTTGGCTTCTTCCCCACCAAGCAGAACCAGCGTTCAGGAATTATCCTCCCGACATATGGCGAATCCAATAACCGGGGATTTTATTTTGAGAATGGAGGTTATTATCTGTATATCAACGATTATCTGGACTTCCAGGTGGTAGGTGATATATATACCAAGGGCAGCTGGGCCATAAAGCCCAGTTTCAGGTACAAAAAACGCTACAAGTATTCCGGTTCGGCCAATTTCACTTATGCCATCAACATTGAAGGAGTGAAAGAGACACCCAACTACAGCCGCAGCAAGGATTTCGCCATCCGATGGAGCCACAGGCAGGACCCGAAAGCCAGGCCCAGAAGTACTTTCAGCGCCGATGTGAATATCGTTTCGTCAAGTTATAATAAGTATAATCCGACTTCCACACAGGATTACCTGTCCAATACATTTCGTTCCAGTATTGCCTATCAGACCAATTTCGGAGGCAAGTACTTCCTGACCGTAAATGCCTCTCACGATCAGAATACCATCTCCCGAATCGTCAATGTGACCTTGCCGGAAATCAGCTTTACCGTCAATCGGTTCAATCCTTTTTCCTCGAAGAACCGGGTAGGAAAAATGAAATGGTACCACAACATCAGCACCAATTACAGCATGAATGCCAGGAATTCCGTGTCGATGCCCGATTCGGTGTTCTTCTCCCATTCCACACTGGAAAACATGAAGAATGGCATTAAGCATTCTATGCCCGTTTCCAGCCCGATCAAGTTGTTGAAATACTTCAACTGGACCAACTCCCTGAACCTGAATGACAGGATGTATTTTCAGACCTACCGGAGGTACTGGTCAAACGATACGATTTTCAAGAATAATGACACCATTGTCGGTTATCTGGTCAAGGATACGATCAATGGTTTCAGCAATGCCTTCGATTTCAGTTTTTCCTCCTCCCTCAGCACCAAAATCTACGGGATCATCCAGCTCGGCAGGAACTTTCCGGTCAATGCCATACGGCATGTCATGACGCCATCCCTTTCATTCTCCTACAGCCCGGATTACAGCACCGACTTTTGGGGTTATTATGATTCTTATATTGATGATGACGGGAAAGAGATAAAATATTCCATTTATGAAGGCACGATCTACGGAGGGCCGCCTTCCGGACGATCAGGGCGGCTTTCGTTCAACCTTTCCAATAACCTCGAAATGAAGATCAGGTCGAGGAAGGATACCATTACCGGAATGAAAAAATTTCCCCTTATCGATAATTTCACCATTTCATTTTCTTATGATTTCGTGAAGGATTCGATGAACTGGTCTCCTTTAAGCCTTTCGGGAAGGACAAGGTTATGGAAGAACTTCGACATCAGCTACCGCAGCGAATTCGATCCCTATATCCTCGATTCTACCGGATCCCGAAACCTGAACCAGACCGAATGGTCGGTCAATCACCGCCTGTTGCGGTTAAAATCCACCAACTGGTCGGTCAGCGTAAATTATCGGCTGAATTCGCAGGATTTCAAAAAGAAGCAAACTGCCCAGACACCGCCGCCCACAACCGATGCGGGAACTCCCGAAGAGGTTCAGGATATTCTGGACAATCCTGAGCAATACATCGACTGGTCGATCCCTTGGGACCTGACCATAAGCTATTCCTTCAACTACAATGCCATTCACCGGTATCCGCAGTACGTTCATGAGGTGGATCAGAAAATTGTTCAGACCCTGGGGGTAAGCGGAAACGTGAGTATCAGCCCTAAGTGGAAGATCGGGTTCATGACCGGGTGGGATTTCGAGCAGAATGACCTGTCGTACACCTCCGTGAGCTTTTACCGCGACCTTCATTGCTGGGAAATGCGGTTTAACTGGATACCCACCGGCTACCGGCAGAGCTGGAATTTCACCATTAACGCAAAAGCGAGTATATTGCAGGACTTAAAACTGAATAAAAAGAAAGATTTCAGAGATTTTTAAAAATTGTAATCATGAAAAAGATCATTTACACCGAATCTGCGCCTAAGGCCGTGGGGCCTTACAGCCAGGCTGTTGAAGTTAACGGAATGCTTTTCATATCGGGTCAGATCCCGATCGATCCCGCAATCGGCAGGATCGTGGATGGCGGGATCAAGGAACAGACCCTCCAGGTCATGAAAAATATCGGGGCCATCCTGAAAGCTGCCGGGTATGATTATAAAGATGTGGTCAAATCCACCTGCCTGCTCAATGATATGGATAATTTTGCCGCCATGAACGAGGTTTACGCACAGTTCTATCCTGAATACCCTCCAGCCCGTGCGGCATATGGAGTAGTCAGGCTGCCGCTGGGGGCGCTGGTGGAGATCGAGACAATCGCAATGAAGTAAGATCAAATTATAAATGCTTGCCTTTCATTTTGAACCGATGAACATGAATTTTCACACACTAATTAAAAATTAAGCATTTATATTACTTAATTAAGTCTTAAACATTATTTCATTATGAAATACTTTATCCTGATCCTTAACCTGTTACTAATTCTCACTGACATACGGGCTGACGAAGGGATGTGGCTTCCCAGTTTGATCGGACAGCAGAAAATGGATGAGATGCGAAAAAAAGGCCTGAAGCTTTCGGCTGAAGACCTTTACAGTATCAACCAGGCCAGTTTGAAAGATGCCATAGTCCTCTTCGGGCGGGGATGCACCGCCGCAATTGTTTCCGGCGACGGTTTGATCTTCACCAATCACCATTGTGGCTATGGCAGCATCCAGCGGCAAAGTTCCATTGAACATGACTACCTGACGGATGGATTCTGGGCGATGAGCCGGGAAGAAGAACTGCCGAACCAGGGATTGACGGCGACTTTACTGGTAAAGATGGAAGACGTGACGGATAGGGTGATGTCGCAGCTGAACCCGGGGATGAATGAATCCGAGCGACAACGAGCCGTTGGAGAGATCAGTAAAACACTCGTCGCAGAGGCTACAGCCAATACCCATTACCAGGGTGAAGTCAGGCCTTTGTTCAACGGAAACCAGTATTTTCTTTATATTACCGAAGTATTCAGGGACATCCGGCTGGTCGGGGCACCCCCTTCAGCGATCGGTAATTTCGGCGGGGATACCGATAACTGGGTATGGCCCAGGCATACCGGTGATTTCAGTATTTTCAGGATTTATGCCGATTCCAGCAACATGCCGGCAGAATATTCAGCATCCAACCGGCCCTACCATCCGAAAAAATTCCTGGAAATTTCCATTAAAGGCGTTGACAAAGGGGATTTTACCATGGTTTACGGATTTCCGGGTTCCACCAGGCAGTACCTGCCCTCGTTCATGGTCGATCTGATGGCCAATGTTTCCAATCCCGTCAAAATTGATATCCGTCGTCAAAAACTTGACATAATGGGTGCAGATATGGCTTCCGATCCGAAGGTGCGGATCCAGTATGCATCCAAGTATGCCGGAGTGGCCAATGCATGGAAGAAATGGTCAGGGGAGACACGTGGCCTATCCCGGTTTGACGCCATTGAAAAAAAGGAGAAATTTGAGAAAGAGTTCCAGTCATGGACATTGGCCCGGAATAACGGTTACGACGGCCTGCTGGGGGATTACCGGTTAATGGCGGAAGAGATCACCCCGGTCCAGACCTGGGTGGATTATTTTTCAGAAGCCATCTGGAGCCTGGACATCATCCGCTATGCCGCAGGATTCCGTAATCTGGCCAATATGTATAAAACGATGCAGGCGGATGCCCAAAAAGAGGTGGAAAGGCTGAAAAACGGCACTGACGGCTTTTTCAAAGATTATAACCTGCCGACCGACAAAAGACTGCTTGCCGCCATGCTGGAGCATTTCAGGAATTCCGTCGAAAGCCCGGAATGGCCGGATATCTATCATTTTATTTCCGATAAGTTCAACGGAGATATAAAAGCTTATACGGATTGGCTTTACGATGAGTCTTCGCTGGTTTCACAGGTGAAGGTCCTGGAAATGCTGGGAAATTATAAAACCGGTAAAAACAAGGCAATCGTCGAAGATCCCGCATACCGTCTGATGATCAGCTTTTACAATAAGTATTCATCCGGTTACCAGGGCCGTTATCAATTGTTGAATTCCCGGATGGACAGCATCCAGAGGATTTATATGAAGGCCATCATGGAAATGGAAAAGGACAGGGAGTTGTTCCCCGACGCCAACTCGACCCTCCGGATATCATACGGGGTAGTGAAAGATTATTTCCCGAAAGACGCCACGTATTATTATTACCAAACGACACTTGAAGGAATAATGGAAAAAGATGATCCGGATATCTATGATTACCGGGTACCGGAGAAACTGAAAGAGCTATATGCTTCAGGAGATTATGGCAGATACGGGGCTGACAGCACTTTGTATGTGTGCTTTACGGCTGCCAATCATACCACCGGAGGTAATTCGGGCAGCCCGGTGCTGGACGCGGAAGGCCGGCTGATCGGACTGAACTTCGACCGGAACTGGGAAGGCACCATGAGTGACCTGATGTACGACCCGGATATGTGCAGGAACATTGTGCTGGACATCCGCTATTGCCTGTTCATCATCGACAAATACGCCGGCGCACAGCACCTGGTTGATGAACTCACACTTAAAAATTAGTTCAAAGTTCAAAGTTCAAAGTTCAAAGTTAAGGTCAAAGTTTATAGTTGAAGTTCGAAGTTAAAGTTTAGTGATCAAATTCTTAGTTTTATTTCTACTGGTAATCGGGTTAAGTTCCCTGGTGCCGGTCTATACGCAGGAGGTTCAGATCATTTCCATACACCAGGAACAGGGTGCATTCTACAGGAAATACTCGGGTGAGGATATCCTGTTTTTCGATTCCCTGAATGGTTTCAGGCTGGATGAGAACCGGGAGATCAACGATTGCCGGCTGGAACGCCGGGTATTCGGGTATTATCCCTACTGGTCAGGATCTGCTTACCTGAATTTCCGGTGGAACCTGCTGAGTGATCTCTGCTATTTTTCCTATGAGGTCAATCCTTCCAATGGAGAGCCCTCCACGATCCACGACTGGCACACCGACCCCGCCATTGATTCAGCGCTTGCCAATGATGTCCGGGTTCACCTTTGTGTCACCCTGTTTTCAGGCCATGCAACCTTTTTCTCAAATCCGGCTGCCCGGCAGGCATTGATCGATAACCTTATATTGCTGATCCAGCAAAGGAGCGCACATGGGATAAATCTTGATTTTGAAGCAGTTCCTTTGTCCCAGGCAAACCATATGACTTCCTTTGTGGCCGACCTTCATGCGCAAATGGAAGCCGAAATCCCGGATGCAGACCTGAGCATGGCCATCCCGGCGATCAACTGGAACGGGACATTTGATATTCCGGCATTGAGGGACCATCTCGACTTTTTCATGGTGATGGGCTATGATTATTACTGGAACGGGAGCGCCGATGCCGGACCGGTAACCCCTTTGTACACCCTGACCCTTTCCAGCGATTACAGCCTGGCCAGGACTATTGCGGATTACCTGGCTGATGGTATTTCTCCGGATAAATTCGTGCTGGGGATTCCTTATTACGGGCGGCAATGGAAGACGAAGACCGGCCAGGTCCCTTCGCAGATCCTGGCGAACGGCGTAGCTCTTACTTATGCCAATATCCGTAATAACGGCGGTACGAATTATTCTTCCCAAAACTTTATCTGGGAACCCAAAAGCTTTTCATCTGCCTACATATTCTTTCAGAATGGAAGCTGGAACCAGTGTTTCATCGGTTTGGACAGGGATGCCAGGAAGTGGTACGACCAGGTCAATTACAACGGACTGGCGGGGATCGGTATCTGGGCCCTGGGTTATGACAATGGTTACCCTGACCTCTGGCAGGCTATATCGGACAAATTTACCGACTGTTATATACCGCTGGTGTACGATTCGCTTTATGATGCCGGTGGCCCCGCCTGGAATTATTATCCGGGCGGAGAATATGTCATGACGATCGATCATCGCTGGAACGATAACAGGTACCTGACTTTTATGGGATTCAACCTGGAAGATGGATACGATTCCCTGGTGATATTCGCAGGAACAGATACCACTGCACCAATGCTGGCAGTCCTGACCGGAGAGGATATCCCGGGTACATTTTCTTCCCCTACCGGTGAATTTACCATGAAATTCCATGCTGATAACCTGAATCAACGACCCGGATGGATGGCAGTGTATCACAATGGTTCTTTGGGAATGTCCGAAAAAGTCCCGGATGTGTTTAACGAGATGACTATTTGTCCTAATCCGTCTTCAACCACCGCAACAGTTCGATGGACCGGCGGGAGTCAGTTTTCCGGGATGATCATGGCAGATGCCAAAGGGAGTATTGTTCTCCACAAAATGTTATCTGTCAATTCATTATCTTTACAAAGCACAGAGATTGATCTTACGCCTTATCCTCCTGGAATCTATACCTTGATTCTGTTTGATGATAAAGGTCAAAGTAGTTGTCAATCATTGTTAATTTATTAACAAATGATTCCCCTTATTCCTTTTGTTGTAATTTTGCAGCCGTTCTTTTAGAATGCAGATTTTAATGCCACTGATTCACAGGTTACTGAGTGCCTGCAGCAGAGGCTAGCCTGTGCATCTGTGGCTATATTTAATGATATTTTTTATGGATATTCAAAGCAAGAGTCTATTCGCTGAATTTCCTCCGGTCACCCCGGCGGAGTGGGAGCAAAAGGTGGTTCAGGATCTCAAGGGGGCGGATTATGAGAAAAAGCTGGTGTACCGTCCGGCTGAAGGTTTCAGGGTAAAGCCTTACTACGTTGCTGATGACCTGCAGCCGCTGGAGTACCTGGTAAATTTTCCCGATAGCTTCCCGTTTGTCAGGGGGAATAAAAAATCCGGGAACCATTGGTTCATCCGCCAGGACATCACAGTCGGCGATCTGAAACGCACCAATGAAAAAGCCCTGGATATCCTGATGAAAGGTGTCGATTCACTGGGATTTATCCTGGAGGAGGACAAGGAATATTCCAAGGAAGACCTGGATCTTCTGTTGAAAAATATTTTCGCCGAGATGGTGGAGATTAACTTCAGGTGCGGCAGGAATGCCCTTTCCCTGATGCAGAATCATTACGAAATGCTGGTCCGGTACAACCGTGATTTTCAGAAGATCTTCGGGTCGATCGAGTTCGATCCATTCGGCCATCTGGTCACTCATGGTAATTATCATTTCTCCAGGGAGGAAGATATAGACTTGTGCAGCCAGTTGATCCGGCAATCGGAACATCTGCCTCATTTCACGGTGATCTGTGTGAACGGCGACCATTTTCACAATTCCGGCGCGACAATCGTAGAGGAACTGGCTTTCAGTCTGGCAGCGGGCGCTGAATATCTCACTTTGCTCACAGAAAGCGGACTTTCCATAAACCAGGTGGCTCCGAAGATCCGTTTCAGGTTCGCCACCGGTTCCAATTATTTCCTGGAAATTGCCAAATACCGTGCTGCCCGACTGCTCTGGGCCCATATTGTAAAAGCATACGGCCCCAGCAGGGATGATGTGTCTAAAATGACCATCCATACAGTGACTTCCAGATGGAATAAAGCGATGTACGATCCGTACGTCAATATGCTGAGAACTACCACCGAAGCCATGTCGTCCATTATCGCCGGTATCGATTCTCTGACGGTCGGGCCATTTGATGAAGTATTCCGGAAACCGGACGATTTCTCGGAACGGATATCCCGAAACCAGCAATTATTGCTAAGGGAAGAATCCTATCTCGACCAGGTGGCAGATCCGTCGGCAGGATCCTATTACATTGAAAACCTGACCGGTCTTATAGCTGATGAAGCCTGGAAACTGTTCCTGGAAGTAGATGCCAGGGGTGGTTACCTGGAGGCTGTATCACAAGCCTATATCCAGGACCATATTGAAACCACGGCAACTAAACGCGATGCCGATATAGCAGGCCGGAAGGAGACGATCCTGGGCGTGAACCAATATCCGAATTTTACGGAGAGAAAGGAAGCGGAACAAACCTTGAATAACCTGAATGGCAGGCATCACGAGGTAGGTAAAGCCATTGTGAAAGTGTTGAAACCCTACCGCGGCGCCCAGGCCATAGAAGAGTTGCGAAAAAAGACTGACCTTTACTCGCAGTCCCATAAACGACCGGCGGCATTCATGCTTACATATGGTAACCTGGCCATGCGCATCGCCAGGTCGCAGTTCAGCCGAAATTTCTTTGCCTGTGCTGGTTTTGAAGTGATCGACAACCTGGGTTTCAAGTCGGCTGAAGAAGGTGTTAAGGCTTTTCTGGAAAGCAAAGCCGAGATACTGGTGATCTGCAGTGCCGATGACGAATACCCGGCACTTGCACCGGTAGTCAAAGAGTTAGTTGAAGGCCAGGGTGTTCTGGTCGTGGCGGGTTATCCGAAGGATATTGTAGATGAGCTAAGGGCAAAGGGAATTGAGCATTTTATCCATGTTCGCTCCAATTTACTGGAAGATTTGAAGAAGTACCAGGAATTGCTGGGGATAAACTAAAAAGAAAGTACAATGATATTTAACCACAAAGTCGCACAAAGGTTTTCACCAAGGAGAACGAAGGGAAAGCCATTTGATAAATCCTTCTCGCGCCTTAGTGAAATCACTTATTCGCCTTTGTGGTTGAGAAATAACATAAATCTATGAAACCTAATTTTCAGAAGATCAACATAAAATCCCCAGTCGGGCATAAGATATCAGCGGCGGAGTGGGAGCACACTAACCGTTTAGGAGCGGACTGGATGACCGCGGAAGGCATCCCCGTGAAACCGGTGTACACGGCTGATGACCTTGCAGGGATGGAACATTTGAGTTACGCTGCCGGCGTACCGCCATTCCTGCGCGGACCATACTCCACCATGTACGTTCAGAAACCATGGACGATCCGGCAATACGCCGGTTTTTCGACTGCCGAGGAATCCAATGCTTTTTATCGCCGTAATCTGGCATCGGGCCAGATGGGGCTTTCCGTCGCATTCGATCTGGCCACTCACCGCGGGTACGACTCTGATCACGAAAGGGTGGTGGGAGACGTCGGAAAGGCCGGTGTCGCCATTGATTCCATCCTCGACATGAAGATCTTGTTCGACCAGATCCCGTTGGAAAAGATGTCGGTTTCGATGACCATGAACGGTGCCGTACTGCCCATCATGGCTTTTTACATTGTAGCCGGCCTGGAGCAGGGTGCGAAGCTCGAGCAACTCTCCGGGACCATCCAGAATGATATATTGAAGGAGTTCATGGTCCGGAACACTTATATTTACCCGCCGCTGCCTTCCATGCGCATCATCGCCGACATCTTTCAGTACACCTCCCGCCATATGCCGAAGTTCAACTCCATCAGCATCAGCGGGTACCATATGCAGGAAGCCGGTGCCACCAGCGACATCGAGCTGGCCTACACCCTGGCCGACGGGTTGGAATATCTCCGTACGGGAACGCAGTCAGGTCTTGATATCGACGATTTCGCCCCGCGTATCTCCTTTTTCTGGGCGGTGGGCATGAACCACTTTATGGAAATAGCCAAAATGCGCGCCGCACGAATGCTGTGGGCCAAAATCGTGAAGCAGTTCAACCCGAAGAATCCGAAATCCATGGCCCTTCGCACGCACTGTCAGACCTCCGGCTGGAGCCTCACCGAGCAGGACCCGTTCAACAATGTGGCCCGCACCTGCGTGGAAGCCCTGGGCGCGGTGCTTGGCGGCACGCAGTCGCTGCACACCAATGCCCTGGACGAAGCTATCGCATTGCCGACTGATTTCTCCGCAAGAATTGCCCGGAACACCCAGATCTACATCCAGGAAGAGACCCAGGTCTGCCGTTCGGTGGATCCATGGGCCGGATCCTATTATTTGGAGTACCTTACCGATCACATCGCAAAACGCGCCTGGGAGCACATCCAGGAGATCGAGGCCCTGGGAGGCATGGCCAAGGCCATCGAGACCGGGCTCCCTAAAATGCGTATTGAAGAAGCCGCTGCGCGCAAACAAGCCAGGATCGACAGCCATAAGGATACGATTGTGGGGGTCAATAAATACAAGCTTGACAAGGAAGCGCCGATCGAAACACTGGAGGTTGACAATACGGCAGTCAGGGAAGCCCAGATCCGCCGCCTGAACGAGTTGAAGGCCAATCGTAACCAGGCCGATGTGGACCGCATCCTGGAAGCCATCACCCAGGCTTGTGCCACGGGAGAAGGAAATTTGCTGGAGCTTTCCGTTGAGGCCGCAAAGGCCAGGGCAACGCTGGGTGAGATCTCCAATGCCTGCGAAAAGGTATTTGGCAGGTACAAAGCCGTGATTCGGTCCATCTCCGGGGTGTATTCAGCGGAGTCCAGGAGTGACGAGAGTTTCCGGCGGGCCTGTGAGCTGGCGGATGAGTTTGCCGGTCTCGAAGGACGCCGTCCGCGAATCATGATTGCCAAGATGGGGCAGGACGGGCATGACCGCGGCGCTAAAGTTGTGGCCACCGGCTATGCCGATATCGGTTTTGATGTGGATATCGGCCCGTTGTTCCAGACCCCGGCCGAAACAGCCCGCCAGGCGGTGGAAAATGACGTGCACATCATCGGTGTTTCCAGCCTGGCAGCGGGTCACAAGACACTGGTTCCGCAGCTCATCGAGGAGTTGAAGAAATATAACCGGGAAGATATCATGGTGATCGTCGGTGGCGTGATCCCGCCGCAAGATTACGATTTTCTGCACAAAGCCGGCGCCGTTGCCATCTTCGGCCCGGGCACGGTGATCTCCGACGCTGCGATCAAACTGCTGGAAATATTGATTGAATCACGGAAATAAAAAACCCTGGTAGGGACGTTGCAATTGATACCCCTGGTAGGGATGTTGCAATTGATACCCCTGGTAGGGACGTTGCAATTGATACCCCTTGGTAGGGACGTTGCAATTGATACCCCTGGTAGGGACGTTGCAATTGATACCCCTGGTAGGGACGTTGCAATTGATACCCCT
>CAZUDV010000007.1:0-75609 GCA_964619555.1 uncultured Bacteroidales bacterium | reverse complement strand
GGTAGGGACGTTGCATGCAACGTCCCTACCAGGGGTTCGTGGATTATTCTATCGCCTCTGCCTCTTCGGCCTGCACTAACTCCAGTGATTCCGTGTTATAGATGAATGCCACCACATGGCAGTTTTCCACGTCCCAGGCGTTGTCAAGCGTAATTGAGAATACGTCTGTCAGTTCATTGTCAGCCACGGCCAGTCCGGTCTCCCCAACCGGTTCTCCCCAGGTGCCGTTCAAAGAAGCCCGCAGCATGTGGTTATGGACGTAATCCAGGTCGACCTGGCTTTCGTTTTGTTGCGGTGAAACGATCCCGCTTTCTGTCAGGTAAACACAGATGTTATAAGTACCGGAAAGATCCTCAAAGAAGGTGGATTTCGCGGTGCAGGTCAGTTCCCTTGCGGAGGCATTGTATTCGTTGGATAAGACGATGCTGGCCTGCACCGGCAATTCGGCCTGTTCCTGGATCGCTCCCTGCCATGATCCGGTAAACAAGACCGTGGAGCCTTTGTACGGGGTCCGGTTGACCATGCCAGTCGGATATCCGGGAATGGTGAAAAAGCTGTTGAGGTCATTGCCGACTGAAGTCCGGTAATCGGCGGTGAAATTACCCGTTGCGGAAGGTTCGGCGAAGTTGCCGGCATGCACGGAGATCACGATGAGCTGAGCGCCGAACAATGGTTTCAACTGGTTGCTGACCAGGCTGGCCGCTTCCGGACAATTCGGGCATTTGTGACCGGTGAAGTCCTCCAGTAAGATTTTCCTTACTGTCTCACCGGTATCGGGCGGTGGCTTGACGGTTCCAACCGGCTGAAGGTAGGGTTCGTCCACTATGTCGCAGGCAGTCACGGCAATCGCCAGAATGGCAACGATGAGAAATGATTTTGCGAAATGATACATGACTATTCCTCCTTAGAAGCTTGTGCTGATGTTCAACGTTAATCCGTTCGATGCCGGCACCTGGCGGCAGACTCCCCCCACACACAACAGTCCTTCCCGTTGACGGCCATAGGCAAGCGAGATCCGGTGCGGCCCTTCCACAAAGGCGATGGCGGCGGTGTAGTAATGCAAACGCATGTCCTTTTCAGGATTCCCGTAATTGTACTGGTCCATCACGCTGAAGAACCACCTCGGGGCGATATTGAATTCCGCCAGCAGCATTACCCAGTCGCCTTTGTCCTGTTTCGTGATAAGCTGCTCATATTCAAGTCTCAGCGATTTGGTGGGGGTAAATTTATAGGTGTAATCGACATTGAATTCGTGGGCATGCACCATGGGCTCTTCCGGGTGCCCTTCGATCACGGCTATATTGTAATCCAGGTAAACATATTCCAGAGTCAATTTCATAGACTTCCCGATCTTCTTTTCCATGGTTGCGGCAATGCTCTGGAAGTAAAGGTCGCCCAGGCTGAACCAAGGGGCTTTGTAACCAGGGGTGCCGGTGCTGTCGACCGGTATGCCTTCTTCCACCGGCTCCTTGTCGAGGCCATGCACCCGGCTGTAATTGAGTTCCAGTTTCGTGCCATATTTTCCGCCCATTGCCGTGCCTTTATTGATCGTATAAACGATCTGTCCCTGCAGGGCGGTTTCCCCGTTCAGCTGGGTGGCATACGGGTAGACATTTTCCAGGGAATAAACGAATTGCTTTGTCAGTGGCGGGATAAAATTGATATCGAGCACATTGCCCAGCTCGGTCATTTTTGACTTATAACTCATATTATCGATGCGCTTGACCGCAAGGTAAGTGCCAAGGCCTTTTTGCGAGTAAGAAAGGGAAGCCAGAAACGCCTGTCCGTTTTTATAAATATAATTATTGAAATCGGATGGGTTATTGAATTTATGAACATATTCCGTATAGAAATTGAAACCGCCCCTGGAAACCGTGAGCCTGCCCGCTGCAGAAGCCACGTTTTCGGGCAACTGGTACTCGTAAATCGTGGTATCGCTGACCAGGGTCTTCGACGGCATTTTCTCGTATTTGCTGACAAAGCTACCTCCCAGGATGAAACGTGTTTTGCTGTTATTCAGAGGCTTGAACAGGTCATTGAAGACCAATTCCCCGTCAAATCCCCTGACAATGCCCCGGTTGTTGTTTTCAAACGGTTGCCAGTAATAGCGCTGGGTACCGATCAGGCCTTTGAAATACAGTCCATTCATTGGGCTGTATTTAACCCTAAGACCGTTCAATGAGTTATCGTACCCAAGGTCCCACTGCTGGTAACTGCGGAGGATCATCCCCATTCCGAACTGCTCATAAAAATGCCCGCCGGTCACCTGCACTTTTTCATCGGCGTATTCCACGAACCAGTAAGGGATTCCCTGTCCCTGGTACTGTTGGTCGAAGCCGGACAGGGGAGGCAGATACGCCTCATAGCGCAATCCTGCATTGAACCGCCACATGGAGAATTTAATATCCCCGTAACCATTCATCCGCATATTATTCCCCTGCAATAGGGAGTCGGTTATCCCGAGGGCTTCGTCCGGGTGATAGGTCTGGGCATCGATCTGGAAATTCCCGTGCACCGTAGGATTACCAGGGATGTCCTGGGAATGGGCTGAAAAGATGATAGCCAACGCCATCAGAAAGCTAAGTGTAGTGATTTTCAGTGTCATAGATTAAAGAATTTGCCAACTGACCAACTGCCGACTATTTCACACTCTCTCCCGCGGCAACCTTCTTGATCACCTCAAATAGCTCATTCTCCCCGCCTTCGGCGTAAGAAGTGTGCTGGTAGACCACATTTTTTTCTCCGTCCACCACGAATACGTGCGGAATCATGTTGACGCCCATGGCGCGTTTGAAGTCGCCGTTGGGATCACAGTAAAATTCATATTCCCAGCCGTTGCCGTTCACTGTTGGCGCAACATTTGGCATGGATCGGGCATCGTCGATGGAAACCGCAACCACCTTTACCCCGGTTTCATCCTGCCAGTCCTGGTATACGTCGGCAATGGCGGTCAATTCACGCAGGCAGGGCTTGCACCAGAGCGCAAAGAAGGAGATCACCATCGGTTTGCCCTCGTTGTTGATATCGGAGGTATTGAATTTTTCACCGGTGAGTGTCTTGATGTCAACAGAAGGAATTGTCCGGCCGAAGATGCCCTCCTGGGCGTAAAGCACAGAGCCTAATGCAATGGCTGTGAAGAGAAGGATGATTTTTTTCATTTTATGTTTTTTGTTATTTCTGGCAGTTCCATGGAGATCAGCACGGAGATTCACAGAGAAGATCTCCGCGGACTCTGTGTCAAAACTCTGTAGACCCTGGTGTGACATTAATTCGATATTGTAAATGGCTATATGATATATACTTCTAAAAGTTTCACTTTCCCTTCCGGATAGATCTCAACCCGGTCCATACTGGCCGGGAACAGTATTACTTCCCCCATTATCACCGGCAGTTTCTCTCCTCCGTTGTACTTCAGCATCATTCCTCCTTCCAGGCATATGTAGACCACGAAACTGTCCAGTTCTTCGTAGTCCTTTTGCAAAGGTTGTGCCAATTCCAGCAGGTTGGTGGTAAAATAGGGACAGGAGACCAGTTCAGCGGATTCATTCAACCGGGCATTGTACCGGGTTTTATAATCCGGATAAAGATTAAAGTCAATGGCCGCCAGTGCCTGATCGGTATGCAGTTCCCTTCCCTGGCCATTTTTATCCAGCCGGTCCCAGTCGTAGATTCGGTAAGTGGCATCGGAAGTCTGCTGTATCTCTGTCAGCAGGATGCCTGGACCGAGCGCATGTACCCGTCCTGCCGGCATGAAGAATACATCCCCGGTCCTGACTTTCTCGAAATTGAGGATTTCCGGCAGGGTCTTATTCCGGAGATGCTGCAAATACTGTTGTTGCGTTACTTTTTTAGAGAAACCGCTGATCAGCTGAGAGTTTTCATCTGCCTGGAGCACGTACCACATCTCTGTTTTTCCATTCGGGAGATCCCTTTTCCAGGCCAGCTCATCGTCAGGATGAACTTGTATGGAGAGCCATTCGCGGGCATCGATGAATTTGATCAGCAGCGGGAAGGTGTTTCCGGTCTCTTCGAAGACTTTACCTCCGACCAGATCATCCATATAAATTTCCACCAGGTCGTTGATCTCATTTCCGGCGAGAAATCCGTTGCTCACAACTGTCTGGCGCCCTTCGTAACCCGAAAGGATCCAGGCCTCGGCACAACGGTCATGAGGCGCAAAATCCAGGCCCATAATGGTCCGGATCCTGTCTCCGCCCCACACCCGGTCGTCAAATACCGGCTTGAATTTCAACGGGTAAAGCGTATTCATGTAGATGAAGTGAAGGGCCAAAATTAAGGTTTTTTAGATTAATTATTTAGATGTTTAAGTAGTTAGAATGGGTAAAAATTGGATAATGTTGATGGGTTGGTTTCTGGCTTGCATCTTCCCTTCCTTTGCCGGGTGATTAGCATTGAAATATCTTTATTAATTTGGCAGAAAATTCGAAAGATGAATTCCATATGTGTTTTCTGTGGTTCGAGCATGGGTTCGAGGCCAGGGTATAAGGCCGGAGCGGAGGAACTGGGCAGGGAACTGCTGAACCGCGGGATTAAGCTCATATACGGCGGGGCTAACGTTGGCTTGATGAAAGTGCTGGCGGAAACAGTACTGGATGGGGGAGGAGAGGTGATCGGCATCATGCCGGGGTTGCTGGTGGAAAAAGAAGTGGCGCATAAAGGACTCAGCCGGATGATCATCGTGGAAAGCATGAGTGAGCGAAAATCTATGATGGTGCAGATGTCCGACGCCTTTATCGCCATGCCGGGAGGCTTTGGAACACTGGATGAGCTGGCAGAGGTCATCACATACAACCAGCTCAGGCTGACCGACAAACCCATCGGAATACTCAATATTAACGGCTATTTCGATAACATGCTGGCTTTTTTTGACCACATAACGGAAGAAGGTTTTCTTCGGCACGAGCACCGGCAGAACCTGATTGTCGATGAAAATATTCACGGTTTATTAGAGAAGATGTCCGGTTATCAACCCGTTGAAATGGACAAATGGCTGCGGGACATCAAAGAAGAAAGCCAGTGAAAACCCGGGCCCAAATGATTATTTTAACTATTTTTACTTTGTCCGGATCCTTAATAATAAAACCTATATCCCAAATCCAACTCCTTCTCCTGTGACTGCTTCCTACTATATGCCCATGGATGATCAAAAGGTGAAATGCACCTTATGTCCGCACTTATGTGTCATAGCAAATGGCAAAAAAGGCATTTGCCGGGTGAGGCGGAATGAAAACGGGACATTGGTGAGTGATGTTTACGGTAAGTCATGCGCCCTGCATTTCGATCCGATCGAAAAAAAGCCGCTGTACCATTATTTTCCCGGTAGCGTGATATTTTCCATCGGATCGGTAGGATGCAACCTGCGGTGCAAATACTGCCAGAACTGGGAGATATCCCAGACCTGCGCGGAGGATTACCGGTATCTGAAGCCTGTTGTTATGGAAGATCTCGTCCATTTGGCTAAAAACCGAACCGACAACATCGGAATCGCTTATACCTATAACGAACCGACCGTATGGTTCGAGTTTATGCGCGACGCAGCCAGGATTGCCAAAGATCATGGGCTGAAGAACGTCGCGGTGACCAACGGGTACATCAATGCCGCTCCTCTGGCGGAACTGCTGGGCTGCCTTGATGCTTTCAATGTCGACCTAAAAGGATTTAGCGATGATTTTTACAAACGGGTGACCGGGGCCAGGTTACAGCCTGTGAAGGATACAATTCTGATGATCCGCAAACACCAAAAACACCTTGAACTTACCCATCTGGTGGTGACCGGCCTGAATGACCAGAAAGAGCAGTTTGAGGAGATGGTCAAATGGATCGGAGGTGAGGTGGGGCCGGACACGCCTCTGCATCTTTCAAGATATTTCCCGAATTTCGAACTCGACCATAAAGCTACACCACTCACCAAACTGCTGGAATTTTACGAGATTGCCACCCAATACCTGCATTATGTCTACATTGGCAATGTCATGGCCGACAAGGGCGCTACGACCTTCTGCCCCTCTTGTGGAAGTGTCGTCATAGAAAGATCCGGGTATTCGACGTATAAAAAAGGTCTGGATGCACTGGGAAAGTGCAGGAAGTGCGGGAGGGAAGTGATACGGGATATTTAGGCATCAGTTCGTTCCGCTCGCGATAACAGGATGACATTTATTGTATTTTTGGAAACTGATATTTGAATTTTTGAATATATTTCATGCGGCTAATCCAATTTCTTGGGAAGTTTATCGATTATCCGTCAGCGATTGCCGGGGCTGTGATCATGGGCCTGGTGGTGGGGATTATCAATTCCGATCACGGGATGCTACCAGCTTTTACTGCAGCTTTGAAACAGGCTGCGTATACCTTTTTCTTCGGCGGAATTCTTATAAAACTCCTCTATTCTTTAGAGATGAAGATAAAACCAAAATTTCCGGCTGTTCTGGTTTCCTCCATAATAATTTCAGCTCTGACCATCCTGCTGGTCTTCCTCCTGCACAACATGAAAGGGACACCAAAACCATTTGCCTCCACTCTTCCCACTATTTTTATGGCTCCTCCGGGTTTTTTTGCACTTGCCTGGCGAAAGAGAAATAAAACTTCTGTCGAAAAGCCGCCATTGAATTGAAAAAACGTGCTAATGTCCATCTAATGTTACGAACGAAGTGAGGTAATGACTATTTTCCCTAGCTTTGCTTCACCAATCATCCTTCATGCTTATCATCGGCATCACCGGCACGCTCGGCTCAGGAAAAGGAACCATCGTGGATTTCCTGGTCACCCGGAAAGGTTTTCTACATTATTCGGTCCGGGCATTTGTTTCCAACGAGATCCTGCTCCGTGGCCTGGAGGTTAACAGGGATAATATGGTCATAGTGGCCAATGAGTTGCGGAGGCAACACACTCCCTCCTATATTACGGACCAGCTTTACCAGCAGGCGCTGAGGGCCGGGAGGAACAGCGTGATCGAAAGCATCCGGACTCCCGGTGAGGTCTATTCCCTGCGCAGGCTCGGGAAATTCTTTCTTTTCGCTGTGGATGCGGATCCCGAAGTACGGTACCAGCGAATCTCAATGCGTAAATCGGAAACGGACAGCGTATCATATGAAACTTTCCTGGAGAATGAGCGCCGCGAGATGGAATCCCTGGACCCCAATTCGCAAAATGTTGGCAAATGCATGGAAATGGCCGATTTTCATTTGCTCAACAATGGAACAATTGAACAATTGAACCGCCAGGTTGAGGAGGTACTGAAAGAGTTGGGACTGTGAGGCTGCAGGATCGTAATATGCACAACTATTTGACAATTTAACAATTTATAAGGGATGAACGAAAAATTCACACGGCCGAGCTGGGACGAATACTTTATGGAACTTGCAAATACGGCGGCCAAGCGGGCTACCTGCGACAGGGGTCGAAGCGGCTGCGTGATCGTCCGTGACAAGCAGGTGCTGGTAACGGGTTATGTCGGCTCTCCGAAAGGCCTGCCACATTGTGATGACGTCGGCCACCTGATGAAGAAGGTCATCCACGATGATGGAAGCGTCACCCAGCACTGTATGCGGACGGTGCATGCCGAGCAAAATGCCATTTGCCAGGCTGCCCGCCGGGGCATAGCACTCGACGGCGGAACTTTATACTGCAGGATGACTCCCTGCCGGACATGCGCCATGCTGATCATCAATTGCGGGATCGAAAGGGTGGTGTGCCAGAACCGATACCATGCCGGCGGTGAATCGGAGGAAATGTTCCGCCTGGCAGGCGTGAAGCTGGATTATTTCAACGAGGATGTTTTAAGCTACGACAACCAGAAAGGATAACGGCAGTTTGCCACACCCACCCACCGTTCACCCCTTCCCGTTCACTTTAAAAGAAAAACCATTATCTTTGTAGTATACTCAAACAATCATGGAAGCAAGTGATTTCCTTTGTCCATATTGCCGCGGTCATCTAAAACCGCATAACAAGGTGGTCCTGTCAGCGCGCAAACAATCGGGAAAGAGAGGGCTTATCTTGTTCAATCCTCAACTCGGGGAATATGATATTCTTTATCATCACACATTCAAAATGGAGGAAGGGGAGCATGTGGATATCCTGTGCCCTCTCTGCCATGCCAATCTGACCGACCAGACCATCCATAAAAATCTCGCACGGATCAAAATGATCGATACCATTGGCGAGGAATACGATATCTATTTCTCCGAAATTATGGGCGAGAAATGCACCTATAAGATCAGTGCCGATCTGAAAGTGGAATCTTATGGTGCAGATGCCCGGGATTACCAGAATTTCTGGGGAGAAGAACCGAGGTACTAAGCAGGTGATTGACAATTCGGGATGTACAACATACACTTCGCATCTGGCGGGATGCTATTTTGTGAATCTTGAGTTATAATTCTTTTTTACCATCCTTTTATTACTATTATTTCCATTTTGTAACAAATGTTACAAGCATTTACATGTATGTGTGTTATCTTTACACAAATAATTAATAATCAATCAATTAAAATAATGAAGATAATGATGAAACTCGTGCTAGTGTTAGCAATTGTTACAATAATGGTGAGTTGCGGAGGTACAGCCGAGCAGAAAAACAGCCCTGCTAGCGGGCCGGTCGTCTCTACCCCGGCCGTCAAAGCCGATCCGGGTGACCCGATGTCGAACAAGGGCATTGGGCCGGTAACTGAGGTGGTACTGGGGGAAATCGACCCTGCAATGGTTGCCGAAGGGGAGGAGATCTTTAAAAAAATGTGCTCGGCCTGCCATAAGCCCGAGGAAAAATTCATCGGCCCGGCACCTAAAGGCATTCTTGACCGCCGTTCCCCGGAATGGATCATGAACATGATCCTCAACCCGGAGAAAATGGTGCAACAGGACCCTATCGCAAAGCAACTCCTGATCGAATCCAACCTTGCCCCTATGGCCAACCAGCACCTGACAGAGGAACAGGCACGGAAGATCCTGGAGTATTTCAGGACGCTGAAGTGATGATTGTTTCTAGTTTCTTGTTTCTAGTTTCTAGTTTCTAGTTTCTAGTTTCTTGTTTCTGGTTTCTTGTTTCTGGTTTCTTGTTTCTGGTTTCTTGTTTCTGGTTTCTGGTTTAAACGATTATTTAATCATGGGTGCTTAGAATGTCAATAACCATTAATAACTCAATAACTAATACCGAATTTGTATGAACAAACTGAAATTGATTTCTATTTTGGCGCTTTTCGGCGGAATGACCGTGTGGGGCTGTCAGCCGAAGCAAACCGGAACTGCCGGCATGGGAAGCACGGGTGATGCTGCTTCCAGGGTCTATGTCGCTCCGGGCCAGTTCGATGAGTTTTATGCCTTCCTTTCTGGTGGATTCTCCGGCCAGGTGAGCGTCTACGGCCTGCCCTCCGGCAGGCTGCTGAAAGTCATCCCGGTATTCTCCGTGGATGCTGAAAAAGGTTACGGATTCAATGAAGAAACCAAACCGCTGCTCAATTCCTCCTTCGGTTTCCTGCCCTGGGACGACGCCCATCACCCGGAATTGTCGCAAACCAATGGCGTTCCTGACGGAAAGTGGTTGTTTATCAATGGCAATAATACCCCCAGGATAGCCCGCATCGATCTTTCGACATTCGAAACGGCTGAAATAATAGAGATCCCCAATTCCGGCGGGAACCACAGCTCACCGTTCACAACGGAGAACACTGAGTACGTTGTCGCCGGAACCCGCTTCAGTGTTCCTTTCCCGCAGAAAGACGTGCCCATTGAATCTTATAAGGAAAACTTCAAAGGCGTTTTGTCCTTCATCTCGGTCAATCCTGAAACGGGCCATATGGAAATTGCCTTCCAAATCCTGCTTCCGGCTTTCAATTATGATCTTGCCCATTCCGGAAAAGGGGCTTCACATGGTTGGACCTTCTTCACCAGCTATAATGTGGAACAATCGAATACACTGATGGAAGCGAATGCCTCCCAGTTCGACAAGGACTTTATCGCCGCCGTGAACTGGAAAAAGGCCGAGGAATATGTCAAAGCGGGCAAATCCAAAGAAATGCCTGTCAGCTATTTCCATAATGTCTATGATGAAAACAGCCATATGGCTACATCTTCGGAAGTCAAAACGGTGAAGGTCCTTATCCCGTCGGAATGTCCGGATATGGTGTACTTTTTACCCACCCCGAAATCTCCGCATGGTGTGGACGTGGATCCGACCGGTGAATATATTGTCGGGGCGGGAAAACTCTCGGCCGACATGGCAGTCCATTCCTTCACCAAGATGCTGCAGGCTGTTGAAGCTAAAGCTTTTGAGACGACAATTGAGGGCATCCCCGTGCTGAAATATGAGGAAGTCCTGGCCGGAATGGTTTCCAGCGGCGGTCTCGGACCCCTGCATACCGAATTTGATGGTAAAGGAAATGCTTATACCACATTCTTTATTTCCTCCGAAGTGGTGAAATGGAAAGTGGGCTCATGGGAAGTGTTGGACAGGGTTCCGTGCTACTACTCAGTCGGTCACCTGATGATCCCTGGCGGGGATTCCAGGCAGCCATTCGGAAAGTATATGCTGGCCATGAACAAGATCACAAAGGACCGTTATCTGCCAACAGGGCCGGAACTTAATCAATCGGCGCAATTGTACGATATTTCAGGGGAGAAGATGCAACTTTTACTGGATTTCCCGACTGTCGGCGAACCGCATTATGGCCAGGCCATTCCGGCCGAACTCGTCAGGGAGCGGTCCAAACAGATCTATAAGATCGGCGAGAACACTCATCCTCATGCTACCAGGAGTGAGGCTGAAACCAGGGTCGTCAGGGAAGGAAATGTGGTCAGGATATACATAACGGCCATCCGCAGCCATTTTGCACCGGATAACGTGGAAGGGATCCAGGTGGGTGACAAGGTTTATTTTCACGTTACCAACCTTGAACAGGACTGGGATGTGCCGCACGGGTTTGCCGTTCAGGGGGCCCGGAACGCTGAATTGCTGATCATGCCCGGCCAGACCGAGACCTTGTACTGGGAGCCGGACCGGGAAGGCGTTTTCCCAATGTACTGCACCGACTTTTGCTCTGCGCTTCACCAGGAGATGCAGGGATATGTCAGGGTATCGCCGAAGGGAAGCAACACCCCCCTGAAATGGTGGGTAGGCAGCCAAAATTAATTATGGTTGATTAATGGGGAATAAGGGAGTCCCGGCAACTGGATAAGAAACCGGGCTCCCTGTTCAAAAATGATGAAGATGCACAACAGTTCCAGATTATTTATGATAGCGGGGGCCCTGCTGCTCGTTTTTCTTTTCTTTTTCCCAATCTGGAAGATAACCTTAATAGCACCCCAGTATCCCGGCGGAATTTCTATGTACATCTGGATCAACAAGATCACGGGAGACACCCCGGGAACATTGCAGAACATCAATATCCTCAACCATTATGTAGGGATGAAAAACATAGAGCCCGACTCTATCCCCGAATTAAAGTATTTCCAGTTCATCATTGCCGGAATGGGATTACTGGCCTTATTGTTAGCTTTCCTGAATAAGAGGCCGCTTTACCTGGCCTGGGTCATCGTCTTTGTTCTGCTGGGTGCGGCCGGCATTTACGACTTCTACCTCTGGGAATACGATTACGGACATAACCTCTCGCCCACTGCACCAATTAAAGTTCCGGGAATGGTCTATCAACCCCCTCTTTTTGGTAAAAAAGCGCTGCTCAATTTTATTGCTTATTCCTATCCTAACTGGGGCAGCCTGTTTTTCGGACTTTCTATATTTTTGGGTTTTCTGGCATTCTGGTTTTCAAAAAAGAAATCGACATGAGAATCTTTACCGTGTGTTCGTTATTGCTGATCCTCGTCGGTGCCTGCTCGATATCCCCTGAACCTATTCATTATGGGGAAGATAATTGTGTCCTGTGCGAAATGACGATCATGGACCATCGTTATGGCACGGAAGTCGTTTCGGATAAAGGGAAAGTATATAAATTCGATTCTATCGAATGCCTGATCGAATTTCTGGAAGAACGGAAAAACGGCGAAGAAAACTTTCGCCTGATGTTGTTCACCCCCTTCGACCAGCCGGGAAAACTGGTGGACGCGATGCAAAGCCATATCCTTCACAGCAAGAACCTTCCCAGTCCGATGGGGATGTACCTCACTGCGTTCGAAACTGAAGCGACGGCCATGAATTTCAAGGAGATATACGGAGGAAAAGTCTATTGCTGGGACGGCCTGAACGAGAACTTTAATCTGTTAAGGTTGAATGGGCCCAGGGAATAATATCAACCGGCCTGGTCACTTAATCAAACGGACGATCTCAGGATTTACCCTGATCGCGCTGTTCTTTTCCGGTATAATCGAGCCGAAGGCGGATACGATCCATGTAAATAGAAATGATGGCCGGGGGAAAACTTTCCTGACGCTGAAAAAAGCGCTCTCAGCGGCTTCTCCGGGAGATGTCATTCAGGTCTTTGGCGGCTTCTACCAGGAAGGGAATATTGTGATCGATAAAAAAGTCACGCTTCTGGGGACCGATTTTCCGGTGGTGGATGGAGGCGACTCCACTGAGGTCTTTACCATAACCTCTGATAGCGTGTCGCTCAGCGGGTTTCAGATACAGAACTGCGGCGTGAGTTATGTGAAGGAAATGGCAGGGATCCGGATTGACCAGCACAAGGATTGCCTGATAGAAAACAACAGGCTGATCCATACTTTCTTTGGTATTTACGTGAAAAATGCGAAGGGCTGCATCATCAGGAACAATTACATTGAAGGCGATGCAAAGGATGAGTTCTCATCCGGCAACGCCGTGCATCTCTGGTATTCAAAAAATATAACCGTTACGGGCAACACCTGCCTGCAGCACCGGGACGGGATTTACCTGGAATTTGTGGAAAACAGCACCATCGGGCAGAATCACAGTGAACGGAACTTGCGGTACGGGCTGCATTTCATGTTCTCAAACCACGACACTTATACTGAAAACACTTTTCGCGATAATGGGGCCGGGGTGGCGGTCATGTTCTCCCATCACATATACATGTACCGCAATGTTTTCGAAAAGAACTGGGGCCCGTCAGCATACGGTCTTTTGCTGAAAGATATTTCCGACGGTGAGATCAAGGACAACCGGTTCATTGAAAACACCATAGGCATATATGCCGACGGGGCCAACCGCCTCAGGATGGAATCCAATGAATTTGCCGGAAACGGCTGGGCGTTAAAGATACTGGGAAGCTCTAACGATAATGTGATCACCGGGAATAATTTCCTGTCAAACACTTTTGATGTGATCACCAACACTTCCATCAACCGCAATTCATACGATGGAAATTTCTGGAGCGAGTATACCGGTTACGATCTGGATAAAGATCAGATAGGAGACGTGCCATACAAGCCCGTAAAACTGTTTTCATTTGTAACCAGCCAGGTTCCGGCTGCTATCATATTGTTGCGCAGTCCGTTCGTGGACCTGGTCAATTTTGCGGAGAAAGTCATGCCTTCCATTACTCCCCAAACCCTGGTGGATAATAAACCATTGATGAAGATGCTGAAAATGAGATGATTGTAAGGGAACTACATAAAGCCTACCGGAAGAATAAGGTGCTGAAAGGCGTCGACCTGGAGCTGAAACCGGCCAACATCACTGCCGTTCTCGGCCCGAACGGATCCGGCAAGACGACTCTCATCAAGTGCATGCTGGGCATGGTGATCGGCCAGAAAGGAGAAATCCTGGCGGATGGGGTGAATATAGGAAAAAGCTGGCTCTATCGCAGGGATATCGGCTATTTGCCCCAGATTGCCAGATTTCCCGAGAATCTGAAGGTCAAAGAACTCATCGCCATGGTAAAGGATATCCGCAATCAGCCTGCCGACCCTTCCGGGCTCATCGATACCTTCAGCCTGCAGCCGCACCTGGAAAAACCATTGCGGCAGTTGTCGGGCGGTACCCGTCAGAAGGTCAACATTTTGATCGCTTTCATGTTCTCCTCGAAATATTATATCCTGGACGAACCTACTGTCGGATTGGACCCGCTGGCGTTGATCCGTTTCAAGGACCTGCTGATCAATGAAAAACAAAATGGCAAGGCCATCCTGATGACAACCCATATGGTGCACCTCGTGGAGGAACTGGCGGACGAGGTTGTCTTCTTACTGGAGGGAAAAGTATATTTTAAGGGAGAAGTGATGGAGTTGAAGGAGAAGTACAAAGGGTTGAACCTGGAAGAGGCTATAGCGAACATCTTATCTCTCGAGCAGCATGTTTAAGGTGTTGAAATATAGCTTTTACGACCTGAGCCGGAGCCGGTGGACCTATGCCTACCTGTTGTTCTATCTGCTGGTAACCTTTGGCTTGCTGAATTTCAGCCACGATTTGGCGAAGACCATCGTCAGCCTGATGAACATCATCCTGGTCCTTTGCCCCCTGATCGGAACCCTGTTCGGGGCACTCTATTATTACAATTCCAGGGAGTTCATCGATTTACTGCTGGCATTGCCGCTGCCCAGGCGCTCCATATTCATGGGCAAATATCTGGGCCTGTCGTTATCCCTGGCTTTGAGCTTTATTATCGGCGTGTCCCTGCCTATGGCCCTTTTCGGCATCTTTTCCACGGGGCTTCTGTTGAATTTCCTGGTGTTGCTCAGCACAGGGATCTTTCTCACGTTTATCTTTACGGGCATCGCCTTCCTGGTCACCATCCGTTTCGAAAATCCGATCCGGGGATTCGGCGTTGCTATTTTTATCTGGCTTTTCCTGTCAGTCATCTATGACGGCATCCTGCTGCTGATTTTCATGTTTTTCGAGCATTATCCGCTGGACCGTTTCGCCCTGATCATGACCCTTTTCAATCCCGTGGACCTGTCCAGGGTACTGATCATGCTTCAACTCGACATTTCAGCGCTGATGGGTTATACCGGTGCGGTTTTCAGGAAGTTTCTGGGAACGGCGACCGGAACGGCCATCGCGTATATGGCCCTGACCATTTGGGTAGTGGTTCCGGTACTGGCATTTCTGAAACTGGCACGAAGGAAGGATTTTTGAGGGAAATGGGGGAGGAGTGGAAAAGTGGAAAGGTGGAAAAGTGGAAAGGTGGAAAAGTGGAAAGGTGGAAAAGTGGAAAAGTGGAAAAGTGGGAAGGTGGAAAGGTGGAGATGGCAGGCATTGGCTCTAAGATGTTCCGAAGGAACATTTTGAATATAGCCCCGGAATTCATTCAGGGGTTGTAAGTCCCGTACCATGACATCAAGTACCGCAGGCACGAATGCATTGATAAGAAGGTGATTCCAAAATTGAGATCAGGCAAATGGATGGTTGCTGAACTCAATCTTCAATCCTGAAAATTTCAATGGTCGGATTACTGCCGGCAACCACCGCCCCCCGGAACATGCCGCTGGTATTGAAGGGCATGGTATAGTTGCCGTTTTTATCCACGGCAATAACGCCGCCGGTTCCTCCGGCAGGAAGGAGTTTATTGAATATGACTTCATTGGCCGCGGCTTCCAGGCTCAGGCCCTTGTACTCCATCAGGGCGGAGATGTCGTGCGCTACAGCGTAGCGGATGAAATATTCCCCGTGGCCCGTTGCGGAGATCGCGCAGGTCGCGTTATTGGCATAAGTCCCGGCGCCAATGACCGGTGTGTCGCCCACCCGGCCGGTCATCTTGTTGGTCATTCCGCCCGTTGAGGTGGCCGCTGCCAGGTTTCCGGCCTTATCCAGCGCCACAGCTCCCACTGTGCCATGTTTCTGTGCTTTCTGCAGGGCATCCCATCTTCTTTCCGTGAAAAAATAGGCAGGATCCACGATCTCCACCCCGTGCTCCCCGGCAAACTTTTCAGCTCCATCCCGAACGAGCAGGACGTGTTTCGATTCTTCCATAACTTTCCGGGCCGCCAGGATGGGATTTTTGATGGTCCGGACCCCGGCGACTGCACCGGCCGACAGGTTCAGGCCATTCATGACGGCGGCATCCATCTCGTTTTCACCAGTCTCGGCAAAAACAGCGCCCTTGCCGGCATTGAAGAGGGGAGAGTCCTCCATTACCATAACAGCGGCTGATACAGCATCCATAGCCGATCTCCCGGATTTGAGGATGATTTCACCGCTGTCAAGCGCCTCAGCGAGTTTGTCCCGGTAAGCCAGTTCCAGCTCCGGGGTGAAATCTTTTTTATCCATCACCCCTGCCCCGCCATGAATGACTAGGACATAATCCGGACGGGGATGTGTTGTTTGACTGCAACTGGTGATCAGGGCCAGTGCCAGAAGCAGAAGGATGGAATTCTTTGCCATCGGTATAAATATTACGGTGCTTCGCACCTGTTTACCCTTACATTTAAACCTTAGTCTTACTTGCCAAGCATATGCCCGAACATCTCCTTGATATCGTATATTCCCAGGAAGTGCCCGGCCATGAATATCGTGACCACTACCACCGACCATTTTACAAAAGCAATACCTCTTTTCACGGCCAGGTGGCTGGCTATGAATGCCCCCACCACCGAACCGATCATCATCACCAGCCCGTAAGTCCAGTTAATGTCGCTCATCCAAAGGAAGACCAGGAAGGAAAATGGCATATACATCAATACGATGAGTACCTTGACCGCATTGGCACGGACCAGGTCGTACCCGGCATTTAACACAAGGGCTGCCAGCAGGAAATAGCCGATTCCGACGTGTACGAAACCACCGTAAACCCCAAGAATAAAGAAAATGACCCATTGGAACGGGGTGACTTTCTTATCCACCAGTTCCTGTTTGCCATATATGTATTTATCGGGATTGAAAAAGACGAAGACCAGCATGATCAGCATGATTACCGCGAAGGCCTTCTCAAAGACAGATTCGTTGATGTCGATGGCAATATAAGCGCCCAGCAATGAGCCAATTGCGGAGGGGATACCCAGGATCGTGCCTTTTTTAAGGTCGAGTACTTTCTGCCGCCTGAAAACGGTGGCAGCAGTGAGGGTTTGAATGGTTACTGCAATCCGGTTCGTGCCGTTGGCAACGGGTGCCGGCAATCCCATGAGCATAAGCACGGAGAGCGATATCACAGATCCCCCGCCCGCCAGGGTGTTGATAAAGCCGACCGCCAGGCCGGAAAAAATCAGAACAGAAATTTCAATCCAGTTCAAAATTCAAAGTTCAAGGTGCAAAGTTAAATTTATAGTCGGATAGTTTATAGTCAACATGTTTATCAGACCATGTCAGCTTCCTTCAATCGACAAACCAACAAACCAGCTAACTAATTAACTAATTAACTCACTAACTCAACTTTGAACTTTGAACTATGACCTTTGCACTGCGAATGATTCCAGCCTTGTCGTACCCGCACTCTGCCATCAATTCGCCCACACTGCCCTGCTCGATGAAACGGTCCGGTACGCCCAGTCGTTTCACGCTGGCATGATATCCGTTTCCGGTCATGAATTCCACAACGGCACTGCCCAGCCCGCCTGTAATGGCGCCATCTTCCACCGTTATGACCTTATCGAAATTTCTGAAAACTTCGTGCAGCAGTTCTTCGTCGATGGGTTTCAGGTACCGCATATCGTAGTGCGCGCAACTGATATTTTCTTTGTTCAGTTCGTCTATTGCTTTAGCAACGGTAATGCCGGCAGGACCTATAGAAAGGATTGCCATATCTTTTCCGTCGCAAAGTTTCCTCCCTTTCCCCGCGGTCAATTCGGTGAATGGGGTCTGCCAGTCCTGCATCGTCCCCCTTCCCTTGGGATACCGGATTACGTAAGGACCTGCTCCGGGAAGCTGGGCGGTGAACATCATGTTCCGGAGCTCCGACTCATTCAATGGGGAACAGATGGTGAGATTCGGAATTGATCGGAAACAGGCCAGGTCGAAAGTACCGTGGTGCGTTGCTCCGTCTTCACCGACCAATCCTGCCCGGTCAAGGCAGAATACCACATGCAGGTCCTGCAGGGCGACATCGTGTATAACCTGGTCATATGCCCTTTGCATGAAGCTGGAATAAATATTGCAGAACGGGACCATTCCACGCGCTGCCAGTCCTGCCGCAAAGGTCACGGCATGCTGTTCAGCAATCCCAACATCGAAGGCCCGGCCGGGCATCTTTGCCATCATCAGGTTCAGTGACGAACCGGTTGGCATAGCGGGGGTGATCCCGACAACTTTATCGTTCATTTCGGCCAGTTCCAGTAAGGTCCGGCCGAAAACCCACTGGTATTTTGGCGGTTGTCCGGGTGGTTCCATGTCGAGAATTTCCCCTGTTTCCTTGTTGAAAAGGCCTGGAGCGTGATAGATCGTCTGGTGTTCCTCCGCTTTTTTAAATCCCTTGCCTTTAGTGGTGATGGCATGCAGCAGTTTTGGACCGCTGATATTCCGGATCTCCTGCAATTGATGGACGAGGCCGATGACATCGTGTCCGTCGGTGGGGCCGAAGTACTGGAAGTTGAAAGATTCGAAGAAATTGCTTCGGGTATGCAGGCTGGGCTGCCCTTTACCGATCTTCAGGAGGTAATCCTTCATCGCGCCGACATTCTCATCGATGGAAATTCCATTATCGTTGAGCACCACGAGCAGGTTGGCCTGGTAGACCCCGGCATTGTTGAGCGCTTCCATGGCCATTCCGCCCGCAATGGCAGCATCCCCGATCACGGAAATATGGTGACGGAGATCGTCATGCTGAAGTTTGGAGGCAATGGCCATACCCAATGCGGCCGAAAGGGAAGTGGAAGAGTGACCGGTACCGAAGGCGTCGTATTCGCTTTCGCTCATTTTAGGGAAACCACTGATGCCACCGTACATGCGGTTGGTATGGAACGTTTCGCGACGTCCGGTCAGGATCTTATGCGCATAGGCCTGGTGGCCCACATCCCAGATTAGCTGGTCATAAGGAGTGTTGAAGACGAAGTGAATGGCAACGGCAAGCTCGACAGCGCCAAGGCTCGACCCGACATGTCCCGGATTTTGCGAGGTCTGGTCGATGATGAATTCCCGTATCTCGTGGCACAATCGCGGAAGTTGTGATACCTCGAGTAATTTTAAATCTTTCGGAGAGTTTATGTTCTCAAGCAACCCCATTAGTGCTAATCTATTCCCAGTTCCAGCCTGGCCTCGGGAGTAAGCATGCTCATATCCCAGGGGGGATCGAAGGTCAGCTCGAGGTCCACGTCCTTCACTCCATCGATCATTTTCACTTTATCATGGACTTCGGCCGGAAGGCTCTCTGCCACCGGGCAATTCGGGGTCGTCAGTGTCATCACGATACGGACACGGAAATCATCATCGATCATTATCCCGTATATCAGGCCGATCTCATAGATATTAACCGGAATCTCAGGATCATAAATGCTTTTCAGCACCTGGATGATCTTTTGCTCCAGTTCATTCTTAATGAAAGCTTTATCACTCATAGAGAATTTTCATCCTCCTTTCTTGTAATTATGTAACAAAGGTAAAGGAAAGTCTTAAATGGTCCGAAGGATATCCCAGACGAATGCTCTTATTCCGACTTCCTCATTGACATGGTCCAGCTTTTTAACCGCTTCCAGCAGGCTTTCCACCTGTTCATCTTCAACGACAACCATGGCCGCGGAATTCATTTCGGGCCAGGTGTGGGTTCCCATCCTGGGTTCGCCGGTATCGGTCCCTTTTCCATGGACGTCGGCCCACCAGGTGTATCCTCTGATCCCCAGGCGGTCGAACATAAATTCCACCCTTTCGGTATGGGCCTGGTTAAATGCTATAAACACTGCTTTCATATTTCACTTTCCGGGTTTTTATTCATCCATAAATACAAAACGTTTCCTCAGTTTACGCTTTTTATCGCGTTCGCCTCTTCTGGCCAGGATAGCATACATGACCGGGACGATCACCATCGTGACGATGGTTGAGAACACCAGTCCGCCGATGACCGTAATGCCCATCGGGGTCCAGATCTCCGAACCTTCGCCCCTGCTCAGGGCCAGCGGCATCATGCCGAGAATCGTGGTCAAAGCAGTCATTAATACAGGGCGGAGCCGGGAATGGCCAGCTTTGGCAATGGCTTCATACAGCTCGTATCCCCGGTCGCGCATCAGGTTGATGAAATCCACCAGCACAATGCCGTTCTTGACCACAATACCGATCAGCAATACCGCCCCCAATGCAGCGATCAGGCTCAGGGTGGTCCCCGTCAGGAACAAGATAAGGACAACCCCCGTGAATGCGAAAGGTATGGAGAACATGATAACGAACGGCATGGCGAATGATTCGAACTGCGATGCCATAACGATAAATACCAGGATCAGGCTCATAATCATCAGCAGGCCGATATCCTGGAAACCTTCCACCTGGTCCTCATAAGCTCCGCCGACGTTGACCATGATCTCTGGAGGCACATCCACATCCTTCATTTCTTCCCGGATCCTGCCCGCCAGTTCGCCAAGAGAAATACCGGCCGGTTTGACCGACACCCTGGCGATCCTTTCGCGGCGCTTGTGCTCGATATTGGGAGGTGACCAGTATTCCTTGATCTCGCCCAGTTCGCTCAGCTTGATCCTTTTACCGGCCGGATTGATGATCGTGATCTCCTGCAGATCGGTGATGGAATTACGGTAATCTTCCTGGAAGCGGACATCGATGTCGTACTCGTCGCCTTCCTCCCGGAAAACGGAAGCGGTCAGGCCATCCACGCGGTTACGGATATAAGTCGATACGATGGCGCTGTTCAGCCCGTTCAGGGCGAGTTTTTCCCGGTCGAGGATTACCTGGAGCTCAGGACGGTCTTTTTCCCTGCTTAACAGTACTTCCGCCGCCCCTTCAATACGGCTGATCCGCGTTTTGATCACGTCCGCCAACTGGTTCGTCTGATCAAAATCATAGCCGAAAATTTCAATGTCCACCGTGTTTGCAGCGCCTCCCATCATGTTGTTGGAAGTCGAAACCTCATAACTGACTATTTCGGCAAACTGATCCAGTTCCATGCGTAGACCCGCTGCAATCTCGAAGACCGAACGGGTCCGTTCATCGATAGGCAATAGCCTCATCATCAGGTTGGTACGATTGCTTCCAGTGGCGGCAAACAGGGAGAAGAAACTGCCTTCGTCATCGGCACCGGTGGAGTTGGATACCAGGGTGATCTCCGGATACTTTTCCCGTATGATCTGCTCAACCTTTTTGGAAACCTTGAGCGATTCTTCCATCCTCAGACCCGTCTGCATTTCAATTCCTACCATCAGGCTGCTTTCATCCGTTTCGGGGAAGAAATCGGTCTTCACGAATAATGCCCCCAGGATCAGGCTTCCGACAAACACCGCCAGACTTGAGATGACTACTAACCGCTTGTGATGCAATGACCATCTGATCGTCCTTTCGTAGAAATTATCCAGCCGGTCCAGTACTCTTCTGACGGTGCTGTCATAGAAAGCGTTCATGGCCTTCTCCTTTGGGATCCTCATCTTCAGCAGTTTGGAAGATAACATCGGGGTAAGGCTGATGGCGACCAGGGTGGAAGTGACTATGGTTATGGTAACGATCCAGCCCAATTCGTTGAACATGACGCCTGTCAGCCCTCCAACCAGTGTCAGGGGGAGGAATACAGCCACGATGACCAGCGTGGTGATGATCACTGCGAGCCATACCTCGTTGGTGGCATAGATTGCCGCTTCTCTCGGACTGGCTCCCCTCTCGATATGTTTGGTGATATTTTCCAGCACGACGATGGCATCATCCACCACCATGCCGATAGCAATGGATAAGGACGACAGCGAGATCACATTGAGCGAACTGCCGGTAAAATAAAGGAAGATGAATGAAACGACCAGTGAGATCGGGATGGTCAGGATGATGATCATGGTGGCACGCCATCGGCCCAGGAAGAAAAGCACAACCAGGATAACGAAGAGGAATGCCCACATCAGGGTTTCCGATAAGTTGCTGATGGAGCCCCGGATGAAATCCGAAGTGTCCATGATCATATCAATCTTAATGTCAGGTGGAAGGGTCTTTTTTAATTCTTCCAGACGCTGGTTAACCTCCCTGGCAATGCTGACCGTATTGGCCCCGGATTGTTTCTGCACCAGCAAGCGCATGCCTCTTCTGCCGTTAATGCTTTCATCGATATGGCCGTATTTGAGGGTGTCCTTAACTACGGCCACATCTTTCAGGTAGATCGGTTTACCGGACACATTACCGACCATGATCTCTTTCAACTGGTCACTTTCCGAAAATTCGCCTTCCACCCGCAACTGGTAATCGAACTGGCCCATCTTTACGTTTCCGGAAGGCATATTCAGGTTCTCCGAAGCGATCGTATTGCCGATCTGCTCCAGGCTGAGGGCATAAGCATCCAGTTTTTTCGGATCCACATCCACATAGATGATCCTTTTCGGGTCGCCCATAGTGGAAATAGACCCGATCCCTTCTATTCGGTTGAGTGGATTAACGATCTTTTCCTCTATGATTTTTTCCAGTCCGGGATAACTTTCGTCGGCAGTTATGGCATAGAACAGGATCGGCATCATGCTGGTGCTGAACTTGAAGATCAGCGGGCGCTCACAGCCTTCAGGCAGGTAATTGTAAGTTGCATCGATAGCCGTCCTTACATCATTCATCACTTCGTCGAGGTTCGTTTCCCATTCGAATTCCATGCTGACCAGGGAAAGATTATCGTACGACACCGATGTGACTTCCTTGAGATTGTCCACCGAGTTCAGTGCATCTTCGATCGGTTTGGTCACATTGGTCTCTATATCGGCGGCATTGGCCCCGGCATATGTGGTCATGATGCTTATGAAAGGCGGTTCCATTTCCGGATAAAGGTCAATGGGAAGGTTTGACAGGGAATACAACCCCAGGACAATCACGGCCGTAAATATCATGAAGGTTGTAATCGGCTTATTTACAGCACTTTTATATATGCTCATGGCTTTATTCTTTCAAATTGGTTTCGATGTAATGAACGGACCTATTCGGTTACAATTTCGACCGGGACTTTGTCAACCAGCCTGGCCTGGCCGGCTACGATGAGTTGATCGCCTTCCTTGAGTTGATCCGAGATGATCTCCACCTGGTCGTCGAACCGCTGGCCCAACGTAACGGAGATCCTCCTGGCCTGGCCATTTTCTTCGAGAAATACATACCGCTCATTGGAGCCCTGCATCTTAAGTACAGCCAGCGACGGTACCACGAGAGCCTCTGTTTCGCCCAGTTCCAGATCGACCCTGGCAAACATGCCCGGTCTGAGCTTTTCTCCCGGATTATCAATGCTGATCTCAACCTGGAATGAATGTGTGCTGGGATCAACCGTCGGGTACTTCCGGATGATTTTACCTGTAAAGCTTTCATCCGGATAAATGTCACTCCTGACCGGGGTGGCCATTCCCTCTTCAACCAATGGATAATATGACTCGGGAATGTTGACGAAAGCCTTCAGGGGGCTTATCTGGACGACGGATAGTATGGCGGCCTTGCCTGTTGCGGTGTTGGGAGCACCGGAGTACATTTCCCCGTTCTCGAAATATTTGCCGCTGATAACACCATAAAATGGCGATACCAGCCGGGTGTTCTCCTTCAGGAACTCCACGTTAGTCCGTGCTATTTCATACTGGGTGCTGATCTGGTCGAACTGCTGCCGGGTTACGCTGCCAACCTTTTGCAGGGTATCGAGCCGCCTGTAATCGGTTTCCAGGTTCTTCAGCTGAATGGCTGCCTGTTGAAGCTGAGTCTGGTCCATCTGTACCAGAAGGTCCCCTTTCCTTACCCTGTCGCCCACTTCCACATAGATCCTTTCGATCCTTCCCGGCGTGGAAGGCACCAGATGGACCTCTTCAAACGGTTTAAGAGTCGAGGTGTATTCGATCTTTTTACCTATAACGCGGGATTGCAGTGTCATCACTTTAACCTTTTCCGTTTTAATGACCTGATTGGCATTGTTCTCCTTTTCCCTGGTCGCGGAACCGGAAGAACACCCTGAGATTACGGCGGTGATTAGGAGGCTGGCGGAAAATAAATTCAATAATTTCATCTGTGTATAATTGAAGGTTTGATTAAAGTTTATTCATCAGTTTTTTGAGGGAGAGTTGTGCATCGAGCAAGCCGATAATGGATTGAAGATAATCCGATTCGGCCTGCAGGTAATTATTGTTGGCGATTGTCAGGTCAAGGCTCGAAGCAATGCCCTGCTCATATTTGAACTGGTAGTTGTCATAGATCCGCAGGGTCACGTCCACATTGTTTTTACGGTTGAGATATTGTTCGAAGGCACTGGCCAGGTTGAACCTGAGCTGCTTTTCCTGCAGCAGGAGCTGGTCTTCCAGCAGGCTTTTGTTGTTACGGGTTGTCTCGTACTGTATCCTAGCCTGGTTTACCTGGGAGTTGCGCATCCCGCTCGACAGGATCGGTACGCTCAGATTGAGACCGATGACATTCTTCGGGGTCATATCGAAATCTGCTTTGAGTATTTTACTGGTGTACTGGTAATAACTGCTAAGCACAGGCAGGTAATTGGAACGCTGCAGGTCAACCTGCTTTTTGGAAAGCCTTTCCTGGCTTTCAATAACCTGGAAATCAATATTCTCCTGCAGGTTAAATCCAAGCTGAAGGTCGGCTGCAAAGTCCACATTCTCCAGGAACAGATTCAGCGGATCGGTGAGTTCCAGGGGTGTGTCGACCGGTACCCCCAGCTGGAAACGCAACAGGTTATAGGCCAGTTCCCGGTTTCTTTCAGCGGATTTCATGGCATTATCCAGTGTCGACATCTGCACCTCAAATTGGTCCAGGTCCAGCCGTTCGGCCATGCCCACCGACACCATTGCCTTGGTGTTTTCATAAATTTTATGCATGTTATCGAGATTATCCTCAATGATCCGGATAGAAAGATCGGCTACCAGGGAGTTATAATAGGACCTGGCGGTCAGTTCCTTTATGGACTGCTCTGTTTTCAGGTAGTTTTTTTCGGAAATCTCCCGGTATACTTTCAGCATCTGGATCCCAACGATGAAATTTCCGCTGAAGATCATCTGGGAAACGCCGATATTCAGGTTGCTGGTCGGGCTGAACGGGATGGTGGTGGAAGGCATGCCTTCCTGGAATGTAATTTCGATCTCAGCCCCGAGGTAATTAGTGTAGTCCATTGTCAGGTTGGCCTGAGGCAGATAGGAAGAGATGGATTCATTGATCCGTTTTTGTGCCAGATCGATGGCCAGCGCTGCATTTTCGACCTGTTTATTGTATTCAAGGGCATGTTCCTGTGCCTGGGCCAGTGAAAGCGACAGCTTTTCCTGGGCAGATACCAGGCCTGGAATAAAAATGGAAAGCCAGAGGTAAATAAGTGTTTTTCTTAGCATGATCGTAAAAGCTGTTTGGTTGTTTTAATTGGAGTAAAGCAAAGGAATATGCTGATCAATAAGCTTTTGGCCTTTTTCGGTACAAATGCCTTTATAGTACGGTATGATTACATTCCAGAGGATGTCTTTGTCGTTATAATGTTGCGGGAAAATATGCCTGCTATGAAATGCTTCCATGATATAATGGATGAAGATGTCCACGATTTCCACGTTGATATCCTGTCGGAAAATCCCTTCATCCTGTCCTTGCTGCAGCATTTTAAAAGACAAAGAGCCGGGACCGGGTTTGGTTTTTTTGGTGAAATCGTTCCACATTCCGGGGTAGAATTTCCGGATATCTTCAAAGAACAACCGGTTGATGGCAGCCTTTTTCTTTTCGCCATGCTGTCCGAAACGATAGAGCGCTTCGATCACATTGGATGCATTCGACAGGATTTCTTCAATTTCGACCAGGTGCTGCTGGTGGATCCTTTCCAGGCATTCCTGAAGCAAAGTATCCTTGTCCCTGAAAAGTTCATAGATTGTCCGCTTCGACATTCCTACCTCATCGGCGATCTGGTCCATGGTTACCTGGCGGATACCGTTTTGGGTGAACAATTCAATTGATTTCTGAACGATGCGTTCAAAGGGTTCCATACCGAAAAATTTCGGCAAAAATAAGAAAACTAATTCAGTTTAACCAGTTTTCTAAAAAAATATTCAGGGATTCTTTGCCTTGAATGCCAGCGCATACAGCTTCATCTGCTTCACCATGGAAGTCAGGCCGTTAGAGCGGGTGGGGGAGAGGTGCTCTTTCAGGCCGATTTTTTCGATGAACTCCATATCAGCTTCCAGGATCTCATCAGGGGTACGCCCATTCAGCACCCGAATGAGGAGGCTGACCAGTCCCCGGGTGATCACCGCATCGCTGTCAGCCGTAAAATAGATCTTTCCGTCACGGAATTGGGCGTGCAGCCATACTTTCGACTGGCACCCGGAGATCAGGTTGTTCGGAACCTTGAACTGTTCATCAATTTCCGGAACCTCCCTGCCAAGTTCGATCAGATAGTTGTATTTGTCCATCCAGTCGTCGAAAGCACTGAATTCATTTATTATTGAAGATTCTATTTCGATCAGGGTCATCATTCCAAAAGTTCCAAAAGTTCCAATGTTCCAAAAGTTCCAATAGTTCCAAAAGCTCCAATTGTTTCAATAGTTCCTGAATTTAAAGAATAGGATTTAATAATTATATTTCTTGCCTTTAAATTCCGATTCTTTTAAATATTTGATCAATTTATTCAGTGACCTACTTATTTCAATTGCAAAATTAAGTAATTCCTGAAAGCGATTTGGTTCATTGTAACCAAGTTTACCGGCAAGATACAGCTGACATTGCAATTCACCTCATGAACCTTTAGCGATATAAAGAAAATTTATGAATTCCTTATTGCCGTCCCTTTCGAATCCTTCGGCAATATTAGAATGGATGGAAATAGAAGATCGCCTTATTTGTTTGGTCAATTCGTAATCTTTAGAAAAGATTGCTCGATTTGTTTCATGGTAGATCTGGATTGTCAAATCCATTGATTTTTGCCACAACTCCATTTCTTCAAATTTCTTGAAAGTTGCCATAGTGATATTATTTATCACTTAATTGCGAAAAATCATTTAATATACCCGGATGTTAATAAATTTTGCAATACTTTGGACCCCGAACCTGGAACCCTGGAACCATTGGAACCCTGAAACCCGGAACTCGCAATCACCCTAACATTCGACGGACCTGTTTCGTGGCTTCAACGAATTTATCGATCTCTTCCTGGGTATTATAAAGGGCGAGGGAAGCGCGGATCATGCCAGGTACCTCGAACCTGTCCATTATGGGTTGGGCGCAATGATGCCCGGTCCTGAGCGCTATGCCAAGCTTGTCATAAATGGTGCCGGCATCATAGGGGTGGATCTTGCCGATGTTGAACGAGATCACACAGGTCTTGTTCTCTGCATTGCCGAAGATCCTGATATTTTCCATTTTCAGCAGTTCGACGGTAGCATAATCCAGCAGTTCCTGTTCGTAGGCGTGGACTTTTTTAATGTCCAGGTCAAGGATGTACCGGATCCCTGCTTCCAGGCCCAGGACATCGGCCACGTTCGGCGTTCCGGCTTCGAAACGCCAGGGGAGCTGGTTGTAGGTTGTCTGTTCCAGCGTCACTTTATCCACCATTTCGCCTCCTCCCTGGTAGGGTGGCATTTGTTCCAGGATGTTTTCACGGGCATATAAAACGCCGACACCCATCGGGCCATAAACTTTATGACTGGAGAATACATAGAAATCACATGCCAATTCCTGGACATCTACTTCCAGATGGGGAACAGCCTGGGCTCCATCCAGAAGCACCGGGATTCCATTTTCATGGGCGAGCGAAATGACCCGGTGGACCGGATTGATCGTTCCCAGAACATTGGAAACATGCGTAATCGCAATCAGTTTGGTTCTGTCGGTGATCAGGTTTTTCAGAGCACTGACCTCAATTTCTCCCTGATCATCTATTGGGATTGCCTTCAGCACTGCCCCTTTTTGTTCCGCCAGCATTTGCCAGGGAACCAGGTTCGAATGGTGCTCCATCTTCGAGATGATGATTTCATCACCTCCATTGATGAACTTACGTCCGAAGGTTTGGGCCACCAGGTTGATGGATTCGGTCGCCCCCTTTGTGAATATGATCTCATGAGGATGCCTGGCATTGAGAAAATGCTGTACCGTTTTCCGGGCATCTTCATATGCAGCGGTCGCCTGGTTGCTCAGAAAATGCACTGCCCGGTGGATGTTGCAATTTTCTTTTTTGTAGAAGGATACCAGCCGGTCGACTACCTGCCTGGGCTTCTGCGTAGTGGCTGCATTATCAAAATAAACAAGCGGTTTTCCGTGCACCTGGACATCCAGAATCGGGAAGTCGTGCCGGATATGTAAAATATCAAAACTCACGGGAGTGTTTTTTTTGTCGCGTCAAAAATAGAATATTTTAGGATTCGGAGCCCGGAACCAGAAAATCGGAATCCGGGATTCATATCTTGCTCATATCGATGTCGAAATGGATCTCCTTTGCCTGGTTGTCACAATGCAGTACACAATGCTCACAGACGTGCAATTCACCCCGGAGGCGCTGTTTGATCATTTCATCGATACGGTTCTTAAGGGGTTCCAGCGACATTTTCCCGATCACCTCGGCGGCAAAGGCATACATCAGCAACAATCGGGCACTGGCCATACAGATGCCCCTGGACCGGATGTAGAACAGGGCCTCCGGATCCAGCTGGCCAACCGTGGCGCCATGGCTGCATTTCACGTCGTCGGCATATATTTCCAGGAAAGGCCGGGTGTTCATCGCTGCCTTGTCGGTCAGCAGGATATTCCGGTTTTGCTGGTAAGCATTCGTTCGCTGGGCGTCTCGCCGGACCAGGATATGACCGTTGAATACGCCGGTGGCCTCGTCGTCCAGGATACCTTTGAACAGTTCGGTGCTGGTGCAATCTGGCACGGCATGTTCGACGAATACCCGGTTATCCACGTGCTGTTTGCGGTCCATCAGATAAAGCCCGTAAATATTGGCTTCAGAGCCGCTACCGTTGAGTTTTGCCTGGGCATAATTTCGTATCAGGCCTCCGTTCAGCGTGAGGGCATAGGTATTCAACACACTGCCGGCTTCCTGGTGGAATGCAGTGGCATTCAGGAGTGTGGAGGTATTGTTCAGGTTTTGAAGCTTGTAATGGTCCAGCCTGGCCCCCTCGTCCAGGAAGATTTCCGTGACTGAATTATTGAAACTCGCCTGCTGGTTTGTCGAATCATCACACATGACCAGGGTGAGATGGCTGTTCTTGCCCTGGATCACCAGGTTACGGTTCTGTAACAGAAGATTTTCAGAACTATTGATAATGCTGATCATCTGGAGGGGCTTTTCCAGCGTGACATCTTCAGGGAGGTAGATGAAGAGCCCGTCCTGGGCAAACGCCGTATTCATCGCCTGAAAAATATCCTTGCCGGGATCGGCGTATTTCCCGTAATGCTTTTCCACCAGGGCCGGGTACTCCCTGAAAGCTGCCGCTATGCTGCCGATGACAGCTCCGTTCGGAAGTTTCTTCAATCCGGCGCCGGAATCAATGTGCCATCCGTTGAGGAATGAAACCTGGTCGGTCTCAAAATTGTGTACATCGCATGTGAACAGTGATAGAACATCCGGGCCGATATCCAGCCGGTCGACGAATTTGGTATAATCCCTGCCAAGTATTCCGGACAAATCCGTATTTTTCCAAAGCTCGTTTCGACGATCCGGGAAGTTCAGCTCGCTGAATTTTCCAAACCCGCCATACCTCACCTTCGCCGTATAGGGCGTATCATTCCTGGAAATCAGGCCCTCATTATCCTGGAACAGGCGAAGGAGGTTTTCCTTGAATGAACCTTGATTTATTTTGATTTTCATCTTGATATCCTTCTGTGTCAACTGACAGATCTGCTCATGGGTCATTGATCAGTTCACTTCCTGCTTGATCCACTCGTATCCTTTTTCTTCCAGTTCCATGGCCAGTTCCTTTCCGCCTGACTTCACGATCTTTCCATCGAAAAGCACATGGACGAAATCGGGAACGATGTATTGCAGGAGCCTTTGGTAATGTGTAATGACGATAGTGGCGTTTTCCGGGGTTTTCAGCTTGTTCACCCCATTGGCAACGATCTTCAGTGCATCTATATCGAGGCCGGAATCGGTTTCGTCGAGCACGGCCAGGGAAGGTTCCAGCATCGCCATCTGGAAGATCTCGTTCTTCTTCTTCTCTCCTCCTGAAAAGCCTTCGTTAACGGAGCGGCTGGTGAGTTTGGAATGAATTTCCACCAGTTGTTTCTTCTCTTCCATCATTTTCAGGAACTCCCCTGCTGACATTTGTGGGAGCTCTCTGTATTCACGTATTTCATTGATGGCAGTCCGCATGAAATTGGTCAGGCTCACCCCCGGTATCTCAACCGGGTACTGGAACCCCAGGAAAATGCCCATCCGGGCTCTTTCCTCCGGTGGCATTTCGTTTATTACCTGGCCATTGTACAGGATCTCACCGCTCGTGACCTCATAGCCTTCTTTACCGGCGATAGCAAGTGCCAGCGTGCTCTTGCCCGTCCCGTTCGGACCCATGATGGCGTGCACCTCCCCCTTGTTCACCTCCAGGTTCAGCCCATGAATGATCTCTTTCCCCTTGATTTCAATATGCAGGTCTTTTAATTGTAAAAGCATAATCTAAAAATTCCCTTCATTAAACACTAAACACTAAACACTAAACACTAAACACTAAACACTAAACACTAAACACTAAACACTCTTTAGCCAACACTTCCTTCCAAACTTATGCTCAGCAGCTTCTGGGCCTCGATGGCAAATTCCATTGGCAGGTGGTTCAGCACCTCCTTCGCATATCCGTTCACGATCAGGCTGATGGCTTTCTCCATGTCGATGCCCCGCTGCTGGCAGTAAAACAACTGGTCTTCCGATATCTTGGACGTAGTGGCCTCATGTTCCACAATTGCCGATCGGTTATCCACATCGATATAGGGAAAAGTGTGAGCGCCGCATTGATCCCCCAGCAGCAGGGAATCGCACTGAGAAAAATTCCGTGCATTTTCTGCCCTTGAGGTGATGCGCACCTGGCCCCTGTAACTGTTATTGCTTCTGCCGGCGGAAATACCTTTGGAAATGATCGTACTCCTGGTATTCTTCCCGATATGCACCATTTTGGTGCCGGTATCGGCCTGTTGGAAATTATTGGTCACGGCCACCGAATAAAACTCCCCGATGCTGTTCTCACCCATGAGTATGCAACTGGGGTATTTCCAGGTAATGGCAGAACCTGTTTCCACCTGGGTCCAGGAAATCTTGGAATTGATGCCCTTGCACATGCCGCGTTTGGTTACGAAATTGTAGATTCCGCCTTTTCCTTCCTTGTCGCCGGGGTACCAGTTCTGGACGGTCGAATACTTCACTTCGGCATTATCCATGGCGATGATCTCAACCACCGCTGCATGCAGCTGGTTCTCATCCCGCATCGGGGCCGTGCAACCTTCCATGTAACTCACGTAACCGCCCTCTTCCGAGACTATCAGGGTCCTCTCAAACTGGCCGGTATTAGCGGCATTTATACGGAAATAGGTAGACAGCTCGATCGGGCAGCGGACTCCTTTCGGGATGAAACAGAAAGACCCATCGGTGAAAACGGCAGAATTCAGGGCTGCAAAAAAATTGTCCGTATACGGTACCACTGTGCCCATGTATTTGCGGACCAGTTCGGGGTGTTCCTGTATCGCTTCCGTAAAGGAACAGAAAATGACCCCGTGTTTTTTCAGAGTGTCCTGAAAAGTAGTCTTTACGGAAACACTATCGATGACCGCATCAACGGCAACTCCGGAAAGCCGTTTCTGCTCCTCGAGGGAAATCCCAAGCTTGTCGAAAGTCCTGAGAAGTTCGGGATCGACTTCATCAAGACTGGCCGGACCTGTCTTTTTTTTCGGAGCTGCGTAATAGATAATTTCCTGGTAATTGATCTCGGGGTAGGATATATGCGCCCACTTCGGCTCTTTCATGGTCAGCCAGTGCCGGTAGGCTTTCAGACGGAACTCAAGCATCCATTCCGGTTCGTTCTTTTTAATTGAGATGAAGCGGATGATGTCCTCATTCAGGCCCATCGGCGCTGTATCCATCTCGATATCGGTCACAAAACCGTATTTATAATCGCTTTGGGTGAGTTCATTCAGTATTTCATTCGTTTCAGGCATTGCCTTAATAATATTTAGTCTAAATTCGGATTGCAAATTTAAGAAAAATAAGCTGAAGGACTTTTCTCATGAACATATTAACAAACGAGAATTCATTAAGTTTATGGTTTCGAACGGGAAACCATGGATTTCAGTGCATCCCGGATCCGCGTCCCATTATAATTTATCTTTGCAGTCAACTTTTCACAGATTGAACATGGAGAATATAAAACGAACCGAACTCTCCGAATTAGGCGAATTCGGGCTGATCGACCATCTCACCAGAGATGTGATCACCCGGAACAATTCCACGGTTAAAGGTGTCGGCGATGATGCAGCGGTTATCAATAATTCCGGAAAACTGACCCTGGTTTCAACCGACCTGCTGGTGGAAGGGGTCCATTTCGACATGATGTACACCCCTCTTAAACATCTGGGTTATAAGTCAGTGGCTGTCAATATTTCCGATATCGCAGCCATGAACGGTGTGGCTAAACAGATACTGATCGGAATTTCAGTGTCGAACCGTTACTCGGTGGAAGCATTGAACGAATTTTACGACGGGATCAAGCAGGCCTGTAAGGTTTACGATGTGGACCTGGCCGGAGGGGATACCACCTCGAGCGTTTCCGGGATGTTTATCAGCATTACGGTGATAGGGGAGGTGGATGCCGGTGATGTGGTCTACCGCAGCACTTCTAAGGAAAATGACCTGGTCTGTGTCACAGGCGATCTTGGCGGGGCCTACATGGGACTGTTGCTGCTGGAGCGCGAAAAGGCTGCATTCAAGGGAGATCCGAACCTCCAGCCCGACCTGGCCGGATATGATTATATCCTGAGCCGGCAGTTAAAACCGGAGCCTCGGACCGACATGGTCAGGCTGCTTCGGGAAATTAACGTGAAGCCTACTGCTATGATCGATATTTCCGATGGCCTGGGCTCTGAAATACTGCATATCTGCCAGGATTCAAATCTGGGATGCCGGATTTACGAGGAAAAAATACCGATTGATGCCACAACGGTCAACATGGCCGGGGAATTCGGGATCAATCCGGTCACCGCCGCACTGAACGGAGGAGAGGATTATGAATTGCTATTCACGATAGACCAGAAGGATTTTGAACAGATAAGGCTAATTCCGGGTATCTCCATCATAGGCCACATGACTGATCAGAAAGACGGCAGCTACCTGGTGACAACCGATGAGCAACTGGTGGAGATCCGTGCGCAGGGATGGAACGCATTACGAAATATTGAACGGAATAATTGAAAGAACCGGATAAAATATACCTGGCAGTCAGATCCCTTCCGGACAAACCTGGTGTCTATCAGTTCTATGACAGAGAGGGCAAACTTCTCTATGTAGGCAAGGCTAAATCCCTGAAGAAAAGAGTTTCCACTTATTTCAGCAAAGAGAACAAGGGCGGCAGGATCAACCTGCTGGTGCGTAAAACAGCAGAGATCCGTCATATCGTGGTAGGATCGGAATTCGATGCGCTGCTGCTGGAAAACAACCTGATCAAGGAGCACCAGCCCCGGTACAATGTGATGCTCAAGGACGACAAGACCTACCCCTGGATTTGCATCAAGAATGAGCCATTTCCACGAATCTTTGCCACCCGCACGGTCATTCAGGACGGCTCCCAGTATTTCGGGCCCTATGCCTCCGTCAGGACGATGAACACCTTACTGGATCTCATACGCCATATTTACCAGATCCGCACCTGTAGCCTGAACCTGACGGAAAAGAATATCCGGGAGAAAAAATTTTCAGTATGCCTGGAATACCATATCGGTAACTGCCTGGGGCCTTGTGAAGGCCTGCAAAGCAGGGAAGATTATGAATCCGGGTTCAGTGTTATAAAAGAAATGATCAGGGGCAACTTTTCCAATGTAGTACGTGAATTGAAAGACCGGATGGCCGGGTATGCCGGGGCCTATGAATTCGAGAAGGCACAGGCAATCAAGGAAAGGATAGAGCTTCTGGAGCGATACCAGGCAAAGTCCACCATCGTGAATCCGAAGCTCGGGGAACTGGATGTGTTCTACATTCTCGACGGGGAAGAAACAGCTTATGTGAACTTCCTGAAAGTGGCCCATGGTGCTATCATTCAGGCGCATACCATCGAGATGAAGAAGAAGCTGGAAGAAACCCCGGAAGAATTGCTCACCCTGGCCATTTTCGACCTTCGCAAGAGGATCAGCAGTGAAGCCGGTGAAATCCTCGTACCATTCCCATTGGAGGTGGATATCCCGGGAGTGACCATCACTGTCCCCAAGATTGGTGATAAGAGGCACCTCCTGGACCTGTCGGAGAAAAATGCCCGGGCTTATAGGATTGAAAAGGAAAAGCAGCAGGAGCTGGTCGATCCCGAGCGCCGCAGCCACCGGATCCTGGCCACTATGATGAAGGACCTCCGGATGAAGGAGCTTCCTGCACACATTGAATGTTTCGATAATTCCAACATCCAGGGTGATTACCCGGTATCAGCCATGGTGTGCTTTAAGAATGCCCGGCCGGACAAAAAGGAATACCGCCATTTCGACATTAAAACAGTGGAAGGGCCCAATGACTTTGCTTCGATGGAAGAGGTGATCTACCGGCGGTATCACCGTCTGGTGGAGGAGAAAAAACCCCTGCCCCAGCTGATTATCGTTGATGGTGGGAAAGGGCAGCTCTCGGCAGCCCTGAAGAGCCTGGAAAAACTGGATCTGAGGGGAAAGATTGCCATTATCGGCATCGCTAAGAAGCTGGAAGAGATCTATTACCCTGACGATTCCCTGCCCATGTACATCGATAAAAAATCAGAAACGCTCAGGATCATCCAGCGGATGAGGGATGAAGCCCATCGGTTCGGCATCACGCATCACCGGAAGAAAAGAGAGAAAGGAACGATCAAGACCGGGCTGGTGGAGATCCCCGGTATCGGGAAGCAAACCTCGGAAAAACTGCTCATTTATTTCAAATCCGTGAAAAACATCAGGGAAGCTCCGCTTGAAGAGCTGGAAAAATCGGTTGGAAAGGCAAAGGCGAAAATCGTCCACGATTTCTTTAGCAGAGCCTGAGTAAATTTCCCCGCCGTATTCTGACCTATGACTAAGGGCTGACTACTAACGATCCTCCCGGCTATTTATACGCCGCTATCCCGGTAGCGGCCTCGCCTGTGATCAGCAAATGAATGTCGTGAGTACCTTCGTAGGTGATGACCGATTCCAGGTTCATCATATGCCGCATCATCGGAAAATCGTTGGTGATGCCCATTGCTCCCAGTATCTGGCGGGTTTCGCGTGCGGTGGTCAGCGCCATGTTCACATTGTTCCGTTTGCACATGGAAATATGCGCTGCCGTGGCACGGCCTTCATTCCTAAGGGTTCCGCATCTCCATGCCAGTAGCTGAGCTTTGGTGATCTCGGTCAGCGCTTCGGCCAGCTTTTTCTGCTGCAGCTGGAAAGCTGCGATCGGTTTGCCAAACTGCTTCCGTTCCAGGGCATACCGGACAGCCACATCGTAGCAGTCCATGGCTGCACCGATAGCGCCCCAGGCTATGCCATACCGGGCTGAGTTCAGGCAGCTGAGAGGGCCTCTCAGGCCTTTAACGCCAGGTAATATGTTCTCTTTGGGAACTACCACGTCTTCCATGACAATTTCCCCGGTTACCGATGCCCGGAGCGACCATTTGCCATGAGTTTCCGGCGCAGTAAGCCCTTTCATGCCTTTCTCGAGCAACAGGCCCCTGACAACGCCCTGTTCATCTTTTGCCCACACCACAAATACATCAGCAATGGTTGAATTGGTGATCCACATTTTAGCCCCGCTCAGCAGGTAATGGTCCCCCATGTCTTTAAAGCGGGTGATCATGCTGCCGGGGTCGGACCCGTGGTTCGGCTCGGTGAGTCCGAAACACCCAATAATCTCCCCGGAGGCGAGCTTTGGAAGATATTTCCGCTTTTGTTCCTCGGAACCATAGGAGAAGATGGGGTACATGACCAGTGAAGTTTGCACCGAAGCCATCGAACGGACGCCGGAATCCCCGCGCTCCAGTTCCTGCATGATCAGTCCGTAAGAAATGTGATCCAGTCCTGCGCCGCCGTATTCCACGGGAATGAATGGCCCGAAAGCACCGATCTCTCCCATTTCTTTGACGAGATAAAGAGGAAATTGTGCCTTTTCATAATATTCTTCGATAACCGGCTTGATACTGCGGTTTACCCAGTCGCGGATGGCCTGGCGCACGATCTTGTGCTCGTCGTTGTAAAGTTCATCAACCAGGTAATGGTCGGGAGGATTGTAAAGACTAGCTGACATAATAGTTATTTCTTGTTTGACGGCAAATTTAGTAAGAATTCAATATAAAACCCGGTCTATTGTGAAATTATTAACAGAAAATGATAAAACCGTTGAAAACACATCTCTGTCGGTGGGAACTTTTATATCTTTGACGCGCTTTTTATATCCCGCGGAAGCGGGAAAATCCATGATGATGAAAGAAAAACAGATCATTTTCACAGACGGCTCAAGGCTGATGACCGAGTCACTTGCCAGGGCCGGCGCCGACGTGTTCATCGGCTACCCGATCACCCCGGCAAACTTGTTGTACGCATACAGTGAAAGGCGATTTCCTACATTTTTCGCGGCTCCTGACGAGATTACGACCCTTCAATGGATGAGTGGTTTTGCCATAACGGGGCACCTGCCGGTTACTGCTACTTCCTTCCCTGGTTATGCCCTGATGATCGAATCGGTGAACATGGCCTACATGATGGAGCTACCGATGGTCATCGTGCTGATCCAGCGACTTGGACCGGCCACAGGCACTGCCACCTGCGGCGCCCAGGGCGACCTGAATGTCATCTATGGGACCCTTTCGGGTGGTTTCCCACTGCCATGCATCGCCGTAAGCAGCATGCAGGATTGCTGGGATCTCCCGCCTAAAGCCCTGCAAATGGCTGTCGACCTGCGCACGCCGGTAGTCTTGCTGACCTCCAAGGAGGAGGTTATGACCTATAAAAGCTTTAACATGTCGCAGCTTGAAGAAGTGAAGCCTGTTCAGCGAAGACCATATTCGGGGAAGGTCCCGTATATGCCTTATGAACCTATGGACAACCTGGTGCCGGAATTCCTGCCTGTCAGTGAAAACCTCCACCAGGTAAGGTATACAGCTTCCACACACGACAAGACCGGGATCATTCAGAACACCACTCCGGATGCCCTGGCCAATTCCGCCAGACTGGCGAAAAAGATCACTCAGAACCTGGAGGATTATCTTTATTATGATTACGATTTCCAGGAAGGGGCGGGAACACTCCTGATCACTTACGGAATAACCACCCAGGCCGCAGCCGATGCGGTTAAAGTTTTCCGGACGTCGGGGAATAAGGTTTCCCTGCTGATCATGAAGACCATCAGTCCGGTTTCAAAGAAGTACTTTGAAATTTGCCGCCAATATGACCGGATCATCGTTGCAGAGGAAAATCTCGACGGAGAACTGCGCAGGATAATGTTCGGACAGGCTGATAATCCAAAGATTACCGGGGTCAATAAGATTGGCCGGATGATTGAGCCGGGTGAGATAATTAAAGCATTGGAAAATCATGAGTGAAAATTTCATAAACGATCACGGTTTGCCCTTTTGCAAGGGCTGCGGGCACTCCACCATCGCCAACAACACGGAAAAAGCCCTGAACAAACTTGGCCTCAAGCCACTTGATGTCGTGCTGGTAACGGATATCGGTTGCCATGGCATCATCGACAAATCCTTCAACACCCATACGGTCCATGGCCTGCACGGACGCTCCGTTGCCCTGGGAGCCGGTGTGTCCGCAGGTTTACGCGATCCGGGCAAAAAAGTGATCGTATTCCTTGGGGACGGCGGGGCCACCATCGGCATGCAACACATTATCGACGCTGCACACAATGGCTACAATATGACGGTGGTCATCCACAACAATATGCTTTACGGCATGACCGGCGGCCAACCCAGCGAATACACGCCATACGGATTCAAAACTCCAACCAAGCCGGACGGATCTTCAAAAATGTCTTACGACATTTGCAAGATCGTCGCTGCTGCCGGGGCCCCTTATGTCAGGAGAATTCTGGGTATCGGGGATATCTCGGATGCCCTTGCGGAGGCATTTGGGCGTACAGGATTTTCGCTGCTGGAGGTGATGGAAATTTGCCCCAGCTATGGTGTGAAGTCAAATCCGGAGATGAAACTTTCGAAGGTGGTGGAGAATGCTGGCCTGGAGACGGTTGTTATTGCCGATGAACCGGCTGAACCGTATGTCACCGGCCTCCGCGAAGGCTTACCGTCTTTGTTATCCTCCTCCCTCGTCATCCCGACGACAGGAGCAACCTCCCTGCAGCAGGAACTCCGCGTCATGTTCTGCGGTTCTGCCGGCGAAGGCGTCCAGGTGGCGGCGGAACTGCTGGCCGTGGCCGGTATCCGGGCCGGACTGGAATCCACCAAGAAGGGCAGCTACCCGGTGACCGTTGGCGTGGGCTTCTCCGCAGCGGAAGTGATCTTATCTTCAAGGGAAATCAACTATACAGGGACTGTCACACCGGATTACATGGTGGTTACTTCGAAAGAGGGCCTGGATTATGGCCGCAAAGCTGCCGGCAGGATGACATCCGGGAAGATCTTCCTGGATTCCAGCCTGGAAGCCCCAGGGACCGGGGCGGAGATCGTGAAATTCCCGTTCCGCGAAAAGGTTACCGGCCGTAATGCTTCTTTTGCCGGGCTGTTCTATTTTATACACGATTCGGAGGCGTTTCCGCTGCAGGTGCTCACCGATGCCTTTAATGACAATAAGATCTCGAAAAAGGTAAATGTCGGGCAATTCCTGAACCTTTGGTAAAAGATGAAAGAACAGGGGTCCAATTTCCAGGTTGCTGTCATCCGTTAATCCGGACTTGCTAAAAATAAATCCGATCCGTTATGGGTCCCGGGCATTTTTCTAAATTTGAGATTGAAATTTAGCGGATTTATTAATTATGCAGATTGACAGGCGGATTGGCCTTCCTGTTATGAATTCCGCCTGCTGAATTTGATCAGAATTTAAAAACCATAAGAATATGTATTTCGGACGATTACTAAATCAGACATTAAAGCCAACGATCCTGCTTTTAGCCCTGTGTTTAAGTTTTTCCACCGCTTTGGGACAAAAGGAAAAGAAAGAAAAGGATTCCGGGGAAAATGACAAGCCAATCACAGATACGCTCCAGGGCCATGACCTGTCGGGACTGGGTTTCCGCAGCATCGGCCCTGCCCTGACCTCCGGCCGTATAGCCGATTTTGCCGTTAATCCCTGCAACCACAGTGAGTATTATGTTGCTGTGGCCAGCGGTCATATCTGGAAGACCATCAACAACGGCAATACCTTTGAACCTGTGTTCGACAACTATGGCGCCTATTCCATTGGCTGCCTGGCCATGGACCCGAATAATCACAACGTGGTATGGACAGGGACGGGTGAAAACAACCATCAGCGCGCACTCGGATACGGCGACGGGGTATACAAAACCACCGACGGGGGAAAATCATGGAAGAATATGGGCCTTAAAGATTCCCGACAGATCGGGATGATCGCTGTTCATCCTGAAAATTCCGATGTTGTTTTTGTGGCAGCAGAGGGCTCCGTTTGGGGGCCCGGCGGCGACCGGGGCCTTTACCGGACGCAGGATGGCGGAAAGACATGGGAAAAAGTGCTCGATATCAGTGAAAATACCGGTGTGAACAATGTGGTGATACATCCTGCCAATCCTAATATCATGTTCGCTACCTCGGAACAGCGCAGAAGGCATGTATTTACCAAAATAGGCGGAGGACCTGAAACGGCGGTTTACAAAAGCACTGACGGGGGAAAATCCTGGAATAAAGTGACATCCGGATTGCCCGGTGGCGATATGGGCGGTATCGGGATAGCCATTTCCCCGGTAAATCCTGACTATGTCTATGCCATTATCGAAGCGGAAGGGGAAACCGGAGGCTTTTTCCGCTCTGCCGACTGCGGTGAATCCTGGTCGAAAATGAGTGATCATACCGCGCAGGGCCAGTACTACAATGAGATTTACTGTGATCCGAAGGATGTGGATAAGGTCTATTCGATGGAGACTGTTTCCCACATGACCGAAGATGGCGGTAAGACCTGGAAGGCCCTCGGACTCAATGGCCGGCACGTGGATGATCATGCCCTCTGGATCGATCCGGAGGATACGAAGCATTTTCTGATCGGTGGCGACGGGGGCGTTTACGAATCCTATGACGGTGGCCAGAATTACTTCTTTAAGACCAATCTGCCCGTTACCCAGTTTTACCGGGTCAATGTCGATAACACCGAGCCTTTTTACTGGGTCTACGGTGGGACACAGGATAACAACAGCCTGGGGGGGCCGAGCCGTAACATATGCAATGAAGGGGTTCAGACGTATGAATGGATTGCCACTCTTGGCGGTGATGGTTTCTGGCAGGCCATCGAACCCGGAAATCCCGATATTGTCTATTCCGCTTATCAGTATGGCAACATCTACCGCTTTGACAAAAAGAGCCGGGAAGCGCTGAAGATCCGGCCCGAACCGGTGAAGGGTGAAGAAACCTACAAATGGAACTGGAATGCCCCGTTTATCCTGAGCCCGCATTCCGGCACAAGACTTTACATGGGCGCCAACAAGGTTTTCCGCAGCGACGACCGGGGCCAGTCATGGAAGATCATCAGCGGTGACATGACCACGGGCACCGACCGAAACACATGGCCTGTCATGGGCCGTTACTGGGGAGTGGACGCCGTGGCAAAGGATGTCTCGACATCCCCGTTCGGAACCATCGTTTCCCTCGCTGAATCTGCATTAAAGGAAGATCTTTTGTTCGTCGGAACGGATGACGGTGTGATCCAGGTCACTGAGGATGCCGGTAAAAACTGGACCAGGATCACCAAATTCCCCGGCGTGCCGGAATATACCTATGTCAGCGATATCCTGCCCGACAGGTTCAATGAGAACATAGTTTACGCTTGCTTTGATAACATCAAAAGAGATGATTTTAAACCTTATCTGTTAAAAAGCACCGATAAAGGAAAAACATGGACTTCCATCGCTTCAAATCTTCCGGAAAAACACACTGTACTGACAATTGCACAAGACTTTAAGGACCCGGAAATCCTTTTCGCGGGAACTGAATTTGGCGTATTTGTCAGCCTTGACGGGGGAAAGATCTGGAATCAGCTAACTGGAAACCTCCCGACGGTAAAAGTACCGGATATTGCCATCCAGGAAAGGGAATGCGATCTTGTCGTTGCTACTTTCGGCCGGGGTATATATATCCTGGACGATTACTCCCCGCTTCGGCATTTAAAGAAAGAAACCCGTGAAAAAGAAGCGTATATTTTCCCGGTTAAGGATGCTTTGATGTACATCGAAGACGGAGGCCGGTACGGTCAGGGCTCGGATTTCTTTTATGCGCCGAATCCGCCATTCGGAGCAACATTTACCTATTACCTGAAAGAAATCCCGAAAACACTCAGGGAGGAGCGAAAAAAACGTGAAGCTGAACTTATAAAAGATAAAAAACCCATCCCGATCCCCACGTTGGAGGAACTCAGGGCTGAAGAAGAACAGGTTCCGCCTTATCTTCTATTCACCATTAGTGACAGCAAAGGGAATATCGTTCGCAAACTCTCGGCCAAACCTTCGAAGGGAACATCCAGGATTACCTGGGACCTTCGGTATATGAGCGTCTGGGGAGTCCGTCTGGACGATGATCAATTCGATCCGTTTTCCACGGGAGGAGGCGGTTTCCTGGCAATGCCCGGAAAGTACGCGGTTACGATGTCGATGGTATTCAACGGGGAGGAGAAACCACTTGCCGGCCCGGTGGAATTCAATGCTAAGGTATTGAATAATACTACCTTACCTGCAACGGACCGGGCTGAGCTCGTCGAGTTCCAGGATAAGGTCGGTGAACTGGTGGATGCGGTCAATGCGGCTGAAAAATTTGCCGATGAGCTGATGAAAAGAACGCAATACATCAGGCAAGTTGTCCAGAATACACCCGGCGCTCCGTATGAACTGATGGTGAAGGCCTCAGCTGTTGAGAAGGCATTACAGGAGATAGACTGGAAGATGCAAGGCCAGGTCCCTGCGGCCAGTGATGAGGAAAACCGGCCTGCTCCTCCATCGATCAACCATCGCGTCGGGCAGATCATAGAGGCAACATGGGGTAATTCCTCCTCTCCGACCCAGACACAGCGCGATCAGTATGCACTTCTGGAAGAAGAATTTCCGCCCATTCTGGACCAACTCAGGCTGATTGCTGAAAAAGACCTGAAGGAAATGGAGGCCGAACTCGACAAACTTGGTGCTCCCTGGACCCCGGGACGTATACCCGATTGGAAGAGGTAAATGAACCGGCAGATTGGATGATGGGGGGTTGTGAATCTGGAACATGCAAAATGACCACCGGCTATGAAAAACAAATGCAAAATGCAAAACGGGCAACGCCCTATGCGCAGTGAATTGACAGCCTTTATATTGCTTTCCATTGCCATCATGGGTGTTTTATTGATGCCGGGAGAAGATCCTGCCCATTGGGCGGCAAAAGCCCCGAACGACTGGTTTTTCCGGCAACGTGCCTTTCCTGGTGATGAGATCAATTACGAAGCCAGGAAAATAGCCTGGCAGCAGTCGCGGAAGGCTCATCAGTCTGTTGCCGGCAGGGGAGAAGGATGGGTATTTGAAGGGCCGCTGAATACCGGCGGGCGGATTTCAGCCATAGCCATGCCGGCTTCGGATTGGCAGACCATCTACGCAGGAGCGGCATCCGGTGGGATTTTCAAATCCACAGATAACGGCAATTCCTGGGAAGCCATTTTTGAAGATGCGGTCAGCCTTTCGATCGGAGACATCGTCATTGCGCCTTCCGAAGAAGATATCCTCTATGTCGGCACAGGAGAGGCCAACGCCGGCGGGGGCTCCATGTCGTACGACGGTTTTGGGATCTACCGCTCGGATGACGCAGGGGAAAGCTGGCAGCATATTGGCCTGGATAATATCGGCAGCGTGGGGCGACTGGCAGTTCATCCGCAAAATTCGCAGGTTTGCTATGTGGCTGCCATGGGCCGGTTGTTTTCCAATAACCCGGAAAGAGGCGTATACCGGACTTTGGATGGAGGGGGGGCCTGGGAAAATGTACTTTTCCTCAACGACTCCACCGGAGCCATCGACATTGTCTTGCATCCGGATCATCCGGATACCCTCTATGCGACCATGTGGGAGCGCGTCAGGAGGCCTGACCGCAGAAATTACGGCGGACCTTCCAGCGGCATATTCAGGAGCTACAATGGCGGGGATACCTGGACGGAACTGACGTCAGGACTGCCCAATGATGCCTTCGTCGGCCGGATCGGCATCGATATTTCCGAATCGTCACCTTCGACTCTTTACGCCATTTATGCGGATGATATCGGTTATTTCGATGGCGTTTATAAAAGCACCAATGGCGGCGATACCTGGACACGCACCAACGACGGCGCCCTGAGTAATATGTATTCCTCTTATGGCTGGTGGTTCGGACGGATCAGCATTGACCCGGCAAATCCGAATATTGCTTATGCAATTGGCTATGACCTCTATAAGACGACCAACGGAGGCAGCAGCTGGTCGCTGATTTCATCAGCAGTCCATGTGGATCAGCACGACCTGGTTGCCCATCCGCAGAACACCAGCCATGTGGTACTGGGCAATGACGGTGGTGTTTATATCTCCGGTAATGGAGGCTCTACCTGGTCATTCTGCGATAACATGCCCATCACCCAGTTTTATACCTGTGAGGTAGATGAACAATTTCCGGAACGATTTTACGGAGGTACCCAGGATAATGGCACCAACCGGACGATGACGGGAGGAGAGGACGACTGGGAAAACATTTACTGGGGAGATGGGTTTTATGTTCTGGTCGATCCCGTGGATAATGATTACGTTTATGCTGAATATCAGTACGGTAATTTCGCCCGGTCGACCAACGGGGGATTGAGTTTTTCTTCTGCCATGTCAGGCATCAGCTCTTCCGACCGGAAGAACTGGAACACCCCGTTTGTCATCGATCCAATCAATCCGCAAATTCTCTATTACGGCGCAAACAGGCTGTACAGGACCACCAATCGCGCAGCTTCATGGACCGCCATCAGCCCGGACCTGTCGAACGGCGGGGGAGGGGTGAATGTCACCTGGGGCACCATCACTACCATAGCCGTGGCTCCTTCCGATAACCAGTGGATATATGCCGGAACAGACGACGGCAATGTCTGGAGGACCACAAATGGCGGGGGCAACTGGACGAAGATCTCGGCAGAACTTCCAGTCAGATGGGTGACCCGGGTAGCGGTGGACCCCGAAGATGAACAGGTTGTCTATGTCACTCTTTCAGGGTTCCGCTATGATTCCTACCAGCCGCATGTTTTCAGAAGCACCGACGGAGGGGGTACCTGGCAGGATATTTCAGGCAACCTGCCCGAAGCGCCGGTCAATGATATTATCGCAGACCCTTCGGTTGATTCCGCCTTGTATGCCGGAACGGATTTTGGCGTCTATGTTACCTGGAACCTGGGACAGAGCTGGCACATGCTGGGGGATAATCTTCCCAATGTACCGGTGGTCGACCTTCGGCTTCATCAGCCGACTCATCAGCTGGTGGCAGCCACATATGGCCGATCTATGTTTTCTTTCAGCCTGGACCAGCTGGTGAAGATCCCGGAAAGCCGGGATTCCTTTCGCCACGAACTGGTCATCTATCCGAATCCTGCCACAGATCTCGTGACCATTTCATTCCCCCCTCATAATACCGGGATGATGTATGAGGTCCTGAGCCTGAACGGCAGATGTGAACGGGTGGGACATATCCGGCCGGGGCAGGGTGAAATCAGATTGATGGTCGATGAATTAGCAGCAGGTCATTATTTTCTCAGGTTAACCGGCGAAGATATTTTGTACGGAAGATTTGTCAAATTAGACCGTTAACGTATAATTCTTCGGACACCTGCGTTTTTCTTGGATCAAAATATTGTTTCTGACAATCCTTCGACCATTTTCCATTTGTCACAAATTTCAAACGGCACGTTCCTTTTCAATCAGGATGGCCAGCCGTTCAAAATCCTCAACGCTCAGTTGTTCCGCCCTTTTCGAAGCGTAGTATTCGAATTCCGGTGACCGGATAATTATGCCGACAGGTTTTAGGGAGTTGCGCAAAGTTTTGCGCCTTTGATTGAATGCCGTCTTTACAATCTGAAAAAACAATTTTTCGTCACATTCCAGGTTTTGCCTGGTATTCCTTTTTAACCGGATGACAGCTGACTTGACCCTGGGTGGAGGGATAAAGACAGTTTCATTGACCGTAAAGAGGTACTCGATTGAATAAAATGCCTGCAGCAGCACGCTCAGGATGCCATATTTCTTACTTCCGGGGCCGGAAGCCAGCCTTTCCGCCACCTCTTTCTGTACCATTCCCACGACCTCCGTCACCTGTTGCCTGTAATCGAGGACTTTGAAAAAGATCTGGCTGCTGATGTTATAGGGGAAGTTGCCAATTATGGCAAATTCATCCTGGAAAAGCCCTTCCAGTTGATAATCCAGGAAATCTCCCCGGATCATTTTTTCCCGATGTTCCGGAAAGCGGTCGCATAGGTATTCAATGGATTCTTTGTCCGTATCGATGAAATACACAATTTTATCAGGAAGATCGAGCAGATGTCCGGTCAGAATTCCCATCCCGGGCCCTATTTCCAGGATATTGACCAATCCCGGCGAAAGGCTCGCAACAATTTTACGGGCTATATTTTCGTCTTTCAGAAAATGCTGACCCAGGCTTTTCTTCGGTCTGACAAATGCGTCCATACGAAACGGAATTGAGGTCAGTTGGCAAAATCACCCCTGAGGTGCCGGTATCTTTTTCGGGCTTCGGTCGTGAAAAGGCTGCCGGGAAAATCCAGGATCAGTTGCTGATAGTACTGCATGGCTGTGGTTTTGTCATTCAGAGCCTGCTCATGCAGTTCCGCCCGGCGGAACAGTGCATTGTCAGCCAGGATTCCGGTGGAATAGCTCTTCACGATGTCTGCAAACAGGGTATCGGCCTTGGTGTAATCCTTATTGCGAATGTGGATCTCAGCTTGGCGGAAAAGGATATCATCGTCCAGGGGATGGGTCAGACTGAGCAAGCTGATGCTGTCGAGGGTCAGCAATGCCCTTTCGTCCTGGCCCCGGTACATGAACAGGTCGGCCCTGGCAAAGTATATCAGGCCCGTATAAGTGCTGTCGGGATCCATATTGTCGCTGATGAGCAGCGACAACTCCATGGCATCATTGGCAATCAGCTTGGAAGTAGCGGCTTTCAGGACATCCAGCTGGGCTTTCGACCAGTCGAATTCACCGATGAAGTAAGACAGCCTTGCATTTCTGAATTTGGCTTCATGGCCGATCGGTTCGCTCTTGAAATCCTTTTCCACCTGGGAATACAGGAGCGAAGCTTCCCATACCTCACCTTCAAACAGGTACACATCGCCCAGTTCCAGTTTCAGGTCGGCCCGGGTCAGCTCACCGATTGACGGTATCGCTACAGCTTCTTCCAGCAAAGCCATCGATTCTTCCAGTTCATTGAGGTAGAAGGCCTTAAGGTGGGCCTGATCGCGTAACAGCAGCACGGTGCGGGCATTACGGCCCAATTGTCCGATGGCCGTTTCGTATTCCTGTTCCAGTATTTCCAGGTCCTTCTGTTCGTAGTTAAAACCATTGGTGATGCTCAGAAATTTTGCCCTGAGCATGCCTGTCAGGCTTTCCGTATATAATGGATTCATCGGGCCTTTCTTCAGGACATAGGAAAAAGCCTCATTGGCCGTGGCATAATCTTCATTCGACATGCACAGGTTACCCAGTTCGAATACCAGCTGCCCGCCTTCATTAAACCGTGTATCCAGCGATTTAGCCTGAACGAGGGCGAATTCGAAGTCCCTTCTCTGAATTGACAGCCAGAGGAGCAGTTCGGCATAATTGCGGTTTTCCGGGTTTTTTTGGTACTTCATTTGCAAAGCTTCCCTGAGCAGATCGCTGATACCGCCGTCCTGGTCACGGTTGAGGATGCTTTGAAGGCGGCCTTCCACCATGTCGGTCTGCGATGGATCAGCCTGCAGCAATTCCAGGAATTCATCGATCATGGCGCCGTAATTACCGGAAATCTCATACACGCGGGCCAGATCGGAATGGAACATTTCACTGTAACGCAATAATTCCCTGCCTTTCAAATAGACCTTGGCGGCATAATCATATTGTTGCCTGGATGTAAATGAGTTGGCAACCTCGAGGATCATGGCTTTGCTGGGTTTCAGCTGCCCCACGATATCATCGAAAGCCTTGTTGGCTTTATCCGGTTTGTCTTCCTGCAGGTATAACCAACCGAGATCCACCTGGTATCGGTACGATCCCTGTTCATCCTTGATCTTGCTCCGGATCATTTTCTCAGCCTCGGTAAATTCCTGCTGAGCGATCAGGCAATACAAATAATAGGAGTAATAGAAATGAGTGGGTTGTTTGGCATGTAATTCACGGAACAGGTCCAGCGCTTTGTCGTATTCCTTGTTATCGTAATACTGCATGGCCAGTTTCTGGTTCTCTTCCCTTTGTTTCTGCTCCATGGCTGCCGGGGAGTTGACCTCGGGAAATACCTGGGCACAGGCCATATGTCCGGCCAGGAGAAGGACCGGTAAAATCCGGAAGATCTTCGGGATAAGGATGATATTTTTACCTGGGAATGATTTCAAATCCGGTGAATCTTTTCAGTGATTCAGGTATTCTGATACCTTCAGGGGTCTGGTTGTTTTCCAGCAGGGCCGCCACCACCCTTGGTAACGCCAGGGCGCTGCCGTTTAGTGTGTGCGCGATGCGGGTCCTGCCGTCTTCATCCTTAAAGCGGAGTTTCATCCGGTTTGCCTGGAAGCTTTCAAAATTCGAGACCGAACTGACTTCCAGCCATCTCTTCTGGGCGCCGGAATATACTTCAAAGTCATAGGTCATAGCAGAGGTAAAACTCATGTCCCCGCCGCAAAGCCTTACAATTCTGAAGGGCAGTTCAAGCTTTCTGAGCAGCGATTCCACGTAATTTTTCATTTCCTCCAGCGTATCATAAGAGGTATCCGGATGGGAGATATGGACTATTTCAACTTTGTCGAACTGGTGGAGGCGGTTCAGGCCGCGCACGTCTTTGCCGTATGATCCGGCTTCACGGCGGAAACAGCTCGAGTAGGCCACATTCTTAACCGGCAGGTCCCGGGCTTTCAGGATGACATCCCGGAAAATATTGGTCACCGGCACTTCGGCGGTAGGGATCGCGTATAAATTGTCGATTGGCATCGAGTACATCTGCCCGTCTTTATCAGGGAGCTGCCCGGTACCGTAGGCAGAAGCTTCATTGACAAAGAGTGGCGGCTGGTATTCCGTATAACCGGCTTCCAGGGCTTCATCCAGGAAAAAATTGATTAGCGCCCGCTGTAGTTTGGCCCCCTTGCCTTTATAGAACGGGAACCCCGCTCCGGTCACTTTGCTTCCCAGTTCAAAATCGATGATATCAAATTCCGAAGCGAGTTCCCAGTGAGGTTTGGCCGTTTCATCGAGCACCGGGATTTCTCCCCAGGTTTCTACTATTTCGTTGTCTTCGGCTGAATGGCCGGGCCTGACCTTATCGTGCGGGAGATTGGGTATCTGAACCAGCAACTTTTCGATTTGGGTCACGGCATCCTCCATCTGAAGCGTCAGCTCTTTTGAAAGGGCTTTCAGGCCGGAAGTTTTCTCTTTCAGGATATTTGCCTCAGCCGCTTTACCCTGCTGGAAAAGACTGCCGATCTCCTTGGCCAGGGAATTGGATTCAGCCAGGCTGTCGTCCAGTTTCTTTTGAGTTTCCCTTTTCTTTTCATCCAGCGCCAGGACCTGGCTGATGATGTCTTCTCCATGGAAATTCTTGACCGCAAGCCTGCGGATCACTTCATCCCTGTTTTCCCTGATAAAGCTGATTTGAAGCATTCCTTGTTTATTTTCGGCAAAAATAGTATAAAAGAAGACAGGAGACAGAACTCATGAGACCGGAAAGTCGATTATAATCCGAATAAGGGCGATGAGAAGGTTTAAGAACGCTTAGCCTTTTTTTATCTTGATTCCGTTCCGGGCAGCCAGATACCTGTAGAACCGTGAAAAAAAATCCCGGTAATTTGAATTACCGGGATCAGGAAATATAAAATGATTTCGGGGTTAATCTTATTCCTGGGCAGCTTCAATTTCAACCGGGATGACCGAAACGTAGGAGCGGTCATTTTTCCGTTTACGGAATTCCACCCTGCCATCCATGAGGGCAAAGAGGGTATGGTCTTTTCCCATTCCGACATTGAGGCCCGGATTATGACGGGTGCCTCTCTGGCGGACGATAATATTTCCGGCTTTGGCGAACTGTCCGCCATAAATCTTAACACCCAGTCGTTTGCTGTGGGATTCACGACCGTTTGAAGAACTTCCGGCACCTTTTTTATGAGCCATATGGGTAAGTGTTTAGGTGTTTCTGAATGTCAATCTATTCCTTTTCCTGAGTTTCTTCCGCGGCGGCCGGGGCTTCTGCCGGGGCGGCTGCTTTCCTGGTCCGGGATTTGGTAACTTTCCCCTTTTCCAGGATGTCTTCTATCTTTAACAGGCTCAAGTATTGCCTGTGTCCGTTGAACTTTTTAAAGCCTTTTCTGCGTTTCTTTTTGAAAACGAAGACTTTATCGCCCCTCATATGTTCCAGGACAGTGGCTTCGACAACTGCTCCTTCCACAACGGGGGTGCCGATGGTGGTTTTTCCTTCGTGATCGATCAGCATCACTTTGTTAAAGTCCACCTTAGCGCCTTTCTCAGCATCAATACGATGCACAAAAAGTTCCTGGCCTTTCTCCACTTTAAACTGTTGTCCAGCTATGTCAACGATTGCGTACATCTCGGGCTTGTTTTTTCTTAGGTAAAAATTTGGAAGTGCAAAAGTACAGAAAATTTTTAATCCACAATGATATTTTGAAAAAAAATACAGATTTTAATTGTCTGATTTACCGGGGATGATCCTTTTTTTATTGACGAGAAGAATTCCGGCCAGGATGAATGCGATGAAGAGAAAGCCCAACGGTAGAAGTGTCTCCCCGTCGACCATTCCCCACATAATGGCCACGATCGGCACCAGATAGGTGACAGATGAGGCAAACAGCGGACTGGCCAGTTTGACCAGTTTATTGAAAGCGATCAAGGCCAAAGCCGTACCGATTACCGATAGTATACCCACATATCCAAGCCCTTTCCAGGAATCAGGGTATTGCCGGAACTGAGAAAGGAAGTCTGTAAAAAACAGAAGGTAAGCTATAACAGGCAAACTGATCAATAAAAAGGAAATCGAAGTGATGGTGATGGCGTCGACATCCTTCAGGCGGTATTTTACAATATTGACATTAGTGGCATAGCAGATGGTCGCTGCGATGATATAAACAGCATAACTGAAATTGAAATCGAAGCTTTTCCCTCCGCTGATGCTGATCAGTCCAACCGCACCGGCCAGCCCAACCAGGATCCCCAGGATATTAAACCATTTGAATTTCAGACTGAAAAAAAGCAGCCCGACGATCAGTGTGAAGAGGGGGGTCAGGGAATTCAGTATCCCAGCCAGGTTGCTGTCGATCCCCGTCTGTGCCTTTGCAAATAAAAATGCCGGTAAGCCGCTGCCGATCAGGCCGACCAGGCCCAGGTAACCCAGATCCCTTCTTTTAATGTTCCGAATCCTCACAGCCGCAAGGGGACTCAGAACAACCGCTGTGATGGAAATTCTCAGGGCCCCCACTTCACTGCTGGAAAAATAGACCAGTCCTTTCTTGATAAGAATGAATGACGAACCCCAGATCAGGGCAAGGGCTGTGAGAATGGACCAGGAGATGATCAGGTTGCGCGGTGAGGTGACGTTTTTCATATCTAAAATCTTCTGCAAAAATAGGAAAAGAGCCTTGTCTGTAATCCATTCATGCAGAGTTATTAACAGTTTTCTCATGACTGCAACCGATATCACTTACCACATAAGGCTTTTATAATGATAATAAATTGAATGACTCAGTTGAAAAATGCTTTTTTGCCGAATCGAAAAAATAATATTTATTTATACATTTGGTTAATCCCTGAAAAAGAAGACTCCAGCCAGGTTTTTCTTTTGGGTTGAAATTGCTAATACAATGGTAATCAACCTGATACATAACCTACCTAAACCTCCATAGCCCTGTATTTATATTGATAAAAACCAAGCATATTTATTTAAAACCCAGAAAGATACACTGAGACACAATTACTAATTTAATTCTGAAGAGTATGAGAAACTTTACCAAGTACGTTTTGGCAGGGGTGATGATGTTTATATCATCCACTGTCATGCTGGCCCAGTTGTCGCTGACGCACACCGGCGCCGGTAAATTGCCGCCTCCCTCGGGGACGAGGGCAGTGCTGTACGAGCAAATGACCCTTGGCTCAGGTGGGTATGCTTCACAGGACTTTGAAGCAGCCTACAATGCCTACGATTGTGAGGGTACAGATGACTTTATTGTCCCGGCCAATACTTCCTGGACCATTCAGACCATCACCGCACCCGGATCAGGCAGCACGACGGCCGCACTGGCCAATGTGGTCATCTATGCTGATTGCGGTGGGATGCCTGTGAGCACACCGCTGATCAGTCACCTGGCGTTGCCCGCCACCAATTCCAGCGGAACCTTTACCATCAACATTCCACAGGGCGGAATTACGCTTGGGCCCGGCCGTTACTGGCTCACCATCCAGGATGCCGCCCCCTTCGTTACTTATGGACAATGGTGGTGGTACCGGTCAGCCGGTAACTACGGTTACGGTGCCTACTGGAGAAACCCGGGCAACGGATTTGGCAGCTGAGCTACCTCCTGGACCACCCTGGCAGCGCTTGGATATCCGGGTGAGGACTTTGCTTTCAGGCTGGAAGGAACGGTAGGAACCGTTACCACCGCCCAGTATACCCTTGCCCTTTATGACGATTATGGTGACGGATGGAACGGATGCTCCATCGATGTATTCGTTAACGGAACCCTGGTGCTCGATGACATCACCCTTATTTCTGGAGAAGGGCCGGTTTACTATTCCTTCGACGTATATAACCATGCCCAGATCACCACTATATTCAATCCGGGATCCTGGGTCTGCGAACCTTTTTATTATGTATACGACACCGAAGATGAACTGGTGTTAATTGTTCCTCCAAACTGCAACCCGATCATTTCCTGCGGCCAGCTTTACGCCTCCATTCCAATGACCGGTGGCGTGGATGGTTACGTGTTCAATTACGACGGATTGACGATCTCAGGAGCTACCATCGGTGTGGAGGATGGCCCGACAGTCCTGTCCGGTGCTGATGGTTATTTCCTGCTCCCGGGAGTCAATTCGGGTGAACAAACGATCTATTGTTACAGGGATGGATATAATATCGACGCCGACCTTGTGAACGTCGTGGCCATGGACACGGTGTACCATGAATTCACGCTTACCCAGCCGAATATGGTGATCAACCCGCTCTATATCGAGGAAACCCTCAACCCGGGCGAATACTTCACCACTTCGATGAATGTGCTGAACAATGGAAACGGCCCGCTCGGATGGGCTGCTGAAATTGTTTATCCCGAAACCGACCAGCCGGTGCAGGGAATAACCATGCAGGAAGTGCTTGCGATGCAGAACCTTCCGATCAATCAAAATGTGCCTATTTCCGATGGCCTGGCTCCCCAGGGAACAGGAAACCAGGTTCCCGGGCCTGTGGTGAATCTCGGCCGCGATGTCGATTCCCAGGCATGGGTTTATAACGCCTATAGCTCCGGCGGTCTATCGGAAGGATCCTACACCATGATCCTGAATACCCCTGGAACATTCACCCCGCTCGGACCGGCCGCATCCAATTTCATTGCTTCGGCCGATTTCGTGGATGATGTCTACTACGGCTGTATCTACGGCGGAATCTGGATTACCATGGATGCCGGAACCGGCGCCATCACCACGCTGGGCAGTACACCCGATCAGTCGGGCGGTGCTTATGATTACACCACCGGCAATTATTACGGTATTACTTTTTCCGGAAGTCTCTACACGATCGATGTGGCTACCGGTGCCGGAACCCTGGTTGCCTCCTCACAGCCCAACATCATATGCATGGCCTGTGACAACGACGGCGAACTTTATGGAGTTGATCTCAGCTCAGACTTTTTCGGCCACATCAACAAGACTACCGGTGCATGGACCCCGATCGCCAGCGTTGGCTTCGATTGCAGCTATGCCCAGGATATGACCTGCGACCACTCGACCAATACCATTTATTGGGCCGTGTACAATGCCGGTACCAGCCAGGCTTACCTGGTCACGGTTGACCAGGCCACCGGCGTGATTACCTATATCGGCGCTTTCGCCGGTAATGCCGAAACCACCGGTTTTGCTATCCCCGGCGGTGGCGGCGGCGGTAATATCGGCGACTGGCTTACCATGGATTATTATGAAGGGAATGTGCCCGAATTCGGAGGTGTGGATAACATTCCAACCCATCTGGATGCCAGTGGCACTGAACCCGGTCAGGTCTACACGGCTGAAATTATCTTTACTTCTGATCCTAATGTCGGAACCATCACCGTACCGGTCACCATGATCATCCTGGGACCCGAACTGATCGCTCCGGAAGATCTTGAAGTAGAACTCACCGATCCGATAGCCGGAGAAGCCACTTTGAACTGGACCTGGAACGGCGATGCCTTCCAGTTCTTCCTGATCAAACGTGACGGCGTTGTGATTGGCACTACCACGAGTACAACCTATGTGGATCTGCTGCCGGATTATGGAGAGTACTGCTATACCGTTCAGGCTGTTTATGACGAAGGCCAGAGCGCACCGGCAGGTCCGGAATGCGTGGAATGGCCGAATCCTGAGATCTTTATCAACCCGATGTCCCTCGAAGGATGGGTATGGGTGGATAACCAGGTAACCGTCTACACAACCATTTACAACAATGGCATCGGAACCCTTTACTATGAGTTCCCGGATTTTGCGGAAACCGATGACCTGCGCGCCTATTGCGCTGCCAGTGGCGGATGCGATGAATATATCTCCAATGTGACGATCGGAACGATCAACAACTCCTCTGGATGTTCGGGTTATGGTGATTACACCAGCCTTTCCACGGAAGTCAGTGCCGGAGAAACTTACCCCATCACCATCACCAATGGCAACCCGATCTGGACGGCCGATCAGTGCGGCATCTGGGTCGACTGGAACCTGGATGAGGACTTCACCAACGATGGGGCGATCACTGTCAGCGGAAGCCCGGGCGTCGGACCTTATACGGCCAATATCACCGTCCCGGACGACGCCGAAGGCGGACCGACCCGCATGCGGGTGCGTATCGTCTATGCGGCCACACCGACACCTTGCGGATCTTCCTCTTTTGGTGAATGTGAAGATTATACCCTTAATGTAACATCCGGATTTATTATTTCGGTTGAACCTTCATCCGGAATTGTGGAGGCAGGCCACAATCAACAAATTGCGATTACCTATTCGGCGGAAGGCTTCGATCCGGGTACCTATTTCGAAGAATTACTGGTTAATTCCAATGATCCTGACAACGAAGAAGTCATCATCAACAATACCATGCACGTCTATGTACCGGCTCAGTTTGCCGGAATGGTTTATGATATGGACGACGACAGCCCTATTCCGGGCGTTACCGTTACCGCAGGGCCATTCCAGGCCGAAACCAATGAACTCGGCGAATACAGCCTGTACGTGGATGAAGGCGAGTACGACGTGGTCTTCTCCAAACCGGGTTATATGCCGCTGACCGTAGCAGATACAACCGCGTTGCAGGGCGTCATAACACCCATCGATGTGGGCATGTGGGATGCCAATTATGCGCCGGCCTTTGTTACCGCCACAGTACAGGACGACGACACATGGTGCCTGGTGGAATGGGCTCTGCCTGCCGGTCCGTACGAAATTATCATGGATGACAGCGAGGCCGATGACTTCTTCATCTACGCTGCCGGAGGTAGCTGGAATGCGGTGAAATTCACACCTTCTGGCTATCCGGCCACTGTGATTGGCGGTAAGTTCTATGTGGGCGACGGCAGCTTCCCGGGACCATTCATCGGTTCCGAATTCGGAGTCGCAGTATTCGATGACGACGGACCTGGCGGATTACCGGGTACCATGCTGGATTCAACCGGCGTGACCGTGAATAACTATGGATGGGTCAGCCTGAGCTGGCTGGGAGCAACTATCCAGTCAGGTGACTTCTACCTGGCCATGTTCCAGCCTGCCAGTTCTGCCGGTGCAGCACCTATCGGCATCGATACGGACAATCCGACTTACTTCCGGAGCTACAGCAAGTTCCAGGCCAATCCATGGGCTTTGTCGGCTTTCCAGGATTTCATGATCCGTGCCTGGGTCAGCGGTCCGGAAGGGGATGCCATTACGGATGCTGTCGGAACCAGCTGGAAGGCTACCCCGAAGGTTCCTGCCAACTGGTCTGACCATGGCATGACTCAAAGCGGCACGATTCCAAGAATTCTTCCCGGTTATGAACGCCTCGATATGAATTTCCGTGCTGTGGAAGGACTGAACAACCGCGATGTGACCAACTACCGCGTGGCCCGTTACTCGCAGTTTGATCCGAACGGCAGCCCGGCTCTTGGAGATATCACGGAACTGGCTACCACGACCGACCTGGAGTACAACGACTATGCCTGGGCAGGACTGGACCAGGGCTGGTATGCTTACGGGGTGAAGGCCCTTTACACCAGCGGCCTGTACTCTGACTATGCGATTTCCAACATCGTAGGCCACCTGATGGACTTCGAAGTGACGGTGAACGTGACCCTGTCGACCGGCCTGGAGCCAAGCGGAGTGGAAGTGACCCTGTACGGACTCGAGTTCCCGTATGGGACCTACTTTGGCATAACTCCTGCTTCCGGAACCATCGTTTTCGAAGGGGTGTGGAAAGGCCACTATGACCTTGCCGCCTCCAAGATCGGTTATGATGTTTATCGTATTGATAATACTTTTATCAACTCTGATAAGACCTTCAACATCGTTTTGCAGGAGAAGAAATACGCTCCGTCCTGCCTGGTTGTGGATCCGGTGACCCTGGAAGCCACCTGGTGCGAGCCTCTGAGGACCGCTATTACAGAAGACTTCGAAAGTGCAGAATTCCCGCCGGCCGGCTGGCAAAGCCTGACCGATGGTGAAGGCTGGTTCCGGACCAATAACGGCAGCAGCTCCTCCTGGATCATCCCGACCTGGGACAGCTACTATGCCTGCAGCAATGACGATGCCAGTTCCACCAATGTTGGCTGTTGCGATTACCTGATCACCCCGGCGCTTGATTTGAGGGATGCCGAAGGTTATTTCCTGACGTTCAACAGCTACTATGACGGAGCATTTGGCCAGCTGGCCTTTGTGGAGTACACCCTCGACGGTGGCGCCACCTGGGAAGTGCTGTCACAGATGTCACCTTCAGCCGCCTGGGCCAACATATCGGTTGACCTGGCGCAGTTCAGCGGGGCCAACGGATCATCACAGATCTGGTTTGCCTTCCACGCCGACGACGCCGGCGCATGGGCATCCGGCTGGGCCGTTGACAACCCGAAGGTGGAAGTACCGGCTCCTCCGGCCAGCTACCTCGACTTCTATGTGTTCCTGGACGATGCCTTCGTCGGAACGACGATGGAAACCAACTGGAACTACGCTCCCCTGACCTACGGCCAGACCTACACGGCCAGCGTGGCAGCCCGCTATACCAGCGGCCTGTCGGCCAAGGATTACTACACCTTCTTCTGCGAATACCTGTATCCTCCGCGTAACCTCGTCGGTGTAGCACCGGACGATGCCGCGATCCTGGTATGGGATCCGCCTCTGGAAGGCGTGACCGGCCTGGTCCTGGTGAGCGAACAGCCCCGGACCGAGTTCCCGAATGCTTACAGCGAATATTCTCCGACCGTACGCACGGTGGCAGGTGCCACCGTCAGCCGCGATGCATGGGACCTGCAACTGGCCTTTGCCAATGCCAATGCGTCCGGTGAAGCGGGAGCGGAATCCGACGGAGACTTCCTCTATACTTCCATGTGGAATGCCTCTGGCTTCCAGAAGTACAACCTGGACGGCAGCTATGTCGGTGCGGTATCGGTAGGCTCAGTGGGCCAGATCCGTGACATGGCATACGACGACCAGGAAAGCATGCACATGTTCGGAGGCCAGGGCGCCAACACGGTGTACGAGTGGGATTTCGCCACCAGCACCCAGATCGGCACCTTCACGGCTCCGACGGCAGTCCGTGCCATCGCTTACGATCCTGACTTCGACGGCTTCTGGGCCAACAACTGGTCGACGGCCATTACGTTGTTCGACAAGACGGGAGTGACGCTGAACAGCTTCCCGATAGGTGTCTTTGGCAGCTATTACGGATTTGCACACGATGAGTGGACCGACGGCGGTCCGTACCTGTGGGGCTTCTCCCAGGTGGACGGCGTCACCGGCAACACCATTGTCCAGATCGAGATAGCCACCGGCCAGGAAACCGGATTCATCTTTGATGTGAATCCTATCCTGATCACGGGCACCGGTATCGCCGGCGGCTTGTTCACGCATCCGAACCTGTTCTCGGGCACTGTTTCCATCGGGGGCAACTCCCAGAACGACGTGTTCTTCCTGTACGAACTGGCTACCTCCGGCCCTCCGGGCCCATCGGGCGACGTACCGGAGAACCTGCTGGGATACAACATGTACCGCGACGGAGACTTCGTATTCTACCAGGATCACATGGGCAGCTACACCAACCCGGAACAGCAGACAGGCATCGAAGAGAACCTGCAGCCGGGCATCTATGAATACACCGTGACCGGTGTGTATGACCTGAGCGTATATGGCTTCCCGGGCGAGACCGGCGAATCCGCACCGGAAGGTCCGGCCATCGTAACGGTCGACTACTGCTTTGACATCGAGTTCATGGAGACCTGGAGCCTCGGCAATTTCGACGCTAACAACTGGACCAGCGACGGTTCCAACTGGACGGTCAACGGCCAGATGGGCAACCCGGCCCCGGCGGCTGAATTCACCTGGGATCCGATCCAGACCGATTACGAACTGGCTTTGGAAAGCTATCCGCTGTGCGCGGTGGGCATGACCGAAGGCAAGATCTGGCTGGACTTCGACGTGATGCTGGAATCCTTCCAGCCGACGGGCGAAGAGTTCCTGCATGCCCAGGTTTGGAGCTGGGATGCCCAGGAGTGGATGACGGTAGCCAGCTACAGCAATGTGGATGGCAGTTTCGGCTGGATGAGCGAGAACATCAACATCAAGGCGTATGCCATGGACAAGGTGTTCAAGGTAAGGTTCTTTGCCACGGGTATGAACTCGCTGGACATCGTCAGCTGGTTCGTGGATAATATCCATGTCTACCGTACCTGCGACGGTGTATCGAATCTCACGGCCACCAATGATTATGAAAATGCGTGTGTCATCCTGAACTGGGACGGTCCAATCGGCGGCAACATCGACGAGTGGGTGCACTGGGATGACGGCACGAATTACGATGCTATCGGAACCGGCGGTGCTGCAGAATTCGACGTGGCAGCCCGTTGGGAGCCTTCCCAGCTGGCTGAATTCGAAGGGGCAAGCGTGACGGAAATCGCCTTCTTCCCGAATGAAGCAGCGGCAACCTACAAGGTCCGCGTATGGGTCGGCGCCGGCGCAGCCAATATGGTCGTAGACCAGACCGTTGCCAGCCCGCTGATCGGACAGTGGAACTATGTGGCACTGACCACCCCGGTGCCGATTGACATCACCAACGAACTGTGGGTCGGTTACTACATCAATACCACCACCGGTTACCCGGCGGGTTGCGACGACGGTCCGGCCATCGACGGTTACGGCAACATGATGAACTTCGGCGGATGGCAGACGCTTCTGCAGATCAACCCGGATCTGGATTACAACTGGAACATCCAGGCGCATATCCAGACGGTGACCGGCGTGAGCATGCCTCTGGCAATGAGTCAGCAGGAAATGGCTGTTCCGCAGGGGGCCATCCTTTCGGTGGACCCGGATCACAGCAGCATCAGCCCGGTATTTGCCGGCAGCAGCAACGGATCCAGGGAACTCTCAGGCTACAACATCTATCGCAGCGTTGAAGGTGGCGAATATGAACTGATCGACTTCACCATAGAAACCGCCTACACAAATTGCGACCTGGAAAATGCCCTGTATTGCTTCATGGTGACGGCAATCTGGGAGAGCGAAACCGACCAGTGTGAAAGCGCTTACTCCAATGAAGCCTGTACCATCCTGAACGTCGGACTTGCCGACCCCAATGCCAACCCGGGCAGTTTCAGCCTGTATCCGAATCCGGCCGATAATCACGTCTTCATCACCACGAGCGGCGACCTGAAGCGTGTGACGGTTTACAATGCTCTCGGACAGTTAGTGGTTGACGAGATCGTCACCGGCAAACAATACGAACTGACTACTTCCAATTACACCATCGGTGTATATATGGTTCGCGTTGAAACTGCCGCCGGTGTGACCACCCGCACACTGACCATTCAGAGATAATAACGCTTAGAATCAAAGATTTACGAGGCGTCAGCGATGGCGCCTCTTTTTTTTTCAGGCCATGCAACCTTTTCAGGAGTACTATTGTCTACTAGGTGCGTTTTAAGCTGTTTTTCAGCGATTCTCTAAATTAAAACTAATACAAATTAACATGGGAAACTTTACGAAGATTAGGCTGTGGAAGGCTTTCATCCTGTCCATAGCACTTATTCTGGGTATTAGCTCGTCATCCTGGTCACAGAAGACGAAGGCCCCGGAAAAAGATCCTTCCACGATTACCGAAGTACCGCTTGCCCCTGAGGGTGGCCGGGCCATCGGTGACGATTGCACAAACCCGATCATTATCAGTGTGCCCGCTGAGTTGCCTTACAACAACAGTAACACCACCTGCGGACGCCTCGATAATTATGACCTGGGATCTTCAAGCTGTATGTCCTGGTACTCGGGAGGTGAAGATATTATTTACAGGATGGATGTTACCTCCAATACTATCGTCACCCTCACCATGAATCCGCAAGGCAATACTTGGACAGGCATGGGCCTGTTCCAGGGATGTCCCGGCACAGGGACGTGTATTGTAGCGGCCTATAATACGGGATCCAGTACTAATGTAATCTCGAGTGTATCGCTTACGGCGGGAACCCAGTATTATATCATGATCGATACCTGGCCGTCTCCTGACTGTATCCCTGCTTTTACTCTCGATATTGTAGCAGAAATCCCGCCTCCGCCACCTCCTCCGGGAAGTTGCGAATACAGCATAGCCCTTTATGATACCTGGGGAGACGGCTGGAACGGATGCAAGCTCGATGTGCTGGTAGACGGCATTGTCAGGCTCAATGACATTACCCTTTCCAGTGGCCTGGGACCGGCTATCTTCTATTTCCCGGCCAATACCGGCGCTGAGATCACCACTATTTTCACCATCGGCGATTATGAATGCGAGACTTTTTATCGCGTCTATAATTCCAATGGGGTCGAAGTGTTTTATTTGCCTCCGAATATCTCACCGTGCATTCCGGAGATCAATCCCGGCCAGTTGTATGGAACCTGCCCGGAAGTCGGCGCTATAGATGGTTATGTTTTTAATTACGACGGCCTCGCCATTTCGAATGCTTTGGTGGCCGTGGAAAGTGGAGCTTACGCCTATTCCGGGCCGGACGGATATTTCCTTCTGGAACCGGTTCCCGGCGGGGATATTGATGTCACCTGCGTGAAAGACGGTTATAACACCGTTACCGATGTTGTCACCGTAGTCGCCGGAGAAACGACTTATCATGAGTTTACCCTGACCCAGCCAAACCTGGTGGTCAACCCGTTGTATATCGAAGAAACGCTCAATCCCAATGAGTATTTCACCACATCCCTGAACGTGCTCAATAATGGCAACGGACCTCTGAACTGGAACGCTTCCATCAATTATGTTTCCCAGCCGATCCTCTCCTGCGATTACTCCATCAGTCTCTTCGACAGCTATGGCGATGGCTGGAACGGCTGCGCACTGGATGTTCTCGTTAACGGGACAGTGGTCCTTGACAATATCACTCTTAACAGTGGACTGGGACCAGCTACTTTTTACTTCAATGTCACTTCCGGGGATGAGATCACCACGATCTTTACTCCGGGAGACTGGGTCACGGAACCTTACTACTATATTTATGATGGCATGGGCAGCCAGGTATGGTACTCGCCCACCGGCAGCTCAGGCCCGCCAAATGTCCTCCCGGGACAGCTTTTTGCTTCCTGCGGAGGTGGCCAGTGGCTGACACTGGATTATTACAGTGGAGAAGTGAACGGGTTTGGCGACGTGGACAACGTGCCTGCCCACCTGGATGCGGCTAATACCAATGCCGGGGAAGTCTATTCCGGAGAAATTGTGGTTTCTTCCAATCCTGATGTCGGAACTATCACGGTCCCGGTAACCATGGTCATCCTGGGCAATGCCCTCGTAAGCCCGGAAAATCTGGAAGTGGAACTGACAGACCCGATTACCGGAACTGCCTCACTGTCCTGGGAATGGAACGGCGATGCCTTCCAGTTCTTCCTGATCAAACGTGACGGCGTTGTGATCGGCACTACCACGAGTACAACCTATGTGGATCTGCTGCCGGATTATGGAGAGTACTGCTATACCGTTCAGGCTGTTTATGACGAAGGCCAGAGCGCACCGGCAGGTCCGGAATGCGTGGAATGGCCGAATCCTGAGATCTTTATCAACCCGATGTCCCTCGAAGGATGGGTATGGGTGGATAACCAGGTAACCGTCTACACAACCATTTACAACAATGGCATCGGAACCCTTTACTATGAGTTCCCGGATTTTGCGGAAACCGATGACCTGCGCGCCTATTGCGCTGCCAGCGGCGGATGCGATGAATATATCTCCAATGTGACGATCGGTACGATCAACAACTCTTCCGGCTGCACAGGTTATGGCGATTACACCAGTCTCTCCACGGAAGTCAGTTCCGGAGAAACCTATGCCATCACCATCACCAACGGCAACCCGATCTGGACTTCCGACCAGTGCGGTATCTGGGTCGACTGGAACCTGGATGAGGATTTCACTAACGACGGAACGATCACCGTAAGCGGAAGCCCGGGCGTCGGACCTTATACGGCCAATATCACCGTCCCGGACGACGCCGAAGGCGGACCAACCCGCATGCGGGTGCGTATCGTCTATGCGGCCACCCCGACACCATGCGGATCTTCCTCTTTTGGTGAATGTGAAGATTATACCCTCAATGTGACTTCCGGATTCATTGTGGCTGTTGAACCATCATCCGGAATCATCGAAGCGGGCGATGAACAGCAGATCGCCATTACATATTCTGCAGAAGGATTCGATCCCGGCACCTATTACGAGGAATTGCTTGTCAATTCCAATGATCCTGACAATTCAGAACTCATCATCAATAATACGATGCATGTTTATGTGCCCGCCCAGTTTGCCGGCACAGTCGTCGATAATGATGACGACCAGCCCCTGGTTGGCGTTTCTGTAACTGCCGGACCTTTCCAGACCGAAACCAACGAACTTGGTGAATACAATCTTTATGTCGATGAAGGCGAATACGATGTCGTATTCGCAAAAGCCGGATATATGCCATTGACAGTTGCGGATACAACAGCGTTGCAAGGTGTTGTAACTCCTATCAATGTTGGACTATGGGACGCCAATTATGCCCCGGCATTTGTTAATGCCGAAGTACAGGACGATGATACCTGGTGCAAGGTTACCTGGGCATTACCGGCCGGTCCGTATGAAATAGCCATGGATGACGGCGAAGTCGACGATATGTTCGTTTACGCTCATTCGGGAAGCTGGAATGCGGTGAAATTCACCCCATCCGGCTATCCGGCCACCGTGATCGGCGGCAAGTTCTATGTGGGCGACGGTAGTTTCCCGGGACCATTCCTGGGCACTGAATTCGGTGTTGCCGTATTCGATGATGACGGAACTAACGGACTTCCCGGTACCATGCTGGATTCCACCGGCGTGACGGTCAACAATTACGGATGGGTCAGCCTTGGCTGGCTCAATGCTACCATAACCGACGGCAGCTTCTACCTGGCCATGTACCAGAGTGAAAATGCACCCAATGCCGCCCCGATCGGGGTCGATACGGATAATCCGACCTACTTTAAGAGCTACAGCAGGTTCCAGGCCAATCCATGGGCACTTTCCGCCTTCCAGGACTTCATGATCCGTGCCTGGGTCAGCGGACCGGAAGGGGATGCCATTACGGATGCCGTCGGAACGAGCTGGAAAGCTACGCCGAAGGTTCCGGCCAACTGGCAGGACTACGGCATGACGCAGAGCGGAACGATCCCGAAGATCCTTCCGGGCTATGAGCGCAACGACGTGCGTTACCGTTCCGTGGAAGGGATGACCAGCCGCGACGTGACCAACTACCGCGTAGCCCGTTACTCGGAATTTGACCCGAACGGCAGCCCGGCAGCAGGAACGCTGACCGAACTGGCCACCACGGGCAACCTGGAGTACAACGACTATGCGTGGGCAGGTCTTGACCAGGGCTGGTATGCTTACGGGGTGAAGGCCCTTTACACCAGCGGCCTGTACTCAGACTATGCGATATCCAACATCGTCGGCCACCTGATGGAATTTGAAGTGACGGTGAACGTGACCCTGTCGACCGGCCTGGAGCCGAGCGGCGTGGAGATCACGATCCAGGGCAACGAATGGCCGTATGAGACCTATTTTGCCGTGACCCCGGCCTCCGGCACCGTGATCTTTGACCCGGTTTGGAAAGGCCACTATGACATCACTGCCATGAAGGCGGGCTATGACACCTATATCATCGAGAATACCTTCATCAATTCCGACAAGACTTATAACATTGTTCTGGGCGAGAAGAAGTACGCACCTTCCTGCCTGGTTGTGGATCCGCTTACTCTTGAAGCCACCTGGTGCGAGCCGCTGAGGACCGCCATGACGGAAGACTTCGAAGGGGCGCAGTTCCCGCCGGCCGGCTGGCAGGCGACCACGGACGGCGAAGGCTGGTTCCGGACCAATAACGGCAGCAGTTCCTCCTGGATCATACCGACCTGGGACAGCTACTATGCAGTGAGCAATGACGACGGAGCCGGTTCCACCAATCCCGGTGATGCCGACTACCTGATCACCCCGGCGCTTGATTTGAGGGATGCCGAAGGTTATTTCCTGACGTTCAACAGCTACTATGACGGAGCATTTGGCCAGCTGGCCTTTGTGGAGTACACCCTCGACGGTGGCGCCACCTGGGAAGTGCTGTCACAGATGTCACCTTCAGCCGCCTGGGCCAACATATCGGTTGACCTGGCGCAGTTCAGCGGGGCCAACGGATCATCACAGATCTGGTTTGCCTTCCACGCCGACGACGCCGGCGCATGGGCATCCGGCTGGGCCGTTGACAACCCGAAGGTGGAAGTACCGGCTCCTCCGGCCAGCTACCTCGACTTCTATGTGTTCCTGGACGATGCCTTCGTTGGCACGACCATGGAAACCAACTGGAACTACGCTCCCCTGATGTACGGCCAGGAATACACGGCCTCCGTAGCGGCCCGCTATACCAGCGGACTCTCAGAGAAGGATTATTACAGGTTTGTCTGTAAATACCTCTTCCCGCCACGCAACCTCACCGGCGTAGCACCGGACGATGCGGCTATCCTCGTATGGGATCCGCCGATCACCGCCCCGATAACACTCGATGGCATGACCTATGAAGAATATCTGGCAGAGAATAACCTGCAGAATATCCGGTCGAACGATGCCCCGTCTTCCGGACGTGCCCCCAATGCCAATATCAATGTGCCTCAGGTGAATCCTTTCGAAGGATTGAGGGACCTCGATTCCAAAGCATGGGCCTGCGACGCCCTCGCATCGAACCAGGTCACGTTCACTCTTGGAAATCCGGGAGTCCTGACTCCGCTTGGACCAGGAACTTCAGATTTCGTATCGGCAGCTGATATTGTGGATGGCGTGTACTACGGAACCATTTATGGCGGCACCTTCTTCTCGATGGATACCGCAACCGGTGCCATTACCACCCTCGGCAGTTTACCCGACCTGACCGGTCTGGCTTATGACTATACGACTGAAACTATGTATGGAGTAGACTTCGGTGGCACCCTGTATACCATCGACCTGGAAACCTATACCTACGCAACCGTAGGCAATACCGGCGGTGTACTGATCGACTGTGCATGCGACAACGACGGTAACCTGTTTGCGGTGGATATCGGCAGCGACATTTTCGGTGCGATTGATAAAACAACCGCAGCCTGGACCACGATCGGCAACCTGCCTTTCGATGCCAACTACGCCCAGGGTATGCAGTGCGACCACGATGCCAATGTGATCTACCATGCAGCCTATAACAACTCCCTCGGAGCCGGCCAGCTCTACCTGGTCGACCAGCTCACCGGAGGTTACACCCTGATCGGGAACTTCCAGGGCAATACCGAGGTGGACGGCTTTGCCACACCATACGAATCCAGCGGTCCCGGAGGCGGCGAACTGCCGGAGAACCTGCTCGGATACAACGTGTACCGCGATTCCGACTTCGTAGGTTACAAGGATCATGTAGGCGCAATGGTGCCGCAGAACTACATCGAAGAGAACCTGCAGCCAGGCATCTACCAGTATACCGTTACGGCAGTCTATGACCTGTCCGTCTATGGTTTCCCGGGCGAAACCGGTGAATCAGCGGAAGAAGGCCCGGCAGAAGTGATTGTGGATTACTGCTATGACCTTGAATTCATGGAAACCTGGGAACTCGGCAACTTCGATGCCAATAACTGGGCAACTGACGCCTCCAACTGGAGTGTCAACGGCCAGATGGGCAACCCGGCCCCGGCTGCTGAATTTACCTGGGACCCGATCCTGACCGAATATGAAGTCGGTTTGGTAAGCTATCCGCTCTGTGCGGTCGGAATGACCGAAGGCAAGGTCTGGTTCGACTTCGATGTGAAGCTGGACGCCTATCAGCCCACCGGCGAAGAATTCCTGCATGCACAGGTATGGAGCTGGGATTCCCAGAACTGGACTACCGTGGCATCCTATAGCAATGTGGACGGTAGCTTTGGCTGGACCAATGCACATATCAACATTAAGGCCCTGGCCATGGACAAGGTGTTCAAAGTCCGTTTCCTGGCAACAGGTATGAATTCCCTGAATATCCTTAGCTGGTTCGTGGACAACGTCCATATTTACCGGACCTGCGACGAACCGGTGGACCTGACGGCAGATCCTGTTAACCCGGGTACCATCGTCCTGAACTGGGACGGTCCTATCGGCGGCAACATCGACGAGTGGGTGCACTGGGATGACGGCACGAACTACGATGCTATCGGCACCGGCGGCGCTGCAGAATTCGACGTGGCAGCCCGTTGGGAGCCTTCCCAGCTGGCTGAATTCGAAGGGGCAAGCGTGACGGAAATCGCCTTCTTCCCGAATGAAGCAGCGGCAACCTACAAGGTCCGCGTATGGGTCGGCGCCGGCGCAGCCAATATGGTCGTAGACCAGACCGTTGCCAGCCCGCTGATCGGACAGTGGAACTATGTGGCACTGACCACCCCGGTGCCGATTGACATCACCAACGAACTGTGGGTCGGTTACTACATCAATACCACCACCGGTTACCCGGCGGGTTGCGACGACGGTCCGGCCATCGACGGTTACGGCAACATGATGAACTTCGGCGGATGGCAGACGCTTCTGCAGATCAACCCGGATCTGGATTACAACTGGAACATCCAGGCGCATATCCAGACGGTGACCGGCGTGAGCATGCCTCTGGCAATGAGTCAGCAGGAAATGGCTGTTCCGCAGGGGGCCATCCTTTCGGTGGACCCGGATCACAGCAGCATCAGCCCGGTATTTGCCGGCAGCAGCAACGGATCCAGGGAAATGGTCGGCTATAACGTCTACCGCAGCATAAGCGGTGATGAATTTGAACTCATCGACTTCACCTCTGAAACCAATTATACCGATAATTACGCCTTCATAGTCGGAGAGCTTTATTGCTATAAGGTTACTGCTGTCTGGGAAAGTGCAACTGACCAGTGCGAAAGTGCCTTCTCCAACGAGGAATGTGTACTGGCAAGTGCCATTGGAGATCCGAATGGTGGAAATACCAGCAGCTTCAGCCTTTACCCGAATCCGGCCGATGACCACGTGTTCATCACCACGAGCGGAGATCTGAAACGTGTAACGGTCTACAATGCCCTCGGACAATTAGTGGTCGACGAGATTGTCACCGGAAAACAATATGAACTCAAAACGACCAGCTACACCATCGGGGTGTATATGATCCGCGTTGAAACAGCTTCCGGTGTGAATACCCGCACACTGACCATTCAGAGATAATTGGACTCTGATAATGATCAAAAGAGGCGCCAAATCCGGCGCCTCTTTTTTTTCATTATTTTTAATTCATCATACAGTATCGCAAGCAACTATTTCATATAGGTATCTGTCTTAATTTTATATAATACAGATTGGGAACAATGACCGGAAATTCAGGATTTTGGAGAAGGGTGGCTATTTGGGTGTATCTGATGTATTCAATGGTTACGGGAGTTTATGCTCTTCCCTCCGAAAATCAGCAAACACTGACTTCCTGCCAGTACAGCATTACCCTTTATGATAGTTTCGGCGATGGGTGGAACGGCTGTACACTGGACCTGATGGTGGATGGTGCAGTGGTCCTGGACGATATTACGCTAACCGATGGGCCGGGACCGGCTGTTTTTTACTTCCCGGTTTCAACCGGATCTCAGATCACGGCAACTTTTAATGCGGGCTCTCACCCTTGCGAACCATACTATTATGTATATAACTCCCTGGGTGAACAGGTATTCTATGCCCCTGACAATTGTAACCCGGTCATCGGTCCGGGTCAATTGTTTGCCGGGTGCCCTGAAACCGGCGCTGTGGAAGGTTATGTCTTCAATTATTCCGGTTTGACCGTTTCCGGTGCTGTAATAGGATCGGAGGACGGACCTTTTACCGTTTCAGGTCCTGACGGATATTATTTCCTTTCACCGGTTCCGGCAGGCCAGATCCTTCTCAATTGCGGCAAGACCGGGTATAATCTTGTAGCGGATACCGTCACAGTCGTTGCCGGGCTTACCGCTCCGCATAATTTTACTCTCACCCAGCCGAATATAGTGGTGAATCCGCTTTCCATTGATCAAACCCTCAATCCCAATGAACTATTCACTACTTCTCTGAATATCCTCAACAATGGCAGTGGTTTGCTCGAATGGAATGCAACGGTGAATTACCTTTCCCAGCCGGCACAATCCTGCCAGTATTCCATTGACCTGTTCGATACATACGGAGACGGATGGAACGGAAGCGTACTGGATGTCCTGGTAAACGGTGAGATCGTGCTCAACAACATCACCCTGAACGGTGGTTTTGGCCCGACGACCTATTTTTTTGAAGTGGCTTCAGGCGATGAAATAACCACCATCTTCAGCCCGGCTTCCTGGATCAGTGAGCCGTTCTACTATATATACGACAGCCAGGGAAATGAAGTATGGTATTCCCCGGCTAGTATCCATGGCCCGCCCAATATCCAGCCCGGACAACTTGTGGCCGCATGCGGCGGGGCCAATTGGCTAACGCTGGATTCATGGACTGGCATAGTGAACCCTTTCGGCGGGACGAACAATGTACCGACCCGGTTGAATGCATCTAACACCAGTGCAGGAGAAACCTACAGCGCGGAGATTGTGATAAGCTCCAGCCCTGATGTGGGTACGGTGCAGGTTCCGGTCACGATGCTTATTGCCGGAAATCCACTCCAGCCACCGGAAAATCTGGAAGTGCAAATTTCGGATGTGGTCGTCGGGCAGGCCAATCTTACCTGGGAATGGACCGGTGATGTCTTTCAGTTTTTCATGGTCAAACGGGATGGGGTAATTATCGGTACTACCACGGATGAATTTTATTCGGATCTGTTGCCCGCTTATGGTTATTATTGCTACACCGTGCAGGCAATCTTTGATGAGGGCGCTTCTGTGCCTGCGGGCCCAGTTTGTGTCGAGTGGCCTGATCCCGATCTGCTGGTAGAACCCGATGACCTCCACGGTTGGGTATGGACGGGATTTACGGTTGATGTGACTACTTCGGTTTATAACATTGGAGAAGGAACCCTGTCCTTTAGTTTTCCGGAATTTGCCGCCCTCAGGCTGATCAACGACGATCTGATTCCCGGTAACCTTTCTGGAAGCCCCGCTGCTTCCAGGATTGACGAAACGTCTAAAGATGATGAATCCCTGAATGGGATGGGTTACCCGGTAATCCTGGGCGCTGGTGGCCCGGATCCTTTTGGCTATTTGTGGATTGACAGCGATGAACCGGGCGGACCCCAGTTCAACTGGGTCGATATCTCGGCAACAGGGAATGTAGTCAATGGCCTTGCGGATGATAATATAGTCGGACCGTTCAATATCGGGTTCGATTTTCCCTACTACGGGGATGCCAAATCGCAATTCTGGCTGAATGCAAACGGTACGTTGGGTTTTACATCCAATTACATTTCTCTCGGGAATATCAGCATTCCGACCAATAATGCCATTTACAACGACTTTGTGGCGTGGTTCTGGGATGACCTGGTCTTCAGGAGCGGCCAGAGTATGGTCTTTTATCAGAACTTCCCCGACAAAACGATCATTCAGTTCAACAATTACGGCCGATTCGGACAGACCGGCGGAATATGGGCCCAGGTGATTTTGTTCAAAAACGGCCGCCTGATGCTGCTTTATGATCGGCTGGATCCTGCGATTTCGCTGAATTCCTGCTCGGTCGGGATACAATCCGGCGACCCCGCGGTCGGGCTGCAGGTGGTTTATAATAATGCCTACCTGCATGACGACCTGGCCATCCTGATCAGCAAACCATCGGATTTTATCGTGGATGTTGAGCCTGCCTGGGGAACCGTTCCTTCCGGTGATAACAGGACTATAACCATCACCTATGATTCCGAAGGATATGAAGCAGGTGATTATATCCAGGATCTCTGGCTGTCGTCAAATGATGAGGATGAGCCAGACTGGATCATTGCCAATACCATGCACGTATACATACCCGCACAATTTGCAGGCACTGTGATCGACATGGACGGAGAAAATCCTCTTCCGGGTGTCACGGTTCAGGCTGGAAACTTTCAGACACTGACGGATGAAATCGGAAATTACAGGCTTTATGCGGATGAGGGTGAATACGATGTGGTATTCAGCCGGCCGGGTTACCTGGATGCGACGGTGGCGGATACTTTCGCACTCGCCGGCACCGTAACTCCCATCGACATTGGTTTGTGGGATGCCAATTATTCCCCTGCCTACGTTGTGGCTACGGTAGAGGATGAGGACACCTGGTGCCATGTGAGTTGGGCGCTGCCGTCAGGCCCCTATGAGATCATCTTCGATGATGGCGGGGCTGATGATTACTTCGTTTATGCGCATTTCGGGAGCTGGCATGCGGTTAAATTCACACCTTCCGGTTACCCGGCAACGGCCATTGGAGGAAAGTTTTACACAGGTGACGGTAGTTTCCCGGGCCCTTTCCTGGGTACGGAATTCGGGGTAGCCATTTTCGATGATGATGGACCCGGCGGCCTGCCCGGTACCATGCTTGATTCCGCCGGGGTCACCGTAAATAACTATGGATGGATTTCCATGGACTGGTTGAATGCTGTCGTGGAGGAAGGAAGCTTCTACCTCGGAATGTACCAGCGATTTAATACGCCTAACGTGGCACCAATCGGAATAGACCTGGATAACCCGACCTTCTACAAAAGCTATAGTAAAGTCAATACGCTTCCATGGCAATTATCAGCTTACCAGGATTTTATGATCCGGGCATGGATAATTGGCCCGGAAGGAGATATGATGACCTTAGCAACAAGTCCGGGCAACCGCGACATCCAGGATTACCGGATAGCCCTTTATTCGGATTTCGATCCCGACAGCAGCCCGTCGACCGGTCAAATGACTGAACTTGCCAATACCGATGAACTTTTTTATCATGACATGGCCTGGGATGACCTGCCCGACGGGTGGTATGCCTATGGCGTCAAAGCTCTTTATACCAGCGGCCTGTATTCTGATTATACAGTATCGAATATCGTTCCCCACCGGTTGGATTGCCAGGTCACCGTGAATGTCAGCCTCACCACAGGCCTTGATCCCGATCAGGTTGAGATCTCACTCACTGGCCTGGATTATCCCTATCAAACCTATGATGATGTTACCGGTTCAACCGGGACGATAACCTTCGATTCAGTTATTATCGGTAATTATAACCTGGAAGTCTTTAAGGTCGGGTACGATCCCTTCATGCTGGCGAGTGCTCCAATTGAAAACGATACCGTATTAAACATCATCCTGGGGGAGAAACGATACAGCCCTGGCTGTTTCGATGTGGATCCCCTGACCCTGGAGGCGGTTTGGTGCAAACCGCTCAGGACCGTGCTGAATGAAGACTTTGAAAGCCCCGGATTCCCGCCCGACGGCTGGCAGAGTGTGCATGAACCGCAAATCCCCGGTTGGTTCCGAACATTGAACGGATCGGTGCCGGGATGGACTATCCCTGCCTGGGACAGCTTTTATGCCTGCTCCGTGGGTGACCAGGGCTCGGTGATATCCGCCTGTTGCGATTACCTGATCACACCTCCCCTTGACCTCAGGGAAAGCGAGGACTTTGTGCTCTTTTTCGACAGCTATTACGACGGCGCTTTCAGCCAGCGTGCCTATGTGGAATATTCCTTCGATAATGGCTCCACCTGGCAGGTCATTCATCAAATGCAGCCAAGTGATCAATGGGAGAAAATTGCGATCGATCTGTCCGATTTTAGCGGACAAAATGCCGAACCAAAGATATGGCTGGCATTCAATGCTGACTGGGGCGGGATAACTTCCTCCGGCTGGGCTATTGACAATCCCCGGGTACAGGTGCCGATGCCGGCTGCCGGATACATCGACTTCTATGTCTATCTCGATGATGTCTTTGTCGGAGCCACTTCCGATACAACCTGGAATTTCGCACCCCTTACTTACGGAGTTGAATATACCGCTGCCGTGGCGGCGAGGTATACCAGCGGCCTTTCGCCAAAAGTTTATGACCGGTTCATCTGCCAATATTTGTTCCCTCCCCGCAACCTGACCGGTGAAGCTCCGGATAATACGGCGTTCCTGCAATGGGATCCCCCTGATAACGGGATGGTCAGTCATTTGATGAACATTCCCGAAAACCTGCTCGGTTATAACCTTTACCGGGACGGGGCATTTATCCTTTACCAGGATCACGTAGGCGGAGATACCGTTTTTCTTACCCAGGCTGCTGTGGAAGAGGACCTGGACCCGGGTATCTATGATTATACCGTTACCGGGGTTTACGATCTGTATTCTTACGGTTTTCCGGGCCAAACCGGTGAATCTATGGAAGAAGGCCCGGCTATCGTTACGGTGGATTATTGTTTCGACCTTGAGTTCAAAGAAACCTGGGTGCATGGTAATTTCGAAGTAAATAAATGGACTGCCGAAGGTGAAAATTGGACGGTGAGCGGTCAGCCGGGAAATCCGCCGCCAGCCGTGAAATTTTCATGGGATCCGGTCCAGTCGGATTATTCATTCAGCCTCGAAAGCTATCCGTTGTGTGCCGTGGGCATAACAGAAGGACAAATTTGGCTGGATTATGACCTGAAACTGGACGCTTTCCATACCACCGGTGAAGAAAGGTTATTTACGGAGGTTTGGAACTGGATGGATCAGACCTGGATTGAAGTGGCGGAATACACCAATGAAGAGGGAAGTTTTGCCTGGAAAAGCGAACACATCAATATTAAATCAGTGGCGCTGGATAACGTATTCAGGATTCGGTACCGGGCAGAAGGTGTAAATTCACTTCATATAGTCGGATGGAATGTCGATAATATCCATATTTACCGGACCTGTGATGCTCCGGTGAACCTTGAGGCTACCGTTAATTTTGAAGAAGCCGGTATTGACGTTTCATGGCAGATACCCGCAACCGGTGATGGGATGAGGGATTTGCAGGGTGTCAACATATTCCGCAGCAAGGATGGCGGAGATTATGAATGGATCGGCTTTACTCCAGATATGCCTTATACCGATGCTCCGCTTGCCAATGCTTTGTGGTGTTATAAAGCTTCAGCGGTCTGGGCCGGTGAGACTGATACCTGTATCAGCGTGATCTCTGAAGAAGCCTGTGAAATAATGAATGTTTCTGCCGGAAATGTACCCGGGGAATTGATTGAAATACATATTTACCCTAACCCGGCAACCGGTCGGGTCAGAATAGATTCGCCGGTGGAATTGCGGCACCTCAGGATCCTTAATTCTACCGGGCAAATCGTTAGTGACAAGGATATCTCTGGGTACTGCTATGAATTGATCACAACGGGTTATTCCGAAGGAATTTATCTGCTCAGAATTGAAACGGAGGCGGGAAATTATTCCAGGACCCTGGCAATCAGTCTTTAAACCTCACTCTTCCTGTTAATATGATTGTTGAAATTCCAGCCTTCTTTTTTTTAAAAAGAAAGTAGTGGGAATGCCATTATTATTATCTTTGGCGTCGAATTTTCCGCTCTTGTTTTTATTAAACATTTGCGACTGGAGGGTCGAGAAGCAACCAAATGTTTAATAATCAAATCTTGTGTCATTTACATCTCTTAATCTAAATTTTTTATCAACTAAACTATCTCTACTATGAGTGAATTCGTCAAGAATTGGCTCTGGAGGGCTTTATTGCTTTCCATTGCCGTCTTTCTGGGAACTACACCTCTTACCTGGGCTCAGGATAAGAGTGCTTCCATGAAAGATCCTGCTCCGGTCACCAATGAGCTGCAAGCCTCAAACGGCATTCAGAATGTTGGTGATGATTCCCCAATGGCTCCAATGAGCTGCCAGTACAGCGTTGCTCTGTACGACAGCTTTGGAGATGGATGGAATGGCTGTTCCATAGATGTGCTGGTGAACGGTATGATTGTCCTCGATGACATTACCCTAACCAGTGGATCCGGACCCGCCATTTATTACTTCCCCGTTAATACGGGCGATGAGATCACGACCGTTTTTAATCCCGGATCGTGGACTTGTGAACCGTATTATTATGTCTATAATTCTGACGGCGACCAGGTGTTCTATGTTACGAACAACTGCAGTCCGACGATCTATGCCGGTCAGCTCTATGGAAACTGCCCGACATTCGGCGATGTGCAAGGTTACGTCTTCAATTACGACGGACTGACCATTGCAGGCGCAATGATCGGTATCGAAGGCGGACCTACCACTTTTTCAGGAGCTGATGGCTCGTACTACCTGCCCAATGCCCAGGCCGGCAACACTCCGGTATCATGCGGTAAGGAAGGTTACAACGTGTCGACCATTACTGTTGCTATTCCTGTCGGCGGCGTCGCTACCCAGGATTTTATTCTGACTCAGCCAAATATGGTGATCAATCCGCTCTATATCGAGGAAACCCTCAACCCGGGCGAATATTTCACCACCTCAATGAATATTCTGAACAATGGAAACGGTCCCCTGGGCTGGTCAGCCACGATCGTTTATCCGGAAACGGATGAGCCCGAAACCGGAATGACCATGCAGGAAGTGCTTGCGATGCAGAACCTTCCTGTCAATAAAAATGTACCCGTTTCCGACGGCCTTGCACCAAAGGGAACCGGGAACCAGGCTCCCGGACCCGTTGTGGATCTCGGACGCGATGTCGATTCCCAGTCATGGGTTTACAATGCTTACAGCTCCGGCGGCCTTTCTGTAGGATCCTACACCATGATCCTGAATACCCCCGGAACATTCACCCCGCTCGGACCGGCCGCTGCCGATTTCATAGCATCGGCCGACTTCGTGGATGATGTTTATTACGGCTGTATCTACGGCGGAACATGGATCACCATGGACGCTACGACCGGCGCCATCACTACCCTGGGTTCATGCCCCGATATGTCCGGCGGCGCTTATGACTATACCACGGAAACCTACTACGGTGTGGATTTCAACGGTATCCTTTACACGATCAACCTGGCCAATGGCGCCGGAACACAGGTCGGACCCACCCAGGCCGGTATCATTGCCATGGCCTGCGATAATGATGGCGAACTCTATGGAGTTGACATCAACAGCGATTATTTTGGTCACATCAACAAAACCACCGGCGCCTGGACCCCGATCGCCAGCGTTGGCTTCGATGCCAGCTACGCCCAGGATATGACCTGCGACCACTCGACCAATACCATTTATTGGGCCGTGTACAATGCGGGCACCAGCCAGGCTTACCTGGTTACGGTTGACCAGACCACCGGCGTGATCACCTACA
>CAZUDV010000006.1:247754-247839 GCA_964619555.1 uncultured Bacteroidales bacterium | reverse complement strand
AGTTGGTTCAGAGCATCTGCCTTACAAGCAGAGGGTCACTGGTTCGAATCCAGTAGCTCCCACAAGGCATCCGCCATCTGGTGGA
>CAZUDV010000006.1:0-247654 GCA_964619555.1 uncultured Bacteroidales bacterium | reverse complement strand
ATCCCGACACATAGTGTCGGGAGGGTCACTGGTTCGAATCCAGTAGCTCCCACAAGGCATCCGCCATCTGGTGGATGCTTTTTTTTTATCTGCCGGGTATATATTCCCAGAAAAGGGGATTAATGAGAAAATACCGCTTTATGGAATATTGGATGTACATTCTTTATTCAGCTTCTTTGCGAAAGTTTTATATCGGATCGTCAAACGACCCGGCGGGCAGGTTGAGGCGGCATCTTACCAATCACAAAGGATTTACGGCATTGGCCAATGACTGGCAATTGGTTTATAGTGAAAAGTACCTGACAAAAAGCGAAGCTTTACACCGAGAAAAGCAGCTTAAAAGCTGGAAGAATAATAACCGGATCCAGGCTTTAATCTCAAAAGGTTCAGAGCATCCCGACACATAGTGTCGGGAGGGTCACTGGTTCGAATCCAGTAGCTCCCACAAAGGTATCCGGTTGAAAGTGGTTGCTCTTATTCTATCTTTTCCTTTCACAGTGGTATTTTCTTTAACGGCTCTTTAATCCCCAGATAACCGCCTCATACGGCCGTAATATGATGTTTTTCCCCCTTTCCGGTACGGTAGTGTAATTGTGAATGAGCACATCCGCATGGCTCAGGTCAGTGCCCCAATCTACCGTAACATCCGATGCTGTGAAATTCAATGCGATGAGCAGCTTCCGGCCGTTGTAATCCCTGGTATAAACATAGGCCGATGGATTGTCCTTGTCGATCAGCTGGTACTTGCCGTAAATAAGTGCCGGCTCCTGTTTTCTTAGACGTATCAGTTTCCGGAAATTATTCAGCGGGGATCCGGGATTGTTCTCCTGCACCGCAACATTTACGTCTTTATAGTTCGGATTGACTTTCAGCCATGGTTTTCCGGTGGTAAATCCCGCATTGGGAGTCGTGTCCCACTGAAATGGCGTACGTCCGTTATCGCGTCCCGTGACTTTCTGCGCCTCCATAAATTCATCCAGGTCCCCGCCCCGGATCTTTATATTCTCATACATGTTAAGGGTCTCGATATCATTATAATCCGAAATACTGTCGAATTTGATGTTGCTCATCCCCAGTTCATCGCCGAAATAATAATAAGGCGTGGCCCTCATGGTGAGAAGGAAAGTGGTGAGCATTTTAGATGACAATTCCCGGAATTCCGGTGAGTCATTTCCCCAACGCGTTACCATCCGGGGTTGGTCATGATTGCCCAGGTAAATGGTTCCCCAGCCTTTTTCAGAAAAAACTTCATCCCATTTACTGAAAATCTCCTTAAAACCCACCAGCCCCCATCCATCCGGATCAACCGTTTTAAATTTGCCGGGGACATAGCCATAACCCGCTCCCTCGAAATGGTACAGCATGTTCAGTTCCTTCCGGTCTTCATCCACGAAATCCAGGGCTGTGGAAGGAGTCACGCCTATTCCCTCGGCTACGCTCATCACATCGTAATGGCTCAGCACTTCCCGGTTCATCTCCTGTAAATATTCATGCAGGTGCGGCCCTTCGGCATAGTAGGCGACCATATCTCCCTTGTATTTAACCGGCAGGGGCGGAAAAGAAGTGTCCTTGGATATAAAAGGGATCACATCCATCCTGAATCCATCCACCCCTTTATCGAACCAGAACTTCATCATATCATACATCTCCTTTCTTACAGCCGGGTTCTCCCAGTTCAGGTCAGGCTGCTGGTAGGAGAAATAATGCAGGTAATAGGAATTGGTCTGTTCGTCAAAACGCCAGGCGTCGCTGTTTACATCAAAGAAGCTGTAACGGGCAGCAGGCTTTCCTTTTTCAGCCGGCCACCAGTGGAAATAATCCCGGTATGGGTTGTCCCTGGAAGAACGTGCCTGGCGGAACCATTCGTGCTGGTCGCTGCAGTGATTGGCAACGAGATCAAGGACCAGCTTAATCCCCCGATCGTGCATGCCCTTCAGCATGGCATCGAAATCTTCCATCGTGCCGAATTCGGTCATAATGCCGCGGTAATCACTGATATCGTAACCGTTATCGGCATTTGGCGAAGTAAAGATGGGATTGAGCCAGACTATGTCCACCCCCAGGCTTTGGATGTAATCGAGCCGTGAAATAATGCCCTTAAGGTCCCCGATCCCGTCCTCGTTACTATCCTGAAAACTCCTGGGATAGATCTGGTAGACGACCGCTTCCTTCCACCATTTTCGCTCAGGATCTGCGGAGCCAGCCTGATCTGCCGTCTTTTTTTCTGACTGCCCGCAGGATGACAGCACGATGAGCATGATTGGTAATGCCATGGGAATATATTTCATCTTTTGTGTTTTATTAACTGAAAATGACTATCCGTAAACCGGAATGAACAAAGTTATCACTTTTGGAATTGCCGGACAATTCAAATAATCTACCTTTGTATATTATCAAGACCAAAGACATTCCTTATGAAAAAATTAACCTTTGCATTAATCTGCAGCTCAGTGCTGCTGTTCACCTCTGTGCTTCCTGCACAGGAGATCATGTATTCCCCGACAGCCCCGGTCCCGTTGGATCCGGCTGTCATCTACGGTAAGCTGGATAATGGTCTTACCTACTACATCCGGGAAAATAAAAAGCCGGAAGACAGGGCCGAATTTTACCTGGCGGTAAATGTCGGAGCTACCTCGGAAAATGCAGACCAGAACGGACTGGCCCATTTTACGGAACATATGGCTTTCAATGGCACGAAAAACTTCGACAAAAAAGCTATCCTCAATTACCTGCAGTACATAGGGATGAAATTCGGTCCGGAAATCAATGCATTCACCAGCAGCGATGAAACGAATTACATGCTACAGAAAGTTCCCACAACCGATCCGAAGATCATCGATACGGCACTGCTGATCCTTTACGACTGGGCCAATAACATTACATTCGAGGACGAAGAGATCGATGCAGAGCGGGGGGTAATCCACGAGGAGTGGAGGACCGGCCGAAGCGCCATGTTTAGGATGATGCGTGAAGCCAATAAAACGATCTTCAAAGATTCCAAATATGCCACCCATGATGTAATAGGTGACATCAATATTTTGGATACATTTGATTATGAGACGATCAGGAATTTTTACCTGGATTGGTACCGGCCTGATCTTCAGGCTATTATTGCAGTGGGAGATTTCAACGGCAAGGAAATTGAAAAAAAGATCATCGACTTGTTTTCATCCCGTGCTAAAGTTGATAATCCCAGGCCAAGAGAGTATTATCCTGTTCCGGATCACCAGGAAACACTTATTACTGTCCAGACGGATAAAGAAGCCCAATATCCGATCGTGCAGATTTATTATAAACATGACCCGGATCATAGAAGGGATATGAACTATTATCGTGAGGGGATCAAGCAGCAGCTATTCAATACCATGCTCAATGCGCGTTTGCAGGAACTGATCCTGAGCGAAAATCCTCCGTTTGTCTATGGTTACTCTTTCTATACCGGTATCACCCGGACAAAAGATGGTTTTATTTCCCTGGCTGTGGCGAATAATAATGAACTGGACAAAGCGGTCCGGAACCTTCTGACCGAAAATAAGCGTGTCAAGCTTCACGGCTTCACCGTTACTGAACTGGAAAGAGCCAAGACAGAATATTTACGTGGCCTGGAAAAGCAGTATGCCGAAAAGGATAAAACGGAAAATGATTCTTATGTGTGGCAATATTTTTCCAATTTCCTGCAAAAGGAACCGACACCCGGAATTGAATATGAATTTGCATTTGCCAGTCAGATAGTACCCGGCATAACTCTGGAAGAGATCAATGCACAGGCCAATGAATGGATTACCGACCGGAACCGTGTGATATCCATCATGGCACTCGAATCGGAAGAGATTAAAGTACCCCACGAACAGGAGATATTGGAGATCATATCCACTGTTGCTATGGAGGATGTTCAACCTTATATCGATAAGGTAAAAGATGAACCTTTGATAGTGGAAGAGCCTGCACCTTCACCGGTTGATAAAAAGGGTAAAGATAAATCCATTGGAACGATCGAATGGACCTTTGAAAATGGTTTGAAGGTGGTTATTAAAACCACTGATTTTAAGGAAGATGAGATCCTGATGACCAGCTTTAGCTATGGAGGATCATCGCTGTATCCGATCAAAGACCTGATTTCGGCTGAATTTGCCACGCAAGTGGCTTATCAGAGCGGCCTGGGGGAATTTGACCGGATTGCCCTCGACAAGAAACTGACAGGAAAGATTGTAAATGTTTACCCTGTATTGGATGATAAATATGAAGGTCTTTCAGGTAATTGTTCCGTCGACGATCTGGAAACCATGCTACAGCTGGTGTATTTGTATTTTACAGCCCCCAGGACAGATGAAACTGCCTATAACGCATTCCTGAAAATGGCCAAAGCCATGCTGGACAACAAGGCCGTCGAGCCGGAAACCGCCCTGCAGGATACAGTCCAGGTACTTCTGGCCGACCACCACCCAAGGGTCCGACCGATGACTTCCGAATTGCTCAACGAAGCCAGTCTGAAAAGGATTAGGTCGATCTTTAAAGAACGCTACGGAGATCCCGGCAATTTTACTTTTTATTTTGTCGGTAATATTGATCCGGCAATCGCCAGACCATTGATGGAAAAATACCTGGGCGGTCTGCCCAAAGTTACCAGGGCCGAAAACTGGACCGATAATAACATAAGACCGCCGCAGGGAAAAGTCGAGAAACAAATTATCCGCGAAATGAAAGTGCCCAAAGGAACAGTGAATGTGAATTATACCGGAACCTTCGACTACGACGACTTTCAGTCGAGGCTGAACCTGTCGGCATTGTGTGATATCCTCGATGTCAGGTATGTGGAAACCCTTCGGGAGGAACAAGGTGGCACCTATGGCGCTGCCGTCTATGAACAGATGGATAAATATCCCTATGAGAATTACCAGGTAACGATTTTCTTCGATTGCGATCCGCAAAATGCTGAAAAGTTGAAGGGTATCGTTTATCAGGAAATTGATAAACTGAAATCGGAAGGACCTTCTGAAAAAGACCTTCATGGCGTGATTGAAAATAAGCTGAAAACACACCAGGAAAACCTGCGGCAAAACGGTTACTGGCTGAACCTGATCCGCAATAAGGATTACTTCAATACCGATATGACTGAATATCAGAAGTATGAATACTATATTAACAGTATGACCAGGGAATCTTTAAAAGTTGCGGCGCAACAGTTCTTTGGAAATAATATTGTGGAGGTGGTGCTGCTGCCATCCAACCTTGAAGATAACGTGGCCAATCCGGTCAAAAAGGAATAGTAAAAATCCCTATGTCGTAGGCAGGGCAATCCGGACGGATTGCCCTGATTGCTTATTAACAATATTTTAACATTTTACCTGATTTTCCTGGGCTACTTTTGCACTTCATAAATTAACTCCATATGAAGAACACTGCAGAAGAAATAAAAGATAATCTCAGGCAGAGATTTGACAATATAGCCTATCAAAGCGAAGAATTTATTGAAGAAGAATGTGGTTGCGGCAGCGGATGCGGTTGTCATTCTTCAACAGGTGAGGTCGAATATTACGACGAGCCGGGGTATCATCCTTATGCTGATCTTGGTTTAGGTGTGGGAATGCCTTCCAGGTACGCTGGCATCAAGTCCGGGGATACAGTGGTTGACCTGGGAGCCGGAGCTGGAATGGACAGTTTCCTGGCCCGCGAGATCACCGGTCCGACAGGTAAAGTGATCGGAGTGGACATGACGGCCCGAATGGTGGAAAAGGCACGTAAGAATGCTGAATCCGCCGGATATAACAACGTCGAGTTCCGTACCGGTGAGATCGAAAACCTGCCGGTAAGTGAAAAATCTGCCCATGTGGTTATCGGTAACGGCATCATGAATATGGTCCCCGATAAAAATACCGCATTCCGGGAGATTTACCGGATTTTAAAACACCATGGTCACCTGGCCCTTTCCGAGATCATGATAAAAGGCGAAATGCCCAAAGGACTTAAACTGGATGCGGAAATGTACGTAGGTTGTATGGCCGGTAGCCAGACTTTGGAACAATATGTTCACATGCTTGATCAGGCTGGATTTGAGGATGTTATGGTGTATGAACAGAAAAAACTGGAATTACCGGATGCCATGCTGCATTATTATCTTCCTCCGGAAGAAGCAAAGGAATTCAGGGAAGGAGAACCCGGTATTTACGTCGTAACTCTGACTGCTTCAAAACCATGTTGCCATGCAGGTGAGGAAGATCATGTCTGTTGCGGGAACCACTGAAGTCAGTTCAAAATTCAAAGTTCAAGGTTCAAAGTTGAGTTTTAGGATTCAAAGTTGAGTTTTCAGGTTAACAGTTGAAAGGATTTAACTGTTCCAATCCGGGCTATAGCTCCAGTTCCAGGTCCAGTTTATCCTTAAGGGAATTAAGAGAGGGATTCTTTTCGGCCATGGCTTTGAATTTTTCCTCGGGAGTGTAAGGTTTTGATGGTGAATCGCTCTCCACGAGGATCGAATCCAGTATGATTTTTTGATTTTGCAGTTCACTTCGAAGGAACTCGATAAGATCGCTTTTTCTATCACGTAAAGTCATCTCCTGTGCCCGGTTATCCAATAGCAGTTCGATCACGAAATTGTCTTTCAAAACTGGTTTCCGGGTGGATAAAATACTGTAAAAATTGGGATATTGACCAGCAATGCTTTCCGTGTAATAGGTCCATACTTTATCCAGTTTTTCCTGGGTAAATTCCTTTTGCAGAACAATCGTGGGATTATCAGGTTCAGCATTTCCATTTGACTGTCTGGGGCGATGATTTTCCAATTTGATCGAAATGGTTCTGGAAGTCCCGGGAGTTGACGCTGATACTTCATTCTGCGTCTTTTTGACAGTTGGAAAACTACCAGACTCCGACTGCTGACCGCCGACCGCCGACTGCCGACTGCCGACCGCCGACTGCTGACCGCCGACCGCCGACTGCTGACCGCCGACCGCCGACTGCCGACCGCCGACCGCCGACTGCTGACCGCCTTCAGGCGGAATCAGAGAGTTTTTTTTTTCTTCTGCCAGAGGTTGGGTAACGGCAGCGGCTGTGCAGATCTGAAGCAGACATAACTCCAGTTGCAGACGTTTGTTGTTACTCGTGCGATAGCCCTGGTCGTGCTGGTTATGGATCTCCAGGGCTTTGAGCAGGAGGGCCGGGGAGCAGCGGGCAGCCTGTTGCAGGTATTTTTCCTGCAGGTTCTGGCTCACTTCCATCAGTTTGACCGTTGCCGGATCTTTACTGACCAAAAGGCTCCTCAGATGTTCTCCGAAACCGATCAGGAAATGCTGCCCGTCGAAACCCCTGTCAATAATCTCGTTGATGGTCAACAAAATACCTGTCGTATCCTGGTTGAGCACCTGGTCCATGATCCGGAAATAATAAGTATGGTCCAGAATGTTGAGATGTTCCGTGACCATGGCATAGGTCAGGTTGTCTCCGGCAAAACTAACCAGCTGGTCAAAAAAGGAAAGCGCATCCCGCATAGCGCCATCTGCCTTCTGTGCTATGACATGAAGGGCTTCCTCCTCAACCGTTACTCCTTCATTCTTAGCAACATAAGCCAGGTGGTCAGCAATGTCCTTAACGACTATCCTGCGGAAATCAAATATCTGGCACCGGGAAAGAATGGTTGGGATAATTTTATGCTTTTCAGTTGTGGCCAGGATGAATTTGGCATAATCGGGAGGCTCTTCCAGAGTTTTCAGGAAGGCGTTAAACGCCGCTGCTGATAGCATATGGACCTCATCGATGATATAGACCTTGTACCTGCCAACCTGAGGCGGGATCCGGACCTGTTCCACCAGGTTGCGGATATCTTCCACCGAATTATTTGAGGCGGCATCGAGTTCATGGATATTGAAAGAAGCCGACCGGTTGAATGACAGGCAAGACTCGCAGGTATTGCAGGCCTCGACCTGGTTGACCGGATTGAAGCAGTTAATGGTCTTCGCCAGGATCCGGGCACACGTGGTTTTTCCGACACCCCTGGGGCCGCAAAAAAGGAAAGCCTGTGCCAGTTGTTTGTTCCGGATGGCATTTTTTAAGGTTGATGTGATCGATTCCTGGCCAACCACGCTGTCGAATGTGGAAGGCCGGTATTTCCTGGCTGATACGACAAAATTATCCATAGATTTTTCAGGGCTTTCCTGCCGCTCAAAAATAGTAAGATTTCCTTTTAAAAGACTTAAGTATCTTTGTTTCGGTATTCCAAATTTATGGGATGCTGAAACCATTGGGCCCCAATGCTTCAAAGCTTAAAGTTATACGCCATTTATTTTCTGAAAACGGCTTTACGTCCTGAACGTCGGTTATTATGGTCCGACTTCAGGCGGTATTATTTATTTGGAGCCAGAAAGGCTGACCGTGCGGATTTGCCAGGATGGGAGGTAAGAAATGCCCTTGAAGCCGGGATAAATTGGCTGATAACAGCACAGAAAGCGACGATTGACAGTGGTTTTTGTTCCTATCACCTGGCTAATGGCTGGTCTTCTTCCTATCCGGAAACTACCGGTTATATCTTACCCACCCTGATCAATTATCATGCGAAGTATCAATTTCCTCCTGCCATTGATGCTGCTGTGAAAGCTGCAGATTTTCTGCTGGAGATTCAGAAGGAAAGCGGGGGGTGGCAGGGAGGAAGGATTAATGAAAACAAACGGGAGATCGTTTTCAATACAGGTCAGGTCATCAGGGGTATGATTGCCGCCTATAAATACTCCGGAGATAAAAAGTACCTGGAATCGGCTGAAAAAGCGGGTCACTGGTTGATCCGGATCCAGCATCCGGATGGATACTGGAAACAGCATGCACTGATGGAACAGGCCAGGGTATATGACACTTTTGTAGATGCGCCCCTGATTGAATTGTCGCAGTTGTCCGGTAATGCGATCTTCCGGGAAGCTGCCATCAGGAACCTGGATTGGGTAGTGAACCGGAAAATGTTGCCCAATGGCTGGTTTGAAGATTGCGATAATACTATAAAAAGGAATGACAAGCCGATCCTTCACACAATCGCCTATACGCTGGATGGTTTGATAGATTGCTCAGTTCTTCTGGATGATGGCCGATATATACAGGCAGCAGCCACAGGAGCAGGCCGATTGAAAGATATCTTCCTTTCGTATGGGAGCCTCAATGGCCGTTATGACCGCAGTTGGCATGGCAGGGAGTTTTTTATCTGCACCGGCGGTGCCCAGATGGCAATCGTTTGGAAGAAACTCTGTCAACAAGAATTCGGGGATGATTTCGGAGTAGCATCAAATCGTATGATCAATTACCTGATCTCGATACAATCCCGTGAAACCACGGAACGGGTAATGACCGGCGGTGCCATTCCGGGTTCTTACCCCATTTGGGGGCGATATGAGCCGTTTGCTTTCCCCAACTGGGCAACCAAATTCTTTTGCGATGCACTTTTAATGATAGAAGAGGGCTGATCATGCAGGATGCCTATAGTCCATACAAAACCATGGCGCAAAGATTCCTGGAATCCGCCGCAAAGTTCCCCGACCGGCCAGCCATCGAAAAGGGACCTGTCATACTGACCTACGGTCAATTGGCCGAATCGGCCGGCCAATTTGCAGATCTGATCCGGAGTTCCTCGGATGACCGGCCCTTTGCAGCGGTTTGGGCAGATAAATCGATGGAGTGTTATGCTGCCATACTGGGCATCCTCATGTCCGGTAAAGGTTACCTGCCCCTCAATCCGAATTTCCCGGACGCAAGAAATCACTATATGATGGAAAAAGCCGGGGTAAGTACTTTGATCAGGGAGGGGAAACTGACCTCACAGGTGACCTCACAGGTGACCTCACAGGTTGCCAGGCCACCTGATCCGGCTTACCTGCTGTTTACTTCAGGTACTACCGGCCTGCCAAAAGGAGTGCAGATATCGCAAAGAAATGTTTCGGCATACCTGGAATACTTGCTGGCTGCTTACGACTTTAATCCCGATGACCGGTTTACTCAGAACTTCGATCTAACATTCGACCTGAGCGTGCACGATCTGTTCTTATGCTGGTCAGCCGGCGCCTGTCTTTGTGTACCGGAAGATGCAACCTCATTCCATTTGGTGAAATTTATTCGCGAAAAGAAACCAACAGTCTGGTTTTCAGTTCCATCTGTCATAAACCTTATGGGCCGGATGAGAATGCTGAAAGAAAATGCATTCCCTTCTATCCGCTATAGTTTTTTTTGCGGAGAACCCCTTTATGCCAGAACTGCTTACGACTGGCAAAATGCCGTGCCCGGTTCCCGGATCATTAACCTCTATGGCCCTACCGAAGCAACCATCGCCATCTCTCACTACGAATTGCCTGTGGAAATGAGGGATGCGAAGCAGGATCTTGGAATTGTATCGATTGGAAAAATATTCGAGAACAACGACTATAAAATTTTAATGACTTCACAGGTTGATGATGAAATCAGCATCCCTGCCCCGGGTGAACTCTGCCTGAAAGGAATACAGGTTATCTCCTCTTATTTTGAAAATCCGGAAGCGGATAAACAAGCTTTCTTCTTTGATAATCAATCTAATGCATTGTATTACAAAACAGGCGATATCGTCTACGCCGATAAGGATGGCGATCTGTTCTATACCGGTCGCCTGGATTCGGAAGTGAAAGTCTCCGGATACCGGGTGAACCTGAAGGAAATTGAGTACACCATCAACAATCTCAATTCTGTTGCTCAGACCGTAGTCTTGCACGATGATCTGTCCTATCCGGGCAATCCGTTGATTGCTTTCGTTTTACCTGAAAAAGGTTCGATTCCGGAAAGTTTTGAAATTGCTGCTCATTGCCGGGAAAACCTGCCCTGGTATATGATGCCCGGAAAGATTATTTTTGTTGATGAATTCCCCCTGAATCTCAATGGAAAAATTGATCAATCCGTTTTAAAGAAAGAATATCTGAATGGAAAATAATACCAGAAAAATCTTGTTTGATTTGCTTGCCGGAAAACTCGAACGCTTCAGTATCCGGCCTGATGAACTGAAGGGGCATTTCGACCTGGTCAAAAGCGGACTGGTCAATTCCCTGGAATTCGTCGAAATAGTTTCAGCTTTTGAAAAGGCGGCAAATTGTGAGATAGACTTTGAATCAGCCATTGAAAAGGGTGATCTTACGACCATCGAAGGGCTGATGAATGCAATTGAAAAAGCAAAGCATGACAGAGCTTGAATATTTGATATTACAGGACCAGCAACAGGAAGAGTGGGAACAGGTTGAAAATCTCTTCCGCAATATGTATGCCTGGATGCATAATCTGGGAATCATGCTCCCGCTGGAAAGCAGCGGATCCATGAAGTGGATGTCCGCGGCACGGAATACGGCGGAGAAATTCGGCCGGTTGGCTGTTGCTAAATCAGGTGACCAGGTGGTCGCCTTTGCGCACGGGATGATCAAATTCCTGCCGGATTATCTGGGAGGAAAACCGGTCGGAATGATAACCCATATATTCGTGGCTAAAGAATTTCGTGACAAACATGTGGGAGCTAAATTGGTCGCGATGCTGGAGGACTGGTTTCGGTCAAAGAAAGTCCATTCGGTTGAATTGCAGGTTATCACCGGAAATCCGGATGCCATGGCATTCTGGAAGAATCTCGGATATAGCGAAGAATTACAGCAATTCAGAAAATTTATCGATTGATACTGGTTTTATTTACTCCCGATTGAAAAATCCTGACTATATCCCTTATCAAAAAATTGCCGGAGCTATTGGCATCGGGAAAGGACAGGTTCTGTGGCTTGCTGCAGACCTGACCGGGCTGGCCTTAAACGCCCGTAAAAAGGAGAAGGAATTCGACACCCGGAAATTTATCGGGAGTTTTCTGGATCATCTGGGAGATGAAGGCACACTTGTCATTTCCGCCTTTAATCACAACCTGAAGGACAAGGATCAATTCAGCCGGTCCAGGACCCTTCCCATTACCGGGGCCCTTGCTGTTGAAGCCATGAAAATGAATGATTTCCGGCGAACCAGGCATCCCCTTCATTCATTCCTGGTAAGTGGAAAAGAAACCGGCACTCTTTGCAACCTTAGAAATAAAAGTTCCTTCGGCCCGGATTCCCCCTTTGCTTTTTTGCACAATCATCAAGCAATGATGCTGATCCTCGGTACGCCTCTGAGCAATGCCTTCACGTTTGTCCATTACGTTGAAGAATTATGTAAAGTCAAATATCGTAAATATAGAAGATACAGGATATTACAACTGGACGAAAGGGAATGGGAAGAATATTTGCTCTACAAAAAAAATATGGGTTGGACCATGGAGATGTCAGGTCTTGAAATGGCCCTGGTGAATTCAGGTATCGCGGTCAAAACACGGATAAATGGAATTCCGTGCACGATTGTGGATATTGCAAAGTCGTTTGAAGCCGTTAAATCGGAAATCACACAGAACAATGCCCGGAATATAGCCTGTTTCAGCAGCAATTTGTACTTTCGTGATATGACCAAGCAGTTGTTGGGTCAAATAGGCTTTTATACAAAATCTGACAGAATTAGTCGTGCTCCTGGTATACATTGAAAATATCACCCCCCGGCATCAATATATCTTCGATTTTTTTTTCAGGGAGGTATTAGGATTGAGTTATTCCATGACAGATGAAGTCCGGTATTTTATAGATTTTCAGGGACCTAAAATCAGTTACGGAAAAACTGCCTTGGCAGATACTGTGCATTTTGCAGCGCATCCGGTTTTATCGGATAAAGGATTAAAGAATTATAAGATAGTCATCTTTGAGTGGCAGGGATTACCGGTTTTTTTCCGTGTAGACGAACCATCTGAATTGCCCTATGATCCATTTGCCATCGCTTTTTACCTGATAACCAGGTATGAAGAGTATCTGCCAATCCATCACGATGAACACAGCAGGTTCCCGGCCTCGGAAAGTATTGCCTACCGGGGAGGATTCCTGGGTATGCCACTGGTCAATATCCTGGCCGATAAATTTAAGGCATTACTGATCAGGCAATTTCCTGGTTTGAAGTTCCGCGAATCAATCTCCCGGTTTATTCCGACATTCGACGTAGATATCGCTTATGCCCATCTGGCCAAAGGTTTAACCAGGGCTGCTGCCGCATGGACAAAACTGCTGCTGACCGGCCAATTTAAAGAAATGCTTGAACGACTGAATGTCTTGACCGGAAATTTAGCAGATCCTTATGATAACTTTGACTGGCAGGTGGAACTGGCCACTCAATACGGCCTAAATTCGGTTTATTTCATCCTGTTGGGAGATTTCAGCCGCTTCGATCGTAATACAGATTACAGGAATCCGCGATTCAGAAAAATAATCGAATACCTTTCACGGAATTTTGAAATAGGCATTCATCCGTCTTATTTTTCATTCCTTGACAAGGAGCTATATTTAAAAGAAAAATGCAGACTGGAGAACATAATCGGAAAGCCGGTCCGGAAAAATCGGTTCCATTTCCTCCGGCTGAAATTTCCCGAATCCTTCCGGCTCCTAACCGAATCGGGTATTACCGATGATTATTCCCTTGGTTATTCGACGACCAATGGTTATAGGGCCGGGACAGCCAACCCGTTTCGTTTTTATGATATTGAAAAGGATGAGATCAAAGACCTTACCTTGCATCCGTTTACCTTTATGGATTCTGCCATGATTGACCATAAAAAGCTTTCACCGGGAGCTGCTATGAGTGAAATGCAAGGATTCCTTGAATATAGTTACCGGTTCGGTGGAGAGACCATTGGGATTTGGCATAATTATGCCCTCAGTGAAAAAGGCCAGTACGCCGGTTGGAGAAAGGTGCTGGAAGAAATAATGGAAAAATCTTTTAATAGATCATTGTGATTCAATTCGTTGAAAGAAAGGAAATTAATGACCGGAAGTGGGACGAATGCATCCAGCACTCGTTCAATGGCAATCTTTATGGTTACAGTTGGTTCCTGGATTCTGTCGCACCTGAATGGAATGCATTGATAGAAGACGATTACGAGAGGGTTTTCCCCGTCGTATTCCGAAAAAGATTCGGAATTTCGTACATCTATCAGCCCTTTTTCACTCAACAACTCGGCTTGTATTCCAGGAAGCAACTGTCATCAGATATCCTGCATCAATTCATACGGTCCATACCCGGACATTTCCGAATGGGAGAAATTAACCTGAATACCCACAATCAGGCTGATGAAAAGAGCTTCAAGATAATCCCTCAGTTCAACCATGAGCTCGACCTGATCAAGAATTATGAGGACCTGCGTTCAAAATATTCGGACAATCTTGCCAGGAACCTGAAAAAAGCTGACAAAGCCGGCCTGAATATTTCCCGGAACATCAAACCGGATGATATCATCGATATTTTCCGAAGAAACCGGGGGAAGGATATAGCCCACCTGAAGGAATCGGATTATTCACGGCTGAAAAGGATGACCTATACCTGCATTCACAAAGGCATAGCCGATATTTGGGGGGTGTATAACCTTCAGAACCAGTTGTGTGCAGGCGCCTTCTTCTTCACTATCAATAAAAAAACCATTTTTCTTTTTTCAGGGCTGAGTTCTGAAGGAAAGGAATGCGGGGCGATGCCGTACCTGATCGACTCCTTTATCCGGGAACATGCCGGGAAACCTGTTACCTTTGATTTTGATGGTTCAAATGATCCGAACCTGGCAAGGTTTTATAAAAGTTTCGGGGCACGGGAACTTATCTATCAACGGTTGTATTTCAACAGATGGCCATGGATGCTGAAACCGGCTTATCAGTTCGTGAAATGGGGCAGGTCACTTTTCGGGATTTAAACGGATTCTAGTCGGACATTTTCGGGCATCAGTTTTTTTCAGCCTGTTTCATTATCTTTGTACCGATGAAACTTCTTATCCAGGAAAATATCCGCATTTCCCTCGAATCCATCAGGAGCCATCTGCTTCGGACCATTCTGACAGTCATGATCATTGCGTTCGGGATCATGGCACTGATTGGTATCCTGACTGCCATTGATTCGATCAAATACTTCCTGAATGATAATTTTATGCAGATGGGTGCCAATACATTTTCCATCCAGAACAGGGAAATGATGGTTCAGATCGGGGGCAGGCGGAATGATCCGAAGTTATTCAAACGGATAGATTATGACCAGGCGATGCGATTTAAAAAGGAATTTGATTTCCCGGCTGCCGTTTCCGTCTCAGCATTTGCCACTCATACTTCTACCCTGAAATATAAATCCGAAAAGACGAATCCCAACATAGTTGTGCTGGGAACAGATGAAAATTACCTGGTGACGGCAGGCATGGAAATCTCAAAGGGAAGGAATTTCATTGAAAGCGAGGTCTATTATGGGGCCCATGTGGTAATCATCGGGAGCGAACTGGAACAAAAGTTATTTAAAGCCAACGAAGATCCGATTGGAAAAACCATTTCTGTGGGTCCTGGTAAATATCAGGTAATCGGGGTTTTAAAAGAAAAAGGAAGCAGTATTGGATTTAGCGGTGACCGCGACTGCCTGCTGCCTTTAAATAATGTCAATCAATATTTCCCCCGTCCTGACCGGTCATACAGGATCAATATTGCCAGCAATGACCCGCTTCAGATGGATCAGGCTATCGGCGAATCGATCGGTTTATTCCGAAAGATTCGCGGGGATAAAGTCGGAGAGGAGCAGACATTTGATATCAACCGCAGCGACAGCCTGGCCAATATGCTCACGGAACTCATTAGCAGCGTGGCGCTGGCCGCAACTTTTATCGGCTTGATTACACTTCTGGGGGCAGCCATTGGCTTGATGAACATCATGTTGGTCTCGGTTACCGAGCGTACCCTTGAAATCGGCATACGCAAGGCAATGGGCGCAACTCGACAGGCCATCCGGAACCAATTCCTGGTGGAATCCATCGTAATCGCACAAATGGGAGGGATCCTCGGTATCATTTTTGGGATCGGCATCGGGAACGTTTTGTCTATGATCTTGAAGACGAGCTTTATAATACCCTGGTCATGGATCTTTCTGGGAGTGACGCTTTGCTTTGTGGTAGCTTTGATATCCGGCATTGTCCCCGCCAATAAAGCCGCCCGCCTCGATCCGATCGAATCCCTTAGATACGAATGACACTCGGAAACAGATCCCTCTTTCCCCGTTCGCCTGTTTATTCTCCCCCTGCATATCCGATGCCAATCAACCGGTCGTAAAAGTCCCCCTGCATCCTGTGATATACCAGAACGGCGTATTCATTTTCAGTTTCCCAGTGACTGCCTTCTATAAATGTCACATCCCCTGCAGCAGACCTGTTTTCAAGAAAGGTATAAGCATAATTGTAATAGCCTTGTTTCAGGAAAATTTTAGCCTCATAAGCACGCAGATCATAGTTATAAGTCATTTTACAAGAAGGATTATACTGCCAGTCTGAAAAGGATCCTGAAACATATAAAGCGCCATCTGCTAATGGCGGATAATAGGGCAGAAGGAAGTGCACCCAGGCATAGTCGGCTTCTGTATAAGGATCCCGGGCCTGGTTCACAGCAATCAAACGGCGCCCGTTGATGTCTTCATCATATTTGTAATTGCCTGTTGTCCTCAAATCATCGGTCATCACAAAAACATGATATCCATCCTCCTCGTATGTGATCATCTTCATTCGGTCAGTATTGTATTTCAGTGTTTTCAGGTCCAGGTACCGAAATTCATTTCCACCTGGGAATGCCAGGTCCTGTTGCATGGTATAATCATACAGGTTTCCGGTGATAAGCCTTGGCTGGACATTTTGAAGAAGATTGTCCCACCGGCCGTTCTGCATAATGAAAACATGAAGGTCACGATGAGAATCCGTTATAGGGTAATTCGGCGATGTCATGCGGATATCAATCTGCTGGTGGGTATATCGTTTATTCAAATCCATCGCTTTGTTCACAGTTACACTGACATTGGCCAGTGACTCGTAAACCATAAACCGCCTGGTCAGGACGATATTCTGGTCTTCCGGAGTTCCCAGGAATACTTTCAGGATGTAATTGCCCGATTTTTTAAGTTTTAAATATTCGGTCGGAAAGGCCAGGATATAATTCATATACCGTGTGGTAGTATTGAATGAGACTTTGTAATCATTAATATCATCCTCAAAGAAACCTTCGATATATTCCATTTGCATCAGTTCCGAAGGCCTCCAGAAAGCATCGCAGTGAATAATCGTATACCTGTAGTTCTTATGGTCGGCATCCAGGTCATCGAACGACAGCAGCAGCTTCTCTTCGGTGTTCATTTGAATGATGGGAGGACTCAGCTCAAAACCCAGTTTATAAAGCAATACCGTCTGGATATTGTCGCGGTACGTGGCGTTTTCATTCCGGATAAAATCCCCCTGGTAATAACTGTCCTGGGAATAGATCCATTCAGGGATCAATATACAGATAATCAATATTTTCAACAATGCAGGCCTCATTTTCGTGACGGGTTAATCCGATGCAAATTTCGCAAAGAAATGAAAGTGTACACAAAAATCACTCCAGTCCTTATGATTTTATGGGTTCTCATTGCATAGAAACAAAAATTGCCGTAAACTTGCATTTCAAAAATATACATAGTTTTTTATATGTCTGACGTGATCAAGATCCGCAAAGGGCTTACGATCAACCTGGTTGGAGAAGCCGAAAAGACTGTCACTGAATTATTCCCGAAGTGCTGTGCCATCAAACCCACTGATTTTATTGGGATTTTTCCGAAACTCCTGGTAGCGGAAGGGGACGTTGTCAAAGCTGGAAGCGCATTGTTTTACGATAAATACAATGAAAACATCCAGTTTACTTCTCCGATCAGCGGAAGGGTAAAAGATCTGCGGCGCGGAGAAAAGCGCATCCTGCTCGAAGTCGTGATCGAATCGGATGGAAAAGATGATGCAGTTGAGTTTGGTAAAGCCGATCCAAACAAACTCAGCCGGGAGGAGATTCTGGACAGGATGTTGAAAAGCGGTGTATGGCCGGTAATCCGGCAGAGGCCTTACAGCATAATTGCCAATCCCACCACGGAACCGAAAGCGATATTCATTTCCGCATTCGACACAGCGCCATTAGCACCCGATTATGATCTGATCGTACATGGAGCCGGTGAGGCGTTTCAGGCCGGTCTCGATACGCTTGCCAAACTAACGAAGGGCAGTGTCCACCTCAATGTTAGCACTGATGCCCCTCCATCCAAGGTATTTACGAATTCAAAAAATGTGCGGATCAATCATTTCTCGGGAAAACACCCTGCCGGTAATGTCGGGACCCAGATCGCGCATCTGGACCCGATCAATAAAGGAGATATTATATGGTATCTTCGACCATCCGATGTTTTGCACATAGGGAGATTTTTCCTGGAAGGACGGGTGGATTCAACCAGGTTGATTGCCGTAACCGGTTCCGAAATAAAACGGCCTCAATATTTTAAAACAAGGCTCGGCAGTAGTATTGAAGGTATGCTGGAAAATAATGTTACCCATGGAAAGCATCGGTATATCAGCGGCAATGTGTTAACCGGAAAACAAATAGAATCAGACGGATATGCCGGATTCTATGATTCCCAGGTAACTGTCATCCCGGAAGGGGACCATTTTGAATTCCTCGGCTGGGCGCTTCCAGGCCTGGGTAAATACAGCTTTTCGAGGTCTTTCTTTTCATGGATGAAGCCCGCGGCAAAATACCGGCTGGATACCAATCTGAACGGAGGCCACCGTGCCTTCGTCATGACCGGACAGTTCGAGCAGGTGTTCGGATGGGACATTTATCCCCTTCAGCTTATCAAATCCATCATGATTGAAGATATTGATATGATGGAAAAACTGGGTATCTATGAAGTGGATGAAGAAGATTTTGCTCTTTGTGAATTCATCGACACTTCCAAAACCGATATCCAGTCGATTGTAAGAAAAGGCCTGGAATTGATCAGAAAGGAAATGAGTTGACAGGTGCTGCCGTATTTCACAATCAAGTTTAAAAACCAAAAAAATAATTAACAGGAAACGGATGAAACAGCTCAGAAATTTCCTTAACCGGATAAAACCTCAGTTTGAAAAGGGGGGCAAATTTGAAAAGTTGCAATCGACTTTTGATGCTTTTGAGACTTTTCTTTTTGTTCCGAACAAGGTCACGCATTCCGGAAGCCATATCCGGGATTCTATCGACATGAAAAGGACCATGTCGGTCGTAGTTATCGCTTTATTGCCGGCACTGCTTTTCGGGATCTATAACGTAGGATACCAGCATTATCTTTCACACACTGAAACTGTCGGGTTCTGGCAGACTTTCTGGTACGGATTCCTGAAAGTATTCCCGATCATCGTGGTCTCCTACGTGGTAGGACTTGGCATTGAATTCATTTTTGCACAGTACAGGGGCCATGAAGTGAATGAAGGTTACCTGGTGACCGGCATGCTGATCCCATTGGTTCTTCCGCCGGATATACCATTGTGGATGGTAGCAGTAGCCGTGGCTTTTGCTGTTATTTTCGGCAAGGAAGTGTTTGGTGGCACCGGGATGAATGTCCTGAATCCGGCACTGACTGCCAGGGCATTTTTATTCTTCGCCTATCCCCAGGATATGTCGGGCGATAAAGTCTGGATAGCTGAAAAAGCGGATGCCTTCACGGGGGCTACTCCCCTGGGGTACGCACTGACCGGTGATTTCGACAAGATGCAGGCCCCTGTCGATATGTTCCTCGGCTTTATACCTGGTTCCATCGGAGAGACTTCAGTGCTGGCCATACTGATCGGAGCTGCTGTCCTGATCTTTACCGGGGTGGGCAGCTGGAGGATCATGCTTGCAACGACAATCGGGACCCTGGGACTGGCCTATTTCCTGAACCTGGTATCATTTAATGATTATACAGCGCTTCCGGGCTATTACCACCTGATCATGGGCGGATTTGCTTTCGGAACCGTATTTATGGCGACCGACCCGGTATCAGCGGCACAAACTAACCGGGGCAAATGGATCTACGGCCTTATCCTTGGCTTTCTGATCGTAATTATCCGCGTATTTAACCCCGCTTACCCTGAGGGTGTGATGCTGGCCATTCTTCTGATGAACGTCTTCGCCCCTCTGATCGATTATTATGTTTATGAAGCGAATATCAAGAGGCGGTTAAAGAGAGTCAAAATCCAAAAAGCATGATTTCAATTTAACGGAATAAAACTGCAAGATATGAGTGATTCCTATATATTCCGATATGCAGCCATAATGGTGATACTGGTCGCAGCCGTCCTCTCGGCTGTCGCCATGCTGCTGAAACCGGCGCAGGATAAAAATGTTGCCATAGCCCGGATGCGATTCATCCTGGAATCGGCTAATATAGAAGCGACGCCGGAAAATGCCATCGACCTGTTCAGCCAATATGTCACTGAGGAGGAAGTGATTTCCGACGAAGGTGAAGTGATCGGGGTTTACCGAAACGGAAAGCTTGAAAAAGGCGAAATCAGGGCATTTGATATTAACCTGAAAGAAGAATTATACAATAAATCTAAAGGCAAAGAATATATTCTTCCGTTATATATTGCAAATGTAAACGGAAAGAAGTTTTATATTTTTCCCTTGCAAGGGAGGGGACTTTGGGGGCAGATCTACGGCAATCTTGCATTGGAGGAAGACCTGAATACGGTCGGAGGATCTCAGTTTGGACATGACAAGGAGACACCTGGGCTTGGAGCAGAGATCGAGCTTCCGCAATTCGAATCACAATTTGTCGGGAAAAAGATATTCGATTCCGGTGGAAATTTTACCTCCATCAAAGTATTGAAAGGAGCTTCCAAAATCCTTACCGGGGATGCACTGGTTCATGGGGTAGATGCTATCTCAGGCGGTACGATCACCAGCAATGGGGTATCGGAGATGATCCAGAGCAACCTTGAGAATTATCTTCCTTATATTCAGAAACATAAACAATAATAAATATGGAATCCAAGGAGAAAACATCCCTGTTTTCTGCAAAAAACCGAAAGCTGATCACCAATCCGCTGAATATCGACAATCCCATTACAGTACAGGTATTGGGAATCTGTTCAGCCCTGGCGGTTACTGCCAAATTAAAACCGGCTTTCGTGATGGCTTTATCCGTGGTCATCGTAACAGCTTTCTCCAACCTGGTCATTTCACTGATCCGGAATGGAATACCACCCAGGATCAGGATCATAGTTCAATTGACGGTTGTAGCAGCCCTGGTCATTGTAGTTGACCAGTTGCTGAAAGCCTATGTTTATGATGTCAGCCGTCAATTGTCGGTTTTCGTGGGATTGATCATCACCAACTGTATCCTGATGGGACGTCTGGAAGCTTTTGCCATGAGCAACAAACCCTGGCAGTCATTCCTCGACGGGATTGGCAACGGGCTGGGTTACAGCTGGATATTGATAGCAATGGGAATCATCAGAGAATTCTTTGGCTCCGGCACGCTTTGGGGATACCCGGTCATGCCTCAGTTTATGTACGATTTAGGCTATAAGAACAACGGTTTGGTCATATTGCCTCCCATGGCCCTGATCATTGTCGGAGCCATCATCTGGATCCAGCGTTCCAGGTCCCGTGAATTGATTGATAAAAGCTGATTCACCGATCCTTAAAACTGAAGAAAAATGCAAGAATATCTAAATCTGTTTGTTAAGTCCATATTCATCGATAATATGGTCTTTGCTTTCTTCCTGGGTATGTGCTCCTATCTTGCGGTATCCAAATCAGTGAAGACCGCCATCGGACTTGGAGTAGCCGTAATTTTCGTGGAAACCATCACGGTTCCGGTCAACTATATAATTTTTAATTATCTGCTGGCACCGGGTGCATTGAGCTGGATCTCGCCAAAACTGGCAGGAATGGATCTGAATTTCCTTAGCTTTCTGTTGTTTATTGCCACCATTGCTGCCATGGTTCAACTGGTAGAAATGATCATCGAGAAATTTTCTCCCTCCTTGTACAATTCACTGGGTATTTTCCTGCCCTTGATTGCTGTCAACTGCGCTATACTTGGGGGATCGCTGTTCATGCAGGAACGGGAGTACCCTTCCCTGCTTCATGCCACCGTGTTCGGCGCCGGCTCTGGAGTTGGTTGGGCGGTTGCAATTATCAGCATTGCCGCCATCAGGGAGAAAATCAGGTATTCCCAGATTCCGGCACCCCTGAGAGGCCTTGGGATTTCATTCATTCTTACAGGCCTGATGGCCCTGGCATTTATGTCGTTCTTAGGTATTAAATTGTAAACATTGTATTCAACCATCATACTATGAGTACAGGATTTGTCATCGCAGTCAGTATTGTCGTCTTCCTTGTCATCATACTCCTTTTAGTGTGGATGCTGCTTTATGCAAGGAAAAAACTTCTTCCCCAGGGGAATGTCAAAATAGTCATAAACGACGATAAAGAACTGGAAGTGGCTCCGGGTTCATCACTGTTATCCACACTGTCCAACAGCGGCATTTACCTGCCTTCTGCCTGCGGTGGGGGCGGTACCTGCGCTATGTGTAAATGCCAGGTCATCGAAGGCGGCGGAAGTATTCTTCCCACCGAGACAGGTTATTTCACAAGGAAAGAACAACAGAACTACTGGCGCCTCGGATGCCAGGTAAAAGTCCGCGAAAACCTGAAAATCCAGGTTGACCCGCATATTTTCGGTATCAAGAAATGGGAATGCGAAGTTATTTCAAACCATAATGTTGCAACCTTCATTAAAGAATTTAAAGTAAAACTTCCTGAAGGTGAGCATCTTGAATTTAAATCTGGCGGCTATATCCAGATCGATGTGCCCCCCTGTGAGGTGAATTATAAAGATATAATCATCGAGGAAGAATACAGGGATGAATGGGATAAGTATAAAATGTGGGATCTGAAGATGAAAAACACCGAACCCATATTCAGGGCTTACTCCATGGCTAACCAGCCTGCAGAAGGAAACATCATCATGCTGAATGTCCGGATCGCCACTCCTCCTTTCGATAGGAAAAGCGGCGGATTTATGAAAGTCAATCCGGGTATCTGCTCTTCTTTTATTTTTTCCCTTAAACCCGGCGATAAGGTCAACGTTTCCGGACCTTATGGCGAATTCTTCATCAAGGATACCAGGCGGGAGATGATGTTCATCGGGGGAGGAGCAGGTATGGCCCCCATGCGGTCCCATATTTTCGACCAGTTCAAAACCAGGCATACGGACCGGAAAGCTACGTTCTGGTATGGCGGACGATCTTTGAGGGAATTATTCTACGTGGAAGAATTCCAGGAAATTGAAAAGAACAACCCGAATTTCAAATTCCATATCGCCCTTTCGGAGCCAAAACCTGAAGACAATTGGACCGGTTATACCGGCTTTATCCACCAGGTGATCATCGATAATTACCTCAAAACACATCCTGAGCCTGAGGAGATTGAGTATTACCTGTGCGGCCCTCCCATGATGAACCAGGCTGTACTGAAAATGCTGGATGATTTCGGCGTGCCGGAGGAGATGATCGCATTCGACGATTTTGGAGGATAATCGGAGATATACCCTACTATTTCGGCACTATATTTGTTAAATAGTTAACAAAATAAAACCACCTATCATGAAAAAATTATCCCTGTTAGCCGTAATTCTTTTGGTAGCCTCCGGATTTAAACTATTTGCCCAGGATGTCATTTATAAGACTGACGGATCCAAAGAAGAGGCTAAAGTGGTCTTCATTGGCGACGATGAAGTGCAATATAAAAAGTTCAAAAATCTCGACGGGCCGGTGTATATCATCGACAAGGACAAGATTGTCTTAATAACCTATGAGAACGGGGATTACGATATGTTTCAGGATGAACCCGCCCACAAGGCAATGGCACATACCGGGATTTCAGAAGATTACACTAAAAATATCCTGAACTATCATGTGCTGGATGTCTTCTATGGAGATGTTACCTTATCCTATGAAAGAATTATTGCAAAAGGAATTGTCGGTATCCATATTCCGGCCGGATTCGGCTATGCCTATAATTTCGATTATTTTGACGCCAATGAGAATTGGGTTAAGAACCTGTTCTTTTCAGGTGTTGGAGTCAATTTTTATCCGGGAGGACAAGGTAAATGGCGATATTTTGTGGGGCCTAAAGTGCTGATCGGGTATGGAAAACAAACTTACTGGGGTTATGTCTATGACGAGAATGGCAACTGGCTTTATGATGAGGAGTACGATAACGAAGGAGTTTATACCAAGTACATGGTCGACAATGGCATTCGTTTTACGCCTGTTAAAAATTTCAGCATAGCTGCCATCCTGAGCGTCGGGATCAGGTATTTCCCGGATGCTGATTATTACAGCAATGTGGTCATGCCAACCGGCCATTTTGGAATGAATATCAGCTACAGGTTTTAAATACTTGTCATGCAAAATCTGCTGAAAGCCCTGCTGGCCCTATTGGCCCTTTCTCTTTTTTCATGTACTGAAGAGCCTGAAAAGATCTGTTTTCAGGGGGAAACCCAGGGAACCTATTATGCCATTACCTATTTTGACCGGCAGGGAAGAAACTTTCAACCGCAAGTGGATTCGATCCTGAACCAGTTCGACTTATCGGTTTCCATGTGGAAACCTGGATCCATCATATCCCGGATCAATAATGGGGATTCAACCGCCATACCGGATGAATGGTTCTCGGATATCTTTCAAAGAGCCAGGATCATCTCGGAAAACACCAGCGGGGCATTTGATTTTACCGTTGGACCCCTTGTCAATGCCTGGGGATTTGGCTTCAGAAATAAAATACCCCTGGATCCGGCAAAGATTGACAGTTTGAAAATGCTGGTCGATTACCGCCAGGTAAGAATGACTGATGGGAAAATAATCAAAGACAAACCGGGGATACAATTTGATTTTAATGCCATTGCACAGGGTTATGCGGTGGATCTGCTGGGCAGGTTCTTATCGGGCCGGGGAATAGAAAATTATCTGGTGGATATTGGTGGTGAAGTGATCGGCAAAGGGCAGAAACCCGATGGAAGTGCTTGGCTGGTGGGGATTGAGAACCCGGCAACCGACAGCCTGTCGGAAAGAACCATAAATACCCGGATCAAACTGACCAATATGGCTGTATCCACCAGCGGGAGTTACAGAAAATACAGGGTGGAGAATGGTCAGAGATATTCACATACCATTGACCCGGCAACCGGATATCCTGTTCAGCATGGTTTGCTGAGTGTGACGGTCCTTGCTTCCGAATGTTCGACAGCGGACGGGTACGCGACGGCTTTTATGGTAATGGGTCATGAGAAAGCGGTAGAATATATTGCCCGCAATCCCGGTTTGGACGCGTTCTTCATAATATCGTCCGGGGAAGGATTGTATAAGACTATTGCCACGAAAGGATTTGAGGCAATTATTGTGGACCCCGAATAGCGTCAGCCAGCCCGAATGCCTCCTGTCAGGCCAGCCACTGCCTATTTGTTCTCGCAATATTCCCCACCATCCCCGTTGCCGCAAGAACATCCATAGGGCTTGCCGGTTGCGGGATCTATGCTGGAACAGCTTTTTTTGAATTCTGCAGTCTTCGAAAAGAACATTTTTATGGCAAAACCGGCGAAAGCAATGCCAACTAAAACGATCGAAACAATAAGTACCTGGAACAGCATATTCGTTGAGAGTTTGGTGGTGCGTGTTGAGTTACATTCATTTAAAAAAACCAAAATTAAAGCTGAAGGTTCAATCTTCTGGTAAATTCAGCACAAAAAATGCCGGTCGCTACAGCCGCATTGAGCGATTCTGTTGTTCCGGAAGAGGCCGGGATCGCCAGGTTCAGGTTCACTTTTGACAACAGCTTTGCGGAAATCCCCTGTGATTCATTTCCTATGATAACTGCGGCAGGAAAACCTGTCTCTGAACCGTACAGGTCCGCTCCCTCAGCAGAAGTTCCATAAATGTACCAGCCAGAAAGGTCGTTGTCTATAAAAGCAGCAATGTCACCATATCGAATGTTTACCCTGAAAACCGAACCCATCGTCGCCTGGATCACTTTTGGATTGTAAACATCTGCCGTATCGTCAGAACAAAGTATATTTCTGATACCGAACCAATCGGCTGTCCGGATCATTGTGCCCAGGTTGCCGGGATCCTGAATTTTATCCAGGATCAGGACTATGTTCCCGGATAGACCGGTCTCCTCAGATGATTTTTCAGGTATTTCCACCACTGCTATCACCTCATTAGGTGAAGTGAGATTAGAAGCTGTTTCCAGATCCTTTTCCGAAATCTCATGAAACGAAAACCGGCCGGTTTCAACCAAATCGTTATATTTTGCTCTCCAGGCTGAGGTTCCGAGAATTTCGAGTATCTTAAAGTTGCTATGCAGGAGTTCATCAACTATTTTAACGCCTTCAACCAAAAATGCGCCGTTCAATTCACGGAATTTCTTTAATCGCAGCGAATGAAGGTATTTAAGTCGATTTCTGGAAATCATCAGTTAGTTGGTTTTAGTCATATCCGTCGGAATGCACAGGATAAAATCCGCAATCCCTTTGCTTTCTCCGGATAATGAGTCGAGATCCTCCTGTTCGGCTGATGCAATGGTCAACACTTTGATTTCCGGATCAGCCTGTTTGATGTACCAGACGATGCCTTCAAAATTCTCGCTGTGATAGGTGCCGTTAAAGTGAAGGAACAATTGCCCACCTTGCCAGTTCTGAAGGATGAAATGGGCCATGGTTGCATCTTTCAGAGCCTGGGCCCTGGCAATGTTATCGGTAGCGTGGGTACTGTCCATGCTTCGCATCATTTCAACCATGCTTTTATAGCCGTTAAGTTCTCCATCATAAGGGATAGGTAATGGGGGAAGGAGCGATTTGGCTTCAGGCGATAAATCGTCCAAGGCATCAAATCCCTTACTGTTCACCAATGCTGCATACCTTCTGGGGACATTTGTCGCCACGAACTTCAGATTATTGTCAAGGGCAAACCGGACAAGGGGCTTATAATCGGTTTTATAATTCTTCCAAAGCCTGGCCTCTTCTTCAAAGTTCTTTTCTTTGATTTTGCCTGACAGGTATTCATCTAAAAGCAACTGATTGTCTGATTCGAACATTTCAGCGCCCAGAACCAGGCTTTCCTTCTTTTCCTGATACAGATCCTTGGTGAGCTCCAACTGCAGCCAGTGGCAAATCGGTGAATTGTGCATTTCTCCGAAAAAGACGATATCGGATTGCATGGCGGCTTTTAATACATCCCGGTAATCTGCTTTTTTTGATTTGGCATCAAAGAACTGGTAGGCAGGTTTATCCGATTTCATTGCCATGCCGGTTAGGAATATGATCATTACCCAGAAAAGTCTTTTATTCATTCATTTATTTTTTGATGATAATTTTTCCTGATACTGTGGTCAATTTCAACCGGTTCCCCCTTGTGATCTATCCGGACAAATATAGCTTTTGTCGAGCAGACCGTTTCTTCCTCGTGATTTGAAAAATTAAACCTTCTCGCTTCCAGATAAAGACTGATGGAGGTATGGCCAATACTATCCACCCGCCCATAGATCCGGATATGTTCATTGACCTTGACCGGTTTTTTGAACAGTACCTCGTCTATTTTCAGAGTGATCATCTGGGGGGTGCAACAGACCTGGCTGGCCATCGTTCCCCCGGCTTCATCCAGCCATGACAACATAGTACCGCCAAAGAGGTTATTGTTGATCCCGATATCGCTGGTTTTGCATATTTTATTGGAGATAAGCTGCATTCCGGTTGGTATCAGTGTTTCTTCAATTCTTCGAGGTAAAACATCAGCGGGAGCAGATTTTCGACGCCATTTACAGCCTGAATCGTACCTGCTTCGTTTCCCATAATGATCCTGATCTTCCTGTCATGGCGGTGCTCATATTCCGCGATCACCTGGCGGCATGCTCCACAGGGGGTTACCGGGTGTTTCAGCCTGAACTCTGCGGAAGTGGCATAGATCGCTATGGAATCGATTGCTTTTCCGGGAAACAGGGCCTGGGCTGAAAACACCGCAACTCTTTCGGCGCAGAGTCCCGATGGGTAGGAGGCATTTTCCTGGTTATTTCCGGTGAATATCCGGCCGTCTTCCAGTCGGACAGCTGCCCCGACCCGGAATGAAGAATAGGGCGCATAAGCTTTATCGCTCGCTTCAATTGCATTTTCAAGCAGTTGCCTGTCCTGGTCAGGTAAGGAATCCTTTCCCGGGTATTCTTCAATTACAAGGATGATTTTTTTCAGATTCATGTAAGTCGGAATATGGCGAAAAAGCGCTATTCGTTCCCCGGTTTCAGGGTGCCATCCAGGATGGCCAGGTAGGTATCCGTACCCTGAAGGACTTCAATAGCCCTGGCTATCTCCGGATCGTCATTTAAACTCGAGATGATCCTGCCAGTCTGGTAATAATACCGGGCTACTATTTCATCTTTTAACAACAGCTTCACCTCGTCTTTGTATGTGAGGAGGTCGGCATCCTTATCGTGCAGGATCTTGGCCTTCAGCGCTTCATAATCAGGCTTAATGGCATCGAAATAATTTTCTTTTTCGGCAGCTTTCCTCAATTTTTCCAGGCTTTCCTCGCTGTTTGTCTGATAATCATATGTTTTATCTTTCAGAAATTCGGTAAGGTCCGTAAATATTTCGTCAGAAATCACAAATTCTTCAGGAGGCGTAATACTCTCATGCTCCCGGAAGAACTTATTGGCATAATCGAACAGCAAATATTTGGTGATCAATGTCTGGGACAGCTTACTCAGTTTAAACGGTTTCATGACTATGTCCGGGTCTATACCGCCGCCGTCATAAACCGAACGTCCGTTTCTGGTCTTGAATTCTGAGATCAGTGAGTCAGGAATCTTTTCCGAATCACCGTTTTCATCTTTATGGAAGTAATCGATCTCCTGGATGCACCTGCCGCTGGGGATGTAGTATTTAGCTACGGTAATTTTAACCTGGGAATTATACGAAAGTGGTAAGACATTTTGCACCAATCCTTTTCCAAAGGTCTTTTGTCCGATGATCACACCGCGGTCCAGGTCCTGTATGGCACCAGCGACGATCTCCGAAGCAGAAGCGCTGCTTTCATCAACCAGCACGGCCAGCGGGATCTCTTTATCGACAGGCGCGAAGCGGGTGTAATGGTCCTGGTTCCTGGCGCTTACTTTCCCTTTTGTGCTGACGATCAGTTGATTCTGATCCACAAATAGATTGGTTATATTCACGGCTTCATTCAGTAACCCACCTCCATTGCCCCGAAGGTCAATAATGACACCTTTCAGTTCATTATTTGCCTTCATTTCGAGGAACGCTTTTTTAACCTCGTTACCGGCATTTTGTGTGAAGTTGATCAGCTTTATGTAAGCAATCCCGCCGGGCAATACTCCGAAATAGGGGATATTAGGTATTTTGATCTCTTCCCGGATCACACTTACTAAATTCTTGTCATTTGAACCATAAGGTTGTACCAGTATTTTAAGTTCCACTCCCGGTTGGCCTTTCAGGATGTCACTAACCTCATCCGAATCCTTGTCCAGCATCGATTTACCGTTAATTTCCAGGATTCTGTCGCCGGCATGCAATCCGGCTTTGTATGCGGGAAACCCTTCGTACGGTTCGGAAATAACCACATAATCGCCTTGTTTGTGAATGAGGGCTCCGATTCCACCGTATTGTCCGGTAGTCATAAGTTTATAATCCTCAGCGTTTGACTCCGGAATAAAAACAGTATACGGATCGAGCGATTCCAGCATTGCATTTATGGCTGATTCCGTCAGCTCACCGGGATTGATCTGGTCAGCATAGTTTTTATCCAGCTCCTTCATCAGTGTAGCGTAGATATCCAGGTTTTTCGAGATTTCAAAGTTATTATCATTCTGCGCGTTAAGCCATGAGAAACAGGCCATCATAAAGGTGGCAGTCAGTGTGATTATTTTCCCGGAGAGTCTCATAGTGAATTATTTATTGTATTGACAAAATTCGGTTATTATTGTTCAATGTCAAATCGATCTCATTTTCCAAACGACGTAAAACGGATTTTATTTTTTTCTCAAGATCCTTGTATTCCAGCATATTTCCGGAAGTGTAGATAAAGCATAGCAGGCAATTAATGCGCCGTTCTGAAAGCAATTCGTAGAATCCGGTTTTATGGTGCCTGTAAATTTCCCTGATCTGCCTCCTGATCCGGTTACGGTCGACGGCACGCTTGAAAGCTCTTTTGCCAACCATTACAAGGATTTGTGACGGAGTGTCGGTTTCCTGCGGAATGGCCAGCCAGTAGACCTTGAATGGGTAGGTGTAAAAGCTGGAGCCTTCGCGAAAGAGCTTATCGATCGATTTTTTTTTGGATAATCTTTCCTCTTTGATAAAGGTCAGCAGGTGCATACAGGTAGATATTGTCTTCCGGTTTGATTTACCGGGGATTTGGCACCTGAAAATCAAAAAGCCTTGTCCCCAGGCCAGTTATTTCGTTTTTTTATGGTTTTTCTGAAGATATTCTTCGATGGCCATCGTCATTGAAGGTGCGGACTTAGTAGGGGCTTCAATATTGAGGGTCAACCCGGAATCTTTTACAGCTTTGGAAGTTGTAGGCCCGAATGCGCCGATAACGGTGCTATTCTGTGCGAAATTCGGGAAATTCTTGAAAAGCGATGCGATTCCGGACGGACTGAAAAATATCAGCATATCATACTGCTTAATATCCAGGTGGGATAGATCGCTGGCGAGTGTACGGTAGAAAACACCTTTATTGTAATTGATCCCGGAGTCTTCCAGATTTTTTGATATACTGGCTTTATGGATATCTGAACAGGGCAGGAGGTACTTTTCCTCCTTATGCTTTTTTATGATCTCCAGGAGCTCTTCGAAATTTTGCTTGCCATGGAATATTTTCCTTTTTCGATACTGTACATATTTCTGAAGATAGAATGCTGTCGATTCAGAAATACAGAAGTACTTCATTGTCTGGGGAATATCGGCCCTTAATTCTTTGGCCATCCGGAAATAATGGTCAACAGCGTTACGACTTGTAAAGATAACAGCTGAATAATCCAGCAGGTTGATCCTTGACTGGCGGAATTCTTTAGCCGGTACCCCTTCGATTTTTATAAATTTATGAAAATCGATCCTGACATTATACTTCTTCGTCAGTTCTCCGTATGGAGATTTCTCAAGGTCTGTTGGCTGCGGTTGCGAAACCAGAATGTTCATCTGTTTGCGTTAATTCAGTTAAAACTACTTCTTTCGTCAGCGGCAACCATTTTTTCCCGCTAGGAGAAAAAATATTTGCTGAGAAATTTTGCTATAAAAGCCAGGGGCAAAATTTCGAGGGTGCAAAGGTACAAAAATAAATGAATCAATGAAAAATTTGTATCGGACAAACCGATAGCTAAGCCCCTGATCAGTCTCAGTCCCATTAAAGTTAATGCGATGCCCAGGGAAATATAAAGCACGATATCCCTGAAAGCGAACGCCATCAATAAGATCAGTGGCAACAGCACAATGCCTAATACTATGTTGTAAATCAGTATGGTCTGGATGTACTCCGAAGCTGTTGATGGATTTTTAAAGATTATGCTTATCAGCCATATAATGAGTATCTTAAGTAAAAAAGCCAAGATGTACACTCCCAAAAATCCTGCGAACAACAACAGGCTGTTCAGACCGCTTGCCGAGCCGGGAGATGTTATATCGGTAGCTTGAAAGATCAGGAGGGTCAGTGAAATAATGTAGATTCCGAGTAATGGGATAAAACTCTGGTGAGTATGAAGCGGGCTTTCCCTGACGAGCTGCAGGGCGGCAGATCTTTTAAACACCGAAATACCCAGAAGTTTCAGCCTTTTTTCATAATAATAGCGCGTAAGGGTCAGAATGAAAAAACCGGCTAAGATGAACCAGAAAGCCCAGGAACTGTGTTGCTGCCCGGCTGCTTCCAGGGGTTGAACCACCATATGACCGGGGTAGGTATGCAGGAAAGGCAAAGGCACACCCGAACCTGACACAGTACTATGCCACATTTCTGCCAGGCCCGGATCAAGGAATTCACTGACGGACTGGCCGGGAGTAACATAATTAGTGTCGAACGGTATTGGTTCCAATTTTCGGTTTCAAAGTGCAAAATTAGATAAATTGCCGGGATTGTTTTTCAAATCCGGAATTGTTTAATTTTGAAGAAATCAACAATTATTAACCATATTTTATACGTGATTAAAAACATGTTCAATTTAATCTTGTTTGGTCCTCCGGGATCAGGAAAAGGGACCCAGTCGGTGAGAATAGCAGATAAGTACGACCTGGTCCACATCTCCACGGGAGATATCTTCCGAAAGGAGATCAGGAACCAGTCCCCTCTCGGAATTAAAGTCCAGGGAATCATAGAAAAGGGTGAACTGGTACCCGATGATCTTTTGGTGGATATTTTACGCTCAGCATTGCAACAGGCCGGTAGTCCTTCGGGATTTGTTTTTGATGGTTTTCCGAGGACCATCCGGCAGGCACATGACCTGGATGCATTACTTGCCGAGACCGGGAACAAAGTGAACCAGGTGCTTGCCCTGGACGTGGATGAAGAAGAAATTGTCACCCGGCTGCTGAAGAGAGCCCAGGCAGAAGGCCGGAAAGATGACACGGAGGAAGTTATCCGGAACAGAATGAAAGTATATCATCAACAAACCCACCCCCTGATGGAACACTATCGCCGGCAGGGCAAATTTTCCTCCATCCTTGGGGTAGGTTCGATAGACTATATTTTCAATAGCCTGTGCGGCGCTATTGAGCAGGTACTTCGCTAAGATCGAGGGAAACGCTCACGCCGGTATCCTGGTTGAACACTACCTTGAATCCCAGTTTTTTGAACACTGAGATCATGGCCTGATTGTCCTTGGTAGTTTCAGCCGCAACCCTTTTCAGGTGCCACTGGCGGGCAATGTCCACGCAATATTCGGTCAATAAGGTGCCGAGTTCTTTCTTCTGCCAGGCATCTGAAATCAAAACAGCATATTCAACGGTTTCGTGGTCCAGGTCAGCTATGAGTCTTCCGACGCCTATCAGTTTTTTGGCGCCGTTTTCAATGATTTCGGCGACAATGGCGATTTCCCTTGCATAATCAATGAAACAGAACTGCGTGGCAATTTCATGCGAATCGTAATGGAAGTTGTAACGGAACCTTGAATAGATGGATTCTTTGGAACAACTTCCAAGCAGTTCCAGCCATAGTGGCTCGTCTTCCGGTTTGATCGGCCTGAACAGCACGGTGGTCCCATCGATGAGCTTAGCCGGCTTGGTGTATTTATCCGGGTAAGGGTGGATCAGCAAGTGGGAGAATTGAGCCAGCTCGCGTCCGACCAGTTCCTGATCGATGACGATCCTGGCATCCAGGGCAATGACGTCATTTGTTCCGACCAGCAACGGATTGATATCCAGCTCTGTAATTTCAGGATAATCAGCAGCCAGGTATGACAGGCGGATGATCACTTCCATCAACTTATCGATATCCTTGGCCGGGGCACCCCGGTATCCCTTAAGGAACGGATAGATCTTGAGCGATTTCAGCATATTGATGGTAAGCCTCTCATTCAGAGGGGGAAATGCGAGTTTTGTATCCTGGAACACTTCCGCTCCGACACCACCCATACCCACCAGGAGGACAGTCCCAAACACCGGGTCTTTCTTGATACCAAGGATCATTTCAGTGGCGTCTTTCACATTCACCATGGGTTGTATGGTAACTCCCTCTATCCGGGCTTCAGGCATTTTTTCCTTAATGGATTTGGTCATGCTCTTAAAAGTGGTCCAAACGCCGTCTTCTTCCTTAATATTCAGGACTACCCCTCCCATATCTGATTTATGGGTGATATCCGGGGAATGGATCTTCATGACCACCGGATAGCCGATCTTATTGGCAATATCTGCAGCTTCCATGGCTGATTTGGCTACCTGGGGCTGAGTGGTGGCGATTCCGTAAGCAGCCAGAAGAGATTTGGACACAGCTTCTGACAGGATCCTTTCTTCCTTGAAATGTTTTTGAACAAATTCTTTCCGGACTTTTTCCCTGTCGAGAGTGAAAGAAACCGGGAAATCCTTCGGGGTTTCGAAGAGAGAATCCAAATTACGGGAGTATCTGGCAAGGGTCATGAAGGCACGGATCGCTGCTTCCGGGGTATCATAGGTGGATAATCCATGTTTATTGAAGATGCTGATTCCTTCTTTCATGCTTTGGCCGCCGAGCCAGGCTGCCATTATAGGTTTGGTCGTATGATCGGAGAGTTTGGCGACTTCCTGTGCCGTTGCCGTGGGATTTGTCATGGCCTGGGGTGTAAGAATGACAAGAGCCGCATCCACTTCCGGGTCTTCCAGAACGATCTGGGTAGCTTTTGCAAATCGATCCGGTGGGGCATCCCCCAGTACATCGACCGGGTTTCCGTGCGACCAGAAAGGAGGCAGGAAATCGTTCAGTTTCTTCATCGTTTCATCGGAGAGCTTAGTCAGCTTACCGTTCATGGAGATCAGGGCGTCGGTGGCCATAACACCCGGTCCACCGGCATTGGTGATAATGGCCAGGTTCCTACCCTTGGGGATATTCCGCTGGGCCATCAATTCGGTGAAATTAAAGATATCGCTGATATCATAAACCCTGGCTATCCCTGCTCTTTGGAAAACAGCGTCATATACGGAGTCTTCAGAGGCCATTGCGCCTGTGTGCGAAGCTGCCGCAGCGGCAGATTCGGGGAACCGCCCGGCTTTATAAACAATGATAGGCTTTTTCCGGGCAAAAGCACGGGCTGCCGTCATAAACTGCCTGGCTTTGGAAACGGATTCGACATAGAGAACTATGGAACGCGTATTGGGATCCTGCCCGAAAAAGTCGATCAGGTCACCAAATCCGATATCCATGGTATTACCGATCGATACGAAGTAAGAGAAGCCGACATTTTCCTCAAATGCCCAGTCCAGCGCTGACGTACACAGAGCTCCGGATTGAGAGATAAATGCTACATGTCCCTTTTTAGGCATGCCATTGGCGAAGCTGACATTCATGTTATGTCCGGGTACTATGATTCCGAGGCAGTTAGGGCCTATAACCCTCATACCCGGGAACCTGGCCACTTCAGCTTTTACCTGTTCCTCCAGTTTTCTGCCCTCTTCGCCGGTCTCCTTGAAGCCCGCTGAGATGATGATGATGCCCAGAATGCCGGTTTCTCCGCATTCTTTAATAAGGCCAGGGACACTTTTGGCATTGGTACAGATCACGGCCAGATCCGGAACTTTGGGGAGACTTTTCACATCCTTGTAGCAGGGAATCCCCATTACCGCTTCATACTTGGGATTGACCGGATAAACGACTCCCTGGAAGCCTCCCGATACCAGATTTCTCAGTGTTATTCCACCAACACTGTTCGGGTCATTGGAGACTCCGATGATAGCAATTCGCTGCGGCCTGAATATCTTTTGCAATGTTTTGAAAGCCATATATAGACAGATTTATTCGATTTTTAAAACGATGACAAAGGTATGATATTTTGTGAAAAAATTAACAGGAAGGATAGAATTTAGAATAGGTATGCCGGAGAGGGGGATAGGGAGACAGGAACCGGGTGTCAGAAGCCGAAGAATGAAGAATCCGGGTAAATGGTCAGATATTAATGACCAGGGCCCGGATTCTTTAATCTCTATATGGTCTCGGAATACTTGTCAGTCCTTTTTCACAGCCGGTCTGACCATCGAAATAGTAACCACGGCCAGGATGCAAAGGATTCCGCAAATAGTGAATGCCAGCGGGAAGTTATTCATATCTCCCAGTTTTCCGCCCATGATAGGTCCGAAAATGCCTCCGATGGCGTAAGCCAGGAATACCCAGCTATAGTTCATTCCGACATTTTTAACGCCAAAAACATCGGCGGTAAGGGTGGGGAAGAGGGCAAAATTTCCACCGAAATTGAACCCGATCAACATGGCAAAAAGGTATAACGTGTATTCATTCCCAGCCATGTACTGGAAAAGGAAGACGAACACGCCCTGTGTGGCAGCCATAATGATGATCGAAAGTTTTCGTCCGATCCGGTCGCTGATCATCCCCCACACTATTCTTCCCAATCCGTTGAAGAGGGCGAAGAATACGGCCATAGCAAGTGTGGCGGCAGCGCTGGCGTGTTCGACAGAGATCCCGTTCGCTTCCATGGCTTCCATGGGCCAGAGTTTCATCAGGCCGATGCTCATTAAACCGGCGCTTGCACCGAAAGCAAATGTAAGGAGGATGAGGTAGAACTGGGGTGTCCTCAGCATTTCACTGCTGGTGAGGGCGACATTGGACGACACGGCTTTGGATGTTGTCACTGCAGGAGGTTCCCATCCGGCAGGTTTAAAGCCGTCGGGCGGGAAAGACATCCATAGGCTGCCGATCTCGACCAAAACGAAATAGGCGATTCCAAAAATGATAAAAGTATTGGATACGCCCATTTTCGCAATCAATTCACCACCTCCGAGCGGACCAAGTCTGTCGGCAAGGGTCATCCAGAGAGTTGCACCGAAACCGAATCCCGCCACGGCAAGGCCGGTTATCAGGCCCTTTTTGTCCGGGAACCATTTGATACCCACTGCAATAGGTACAACGTATCCGATCCCGATACCGGCACCTCCGACTATTCCGACAAAAATGAAAGTGGTGGTAAAATTTTCAGCTCCGAAAATCCCCGCGAGTATATACCCGATGCTGAGCACAAAGCCGCTGGCCATGGCCAGTCTCTTTGGACCGACTTTCGGATTTTGCAGGAACCGGCTGGCAATGACCATGACGATGGCAAACAAAGCCAGGCCTGCCGAAAAGACCATCTGTGTTTCCTGTTTCGACCAGCCCGCTTCCTTCAGCGATTTGGTATAAACTGACCAGGCATAAATGGCTCCCAGTGCAAGTTGGATCATAATTGCCCCAACTACAACCAGGTTGCGGTTCATAGTTTTTTTCGAGTTCATAATTTGGTTTTTAACTTCTGTCATTTCAAACCCGGCAGCACTGCCTTTTGAAAAGGCGGTGCTGCCGGCAGAATGTATTATCGTTTTACTTCGACCTTGGCGCCGCGAATGATCTCTTCGACAACACCCGGGTCAAGCAGGGTAGAAGTGTCGCCCAGGCTGGTGGCGTCGCCTTCCCCGATCTTACGGAGAATACGGCGCATGATCTTGCCGGAACGCGTTTTGGGAAGTCCGCTTACAATCTGGATTTTATCCGGTTTTGCTATTGGGCCGATGATTTTGGAGACAATATCGGCGATCTCCTTTTCAATATTCTGGGCTTCATCTTCAGAAAGCGCATCGCAGGTGACATAAGCATAGATGCCAGATCCTTTGATCTCGTGCGGATAGCCTACGACAGCTGATTCCACGACTTTCGGATGCTGGTTGATGGCATCTTCCACTTCGGCTGTGCCAATCCGATGACCGGAAACATTGATCACATCGTCGACCCGGCCCAATATGCGGTAATAGCCTTCTTCATCGCGTTTGGCGCCGTCTCCGGTGAAATATAATCCACGGTAGGTAGAAAAGTAATTCAACCTGCAACGTTCATGATCGCCGTAAGTGGACCGGATCATACCCGGCCAGGGAAATTTGATGCAAAGATTACCCTGGACATTGTTGCCTTCCAGGATATTTCCTTCATTGTCGACCAGGACTGGCTGGACACCCGGCAAAGGAAGGGTTGCAAAGGAAGGTTTGGTAGGGGTGATCCCAGCCAATGGGGTGATCAGGATCCCGCCAGTTTCGGTCTGCCACCAGGTATCGACGATAGGGCATTTGCCTTTTCCAACCAGGTCGTGGTACCAGCGCCATGCTTCTTCGTTAATGGGTTCCCCGACGGAACCGAGCACTTTCAGGGAAGACAGGTCTTTAGACCTCACCCATTCATCTCCCTGGGCAATCAGGGCGCGGATCGCGGTTGGTGCGGTATAGAAATGGGTTACTTTGTATTTGTCAACCACTTCCCAGAATCGACCCGGATCCGGATAAGTAGGCACACCTTCGAACATAATGGAAGTGGCCCCTGCCAGTAATGGTCCGTAAACAATGTAAGTATGCCCGGTGACCCAGCCAATATCAGCGGTACACCAGTACATGTCCCCCGGATTGACCTGGAATACATTGAGGAATGTGAATTCTGCAAATACCATGTATCCGCCGATCGTATGAAGAACGCCTTTCGGTTTACCTGTCGACCCGGAGGTGTAAAGAATAAAGAGGGTATCCTCGGCATCCATGACCTCTGCCTTGTTTTCTTTCGATACGCCTGCAATGAAATCGTCCCACCAGATATCCCTGCCTTCTTTCATCTGAATGTTATCACCGGTCCGGTGCAGAACAACCACGTGTTCAACGGAAGGGCAGATTGCCAGGGCCTCATCCACGATCGATTTCAGGTGCACATTTTTTGAACCGCGGAATAACCCATCGGACGTAATGACCAGTTTGCATTCGGAGTCATTGATTCGGTCAGCCAGTGAATTGGAAGAGAAACCGGCGAATACAATGCTGTGGATTGCCCCAATTCTGGCACAGGCAAGCATGGCAATGGGCAACTCCGGGACCATCGGAAGATAGATAGCTACTCTGTCGCCTTTCTTAATTCCCAGCCTGATCAATGCATTGGCGAATTCACAAACCTTTTCGTATAGTTCGCCATAAGTCAGCTTTCTTTCCGGTTCTTTCGGGTCATTCGGTTCCCAGACAAGAGCGACCTGGTCCTTGTGTGCCGGCAGGTTTCTTTCAAAAATGTTTTCGGTGATATTCAGCTTGCCGTTTTTAAACCATTTCACATTCGGTTCAGTAAAGTTCCATTCCAGAACTTTATCCCACTTCTGGTGCCAGTTGAAGGTTTCGGCAATTTTCCCCCAGTATCCTTCCGGATCCGTTACGCTTTCATGGTATTGCTGAAAATAGTCAACAAAACTTGAGATTTTTTTAATCATAATACTTATGAATTAGTTAGTTATAATTTAATTGTTATTGGGTTCATATTAAAAGAAATAAAAGATCCCGACCAGGAAACGGAAATTACCGACTGGTTCGGCATCTTCGACCAGTCCCTTTGCATCTGCGTTGCCATATCCGGCTACCGTATATTCAATTTCCGGGGCAATTCTTAGTTTTCCGGCATTGTATATGAAACGCGGGGAGATCCGGTACATATACCCGATATCATCATTTTCGAATCCTTTGCCGGCAACGTCCTTTCCCCTGGAATAGAACGGCCCGGTGGCAGAATTCGTGATAAGGTCATTTTCATTGATGCCGTAATTTTTCGAATAACCAATAAACAGACCGGCCTGCATTTTCTTCCCTGTGGTCATAAGATCAGTCCATACTGACATCGTATTGACATTCACGTACTTAACAAAACCCTGTTCAGCAGGTCCCACCGCATCTGTGCAATAGCCGCCCAGCATCGTGTAATCATAAGTGTTCTGACCGTAGAATCCCGCGGCTTTAATGACGAATTTCGGGAAGCCGAATTTCATATACGCCATACCCAGCATGGAATTGATGCCTTCGGTGGTTTTATAACCACTATCCGAAACAAGACGGGGAATGAGTCTTTTGAAATTTCCGGCAATGCCGAAAAGGACTTCACGGCCAGTTTCGGTGTTCTTTCTGGAGTATTCCAGGTTCAGGTTCAAAGAAGGGATGGCGGAATTCCGAATGTATTTGGAACTCACGCCATCCGGACCGGGACTTTTAAAATCGATTTGTGACAAAGCCGTGGCAATAATGCGGAAACCCTTGATATCCTGGGTAATACGAATCTGAGGATTTCTTGAAAATACGGTGAACGGGGCCCCTGTATTGAATGAAATGACTTCGGGGTAACTAGAAGTGATGAACATGGGATGCCACATCTGTCCTAACATGAGTTCAGTGGTTTTCCAGTTGAGTTTGACATAGGCATGACGCAGCCGGAATCCGTTCATATCGGCATCGGAAGTTCCAAAGAACTCAGCTTCAATAGCCCCTGAGGTTTTAGCTCCCAAAGCGTCAGGCCCTTTAATATCCCCTCTGATCCTGCTTTGGATGCTCAGAAAGTTAAAGCTGGCCCTGGCATTGATATCATTACCATCCTTATCTTCCACTACCGGTTTGGGAAACAGCAGGAAATGCCCTTCGCGCAGGTCAACTGTTTGCCTGGAATCCCAGATGATGTCAGACTTGACAAAGCCGGAGAATTTAATTCCGAAAGCCGGTTCGTCCTGTGAATATATTAATATTGGAAGAATAGCGGTCAATAAACTGGTAAGGATTCTCTTCATTCTTTATTGAGTGTTAAAGGATTAACAAGAAATGAATCGGCGGCGAAGATAGAATTTTTTTTGAATTTTCAAAACCGGAAGGGCTTTCTTCAAATCCTTCAATTATATAGTATAATATTGATATACAATAAGATAAATAATTGTTTATAAACTATATGAATTAAGAGTCAAGTAATTTAAAAAGAATTTAAATAGTGATTTATAATCTTAAATTCACTTATTACCATGTGGATTGGGATGAGTTCCCAGGATGCTTTTAAAAAGCCTAAAAATGGCCATGGTTAACCAGGCTCAATTCAACCAATAAATAGTCACTTGCCATTGACCGATTGAGACCGTCCGGGATGAATCGGATAATTGCATAAGGCTGATATTCTGGCTTTTGTATGCTTGTTCGGAATCCTGTTCATCGGGTTCGGAAATGATTACCCGGGGTTTATAACTATTAACGGGATCTTGATAGTTCAGAAAATTATTCCAAACCGGAATTGCTTTGGCTTTTGCCTGCCAGGTCAGGGAAGGAGCCCAGGAGCCGAGGACGACATCCTCCGGTTTAACCGTCGCAGAAAGGTATTGGTTGGCATCCCGGATGTTAAATGATCTGCCGTAAAAACTCCGGGAATAATTCAGGATGTTTATGCTGATCAGAATAGCGGCTGCGATAAGGGAAACCGGATGGATCCACCCCGGGAAGCCTTTGGTATTGCGATTTCTTTTCTTGACTATAATTTCCCCGATTACCGTACTGATAAGGAGCCCAACGGAAATATACAGGCTGATCCGGTACCGGGTGGGCAGGTAAACCATCAGTAACTTATGGGTTTCCAGGAGAAACCAAACAAAAGAAGCGATAAAGAGAACGGGAAATCGGGATGAAGGATTTTTTCTGAGAAGATAAAAACCAGTTCCGGCAGCCAAAATGAACAGGATGATGAATGCCAGGAACCATCCGGTGAAAATGAAATTGGAGAGATTAAATTCCAGGTATTCGAGTACTTTATTTGAAATTGTGAATTCGCCGGATTGACCGGACATCATATGGTCGTACAGATCCTTGTTTGGGAGATACCACCCAAACAAATAGATCATAAGGAAAAAAAGTAATGTGGCACTGCTGTAAAATCCCTGTCGGATGAAGGATTTCCTGGAGAGAGGCAGTTTCTGGCTCAAAATCCCCAAATGGACGATTGGAAGCAAAAGAACCAGGTAAATAAACTGGATCTTGAAAAAATACGACAGGGATAAAAATACAGCTGAAAGGATGGCATTGTTGCGGCGCAGGCGTGCATTGTACTGAATGTCGGCAGACCTGGCCAGAAAATGTATGCAAAGCAACACGGCTGCTGATGAGAGTATTTCAGCCAGGCTGAAATGAGAGAAATGGAAAACCTGGTATTGAAAGAAGGAGATCAGGATAAGTACTCCGACGGTAATTTTATGTTTTGGATCCTTTCCGATCAAAAACAGAGTCAGCAACAGCAACAGCAGAACATGAAGGCGGGAAACCAGGTGGCTGGTGCCGAAAACTTTATAAGGAAGTATCAGAGAAAGCCCGAAAAGTGGTGTTTTCAAAAGGTTGTCACACTCAGCCAGGTCCAGCTCGCCATGATTGATCCAGTTGCGGACCTGAACAGTATTAAGTCCTTCATCGGTGAACGGGCCACGGCTGAATGAAATATTGAGATCGGGATCAGCAGAGAGGAAAGGCAGGTGTGCACTTAATAAGGCCAATAATAACAGGGCAAAGGAGTAATTTCGCCCAAAGGAAGATAGGTTAGTCTTCCATTTCATCATAAAGTTCGTCCGGAATGTCGAGGTTGTGATAGACATTTTGCACGTCATCCTCATCCTCAAACGTTTCTATCATCTTCATGATCTTTCTTGAATCATCGAGATCCAGCTTCTTATAATCCCTGGGAATTCTCTGCAGGCTTGCATTCTCAGCCACTACCTGAAGTTCTTCGAGCTTCTTCTGCATCTTGCCGAAATCCTCCATGGCAGTAGTGATCGAGATATAACCGTCTTCTTCCTGGATATCCTCCGCCCCCGCATCAATCAGTTCCAGTTCGTGCTCATCGGCATTGTAATTCTCTTTTGGGATCGAAAATACCCCTTTACGATCGAAAAGGAAGCTGAGAGAGCCATTCGTCCCTAAATTGCCGTTGTACTTATTGAAGATGGAACGGATCACGCTGACGGTTCGCTGCTGGTTATCGGTGGTACATTCGATAAAAACAGCCACTGCATTTGGAAGATACCCCTCATAGGTCAACTCCAGGAGGCTACTGGCTTCCTTATCCTTGCTGCCCTTGATGGCCCGCTCGATATTATCCTTGGGCATGGAGACCCCCCTGGCATTCTGTATGGCCAGTCGCAACCTGGGATTGCCGTCCGGGTCGGCCCCACCTTCTCTTACAGCTACCTGGATTTCTTTGACGATTTTCGAAAAGATCTTGGACCGCTTTGCATCCGCAGCCCCTTTTTTGTGCTTGATCGTGGACCATTTATTGTGACCGGACATATGCTGAAGAGTGTTTAGTGGTTAGTGGTTAGTGGTTAGTGGTTAGTGGTTAGGGTTGTTTTTGTTCAATTTGTTGTTAAATTATTGTTTTATAACGCATTACAATAATCTTTTTTTCGCTGGTAAAAGTAATAATTTTTTTTCAAAAACCACCAAACACTAACCACTAACCACTAAACACTAAACACTAACCACTCTTTAGAAGCAAACCAGTGTAATCCCGGCCGACCAGGGATAAAGTTCCGGGCCTTTATCCTTCCTGAACATCGTGTTCAATGAATAATTCGCCCAGAAATTCAGGAAATTCCAGCCAATCCTTACCGAGGCATCGAATTTGAATGGTTGCATGAACCAGTCGTCATAATGTTTGGATTTGGGATCATCCGGGGAAATCGCCGTAAAGGCAACCTCATATTGTCCGGTCTCAGGGTTGTACCGGGTCACATTGAATTCTTTGTTCAACTCATTGTAATAGATCTTGGTATGTGAAGACAGCCTGGCCCCGATGATCACCCCGGCATTGATATGGAAACCGTTTTTGTGATAAGCCGGAGCAGTCTGAAATTCAAACAGGATCGGCAAATTCAGGTACATAGCCGAAAGTTTTGTTTTCCGGATGCTTATGTCTTCATCGATATATCCCTGTAACGATGAAGAATCCATGCTCAGCCTGGTCTGGTGCAGGAACCGGTAATCGTTGAAGCCCAGCCCCAGCCCGGTCACGATGCCCCAATGCTGATTTTTGGCAAGACGGATATTCTGTTCGAAAAAATTCAGGTTTGTCGCAATCGACTTTTCCATTCTCAAATCCATGTACTCATACTCCTTCGGGAAACTCATATTGAAATCGGAATTCACATATCCGTTAAAACCGATGTCAAAACCAGCCCAATGGCCGTTGAACCTGGGCATGGCACAGCGTTTGAACTCCACATCCCCGTCGTCATCCACCACCAGTACCCTGTTCCCAACACGCACTGTCACGGAGTCGTCACCTTCCGTAACCACTACCGCGGCTCCGGGAATCCTTATATAGGTCGTGTCGCTGTCCCTGTCCGTATCGATGTATACCCCGGGAGATTCTTCCCACGTCGACTTTTCCACCATCCTGTCCTTATCATAAATTTCCCCGGCGCCGCTGGTATTTCCGACCAGATTTTCCGTATTGATATGGGCTGATGCCGCGCCGCTGACATCAGCCTGGGTATATTTGACATTAAGATTGCCGGCATTTAATGAAGCCGCACCGCTTACATTGGTCGTGTGGTTGATGGTCTTGCCTGAAAGATCCAATTCTGCTGCCCCCGAAACATCGGTGATCAGGTTGGCTGCATCCACCTCCAGGTCTGCTTCTGCAGCGCCGGAAACAACTATTTCCAGGTCGGCCGATTTAATAGTATTCGTGCCATCTAATTCAGCCGCCCCATGAATTTCCAGCTTTTTCAATTCGGCTACCGTGATAAAAATATTCAAAGGTGTGTTGTTGTTAATGCCTTTGGAAGAGATGACCAGGTTGCCGTCCTTAACTTCGGTCTGGATGTCGCCGATCACTTTTTGCTTGGCTTCAACCTCTACATTCTGGGGTGTACCCTGGGTCAGTTTTATTTCAAACGCTCCTCCCGCATTAATTTGGTCAAATACCGGGAGATCCCGGGTTTCGCGGACAATTTCATTTTGTGCCGCCACGTTGTGGTCCAGGACCAGGATCATGAGAACAGCCATGATCAGCCATGCAGATTGCAAGATAATCCGTTTCATATCAGTTTGTTTTAAATGGTTTCTGTGCGTGTGACGGTAAGCCTCGTGGAAATGTTACAGGACTCAGTTTTTATTTAAATCCCTGGTCATGATAAGCCGGTCATGTTCCACGAGTGTATAAGATGAAACTTTCCCTTTCTCATCCTGGCGGACAAAAAGTTCCACATTGCGGTCGGTAATGGTATTGTAGCCTTTGATTCCTGATGACAGAACGCCCCAGAAATTCAGTCTCTGGTTGCGGATATTGTCCAAACGGGTTCTTTCCCTGATACTTTTTCCGGCCTGAGCGAATATATTTTCGGTCACTTTGGAAATGAGAGGTTGATTTTTTTCAACTTTTATTTTCGGGGCCTCTGTTTCATTCTTGAGCGAAAGATAAGATGTCGTAGTTGAAGAGGTATTGACTGATAAGACAAAATGCCGGTCTTTTATTCTGGATACACCGGTTCGTTCCGAGGTCGCTGTTGCAGTATCTGCTCCAGTAACCGGCTGTTCCGGAACGGCTGCATGCGAAGCTGCCAGTATTTTCTTAGGATTTTCCGGTAAAGATTCAGAGGCAGTGGTCGGGATGGTTTGATCAATACCTGCCGAACCCGATGCAATGGTCATTTCAGGCAAGGCATCAGGTGATGGGGGCCGGAGGAGAAAGAAGCGTATGCCAAAAAACAGGATGATTACTGCAGCTACTAATGCCGAGATCCAGCCGCTGCGTTTCAGAAGGATGTAAGGGGCCTTCTTTTTTAACGAACTTTTTAACGGGAAAGTGATGGTTTCATCGGGAACGATCCTGGTTTTCCGGTATAATTCCAATTCCCGTTCAAAGACAGGATTTTTAGAAATAAATTCAGAGAGCTCAAATGCTTCGGTAGCATTCAGATTACCTTCAATCGACGCGATCATCCATGCTTCCGCATTACCTTCATTTATATGTACAGAGTTATGGATATTTTTTTTTAATCGTTCCTTTTTAAGGTAGGTGATCCTGTCGGGTGGGATAGGTGTGCCATCGAAGTCGTCCAGCAAGGATCTCAGTTCCGGGTGGGCTATGATAAAATCAGCCAGTTCCTGCTTCTCTTCCGGGGAGAGGTTGCCTTCCAGGTAGTCCAGGAAGAACTGTTCGTAATTTTCTTTATTGATGCCCATTTCAAACCAGATTGTCAATGCTGACCAGGTAGTTTTTCAATGCTACCCTTGCCCTGAAAATATAAACTTTAACCTGCGATTCGCTCAGCTTTGTGATGTGACCGATCTCCTCGTACGAATAACCTTCGTAATCCCTGAGCAGCACTACTGACCGCTGGATTTCCGGCAGTCTTTGCAATGCTTCGTCCAGGACTTTTTTCACATCATTATATGGTCTGTCTCCCTGTTCCGCCACATCATAATCTTCGGACAGCCTTCCCATTCTCTTTTCCTTCCTGACATGATCGATCATACGATGGTAGGCAGTGGTAAAGAGGTACGATTTAGCCTTCTGGTAGCTGACCTCCCTGAATTTCAACCATAGTTTCTCGAACGCATCCTGCACAATATCCATGGCTGCCTGTTCATCCCTGATATTTTTAAGGATGAAGCGGTACACATTGTCGGAATGGCTGTCAACACACTGGTTGTACTCTGTTACGGTCATTCAGGCAGATTTTCTGTTCCAGTATTTATGCATTAGACGGACGAGGGAGGGAAATGTTACAGTTGGCAGTTGGCAGTTGGCAGTTCGCAGTTGACGGTTGGCATCTTAAAATTTCTTTTTTTCGACGTCTGACTTACGATTTCCGACTTCCGACTCCTTTCACCTGACTTCTAACTTCTTTTCTATCTTTGCACTAATTAACCGCTAACGCCTGATGTTATCCGTTGTCATCATCACATTCAACGAGGAGAGAAACATTGAAAGGTGCATTCTTTCGGTCAAGGAAATTGCCGATGAGATCCTGGTGGTAGACTCTTTTTCAACGGATAGGACCGGGGAGATTTGTAAACGTCACGGGGTCCGGTTTGTTCAGCACGCCTTTGAAGGTTATATTGAGCAGAAGAACTGGGCCAAAGACCAGGCCAGGTATGATCTTGTGCTGTCGCTGGATGCCGATGAATCTTTATCGGATGAACTCAGGGATTCCATTGTTGAAGTGAAGGATAATCCTGTATATGAAGGTTATTATTTCAACCGGTTGACCAGTTACTGCGGAAAATGGATCCGGCACTGCGGATGGTATCCTGACCGAAAACTCCGGCTTTGGGACAGGCGTAAGGGATTGTGGAAAGGGGAGAACCCGCACGATGAGTTCTTTCTGGAGGCAGGCGCACAAAAAAAACATCTGAAAGGTGATTTGCTGCATTATTCATTCTATACGGTGGACCAGCACCTTGCCACGATCAATAAATTCTCTTCTATCAAGGCCAGGGTAATGTATGATAAAGGCATAAGACCGAGCTGGCTGGCCATGATGTTTTCCCCGGCATTCAAATTTTTCCGGGACTATATCATCAAATTGGGTTTCCTGGACGGTTATTTCGGTTACCTGATCTGTCGCAATTCCGCCTATTCGAACTTTCTGAAATATGCCAAGCTGAAAGCCATTTATAAAACCGAATCCGGCAGGTCATGAAAGGAAACGTCTGTTTTTTCAACAGTAACCGCAAGTGGGGAGGAGGGGAGAAATGGCACCTCGAAATGGCCATAGCTTTGATGACCAGAGGTTACAACGTGACCTTGGCGTGCAACCCGCACAGTGAGCTGGCAGCCAGGGCCAGGGCAGCCGGCATCCGGACAATCCGCGCCTGTATCTCCAACCTGAGCTTTTTAAATCCCTTGAAAATACTGTACTTCATCGGGAAATTCAAATCCTCAGGGATTGACACGTTGATCATCAACCTGCCATCGGACCTGAAGATCGCCGGTTTTGCTGCCCGGGTAGCCGGAGGCATCCGGGTGGTTTATCGAAGGGGTAGCGCAATTCCCGTAAAATCAAGCATCTTCAACAGGTTCATTTTTAAAAAATACGTGGATGAAGTGGTGGTCAATTCGAATGAAACAAAACGGACCATTTTGGAGAACAACCCGGCTCTTTTTCCGTTGGAAAAGATCCACGTCATATACAATGGTATCGACCTGGAAAGGTTTGATGCCGATCAATCAGAGCCGATCTGTAAGCGGCGGGGAGATGAAATCGTACTGGCCGTGGCCGGACGTTTGTCCAGGCAGAAGGGTTATGATCTTTTATTTGAGGCAATACGCAAGCTGAAGCAAACCGGCTTGAATTTCAGGCTCCTGATCGCGGGAGAAGGGGAGTTGAAAACGGATATCTCTCGTTTGGCCCAGGATCTCGGCCTATCGGAGCATGTTAGTTTTCTGGGTTTCCTGGAAAATATCAAACCATTGCTGGAGTCTTGCGATATATTCCTGTTGCCCTCACGCTGGGAAGGGTTCGGATATGTCCTGGTGGAAACTATGGCCTGCAGGAAGCCAATTATTGCATTCCATGCCAGCAGTAACCCGGAGATCGTGGCCGACGGCGAGACCGGTTTCCTGGTCAGGGACTTTCAAACCGATGAATTCGCCGAAATGATCTTTTTCCTGGCCAATAACCCCCAGGTCCGGCAGCAAATGGGGGAGAAAGGACGGAAAAGGGCAGAGGAGCGGTTTGGTTTGGAGAGGGCGGTGACAGAACTGACGAATTTGGTCGATCCAAAGCAAAGGGCTTTCGACAGCTGAACGCATGAATTATTTTAATGCATTAGTTATTGGCTGATAGGATTTTAAAATGAAAAGAAAAAAGTATAAGCTTTTTCCTTATTATATCAGTGCCATGGGATTATTGCTTCTCAGCACTTTAATGTTATCCGGGCAGCAAAATTTTTTGCCTGGTTATATTGTTTCAAATAATGAGGATACGATAAAGGGCTGGATAGATTACAAAGACTGGGAAAAGAATCCGGATGCCATCAAATTCAAGCAGGACAACGGACAGACTTTTCACTACAATCCCGGGGATTTTTCTTAGTGGGGTACCGGTTTTAAATTAGCAGTCAGTTCTTTCTGCATTCTTTCCGGATTGAAGTTTATGTCTGTCGCTGCAAAGTAAAAATTTGCAAAAGCGATTCTGTCTTTTTCACCGGATTCCTTTGAATCCCGGACTATCTCGACCTGGATATACAGTTTGACGATTCCTACTTTTGTCACTTTACCGGTGATATCGATTATATCTCCTTGCCTGACCGGTTTGAAGAATTTGACTTTATTAAGGGATACAGTCACGGTATTTTGATTCAGATACCTCAAAGCAGTGATATAGGCCACTTCATCCATCCAGCTTAACAAAATGCCTCCGAATAATATATTTCGGTCATTTAAATGCGAAGGGAAAATTATACGGGTTTGTGTTGTTTCGGATGATGTCATAAAAGGGTCCATTTTAAAATGTTTTCGCAAAAGTAAGTCAAATTAATTTTTGTGAGCATATGTTCATTATCTTTGTTGCGAACAAATGCTCATAAGTTATGTCACCCAGGATCATCCGCCCCCGGAAAGTTATGAATCCACCTCCGGTAAAAGGTTTTAAACCATATGGTACAGACTTGCCCGTCCCGGAAGCGGAGCCGGTGAACTTATTTTACGAAGAATATGAATCTCTGAGACTATGCGATCATATCGGTTGCAATCACCATCAATCAGCCACTCTTATGGGAGTTTCCCGGCCTACCTTCACCAGGATCTATGCTTCGGCGCGACAGAAAATTGCAACAGCCCTGGTGGAAGGGCGGGCAATATCGATCGACGGGGGAAAGGTTTTTTTTGACAGTGACTGGTATCATTGCAAAAGATGCAAATGTTATTTCAATAATCCGGAAAAGGACAAGCCGGTTGAAGATTGTCCCTTGTGTGGCAGTGAACGGGTCTTTTCTCTGGATTTTGATGCATCTGTCAGCAGTATTAAGAATTGCAGCGGTTAAAACAGGTACTTTATGAAAGTAGCGATCACTTCTACGGGTAATTCGTTGGAAGCCGGAATTGACAAACGATTTGGAAGATGTGCCTATTTCGTGATTTGGGATACGAAAAGCAAATCGGTGGAATTCATACCCAATCCTTTCAGAGATATTGAGGAAGGATCGGGAACAGCTGCCGTTCAGATCATTGGATCAAGGGGTGTTCATAAGATCATTTCAGGAGAATTCGGGATGAAAATCAAACCGTTGCTGGAAAGTATGAAAATCCAGATGATTGTCTTCAAGCAACCCGGTATCAAAATCTGGGATATCATCAAGTATCTGAATCATTGATATTGCTTGATGTTTTTTAAATGGTCATCCGAAACTGATGATTAATATTTCAAGGGTCAAATAGTTCAATGAAACCTAAAGCTACTCTTCCCTATATTGATTACAACAAATGCATCCATTGTGAAAAGTGCATCTTGATATGTCCCACCCAGGTAATCGAAAAGATACCTAACAGTAATTGCGATAAATGCATTAAATACTGCATTGTATTGGAAGTGACATGCTTTCCGTACAATTACCTTTTCAATTATGACCATTGCAATTCATGTGGACTCTGCGTAGCCATCTGCCCGGAGGGAGCCGTAAAATGGTCATCCGACAATGAGGATGGAACCGGAGAAATATAATTTCTAAATCGAATAAAAAATGACAACCAAAGACAAAGGTTTTAACACCAAACTGATCCATGCAGGCGTATTTGAAGATGAATTCGGGAGCGCCACGGTACCGATCTACCAGACATCGACATTTAAGTTTAAAAATGCAAAACACGGAGCAGACTGCTTTTCGGGAAAGAGCGACGGGTATATTTACACCCGGATTGCCAATCCAACCATCCGGGTTCTGGAAAGAAACATAGCGGAACTGGAAAATGGATATGACGGAATAGCGACCAGTTCAGGAATGGGTGCAATATCCAGTGTTTTTATGGCCCTTCTGGGATCAGGCAGTCATATCATCAGTACCGGTGCCGTGTACGGTCCCGCCCGGGGCGTATTGGAGCAGGATTTCTCCAGGTTCGGTGTGGAGGCCAGTTTTGTGAACACTGCGGATCCGCATAATATCCTTTCTGCCATTCAATCCAATACCCGTGTGTTATATGTTGAAACACCGGCAAATCCCACGATGGATATAACGGATATAGCCGCTTGTTCTAAAATTGCAAAGGAAAATGGATTAACGCTGGTGGTGGATAATACTTTTTGTTCCCCCTATCTGCAAAACCCGCTTGACCTGGGGGCCGACGTCGTGCTCCATTCCATGACCAAATTCATCAACGGCCATGCAGATATCGTAGGCGGGATCATTGTGACCAAAGATCCGGTTTTGTTCAAGAAAATCCGTCATTCCATGACCTATATGGGAAGCAATATGGACCCGACCCAGGCATTCATGGTGATCCGGGGACTTAAAACCTTGGGGATCCGCATTGAGCGGGCGCAGGCGAATGCCATGGAAGTTGCGAAGTATCTTCAGTCGCATCCCAGGGTGGCCTGGATCAAATACCCGGGACTGGAATCCCATCCTCAGCATGATTTGGCCAGAAGGCAGATGAGGGGTTTCGGTTCGATGATGAGTTTTGGACTGAAAGGGGGATATACAGCCGGTGAGCAACTGATGGATCATGTGCACCTGGCGCTGTTGGCCGTTTCGCTGGGAGGAGTGGAAACCCTTATCCAGCACCCCGCTTCCATGACGCATGCCGGTGTGAGCAGGGAAAACAAGCTGTCAGCCGGTATTACCGACGACCTGGTAAGATTTTCCGTAGGAATTGAGGATGTTGAGGACATCCTGTCGGATCTGGATAATGCCTTGAAACAGGTTTAAGCTTTCACATGCCCTGCGCCCTACGCGCCTAATCCAGCTTAAGCACGGCGAGGAAAGCCTTCTGCGGGATCTCTACGTTCCCTACCTGTCGCATGCGCTTTTTACCTTTTTTCTGCTTTTCGAGGAGCTTGCGCTTACGGGTGATGTCACCGCCATAACATTTGGCCGTCACGTCTTTCCGGACCGCCTTGATGGTTTCGCGGGCAATGATCTTGGCGCCGATGGCTGCCTGGATAGCCACTTCAAATTGTTGGCGAGGGATGAGTTCCTTCAGCTTTTCGCACATTTTCCGGCCCAGGTCATAGGAATGATCGGCGTGGATCAGAGATGACAGTGCGTCGACCGGCTCTTTATTGATGAGTATGTCCAGTTTGACCAGCCTGGCAGGCCTGTAGTCGGCATGGTGATAATCAAAAGAAGCATAGCCCTTGGAGATGCTCTTGAGCTTGTCATAGAAATCGAAGACGATTTCCCCGAGCGGCATTTCGAAGGTCACTTCCACCCGGTTGCTGGTCAGGTAAACCTGGCTTTTAAGCGTCCCGCGCTTGTCGATACAGAGTTTCATGATGGAGCCGATGTATTCCACCTTGGAAATGATCTGGGCAATGATATAGGGTTCGCGGATATGGTCGATGTACTTGATGTCGGGCATCCCGGATGGGTTGTGCACCTCGATGATCTCATCCTTTGTGGTGAAGACCTGGTACGATACGTTGGGCACCGTGGTGATGACGTCCATATCGAACTCCCTGTCGAGGCGTTCCTGCACGATCTCCATGTGCAGCAACCCGAGGAACCCGCCACGGAAGCCGAAACCTAATGCTGCGGAGGATTCCGGTTCAAATGTGAGGGAAGCATCGTTGAGCTGGAGTTTTTCGAGCGATGCACGGAGTTCCTCGTAATCGTCGGCATCCACCGGGTAGATCCCGGCGAAGACCATTGGTTTCACCTCCTGGAACCCGGACACCGCTGCTATGGCTGGTCTGTCGACGTGCGTGATGGTATCCCCGACGCGGACTTCCCTGGAGGTTTTGATCCCGCTGATGATATAACCCACATCGCCTGCATGCATTTCCTGCCGTTCCTCCATTTTGAGCTTCAGTACTCCGATCTCATCGGCGTCGTATTCGCGTCCTGTGGAAATGAACTTCACATGGTCCCCTTTTCGGATGACGCCGTGAAATATCCTGAAATAAGCGATAATTCCCCGGAAAGGATTGAATACGGAATCGAAGATAAGGGCTTGCAGAGGCTCGTCATCTTCCCCCGCCGGGGCCGGGATGCGGTGAATGATAGCATCGAGAATCCGTTCCACGCCATAACCTGTCCGGCCACTGGCTTCGATGATCTCTTCCGGCTTGCATCCCAGGAGGTCTACGATTTGTTCCCGCACTTCGTCCGGCATGGCATTTTCACTGTCCATCTTGTTCATCACCGGGATGATCTCCAGATCATGGTCGATGGCCATGTATAAATTGGAGATGGTTTGTGCCTGCACACCCTGGGTGGCGTCGACAATCAGCAGGGCACCTTCGCAGGAAGCGATGGACCTGGACACTTCGTATGAAAAATCAACATGGCCCGGGGTATCGATGAGGTTCAGCTTGTAATTCACCCCATCGTGCTTATAGTCCATCTGGATGGCATGGCTTTTAATCGTAATGCCTTTTTCGCGCTCCAGATCCATATCATCGAGCACCTGGTCCTGCATATCCTTGCCGGTCACCGTGCCGGTTTGTTCCAGCAATCGGTCGGCCAGCGTGGATTTACCGTGATCAATATGGGCGATGATGCAGAAGTTGCGGATGTTTTTCATGGCAGTGCAAAAATATCCAAACTTTCCTTATCATAGTGAATTTTCAAGCAAGATTGTCAGTATCTTTGCACACCTTTTTTAGTAAGACGAAAGAGAACTGAATTTAATAATTTAATCCTTTAATTATGAGCAAGGTAAGATTAGGAATCATGGGCTTCGGAGAGATCGGAAGGCACATCTACCGGCTGTGTATGGAAGATGATATGTTCGAAGTAGTGGCCATCAGCGATTATGGCAAGCCCGATATTCTGGCCTATCTGCTGGAAGCTGAAGTGAAAGGCCGTGTCAAGGTTACCCTTGAAGATGGCAATTTCATCAATTCGGCAGCAGGGCGCGCCCGCATTGTGACCGGCGGAAAGCCAGGCGATATCCCATGGGATATCTTTGATGTTGACGTGGTTGTCGATGCGACGGGTATTTTCAAAACCCGGAGGGATCTGGAAAAACACCTCAAAGCAGGCGCCCCTCACGTGGTGCTCTCCACGCTGCCGGAGGACGAAATCGACCGCATCGTGGTGATGGGAGTCAATGAACATACGATTGACCTGAAGGATAAGATCGTGTCTGCTGGCTCAGCTACTACAAATGCCACCGCCCTGATGCTGAAATTCTTCAATGAAAAGTTCGGTGTGGACTATGCCATGCTTACTACTGTCCATTCCTATACTTCCGATCAGCCGCTGCGCGATAAAGCAGGGATTGATTTCCGCCGGTCACGTTCGGCAGCGGAGAACATCATACCGAATGAAACCCCTACTCCCAGATGGATTCCCACTATCCTTCCGGAATTAGCCGGAAGGATCGACGGTACTGCATTAAACGTGCCGATCCCGAATGGTTCGCTGCTTGACTTGACGACAGTTTTCAGAACGAAGGATGTAACAGTCGAGCAGGTCAATGAACTGATGTACGAAGCAGCAGGAAAGCTCCCGAAACTGATCCGGGTGGCCGAAGACCCGATCGTATCCAGCGACGTGATCAATGACCGCCATGCTGTGATCTTCGATAAACTGGCAACCATGAAATCCCAGGGCAAGATGATGAAAACGCTGGTATGGTATCATACAGCACTAGCCCAGGCCTGCCGCATCCTTGACGTGGTCAGGACTTATCACAATTTACAGGAAAATACCCAGAAAGGAGGTGTCCAATGAGAGTAGCAATTAACGGATTTGGCAGGATCGGTCGTTCTGTTTTCAGAATCCTCGATGCCGACCCAAAGATCGATGTCGTTGCCATCAACGACCTGTATGAAAATGATGTGCTGACATACCTGCTGAAGTATGATACAGTGATGTCAACCTATTATAGAGATGCCAGGATAGAAGGCGATTACCTGGTCACCCCGGAGGAAAGGGTACTGATGCTTTCACAAAGCGATATGGCCCAGCTTCCATGGAAGGAGCTGGATATCGATGTAGTGGTCGAAGCGACCGGCGTATTCCGGAAACGCTCCCAGCTGGAGGCTCACCTGCAGGCTGGTGCCAGGCGTGTGATCCTTACCGTCCCATCCAAGGATGAGATCGATGCGACGATTGTCATAGGCGTCAATGAAGATACCCTCAAAGCGGAGCACAGGATCGTGTCCAATGCCAGTTGCACCACCAATTGCCTGGCTCCTGTAGCGAAAGTGCTCAACGATGCATTCGGGATCATCGACGGACTTATGACCACCACGCATGCCTACACCAACGACCAGCGCCTGGCCGACGTTCCCCATAAGGACTGGAGACGGGGACGCGCCGCTGCTGAAAATATCATCCTTACCACCACCGGGGCTGCCAAAGCGGTCGGGAAAGTAATCCCCGAACTGAAAGGCCGGCTCGACGGGATGGCATCCCGCGTGCCCGTACCGGATGGTTCAGTCGTTGACCTGATCGTGGAAGTTGGAAAGGACGTAACCGCCGAAGAGGTGAATGCAGCCATGAAGGCCGCTTCCCAGACCGAACGGATGAAGAATGTCCTCCTGTATTCCGATTTCAAGTGGGTTTCCTCCGACATCGTCGGAAATCCCTACTCTTCTATCTTCGACCCGGAATTTACCAAGGTTGTTGGAAACCGTATCGTTAAAGTCCTGAGCTGGTATGATAACGAGTGGGGATACAGCAACCGCGTGGTTGACCTGATCCGGTTGTTCCAGAAGTTTTAGGAACGACTTCGTGATTAAAAGGCACGATTGAATAGATTTTTTGTACCTGTGCCGCTGATTCGGTGATATATGGAAAGATCCGTGAATCAGCGGCATTTTTCATGGAAAGTACTTCGCTGTTAATTCCGCAGGAGGGTGATCGATCCCCTGAGTTCCCGCTGTCGGGTACCCTGCAGGGTGAGCTCGTAAACGTAACAGACATAGAAATAGGTCCCTTCCGCACAGTCTGTGCCATTCTTGTAATCCTTCCCATCCCAGTTGATATCCGGATCTTCCGTTTCATAAACAATATTTCCCCAACGGTTGAAAATGGTCATTTTCACTTTTTCGACAGAAGTGTAAGGAAAGGGATAAAAAGTGTCAATATACCCGTCGAAATTGGGGGTGAAAACATTTGGCAGGGAATAAACCGAACAGGTGTCATTGTCGATGCAAACCACATTGCTGAATAAACTCTGGTTACCGACTGAATCTATTGCCGTGACTGCATAACAGCCGGTGATGCTCCCTTCGTTGAAATGGTTGTAATTGGTGTTCTCAGCCGGGCTGGTTGAGTCGATCAGGACAAAATCCGAACCCTGCAGGGGAGAATAATAGATGTAATATTTTACCACATCATCAGCACAGGTCAGATTGGGATTGGTCCAAAGCAGGGTATTTAAGGCCTCGTCGCAATTTGTTGTGACGGTCAACTCAGGAGGGCATGGCGGTTCATTATCGTACGGCTGTCCACAGACCACCTGTGAAAAATTGATGATCGGATCGACAAAGCCTGAAGCTGTGTAACTCCCCACGCTTTTCACGTAATAGCAATAAGTCTTAAAATTCGTGAGTAAGGTGTCCCGGTAAAAAGGCCCATTGCTGGCACCAATCGAATCAAATTGCGATTCCCCTTCATCCCGCCGGTAAATAACGTAATATTCATTCAGCCAGGGTACATTCGGGGCAAATGAAAGCTGTATCTCTTCATCCGTTTCATATAAGTCGATATATATGGAAGAGGCGATCTGACTGTTGCCGATGAAACCGAAAGTCAGGCTTTCAAGTCCGACGCGATAGCTGTAAGGTATCCCGGAGGTATTCAGGTCCACCCCGTTATCGGTGAAAACCGTATCGTTCAATCCAGGAAGGGTGGCAATTTCTTGCAGGTTAGCTCCAAAACCATCGTCAGAACGGTAAAGAACATATTGGTAAGGACCGGGAATCTGGATCGTATCCAGTTCTGTCGGTTTGGACCAGGCTACAAATGCCCTGCCGGCCAAAAGGTCCGAACTGTCGTTGCTCACGTTGGTAATGACAGGGATATCACGTTTCAGCGTGGCGCAAGCTTCCAGGGAAGCATAACTTTCGGCTCCATCCTGAAAAACAGCCGTTACTATATAGCAGTAATCATTCCCGTGGATAAGCCCCAGTCCGTTATCATCGTCCACGTAAACCGTATCGGATAGGGACCCTGTCCGGTGGATCAACCTGTAACCGGTATAAGCTGGCACTCCCGTTTCACAGGGACCGGGAATAAATCCGAAGTACCCTATCCTGCGGTAAATATTATAACCAGCCGCCTTCTGGCAAACCGCTTTGTTCCAGTTTATGTGAATAGTGCTTCCAATAGCATCGGCCGTGAGGTTTTCAGGAGCAGGGCTTATCACGGTAATGGAAATGGTTTTATAGCTGACCAGGTTAATCGGATAACCGTCGTCAGTCGCCTTGAAAAAAACCTGGTAGGGTTGTTTCTGCACATGGGAGCAATTGGTGTTCCAGGTGAAGGTTGTCACAACCGTATCATTGCCTGCTGCCGGGTCGGGATCGATTTCTGCCGGGGAATCAGCCAGTTCGAATGGTCCACCGGTCGCGGAAAGGGACACCCTGTCCCCATCGGGATCAACCGCTGTGATATCGAAGGTGATCTTTTCGCCGGCCGTGACGCAGGTATCGCTAACCGAAAGGATCAATGGCGGCTGGTTATCGCAGGCCAGAATCTCAATTTGCATATCCCTCGTGACATATCCGATCCTGACATTGTTCCTCCATTCTTCGATTATGAAAGCAATATTGTATTCGCCCTGGATGACCGGGCTGTCCCAGATCACGTCTCCTGTCACGCTGTTGATTGTAAATTCATTGCTGGCCTGCGGATAGGAGAATCCCGGGATTTCAATTCCACCGGCTGTTTTACAAATCACCAGTTTGTAGGATAAACTGTCGCCGTCTATATCGAAGGCGCCCGGGTTATGCAGGAATAGTTGTCCGACGCATCCCACATCAACTGGCGGATTCAGCAGGGTGGGAGAGTTATTGTAACCCAGGAAAGGATTAATGACAAGGGCTGTTTCCACATACATTGGCACATTCACTGAGTTCGGAATGTTGACCACTCCATAATTCCGGTTTGGATCCTCCATATAAAGGATATAAGTCCCGGGTGAACTGTAAGTGTGCCTGTTCGTGGTCGCCCCGTTCTCCGGCTGATATTCATATTCATTCAGGCTGATGTTATCGGGAAGGTTTTGTTTTAGGGTTCTTTTCAGCATGGAACTCGTCCCGTCGCCCCAGAATATTTCCAGTTCCGGACGGTCGGCCGGGCTTGGGGTATACGTATAAGTGATGATTTTAACCTCATAGGTCAGACCTGTGACGTGCCTGTAGGTAATTTCGGCAGCACGCTGATGGGTGGCATGAGAGGCCACCGCTACAAGCATAAATATCATCCAAACTATTATGCGCTTAATCATTCGCCTGCCCGGAATTAAAAATTCAAATTTAGATAAAATCCACTTCGGCCGCCTAAGAAATTCCACCGCTTCCGGAAGGGTCAGCAGCAAAAAATATTCCTTTATGTTTATTTAGTAAAAGATTTTGAATTTTTCTTTGTTGTAAATTTGTATGGGCGGACAGCCTTATTTTTATGTACCCACAGACCCCGGAAATAGAAAAGAAAGAGATCATCAAGCGGTACCGGAACCTGCTGCGGGTCTGGCATTCGAAAAATAAAGAAGATAAGAAGAAAGTACGCAGGGCCTTTGACCTCGCAGCGGAAGCGCATAAGGATATGAGGCGTCACTCCGGCGAACCTTATATTTATCATCCCCTCGAAGTAGCTACCATTGTTGCCGGGGAAATAGGCCTGGGCACCACATCCATCATTTGTGCGCTTCTCCACGATGTAGTTGAAGATACCGAGTATAGTTTGGATGACATACGGTTTCACTTTGGCGGCAAAATAGCCGGTATCATCGACGGTCTTACTAAAATTGAAGATATCATTGTCGATCCGGCTGCATCCCCCCAGGCTGAAAACTTCAGGAAAATACTGCTCACACTGGCCAAGGATGTACGGGTCATCCTGATCAAACTGGCTGACCGTTTGCATAATATGCGAACCCTGGAAGCTCTGCCGAAGGATAAACAGTTGAAAATATCCTCTGAAACTATATACTTATATGCACCCCTTGCACACCGGCTGGGCCTTTTTACCATCAAAAGCGAACTGGAGGATCTCTCTTTGAGATCCACCGAACCGGATGTCTATTATTCCATCAAACAGAAGTTGATCGCTTCAAAGGAAGAACGGTTAAAATTCACCAACCGCTTCATCTACCCTATTAAAAGGGATATGAGGCTGAAGGGTATCAAGTTTCAGATTTTTACCAGGGAAAAAAGTGTGTTCTCCATCTGGAATAAGATGCAAAAGAAAGAAATACCTTTTGAAGAGGTTTATGATCTTTTTGCCGTTCGAATTGTGATTGATACAACCATGGAGCTGGAGAAATCGGAATGCTGGAAAGTGTATTCCATTATAACCGACCATTACAGGCCTAATCATATCCGTTTAAGGGACTGGATATCCATTCCCAAAGCCAATGGTTATGAAGCCCTTCATACAACCGTGATGAGCCAGACGGGCCGTTGGGTGGAGATCCAGATTCGCAGCCGGCGTATGGATGAAATAGCAGAAAAGGGCTATGCCGCTCACTGGAAATACAAGGAAACAATTGATTCGGAAACCGGAATAGAGGAGTGGCTGAACAAGATCAGGGATATGCTGAAGGATGAAGACAGCGACGCACTCGATTTCGTGAGCGATTTCAAGCTTAACCTTTTTGCCGATGAGATTTACGCTTATACTCCCGCGGGCGATCTGAAAACGCTTCCGGCGGGTTCGACCGTTTTGGATTTTGCCTATGCCGTTCATACTGAAATCGGGAAACACTGCATCGGGGCTAAAGTGAACCAGGTGCTGGTGACGCGAAAACATACCCTGCGAAACGGTGACCAGGTGGAAGTACTCACCTCGCACAGCATCATTCCGGACGACGATTGGCTCAAATCGGCCGTGACTGCCAGGGCCAGGACCAATATCAAACAATACCTAAAGGACCACCGCAAAAAGCAACAACTGATCGGGAAGGAAAAACTCGGTCTGCTGTTGCATCAAAATAACCTTTCCGACGATAAGGATACCCTCCAGAAATTCATGGAATTTCACAAGATCACGACCGCCGAAGATTTGTTCAAGATGGTCTCCAATGGAGATATCGGGGCGCCAGAAGTGAAGTTATTCACTCAGGAAGGTGAGAAACGAAACCTGTTCAGCTACCTGAGCAGGCCGTTCATACGGTCCAAACCGGCCAACAACCAAAGTCTATCCGAGACGATAGTCGAGAAGTTGCGCGATAAGCCTGAATCCCTGCTTCTCGGCGACGATATCACCCAGATCAAATATGCGGTGGCCAGGTGTTGCAGCCCGATCCCGGGAGATGATGTGGTCGGTTTTATGAATGAACAGGGATCTATCGATATCCACCGCACCAATTGCCGCGAAGCCATCGACCTGATGTCCAAATACGGCAAAAGGATCATCAAAGCCAAATGGAAGAATAAGGAATCGATCGGGTTCCTGACAGGTATAAAGATCCAGGGAGTGGACAAGAAGGGATTCATCCGGAAAATAACGGAAATCATCACGGAAAAACACAATATTAATATCCGTTCATTTCATCTCGATACCAGCGAAGGGATGACGGAGGGCAGTGTCATGCTTTATGTCAATGATACCGAAGCCCTGAACAAGGTCATCGAAAACCTGATGAAAGTCAAGGAGGTGATCAAAGTTTCCCGGATCGACCGGTTTAAAGAATAAGCTGAATTTGAAACTCCACTGGTTTTAGCAAACCGAAAAATTATTTTTATTTATACCAAATTATAATAAAGATTTTATTTAATTTTATGCGGTTTTCTAAAATGGATTAGATGAAAGACAGAGAACAGACTGATGCTTTTGAAACTGTAAAGAAGTTGTTTACCGAATATCTCGAACAACGGGGCCACCGAAAGACACCGGAGCGGTTCACCATCCTGAAAGAGATTTACAACACAGACGGGCATTTTGACATCGAAACCCTTTATATCCGCATGAAGAACAATAAATACAGGGTTAGCAGGGCAACACTTTACAATACCATTGAATTGCTTCTGGATTGCAATCTGGTCACCAAACATCAGTTTGGAAATAATTGTGCGCAGTTTGAACGTTCCTACAAGTTCAAAAAGCATGATCATTTCATATGCGTTGACACAGGAAAAGTCATGGAATTCTCCGATCCAAGAGTGGAAGACATCAGGAGATATGTGGAGGAAGTTCTGAAAGTTAAAGTATCACATCATTCACTGACCTTCTATGGTCACTGCCTGGAAGACCAGAAAGAGCCATCCCACGTTAACTAGATTTATACCAGACCATTAAAATGAAAGTAGATGTAATCCTCGGCCTTCAGTGGGGAGATGAGGGCAAGGGGAAAATTGTGGATGTCCTTACTCCCCGTTATGATATTGTTGCACGTTTTCAGGGCGGTCCCAATGCCGGCCACACGATTGAGTTTAAAAATCAGAAATTCATCCTTCACACGATCCCTTCCGGGATTTTCTATCCCGAAAAAATAAACCTGGTCGGGAATGGCGTGATCCTGGATCCTTTCATATTCAGAAAAGAGATTGAAAACCTGGCGTCGCACGGTGTGGACACTACCTCAAACCTTTTTGTCTCCAAACGGGCACACCTGATCCTCCCGACCCATCGCCTGCTGGATGCCGCGCATGAAAAAGCGCTCGGGGCATCTAAGATCGGGTCGACCCTGAAAGGCATAGGACCCACTTACACCGATAAGACCGCACGGAATGGCCTCAGGGTAGGCGATATTCTCAGGAGTAATTTCGAAGCCGTCTATCGGAATATGAGGGATAAGCATCTGAAATTGCTTCGTTTCTATGGATTTGAATATTCGGAACACCCGATTGACGGGATGATCCTGGTAGAATACGAACAAGCCTGGCTTGACGCGATCGGTTTCATGCGCCGCCTCAACCTGGTCGATTCGGATTACTTTATACACGAAGGGCTGGCATCGGGTAAGAAAGTGCTGGCGGAAGGGGCCCAGGGCACTATGCTGGATGTGGATTTCGGTTCATACCCTTTTGTCACTTCCTCCAACACATCGATCGGTGGTGTCTGCACCGGCCTGGGGGTCAATCCCGGTCAGATCGGTGAAGTGATAGGCGTTTTCAAAGCTTATTGCACCAGGGTCGGCAGTGGTCCTTTTCCCACCGAACTCGAGGGGGAAACCGGAGACCAGCTACGGCAGCAGGGGAGGGAATACGGCTCGACAACAGGAAGACCACGACGTTGCGGTTGGCTGGACCTGGTAGCTTTGAAATATTCGGTCATGATCAACGGGGTAACCAGCCTTTTTATGATGAAGACCGATGTGCTGAACGATTTCGGTACGATCCGGATTGCAACGGGTTATTTATCCGGAAATAAAAGGGATGACAGGGTGCCCTATGACTTCCTGATGCAGTCGACAGACCCGGTTTACGATGATTTGCAGGGTTGGGGTACCTCTCTGGGGAACCTGAAAGGTGGCTACGATGCCATGCCTCCGGCATTGAAAAATTACCTGGATTTTATAGGTGAAAAAACCGGTGTCCCCTTCCTGGGTCTGTCATACGGACCGGACCGGGAGCAAACGCTTCTGTTCTAAAGCTTCCGCTTTACTTCTACTTCCTCGAATCCTTCGATGATATCACCAACCTTGATATCGTTGAAATTCTCGATGTTCAGCCCACATTCAAATCCGGCTGCTACCTCTTTCACATCTTCCTTAAACCGTTTGAGTGACCCCAGTTTACCGGTATAAACCACAATCCCGTCGCGGATGACCCTGATCCGGGTATTTCTGCCGATTTTACCGTCCAGAACATAACATCCGGCAACAGTACCGACTTTGGAAATTTTAAAGACCTCCCTGATTTCAATATTGGAGGTAATACGTTCTTCAATATCGGGAGAAAGCATGCCTTCTATAGCAGCCTTGATCTCTTCGATTGCCTGGTAAATGATGGAGTAAGTCCTGATTTCAATCTGTTCTTTTTCGGCCAGTTTACGTGCGCCGAGCGATGGCCTTACCTGGAAACCGACTATAATGGCATTGGATGCAGAGGCCAGCAAAACGTCTGATTCAGTTACCTGGCCAACAGATTTGTGGATGACGTTAACCTGCACCTCATTGGTGGACTGCTTCAGGAGAGAATCTGACAGAGCCTCTACCGAACCATCGACATCGCCTTTCACAATAAGGTTTAATTCCTTGAAATCACCGATTGCGATTCGACGGCCAATTTCATCGAGAGTGATATGTTTCTGGGAGCGGATCCCCTGTTCGCGCTGCAACTGGATCCTTTTGTTGGCGATGGCCTTGGCCTCACGCTCATCCCTCATGACGTTGAATTTATCCCCGGCCTGGGGTGCACCATCGAGCCCCAGCAGGAGCACGGGCGTGCTGGGCCCGGCAACGTCGATCCTGAGGTTTCGCTCGTTATACATGGCTTTGACCTTGCCGAAATGAGCTCCGGCAAGTACTATGTCACCGATGCGCAGACTGCCGTTCTGTACCAGCACCTTGGCCACATATCCACGGCCCTTGTCAAGGGAGGATTCCAGTACAGCCCCATAGGCCAGTCTGCCCGGATTGGCTTTCAGCTCCAGCATTTCAGCTTCCAGCAATACCTTATCCAGCAGCAGGCCCACGTTGAGTCCCTGCTTGGCAGATATTTCCTGGGATTGATATTTTCCGCCCCAGTCTTCCACCAATATATTCATCTTGGCCAGTTGTTCCTTGATCTTTTCAGGATTGGCCGTAGGTTTATCGACTTTATTGATGGCAAAAACGATAGGGACGTTGGCAGCCTGGGCGTGATTGATAGCTTCCACTGTTTGCGGCATGACATCATCATCGGCTGCAATAACGATAATGGCAACGTCTGTCACCATGGCCCCCCTGGCACGCATGGCCGTAAAAGCTTCATGGCCCGGCGTATCGAGGAAGGTTATCTTTTTTCGGTTCTCAAGCTGGACTTCGTAAGCGCCAATATGCTGTGTAATACCACCGGCTTCCCCGGCTACCACATTGGTGTTCCTGATAAAGTCCAGAAGTTTGGTCTTCCCGTGGTCAACGTGCCCCATAACGGTCACAATGGGCGGCCGTTCAGAAAGCTTATCCTCCGGATCGGTTTCTTCCTGTGCCTGTTCAATGGCTTCCTGCACTTCTACGCTGACGAATTCGACTTTATAGCCAAATTCCTCCGCCACCAGGGCTAGGCTTTCCGCATTCAGTCGCTGGTTTATATTCACGAACATCCCCAACTGCATAAAGGTAGAAATGATCTCGATCACCGGGACATTCATCATATTGGCCATTTCATTGACCGTAACGAATTCAGTGACCTTGAGTATTTTCTTTTCCTCTTCGGCCTTCTGGCGTTCAATTTCTATCTCTTCGCGGATGCTTTCGCGCTTTTGCCTGCGGTATTTGGAAGTTTTGGATTTACCCGTGGGAGCAAGTCTCGCAAGGGTTTCCTTGATCTGTTTCTGGATTTCCTCTTCCGAAGGTTCAGGCTTGTAATGTTCCTTTTTCCTGGACCTCGGCTTCTGGCGTTCCTTGGCTTCCTTTTGTTCCGGCTGGTCTTCGAGTTTTTCCTGGCGGATACGCTTCCGTTTTTTCTTCTTCAGCTGAAGTTTCTCATCGGTTGACGATGCTACCGGCTTCACGCTCTTGGCAGGTTCAGGGACTTCAATTTTACCCAGGATCTTTGGTCCGTCGAGTTTCTCAAAGCGGGTCGGAATGAAATTCGCATCCCTTACAGGTTTTTGTTCCTGGGGTTTGGGCTGTTCAACGACCGGTTCTTTGATCTCTGCCGGTGGTTCGGTCATTTTCTCAGCTTTTTCAGCAGGTTTTTCTTTCTCCAGGGTCTTTTCTTGTTTCTCGGTTGCCTTTTTCGCTGCTTCCGCCTTCTTTTCCTCCCTGGATTTCTTGGCAGGGCGGGTTTTCTGGTTCAGGCTGTCGAGGTCTATTTTTCCCAGCACTTTCAGGGAAGACTCTGTCTTTTCATCTTCTTCTGCCGCAACCGGTTCTTTTTCGGCAGGGATCTTCGGCTCTTCGGCGGGTTTCGGTTCCGTTTTCGCTTTCGGGACGACCTCCCGGTCTTTTTCAGGCTCAGCAGGTTTTGGTTTGGAGGGAGCCGGGACAGGTTTTACTTCTTCAGGTTTTTCTTCCTCTGTTTTCCTGGTCGATTTCTTTTCTTTTGGAATAACGGAATCGTCATAAGTAACCGTTGAACTCTTGATAAAGAGTTCTTCTGGTTCAGTTTCCGGTTCAGCCTGCCGTGCTTTTGCCCCTTTTTCATCCAGTACGATCGACTCGTGTTTGACAAAAGAAAGCCCGATCTTCATCGCTTCATCCTTTGCGGCTTTATCGGACTGATATTCCTTAACCAGCATGGCAAAGATATCCTGCGTGATCTTGGTATTCGGATTTTCCTCGATCACAATACCTTTCTTATGCAGAAATTCCACGATTGTGGAAATTCCTACATTAAGCTCGGTAGCGGCTTTCTTTAACCTGTATGGTTTTAACTCTTCTGTCATTCAGGAACCTTTTGTTTTTACGGCTATTTTTTAAAAAAGCGGTGCAAAGATATTAATTTTATTCGAATTCGGCCTTAAGTATACGAATAACCTCCTTGATGGTTTCTTCTTCGAGGTCAGTTCTTTTAACCAGTTCCTTCACTTCCAGTTCGAGGACACTTTTGGCGGTATCGCATCCGATCGTTTTCAGTTCATCGATGATCCACTGATCGATTTCATCGGAGAATTCCTGAAGGTCAACATCTTCTGAATCAACATCTTCACGGTACACGTCAATTTCATAGCCAGTCAGCTTGCCAGCCAGTTTGATGTTATACCCTCCTTTGCCAATGGCAAGCGAAACCTGATCGGGTTTCATGTAAACTTCTGCCTTTTTATTTGGATCATCCAGCTGGATGGAGCTGATCTTTGCCGGACTGAGCGCCCTTTGGATGAACAGGGTAGCGTTATTGGTATAATTGATGACGTCGATATTCTCATTCTTGAGTTCCCTGACTATCCCGTGAATCCTGGAACCTTTCATCCCGACGCAGGCGCCGACAGGGTCAATCCGGTCGTCATATGATTCGACGGCTACTTTGGCTCTTTCTCCGGGGACCCGTACGATTTTCTTGATCGTGATCAGGCCGTCGTATATTTCCGGAACTTCCGATTCGAACAACCTTTCCAGGAAGACGGGTGAAGTCCTGGAAAGCACGATAGCAGGAGTGTTGTTCTTCATTTCCACACGGGAAACCACCGCCCGGAGGGTATCGCCCTTGCGGTAAAAGTCCGACGGTATCTGTTCCTGTTTCGGCAGGCTCAGTTCATAACCTTCATCGTCGAGTACCAGGATCTCTTTTTTCCACACCTGGTAAACCTCCCCGGTTATGATCTCTCCGACTTTTTCCTTGTATTTCCGGTAAATGCTGTCCTTTTCGTATTCCATTACCTTGGAGACCAGATTCTGCCGGATGGCCAGGATCTCCCTGCGGCCGAAGTCTTCCAGTTTTAATTCTTCCGAAACTTCTTCACCCACTTCGAAGTCCGGCTCTATCTTGATGGCATCGGAAAATGCTATCTGCGTATTGTCATCCTCTACCATTCCGTCTTCCACGATCTCACGGTTACGCCAGATTTCCAGGTCGCCACGGTCGATATTGACAATGATCTCGAAATTTTCATCACTGCCGAAGCGTTTCTGAAGCATATGACGGAATACATCTTCCAGGATGCGCATCATCGTTTCCCGGTCGATATTTTTAAATTCCTTGAATTCCGAAAAAGTTTCTATCAGATTGATATGGTCCATGAGTTAGATTTTTATGCCTGGTTTTACGTTAATTTAAATGATATGATGACTTTTGCCTCTTTGATTTCATTGAAACTGACCGGCAGTTCCACGGGTGGCGTCTTCTTTTTCCTGTCCCCATCAGTAAGGATTAAAATGCCGTTGTCGTCAACTTTTTTCAGTTTCCCTTTCATCTCGCTGTTATCATTAAGTCTGAGATGAAGGGACCTGCCGATATTTTTCACATATTGCCTGGGAAGCCTGAGAGGCTGGTCAGCGCCGGCAGAAGAGACGATCATCTCAAAATCCTCTTCGTCCCTGTCCAGTTTTGATTCCAGCAAACGGTTAATCCTGACGCAATCATCGATAGTGACGCCATGATCCCCGTCGATGAAGACATAAACCCGGTTTCCCGGTTTTATGATCACATCCACCAGGAATTTGTCGGAGCCTTTCAGATGGCTTTCCACGATATCTGCTATTTTTCCGGCCTGCATCCGTTTGTTTTTTTAGTAATGAAGAAGGGGACCGCAGTCCCCTCCCGCATGATTAACTATTTCATTAATCCCGTTGTCCGACCAGGACTCGAACCTGGAGTCTTCTGAACCAAAATCAGACGTGTTGCCAGTTACACCATCGGACAAACTGTCCCCTGAAATGGGCGTGCAAATTTAGAAAATTTTTTAATCCCGGCCATTCAAAACCTAAATATTTCTCGAAGAGCGATTGGAAAAGGCAGGATTTGTCCTGTCAATCTATACAATACGGCAAGAAATCCGACTTATGAGGCCTTGTATTTACATGTAAATCATTACAGGGGCTAGAATTAATATTATTCTTCCTACCTTCGCACCTCCAAATTGAATCATATGATCACACCAAAAGATTTCTTCCGCTGGAATACTATCCTCGGCTGGGCATCGTTTCTGATCGCATTCATTGTATACCTGCTTACCCTAGAACCGACGGCAAGCTGGTGGGATTGCGGGGAGTATATCTCAACGGCCTATAAGCTTCAGGTCGGGCATCCGCCTGGTGCGCCGACCTTCCAGTTGTTCGGAAGGTTTTTTTCCTTGCTGGCATTTGGGAATACTGCCAATGTAGCTATGATGGTCAATATGATGTCGGCCCTGGTCAGTGCGTTGACCATAGCTTTCCTGTTCTGGACCATTACCCTGCTCGCCCGTAAAATAGTAAAGGTTGAACAGGAAATGTCAATGGCCCAGGTCATTAGTATTTTCGGAAGTGCTTTTGTGGGTTCAATGGCATTTACTTTCTCGGATTCATTCTGGTTCTCAGCCTCGGAAGGAGAGGTGTACGCCCTGTCATCACTCTTTACAGCCATTACTTTCTGGGCAATACTGAAGTGGGAAACGGTGGCCCATGAGCCCCATTCCCTGCGCTGGCTTATCCTGATCGCGTTCCTGATCGGACTTTCCATCGGAATACACCTGTTGAACCTGCTTGCCATTCCTGCGGTGACATTTGTGTATTATTTCAAGAAATTCAAGCCGACCAGGAAGGGAATGATAATTGCCGGAACCGTTTCAATCCTTATACTGGCTTTCCTGATGTATTTCTTCATCCCGGGCATCGTGAAACTGGCCGGTTCCTTTGAACTTTTCTTCATCAACAGCATAGGCCTGCCATTCAATTGGGGAACAATCATCTATTTCATGCTGCTGATCGGCCTGATCGTCTGGGGGCATCATTATTCGGTCAGGAAAAACAAGAACCTGCTTAACCTTGCTGTAATTGCCTTTGTTTATCTGCTGATCGGCTACTCTTCATTCTTTATGCTGATCATCCGTTCCAATGCCAATACGCCGATCAATGAAAACAATCCGAAGGATGCGATCAGCCTTTTATCCTATCTGAACCGGGAACAGTATGGCACTTACCCGCTCTATTACGGGCAGTATTATAATGCACCGGTAGTCGATTACAAGGATGGTACGCCGATCTATGTCAAAGACTCCAGCAAGGGGAAGTACGTCGTAACGGATGACCGGAAAGAAACGGAAGCTGTTTACGATTCCCGCTTTACAACTCTCTTTCCCAGGATGTGGAGCAATCTTAAACCCGGGCATATCAGATACTACAAGGAGTATGGCAAAATAAAAGGGATCCCGATCACTGTCACTAAAAATGATGGTACCACAGAGACCCTCTACAAACCCACCTTCATCGAGAATATGCGTTTCTTTTTCAGATACCAGCTCGGCCATATGTACTTCAGGTATTTTCTCTGGAATTTCGCCGGTAGGCAGAATGACATTGAAAGCCAGGGTGAACCTGAACATGGCAACTGGATATCCGGATTTAATTTTCTGGATTCCGGCCGGCTCGGGAACCAGTCTGACCTGCCCATCAGCCGGGAGAATAACGCTCACAATAAATTCTATATGTTACCCCTGTTTCTCGGCCTGATCGGTTTGTTCTATCACATAAAGAAGAGCCGGAACGACAGCTTGGTGGTCTTTCTGTTATTCCTGATGACCGGTATCGCCATTGTGGTTTTCCTGAATCAGCATCCGTTACAACCCAGGGAACGGGACTATGCCTATGCCGGATCATTTTACGCTTTTGCCATCTGGATCGGCCTGGGCGTTCTCGGTATTATCGATTGGGTACAGAAGAAAGTAAAGAAACAGGAGATGGCTGTCGCAGGTGGCGTTGTAGGCCTTACTTTCTTCCTGGTCCCGGTCATCATGGCTCAGCAGGGTTGGGTGGATCATGACCGATCAGGTAAATATGCCGCAAGGGATTTTGCCCTCAATTACCTTCGGGGCTGCGATAAAAACTCAGTTCTGGTCACGTTCGGCGACAATGACACCTTCCCCCTATGGTATGTCCAGGAAGTGGAAGGATTCAGGACAGATGTCCGGGTGTTCAATCATATGCTGGCATCCGGCCACTGGTATGTGCAGCAAATGTTTTCAAAAACCTATGACTCCGATCCTTTGCCTTTCACTTTGAAGAGATCCCAGTACGAGAACGGCGTCAATAATTATATACCGATCATGGAACATCCGAGCCTTGAGGGGAAATACACCGAGCTCATCGAACTGATTAAATTCGTGGCTGCAGATGACGAAAGGTCGCAGATATCAGTTTCTGGGGGAAGGAAGATCAATTTCATACCTACGAAAAAAGTCAGGTTGACCGTAGATGCCAGGAAATGTGTCGAAAATGGTATTGTTCCGCCCGAAATGGCTGACCAGATCGTTCCGTATATCGAATGGGAAATCCGGCAGAATGGCTTGTTCAAAAATGACCTGGCTATCCTGGATTTCCTGGCCACCAGCAACTGGGAAAGGGCGCTCTATGTGGCCAATCCCTCCAGCCTGGGCGATATCATGGGATTTGACCAGTACCTTCATCAGGAAGGGATGGTATATAAATTCATGCCGGTCAAAGCAGCCAATTATTATTCCGGGATCGGTGGCGTCAATCCCGATAAAACCTATGAGATCTTCATGAACAGCCCCTGGGGGAACCTGAATAAGCCAGGCGTGACCGTTGACCGGGAGAGCGACCGCAATTCCAGGCTTCCGAGGCAGAACTTCCTGCGTGCCGCTGAAACATTCATGATGCAGGGTGAAAAGCAAAAGGCAATAGAATTGCTTGACCGTTGCCTGGAATATTTCCCGGATAACAAGATTCAGTTCGATATGCTCATGATCCCGTTTGCAGAATTGTATTACCAGGCTGATGTAATCGATCAGGGAAATAAAATCTCCGGCAGGCTTATCGAGATTTATGCTGATGACCTTCGGTATTACAATTCCTTAAAACCTGCCTTGTTGCAAACATATTACAAGGATACATTTGACAGGACCGTGCGACTTTTACGAAACCTAAGCATGATGACCAAGGAATTTGGCCAGGAGGACCTGGCAGCTAAAGCTGAAGAAGCCATTCAGATGTATGGCGGGATATAAGTAATTATTCGGATCGTTTTATAACGGCAGCTTTTTGCCCCGGTTAATGAAATAAAGTGCAACGGCACCTGCCAGTACAAACGGAATGCTCAGCAACTGGCCCATATTGAGTGACATGGCCTGTTCAAATCCAACCTGCGGCTCTTTGAGGAATTCTACAAAGAAACGGGTTCCAAAAACCAGGATCATAAACCAGCTTATCAGGGATCCCTCTTTCGGTTTTCCATTCTTTCGGTAATAGATCGTCATGAGAAGCCAGAAAATCAGGAAGTAGGTCAGGGCTTCATAGATTTGTGTCGGGTGCCTGGGTTGAAAATTCTGTTCGGGATCGGAAGCATTTACATAGATAAATCCCCAGGGCAGCCGGGTGGGCTTGCCGAAAATCTCGCTGTTCATCAAATTACCCAGTCGGATAAAGGCGCCTGCCAAGGCCGTTACCACTGCAATCCGGTCGATTATCCACCAAAATGACAGCTTATTCTGTCGGCTAAAAATGATCAGGCCGAAAATAATGGCTATTGCCGCTCCATGGCTGGCCAGCCCGCCTTCCCAGATCTTCAATATCTCCACCGGATGCCTGAGGTAATAATCCGGTTCATAGAACAAGCAATGTCCCAGGCGGGCCCCGATCACTGTTGAAACCACCATATAGGTGGTAAGCTGATCCAGCAGTTTCAATGGGATGCCTTCCTTCCTGAAGAATCGCAGCATAATAAAATAACCGATCAGGAATCCCATGGCAAATAAAACACCATACCACCGAACGGCGATACTTCCGATCCGAAAGATTTCAGGATCGGCATTCCAGGTTATGAAGGATGTCAGCATAATATCGGGATTACTTGATTGAGCAGGCAAAAGTAGAAATTTATATTATATCCATAAGGTTTCGGATCCTGGTACGGAGATAATCCTGCCCGGGAGGATTATATTCAGGATCGACCAGGCTCCTGCCCATTTCCATTGCCTTTGAAATGGTAAAACTTTCCTGTTCGATACGTGCAAAAGACTTACCGGCAGAATGATACCGTGCCAGGTACTGCTGCTCTGTCTGCCCCGGAGTCGGAACCAGGATGGCTCTTTTTCCCAGTTGTGCCAGATCCATCAGGGTTGAGTATCCGGGACGGCAAACGATCACTTCAGCGGTTCGGACCAACCGGCGAAATTTTTCATCTGGTAAATGCGAATGCATGGTAACAAGCGGAAAGGGCTCAGCGGTCTCATAAAAGGCCGGTTGGCCCCTTATTATCGTAGCCCTGACGGAACGGTTACGGTCCAGTTCCTTCAATATGATGCTTTCGAAGATGGTACGCTGCGATTCCGGACCTGACAATAAAAACAGCATTTCCAGGGCAGGTTCCAGATCGCCTTCTTCAGTTCCGTTCGACCCTGAAAATCGGCTCAGGGGGCCGATGTAGTGCAAACCGGCAGGGGGATGGGAAATATGTCCAAGTTCGCCTGAAAGATTTGGGATACCCGGGTAATCGGGGATCCAGCATTCCCGGTATTTTTTCCAGAATTTCCCGTGCATGCCTGCCAGGACAGGTTCCATGAAATTCGATCCGTCAGGCCCTTTGATCCTGATTTGATGGGTTATGTAGACCGAATAGATTTCATCGGACCACATTCCGAATCGATTATCTGAGATAACCGACTGTATTTTTTCATCCCGGATGATTTGCAGGAGATGATGGTGCTCCCGCCGGATCCCGTTCAGGATCCGGGGGACCTGAGAAATCATGGAAGCGGTCATATTTCCGCTTTTCGGATATTTTATGCCATATCCCGGGATTCTGATGATCTTCAGCCCGGGAAAATAATCCCTTAAAAACTCCAGGGCGATACCATCGGCTCCAAGGACGACCTCCGCATCGTTTTCCAGTAATTCATTGATAACCGGCACACAACGGGTTGCGTGACCCATTCCCCAATCGAGCGGAGATACCAGTATCCTGGGAAAATTTTTTTTCAACCGGGTATATTTTGCCACACAAAGGTATTAATAAGAAAATACTTACCAGTTATGACAGAAAAGGACAGATTGATTTGCCGGATAGCCCTTACATTGATTCCGGGCATAGGGGATGTACATGGAAAAAGACTGGTGGCTTATTGCGGGGGACCGGAGGCGGTTTTCCGTGAAAAGCGGAAAAATCTTATGAAAGTGCCGGGAATAGGGGAGGTCATTGCCAACGCGGTACAACGGAAAGAGATCCTTGATAGAGCGGAACAGGAACTGGAGTTCCTCCGGAAATACCAGATTGATGCTTTGTTTTACCTTGATCCGGGTTACCCGGATAAGCTGAAACATTGCGATGATGGCCCCATTATGCTTTATTACAAGGGCAATGCAAACCTGAGCCAGAAACGCATCCTCAGCGTGGTGGGCACCCGAAAGCCGAGTGAATATGGAAAAGCGGTCTGTGAGGCGATCGTGCAGGATTTAGCCGGCCAGGGGATACTGATTGTGAGCGGTCTGGCCTACGGCGTGGATACCATTGCCCACCGTTCTGCGATCCATTGCGGTTTGCCCACCATCGGTGTGCTGGCGCATGGCCTGGACCTGATCTACCCGTTCTCCAACAGGGCACTGGCCGGGAAGATGGTCGCCAATGGAGGTCTGCTGACCGAATTTCTCAGCAAAACCAAACTCAACCGCGACTATTTTCCCCGGCGAAACCGGATCATCGCCGGAATTGCCGATGCTACACTGGTTATAGAATCGGCGGAAAAAGGGGGTGCCCTGATCACTGCCGATATAGCCAATTCTTACAACCGGGATGTTTTTGCGGTTCCGGGAAAAGTGACGGACGAGAAATCAGCGGGTTGTAATCTCCTGATCAGGAGCAATAAAGCTGCTCTCGTCCGTTCGGCTGCTGATATAAGCTATTCCATGGGCTGGGAACAGTCGGGGGCACATATCCAGGGCCAGCAAAAACTATTTACTGAAATGACCGAGGAAGAAAAAAAGGTTTATATCCTCCTGGAAGAAAAGAAAGAGGCAGATATAGACGAGATCTTTCTCAACAGCGGTCTGACGCCAAGCAAAGTGGCTTCCGTACTGTTGAAGCTTGAGTTTGAAGGACTGGTCAGGAGCTTGCCTGGAAAGAGGTACCGTGTGATCGGGTGATCAGGTCAGAATTTATTTTCTGACCTGGCATCTGCATGCATCCTGACCGCTGCCAGGCATAGGCTGATCGCAATAATGCCGGAACCGATGAAGAAAGCCCATAGCAGTTTGTAATCATGTGTCAGGAGGCAAAACGTATAAAGAGCATGAAACAGCACAGCTGCACCGAGTCCGGTCATGGAATCCACGAACCTGATCTGCCTCAGTTTGCCTATACCGATGAAAAATCCCATCAGCACGCCGAATACAAGATTGGCAGGACCCGCTGAGAATGCGTTGATCATGTTGACTTCCAGATGAGGAATGTTGATGAAATACAGGATGTTGTTCATCGTGGCGAAGCCCATCGCTATCATCACGGAGTAGATAATTCCGTCAACCGGGGACCTTAGATCATCTTTGGGAAAAATAAATACTTTCAGGAAGAAAAACTTACCGAGCTCAGCGAAAAAGGCGGCAATCACCAATGAATAAAAGAGTATCCTCCTGATATTGGTCAGCCTGTCGAGGTCGAAATACACGGCTAGAATCTGCACCACAAGGACGAGAAGGATGCTGACCACTCCCCAGATAAAGGCTTTGAACAGCAGGCGGTACGGGTGTTTCCCGTTGAATTTGTAACGCAGGAACAAATAGACCAGAAGCGCAAGCACGGGAGGAATGAGCAGGGAAAAGTATTTAAGGAGATCCATAAGACCTGGAATTAGTGACTCAAAATTAACATTTATTATAATTTAGCAAAATAATTTTGAAAAGTGGAAGGCATAGTAATCAAAACCACAGGCAGCTGGCATCTGGTCAGAACTGATGATGGTCTTGTCTTGAACTGCAAACTCAAAGGCAACCTCAGGATCAAGGGCATCCGGTCAACCAATCCGGTCGCTGTCGGTGACCGGGTGGAACTCGAATATCTCCGGGAGAAAAACATCGCGTTGATCAGGCGCATCCTGGAAAGGGACAATTATATCATCCGGAGGGCGACCAAGTTATCCAAGGAATCGCATATCATTGCTGCCAACCTGGACCAGGTTGTTCTGGTAGCCACCATCGCATTTCCCAGGACTTCCACCGGTTTTATCGACCGTTTCCTCGTAACTTCAGAAGCTTACCACATCCCTGCTGTTCTTGTTTTTAACAAAACCGACCTGTATACTGAAGAGTTGGCCGGATTCCTGGAGGAAATGGAGAAAATTTATACTTCGGCGGGTTATCCTGTCATCAAAGTCTCTGCCGTAACGGGGGAGGGCATAGAAACCCTGAGGGGGGCTCTCAAAGATAAGATCAGCCTGATGTCCGGTCATTCGGGAGTGGGTAAGTCGACCCTGATCAACGTCCTGGAACCTTCTTTGAAACTCAGGGTGATGGAGATTTCCTCCTATCATCTTAAGGGTCAACACTGTACAACTTTTGCAGAAATGCTCCCCCTCACAAATGGCGGGTATATCATTGATACGCCTGGGATTAAGGAGTTCGGGCTGACCGATTTCAACCGTTTTGAAGTGGCTGAAAGGTTTCCGGAAATGAGGGCCCTGATGCACCAGTGCCATTACAGCAACTGCACCCATACCAATGAACCGGGCTGCATGGTGCTGGAAGCATTGAAGCAGGGTACGCTTCCCGCTTCCAGGTATGAAAATTACCTCCGTATATTCTATGGAAGGGATTGGGATGAAGATAAATACAACTAATTGAGGATGAAATATGATCGTAAAAGAAGTTATTTCAGCTGATATCCCGCCATTGAGGACTTCCGACAGCGTGACGTTTGCTCTCAGTGTGATGGAAGAAAACCGCGTGCAGCACCTGCCGGTTGTAAATGACAGGGAGTTACTGGGCGTGGTTGCCGAATTTGACCTGGTCAACCACCCGGAACAGGATGATCCGCTTGGTAATGTCAGGCTATCGCTGCCGAACGCATTTATCGGAGAGTACCAGCATATTTTCGATGCCATGAAAATGATCACCGGGATGAAACTTTCACTCCTGCCTGTGGTTGATCAGCGAAACTGCTATATCGGACTGATCACCCTGCCCGATCTGATCCGGTACCTGACCAACAATACCGCCATCGTCAATCCCGGTGGGATCATCATACTTGAAATGGCCGAGAGCAGTTATTCCATGGCCGAGATATCGCAAATTGTAGAATCGAACGATGCCCGGATACTGGGAGCTTTCCTGAGCAACCATCCCGATTCGACGCTGGTGGAACTGACCCTGAAGCTGAACCGTCTCGATCTTACTGCCATTCTGCAAACCTTTGACCGGTATAACTATACCATAAAGGCTACTTTTGCCGAGAAGGATGACCTGGACGAATTGAAGGAAAGATATGATGCCCTGATGAATTTTCTCAACGTATAAAAAGCTGGCAATTGAGGAGGCAAGGTCAAAATATTCCTCTTATAAGGCTTGTTGCCAGCATGTTATGTCTGATCAGCGGTACTGTTCTCTTCGCACAGGAACCTGGCCCCGAAATCGGTTCATTCCAGACCTGCACCATTGATACCATCATCCTATCAGGCAATAAAATAACCCGTGATCCGATCATCAAGCGGGAATTACTGTTTGCTGAAGGAGATCATCTGTCCGGTCGCGCCCTCGACTCCCTGATCGCACGTTCCCGGGAGAACCTTCTCAATACGCTGCTGTTCAATTTCGTTGAGATCATAAGATACTCCGATACCGGTGATCATTCGCATCAGAACATCTTAATTGAAGTTACGGAAAGATGGTATGTCTGGCCGATACCCATTCTGAAGATCTCCGACCGTAACTTTAACGTCTGGTGGGAATCGAAGGACCTTAGCCGGCTAAGCTATGGTTTTTATATCGACTGGAGAAATTTCCGGGGAAGCAAAGAAAACTTGTTGATGCGTTTCCAGTTCGGATACGACCAATTATATGATTTCGTTTACACCAAGCCTTACATAAACCGGAAAAAGACGGTCGGGCTGGGGGTCGGGGCGGGTTACTGGAGGAAAAGAGAAACCAATTTCATGACACTCGAAAATAAACAGCAATTCTATAAACATACCGGCGAATTTGCCCGGCAGGATATCTTTGCCTTCGGCCAGGTGCTTCTCCGGCCGAATATTTATAATTCCCACGAGTTCGAACTACGGTATGACCAGCATCATTTTTCCGACAGCCTTATCGCGCAAAATGAATATTATTCACAGGGCGGTGCAAAAGAGGTTCAGTATCTAACATTTCATTACCTGTTCAAAAATGATCACCGGGATTTCAAATCCTACCCGCTCAAAGGACATTACATTGATTTTGAGTTGATCAAACAAGGATTATGGACATTCAATACCAATACTCTGGATAATTTTTATTTATTGGCAACTTTCCGGAAGTACTGGGAACTTTATCCGAAGATTTATTTAGCCACCGGTCTGAATGGAAAGGTTTCTTTCGGGGAAACTCAACCCTATTTTATCCTTAAAGGGATTGGCTACGACCGGGATATTGTCCGTTCCTATGAATATTACGTTGTGGATGCCCGGCATTTCGGGATCCTGAAAAACAACATCAAGTTCGCCCTCATCCCGGAAAAGGTCAAAGATTTGAAATTCATCCGGTCAGAAAAATTCAGCAGGATATTTTTTGCCCTTTACATGAATGTATTTTTCGACGCGGGATATGGTGCCTATAACCAGGATTTCGGCACAGAGACCAACGACCTGCAGAATATCTTGCTCCTGGGATATGGCGGCGGGCTGGACTTTGTGACCTATTATGACATTGTGGTCCGTGTGGAATTCTCCGTCAATTTCATGAATGAACCGGGAATGTTCCTGCATTTCAGGGCCCCGATTTAATCAGGTGGCATATACCGATTTATTTCTACCTTTGCAAAGATTTCCAAGATTTTACAAAAATGGTGATAGGGCTTTTCGGAAGGTCGGTATCCAATGAAAACATGGTGTATGTCCAGCGGGTCATTGAAAGGCTCCTGGGGAAGAATTGCACCATCTATATCTTCAGGCCTTTTTACGAAAGCTTGAAGGATATGCTTGATATCCCGGCAGGAATCGTACTTTATGATAGGAGCGAGGAAATTGTCAGCCAGTTGGATTATCTGATCTCTATAGGCGGAGATGGCACGATCCTCGATGCGACCACGCTGGTCAGGAATTCCGGTATTCCCATCATGGGGATCAATATCGGCAGGCTTGGATTTCTGTCAAGTATTTCCAAGGAAGAGATATTGCCTGCGATCGACAAGGTCCTGGATGGAGATTTCCGGATGGACCCGCGGGCTCTGATCCGGCTGACCGATCCCCCCGACCTGTTCGGCGAGCTCAGCTATGCCCTCAATGAGATCACCATCACACGCAAGGATTCGACCTCCCTGATCGTGCTTCATGTCTATATCAATGAGGTTTTCCTGAATACCTACTGGGCGGATGGTTTGATCATCGCCACCCCGACCGGCAGCACGGCATATTCCCTCAGTACTGGAGGACCGATCCTGACCCCGGGGTCCGAAAATTTCGTCATAACCCCGATTGCCCCGCACAATTTAACCGTACGACCGGTCGTTATACCTGACAAATCCCGGATCCGGATTTTAGCCGAAGGCCGGGAGCAGCAGTTCCTGGTGAGCCTTGATTCCCGTCGGGCAACCATATTTTCAAACTTTGAACTGATCGTTGAAAAGGCTGATTTTAAAATCAATATCGTCCAGATGAAAGATAAAAACTTTTTCACGACTTTGAGGGATAAATTGAAATGGGGGCTGGATGCACGCAACTGATCCAAAAGACATAGCAGGTTCAAAATTTTTGATAATTTTGCCTACCGTTTTAAAATGAAAAGACTTTTAATAATCCTGACGATTTGCGGCGCCGGTATGATTTCCATGGCACAGACAATGGAGGTCGGACCTTATGGCGGAGTTTCCTATTACCTTGGGGACCTTAATCCTGGTGTCCATTACATGCGTTCCAGATTGGCCTATGGAGCTATCGTAAGATACAATTTTAATCCGCGAATTTCCATGCGGTTGGGAGTGTATCGGGGTAAAGTGAGCGGAGATGACCTGGTCAGCAAAGTTAATTTATCCCGGGCTTTGAATTTTGAATCCCCGGTCACAGATATTTCTGCCGTGGGAGAATTTAACTTTTTTGAATATTTTACGGGTACAAAACGCGACCGCCTGTCCCCTTATATCTTTGGCGGTGTGGGTGTGTTCATTTTCAAGCCTTCTTCCGGAGGAATAAACCTGAATGATATCGGAACCGAGGGGCAAAATATAGGATTTGACGGACGAAAACCATATAAATTAATTAGTTTCAGCATTCCCTTCGGAATCGGGGTGAAATACAGCCTGACCAGCAGGTTCAGCCTCACGGCCGAATGGGGAATGAGGAAAACATTTACCGATTACCTGGACGATGTGAGCCGGACCTATTACCTTGAAGGCAGCCAGATCGACCCTTCCAATACCAGCCTTACCTTATCGGATCCCACTTTTGAACACAGACCTTATATGGAACGGGGAAATCCGAAAACAAAGGACTGGTACAATTTCTCGGGGCTTACACTTACCTACAAGTTCAGGGTGTTTGGGAATAAGAAATGCCTTGACCAGATGAAGTAATATAAACTGAAAAGATAACACTACCAGGCAGCATAAGAGGAAAATGACCTTTAAGGAACAATTGGATATGAATAACCTACCCCGGCACATTGCCATCATCATGGATGGCAATGGCAGGTGGGCAAGGGAAAGAGGCAAGCCCAGGACCTTCGGCCACAAGCATGGTGTTACTTCTGTCCGTGAAGCCTCTGAAGCTGCTGCTGAGTTGGGAGTACAATACCTGACGCTTTACGCTTTTTCCACGGAAAACTGGAAAAGGCCCAAATACGAAGTGGATGCCCTGATGCACCTGCTGCTGCAGACGATCAACAAAGAGATCAAAACACTCAACAAAAACAATATCCGGCTGAATGCCATCGGCAACCTGGAATCCCTTCCGGAAGCCATCCGGAACAAATTAATGGAAGCCATCGGACAAACTTCCGGCAATAACCGCATGACCCTCACTCTTGCCCTGAGTTACAGTTCCCGCTGGGAGATCCTGGAAACCGCGAAAAGGATTGCCAGGGATGCCATCTCCCATAAACTGGACCCGGAACAATTGAATGCGGAGGACTTTTATAAACACCTGCCCTCGTTTCCACTGCCTGATCCGGAATTGCTCATCAGGACCAGCGGAGAGTACAGGGTGAGCAATTTCCTGTTGTGGCAGATCGCCTATGCGGAATTGTTCTTTTGCCAGAAATACTGGCCCGATTTCAGGAAAGAGGACCTCTATGAGGCTATCATCGGCTATCAGCACCGGGAAAGAAGATTCGGCAAGACAAGCGACCAGGTATCAACCAACCAGAAAGGATAAGACGGTCAGTTTATGCATGCAGGAGAAAGGTTACCGGATTTGATAAAAAATGCATGGGCTGCAAGCCTGGTGGCAATCATACTGGCCATGTCCGCATTTCCTTATGAATCCTTCTGCCAGGTTAATATTGGCGAATCCCAGGTCCTGGATTACAGCAGGCCGGTGGATTATCTGATCGGCGGCATTGAGGTTACAGGGGTCGAATACCTGGATAAAGGCGTCCTGGTGATGCTCTCAGGTCTCAGTGTGGGAGAAATGATCTCGGTGCCGGGCGAAGATGTCACGAATGCTTTAAAAAAGCTTTGGGACCAGGGGCTGTTTGAGGATGTCGGTATCTATGCCAATGAAATCAAAGGAAACAACATATTTCTTGAGATCAGGCTAAAGGAACGGCCGAGGCTCTCCCGGTTTTCTCTGAAAGGGGTCAATAAAACCGAAGCGGATAATCTCCGGGACAAGATCAAACTGACCAGGGGGGATGTCGTCACAGAAAGCCTGCTGATGAATACCCGTCACCTGATCAGAGAGCATTTCCGCGAAAAAGGATTCCTCGATACCGAAGTGGACATTCGACAGGAAACCGATACCACGCGCGCCAATAATGTCGTCCTGGAAATCGATATCAAGAAAAACAGCAGGGTCCGGGTGAATAAGATCTATGTATATGGTAATGAGCATTTTAATGAGCAGAAAGTAAAGAATGCACTCAAGGAAACCAAGGAAAAAGGAAAATTCGTCCCGCTGGATGATATCGAAGTGATGCTTTTAAAAGATCTTCGCGAGTTTGCGCGGTTTAATCTGCAGGGTATTGTCGATTCCACCATGGCTCATTTGAACCGTACCGTAAAGGTGCGCATTTTTAAACCCTCCAAATTCATTGAAGATAAATATGAAGAAGATCTGGCTAACCTGATCAAGAAGTATAACAGCGAAGGCTATCGGGATGCCATTATTGTAAAGGATTCCATATACCGGAATGAGGACAGGACGCTGAACATTGGCCTGTATGTGGACGAAGGAAACCGTTATTATTTCCGGGATATTACCTGGGTGGGCAATACGAAGTATTCTTCCGAGTTCCTGACCAATGTCCTTAAGATTAAAAAAGGCGATGTGTACAACCGGGATATTCTGGAGACCAATCTTTCCTTTAATCCTAATGAACAGGATGTAAGCAGCCTTTACCTCGACGACGGATACCTTTTCTTCAGTGCCGAACCGATCGAGATCAGGGTTGAAAATGACTCCATCGATCTGGAAATCCGGATCCGAGAAGGCAAACAAGCCAGGATCAACAAGGTCTCGGTGAGCGGAAACACCAAGACCAACGACCATGTTGTTATCCGTGAGATCAGGACGCGTCCGGGGCAATTGTTCAGCCGGTCGGATATCATCCGCACGACGCGGGAACTGGCCCAGCTCCGGTATTTCGATCCGGAAAAGATCGTGCCGGATATCGTGCCGAATCCTGCCGACGGAACGGTTGATATCACCTACCAGGTGGAAGAAACTTCCGCCGATCAGATAGAGCTGAGCGGTGGATGGGGTTACGGGAGGATCATCGGTACCCTGGGGTTGTCGTTCAATAATTTCTCCGTCCGGAATATATTCAAGAAAGGAGCCTGGAAACCGGTACCATCAGGTGACGGTCAGAAATTCAGCGTCAGGTTGCAATCCTACGGGAAAGGCTATTTATCCTATTCTGCCAGTTTCACCGAGCCCTGGCTCGGAGGCAGGAAACCTAATGCATTTAGTGTAACCTATTGGCATTCACTTTATTCCAACGGAAAATCCAAAAACGACCCCCTTCGGTCTGAATTTGTAATCAACGGGCTTACATTCGGCCTGGGAAAAAGACTGACCTGGCCGGATGACTTCTTCACCCTTTACCAGGCGGTCACTTTACAGGTCTATGATCTGTACCAGTATTCCCAGATCTTTCTTTTCGGTTCAGGAACAGGCACTTATAATAACTTTAATTACAACCTCGTATTCGGAAGAAATTCCATCTCCCAACCCATTTATCCGACTTATGGATCTGAGGTCTCAGTCTCCCTGGAACTCACACCGCCCTACTCATTATTCAGGTCGGAAAACTTTTACGAGAGCGTAACCTCTGACGAATTGTACAAATGGATCGAATACCATAAATGGAAGGTCAACGCTACATTCTTTACTGAGATCTTTCCGAAAGCCGTCATCATGACCCGCGCCAAGTTCGGATTCCTGGGTAAATATGACAATAACCTGGCCATTACGCCTTTTGAAAGGTTTTACCTTGGAGGAGACGGTCTGACCGGTTACAATAACCTGGATGGCAGGGAGATCATTGGTATGAGGGGTTATCAGAATGAGACCATCACACCGAACTATTACATTACGAAAAATATTGGCGGGACCATTTACTCCAAATACACGCTTGAACTGAGATATCCGCTCTCATTGAATCCCAGCGCCACGATATTTGCACTGGCTTTCGTTGAAGGCGGTAACTCCTGGCTGAATTTTGCCGATTTTAATCCATTCTCCATATACAGGTCGGCCGGTTTTGGGGTGCGGGTATTCCTTCCCATGTTTGGCTTACTCGGCCTTGACTGGGGCTATGGTTTTGATGACGTGCCGGGGATCCCTTCGGCAAGCGGATCCCAGTTCCATTTCTCCATTAACTCCTCGATCGATTAAAATGACAGGATTGAAATTATGGCAGGTTTTTTGTGCTAAGTCCAGTCATCAATCATAATTAAATTATAACAACCATGAAAAAAATCATGATTATCGGGGCCCTTTTCCTCCTGTCATTTGTGACCGGATATGGCCAGAAGTACGCTTTTGTGGATACGGATTATATTTTGAACAATATCCCGGAATATACGGATGCACAGGCGCTTTTAAATGACCTGTCGGCCGAGTGGCAAAAGGAAATTGAAACCAAGTTCCAGGAAATTGACAAACTGTACCGTGACTACCAGGCTGAATCTATTCTGCTTCCTGAAGACCTTAAGAAACAGCGTGAAAATGAGATCATCCAGAAGGAGAAAGAAGCCAAGGATCTGCAGAAGAAAAGGTTTGGCAAGGACGGGGATCTGTATAAGAAAAGGATTGAACTGGTCCAGCCGATACAGGAAAAAATATTCAACGCCATCCAGGATATGGCTGTTACCCGGAATTATGCTTTTATTTTCGATAAGGCAGGTGGCGCATCGTTGCTTTTCGCTGATTCCAAATACGACCTGAGTGACGATATACTCGACGAAATCGGCACGGTCATGCAGACCGTGAGAAGGGAGAACCGCACCAGGCAGACCGTACAACTGAGCAAAGATCAGGGGACCGGTTCTTCGGGTCAGACCATGCCGCCCCAGGGTATGCCGCAATCCCGCACCGGAACCGGCACAGGTACCCAGGGAACGCAGACCCAGCAGCAGAACACCGGTGCCGGTGACAGGCCCGTGCCTCCTCCCCCCGGTGAAAAAAAGAAATAAGATTTTCTCGTAAAAAATTCTATCTTTGCGGCCTTAAAATTATTAATCAACAACAAAATGAAACACTTGCTCAGATCCTTCTTTATCATAGCTTTCTTCGTGGTGATGGGTTTTGGATACAGCCAGACCAATGCCAAACTGGGTTATATCGATTCCAATGAATTGCTGGAAATGATGCCTGGCAAAGATTCCATCCAGAATGCCCTGCAGACCTACAGCAAATCCCTCGAAACCCAGTTGCAGACCATGTATGGTGAGTATCAGACCAAGGTCCAGGACTACCAGACCAATCGCAATACGATGTCGGATATCATCCGTCAGACCAAGGAAAAAGAACTGGCCGACCTGGAGACCCGCATTCAGACTTTCCAGGAACAGGCAGATGCCGATTTGCAAAAAAAGCAGGTCGACCTGTTGCAACCGTTGCTGGATAAAGCCAAAAATGCCATTGAAGCTGTGGCCAGGGAAAATGGCTATACGTATATTTTTGATGTGGGTACCGGTGCCTTCCTTTTCTACGAAAAAGGCGATAACATTCTCCCCCTGGTGAAAGCCAAACTGGGTTTGAAGTAAAGATATACAGCCCGTTTCAGGACCGCTTCCGGCAGACCTGAAGCGGTTTTTTTTTTGATTTAAAATTTATGCCATGAGCTATTATTTCAGCAAAACTCTCGAGACATCGTTTGATGAAGCCATCTCCCGAACTACGGAAGCATTGAAAAAATATGGCTTTGGAGTCCTTACGGAAATCCAGATCCATGAGAAACTGAAAGAAAAAATAGGGGTCGATTTTCAGAAATATACCATCCTTGGCGCCTGTAACCCGCCCATGGCATATAAGGCCCTGCAGGCTGAGAATAAGATCGGGACCATGCTGCCCTGCAACGTCATTGTACAGGACCTGGGCAATGGAATGACGGAGGTAGCTGCGGTCAATCCCGTGGAATCGATGAAAGCGATCGAGAACCAGGAACTGGGCGATGTAGCATTGCAGGTTACTGAGCTGCTCAGGAAAGTAATTGCTGAACTTTGAGAAAACACACAGAACTCAAAACTCAGAGACCGTGCCATCCTGCATACATATTGTAAGCACTGGCAATTCGCATGATCTCCCCTTCTGAGAGCCCCCTGTCAATCGATTTGATCTTTTTAGCCGGCATTCCGGCATAAACGCTGTCGGGTTCAATCACGGTTTCCTTTGTGACCAGGGCTCCGGCGGCGATTATCGAATTGCTATGCACCACCACATGGTCCATCAGGATTGCTCCCATACCGACCAGGACATTATCGTGGATGGTACAACCATGTATAATGGCATTGTGGGCGATAGAAACATTATTGCCGATGTTGACAGGCGCCCTGCGGTAAGTGCAATGCACGATCACCCCATCCTGGATATTAACATTGTTGCCAATTCGGATATAGTGGACATCTCCCCGGATTACCGCATGGAACCAGACACTGCAATCATTTCCAATTACCACATCGCCCACAATGGTTGCATTTTCAGCCAGAAAACACCTGTGGCCGATATTTGGAACAATCCCTTTTACTGCTCTGACCAGTGCCATACTTTTGTATTTTTAATAGTCTGAAAGGACATTGCCATTCGCCTGCGAGGTTTCGGCTGCCACCGGATGGGGATAGTCGATCGAGTAATGCAATCCCCTGCTTTCTTTACGGGCCAGCGCCAGTTTGATGATAAGATATCCCACATTGATGATGTTCCGGAGTTCGCACAATTCGACGGAAAGAATCGATTTTTTATACAATTCTTCCGTTTCCCGGAAGATGATTTCCAACCGGTTCATGGCCCGGGTAAGACGAAGATTGGAACGCACGATCCCCACATAGCTGGTCATGATGGATTGCACCTCCTTCAGGCTTTGGGTGATCAGGACCATTTCTTCATTCAGGATCATGCCTTCGGCGTTCCAATCGGGAACATCCTCATGAATGCTGATATCCCTGACTTTCTCTGCCGAATCCAGCGCAGCGCGGTGGGAAAACACCGCGGATTCCAGCAATGAATTGGAAGCGAGCCGGTTGGCCCCGTGCAATCCGGTGGAGGCACATTCACCGGTGGCATAAAGGTTCAGGATCGTGCTTCGTGCAAAGTCATCTACTTTGATCCCTCCGCAAGTATAATGGGCGCCGGGGACTACCGGGATCATATCCCTTGTGATATTGATCCCGATTGAAAGGCATTTGGCATAGATCGTCGGGAAGTGATGGATGAGCTCATTCGGGTCCAGATGGCGGCAATCCAGGCAAACATGGTCATCACCGGAGATCTTCATCTCGTTGTCAATTGCCCGTGCAACAATATCGCGCGGGGCCAGCGATCCCCGGGGATCGTACTTCTGCATGAACTCCCTGCCGTCCTTTGTTTTCAGCACGGCCCCGAATCCCCTGAGTGCTTCCGTTATCAGAAAGGAAGGATTTTCCCCGGGATGATAAAGCGTTGTAGGATGAAACTGAATGAATTCCATGTTCTCTACCGTGCCTTTTGCACGGTATACCATTGCGATGCCGTCGCCGGTTGCTATTCTGGGATTGGTCGTATTTCCGTACACCATTCCGGCACCTCCTGTGGCCAACAGGGTCAGCTTCGAAAGAACCGTGTGGATCTCCCGGGTCTCAGGATTCAGTACATAGGCCCCGTAACAGGTAATGTTGGAAGTCCGTCGGTTGACCTCAAATCCAAGATGATGCTGCGTTATGATATCAACGGTAAAGTGGTTTTCAAGCATCTCGATGTTTGGATGGTTCTTCACCTTATCCAGCAGGGCTCTTTCAATTTCAGCCCCGGTCTGGTCCTTATGATGCAGCACCCGGAATTCGGAATGTCCGCCTTCCCGGTGAAGATCATACCTCCCTGAAGCTTTTTTGTCGAATTCAACGCCCCATTCGATCAGTTCCTTTACCCTTTCTGTCGACTCAGTGATTGCAATTCTTACTATCTCCGGATTGCTGAGATTGTCCCCTGCTTTCAGGGTATCCATGATGTGCTTTTCGTATGTGTCGGGAGTATACATGACTGCTGCGATTCCTCCCTGGGCATATTTGGTGGCTGTCTCATCGGCTTTGGATTTGGTGACCACGCAAACTTTACCGTGATCCGCTACTTTCAAAGCGTAGCTTAATCCGGCAATACCGGATCCGATAACCAGGAAATCGACTGTTTTGCGCATATTTCAGATGTTCAACTGTTCAACTGTTCAACTGTTCAATTGTTCTATTGTTCAATTGTTCAAATGATTGTTGACAATTGAACAACCGAACAATGCTCGCGTTGTCAAAGACCTAATAATTTATCCACAGGATTGCTTCCGGCAAAGAGCATCCTTACCGGGTTCTCCAGCATTTCCTTGACCTTTACCAGGAAACTGACCGATTCCCGCCCGTCTATGATCCGGTGGTCATAGGAAAGGGCAAGGTACATGACAGGGTGTATTTCAACCTGGCCATTGACCGCGATCGGCCGGTCGACAATATTATGCATGCCCAGGATAGCGCTCTGTGGGGGATTGAGGATAGGGGTGGAGAGCATTGAACCGAACACCCCGCCGTTTGTAATGGTGAATGTGCCTCCTTTCATCTCATCCAGGGTGATCTTTCCATCCCGCGCTTTAATCGCCAGTTCCTTAATCTTCATTTCAATTTCGGCAAGTGACATGGTTTCCGCATTCCGAATCACGGGCACCATCAGTCCCTTGGGAGTGCTTACGGCTATACCGATATCGGCGAAGTTATAATAGACCATTTCGTCGCCGTCGATCTGGGCATTTACCTGGGGGAAGTGCCGCAGGGCTTCGGTTACGGCTTTTGTGAAGAACGACATGAAACCCAGCGATATTCCGAACCGCTCTTTGAAAGTATCCTTGTATTCTGCGCGGATCTTCATGATCGGGGTCATGTTAACTTCGTTGAACGTCGTCAGCATGGCCGTTTCATTCTTTACGGCCACAAGCCGTTCCGATAGTTTCAGCCTGAGTGTGGTCATTTTTTTTCGCCCGGAATCCCGGTTGCCACCCCAGGCAAGTTCCGGTTTTAAGCCCGCAGCCTCTTTCATCTTTGCCCTTTCTTCGATGAAGAATTGAACATCATTTCTTGAAAAACGATACGATTTCAGGAAGTCTATGAACTCATTTTCCGATAATTTATTGGATTCAAGAAGTTTTCGGGCGAGAGGGGAGAAGTGGATTTTTTCATTTATGGCCACGGGGCCGCCGATTGCTTTTTCCTTAACGACCGGGGTCCCGGTTTTGAGGGCAGTCTCCCTGGCCGTGACTGCCGGTTCTTCGATCTTTGGCTCCCTGGACGGCTTCACCTGTGGGCCTTTACCTTCCGTATCGATCCTGGCAATCACGGAACCAACCTCAATGGTTTCCCCTTTCGGAACGAGGATTTTCACATTGCCTGCTTTCTCAGCACTAATGGTGAGAGTAGCTTTGTCGGAATCGATCTCCGCGATCTCCTGGTCTTTATCGACATAAGAACCATCTTCAACAAGCCAGCCGGCTAACTGGACCTCGCTGATGGATTCGCCCGGGCTGGGGACTTTTACTTCTATGATCATATTAAAATTTTTTGGCTTATAATTTCTTGACAGCGGAAACCGTTTTTGTTGTGATCGGCTGCCCGCTCTTTTCCAGTTGCTGCTCGAATGTTTTCCAACGGTTCCCGATGCACATCATACGGCATTCCTCCGCCACCTTGGGGCAATCACAACTGCCAAAGGTTTTTTCTATGATCTTGCGCTGACGGATTTCATGGAATTCAACTGAGCCTGTGGCGGGACTTCCGCTGGCCGGACGTGCAATCAGCCTGAGCGGGACTTCTTTCATCTGGTGGTGAATGAAGTTCCAGGCCCCCATGTTGACGGGCTCTTCCTGTGTCCAAATCCAATCGATCGTGTGGCTGTACTTCTCGAGGATCTTTCTCACCTGCCTGGCGGGAAACGGATGGAGTTGTTCTATTCTGATGAGAGCCGTATCGCCGGCATTCAGCTTTTCCTTTTCTTCCAGCAGATCATAGAAAATCTTTCCGTTACAGAAAACAAGCTTACGGATTTTCTTCGGATCGGCTGCGGTGTCGTCGATCACTTCCATAAAACCGCCCCTGGCCAGGTCCTCCAGGGGAGAAACGCACCTGGCATGCCGAAGAAGGCTTTTAGGTGTAAAAACGATTAACGGTTTACGGAATTCCCTGCGGTTCTGCCTTCTGATCAGGTGAAAGAAATTGGCTGGTGTGGTCACATTGGCAACCTGCATGTTGTATTCAGCGCTGAGGATGAGATAACGCTCGATCCGGGCGCTGGAATGCTCTGGACCCTGCCCTTCATAACCGTGCGGAAGCAGGATCACAAGGTCATTCATAACATTCCATTTGTCTTCAGCACTGCTTAAAAACTGATCGAAGATGATCTGGGCGCCGTTGGCAAAATCGCCGAACTGTGCTTCCCAGATGGTGAGGGTATTGGGCGATGCCAGCGAATAACCATAGTCAAAACCAAGAACCCCGTACTCCGAAAGCGGCGAGTTGTAGACCTCGAACTTTGCCTGGTTTTCACTCAGATGGTTTAAAGGAAAGTATTCTTTTTCAGAGTCTTCGATCTTTAAAGAAGCATGGCGATGGGAGAAAGTGCCACGAACGGAATCCTGACCGCTGAGACGGACTGGACAGCCCTCTGTCAGTAATGTGCCGTAGGCCAGTAATTCGCCCATCGCCCAGTCGATGACTCCGGTTTTTTCCACCATCTCCATCCTGGACTCCTGCAATTTCACCAGCTTTCGGAAGAAATTTTCCCCTTCAGGCACAAAGGCTATTTTTTTGCCGATCTCTCTGAGGATTTTGAGCGGTACGGAAGTGTCAGGCGAGAAATCGAAATCCTGAGGTTCTGCCTTCCTTATATCTTTCCATACATTTTCGAGAAATGACGTAATTTGTGCCTTTTCAATCTTTTTTGAAGTTTCCAGGCTTTTCTCAAAAAGATCCAGGATTTTCTGTTCCGTTTCATCCATGAATTTTATATCCAGCAGGTTGTTTTCCGTCAAATATTGCCGGTAAATTTCCCGTGGATCCGGATGTTTTTCGATGATCTTATACAGGATGGGCTGGGTGAACCTTGGTTCATCACCTTCATTATGCCCCCATTTCCTGTAACAAAGGATATCAATGAATACATCCCGCTGGAACTTGGCACGAAATTCCATGGCCAGCTGGACCGTTGCCACCAGGGCTTCGACATCATCACCATTCACATGGAAAACAGGCGATTGAACCACTTTGGCCACGTCGGTGCAATAAGTGCTCGAACGGGCATCCAGGTAATTGGTTGTAAATCCGATCTGGTTGTTGACAACAACGTGAACGGTACCGCCTGTCTTGTATCCGGGAAGTTGCGACATCTGGACCAGTTCATAAACCACTCCCTGCCCGGCAATCGAAGCATCGCCATGGATCAGAATGGGCAGGATCTTATTGAAATCCCCTTTGTAAACCAGGTCTACCCTTGCCCTGACGATACCTTCCACCACCGGTCCGACGGCCTCCAGGTGAGAAGGATTGGGTGAAAGGGTCATTTTCATCCTTTTCCCTGAAGTTGAAATTCGTTCGGTGGTATGTCCGAGATGGTACTTAACGTCTCCCATCAGGGTTTCATCGTCATATTTCATGCCCCTGAATTCGCTGAAGATCTTTTCATACCTTTTTTTCAGGAAATTTGCCAGAACATTGAGTCGTCCCCTGTGTGGCATGCCAATGACAATTTCCTCAGTTCCAAGATGAGCGCTTTTTTCCATGATCGCATCCAGGGCAGGGATCAGCGCTTCGGCACCCTCGAGGGAGAATCTCTTCTGACCGGGAAATTTTTTATGGATGAATTTTTCAAAAAGGACAGCCCTGGCGATGTTCCTGTAAATGTATTTTCTGTCGTCCAGGGTGAACGGGTAAGTATTCCTGGTTCTTTCCATCTTATCCTGGAGCCAGGCGCGGATTTCCGGATTCCGGACATAGAAGAATTCCGCACCGACAGACTGGCAGTAAGTTTGCTGCAGGTGATCCAGGATCTGGCGGAGGGTGGCCTTGCCGATTCCTATTTCATGGCCTGCTTCAAAGGTTTGATCCAGGTCGGTTTGCGACAGGCCGAAATTTTCAATATCCAGGGTTGGTGTATATTTCCGACGTGTCCTAACCGGATTGGTCCTGGTAAAAAGATGGCCTCTTTGACGGTAGCCGTTGATCAGGTTGATTACTTTGAATTCAGACGGATAAACGGCCTCCTCTCTTTTTTTTCCGACCGGATAATGCTTCCTGGCAAATTCAAATCCGTCGAAGAATTGTCTCCAGCTGACGTCGATAGAATCGGGATCTTCAAGGAATTTTTTATAGAGTTCTTCAACGGCGCCTGGGTCGGCAGCGTGAAGATATGAAAATCTATCCATAAATAGATAATTAGCTAATTGTAATTACAAAGATACAAAATGAAGGTAACAAAAAAGGCTGCCGGATTGTTCGGGCAGCCTTTCTTATTACCGGAAAGATAAATTATGCCGGTTCGATTGCATCCACCGGGCAGACATCTGCGCATGAACCGCAGTCGGTGCAAATATCCGGATCGATCACATAAATGTCACCTTCCGAAATAGCTTCAACCGGACACTCGTCGATGCAGGTGCCGCAAGCTGTACAATCTTCAGTTATTTTATAAGCCATATCAAAAAAGATTTAAAATGTTTATTATTCATTTTCAGGTGACAAAATTAAGTTTTTAAAGAGTACGAGATGAATTTTAATATGGAAATAATAAATTTATAAGTAATCTAAATAGGCCTTTTCTTCCCATTTTCTGTGCTTTTAATTCGAGGACCATATCCGGGTGATGTAAAACTTGTAATTTTGCCATTTTAAATAAGAAACATGAAGGATAATAAGAATCACAAGATCATTGAGCTGGAACATGTTGTTGTCAAGCTGGCAGGAGATTCCGGCGACGGGATGCAGCTCAGTGGCTCTCAGTTTTCTGACACTACAGCCATAGAGGGGCATGACCTGGCTACTTTTCCGGATTATCCTGCCGAGATCAGGGCGCCGCAGGGCACTGTTGCAGGGGTTTCCGGCTTTCAGTTGCATTTCGGCCATATCCGGGTGGATACCCCGGGCGACCTGGCGGACGTGCTGATCGCCTTAAATCCGGCCGCTTTGAAGGTAAATCTTAAGTGGGTAAAACCCGGAGCAACCATTATCATAGATGTCGACAGTTTCGGAGAAAAGGATCTGGATAAAGCCGGATTCACCGAGAATCCCCTGGAAGATGGGACCCTTGACGGTTATAAAGTTGTCAAGGCACCTATTACGAGCCTCAGCAGGACTACCTGCCTGGAAATAGGACTCGACGCTAAATCCGCCGACAGGACCAAGAACCAGTTTGCCCTGGGAATGCTCTATTATATGTTCAGTAAAGGCATTGAAACGGGAGAGAAATTCCTGGAAGAAAAATTCGCTAAAAAAGGCCTGGTGGCCGAAGCCAATAAGGCCGTGCTGCATGCCGGCTACCATTATGCCGAGAATCTGCAGGAGTTCGATGTCATATACAGGATCAAACCAAGTGAGGACATTAAAGGCCGGCATCGCAATATCAACGGTAATGTTGCTACCGCGTGGGGATTGATGGCTGCCGCTGAAAAGGCCAACCTGGAGCTTTTCCTGGGATCTTACCCCATAACCCCAGCCACTGAAATTTTACAGGAGCTCTCACACCGGAAACACTTGGGTGTCATCACCCTCCAGGCGGAAGATGAGATCGCCGGGATCAACAGCGCGATCGGTGCGGCTTTTACCGGAAAACTGGCTGCGACCAGTACCTCCGGCCCCGGACTGGCGCTTAAGAGCGAAGCCATCGGACTGGCTGTGATCACTGAACTTCCGCTGGTTATAGTGGATGTGCAGCGCGGCGGGCCCTCCACCGGATTGCCTACCAAACCGGAGCAAAGCGACCTGTTGCAGGCCCTCTTTGGCCGGAATGGCGAAAGCCCGGTGGTGGTCATGGCTGCCAGCACACCGGCCGACTGTTTTGATTATGCTTTCATGGCAGCCAAAATTGCCGTGGAGCACATGGTCCCGGTGATACTGCTCACCGATGGCTACCTGGCAAACGGATCTGAGTTGTGGAAAGTGCCTAAAATGGATGATCTTCCCAAGATAAAACCCAGGCTGGTTAAAGATAATGATCCGAACTACAAGCCTTATTTACGTGATCCGGAAACCCTGGCACGAAGCTGGGCTGTTCCCGGACAGGAAGGGCTGAGGCACCGGATCGGAGGACTTGAAAAAGAGGATGTTGAAGGCACGGTATCACACGACCCCCTGAATCACCAGAAAATGACCAGGCTCAGGCAGGAAAAAGTTTACAGGATTGCCAACAATATCCCGGAACTGGAAGTAATCGGCGAACCGGAGGGAGACCTGCTGGTAGTTGGCTGGGGTGGGACCTTCGGACATCTGGTCTCTGCTGTAAAAGACCTGCAAACGGAAGGAAAGAGCGTCAGCCTGGCCCATTTCCATTATATCTACCCCTTACCGCGAAATACCGAAGCCATTTTAAGCAGGTTTAAAAAAATTGTGGTTTGCGAGTTGAATAATGGCCAGTTTATCCACTGGCTCAGGTCTGAATTCCCGCAGTTCCAGTATCTTACTTATCATAAAATACAAGGACTGCCGTTTCTGATTAATGAATTGAAAGAAAAATTTACGGAAATACTGAAGGAGCAATGATATGACACCTGAAGCATCACAACAGTTTTATACGCTTACCAAGGACGATTTTAAATCCCCCGGACCCGTGAAATGGTGCGCCGGGTGCGGTGATTATGCCATTCTGGCATCCATACAGTCCGTTCTGGTTGAACTTGGCGGCAGGAAGGAAGATGTCGTTTTTGTCTCTGGAATCGGCTGTTCATCACGCTTTCCTTATTACATCAACACATACGGATTTCACGGATTGCACGGAAGAGGCGCCGCTATCGCCTCGGGCATCAAGATTGCCAATCCGAAACTGCAGGTGTGGCACATCACCGGTGACGGGGACAGCATGGCCATCGGAGGTAACCATTTTATCCACACCATTCGCCGCAACATCGACCTGAATATTATCATTTTCAATAACCGTATTTATGGCCTCACCAAGGGGCAGTATTCACCGACTTCACCCAGGGGACAGATTACGAAAACTTCACCCGAAGGTGTGATCGAGAATCCATTTACGCCGGGTGAACTGGTCATTGGATCCCAGGGGACATTCTTCGCCAGGGCGGTTGACACCGATCCGAAAATGATGAAGGATGTGCTAAAGGCTGCAGCGCTTCACAAAGGAACCTCGGTCGTCGAAATCCTTCAGAATTGCGTCATTTTCAACAACCAGATCCATGCGGAAATAACCAACAAGGAATCCAAGGACGACCACCAGATCTACCTGGAAGCCGACAAACCGATGATCTTCGGTAAAAACCGTGATAAGGGGCTGATGTACAAGAACCATAAGCTAAGGATGGTTACCCTCGGGGAAAATGGGATATCAGAGGACGATCTGCTTGTGCACGACCCTGCCAATCCGGACAGTATGATTCAACAAACGCTCGTAAGGATGGGCCTTCCGGAATTCCCGGTCGCTATGGGCGTGATCCGCTCATGCGACTGCAACGAGCCTTATGACGTATTGCTGGAACGCCAGATGATCGAAGCTAAAAAAAGCAGCCGGATCAGGACCATGGATGAGCTGATGAATTCCGGCAACGTTTTGGATTTGTAAGATTTTGACAAAGATCGCAATCCGCCTGCCTCTCCGAATACTTTCAGGAAGAAGAGGATGTCTCAAAAGTGTTTAAATAATCACAGATTCACCGTTTATTGTGAGCTACTTGCAAATAGTAATCTGTGAATCAATGGCATATCATATTCGCGTAAAAATAATCTGACAAACAACTTCACTTCTGATACAGCCTCTTTTTTTTAACTTTGTTTGTATTGAAGAACCCGGATCGCCTTCAGAGCTGACAGAATGCTGGATTCCTTCCTGAAATACATAACAGATAACAGACTGTTCAAGTCCGACGACAGGATCCTTCTGGCCGTCAGCGGGGGATTGGATTCAACCGTGATGGCCAGGCTTTTTCAGCTGGCGGGATTTCATTTTGCCCTTGCTCATTGTAACTTTCATCTCAGAGGCGATGAATCCGACCGGGATGAAAAGTTCGTTCGAAATTTGGCCGAGCATTATCATGTCCCTGTCTTTGTCACGCATTTTGAAACCGTATCTTATGCAAGAAAACACAAGATCTCCATTCAAATGGCGGCCCGTGAGATGCGTTACCGGTGGTTCGGGGAACTCCTGTCCGAACAAGGCTTTGATTTTATCGCTACCGCACATCATCTCGACGACCAGATCGAGACATTCTTTGTCAACCTGGCCCGGGGCACGGGCATTGCGGGTTTGCACGGCATCCTGCCCGAGCAGGGAAGGATCATCCGTCCGATGCTTTTTGCCACCAGGAAGGATATTGAATCCTATGCCATGGAAAACGGCGTGGATTACGTAGAAGATTCCTCTAATTCCAGCCTGAAATATGCCCGCAACCGGATCCGTCATAAGGTCATTCCGCAACTGGAGAAGATCAACCCTTCCGTCCGCCAGGCAATACTAGATACCATCGAACGGGTCAGGGATGCCGAAGCTATTTACCGGTCGATCGTTGAAAAAGAGAAATCCAGGCTATTGATCCCGGATAGCGGGGGTTATAAGATCCCGGTCGGCGAACTGAAAATACTGGCGCCTTTACGTACCTGGCTGCATGAGATCCTCTCGGATTTCAGCTTTTCAGGCCTGGCCCTGGATGACATCATGGACGCCCTGGACAGGCAACCCGGGAAGGTTTTCTTTTCTTCGACCCATCAATTGATCAAGGACAGAGACTACCTGCTCATTCATCCTAGAATTATGGCCGGAAAGGGCCCTATGGTTTTCGAGGTTTTTCCTTATCCTGTCCCCGGATTACCTATCTGCCTGGAATTTAGTGTATTAAAAAGAGAAAAAGCGAATGTCACGACTGATCCCAATTCGGCATTCCTGGATTACGATCAATTGACCATGCCCCTTTATATCCGCAAATGGCGCAAGGGTGATTATTTCTATCCTTTCGGAATGAAGAAGAGAAAGAAACTAAGTGACTTTTTCATCGACCAAAAATTTTCGCTTATCCAAAAAGAAAATGCCTGGCTGTTATGCAGCGGGGATGAAATCGTCTGGATCATCGGTAAACGGCCGGATAACCGGTTCAGGGTAACTGATTCCACGCGAAGCATTTTAGAGGTGAGATGGGTAAAATGACCAGTTTGCCATTGATTCACAGATTACACATGGATAATTCTTCTATTTAGAATTCTATATAAATTGAAAAGCTGAAAGCCTGCTATTCACTCTATTTTCGTATTTTTGCCGACCTTAAAAATCAGTTTAAGAAAGAATGAAAAAGCTATTCCTTATTATCACCATCCTGATTCTGACAGGCCTTTTCAGTGTCAACGGACAGGTTCTGCAACCGGTTAAGTGGGCTTTTGATACGAAACAGATCAGTAACGAAGAATATGAGCTGATCTTTAAAACCACTATCGATCCGGGCTGGCATGTTTACGGCATAGACATCCCGGAAGGAGGACCCATCCCAACATCATTCAAATTCAAAGAATCGGCTGATTATGAACTGGTCGGGACTATCCAGACTCCTAAGCCGATAGAGAAGTACGATAATGCCTTTGAGATGGACCTGCGTTATTTCGAAAGCGGTGCTACCTTCCGGCAAAAAGTCAGGATGAAATCCTCAAATCCATTCCAGGTCGCCGGCGAGCTGGAATTCATGGCCTGCGACGACCATCGCTGTCTGCCACCGGAATACGTGGAATTTGCTTTTAACCTGCCGGGCATTAAAGCTACCGGAAACCAGGCTGCTCCTGCCACGCAGGCACAGGTTCCGCAAAATGAACCTCCGGTTCAGGAGCAACCACAACAACAAGTTACTGTCGTCCAGCCAGATACTGCCCCGCAGATGGAGAATGCTACTATCACAACCGAATCGGCACCGGCAACCGGAAAGAAGTCCGACAGCTCATTGTGGGCCTTCTTCTTCATTGCCCTGGGCGTAGGTTTCATCGGGCTGCTGACACCATGCGTATACCCGATGATACCCATGACGGTGACTTTCTTCATGAATGCCAGCCAGAATAAGTTTAAAGCCCGTTCACAGGCGATATTTTTCGGCATTTCGATCATCTTTATCTATACCTTCATCGGCGTTCTGGTTTCAGCACTTTTTGGAGCTGATACCATCAAGCAGGTCAGCGAGCACTGGATCACCAATCTCATCTTTTTCCTGCTGTTCACCACCTTCGCGGCATCCTTCTTCGGAATGTTCGAAATGGTCCTTCCTGCCTGGCTTACCAACAAATCGGACCAGCAAGCCGATAAAGGAGGTTATATCGGTGCATTCTTTATGGCATTGACCCTCGTGCTGGTTTCTTTTTCCTGTACGGCACCTTTTGTCGGCGGAATTCTCGTGGAAGCTGCAACTGGCCAGGTAGTCAAACCGATCGTGGGCATGTTCGGCTTCTCACTAGCCTTTGCCATCGTCTTTACGCTGCTGGCTTTCTTCCCAGCGGTGCTCAACAAAATGCCACGCTCTGGCGGCTGGCTGAATTCGGTCAAGGTGGTTCTCGCTTTCCTGATCCTAGCGATTGGAATGAAATATTTGCTGGTGCCAAACCAGGCGCTAGGCTGGGGAATTACCCGGGAAGTATACCTGGGCGTCTGGATCGTTTTGTTTCTTTTGCTTGGATTTTACCTGCTTGGGAAGATCAAATTTTCCCACGACAGCCCGGTTGATCATATCTCGGTTCCCCGTCTTGTGCTTATAATTGCGTCCTTTACTTTTGCCCTGTATCTTATTCCGGGTTTATTCGGCGCACCCCTGAAGGCTGTTTCAGGATACCTTCCCGCAGAATCATCCTGGGACCTCGACGAGATCATTCGTGAGAATACCCGCAATATCAGTGTTTCTTCAACAGGAACTGCCATGCCTGCCGGACTTTGCGACACCCCCAAATACGCGGACAGGTTTTCTCTTCCTCACGGTCTGAAAGGCTATTTTGATTACGAACAGGGCCTTGCCTGCGCAAAGAAACTAAACAAACCTGTTTTCCTCGATATTAAAGGCCATGCCTGCACCAATTGCAAGGTGATGGAAAAGAATGTGTGGTCCGATCCGGAGGTGCTGCAGCGCCTAGAAAATGATTTCGTCATCATTGCCCTGTATGTCGATGATAATTTTGAGCTGCCGGAAAGCGAATGGGTGACATCGTCCTTCGACGGAAAGGTGAAAAAAACCATAGGCAGGAAGAACACTGACTTCCAGATTACCCGTTTTGGAGTCAATGCGCAGCCTTATTACACCATTCTCGATCACAACGGGAAGGAGCTCAATACTCCGATCGCATTCGAGCCCAATACTGGCAATTATGTGAAATTCCTGGATGAGGGCCTGAAGGCATTTAACGCTGCCAATCAGTAGCAATGACCGTGAAAGGCAAATACTATCGCACAGTCCGGGCAATATTTGCTGCCTTATTAAGTTCTATTGTTATTTCCCATCTTCAGGCCCAGCCTTTTGAAGCAACCGATATCCCGTTTGCCGGCGCCGGTCGCAGTGAGGTAGCCTGGGCCGATTTCGACAATGATCACGATCTCGATGTATTGGTCACCGGTACCGGACCAGACAACAACCCGGTCACCCTACTGTACCGGAATGACAGCGGGTCATTCTCCGAATCAGGAATTCCATTCGTTCCGCTCAGGGAAAGTTCGGCTGCATGGGGCGATTACGATGCCGACGGCGACCTGGATCTCCTGATGTGCGGCAACTCTCCTGATGGGGACGTCACCCTGTTATACCGAAACGATGGCGGTGGATTTACCGGTATCAACCCCGGATTGCCGGGCATACAAAATGGCGACCTGTGCTGGGTTGATTATGATCATGATGCCGATCTCGATATTTTCCTGACGGGAAACTGGATTACGCAGATCTATCTTAATGATGACGGCAATTTCACTTCACTAGGACAGGGATTTGGTTATTTTTCTAGCTCTTCAGGGTCCTTCGGCGATTATGACCAGGACGGAGATTTGGATTTGTTGATTACAGGGGATAGCGGGGCAGGGGCCACCACTAAAATATTCCGGAACGATGCCGGAATTTTTACAGATACTCAGGCTGGCCTGGCCGGTTTAATGTCGGGCACAACGCATTGGATCGATTATGATAGCGATGGAGATCTGGATGTGGCTGTTTCGGGATTCAATGATGCCCTGGAAGCGCAGTTCTGTCTCTATAAAAATGAAGGAACCGGACTTAATCATGTATTTACAGGTATTGAAGGGTTTGCCCTCGGCGGCGCCGATTGGGGGGACTTTGACCTGGATGGCGATCCTGACCTTGTTTTTTCCGGCAAAGCTACCGGGTGCGGTGCTGTCGTATCAGGAATTTACAGGAATGACGGCAATGGTTTATTTTATAAGATGAACGATGATGTAACGCCGGCTACCCGCAGTTCTCTCCGGTGGGCTGATTTCGAGAACGACGGCGACCTGGATTTTATCCTGGCCGGATTGAACTTGAACGATTACCCGGTAACCAGGCTTTACCTGAATATGGCATCCGATAACCAGTTTACAGTCAATTCCGCTCCATTGCCGCCCGATATTCTGACCTCTGCCATCAATGAAAACTCGGCCACTTTTAGCTGGTCGGGTGCTTCGGACCTTGAAACAAATGCCTTGGCCTTGAACTACAACATTATGATCGGCCGTAGTCCCGGAACAGGTGAAATCATTTCCCCTATGTCGGTATATCCATCCGGCTACCGGATGACAACAGGTAATGGAAATTGCCGTCAATTTGCAGGTTATACCCTTTACGATCTGGAGCCTGGTGTTTATTATTGGAGCGTGCAAAGCATCGACCAGGCCTTTGAAGGATCAGCTTTTTCAACAGTGAAAACATTCACAATCGAGGCAACCGGCCTGGACGAACTCAACAAACACCATCCAGTGTCAATCTGGCCTAATCCGGCACATGATGTCCTGAATGTAGGATTACCGGAAAGTGGATTGATCCTGGAAGTCGCGATATACAACCTGGCCGGCCAGAAGGTTTTGATTGATAAGCCCGGCAGTCATGACGCCACCCTCGATATTTCCCGATTGAAAAAGGGTGTTTATCTGCTTTACGTATACAGTCCGGGAGAAATGAGCAAAATGCTGTTCACCAGGTATTAAACCATGCCCCCTCTCCTTCACTTCTATTTCTAAACCACTAGTTCTTCCACAAAGTACTGGTAGAAATACACGATCGTTTCAATTCCTTTGAAGAATTGGCCCAACGGATAGTTCTCATTCGGGGAGTGGATAGCGTCAGATTCGAGTCCAAACCCCATCAAAATAGATTTCATGCCAAGTTTTTGCTCGAACGTGGAGATAATCGGAATGCTGCCCCCGCTTCTCACCGGGACGGGCATTTTACCGAACGACTTCAGGTAGGCTTTTTCCGCTGCCCTGTAGGCCGGCATGTCTGTCGGTGAAACATAGGCCTGTCCTCCGTGAAGCGCAGAAACCTTTACTTTCACATATGGGGGAGCTATAGCTTTGAAGTGTTCTTCAAACAACCTGCTGATCTTGACGTGGTCCTGGTTGGGGACAAGTCTCATGGAAATCTTGGCACTGGCTTTGGAAGGGATGACCGTCTTTGCCCCTTCCCCGGTATAACCTCCCCAAATTCCATTCACATCCAGTGTCGGTCTGATGCCTACACGTTCAGATGTGGAGTATCCTTCTTCTCCCAGGACTTCTTTGATATCGAGGGCTTTCTTGTAATTGTCCAGGTTAAACGGAGCTTTGGACATCTTTTCCCTTTCTTCGTCACTGATTACCAGCACATCATCGTAAAATCCAGGAATGGTGATCCTTTCCTGATCATCTTTCAGGGAGGCGATGAGTTTAGCCAGGACATTGGCCGGGTTGGCTACAGCTCCGCCGAAAAGACCTGAGTGAAGATCTTTGTTGGGCCCGGTCACTTCCACTTCCATGTAGGCCAGGCCCCTGAGTCCGGAGGTGATAGAGGGCACATCCGGTGCAATCATACTGGTATCGGACACCAGAATGATATCACCCTGCAGCATTTCCTTATGATCTTCGCAGAATTTGCCCATATTCACCGAGCCGATTTCTTCTTCTCCTTCAATCATGAACTTGACATTACAGGGCAGGGTATCGGTTTGGACCAGGTATTCAAAAGCTTTGGCCTGCATGAAGGATTGTCCTTTGTCGTCGTCAGCTCCCCTGGCAAATATCTTGCCGTCCCGGATTTGGGGCTCGAAAGGCGGAGTGTGCCATAGATCGATGGGATCCACCGGCATGACATCATAATGGGCATAAACCACCACGGTGGGTTTGACGGGATCGATGATCTTCTCGCCATACACGACCGGGTTGCCGGCCGTCGGTATGATCTCAGCCTTGTCTGCCCCGGCTTTCAGTAGCGCCTCTTTCCAATATTCCGCTGCCCGGATCATATCCGGCTTCCTGTCGGTTTCACTGCTGATGGATGGTATCCGGATCAATCCGAACAACTCGTCTAAAAACCTCTCCTTATTCTGGTCGATATAATTTCTGATGTCAGCCATATTTACATATTTAATTGTTCAGCATATTAGTTTTTATAACCATTTTTCAAATTTAAAATTTATTTTTGCATTTCGGGGATTTTTAAAACAGGGGTATCCTTTTATCTTTTAATCTATTAAGCTCATGAAAATTTTTACAAAAGGGCTACTGACTACTTTTTCTCTTATTATCCTGCTACTGCTTCATAGCCCAGTTTATCTGAAAGCCGACACGCTCCATGTCAGTAATACACTTACTCCGGAACAACTGGTCCAGCAGGTGCTCATTGGCGGGGGGGTCGTGACGAGCAATGTGACCTATACGGGTGCAAACATCGCCAGAGGTCAATTCTGGGGAGGCCCGGGAAATATCGGCGTAAGGGATGGGGTAATTCTGACCTCTGGGAATATCAACATTGCCCTCGGCCCGAACACCAGCGGCTCGGATGGCCAGGGAAACGGTCTTCCCGGAGATCCTGATCTGAATGCTATTTCAGGAGTCAACACGTTTGATGCCTGCATCCTGGAGTTTGACTTCGTGCCGCAATCCACCGTGGTCTCGTTCAGGTATGTTTTTGCATCTGAGGAGTACCATGAATACGTGAACGCCGGGGTAAATGATGCTTTTGGATTCTTTATCAGCGGTCCCGGCATTACCGGACCCTTTTCCAACAATAGTAAAAACATAGCCCTGATCCCGTTAACAACCATACCCGTTACAATCAACACGGTAAACTGCGGAAATCCATATAACTGTGCCACCTCTTGTGAGAATTGCCAGTTCTTTGTCAGTAATAATCAGGGATTTACAGAATACGATGCTTTTACAACAGTTCTGACAGCCTGGTCAAATGTCATACCCTGTGAGACCTATCACATTAAACTGGCCATTGGTGATGGCGGGGATGACATCTATGATTCAGGGGTATTCCTGGAAGCAAACAGTTTCAGCAGCGTCGGCATCGAAAACGAAATCCAGTATACCACCGATCCCGATGAAGCACTGATCGAAGGTTGCAACAATGCAGAAGTCACTTTTACCCTTTCGGTCCAGCCGGATGATGACTTTTATCTTCCGATCACCATCGCAGGAACAGCTGTCAACGGGGTAGACTATGAAGAGATCCCCGATTCCATTCTTTTCCCACAGGGATACAGCCAGGTCTCCATTGACATTATCACCATTCCTGATGGCGTGGCTGAATGGTTCGAAAATATTCACCTCATTTATAATTCATCGTTATGCGGTATTGACCTGGATACAGTCAAGCTTACTCTGAATGATTACAAGCTTGCCCTGCAGACAACACCGGATACCATGATCAATTGCGCCACTCCGGCGAACATCGGGATCAAGAATATCATTGGTTTCGGACCTTATCATATCCAGTGGAGCACCGGGGATACAACTTCCTATATCACGGTGAGCCCGCCTATTACAACAACCTATTATGTTTCAGTTTCGGCTTTGTGTGATTCGACTGTCATGGACAGTATCAAGGTTATCGTAAACGGACCCAAGTCAAATGCAGGTCCTGACCTGAGCATTCCTTACGGGACTAATACCACCCTGCAAGGTTCTGCCAGCATGGGTTCCGGAGATTACACCTATAGCTGGACCCCGGCCGATAAACTTGTGGATCCAACTGTACCTGAACCCACGACGATCCTGATGGAATCCACCACCCTTTTTACCCTTTTAGTGACCGATCTTGCCGGGGGATGCCAGGATATGGATCAGATGATCTTATCCGTGACCGGGGGACCCCTCAATGTTGGCCCAATGGCTTTACCCAGCTCTGTTTGCCCCGGTGAAACAGCTCATTTGTTCGCTTACGCTTCCGGTGGTTCTGAAAATTATTCCTACCAGTGGACCTCCGATCCCCCCGGTTTTAATTCAAACCTGCAGAATCCGGTAGTCCAGCCTGATGTTACTACGACATATTTTTTACAGGTAGATGATGGATACAATATCGCAACAGGAAGCACCACTGTATTGGTTCACGAATTACCCGTGCCGGATGCCGGGGATAACGATACCATATGGCATGGCACCAGCACTGTTCTCTCAGGATCGGGATCGGGAGGTTCGGGAAATTATAGCTGGTCATGGGAACCAGCCGATAAACTGGTCAACGCTTTCACCCAGAATCCTATCACCCTGAAACTTTATGAAACGACACTTTTCAGGCTGACTGTGACCGATCTGACAACCGGTTGTGTTTGCGAGGAAGAAGACCTGGTGACGGTGGTGATCGCAGGAGGTCCCCTTGCCGTGACAGCAGAAATCACCGACCCGTTGCTCTGCGAAGGAGGTTCAACCCAGTTGCATGCCCTTCCGAGTGGTGGAAACCCCGTTTATGAATATTACTGGACGGCCGACCCACCCGGATTTACCTCTACCCTGAGCGATCCGATTGTCGCCCCCGCAGCCAGCACTACCTATACCGTCCAGGTGTTCGACGGCTTTAATTATACCACGGCTTCTGTTTCGCTGGTCATTTCATCCGCACCCGTCTTCGATCTCGGCCCCGACCTTACAGTCTGTCCATATGATTCCGTGACCTTAAACGTAAATGTACCTGGTATGACATACTATTGGTCAAATGGTTCGGTCGATCCTTCTGTTACTGTGGCCACTACCGGGATCGGTTTCGATATTCAGCACCTGACGGTCGAAGTGACGAATGCAGATGGGTGTACCACAACGGATGATGTCCGGATTATCTTTGATTTTGCCGAGTGCACCGGACTGGATGAAAATCCGGATCAGGCTTATGTATTTCTTTACCCGAATCCCACGTCCGGAATGCTGCAGGTTGAATGGAAAGGATTGTTTGGACTGGTCGATATGGAGATCAGCGATATACACGGGAAGCCGGTTTTGTCCAGACGGATCCTCTCCCCGGATAATGGAGAATACAAGGGGCAGATTAACCTTTTGAACCAGTCAAAAGGCATCTACATGGTCAAGTTCGTAAGCGATGATCAGGTCCTCATCAGCAAAATATTGCTGAAATAAAAATTTGGCGCCTTTGATCATGTGGGTTTAATTCCACTTTCACGATGGCAATTTTTCAGGATAGTCCTGTATCTTTGCACCACTAATTTGTTGTTGATATGTCCGTAATAAGGGTTGCTGTTAATGGTTTTGGAAGAATTGGAAGAATAACACTGCGGAAGCTCCTGGAAAATGACCGTATGCATGTGGTGGCCGTCAATGACCTGGCGGATTCGCATACGCTGGCCCACTTGCTGAAATACGATTCGGTGCATGGACGGTTCCCCGGCACCGTACTGCATAACGGGGATCATCTGCTGGTGAATGATCAGAAAATTCTTGTTTTTTCAGAGGAAGATCCTGGAAAGCTGCCCTGGAAAAAACTTGATATCGATATTGTAATTGAATCAACCGGTAAGTTTATCAAACGGGAAGATGCCATCCGGCATGTCACCCAGGCAGGGGCTAAAAAAGTCATCATCTCGGCTCCGGCCAGGACAGAAAGCGAAGATGTCAGATATATCGTACTCGGGGTGAATGACCATATGATCGACAGGAATGATGTGATCATCTCCAATTCATCCTGTACTACTAATAATGTTGCTCCCCTGATTATGATACTGGATGAGAATTGGGGAATCGAAAGGGCATTTATCACTACCGTACACTCTTATACGCGGGATCAGAACCTGCTGGATGCGCCACACAAGGATTTGCGCCGCGCAAGAGCCGCAGCGGCTTCTATCGTCCCTACAACTACCGGCGCAGCAAAGGCAGCCACCCGGATATTCCCTCACCTGGCCCATAATCTGGGTGGAGCAGGGATCCGGGTACCTGTCCCCGATGGCTCCCTGACCGACCTGACCTGCACCCTGAAACACTGTACCACTATCGAGGAGATCAATCAGAAATTCAGGGAAGCCGCTGAAGGAAGGCTTAAGGGTATCCTGGAATATACGGAAGATCCCATTGTTTCGGTTGATATCATTGGAAATACACACTCTGCGGTCTTCGATGCCGGACTGACTTCTGTCCTTGGCGATAAAAATAAACTGGTCAAAGTGGTCGCCTGGTACGACAACGAAATGGGGTATGCCTCTCGTTTGGTTGAACTGATCGAGAAATTCGTCTGATCTTTTGGAATGAACAAGGCCTATCTTTTATTAGGGAGTAACCTGGATGACAGGAAAGGTCTCATCCGGAAGGCTGTTCAGATGATTTCAGTGAGAATTGGGACCATTATCCAAACATCCTCCCTTTATGAATCCGAACCCTGGGGCTTTTCTTCCGATACTAATTTCCTCAATCAGGTGGTCTATATCAGGACGGATCTGTCCCCATCGGTTTTATTGAGGGAAATCCTTGCTGTAGAAAAGGATCTTGGCCGTATCAGATCGAACGGTCGACAAGGTTATTCCTCCAGGACCATCGACATCGACATTTTGTTTTATAATGAGGAAATCATCCGGGAAGAACATTTAAATATCCCTCATCCGGGAATCCCGGTTCGAATGTTTGCCCTGGTACCGCTATGTGAATTGAATGAATCTTTTGTGCACCCGGTTTTCCAAAAAACGCTTGGACTCCTGAAAGCCGAATGCACGGACCGGACAGAAGTGGCAAAGTATGAGTCCAGTACGGATAGTCAGTATGTGGAATAACACATTCAAATATAATTATATAGCCATCGAAGGCAATATCGGTGCCGGTAAGACCACCCTGGCTGCACGGATGGCGGAAGAATTCAATGCACGACTTATCCTGGAACGGTTTGAAGACAATTCTTTTCTTCCCAAATTCTATGAAAATCCTGATACATATGCTTTTCCGCTGGAAATGTCGTTTCTGGCTGATCGCTATCAGCAATTAAAAGACCGGTTGTCGACACAGGAACTGTTTAAATCGTTTACCATTTCCGATTATTTCATTGACAAATCTCTCATATTTGCCCGGAATAACCTCAAAGCAGATGAATTCAACCTGTATTCCAGGTTATTCCACATTATCAGTGCTTTTCTGCCAAAGCCTGACCTGATGGTTTATCTATACCTGGATGTGCCCCGGTTGCAGGCGAATATAAAAAACCGGGGAAGGAATTACGAACTATCCATTCAGCCGGAATACCTGGAAAAGATCCAATCAGGATACATGAATCACTTTCGTTCATTGCAGGATATGAGGATCCTGATTGTAGATACAAACAATGTCGATTTTATGATGAATAAGGAAGAATACCAGGCTTTCCTGGATCATCTGCAACAGGATTATTCACCCGGGATCCACCGGATTTTCGTCTGACCGGCATTTGACTTATCTCTTTCTCTCTTAATAAAAAAAAAGAGGACCCCTGGAAAGAAGTCCTCTTTTTGTTATTTGCATTAATCTTTCTACTGAACCAGGTTGGTAAAGTTGGGATCGCTGAAATACTTGACAAATTCGCGGTCAAGCTTTGCTTCAGCTTTGAAAGCAGGATCCATTTCAATGGCTTTGCCGAGGTTTTCGAACAGCATAGAGGTATTCGATGTACGTGCTCCGAGAATAGCCATCAGATAATGGGTCTGAGCGTCTTTCGGCGCGCATGAGAGCTGTTTTTCAGCTGACTGGTAGTTCTTGGCGGCAATATAGGCCACGGCAACATTATAGTCGCAGGTCTTGCTTCCGAACTGAGTGAGCGCTTTCTGGTATTCGCCCTTGGTTATGTTGATGATTCCAAGGTTATAATTGGCATCTGTTCCAAGCTGGTTTGCTTTATTAAAGTGTTCTTCAGCTTTTTGCATATTGCCTTCGAGGGCATAGACCACTCCCAGGTTGTTGTGTACCTCACCGCTGTTGGCATTCATACTGGCAGCTTTTTCCAGGTGAGCCTTTGCGGCATTCAGGTCTCCCAGTTCCAGTTCGACTGCAGCGGCATTGGCATAGCCTTTATAACTGTTGGGGAAGAGTTCGATGGCCGATTTGTAGATCTTGAGTTTGTTCTGAAGATCTTTGGAACTTTCGCCGGCATAAAGCAATTCCTTTTCAGTCAGATCACGAGGATTGGAGAGGGCAAGGGCGAAGATTTCTTCGTCGGGGCGTTTGGGCTCATAGCAATTGACTACGATCTCAGCCCTTCTGAGCTTGGCCAGCATTTTCTCTTCAATTTCAGGATAGATCACGATCATATTCCTGATTTCCTGCTCCTTTTTTGCTGGAGTGCCGGCCGAATTGATAACATTAAGGATTACATTTTTATCCTTCAGGTCAGAATTCTGCACAGCGGTCATGAATCCGTTCCAGTCCGGACCATGATGGACCAGGTTGTATTTAACTTCCTTTTCCGCATCCTTGATGGTCAGCATGGTTTTCTTGTCCTTGATAAGACTTTTGATCATATCGACCGTGTATTTCTGGCCGGTCTTTGACCTGTTTTCGGAAAGTCCCTGGTTGAAAGTTTCTTCGCCTTCGGGAGAAGCCCAACCGTCGATGTTGACATCCTTGATTTTATATCCAAGGGCAACGAAGTCTTTCAATTCTGTCAGTTTGGCTTTATTTTCCTCGAGCTTGTTGAGGGGCAGATTCATGTTGAGGTTATATTTATTAACTTCAAAGAATATCTTAGCCTCTTTGCTAAGGAGGGTTTCCCTTTCATATCCATGGGGAATGATAACGCCTTTATTTGCAAAAGCAAAGCGGGTTGGGGTGATGATCACGCCATCAGCTACTTTGGTTTGGGGCAGGACTACATTTTTATATTTTTCAATATTTTCGGGTTTGCAGCTTTCGGATGTAAGATTATCCTTTGGGATGAAAGCAACCGGATTGACGACCAGCTGGGAGGCCCGCATGCAATCCTGGTAGTCCACAACCGTTTCATAAGTAAAGGATCCGCCATCTTCGGAAATGACAATACCTTCACCACCGACATCGGTTCCTTTCAGCAGGATCGGGTCGAGCTGGATAGCGGTGCCATCTTCACACTGCAAGACGGGGGAAACGCACATGGCGGCCTTGGAATCGAAATATCCGTCCGGGAATGTGCCGGTGATCTTGATCGGAACTTTCCCGCCATGGGCTTCCAGCGGATCCGGTTCTGCTTTAAAGGCAACGGTGGAGAATTCCTTGGTCATTTTCTTGAGCGGGTCGCCGGAGACGAATTTATAGGTCAAACCGAGGGAAGTATAAGAATACATATCCCGGTAAATTGGCATGGCGCCATTTTTGAAATTGTCCAGACGATCGGAATCGACGAATCTCAGTTCAGATTCCAGGTTGAGTTCGAATTTCGGGCTGAGGTGGAAGGCAATGCCCAAACCGGCCGGCCATTCCATAACCATGGTGCGGTCCCCGAAACCATCTTCTGTACCGGGGCCACCAGGATTCTGTGAGGGGGGATCAAAACCGTTCTGGCGGATGCTGGTTCCGGTTGCCATATCGAAAGCTTCAGTCTTCCACTGCACCTGCCCGATACCGCCTATACCATAGATATCAACCAACCTGTCAGGGTTATATCCTGAGATTAGGTTGCTGAAGTTAACGGTAAGTTGCAAGGTATAGTCGAAAAGATTTGCTCTGTACCAGACTTCTCCGGGATACCCCATTTCATTCAGCCACCAGGTGGGTTGTCTTTTACCGTAAAGGCTACCGGCGGATACCTGGCCGCGCACACCCAGTACCGGGTGGAACTGCCATCCGAATTTTCCGCCATAACCTAATCTCCATTCTTCCAGAGCGGGGGCAAATTTCTTGTAAAAAATGTCGGTGTGATTTAACATAACCCCGGCATTTAGGTTGATAAACAAATATTTATCAAATAACTGCCTCTTCTCTTTACGGGTCATTTTATCTTCACCCACCGTATCCTGTGAAATGGATAACAGTGGAATGATTCCAATCATTGCTATTAAAATGCAACGTGAAAGGAAATGGTAGGTTTTTCTCATATTGTGTTAATTTTAAATTATTTCTCTAGAGTAAATGGCACATTTAAATGCAAAGATATAAAGTTCTGCAGAAAATACAATATGTATAAACTGTTAAATATACGTAATTTATTTACGACACTCCAATAAAACGGCAAAATTGTTTCCTTATAAAACAAAGATAATCCTTATTTCCAGGGAAATCAAATAATTTTTCGTTAATTTAGGTGGATCCACCGTGATGTCAAGTCCCCCAGTTTTCACGGTCCAGGCTCCGGTATTGGATGGCCTCCGCAAGGTGTTCGGTTTTAATGTCAACCGAACCATCCAGGTCGGCAATTGTCCGGGAGACTTTGATGATCCTGTTGTAAGCCCTGGCGGAAAGGTTGATCCTGTCCATCGCGGATTTCAGCAATAAATGTCCCTCCTCGTTGACAGTACAGATTGATTGCAGCTTCCTGGCAGGAATCTGTGCATTGCAATGTATACCTTTCGTTCCCCTGAATCGATCTTCCTGGATCTTCCTTGCCCTTATCACCCGTTCTCTTATTTCACGGCTGGATTCCGGCCTGGATGATTCTGTCAGTTCCCTGAACGGAACCGGGACCACTTCAACGTGAAGGTCTATTCTGTCCATCAACGGTCCTGATATCCTATTCAGGTATTTCTGGACCACTCCCGCAGAGCAACTGCATTCCTGCTGCGGATGGTTATAATACCCGCACGGGCAAGGATTCATAGCAGCTACAAGCATGAAATTGGCCGGATATTCGATGGCAAAGCGGGCCCTGGAAATAGTGATCACCCTTTCTTCCATGGGTTGTCGCAGGACTTCCAGGACTGAGCGCTTGAATTCCGGTAATTCATCCAGGAAAAGCACACCATTTTGAGCGAGGGAGATTTCTCCCGGCTGAGGAAATGATCCTCCGCCGACCAGTCCGGCGTCTGAGATGGTGTGATGCGGCGCCCTGAAGGGCCTTACGGTGACGAGTGCATCATTCCGCCTTAGCTTGCCTGCAACGGAATGGATCTTTGTGGTTTCCAAAGCCTCATCCAGGCTGAGAGGTGGTAAAATAGAAGGCAGCCGCTTGGCCAGCATGGTTTTCCCGGATCCCGGAGGTCCGATCAGGATGACATTGTGTCCCCCTGCAGCGGCGATTTCAAGGGCCCTTTTAATATTTTCCTGCCCTTTCACATCGGCAAAATCGAACTCGTAATTGTTCAGGTTCCGGAAGAATTCGTGTTCGATATTCACCTTTACAGGCTCAATAACAGACTTGTCATTGAAGAAATCGATTATTTCTTTTGCATTGTCAATCCCGAGGACTTCGAGTCCTTCCACAATGGCTGCTTCACGCGCATTGGCAGAAGGCAGCACTACACCTTTAAAACCCTTATGCCTGGCTTCGATAGCCATGGGCAGAGCTCCTTTGATCGGCAGGATACCACCGTCGAGCGACATTTCACCCATAATAATATATTCTCCCAGCCTGGCGGCTGAAATCTGCTCTGAAGCCCCCAGGATACCAATTGCCAGAGTCAGGTCGTATGAGGAGCCCTCCTTCCTGATATCGGCAGGAGCCATATTGATGACGATTTTCTTACCTGGGATCCTGTATCCGATATACCGCAGGGCAGCCTCAATTCGCTGATGGCTCTCCTTGACGGCACTGTCAGGCAATCCGACCATGAAGAAGTTTACCCCTTGCTCAATGTTGACCTCAACCGTAATAGTAACGGCGTTAATGCCAAAGATGGCACATCCATAAGTTTTGACAAGCATAATTCCGGATTTTTAAATTGAAACCTTTAGTTGATAATGGTTTATCCGGAAAAATTGAAAATATACCCGTTACCGTGGATGAAAAATGAATTATTTTTTCGGCTTGTACCCCGAATCTGACAGAATCTTTTGCGAATCAGTATTCTTCAATAAATCAGGCAACGACAGATCCGTGTTTTTTTTCATATAACTGCGGACGATCTGCCAACCAGTCCACTTACCCAGCATTGCCGGGGCGCCTTCAGGCATACCGGCAGTGAAAGGTCCGTCCTGTATGAATTTTCTTAAGGCCATAGGATCGGAAGAAAAGAGTAAATCCTGGTCAATCAGCATCCTCCAGAGGTTTTTTTCATTCTCGGCGCACCATTCCATCTGACTGCCTGTATATCCTATCTTTAGGGTGTCTTCGGTTTCGGGTAAAAGGATGTCCAGTGAATAGAGTGTCTTCCCTTCCAAAATCATGTGATCCAGGAGTGTTTTGGGAATAAATCCGTCAGGCAGCCAGGAATAGGTGATCTGTCGGGCACACTCCGGAAGAATGTTTCCGCGCTCCATCCTCCGCGCCAGGAACATCGGGATCCCGACAGCGCGGTAAGGCTCGTAATTCCGTCCAAGATACATGTCCAGCCCTATAATGAGAACACTGTCAACATACTGCACCGGCATTTCATATAATAATCCGGAAACATAAGTGTAAACCGTTGGACTAGAGAAACCGGGGAGATGTGCTTTGCACCGGGCAAATAATTCCCCCAGTTCATTTTCCAGAAATTGAAGATCGGGATATGTTTTTGTACATTCTTCAGCCAGTTGCCTGTTCATGGGGTCCATGATAAAATCCCTTATCTGCAGTATTTCTAAGGTATCCACTTCGTTTCCCAGGAAAAAAGAGTACTCATCTGACATGGCACGCAAGGGCACATCGATATTCACCGGGTCCAGGGAGAATAAATCCCTTCCGTAATGATGGACTGTCACTTTTTCCGGTATTATGCTGCGGTCCGGCGATCTGCTTTCCTGGCAACCGGCCATGATAAGAACCAGTGTAAGGATGCCGGTATATTTGATGAAATTATTCAACTGGAGGGATATTTCCATGACCATTGATCACAATATCTTGATTCCCAGTGATACGATAAAGACATTGCTTTTCATGGTCTGGTCATTGACCGGAGCAGTGTAAATGTCGTTCAGGCCCCATTCATATTTTAAATCCAATGCCAGAAAGAGGAAATCCATACCGGCGCCAATATCCATTCCCCAGGCCGTTGTTTTAAAATCGGCGCCATCGATTGCCTGGACGATCTCGTCGCCACTGAACTTTTTTGACAGTATAAAATTGGCCGAGGGGCCTGCCATGATCCGCACATTGAATTTTTCCCCGTTTATGATCTTAAAACCTGCCAATAACGGGATACACAGGTTCTGAAACTTTATTTCCTCCTTTTCATCGGTGCCTGATAACTGCAATGAACCACCACTTGAAGCATAGTAGAGTTCCGGTTGAAGATAGAGCCTTTTACCCAATCGGGCAAAAGCTCCGAACTGAAAGTTATGCCTGATATCCTCTTTTATATTATCAAAATCTGTCGAGAGCTTTGAAGTCGAATATCCGGCTTTCACACCCAGGTCGAACTGAGCCTGGGCCTGGAAAGCAAACCATAACAAGGCCAACGCGAACAGGTAATTCTTCATGCAGTGATGATTAAGAGTAACAAATTTAGGTATTTATTGAACTTTTCAAAGTCATCATCCGAACCATTCGGGAAAACAAATAAAGTGTAATTTTGACGGTCACCCGAATAACGCCATCATGCGCAAATTGTTATTGATCCTGTGCTTATTTTTTTTCACTTCAATTGCCATTGGTCAATACAAGCCCATTTTATTCGGATTGAAGGTTGGTGGGAACCTGGGTTGGATGAAGGCCGATTCGGATGGTTATGAAAGCACCGGGATAAAACCGGGATTTTCATGGGGGTTTATCTCGGAGTTCTTCCTGATGGAAAACTATGCCATCCTGACCGGCTTTAACATTAATTTCAATTCGGGCAAAATGGAATATCCCGCTCCTTTTCCAATCGGAGGGGATACCCTTCCCATTGGGATTTTGTCCAGAACCTATAATCTGAAATATATCCAGATCCCTCTTTGCCTGAAAATGCAATCGGAGATATCGGAAAAAGTTAAGATTTTTGGCAAACTGGGTATTGGCACAGCCTTTCTGCTGGATGCCGGTGCAAGGGACAGTTATACTTATGAAGGTATTGACTATCATAATTCAAAAGATATTAAAGATGAGATGACCCTGATGCGGGAATCATTGATGATAGGGGGAGGCGTCGAAATCGTTCTGAAGGGCTCCACTTCGGTCATCATTGACCTGACCTATGACAATGGCATAAACAATATCATCGATGCTGAAAATCTGGCTTTGCCCGGCGAGCAGCCCCGTGCTTTCCATAACTATCTGGAATTGGGCGCCGGAGTCATATTTTAAAATAAATGATTAGTGAAAATAGCGCTGGCTCAGTTGAATTATCACATCGGGAACTTTGAGGAGAACTCCCGGAAGATCAGGAAAGCAATCCATGATGCTGAAAATCAGGGTGCTGATATTGTTGTATTTGCAGAACTGGCCATTTCTGGCTATCCGCCCAGGGATTTCCTGGAGTTTGCCGATTTTGTGAACCGCTGCCACGATGCAGCCCTTGAAATTGCCGGTGACTGCAGGGATATAGCTGCCGTGATCGGCTGTCCTGTCGTTAACCCGGACCTGAAAGGGAAGGATTTGTTCAATGCGGCCCTGTTCCTCTACAACGGCAGCATTAAATTTCAATATTATAAAGCCCTGCTGCCCAATTACGATGTATTTGACGAGTACCGGTATTTTGAGGCAGGCCGGAAATTCGACCTGTTGGAATTCAAAGGCAGGAAGATAGCGTTAACCGTTTGCGAGGACCTCTGGGATATCGGCTCCAATCCCCTTTACGTGGTCAATCCTATGGATGAACTTATAAAGGGCAAACCGGATTTCATCATAAATATTGCCGCCTCACCATTTCACTATGACCAGGCCATTATCAGGAAAGAAGTCCTGCGAAACAACAGTTCAAAATATCAGGTTCCGTTATTCTATGTCAACCATGTCGGGGCCCAGACGGAATTACTTTTCGATGGGGGTTCCCTTGTTATAAACAGCAAGGGAGAGATTGCCAGGGAACTGAAGTATTTTGAAGAGGACTTTGCCGTTATTGAACTGGAACAGATCGAAGGTAACAAGGCTGAAGCAGTTAAAGCACAAATGCCGGCAGGGCGCATGGAACTTATCCATGACGCCCTGATAATGGGAATCCGGGATTATTTTGAAAAGCTTGGATTTGACAGGGCAATCCTCGGTCTATCAGGCGGGATCGATTCGGCGGTCACACTGGTACTGGCAGCCAGGGCGCTGGGAAACGATCATGTCTGGCCTATCCTGATGCCCTCGGCATTCTCTACCGAACATTCCTTGAAAGACGCCATTGATCTTGCCGAAAATGTGGGATGCCGGTATGACATCATCCCGATCAATCCTGCCTATGAAACCCTGGAGGAATCCCTTAAACCCTGGTTCGACGGATTGCCTTTCAATGTCACGGAAGAGAACATGCAGGCCCGGATACGGGGTATCATCCTGATGGCATTATCCAATAAATTCGGGCACATCCTGCTGAATACATCCAATAAGAGCGAAGCGGCCGTTGGTTACGGAACCCTATACGGGGATATGAACGGCGGTTTGTCGGTGCTGGGAGATGTTTACAAGACACAGGTTTTTGATCTGGCGGATCATATCAATAAGGCGGGGGAGGTCATTCCTTTGAATACTATCATAAAACCCCCATCGGCTGAATTGAGGCACGGTCAGAAGGACAGCGATTCCCTTCCGGAGTATGGCATACTGGATGAGATCCTATACCAGTACATTGAACTGAGAAAAGGCCCCAGGGACCTGGTCGACCAGGGATATGATGAAACGATGGTTAACCGGATTCTCTGGATGGTCAATACGAATGAATACAAACGATATCAAACCCCGCCGATTCTCAGGGTTTCTCCCAAAGCATTCGGTATGGGACGAAGGATGCCCATTGTAGCCAGGTACCTGGCTATTTGAATTACATATTAATGGCTTCCACGGCTTTAATATCGGGAATTGCTTTCTTAATTGCAGTTTCCACCCCGTTTTTTAAAGTGATGATACTGTATGGGCACGATCCGCATGCGCCCATGAGTTCAACATTGAGAATGTTTTCTTCCGTCAGGCCTACAAATTTGATATCCCCACCGTCTGCCTGCAAATAGGGACGGATTTGATCCAGTACATTCTGTACTTTTTTTTCAAGTTCGGCATGTTTAGCCTCTTCCATCATTCAAAAATTAAATTGTATTTGTAAATCGTATTCTAATCTGTTCCGGTTTCCAGCATCTGTCTTATCATTTTTCAACCAGCGCCTGTATATTGACGGCCAAGTTAATAAATGCTCTGTAAACAGGAGAGTTTTCGTCGAGGACAATTGGTTTGCCATTATCCCCCGACTCGCAGATGCTTTGGACCAAGGGTATTTCAGCCAGAAGGTTCACTCGGGCATTATCCGCCAGCTTTCTGCCGCCTTGTTTTCCGAACAAATAGTACTTATTATCAGGAAGTTCGGACGGGGTGAAATACGACATGTTTTCGATAAGCCCCAGTATCCGGACCCTTATTTTTTCCTGGTTGAACATGCTGAATGCTTTCTGGGCATCAGCCAGGGCGACTTTCTGCGGTGTCGATACGATGGCAATTCCATCCAGTGGATATTGTTGCACCAGTGTCAGGTGGATGTCACCGGTTCCGGGGGGCAGATCGATGACCAGGTAATCCAGGTCACCCCAGTGCGTGTCGTTGAGCAACTGGTTCAACGCCTGCGAAGCCATAGGCCCACGCCATATCAGGGCCTGTTGCGGATCTACGAAAAACCCGATGGATTGGATCTTTATGCCGTAATTTTCAACTGGAACGATTTTACCGTCTTCCAGGTCCGGGTCGAGCATGGGTTTTTGGTCAGCCACGTCGAACATGATGGGTATCGAGGGGCCATAGATATCTGCATCCAGTATGGCAACGCGATTGCCCTGCTTGTGCAGTGCAACTGCCAGGTTGGCGGCTACGGTTGATTTTCCTACGCCCCCTTTTCCGGAACCAATGGCAATGATGTGCCTGACATTTTTAAGGGAGGGATAATCGACAGAGAATTCGATATTTATAACCGCTTCCGGATCGACCTTATTTTTAATGGCATTTTCTGAAAGCTTGACCAATGCCGCCTGGCTTTTTTCGTCCTGCTTGGGCAGTACAATTGAAAAACTGATCGAATGTCCGTCAATTTTCAGATTGCGGACCATATTGAGGGAAATGACATGATCGCCTTTAGGGAAGTACAATACATCTTTCAACGCCTCGATCACCAAGTTCTCTTTTTCATTCATCTGTTTATCATAAATTTTTCAGGACCAAAATTAGGTATAAAAACCCAACCCGATTGTAACAATTGTTACGGGAGTCGTCACAATTCTTTCCCGGGATCCCAGAAAAGCCTGTCAAAATCGCGTATTTTGTCATCAATAACGATGATACCTTCGCTTTCAAGCAATTGCTGCATGACCTCCGAACCTCCGAAATGGTGTTTTCCCGTCAGCATGCCGTTCCGGTTTACAACCCGGTGGGCCGGCACGGGATGGGAATGGACATGACATTTGTTCATTGCCCAGCCCACCATGCGGGCTGAAAGGCCGGTGCCCAGGTACCGCGCAATAGCGCCATATGAGGTGACCCGGCCATAAGGAACCTGCCGGGCCACTTCATACACTTTCTCAAAAAATGATTCATTAGCCATGGTTCAGTCTGAATTCCAGGTACTTGATCGGTATGCCTTCCTGGCGGAATTTCTCTTCATAAAACGTCTGAATCGCAGTGGCTTCCGTTGTCAGAGAACTCCGGTATATATCTTCCGAAAGAAATATTAATTCATGTTTGAATTCATTTATCACCTGGATGGTGGATAAAAACAAACCGGGACTGTCTGTTTTCAGGTGAATGATCCCGTTGGGCGCGAGAATCTTCCTGTACCTTTCAAGGAATTGGGGAGAGGTCAGGCGCTTGTGGGCCCTGCGGTTATTCTCATGTGGATCGGGAAAGGTAAGCCAGATCTCGTCTATTTCACTTCCGGAGAAGAAATGTTCGATCAACTCGATCCTGCTGCGGATAAAGGCTGCATTGGCCAGATTTAATTCTTCCACCATTTTGCAGCCTTTCCAGAGTCTTGCCCCCTTGATATCGATGCCGATGAAATTCCTGTCCGGATAAGCCAGCGACAGGTTTACCGTATATTCCCCTTTGCCGCAACCCAGTTCTATTATTAAAGGGTTGTCATTCCTGAAATAATCCTTTCTCCATTTGCCTTTAAGCGCAAATCCTGCCATAAGTTCCGCGTAGGATTGCTGAAACAGGTGGCTGAAATTGCGGTTTTCCGCGAAGTGAAGAAGTTTTTTCTTTGCCACGGTAATAGGGGGGATGAGCCGGCGATCAGTATTTGAGCAGCCAGGCTGCGGGATTTTCCTTTGCTTTGATCTCTTCCAGGTAAACAATTGCTTCCTGCCGGTCGCTAAAACTCTTATAACTGATGCGAAGTTGTCCGCGCTGATTGGTCCCGGCCTCCCCGGCATCAAACCCGCGGATTTTTAAATCATCCAGGAATTTCCTGGCATTGTCATGATTCAAGAAACATCCGCCGATAATGAAATACCTGTGGTCCGGAACAATGGAGGTCCCGGGGATGGATTTCATGTCGTCACCATGTTCAGCAACCAGAAGGGGAGGTTCGGGGTCGATGCTGCGTTCATCCGGAGTTTCTTCTTCTTTTTCCATGTGTTCGGCAGGATCTGCATTCTCGAATTGAATCGTGGCGGTACTTCCATGGTCAGGGAGCCTTAACACATCCAGGATAACGGATGAATAATTCCGGTAAAGTACCTGATAATTTCCGGGGAAGATGATCCCATAAAGCAGGAATGCGATGACCGGTAATGAGACAGCCAAGGTCCATTTCACATGAGCGGGAGTGGCCGTTTTTTGTGCGCGCGGTTTTCTGTCAACCTTTTTACCATGGATGTTTTCAGCCTGGTTCCTTGAGGTAAACGAGTGAACGTAAATGCTTTCCAGGCCAAATGATTCTGCGTCGAAGCTCATTTCCGGAAAAGACTGAAACATAATATTCCCTTCCGGATTGAGTGTTAAGAAGCCAATGCCATCCAGTTGAACGGTTTGCCCGGCATGCAGGTTCTGCCTGGTCAGGAAAACGAATTCTTCGATCCTTTTGACTGCCAGCCTGTAATCTATTGATTCTTCCCTGGAGACCCTGGAGGCAAGCAGGCCATCATCATGGACAAGGAGAGAATTGAAATGCACGATACGGGAAGGGGGATAGATCCGGCGCCGGTCACGGTACAGCCTGGCGGACCGTGACTGAGTCAGGAAACCGCCCAGGCCGGTTATTGTAACGCAGTCATAATCAAGTAATAACTCTTTCAGGTAATATTCAATGGGGCGCATAAGGCTGGGTCTGCTAATAAATGACGAAATTAATAAAAACAGGCCAGGATCCCTACAGCGTGTTAGTAATTTTTAACAAATCCTCCGGGGTGTCAATGGAAATACTCTCGAGTTCAGTAATTCCGAGCTGCATCCTGAAACCGGCTTCCAGCCATCGCAACTGTTCCAGGGATTCAAGCTGTTCCAGCCTTCCGACCGGCAGTTGGCAAATCTCGCGAAGGACCCCGGTTTTATAACCATATATCCCGATGTGTTTGAAGTGCGCCCTTTTGATGCCCCATTGGGTCTCACTGGTTTCCCGGAGATAGGGGACCGGTGCCCGGCTGAAGTACATGGCCTGAAATTCCGAATTAAATACGGCTTTAACCACATTCGGATTGAAAATATCCTCACGGTTTTGGATTTTTTTAATGAGCGAGGCTATTTCCACTTCTCCGGTTTTCAGCAGACCAGCTACCTGGAGTATGTTTTCCGGGGGAAGGAACGGTTCATCTCCCTGGATATTGATGATGAAGTCGAACGAACTGCCTTGCTCATTGCTGTAAATGTCATGAGCTTCCAGGCACCGGTCCGTGCCACTGTGGTGACCGGTCGAAGTCATCACGGCGTTATAGCCTTCGGCAACCACGCGTTCCAGTATCCTGTTGTCATCAGTTGCTACTATAATATCCTGAAATACGCCTGAAAGTCTGGCCTGATCGTAAACGCGAAGGATCATCGACCTACCGTTGATGTCAACCAGCGGTTTTCCCGGGAACCTGGTAGAAGCGTAACGGGCCGGGATTATGCCCAGGAAACGGTACTGCCCCGGATCAGAATAAACCATGGATTTCGGCCTGTATTTTTTCAATGACTAAGCCCAGATCCTGTGGATTGTCGGCGAAATTCACATCATCCACATTGATTATCAATAATTTGCCTCCTTTGTACCTGGAGATCCAGTTTTCATAGCGTTCATTCAGGCTTTTCAGGTAATCCAGACGGATCGATTCTTCATAAACCCTTCCCCTTCTTTGTATTTGCTTGACCAGGTTCGGTACGGTCGACCGGAGATAGATCAGAAGGTCCGGCGGCTTGATCATGGAACTGATCAATTCGAACAATGCGCTGTAATTCTCGAAATCCCTAGTTTCCATCAGGTTCATGGAATGGAGGTTAGGTGCGAAAATATAGGCATCCTCATAAATTGTTCTGTCCTGAATGACATTCTTGCCACTGGCGTGAATGTTGACGATCTGTCGGAACCGACTGGCCAGAAAATAGATCTGCAGGTTAAATGACCATCGCTGCATGTCTTCGTAAAAACTGTTGAGATATGGATTGGATTCCACATCTTCGAAATGGGGCTCCCAACCGAAATGTTTGGCCAAAAGTTCCGTCAGAGTGGTCTTCCCTGCCCCGATATTACCGGCGATAGCTATATGCATAAATGACTTAGGTTTCTAATTTCTGGTTTCAGGATTCTGGTTTGCAAGTTTAATGATTTCTTCGACGTAAATACGGTTATTGGACAATCTTGGCACTTTATTTTGACCCCCAAGTTTACCCTTGATCTTCAGCCAGTTATAAAACGTTGAAGGAGGTATGTTACGGACAATGGGCGGACCCAGTATCATATCGTGAAATCTTTTGGCTTCGTAATCTGAATTGAGTGCTTTCAGTGCATTGTCAAGGGTTTCCGTGAAATATTCAAGGTCGTGCGGTTCCTTTTCAAATTCGATCAGCCATTCATGGGCGATCCGGGTTTTATCTTTGAAAAAGAGGGGGGCCGCGGTATACTCGTTCACAATGGCATGGCATTTCTTACACGCTATAGCCAGGGCTTTTTCCGCATTGTCGATGATCACTTCTTCACCGACAGCATTGATGAAATTTTTTGTCCTGCCGGTGATCTGGATGCGGAAGGGATTCAGGGAGGTGAAGCGGATCGTGTCCCCGATGATATATCTCCACAGGCCGCCGTTAGTTGAGATTACCAGTGCGTAATTCGTTTCCATATCCACTTCATCCAACCCGAGGGTTGAAGGATATTCGTTTTCAATTTCTCCCAGGGGGATGAATTCATAATAGATCCCATAATCGAGCATAAGGAGCATATCCTGTGAATCCGAACGATCCTGGATGCCGAAAAATCCTTCGGAAGCATTGTATGTTTCCAAGTAACTCATCTTACCCGGCAAGGTAATCGCTTCGTATTGCTCTTTATACGGCCTGAAATTCACGCCACCGTGGAAATAGACTTCCAGGTTCGGCCAAACCTCATGGATATTGGTCTTGCCGGTCTTATCCAGGATGTGCTTCAGCAACAGCAGCATCCAGGAAGGCACGCCCGACAGGCTGGTCACATCGTGAGGAATTGTTTCAGCCGCCATCTTCTCAATTTTCTCCTCCCAGTTATCCATCAGGGCCGTGCTTCTTTTCGGAACCCGGATAAATTCTGCCCAGTAGGGGAGGTTTTGGATGATGATGGCCGAAAGGTCCCCTTCAATGATCGATGCCGTGCTGAATTCGTTTATTTTATGGCTTCCTCCCATGGCCAATGCCCGTCCGTCGAACAAAGCCGTATTCGGGAAATTATTGCAGTAAAGGGAAAGCATATCCTGGCCACCTTTGTAATGACATTCTGAAAGGGCTTCCTGGCTTACCGGGATGAATTTGCTTTTATCGCTTGTGGTGCCGGACGATTTGGCAAACCATTTGATCTCTGTTGGCCAGAGTATATTTTGTTTTCCAAGCCGGATTTCATCAATAAAAGGCTTCATGGTTTCATAAGTGTTCAGCGGAACTCGTTCTTTAAATTCCGCCTGACTGCTGATGCTGCCATATCCGTGCTTCATACCCCATTCTGTATCCCTGGCGGCCTGGATCAATTTTTTGAACCATTCCGATTGAACCTCATGAGGGTACTTCATGAAGAGTTCGATCTGGTGAATCCTTTTCTTGATAAACCAGGATATGACTGAATTGATCAGTGCCATAGCGGGATCCCTATATCGGATAATTGATCACTCAAAAATACAATTTTAGAGTCAAAACCGGCAGTGCAGTTGAATTAATATTTGTAAACTGCATTGGAAAAAGCAGCGTGAAACCGATTGGAATAGGGGTGCTGGATTTTATTTAGGGGCCTTTTTAAGAAGGTACAGGCCGATGAAGAAAAAAACGATATTGGGAACCCAGGCAGCTATCGGGGGAGGAAGGTTGCCGTAGGTGGCGAAAACCGTTGTTACCCGCATGAATAATATGTATGTAAAGGTCAATAATATGCCTAATCCCAGGTGCATCCCGATCCCTCCCCGAATCTTGCGGCTGGATAAGGACACCCCTATAAGTGTCATGACGAGTGTGGCAAACGGGGACGCCAGGCGATTATGCTTTTCCATCTTGTAAAATACCACATCCGGGGCACCCTTTAATTCTTCCTGCCGTATAAAATCATTTAAAACCGAAAAAGTCATTTCCTCATAATATTCCTTTTTGATAAACAGCTCATTTGGCTTCAGATTCAGGACCGTATCCAGTTTGGAGCCTTTCCGGATGAGTTCCATGGAATCTTTGATAATCCTCTCGGTGAAATTCTCGATTTTCCACCGCCCCGACAAGCTATCCCAGATGATCCGTTCGGCATTCATTTTATAAACCATCCGGGTATCTTCATATTTTTCTGCCGTAAACCGGTATCCATTATTGGTTTTCATGTTAAAGCTTTCCATATAAATGAAAGTTCCGGGGCTGATCTGCAGGTGGATGTGTTCGTCTTTATTTTTTGAAAGTTTTGCGATATAACTGTCAGTGAAATTCCTCCTTTGCTGGCTGGTGTATGGAATGAGGAAATTGGCCAGATAGAAGGATATAGTAGCCAGGATAACAGCTGAAATAAAATAGGGCCGGAGCAATTGCCAGAAACTGATGCCGCTGCTCAGGATGGCTATAATTTCCGTATTTGCCGCCATCCTGGAAGTGAAATAAATAACTGAGATGAACGTGAAAAGGTAACTGAACAGATTGACAAAGTAAGGGATGAAATTCAGGTAATAATCGAAGATAATGGCATTCAGCGGTGCTTTTTTTTCTATGAATTCGTCGATGTTTTCAGAGATGTCGAAAATAATGACTACGAGGATGAGCAGTGAGATGGCATAGAAAAAAGTACCCAGGAATTTCCTGATGATATAGATATCGACCGTTTTCAAGGGCAGTTTTTACTAATTACGCCGCAAATGTAGAAAAATTGTCAGAGCCTGCGTGATAATTGCTTCACCATACGGTCTTTCCAGGGACTGAATTCCCCGGCCAGGATCTTTTCCCTGGCTTGCCTGACCAGCCACAGGTAAAATGCCAGGTTGTGAAGGCTTGCCAGCATGGCACCCAGTATTTCACCAGAAATGATGAGGTGCCTGAGAAAGGCTTTTGAGCAGGAAGATCCCTGTGGCATAATATCCAGGTCATCCAGCACCGAGAAATCATCCTTCCATTTCTCGTTCTTGATGTTGATGATTCCGTCCCGGGTAAAGATCATGCCATTCCGGCCGTTGCGCGTCGGCATGACGCAGTCGAACATGTCGATTCCTGCTGCAATACTGTGCAAAATATTGACCGGGGTGCCGACTCCCATCAAATACCTGGGCCTGTCGGCAGGTAATATTCCGCACACCAGTTCGGTCATTTCGTACATTTCATCTTCAGGTTCCCCCACGGATAATCCTCCGATCGCATTGCCCGCAGCTTCTTTGGATGAGATGTATTCCGCCGACATGATCCTCAGATCACGGAATGTACCTCCCTGCACAATGGGAAAGAGAGCCTGCTCATGACCGTATTTCGGTTCAGTTACCTCCATTTGCCTGAAACATCGGTCGAGCCACCTGTGTGTGAGATGCATGGACTGCTCCACATATTCTTTTGTGCCGGGATAGGGAGGGCATTCGTCGAAAGCCATGATGATATCGCCACCAATCGATCGCTGTATATCAATGACGTTTTCGGGCGTAAATACATGCCGGGAACCGTCTATGTGCGACTGGAATGTTACACCTTCCTCGGATAATTTCCTGCTGTCGGCGAGGGAATAGACCTGGTAGCCCCCGCTATCGGTCAGGATTGGCCTGTCCCAGCCATTGAATGCATGCAAGCCCCCTGCCTTCTCCAGAATATCAAGGCCGGGTCTCAGGTAAAGATGGTACGTGTTCCCCAGTATGATCCGGGCATCTGCAATTTCCCGCAAATCGTTGAAATGAACTGCTTTAACGGTTCCTGCCGTACCCACCGGCATAAATATAGGGGTGGGTATTTCACCATGTGAAGTATTTAGTGAGCCAGCACGAGCATATGATTGAATATCAGTCCCTTGGATGGAAAATTCCATTGTTAATAAATATTGCCCAAAGATAATTTTAATTCCTTGGGGATTGAATAATTTTGTTTGGACTATGTTTGAGTTTCCAACAGAAACAACCATCCTTCAAATACTGCCTTTCGCGGTGTTCGTTTTGTTCGGCGTTGTATGGATCATCCAGATGATCTACTACTGGACATTGTACAGCCGGCTTGCATTCTACAAGGAGCCGCCTGCTGACAGCACAGATAAACCGGTCACGGTCATTATCTGTGCGAAAAATGAATATCAGAACCTGCTGAAGAATCTGCCTTCAGTCCTTGAACAGGATTATCCCGATTATGAAGTGATCGTGGTGAATGATGCATCGGATGACGACAGCATCGAACTTTTAAATTCTTTTGCCAGGAAATATCCGCATCTTAAGATTTTCGACCTCGAGCGGAACCTGAATTTTTTCACGGGAAAGAAGTTTCCGCTCGCGCTTGGCATCAAATCGGCCAAAAATGAGATCTTACTGCTCACCGATGCTGATTGCAGGCCGGCCGGTCCGGACTGGATCCGCCAGATGCAGTCGCATTACCGCCAAGGAACGGAGATCGTGCTGGGTTATGGTGCTTACAAACGTACAGTCGGATTCCTGAACCAGCTGATCCGGTATGATTCGTTCCTGGTTGCGATGCAGTACCTGTCTTTTGCGCTTAGCGGAAAACCATATATGGGCGTGGGAAGGAACCTTTCCTACAAAAGGGAGCTTTTTTACAGGGCGAAAGGCTTTACTTCACATTATAAGCTGAAATCGGGCGATGACGATTTGTTTATCAACCGGGTAGCCAATAAACGGAACACCCGGATTGCCGTTTCACCGGATAGCCATACGGTTTCCACCGCTAAGACCTCCCTGATCCAATGGATATTTCAAAAAAGAAGGCATTATTCAACCGCCCGGCTATACCGCTCCAGATTCAAGTTCCTCCTGGCCCTGGGATATCTTTCCAAACTGCTTTTATACCTGTCCTTCATTGCCCTGATGATCCTTCAATACAACTGGATCATTGCACTGGCCGCGTTTTCGGTATTTTTCATCAGTCATTGGGTTATCCTTGCCATGTGTACCAATAAAATGAAGGAGAATGACCTTGCGGTACTGTCACCCGTGCTCGAGATCTTCCTCCTTGCGCTGATCCCTTTTATCTATTTCTCTAATATTCTTTATAAACAGGAGAGATGGAAATAAACCTGAAACTTACCGAAAAGGCTCAGCGGGATTATCAGCTGGTTAGAGCGGCTCTTGACCGGGGCGAACAGATGGCTTATTCGGAACTGATGAGCAACTACCGGGATTCACTGTACTTCATGATGCTGAAGATGACAAATAACCCACAGGATGCCGACGACCTGACCATAGAAGCGTTTGGCAAGGCCTTCCGGAATCTCAGGCAGTATACGCCCGACTTTGCCTTCAGTACATGGCTCTTTAAAATTGCCTCCAACAATTGCATCGATTTTCTCAGGAAAAAGAAGATGAATGAAGCGATTTCTTTAGATAATGGCGATAAAGAAGAGGGAACGGATGACCTGGCTGATATCATTCATTCTCCTTCGAGGACACCCGAGGAGGATATTATCCGCCAGCAAAAAATTGAAGCGCTACGGGAAGTAGTGGACCGTCTTAAACCTCATTACCGCCGGCTGATAGAATTGAGATATTACCAGGAATTATCTTATGAAGAAATATCGCAGCAGCTTGAAATGCCGGTCGGAACGATCAAGGCACAACTTTTCCGCGCCCGCGAATTCCTCTATCATATACTCAAAAATACGCACGAGCGCTTCCAGGAAGACTGACGATACCAATCCCTGTCATTTCCCTTCATCGTAATCGCCTGTTATACTTACCCTATTTTTCCGTAACTTTACCGGATTATTGGCAATATTTTCCGTACAAACGAGTTATTTTGAAGTAGTTAAAGCATTTAAACACATGAAACGACATTTGATCACCTTTGCAGCGTCCGGCTTTATTATCCTGGCCATACTTTCCGGGTGCACTCAGAAAAAAGACCAGCAGATTCTGGATCTGCAGACTGAGAAAACCAGGCTCGAAAGGGAATATGAGAGAAAGGATTCGCTTCTGAATGAGTTATTTATCTCTATGAATACGATAGAGAAGAACCTGGCGGAGATTACGATAAAGGAAAAGCTCATCACGGATGTCCCTCCGTCTGAACTGAGGTCCGATATGGATGTCAGGGATAAGATCCTCGAAGAGATCATCATGATCAACAACATCATAGAAGAGAATAAAAAGCGGATCGCTCAACTGAAGGACCAGCTCAAGAAATCCGATGTAAAAGTGGCGGCTTTACAGGAGAATATAAGGACATTGACCGAACGACTCGAAGCCAAGGAAAAAGAAATCGCTGACCTGAAGGAGCAATTGGTCAGACTTAATTTTCAGATCGATCAGCTCAATGCAACGGTCGACACTTTGCAGGAATCCAATGCGGAAAAATCCAAAGTCATCAATCAACAGGACCTTATCATCGGAGAGATGAATACGGTGTGGTATGTGGTCGGTACGAGGAAAGATCTGATGGATAACGAGATCATCGACAAGTCCGGCGGGCTGTTCAGCGGTGATACGAAGATGAATGATATGATCAACCTGGATTATTTCACGACCGGGGATATCCGGAACCTTTCCAAAATTAGTTTTGAAACCAAGAAGGCTGAATTAGCCACGGTTCATCCTGCCGGATCCTATCAGTTCATCATGGAAGATGATCAATTCCTTGGACTCGAAATAATTGATCCGGATGAATTCTGGAAATCATCCCGTTTTCTGGTAGTCGTGATCAAATAATGCATTTTTCATGAATGATTTTCAGCAGCAGATCCTTCAGGGAATACCGGATGTTGTACCGGAGCCAAAACCCTATGATATAAATGTCAGCCACGCACCTAAACGGAAGGATATCCTTTCGCAGGCTGAAAAGAAGCTGGCCCTCCGGAATGCCCTGAGGTACTTCGATCCGAAACATCATCCCATGCTGGCCGCAGAGTTCGCCGGGGAGTTGGAAAAGTACGGCCGGATCTACATGTATCGTTTCCGGCCTGATTATCCGATGTATGCGAGGCCGATAGGGGAATATCCCTGCAAATCCCAACAGGCTGCCGCTATCATGCTGATGGTCCAGAATAACCTCGATCCGGCAGTGGCCCAGCATCCGCACGAACTGATCACATACGGCGGCAATGGCGCGGTGTTCCAGAACTGGGCCCAGTACCTGCTGACGATGAAATACCTGGCAGAGATGACCGATGAGCAAACCCTGGCTATGTATTCGGGTCATCCCATGGGGCTTTTCCCATCGCACAAAGATGCCCCTCGGGCAGTGGTGACCAACGGGTTGGTCATTCCCAATTACTCCAGCCAGGACCACTGGGAAAGGTTCAATGCGCTGGGAGTCACACAATACGGCCAGATGACGGCCGGCTCTTACATGTACATCGGTCCGCAGGGGATTGTCCACGGCACGACGATTACCGTGCTGAACGCCGGCAGGATGCTCGACCCGTCCGGTGGTAGCCTGGCCGGAAAGGTGTTTATCACCTCCGGACTGGGTGGTATGTCGGGCGCCCAGGCAAAAGCGGCGGTCATTGCCGGGGCAGTCGGTGTTATCGCGGAGATCAACCCGAAAGCAGTCGAAAAAAGGCATTCCCAGGGCTGGGTGGATGAGGTGTACAGGGACCTCGACAGCCTGCTTCAGAGGATGGCTGATGCCCGTGCAGCAAAGGAAGCCGTTTCGCTGGCCTATGAGGGAAATATCGTTGACCTCTGGGAGAAATTCGTCAAAGAAGATATTTTTATTGAATTGGGCTCTGACCAGACTTCATTACATAACCCCTGGTCGGGCGGTTATTACCCGGCTGGTTTGACTTTCGAAGAGTCCAACCGGATGATGGCAGAAAAACCGGAGGAATTCAAGCGACATGTCAGGGCATCCCTGGTCCGGCACGTGAATGCCATCAACGCCGTAGCGAAGAGAGGCATGTATTTCTGGGACTACGGGAATGCTTTCCTGCTGGAAGCCGGCAGGGCGGGAGCCGATATTTTTAAACCCGATGGGACATTCCGTTATCAATCGTATGTGCAGGATATCATGGGCCCGATGTGCTTCGATTACGGATTTGGGCCTTTCCGTTGGGTTTGCACCTCCGGCAAACCGGATGATCTGCGGATGACCGATAAAATCGCCGGGGATGTCCTGGAGGAATTGGCATCTCAATCTCCGGCTGAGATCAGCCAGCAGATGATGGACAACCTCCTCTGGATCCGCCAGGCCGAACAAAACAAGCTGGTGGTCGGTTCCCAGGCACGGATCCTCTACGCTGACGCTGACGGGAGGATCCGTATTGCGGAGGCATTTAACCGGGCTATTCGCACAGGCTTGATTTCCGGCCCGGTAGTGCTCGGCAGGGACCACCACGATGTATCCGGAACCGATTCGCCGTTCCGCGAAACCTCCAATATTTACGACGGGTCGCAGTTTACGGCAGATATGGCCGTTCAGAATGTGATCGGCGATGGATTCCGGGGAGCTACCTGGGTTTCGCTGCACAATGGCGGCGGTGTCGGCTGGGGCGAAGTGATCAACGGCGGTTTCGGCATGCTGCTCGATGGTTCCGACGATGCTTCCAGGAGGCTTAAGAGCATGCTGTTCTGGGATGTGAACAACGGCATCGCCCGTCGTGGATGGGCCCGCAATGAAGAAGCCATCTTCGCCATTAAAAGGGCGATGAAAGCTGAACCTAAACTGAAAGTTACTTTGCCGAATCTGACTGATGATGATTTGATCGACAGGTTGTTCTGACCCTGTCTGCGGCCTTTTCCCCACTGATTCTATTTGTCCCTGGCCGCGGTGTCGATTATTCCTTTCAGGACTCCCATGTCGATATCAGCCAGTTTATTGACGTAGAGGCATCCGACGCCAGTTTTGATCTTGCCCAGCTTTTGAAAATCTCCGGCAAATTGACCGACATCACAGACCAGGTATAATGAAAAATTCCCTTTTCGCGGGGAAAACCCAATTTTGAACCAATCTACTTCCCGACCGGTGGCAGGACTTTTGTATCGTTTATTCCCGAATCCTATGATAGAGCTGCCCCACATTTTCGGATCATCCCCCGTGGCTTCCTTCATCATTCTGAGCAAGACATAACTGTCCCTGCGCTTTTCTTCGTCTTTGACTGAATTGATGAATTCCTCAACACTTGCGTCATTTTCCTTTGTTTTAATTTCAGCTACTTTTCCCATGGTGATAATTTTTATAACAAAATGATTGTCAATGATCAAATATCGAAATTATTTCTGATAGTACAAGCCAGCTTCAGGTCCTAAAGGAATCCCGACCAATATCCATACGATCAGAAGGAAGGTCCAGGCTATAAAAAATGTGACAGAATAGGGCAGCATGGTTGCGATCAGGGTTCCGATTCCCGTTTTGGGTTCATATTTCTGGTAATACACGATAATAAGGGCGAAAAAGCTCATCATAGGTGAGATGACGTTGGTAATGCTGTCGCCGATCCGGAAAACCGCCTGGGAGAGTTCGGGTGAATAACCCAGCAACATGAACATGGGGATGAAAACAGGACCCATGATGGCCCATTTGGCCGATGCACTTCCCATGAACAGGTTGATGAATCCTGAAAGGAGGATAAATATAATGACCAGCGGAATCAGGCCGATATCGGCGGTCTGAAGCATGGTCGCCCCTTTCACCGCGATCAGGAGCCCCAGGTTGCTCCACTTGAACCAGGCCACGAACTGTGCTGCGAAGAACACCAGTACCAGGAAGGAAACAAGGCTTTTAAAACTGCTGTTCATTCCTGCGATCACGTCGTCATGCTTTTTAAATGTGCCACTGACGTAACCATACACAATGCCCAGTACGCCTGCAATGATGAACAACACCGCGATAAAGCCTTTCAGCACCGGGGAATGCAGCACCGTCCCGTCATGTCCCCTAAGGAAACCGTTCTCCGGGATTAATCCCCATGCGATGAGCGCCATGAACAAGAGGAAAGTGACCCCCGTCCATTTCAACCCCCTGATTTCACTGGCCGACAATTGGGTGATCTCCTCCCTTGCCTCGCTGCTGGTATATTTTCCCAGTCGGGGTTCGACGATAGACCGGGTGACCCAGGTGCCGGCCAGGGCTATCACGAAGGTCGAAACAGCCATAAAATAATAGTTCGCAGTAGGCATAACGTAATATTCCGGATCGATGATCCGGGCGGCCTCGGTGGAAAGGCCGGCCAGGAGGGGATCGATGGTGCCTATGACCAGGTTGGCGCTAAATCCGCCACTCACCCCGGCAAAGGCGGCCGACATTCCGGCCACGGGGTGCCTGCCCAGGGAATGGAAGATCACCCCGGCCAGTGGGATGATGAGAATATAGCCCAGGTCGGATGCGGCGTTCGACATAATGCCAGTGATCACAACCATAAAAGTGATGGAGTTTTTGGGCGCTTTCAGGATGAGGGCATTGATGGCGGATTTAATCAGGCCGCTGCTCTCGGCGATGCCTATGCCTAACAGCGCAACCATCACGATGCCCAGGGGGGCAAATCCGGTGTAATTGTCCACCATTTCCAGCAGTATCCGGTGAAGCCCTTCGCGGGTCAGGAGGTTGATGACCTTGATCATTTCCCCGGTTGAAGGATTGACACCATACCAGTTCATCCAATTTCCGAGAGCTGAAAGAAGAAGGGTGATCAACGCGAACAGGCCGAACAATGCCGCGGGATTTGGCAGGGCATTTCCGATCTTTTCCACCGGGCCAAGGATGGTCTTGCTGAGATTCTTCATGGAATAAGAACAACAAAAAAACCGGGAGATGGTTCAATCGTCAATCTCGGATCAAAAAGGATTCCTGCCTCTAATACACGGCCAGATCCGAGATCGCCGGGGCATAAGTGGCATCCAGGATTTTCAGCCGGAGCATTGTCGCTGTTACCGCATCAAACCGGATCAGCCGCTTGTAACCGATGGTCGTGCCTTCATATAGTATCTTCCAGTCCTCGTTTTCCAGCACCAGCACCTGGAATCGGCTGATCCGCTGTCCGAACCGGATGGGTTCCTGGATCAGGACTCGGTCAAAGGTGGTTTCCTTACCCAGGTCGATGGTTATCGTTGCAGAGGCAATGCCGTCATCCGTTGCCCAATAGGATTCGGGATTGCCGTCGGTGATATTGCCGGGGGAGAATTTGCTGCAGTCCATCCTGGTATTGTCGGCAGTGCAACCGGCGTTCAGGGCATAGTTGTTTTCAAATGCCCGTTCAATGATAGCCCCGAATTCTTTCAATGCCTTGACATCGTTTTCATGGAACAATCCCCGTTTATCCGGCGGGATGTTCAGCAATAGCACCCCGTTTCTTCCGACAGATTTTTCGTAAATTTCCATCAACTGCTGCGGGGTTTTCACCAGGCTGTCTTCCGATGCATGGTAAAACCATCCTGGCCGGATGGAAACATCGCACTCGCCTGTTATCCAATGGCTTCCATCGGGGTCTCCGGTGTTGAGGTAATCCTGGTCGGAGAAACCGATACCCAGCCTGTCCCGGTCGATGGTCGACCAGAAGGTGTCCCCGGCATGCCCGTTTTCATTGCCCACCCAGCGGATGTCAGGTCCGGCATCGGAAAAGATAAGGATAGCGGGTTGCAGGTGTTTGACCAGCCTGATGGTTTCTTCCCAATCGTAATAGGACTTTTTTTCGATCCACCGCTCTTCATTGGCCCCGCCGTAATAGCCACTGCCACCATTGGCCCCGTCGAACCAGAGTTCGTTGATCCCGCCGTATTCAGTAAGCAGTTCCCTGAGCTGGTCGCGGTAATAGGTGATGTATTCCGGTTTGCCGTAATCGGGGTGGTTGCGGTCCCACGGCGACAGGTACAGCCCGACCCTGAGTCCGTGTTTCCGGCAGGCGTCGGTGAATTCCCGGACAATGTCACCTTGTCCTCCTTTGTACGGACTGTTCCGGATGCTATGTTCCGTATATCGGCTGGGCCACAGGCAAAAGCCATCATGGTGCTTGGCAGTGAGGATGAGTTGCCTCATTCCGGCTGCCTTGGCGGTTAAGACCCATTGCTCGGCATCGAGTTCCGTGGGATTGAACAGGGCCGGGTCCTCGTCGCCATAACCCCACTCCTTATCGGTAAATGTATTGATGGAAAAATGGATAAATCCGATGAATTCCATCTGTTGGTAAGTTATTTGCTCTGTTGAAGGAATAACAGGGCTTGACGGAATATCGGGCACATAATCCGGGTCAGCCAGCCTGAAGATAACATCTTTCATGGCTTTGAATTCCTTCTCTTCATAAAGCCTGGTCAGGAAAACGATCCGGCCTTCGCGGTCGATGATCACATTGCGAGTCACACCGGCCTGTTTCAGGGCATAAAGACCGAATACATCCGCTCCGGGGTCCGGAGCGAGGGGATAGGTGACCTTCATTTTTTCACCGAAAGCTTTCACCACTTCCTCCGGTTCGTCGCGGTCCAATCCTACCAGCACGAAATCTTTACTTTTCAGGGGGAGCCAGATCTCTTTCTCGATATGTGGCATCTCCAGCCGGCAAACCGAGCACCAACTGGCCGTAAATTGAAGCATTACGACTTTTCCGAGTTGATCCGAAAGTCTGAAGGTGCTTCCATCTGTCAATGTCAGGGTGAAATCGGGGGCCATGTCACCGACATTAACGATGTAGCCGCGGTCTTCTTCCTGGGAAAAGGAGATAACTGGCGTGCTGAAAATGAATAAAAATAGGTTTATGACAAGGAAGAGGGCATATTTCATAAGATCCGGATTGTTATGGAAGTAAATTTAAGGATAATAACGGAGTACCTCGTCTTACCGCAAGAGCTGTATCCACACTACATTTTTGCCACAGATTCACAGATTATTATTTGCTGTTTGCAATATATAAATCTGTGAATCAATGGCATTATAAATATTTTACAGGACTTTTCAAGGATGAATTTGGGACATTATTGCATCTTGCAAAGCTCCATTATAGTTCTCCAGTTGCGGGTGGTAGCCTGGACCTTCAGTTTGCTTTCGAAAAGGGAATTGTTGAGCCTGGTACGGCCGTAGCCGTGAGGAAGGTAAAGGTAGACAGCTTTACCCAGAAGGATAAATTCTTCGCCTTTGGCCTTTTTCGGTTCAATTTCATCCAACTTGTCCATCATGGGTTCCGATTTGAGAAAAGTCACATGCATGAATGACGGATCTTTAGTTTTATCCCCGGCATAAGGATTCTTGCCGGCGGTCTCCCTGAGTTCTTCCTGGTCCAGGATCATGACGGTCACATCAAAGCCGGTCACTGATTTCAAATGTCCGGTTATTTCCTGGGTGAGATCAGCGATGTCAGACCGGTCGGACTCAAAAATCACATTTCCACTCTGGATATAAGTCCTGACATTCCTGAGATTCAGCTCTTGGAAGATTTTTTTCAGGACATCCATCCGGATCAGTTTTTTACCGACGACATTGATGCCGCGAAGTAGGGCGATATAGGTTGGAAAGGTTGCCATAAAATACAAAGGCCCGCCTTTGGCGAGCCTGTTATATGATTAAAGATTAACCTAGCGGATGATGGTAATTTTCCTGGTTTGAACCTGGTTGCCAAAAGACATCCTTACCAGATACATTCCTGGTTTCAGGGCCGACACATCGAATGTTTCCGAGTACACTCCGGCTTGAACTTCGGCAATGAATCCTGACATGACCACCGATCCTGCCAGATCATACATCTGGATACGGAGGGTTGCCGGTTCGCCGAGGAAGCAGCTGACAGTGAAGGCATCCGTGGCTGGATTGGGTGAAATGGAAAGCTGTACCGGCCTGGTATCTTCCTTTAATCCAACCTGGGTGTTGACTTCAAAGAATGCCGAATCGACCGCACCGAATTCTGTGCCGCTTTTTATATAATTATTGCTGCCGTAATATAAAGCGTAGAAACCAGGGATCAGGAGCCCATCGCCACCGGCATCGTAGATCATGAATTTATAACATTCCAGGTCCGGTAATTGGAAGGTTTCGTTATAGATCGTTGTCGGATTGGCATAAGGTCCGCCGGAATAAGCCACTTCACCGGCAGAATTCAGGATTTCCCATGTAATTTCGTCTGGATTAGCATCTGTCCGGATCATCAGCTTGACAGTGGTAGGGGTGATTTCAGCGCGGTCGACCACTTTGAGCAGGGTGTCATTGGCCGGGTATTCATCCGGAACGCCATTCGGATCTTCCGTATATGCAAAAAGGTTCATTTCATCGGTCAGTTCAAAGGAAATGGCCGGCAGGGTCACGACTTCCGATTCCAGAAAATCCAGGTTCCCTGTCCAGTTGAATGTCATTTCAGTTCCTTCATTCACCCTGTAATGGATATCCACACTGGTCATCTGGTTGGAGCCATTGTTCCGGAGGGTGATCCTTGGTGCCATCGTGCCGAGACAGTTGGTTTCGCTCACGTTATCAATTGCCGTGATATTCGCTTCATTGGCATACAATGGCGTCAGTGGATCGGAACTGCTGTTGGCAGCCTGGTGAACGTCTTTGGAGGCGTTATTTTGAACAAAACCCACTACGCCAAGTTCATCCATATCGTAGATATTCGCCAGTTCCCATGATCCTTGCAATATCACGTAATCACCGGGTTCCCAGATAGATGGGAGAGTAGTTCCGTTGTCGTCCGGGATCATTTTTTTCATCACATCATGAAAAACTTTTTCACCATTGGACCCCGGAGCGGAAGTGAACGTGATGGTCTTTTCCACGACGACCATGTGGGCTTTGAGGTTGCCGGTGACAGCCTGGGTGGCTTCGATCAACATATCGACAAAAATCGTGTTTTCATCACCTGATAGATGGTGGCTCATCGAAATGTTGAACGGGGAAGGTTCGGCAGCGTAGTCATCGATCAGGGCCTGGGTATAACCGTGAGGTCCGCCGGGGTAGCTGAATGTTGGGCCGTTTGGAATATCCCCGTCGATTGCCGCTGTGGGAACCCCATTGATGCCGTAGTAAGAAACCCGGGCATTGTTTTCTTCCGGATTGTGGTTGTGCATCGGGTCGTAACCGGGAAAATACCAGTGATACTTAATGGCAGTGAGAATATCCCGGTTCTGATTCAGAAGATTATCGAAAGCCGGATTTTGTGAGGCGCATGGACCGCAGGAAGCGTTTGTGGCCTCTTCTATCAAAACCAACCTGGGGGATTGTCCGATAGAAAAGAAAGGCACCAGGATTAAAAGCGAAAAAATGAAATAGAACTTTCTCATTGGTATAATTTTTGAATTTGAAAAGATCAGATTAGGGGTGTAAAAATACAAATAAATAATTCGATTTATTCTTACCTTTGCAACGTCTTTTAAAACAGATAAAAACCATTACATATGAAGAAACTTATACTCATTTTATTTTCAATCTTTTGCATTGGCCTGGTCCAGGCCGGCAGCCTTGAGTTGTATTTTAACGGCGAAGCCCTTCAGCCGGGTGCAACCATCCTGGTAATCGGTGACCCGACTGATGATTACATACAGGCTAAGGTCGATGTGAAAAACATCTCTGGAAATGCCATCGACGTGAAAGCAAAAAAAGTCATTCACGAAGGTGATACACTGGCCGGCACCATGAATTACTTCTGCTGGGGACTTTGCTTTCCTCCATTTACCTATAACAGCCCGAATTCACTGAATATTGCACCCGGAGCTGTCAATGAGGAGTTTTATGGCGACTATCAACCCCTGGGTGTTATTGGCGTATCCAAAATCACCTATGTATTTTATGACATGAACAATACCAATGATTCAGTTGCTGTGCAAGTGGAATACAAGGCCAGCCCGGCATCCGTTGGAAATCAGTATGCAGGCGTTAAGTTTTCGGAAGCTTATCCGAATCCGGCCATCAGCATGGTGAATGTCGATTTTACCCTAACCGGCAATATTACCCGGGCTTCCGTTGTAGTCAGCAATATGCTTGGATGCCGGGTGAAGGAGATTACCTTAACCCACATATCCGGCCGGATCCAGATACCGGTCAGCGAACTTGGTAACGGAATATACTTTTACTCGCTGGTTGGGAATGATCAGGTTTTATTCACCAGGAAATTTGTTGTGAAGAGATAAAGTGCTGATATTCAAATACGAGTTTCAAGATAAATAAGGTTGCACGGAAAGGGGAAAAACCGATCTGTGCAACTTTTTTAATGATTATTATTACTCGAAATTCCGGTTTGTACGTATTTTGATCTTTTTCAGCAGGTTCAGGCGAATGGATTCATAACTTGAAAACTCCTTGATGTAGGTCCGCCGGATACAAACCAGGTCCTCTATTTCTTTTCGCATTTCCTTAACCATTTTTTTCTGATCTTCAGGTAAATTTCCCTTTAACAATTCGTCAATCATCGGGTAGATCAGTTCTTCCGTTTGTTTCAGATAGTTCTCGTTTTTTTCTTTTGGGAAGACGAAAATGTGAAGGTCTGTCAGGTTGCTGATCCGGTCGGCCAGTTTGACGATCTTGGCCTGCGAAGAACTTTTGTATATCAGCCTTTCCAGGTATTCTTTCTTGGTTTCTTTTTTCCGGTCGCGGGTCAGTTCCACCACCAGTTCCAGTACTTTTTCCCCATCCGCATCCAGGTGGCGGATCTCATCGATATTGGCGGAATCGAAGTCTTCCAGGAGATCATGGATGATGGAAGCTTTCAGGATGATGGAATCGACGAAATGATAGTCGATCAGGATAGTCATGGCAGCCATGCAATGGCGGAACTGGTTGCCTCCGACCTGGCGGTGCACCCCTACCAGGGCTGATGCCTTTTGTACCCACGGAGCCAGCACCATACCCGCCAGGTTATACATTTCTTTATTGTCCATTTTTCTCTGGCGTCTAAATAATCGGTAAAATTAATTGTGGCGGGAATGTGTTTCGCACCGCTGTTACCATTATTTTGAAAATTCTCAGGTCATATTGGTCAGGTAGATACTGTGACAAGCGGCAATGCCGGCAGTTTCAGTGCGCAGACGGCTGTCTCCGAGGGAAATAACCCGATAGCCTTCTTTAACGGCCGCATCCACTTCGGTCTGACTGAAATCTCCTTCCGGGCCGATCAGAATGGTCGCATCTTTACCTTTCCGGTAGATATGATGAATCTGCGGGGCACCATCTGTCATAAAGGCAATGAATCGATTACCCCCCACATCCTCCGTAATGAAGTCCTTAAAGGCCATAGCTTCATGGAGTAAAGGGTGCCATGCCTTGAGCGATTGCTTCATGGCTGAAGTGATCACTTTCTCCAGGCGGTCGGTTCGCAACTGCCTGCGTTCAGAATGGTCGCAAATCAACGGGGTGATCTCGTCAATGCCGATCTCAGTCGACTTTTCGAGGAACCACTCGAAACGATCGATGTTTTTAGTAGGGGCGATGGCTATATGCAACCGGTAATCCCTGTATCCAAATTTATAAAGACTGCCGGCTGCCGGTTGCGAATCGCCGGCCTCGCTCAGATTATTGCGAATTTGTACGGTGCAGAGTTTACCTTTATCTACCAGGATCTCGGTTTCAAACAAATTGCCTTTCCCATCTGTGACGTGGATGGTGTCGCCCCGGGTCAGTCGCAATACCTTAAGGCAATGCCGGGATTCCTCTTCATTGAGTGTGCAGAGGTCCCCGGCAATGTCAGGTATATAAAAGAGATACAAATGCGGAATCTATTCGATGATCACTTTTTTGACCCGGACCTTATCCTCGCTGAGCAGCCTGAAGAAATACACTCCCTTTGACCTGTCAGTTAAGTCCATGGTCATCTGAAAGTATTCTTTGCTGTTATTCAATTTTTCACTCCAGACGGTTTGACCCTGGGAGTTGATCACCTCCAGGGCCAGAGAACCTGTGAGTCCGGCTGATGACAGGGTGAATACGCCACTTCCTGGATTGGGGAACACGGTAAAGGTACCGGAAGCGGGCATAATGTCAGTACTACCGGTAGTGTTTGAAACGACTATATTATCCAGGTAAAGATTATTGCCAAGGTTGTTGTAACCTTCGAATTTGATTTTGACATTATCTTCACCTGCCCATTCGCTCAAATCCAGGGTGAAGCACTCGGCACCCCAGCCCAGTCCGCACCAGTCATCATTTACAGCGGGTATGAACTCATAGGGTGTTGTGGGTGTGGTTTCGAATGCCCCCATGCCATCGGGTCCATTGGCCCAGATCCGTTCCCAATCTTCCTGGCAACCGACTGAAATATAAATGATCAGTGAGTCCTTCTGGGAAAACCTTTGTGCATAAGCGTGGTCAAAGGTCAGGTAGACGTTGCTGAACTGGCTGAAATTGAGATATGGACTGATAAGGCCGTCCCTTTCACCCATTTTGAAATACCCGTAGAATTTCATCTGGGCAGTGTGATTGCCTGTCGATTCGATGACGAATTCGCTCCAGCTATTGCCAAAATCCGGGTTTAAGACTGTCCAGTTCCTTTCCTCCAGGGATCCTGTTTCAAATGTTTCTTCAAAAGGCAATTCGAAGCCGCCGGCCTCGATGTAATCTGTTCGGGTCAGAGTTGTTTGTCCGTTAGCATTGGTCACGGTAAGGGTCACGGAATAGATTCCACTTTGCCGGAATTCCACGACGGGGTGCTGTGAATTCGCTGTCGTACCGAGTTTGTAAGAAATGCTGCCGGGCACAAACGACCATTCCCAGGTTGATGGGCAGTACATCGAAGTATCAGTAAAATAGACAATGCCATTGGTACAGACATTGGTTCTGTCGCCATAAAAACCAACTTGAGGCAGCAGGGTATCGCTGACGGTGATGTAGTCCTCATAAATAAGGGAATCAGTACCGGCTTCGTTGCTCACCGTCAGCTTAACTTTAAAAGTTCCGGTGGTTTCATATAGGATCCCGGAAGGATTCCGGTCAGCAGAGGTTGCCGGGGCAGCACCTTCGAACTCCCACAGCCAGCTTGTCGGAACCCCGGATGACAGATCGGTAAAATCGATGGAACAACCTGTTGGGATTGTCGTCTCTTCAGTAGTGAAATCTGCTGCCGGTGCGGCATGATAAACATCCGATTCCCATAGCCCGCGACCGTATGTGCCGGCCCGAATGAGATCATTCTCAGGATTGACAGGGTCATAATAAATTTCAATTTCTGTAACGGAAGCATCAACCGGCAGGCCGTTTGAGAACATGATCCAGTCGCTCATAAAGGCGTCCTTATAAAAAACTCCGAGGTCACTGCTGATATAAATCCCTTCCTGTGCATTTTTATAACAGGCAATGCTGGTATAAGCTATATCGGGCAATGAACCGGAGATATCCACCCAATTCAGGCCTTTGTCAAAGGATTGATATATTTTATTTTCCTGGGATAGATAAAGGATGTTTTCATTGTAGGGGTCGCATTCCACATCATTGATGCCACCGGTGCCGGGAAGGCTCCCGGTAAGGTTATACCAGACAGGGTTTAAAGCCTTGCAGTTGTCAGTACGGAAGAGCCTGTCGTCGTAACGGGCGGCATAAAGCAGGGAAGTGTTGACCGGAGATTGCTCCAGGACCCTCATATCCTGGCTGTTGGAACCGCCGAGGTCGCTGGAGATCTTTTGCCAGACGATCTGGCTGCTTGGTCCTTTGATATTGGTGGATCGCCAGACATTCTTGTAGCCGACAAACATGATATTGGGATCCTTCTCATCCAGGATGAAGGGGGTGACCCATGCGCCGGATTCATCGATCCCATTGAATCCCTCTTCGGCAACTGTTCCGTTATTGGTGTTCTGGTAAAATCGGGCGATGTAACCGTAGTAAATCGTCGCATAGCTGTAATTCGCATCGATAGGGTCAACGGCGCATTCCATGCCATCTCCGCCGAGGATGAACTGCCAGTAGCTGCCCATGAATGTCGAGGAGCCATTGTCCTGGTATCCGTTTACCGTTTTATTCCTTTGCGTTGCGCTCTGGCCGATTTTATATACCTGGCTGATTGGCAGTCCGTTGGAGATCAGGGTCCATGTTGCGCCCTGATCATCCGTATAGTATACACCTCCGTCATTGCCTGCGTAAAGCCTGTCGTTCAGTGGATTGTACTCCAGAACGTGGAGGTCTGCATGGACGGCCGGGACGCCACAATCGCCCCACCAGTGAGAACTGATATTCCAGGTTGTACCGCCGCTTTGTGATTTGAAGCAGTTAACGCCACCGGCAAAAATGACATCCGAATTATTCGGGTCGGCGGCTATATCCAGGTCGTACCAGGCCTGGCCTCCATCGCCGCCGTTACATCCCCAGCTCATGATATTGGGAGAGGTGGACCTTTCGGAGAAGTTCTGACCGGAATTTGTAGACCGGTACAATCCTTTAAACGAATCACCATTGGTAAGGATCACGTAAACGTAATTCGGGTTGGCCGGTGTGACTGCGATTGCGGACCTGGAACTTGGTGGCAGGCCGGTCGTGATCTGGTTGAAGGATAAACCGGTATCATTTGACCGGTAGAAATTGCCATTACCGGCAGCATAAACGATAGTAGGGTCGCCGGGTTTGAACACAATGTCCTTGAAATCACCGGTCTGTACTCTTGTCCAGCTCATACCACCGTTATTGGTGCGATAGATACCGCCATTGGTGGCTGCAAAAATGACCAGGCGATTGTCCGGATGCATCAGGAGCCTTCCGACGATCCGGTTACCCATGCCGCTGTTCCATTGCTGCCAGGTCTCGCCGCCATCATCCGAGCGGTAAACCCCGATACCTGCGGCATCTCCTGCATCCCGGTCGCCGGTTCCGATATACATGATGTCCGGATTGGTATGATCGATCAGTATAGCGGACACTCCTAGCGAAGGGAGGTCCTGTGTGCTGGAGGTCCAGTTGTTGCCTCCCGTGGTGGTTTTCCATAAACCTCCTGAGGGTGAACCAACCCAGATTATATCCGGATTGATGGGATCAAAAGCGATCGCATTCAATCTTCCAAGGCCTTTATACCCTCTCCCTTCCGGTATGGTGAACGGGCCCAGGTTGACCCAGTCACCTGCCAGGGACCTTGACTGTGGATGAGATTGCAGGTAATTATTGTATTCCTGGATCAGAAAATCGGCCGGGCGGCGCGTACCGTCAGGGTAGATACGGCCTTCGAGCATGCGGTACTCCCAACGCTTATAAGGTTTCCAACCTTTGATCTTCGACATGTCCCGACCTTCCATATACGTGTTAAAAGCTCTTTGAACATCGAAGAAATTAATGCTCTCATCCTGCATCATATGGATCCAGTAAGGGTAATCGGAAGTATCCGGAGCATGGGAAGTGGTACCCTGGGTTCGGGCGGTAGGAACAATCGTCAGAAACAGGAAAATGAGGAGGTAATTACGTATATTCATTATTAGATAACTTAGGATCAGTCTATTATGGTCTGCCAAATATACAATTTTTTAATGATCCTTATCAGGATTTTCTTCCCGGAAGGCGGGATATTTTTTCTCGTATTTTTTTAATATAAAGATGATTAACCTGTAACTCAGGTAGATGGTTAATGGTAATGCGAGCAGCCAGATGATTTGCTTTATATACATAGCGTTTAGTATTTGTGTCCGTCTCCTTCCATTTCCTGCGCAGTGATCTTCTTTTTATCGATGGCTCTCCAGGCATACCAGATATATGCCATGACGAAAGGCACCAGCAGGGAAACATAGCTCATCGCGGTAAGCGTATATTTGCTGGAAGAGGCATTTTCGATCGTCAGTGAGCTTTGCAGATCAAAAACAGAAGGATAAAAGGCAGTGTGGTTAAAACCGGTGTTCAGCAACAGGGAAAAAACGACCAGGATGGTTCCCGAACCGGCTATCCAGATTGCTTTCGGATGGAATTTTTCAAATGCCGTCCATGTTTTGTAGAATGAATAGAGTACCAGGATAAGACCGGCCAGCAGCAGTAATAGGACCAGCGGCATTTGCAGCAGGTTTCTCAGGTATTTGTAAGATTCCATCTGAACGAAACCTGTATCGGGATCATAGGCAAATCCATCGGCTATCAGTATGTTGACCAGGAAGAAAAGAAAAAAGACAAGGAAGGGAACAGCGTTGCGGGGGAATAAGAGATGAGCCCTTCTTTTCACAACTTCATGATCGACGGAATTTACCAGGTAGAACAATCCCAGTATCCGGGCGAGAAAAAATACCGACAGGCCCAGTGAAAGATTGATGAAAGTCTGGTAACGGCTGAAATCAAATGCCAGTTCCAGTCCGTGAAACGGACTTTCCCACCGGGAAAAATTCATTTCGTTGACCGAGAACAGGGAGCCGGTAAAAAAGGTCGCTACGGCTGTTCCGATCAGGATAGTTCCGAATGCGCCGTTGATGAACAGAAAAGTTTCGAATGTTTTCTGTCCGAAGAAATTCTTTGGTTTTGTCCTGAATTCATAGGCTATCGCCTGAATGACAAAAGCGAGCAAAATCAACATCCATACCCAGTACGCACCTCCGAAGGATGTGGAATAAAACAATGGGAAGGATGCAAAAAAAGCGCCGCCGAATGTAACCAGCGTGGTAAAGGTAAATTCCCATTTTCGGCCGAGCGCATTGACGATCATGGTCCTTTCAGTTTCATTGTGGCCCAGTCTGTAAATGAGAGTCTGGCCTCCCTGAACAAAGAAAAGAAAGACCAGGAATGACCCCAGAAGGGAAATGATGACCCACCAGTATTGCTGCAATGCCAGATGTGAGAGTTGTTCGAACATGTCAGTGCCCTCCTTCAGTTTTAGGTCCTTTTCTGATCTGGCTGGTCATAATCCCGATTTCTGCTAGCAAAAGCGCTGTAAACAGCACTACGAAAAGCCAGAAAGTGATTTGCACGGATGAACTGTCGATCCTGGAAACGGCAGCGATGGTAGGCATCAAATCCTGGATGACCCAGGGCTGCCGCCCGAATTCCGCCAGCATCCATCCTGCCATCGATGCCAGGTAAACCAGAGGGATCGTCAGCAGTGAGACCCATAATATCCATTTCTTTTTATGAAGGGTATTTTTCCATAAGAGAATGAACACGACCAGGAACAGAATCATGAAGTGAGCTCCCAGTATGACCATGATATGAAAGGAATAGAAGGAGACCGGAACGCTGGGGATCAGATCCACCGGATCATGGTAATAACCATATCCGAAATACCTGAAATAATCATTCAGGAAAACGGGGTCCCTGAATTTTGCCAGGAGTGCCGCTGATCGGGCGGAATCTTTTTCGGCTACTGATTTCTTGTAATCTTTCAGGGTTTCGATGGCCATTTTGCCCCGTTCGATTTTCTCGTGATAGGAAATAATTCCTTGCTTTTCGTTCCCATGGACCAGGTCATTGATTCCGGGCACGAAGGCATGGGGATCAAGGAATGCCATATAAGAAAGCATATTGGGGATTTCGATCTTTACCAGGAATTCCTGCGGATGGGGATCGTCCGGATCCTGAGGCCGGGCAAAAAGGCCCACCGCTACCAACGGTGCGTTTTTCCGGCCGTCATAAAGCCCTTCCATAGCGGCAAATTTCATAGGCTGCACCCGGGCCATTTCCCTGGCAGATTCATCTCCGGTCAGGACCAGGAATCCCCCTGAGATGAAACCGAACACCGATGCCACCAGCATACTTCTGCGGGCCAGCAGGTTTTCCCTGTTTTTCAGAAGAAACCATGCGCTGATGCCTATGACAAAGACAGATGCCAGGACATACCCGGAGGTTACGGTATGCAGGAATTTATTGATGGCAGTAGGGGAGAATAATACGTCCCAGAAGTTGACCATTTCATTGCGGGCCGTGTCCGGATTGAATTGCATCCCGACCGGATTCTGCATCCAGGCATTGGCTACCAGGATCCAGAGAGCTGAAAGGTTTGCACCAACAGCCACAAGCCACGTGGAGGTCAGATGGAATTTCTTGCTGACTTTATTCCAGCCGAAGAACATAACCGCCACAAAGGTGGATTCCAGGAAAAAGGCCATGATTCCCTCGACGGCCAGCGGTGCGCCAAAAATATCCCCGACAAACCAGGAATAGTTCGACCAGTTCGTGCCGAATTCGAATTCAAGAATGATGCCTGTCGCGACTCCAATTGCGAAATTGATCCCGAAAAGGGTCATCCAGAATTTAGTCACTTTTTTCCAGTGGGGATCGCCGGTCCGTACATAAATGCTTTCCATAATGGCCATGATGAAGGAAAGCCCAAGTGTCAACGGTACAAAAAGCCAATGGTACATGGCCGTGACGGCGAACTGGGCCCGCGACCAGTCGACCAGGCTCATATCGATTTGCTCAATCATTTATCTGACGTTTGGTTAATTCATCCGTAACATAATCACTCCGTGATTTCTCTGTATCGAACCGGCTTCCCAGAAAATCGGGAAAGAAGAAAATCTTCAAAATGATAAAAATGATAAAAAGCTTGACGAGTATGATGATCCACAGTTTCTTGCCAATGGTCATGCTTTGGAAGCCATCATAATAGAACCTGTAAACCCGGTAAAAAACATTCTCTTTCAATGCAACAAAAGCCATCTTATAAACTGTTCCGATCATATTTATTGCGAATAAATACGAGACAAACAAAAGTACACCAATTCAGTATAGAAAAATGAGAATGACGTAATTTTGAAAAGGTTCTAAATAATAATGGAAAAGCAAACAGGGTTTAGATGAACTGGTCGATGGAAAGGAAAATGATCACGGCCAGAACATAATAATTGATCTTCATAAAGTACCGGATTGGGCTGAAATTGTTATCCTGGGGTTTGAGCAATTTTATAAATTGTCCGACCAGCCAGAACGAAGACACAAACAGGCCGATGACAACGACCCAGGATTCCACGACGTTAAAAGCGGGGAGCATAAGGGCAGAGACGGCCGTTGCGACAATCCAGATAAAAGTAATGTTTTTGATCTGTCGCGGGGTGTAGATACTCGTAATGGAAGGAAATCCGGCTTTCTTGTACTCATCTCCGTATTTAAGCATCAGCAGCCAGAAATGGGGCACCTGCCAGATGAAGAAGAAGAAGGCCATGAAAATAGCTCTTGGGTCAGCCAGGGAGCCATTGGCAGCGACCCATCCCACCAGCGGCGGGATAGAGCCGATGACCGCGCCGGGGACTACCGCAAAGGCCGTTTTTCTTTTCAATGGGGTATAAATGATATTATACCATATTAAGGCCAGTAGCCCCAGTTGCATGCCGAGCATACCCGTACTGATATAAAGCATCCAGGAACCGGCTGCCGTCAGGATGAAAGCAATCATTAACGCGCCGAAAGGAGAGATGCGTCCGGAAGGTATGGGCCGGGTCCTGGTCCTTTCCATCAGGGCGTCTTTGTCTCTTTCCTGGAAATGATTGATCGCCGATGAACCGCAGGCAAGAAGGAAGATACCGATAGTAGGCAGGATGATTCCGGCATCAGGTTCGCCATTGGCCAGCAAGTAACCGGTAATGGTGGTCAGGGCAACGGCAACGGTGATCCTGACTTTTCCCAGCTCAGCAATAGTATGCAAATGTCTTTTGAACATAAAATCAGTTCAGTGTCTTTATATAATCGATGATCTTCTGTATATCTTCTTCCCTCAGCTGTTCTTTATATGAGATCATCAGGCCTTTGTTGTAACCTTTCACGACCTGCTTATTGGGTTCGTAGAGTGAGTTCCTGATATAATCGTCATCGACGATGACTTTTTCCTCAGCACCCGATTCATTGATCACTTCCACTTCATGGCCGTAAATACCCTTGAAAGTCGGGCCTATGATCTTGCTTCCATCCTGGGAATGGCAGGTCAGGCAGGCATTTTGTTTCATTAAGGTGAGCCCTGGATGCTCGTCAGCTGGTATATCGGTGGTTTCCAGCCAGGCAAGGTACTCGGTTTCAGGGATCACCCTGACTTTTGAAAGCATATAAGAATGCCTTTCGCCGCAATATTCAGCGCAGAAAAGGTCATATTCCCCGGCTTCCTGAGCGATGAACCACATATAATTGTCTTTTCCGGGTACTACATCTTCCTTGATCCTGAAAGCAGGGATGTACAAGCTGTGAAGGACATCTTTGGAGATCAGGTTCAGTTTCACCGCTTTATTCAAAGGCACTACCAATTCAGCGGTACGTTTGCCATTAGGATATTCGAAGGACCAGCTCCACATCTGGCCGTAGGCGTTCACCGGGATAGCGTCGGCAGGTACCCTTCTCATGGGGGCATAACCGACCCAGCCGTAATAGAACATGATCAGCACCAGGATTGTCGGTACAATCGTCCAGACGATCTCAAGTGTATTATTACCTTCGATCTGGGAGGCTTTGGGATTTTTCTTTCTCCGGTAACGGATTACAAAATAGATCATTGCCGCTGTAATCCCGACAAGGAAAAATACAGAAATGCCCAGGATCACGATAAAGGTCAAATCCACGCCCTGAACAAAATTTGAAGCACCTGATGACATTTTTTTATTGGTTTAGTTTCTGGTTTTTTGTTTCTTGTTTCTTTTTGCTTGTTTCTGGTTTCTTGTTTCTGGTTTCTGGTTTCAAACAAACCTCTGAATCCAGACAAAGGTCTCCCGATTCCTAATTTCTTACCAGGTAATCAATTAAAGTCAACACGACAAAAACGACAAACAACAGCATGACGACCCCGATCATAGCCCTGTATATTTTCGGGTCATACTTCAGGTGCATGAAATACAAGGCTACCACGACTGCTTTAGCTGATGCGATTGTCAAAGCAGTCAGGACGGAGAGGGTATAAATATCGGCGCCGAATACGGACACTGTGACCGTCATGACAGTCAGAAGGATCAGCCCAAGAAAGGTACTGGCATGTTCTTTATAGCTTACGATATGCACATCGTGTTTTTCGCCGGATCCGGAATGTGTTTCGTGTGATTGCATGTCTCTGGATTATACGCTAAATATTAACTTTATATCCTGTACTGTTTTTTATATCAGTGAATTAAATAGAATAACGGGAACAGGTAGATCCAGATGAGGTCCACCAGGTGCCAGTAGAGGCCGCCGTTTTCCAGTAGCATATATTTATCCTGCCTGACCTTATGCTTTTTAATAGCCCTAAGGACAAAAAGCAGGAAAATTCCCCCGACTATCACATGCAGGGCATGCAATCCGGTCATAAAGAAATAAAGGAAGAAAAACAGGCGTTCGCCATTGGGTAATTCCCCAAAATGTTCCATACCGGGGAAAAGACCGTGATCGAATTTGGCAGTCCACTCGAAATATTTGTTTACGAGGAAGATGAGGGCGGCGATAATCGTGATCCAAAGCAATCTCCGGGTCAGCAATACATTTCCTTTTTGCATGGCAGTGATCGACATGGCAACGGTCATACTGCTGGCCAGCAGGACCACCGTATTGATCGTACCGATCAGGACATCCAGTTCGTGGCTGGCTTCCAGGAAATTTTCATGATAAATAAATCGGTAAACCATATAGACCAGGAAGAGACCTCCGAAGAGGAGCACCTCCGTGAAAAGGAACAACCACATCCCCATCTTGGAGGATGCATCGTCGCGATTGTGGCCTGAATTAGGCAGAACAAATGTTGTTTCCATATTTGTCAGGGCAATAGATTATTTGAAATCATATGGTCCGTGCTCCGAGACTACCGGTACTTTGTCGAAATTCTGCAGTGGTGGCGGGGATTTGGTCTGCCATTCAAGGGTTACGCCGCCCCATGGGTTACGGTCTGCAACTTTACCTTTGCGATAGCCTCTGACAAGGTTGGTAATCATGAGGATTATTCCCAGGATCAGGATCCAGGAACCCACGGTGGAAATAACGTTCAGGGGCTGGAATTCAGGCAAATAATCGTAATACCTGCGGGGCATTCCCATCATGCCCAGGATGAGCATTGGGAAATACAGCACGTTAAAACCTAAGAACATCAAGGAAAAAGCAATATTGGCCCACCTGACATTGTACATCTTCCCCCATATTTTCGGGAACCAGTAGTGCACTCCGCCAAAGAAAGCAAAAGCTGTTCCGCCGAACATGACGTAATGGAAATGTCCGACCACAAAATACGTATCATGGATATGGACATCGGCTGCCAGAGCACCGTTCACCAGGCCCGTAAGGCCACCTATTAAAAATTGGAAAATGAAGGCCAGCGCGTAAAGCAAGGGCGGTTGCACATCAATAGAGCCTTTGTACATGGTGGCAACCCAGTTGAAGACCTTGATGGCAGACGGGATGGCAACCAGGAAGGTCAGGATGGAAAAAACTATACGTGCCGGGCCACTCATGCCGGAAGTGAACATGTGGTGCCCCCAGACAAAATAGCCGACGAAAGCAATGGCAAGGCTTGAGAAAGCAATGGCTTTATAGCCGAATATGGTCCTTTGTGAGAATGTGGGTATGATTTCGGAAATTATACCCATAGCAGGCAGGACCATGATATAGACGGCGGGATGAGAATAGATCCAGAAGAGGTGTTGGTAGAGGATCGGGTCTCCGCCGATTGCCGGATCGAACAGGCCGACACCAAAAGCCCTCTCCGCAACGATCATCAGAAGGGTGATCCCGACGATCGGGGTGGCAAGAAGCTGAATCCATGATGTGGCGTAAAGGGCCCATGCAAACAATGGCAATTTGAAGAAGGTCATTCCGGGATATCTCAGCCGGTGAATGGTCACAATAAAATTCAGACCGGTAAGGATGGATGAAAAACCGAGTATAAAGGCAGCCAGCACGGCGATGCTCACATTTGTGCCGGTTCTGACACTATAGGGGGCATAAAAGGTCCATCCGGTATCTGCGGGGCCGTCACCGACCACCAGGGTGAGCAATGCCAGAATCCCCCCGAAAATGTAAAGGTACCACGACATCAGGTTAATCCGCGGGAAGGCCACATCATCGGTGCCGAGCATGATGGGCAGGAAAAAGTTGCCGAAAATGGCCGGGATGACCGGGATGATGAATAAAAAGATCATGATCACACCATGAAGGGTAAATACCTGGTTGTACATATGGGGTTCCATGATGGTTTTTCCGGGGGCGATGAGCTCGAGTCTCATCAGGAAACCCAATGCCACTCCCACCAGGAAAAAGGACACAATGGCATAGAAATACAACAGAGCGATCCTTTTGTGGTCCAGTGTGAGGAACCAGGATTTGAAGCCTTTGGCAACCTGATAGAATGATTGGTCAGGATTGGCAGCAATTGTCGACATAAATTAATTTTCTATTGTGATTTGTTTGGTTTTTTTACTTTTCCATGCAAGAACGATGAAGAATCCGATTGCCAGGAGGATAATTAAGCTACCGGAAACCCTGGTAATGTTGAATACATATTTTTTCCCTTCCGCATCATAGCTGAAGCAGAACTTCAGCACTTTATTGATGGTAGGGCCGGATTTGCCGTGTGACGCTTCCACGATCGCCATTTTAAGGTCAAAAGGCAGGAAATAGGTCCCGTGCAGGTACCGGGTGATCTTGCCATCCGGACTAAGCACGATGATGGCCCCGGGATGAATCCAGTCTTTCCCTTCTTTTTTAATCTTATATCCGAGGCTGTTGAGGAGGTTTTGGATATTCGTACTGTCGCCGGTATGAAATATCCATCCCTTTTCAACATTTTCCTGGTTTTTGACCAGTTTACGGTAATTTTCTTTTTTTTCTTTAGCCAGCCTTGTTTTCTCCTGCGGATTGAAGCTTACGGTAAACACCTGGTAGTCGGTACCTATTTTAAGGTCGGCTTTGGAGATCACATCTGCGACTCCTTCCAGCAAAGGGCTGCAGAGGCCGGGGCACTCATAATAGACTGGAACGATGACGGTTGGGATGTGGATTTGCTGCAAAAGGTTAACGGTGTCATAATTTTCCGTAACGAAGGTCAGGTTGCCAGGAATGTACTGATCGAGGTGCTCATAGATTCCAAGTTCATTCTCCGCATAGGAATGAGGACTCCACAAAGACAGGGTTAAGATAATGGAAATAAATACTTTATATATTCTCATTTAGGGTGGTTTGATTTAGTCAAAAAATCTCGGGCAAATTTAGACTAAATCTAAATAAGTTGCAAATAATTTTTAAGGGGGGACCCTCCAAGGGTTATAACCCTTGGAGGGTGTCTGACTAGTTTATCCTCTTTTCTTTCCCAGCCCACTCTTTCTCTCTTAAAATGTACTTCTGGACTTTACCGGTGGATGTCTTGGGCAATTCGCCGAATTCAACAGCAACAGGGCACTTAAAATGGGCTGCGTGTTGACGGCAGAATTCGATTATTTCCTGTTCCGTCGCCCTGGCATCCCGTCTGAGGGTTACAAATGCTTTTGGCCTTTCTCCCCATTTCTCATCCGGGATAGCTACAACAGCACATTCCAGCACCGCCGGGTGCCTGGCTACCAGTTGTTCGATCTCAATGGTGGAAATATTCTCACCACCCGAAATGATGATGTCTTTAAGACGGTCCCGCAATTCGATGTATCCATCCGGATGCCAGACCGCGAGATCTCCCGAGTGGAACCATCCTCCGATCGTCGCCTTGGCTGTGGCCTCAGGCTGAAGAAAATACTCCTTCATAACATTGTTCCCGCGCATCACAACTTCCCCGATGGTCAGGCCATCCTTTGGAACATCGGTCATATTTTCATCAACCACCCTGACGAGCTCTGCCGTTATATATCCCTGCCCCTGCCTGGCCCGGTATCCGGCCTGTTCCTCAGGGCCGGCGGCATCCCATTCGGAATGCCACTCACATATGGTTATCGGGCCGTAAGTTTCCGTTAGGCCGTAAACATGCACGGGCTTAAAATTATACGATTTGATCTTATCCAGCAGGGTAGGAGATGGCGGAGCCCCCGCTATAGTTACATTTACCGGGTGTTCCATGGGAGCTGCACTTGTATGGTTCAGAAGGTTAATATGCAATGTCGGGGCTCCGTTGAAATGAGTGACTTTTTCCGCCCGCAGAAGATCCCAAATCATACCAGGATCGGTCTTGCGCAGGCAGACATGGGTGCCGCCAATGGCTGTCACTGCCCAGGTAAAACACCATCCGTTGCAATGAAACATGGGTAAGGTCCATAAATAAACGCTGTCAGGCGTCAGTCGTGCTTCGATTATTTCGCCGAGTGCATTTAAATAAGCTCCCCTGTGACTGTAAATTACTCCTTTCGGTCTGCCGGTGGTACCTGAAGTATAATTCAACGTAATGGGATCTTCTTCATTTTCAGGTAATTCAAGATGTCCGGTCACTCGGTCGAAGCCAATAAACATTTCATAGGGATCGTCCGGCAGACCGGTATCTTTAACTTCAATTAACGGCTTTCCTTTTAGGTCAATCATCTGTAAAAGAGGCAGGAATTCGCTATCCGCAAAAATAATCCTGGAATTGGAATGTTCCAGGATATAACTTATTTCTTCAGAATTCAGACGCACATTAATGGCTACCAGAATGGCTCCTGCAGCCGGTACCGCAAAATGAGCCTCCAGCAGGGCCGGGATGTTTGGAGTCAGAAAGGCTATCCGGTCGTTTTTCCTGATACCCGACTCCTGGAGTTTCCGGACGAAAGAAAGTACCCTCCGTTCCAGTTCACGGTAACTGTAACGCCTGTTTTCGTGCACAACCGCAATTTTATCCGGATATATAAAAGCAGATCGCTGAAGAAATAAGACCGGGCTAAGTTCTGTCCGGTAAAACTTTTCTGGAGGTTCGGAAAACATAACTAAAAGATTGGCAGGTTAATAATCCATTTGAATTATTTCAAACAAATATAACAAAGAGTAACCTGTTTAGCAACTTTCAATGGAAATGCGATCCTGTTAAAAAAGTTACATCAGCAGAATTCGTCATTCAAACAAATTGTACTGATGCAACTTATCTTTCCTCAAAGAAAGCCGTCTGGCTTTTTGAAATTTGCCTTTATTCTTCAATCAGGACGCCTGATGCAATCATTTCATATATCCAGGCAGGTTCGGTAATGCTTGCAATCTCTTCTTCGCTTTTCCCATCTTCGCGGGCATAGTTCTGCAATGTTTCGACCGGGATCATTTTGCGGAGCGCCTTACCCTGCGCGATGGCCTTTTTCCCGGCTGCGTCCAGCGGTATGGTAAAGGCTTCATCCTCAAAAGTGACGTGAATCATGGCATTATTACCCATGTCCAGATCCATCCAGCATCCGGAATGCCGGCACGATGCCGAGATATCGCCTGAAAGCGTCACGTCAATGGTGTCTGTATCACTGAATAAACCGGATAACTGGCTGGCCGGGACCGCTTCCTGCGTATCCGGTGATTGACCAAAAGAGCCGGTATGCTGTGATTCTTGTTGAACGGTGTCTCCGGTTTTTTTTACCGTTTGCTGACAGGAGAAAAGGCCTATGATCAGAACAATCGAAAAAAATACTCTCATGATTTTTACTAATTACGCGGCATGATTTCGACATCCGTAACATCGTCGATGGTAATTGGGGTACCGTTATTTCCGAAGTTTTTCAGGATATAATTGATCACGGCGATTGCGTCTTCTTTTGTATCCACCTGGGGAGGCATTGGGGCAGGATATTTAACTGACTTGTTAGCGGCAACTTTCAGCGAGCCGTTTAAGACCTGGGAAACAGCCAGCTTTGTCTGGTTAAGAAGAAAGTCTGAACCCACAAGGCTTGGGAATACATTCGGCATTCCCTGTCCGTTGGCCTGGTGGCAGGCGATGCACTTTTCTTTATAGAGCTGTTCTCCTCGGACCATCATGGATGCCATGGCATTTGACTCGGCTGGAGTTGCAGGTTGAACCTGTGTCTGAGCTTCCGGTTGTTTGGCCTTTTGTTCCGTTCCTGAGGAGCAGGAAGTGATGATCATGGCAAATCCAATTACACCAATGGAAATAGAAAACATGACTTTTTTCATGGTCTTGATTGATTTATTTGATTAATGTTTCAGATTCCGCAAAATTAACCATTATCTAAAATTAATCTTAATAAAAGCGATTAATTTTTGGGCTGGCAGCATTCCATCGTCGTTTTATTCCCCTGCTGGTCAAGTTTGGGACTGACGTAAGGAATACCAAGATTCAGGCCGCGAAGGATGAAAAGTATTCCTAATAACGCGATCAAGTAGGGTATAATCCTGCTCAGGCTCCGCCTGAACTTTTGAGATATCATATTTCCAGCCAGTGAGATGGCTAAAAGCATGGGTATGGTGCCCAGTCCGAATAACAGCATATACAGTGCTCCTTCGAGGATATGGCTCATCACCAGTGCCCCTGCCAGGGCTATGTAGACGAGACCGCACGGAAGGAAGCCGTTCAGTATCCCTAAAAGGAAAAGCGATGACATGGATTTTTTTGAAAAAAGACGACTAAATGCCCGCTTCAGGGATGTTGCCAGGGGATCGATGATCCGGTTGAATTTATTGTTCAGATTACCGATTGCGGGAATTAAAACCGACAGCACCATGACGGATCCGGCTAAAATCGAGGTGGCCTGCTGAAGCCCGCCCAAGGCCAGGCCCATTCCCACCAGGCCAAATATCGCGCCCAATAAGACATACGTAAGTGTCCTTCCAATATTATACGACAATCCACCGGCTATCCTTGAAACCCAGGAGCCTTTGCTTAAAGGAAGCGCGATGGCAATGGGTCCGCACATCCCTGCACAGTGAAGCGAACCGATAAGGCCAAGGACCAATGCTGAATAAAGTTCCAATTCAATAAATTATTTCTTCTTCAAAATAATACCCTGTATGATCCGTAGTCCAGTCGATTTTGATAATATACCTGCCTTTCACCAGATAACCAGCTTGTATAACCTGGGTGGCCGTATCATTTAACTGGAGAGGTACGGAAATGTCCAGGGAAGGATCCGAAGGTCTGTAGAACAGCACATGCCCGACTGTTTTCTTACCGATGAAAAAGTCGGGGAAATCGAGACGCAGCATCCCATCACTAAAATCTATCCGAACAGCCTCTTCCAGGGATTCAGCATTCCTGGTCCGGTCAATACGTTCCTGATACACAAGTTCCTTTTCATAATAGTTTTCTTCCACCAGGTTAATGTCAAGGCTTGTGCTGTAAATAAAGAAAGCCACAACCGACAGGAGGAAAAGTATGATGATGACTAATATACCGGTGCCCCAGTTCAATTTCATTCGCTGGTCATTTTAATGGTCCTACAAAGCTGACTGTCTTTTCGTCAATGAGTTTGCCGTTGCTGTATAGGCCGTATCTTACCGGGATCTTGTCGGAGACCACGTCAGCTTTGTCCAGGATGGTAAAAAACACGGATTCCCCGACGTTTTCCTTTGCCACGATTATTTCCCCACCGATAACCTGGATAGTGCCATCATGCGATAATAACCTGATTTCCACCGGCAGATCCTGGTTAGTCTTATTGACCAGTTTAATATTGTAGAGATTGCTGATCTTGCCCGGTTCCGGCTCCTGGTACAGCATACCGGGTGCCCGCAGGATTGTGGCTTCAATTGCCTGCCGGGATACCAGCGAATAGGTGATCACGCTCAGTAAGACCAATAAGACGGCAGAATAGGCAATGGTCCTGATATTGAGTTTTAACCCGGTGCCTTCGGCAATCATCTTGTCAGAGGCATAGCGGATCAGTCCGCGGGGCTGACCGGTGCTGTCCATCATGGCATTGCAGGCATCGATGCAGCAGGCGCAATTGATGCATTCCAGCTGCGTACCGTTACGGATGTCTATGCCAGTCGGGCAAACCTGTACACACTGCGTGCAGTTGATGCAACTTCCTTTGCCCGCTTTGGACCGGTCTTCGCTTTTGAAAAAAGTGCCCCTGGGTTCGCCGCGTTTATAATCATAACTGATGACGATTGAATGGCGGTCCAGCAAGACGCCCTGGAGCCTGCCGTATGGACAAACGATGGTACAGACTTGTTCGCGGAACCAGGAAAAGATAAAATAGAAAACGAACGAAAAGGCAACCATGCCGGTCAATCCGGCCAGGTGTTCCGACGGATCGTCTGTTATGAGACTGATCCATGCTTCTGAACCGATGATATACATCAGGAAGTAGTTTCCTATGATAAAGGAGATCAGGTAAAAAACACCATGCTTCAGTGCTTTCCGGAAGATCTTGCTGGGATTCCACGGTTCACCGGCCAGTTTTTTCTGGCGCCAGGCATCCCCTTCTATCCAATATTCGATCCTTCTGAAGATCAATTCCATAAAGACGGTCTGCGGGCAGGCCCAACCACAGAATAATCTTCCGTAGGTTACGGTGAACAGAATGATGAATACCATGAGTGAGATCATGGCCAGGAAGAAAAGGTGGAAATCCTGCGGCCAGAACTGCACTCCAAAGAGGACGATCTTACGGTCGATGAAATTCAACAGGAGCAAGGGCTGGCCGTTGATCCTCATAAATGGGGCGGAAAAGAAGAAAACCAGAAGGATCAATCCAATGAGATTTCGCGCGGAGGTCAGTTTCCCCTTTGGTTTTTTTGCATAAACCCATATCCGCCTGCCGGCTTCATCTATGGTGGCCAAACGGTCGCGGAAATCGACCTTTTCCTTTACTTCCTTTTTAAACTGTACCATGCTTGTTCACCGGTCATGAACCACAAAGCTCACCCTGGGGTTCTTTCGGATTGGGTGGATTGGTACCCTTCAGGCTCAGGATATAGCTGCTCACCTGCTGGATCTGTTCCGGCGTAAGCTGGGCTTTCCAGGAGATCATCCCTTTTTCGGGGACACCGATCACGATCAGGCTGAACACGTCGCCAATCGAACAACCGTGGATCCAGTAATCATCCGTCAGGTTTGGCCCTACAAGCCCCTGACCCAGAGCTAGGTGGCAAACTGCGCAATTCTTATCATAAATCGCCTTACCATTTACAAGGCTGGCTTCGTCAGTCAGTAATGTCACCGTTGCTGCATCGATGACCGGTCTCAGATCTTTGTATTTGGTTTCAGCCGCGGTCACTTCTGTCGAATATTCCTCCTCCTGTAAAGGTGCAGTTTGCAGCACATGATACCTCAGGAAGTAAACAGCTGCGAATATTATGGTGATATAAAACAGTCCAAGCCACCATTTTGGCAGCCGGTTGTCCAGTTCTTTGATCCCGTCATATTCGTGACCGGAGATTAAGTTATCGCCGGTCAGTTCATCTTTTTCAAAGATTATATTGTCATTTGGTTCCATAGACCATGGTTTTTATCGTTTTAATTTTTTTCATCGTTAACCGGATCATCCTCATTATCGTCCAGCGGCAACTGGCTGTATTCTCTGAATTCTTCCTTTCTGTAACTATAGGTGTGTACAATGATCATGATAAATCCGAGGATTAAAATGAGCATGCCTGAAATGGCGAAAATATAGGCACCTGTTATAGATCCAAGATATTCCTTAATGAGGTTCATACCGGCTTATTTGGTTATATCCGTCCCTAATCTTTGTAAGTAAGCTATAATGGCAATGACCTCTTTATCCGGTTCCACTTCTATTCCCGAAGATTTCAATCCGGTTGCTATCTGAGTTGCCTGGTTCTTCAGATCTTCCAGGGCTTTGCTGTCGTAGCCCTCTTCATAGGGAACACCCAGGGATTGCATTACCCTGATCTTCCTCGGGGTATAGCTGACGTTGAGGTCGTTTCTGATAAGCCAGGGATAGGCAGGCATGATGGATTGCTCATTTAATTTCCGGGGATCCATCATGTGGTTGTAATGCCAGGAATCGGGCTTGTAATTTTTGCCGGTCGTCACACCTTCCCGTGCCAGGTCCGGTCCATTGCGCTTTGAACCCCATTGGAACGGATGGTCATAGACGAATTCCCCGGCTTTGGAATATTCCCCGTAGCGCTCTGTTTCGGACCTGAATGGCCTTACCAGTTGCGAATGACAAGTGTAACACCCTTCCCTGATATAAATATCCCTGCCTTCCAGTTCGAGCGGCGTATAGGGCTTTACACTGGATATGGTCGGGATGTTGGTCCGGATAAGGTACATCGGTATGACTTCTACCAGGCCTCCTATGAGGATAACAACGAGTGAAGCGATAAGGAATTGCACCGGTTTCCTTTCCAGCCACCGGTGGCGGCTTTCGCCGGGCGATCTTTTGGAATTAACAGGTGCAAGAGCAGGGGCCATGGCTTCTGTTTCCCTTGAGAACTGGCCGGCCCTGACGGTTTTCCAGATATTGACCACTCCGATCATGACACCGGTAACATAAAGTGTGCCTCCGATTGCACGGGTGATATACATAGGCATGATCTGGGTGACGGTTTCAAGGAAATTGGGGTATTTTAAAAACCCCATGTCTGTGAATTCCTTCCACATTAGTGTCTGAACGATGGCCCCCCAGTAAAGCGGAACGGCATAAAATATTATGCCCAGGGTGCCTATCCAGAAATGCGCGTTGGCTAGTTTTTTCGAGTACAATTGGGTGTTGAACAACCTGGGGATCAGCCAGTAAAGCATACCGAATGTAAGGAATCCGTTCCAGCCCAGTGCTCCGATGTGTACATGCGAAATCGTCCAGTCAGTAAAATGTGTGAAGGCATTGACGGTTTTGGTCGACATCAGCGGCCCTTCCAGGGTGGACATTCCGTATGCGGTCACAGCCACTACGAAGAACTTGAGTACCGGGTCTTCCCGTACTTTGTCCCATGCCCCTCTGAGGGTAAGCAGGCCATTCACCATGCCTCCCCAGGATGGTGCGATCAGCATGATGGAAAAGACGACGCCCAGGGTCTGGGCCCAGTTCGGCAGCGCTGAATATAGCAAATGGTGTGGCCCAGCCCAGATATAGAGGAAGATCAACGCCCAGAAATGTATGATGGACAGCCTGTAGGAATAAACTGGACGATTGGCGGCTTTGGGCAGATAATAATACATCAGGCCGAGATAGGGGGTTGTCAGAAAAAAGGCTACCGCATTATGACCGTACCACCATTGTACCAGGGCATCCTGAACCCCGGCATAGACCGGATAGCTTTTCAGGATATGCACCGGAACTTCAATGCTGTTAACGATATGCAAAACGGCAACTGTGACAAATGTGGCAATATAAAACCAGATGGCTACATAAATATGACGGGTCCTTCTTTTAAGGATGGTCCCGAACATATTCCACCCGAATATTACCCAAATTACGGCTACGGCAATGTCGATAGGCCACTCCAATTCAGCATATTCTTTCGAAGTGGTAAATCCGAAAATGAATGTCAGTGCTGCGGCAAGAATGATCAACTGCCATCCCCAGAAGTGAATGTAGCTGAGGGTATCATTGAACATCCTGGCTTTGCATAGCCTTTGCAGTGAATAATAAACGCCCGTGAAAATACCGTTCCCGACAAATGCGAAAATCACGGCATTGGTGTGGATGGGACGGATCCTTCCGAAGGTAGTATAGGCCAGATCGAAGGAAAGGCCCGGAAAGATAAACTGCAGTGCGACCAGCAATCCGACGATCATCCCTATGACTCCCCAGAAAAGGGTGGCATAGGCAAAATACTTGACTATCCGGTTGTCGTAGTAGAATTTTTCCTGTTCCATATGCTATATTTTTGGTTTATTATGATCTCCTCCCGTTGGTTCCTTCGATGTTGACGCGGCAGAGTCCGTGCTTTCATCCTCCGGAAGAACATTCTGCTCGTCATCGAATAAGATCCTGACAGATGGTGTATAATCATCCTCATATTGTCCAGCCCTGATCGACCAGATGAAAGTAATGAGGAAACCCACTGCCACCAGCAGACTAACCGCAATTAGAATAAATATGACGTTCACTGAAAAGGATGTGAGATGGTTAACAGTACACAAATTTAAACTTAATATGATTTAATTGATATTCATATATCGACTATCCTGAATAGATAGGGATATTTAGAATTGTTCCGGATAAGATTTGGTTCAATTGGCAGTAAATCAGCTCTATACGTTGATTTCGGCACGTTTTGATAACAGGTAGGTGGCCAGGGTGGCAAACGACACCACGCTGACGGAACTTAAAGGCATTAAAATAGCTGATATCAGCGGTGTGAGATTGCCTGAGGCGGCAAGCGAGAGACCGGCGACATTGTAAATAAACGACAGAAGGAACCCGGTAATGACAATCCGGTGAGCGGTTTTGCCAAACCGGATGAACCTGGGAAGTTGCGAAAACCGGTCCGAATCCAGGATCGCATCGCAGGCCGGGGAAAAATGGTAGATGTTGTCGGCAATAGTGATTCCGACATGGCTTTCCTTCAAAGCGCCTGCATCGTTTAGACCGTCGCCCACCATTATGATCCTTTTTCCTGAGGCTTTCAGCTTCATGATGTAGTGCAATTTGTCTTGCGGAGATTGTTTGAAATGCAACGACTCCTCCTTTCCGAAAATCGGCAGTAAACTTGCTTTTTCTGCATCGTTATCTCCTGAGAGCAAATGGAGATCGTAATGACTCCTTAGCAGACCGATTGCTTCGCTCATTCCGGGACGGTACTTATTTTTGATCTGGATATTGCCTCTGAGTTTATCGTTTATTGCGATGTAGACTTTTGAAGCATTGACGGTTTCTTCAGGCTTTGTTCCGATGATGAATTCCCTGGAACCGATCCGGACTTCATTTTGACCTATACGGCCTGCGATTCCTAATGCGGGGATTTCTTCAAACCGATTCACCTCCAGGAGTTCGGGGGATTTGAGGTGATTGTACAGAGCCTGGCTCAGCGGGTGAGACGAATGCCGGACCAATGACCGCACCATCACCAGTTCTTCCGGCGTCAGGGTGGTATCCTGGAAGTCAATATCGAACGCGTCATTCTGGGTGATCGTTCCGGTCTTATCCAGGACAATAGTATCCACTGCCGCCATTTCTTCCAGCACCCCGGTTTTTTTGAGATAGAAACCGGCCCTGCCGAAGATCCTCATGGTGTTGCCATAAGTGAAGGGTATGGTGAGAGCCAGGGCACAGGGGCAGGCAACGATCAATACGGAAGTGAAAGCATTCAGTGCGACGGACGGATCGCTGAAAAGCCAGAATGCAGCTGTAGCAAGGCTAATACCAATTATTGCTATGGTGAAATACTGGCTGACCTTGTTGACAATGGTATCCAGCCCGTGGTCTTCGCTCCTGTCCCCGGGATCCTGGTTCCAGAGTTCTGTCAGGTAGCTTTGTATTACTTCCTTTTCAACCAGCAGTTCGATAGCGCTTCCAACCTGCCGGCCCCCGGCAAAGATCCTGTCCCTGGCGTGCTTGGTCACAGGTGCGGACTCCCCGCTAACAAAACTGTAATCAATGTGGGCGTCCCCCTTGATGAGAATAGAATCGGCAGGGATAAGCTCCCGGTTACGGACTATGATCCGGTTTCCCGGTTTCAGGTTTTTCAGCGGAATCGTGGTTTCTTCCCCATCGTCGGATATCGTCGTCACTGCTACCGGGAAATAGGATTTATAATCCCTTTCAAAAGAAAGGGCCTGATAAGTCTTTCCCTGGTACCATTTACCGATCAGCAGGAAAAAGACCAATCCAGCCATTGAATCCAGGTACCCGGGACCTGCCATGGTCAGGATGTCATAAGCACTTCGCAGGAACAGGACAAAAATACCCAGGGCTATCGGCACATCAATATTCACGATCTTCTTCCTCAGCCCTTTATATGCTGAAATGTAATAATCTTTCGCTGCGAACAGGATGATTGGAAGTGACAGGATAAGGTTAAAATAAGCGAAATTGTGGATGAAATCCTGATCGATAGGCTTGCTGCCAGCCAGGTAGTCGGGAAAGCTGAATAGCATAATGTTTCCAAAACAGAAGCCGGCAACCCCAAGCTGGTAATAGATCATCAAATGTGATTTTCGGGCTCGCTTCCGGTCCAGGTCATTCAGGGTGATCTCCGGTATGTAACCGATCGAAACCAGCAATTCAACCAGTTTTCTTAATGAAAGATCATCTTCCCTGAACGTAATGACAACTTCTTTACGGGTGAAGTTCACCATGGAATGGATCACCCCTTTTTCAATCCTGTTGAGGTTTTCCAGTAACCAGATGCAGGAACTGCAATGGATGGAAGGGATGTAGAACTTGATCTTACTGATACCGTTATCGGAGAAATCGATCAATCCATCCCTGATTTCAGAATGGTCCAGGTAGGCATATTTCCGGCCGATTTCTTTCTCTATAAGCTGAATACCAGGGTGGTCCTGAATTTGGTAATATTCACAGGCATCACTGCCTTTCAAGATCTCATATACGGTCCGGCATCCGTTGCAGCAAAACGGCTTATCATCGTACATGACAGGATGCTTTCCGCAATCCTCCCCGCAATGATAACAAAGCGTCTTACTGCCCGTTTCCATTAATTCTGTTCAAGGCAACGAATGCCGGTCTTAGATTCAGACTACTGACTTCTGACTATCGATTCCCTACTCCCGCCACTAACTTCTCTTTTTCATCCTCAAATGATTCGCATATGAAAGTATCGAAACCAGGGCTATGATGGCTATGGCGTAGTAAACAAATGTCGGAATTGGTACTGGATCGCCGGCCGCATAGGAATGAAGGCCGGACAGGTAGTAATTGACTCCGAAGTAGGTCATAAGTACCGAGCTGAAGCTGATCAGTGCTGCGAAATTGAAGCCGAAAACACCGTTCAGACCGGGGATCAAACGCATGTGGATCACGAAGGAGTAGACCAGCACCGTTACCAGGGCCCAGGTCTCTTTCGGATCCCATCCCCAGTACCTTCCCCAGGATTCATTGGCCCAGACCGCACCGAGGAAGGTGCCGATCGTCACCAGGAATACCCCGATGATCAGGTTCATCTCATTGATGTTGGTCAGCTCCTCGATGGTGTTCTTCAGCTTAAGCTGATTCCTTTGGTTCTGCAATGCAATCAGTACAAGGTTCAGGAATCCCAGCAGTGCTCCCACTCCGAGGAAACTATAGCTGGCCGTGATGATCGCGACATGGATGACCAGCCAGTATGATTTCAGGACCGGCACCAGGTTGGTCACTTCCGGGTCCAGCCAGCTCAGGTTGGCCACCATGAGGGTGACCGAAGCAAGGATCGCTGTTGTAGCCAGTGTTATCCTGGAATTCCTGGAGAAAGCGATGCCGGAAAGCACCGTGCCCCATGAGATGTAAATCATGGTTTCGTATCCGTTGCTCCAGGGGGCATGGCCGGAAATGTACCACCGTATCGCCAGTCCGACCGTGTGCATGATCCAGCCGGCGACTATAATCCAGGACAAGATATTCACCGGCCACCTCAGGACTTCCTTTTGGCTCAACACCTGCACAAACAGGAAGATGATCAGCAGGAAGCCAAATAACCCGTAAAATGGAAACAACTTTTTAAAGATATTCACATTGTTATAAAAAACTTCAAGGTTAATCTTCGATTTGGGCGGCATGACCGATGTTCCGTACCTGTCCTGGAATGTTTTGATATACCCCAGGTTGCTGTCAGCCTGTGCCCAGTTGCCGGTTCTTATCCCCTCAATAAGGGAGCTGTAATAAACGGGCAGGATATTTTCCACGAATCCGGCATCTGTTGAGTCGAATGTTGCGTAAGGATCTTCAGCGTTGTGCCACTTGTTTTCAGGATGCCCGGGTACCGGGAAAATATTCAGAAAATCCCCGGATATAGCCATAAAGAATATGTTTACCCTTTCATCGACCTTGATTACGTCTTTATCGAAACTGTTCCGCTCTACCGGTTTTTTATTCAGGGCTGTGTTAACATGTTCAGAAAGAAGGTAATAACCCATTCCCTGGTCAAGGAAATCCTGGAATGCCGCATAATTTCCATCGACCCCTATAAGCTTTTTCAGTTCCTTATCGGATACTTTGATCATAGGAACCGTCTGCCAGTATGCCGGATCTGAAATCATACCAAGGAAAGCCTGGTCGCTGTTCAGGCCCATGATATTATCCTTGCGGTAAATTTTCCTCAGAAGCTCAGAAGAAAGGGTATTGGCCGGTTTCATTCGGCCATCTTTATCCTGGACAACCAGTTTCCCGAATTTTTCGGCATGCTCCCCGCTGATTTTCAGCGGATCATAAGTATGCCCGGTTTGGGCCGAAAGCTGCAAAGGTAATAATCCGGAGCTGAGTAGGATTAGCATTGCTGTAGCCACATTATTCTTCCGGAGTTGCGATGAAGCCTTTGCCAGTTTTCTGAAGCGGCTGTTCTTGCTGAAGAAGTTGAAGACCAGACCCGCTGCCAGAAAGAAATACCCCAGATACGTGATGAATGTCCCCCAGAAATCGTGATTGACCGACAGGATAGTGCCTCTTTCGTCTTTATCATAGGACGACTGGAAAAATCTGAATCCGCCATAATTAAGGATATTGTTCATAAAAATGCGGTAAGGCTTCTCCAGGTTTTTTACCGGGTCGAGAACCGTCACTTCACTGGCAAACGACGACGGGCTCATGGATCCCGGGTAGCGTTCAAGCTGGAAATCCCTGAGCAAAATGGAAAATGGTATTTCAATTTTCTTTGAGCCATAGGCGATGGCAAAATCTGCATCTCCTATGCGGTAATTTACCGGAAGGCCGACCATTCCCTTGCCACCGAGAACGGAAACCTCTTCCCGGAAGTTCTGGTAATTGAGCGTAAAGACCACGGCAGCTACTCCACTGGTCTCATGAGGTGAGGAAACCAGTTGGGTTTTACCGGAGGGATAGAAATTCCGAACAACCATCTGAATCCCGTTGAAATTGTATAATTGCATGGTATTCAGGGTGTAAAGAGAGTCTGCTGCAAATTCGTCATTCGTACCGGCGGTCATGTTCATAACGGTGCCTGCAACCGGAGATTGGAACCTCAGGCCGTTCTGTGCGTCATAAACAATCAGGATGGCATTGGTGTCAGTGGTTTCCGCATTAAAACAAAGGGTCAGCCCCGATACGGTTTTGCACTCCCCGGATTTCAGGATGGAAGTTCTTCGCTGTCCGCGGTCGACCGTTACGTAGGTCATCATGGGGATGCCTCCCTGAGCCTCTACTACTGCTTCCGCAGCATTAGGAACATACTGTTTATATTCCAGGCTGAATTCGTCTTGATCCATTTTAAACCGTTCCCTGAACCGGTTCTTTTTAAATTCGGTAAAGAGATGCTCCTCATCGAAATAATAGGTCTTTCCGTCTTTATTTACGGTGATCTGAACATAAGGATTTTCTGAAATGATGATATCAGACTTTTCGCCTTCGCGGATCATCATCGTGCCCTCCCATCCGAAATACCTCGTAATACCTGCGCCAATCAGCATGACGACGAATGCCAGGTGAAAGAAAAGGACGCTGTATCTTTTACGGACATACAGCTTGTATTTAAAAACACTGCCGATAAGGCTGATGGCGGTCAGAACCAGCAGCGCTTCAAACCATTTGGCTTCGTAAACCACTGATTTTGCGGCTAATGTCCCGTAATCATTTTCAATAAAAGTGGCAGTTCCGATGGCGGCTGCAAAGATCAATAACAAGGTCCCTGCAAATTGCATGGAAAAGATGAAATCAAAGAATTTTCGCATAGAGTTATTATTGAGAATATGTAGATATATATAAATTAAAATGACAAAAGTAGCAAAAAGGGGGAGATAAATAAGAATGAATTTAAATAATAGACCGCAGGCGGCTTGACCGTACCGGATGGTAAAGAATAAGTCACCTGCGGTTCAAATATCTTGTCAGTGATGTTGCAGGCTTTCTTCCAGGTACGGATGATGTTTGGGCACCAGTGCGGCTGAAGCCAGTGATTTGGCGATAAAAAAGGCAAACAACCCGATGAATCCGATGAAGGTTCCGATTTCGATCAGCCCGATCTCCAGTTTGCCGTATGTTCCGACAATGACCTGCTGGTAGAGGTCAATCCACTGCCCCAGGATGATCACGATACAAATAGCCAGCAGCGTATTTTTGTGCGTGACCAGGTAATTGGATAAAAGCAGGGCAAAGGGTATCACCCAGTTGATGACCAGTTCAAGATAGAAAAGGGGTTTGAAATCGCCCTTGGTCCTCGGGAGATAATACACCGTCTCTTCGGGAATATTGGCATACCAGATCAGGATGTACTGGGCAAACCACATGTAAGTCCAGATAATGCTCAGGATGAAAACATACCGTGAAAAATCTTTCATGTGGGCATTCGACAGGAAAGGGAAATAACCCAGTTTGTTCAGGATCAGGATGATGAACAGAATAACTGTGGTGCCATGGTAGAAAGCCATTATAAAGTTGCGGACGGCAAAGATAGTGCTGTACCAATGCACGTCGATCGACATGATCCAGTCGAACGTAGCCAGGGAGAAAGTGACGGCAAGCGTGAAGATGTATACCTTGGAATAAAACTCACTCTTGTGGAAATAGGTCATGCCATCTGACAGGTCTTCCTTCAGGGATAATCGTCTCAGATATTGGGTGAGCAGTATCCAGAGAGCGAAATAAAGTACAAACCGGAAGATGAAGAACGGGATATTCAGATAAGGTGTCTTATGCGCGATGATCGGATCGTGTTCCGCTGCTCCGTGATGGGCCCAGTGGTAGATCTCCGGTAGCCCGAACAGGATGATGGGAAGCATAAGTACTGCCATCACGGGAATGATACTTCCTATGGCCTGTGGTACCCGGATAAAGCCGGACGACCAGCCGGATTGCGTGATGTATTGCAGGGCGGCGAAAAAGGTGGCTCCGATGGCCAATGACAGGAAGTAGTAGTTGTTCATCAGATAGTTTGCCCACGTTTTGACGGGGTTGGAAATAAATCCGAGGATGATCGTGATCAGACCGATTCCCATCAACACAAAAGTGATGTAATTGAAAGTTTTTGAGATGGTCAGCTTTTTATCGGTGAATGTCGTTTCCATAATTGTTCCTCCTTGTCATTATTTCTTGCCCAGTTCCCTGATGTAATGAATGATATTCCAGCGATTTTCGGGAGTGATCTGGGCTCCGTGGGCACCCATCAGGCCGGACAAAGAACCGACCGTTATGATATGGTAGATCTCTCCGTCTTTCTTGCTCTGGACCAGGCTATCCGTGAGCACTGTCGGCTTGGCGGTGAATTTTCCGCTGGTGAACAGGTGCCCGTCGCCTTTTCCACGTTCACCATGGCACATGCTGCAGTATATCTCATAGTGTAATTTTCCTGTTGCGATGGCATCGGATGAATGAGGTACCGGATTAAGCAGTTCGGCGCCTGCTTTCAATTGGTCATCGTATGATTTGGGCTTATAAGGGTAAGGCAGATGTCCCCTGGGAATGGTGCCCTGAACGGGCATCTGCATCGTAACGCTGTCTGACAGCACCGGATTAGGGGTATAGGGATCATAAGCCTCCGAATAGTACATATCCGGCATATAGGCATACCCGGGATGGTTGCGGTCGTGCCGGCAGGAGAACAAGGTCATCATTAATATAGCCGCCAGCATCAGGTAAATATTCATTCTGGGTTTCTTCATAGCCGGTTCAGTTAATCGTTTTCTTCATGGATATAATTTTCCGGTTCCGCTTTCTCAGATACTTCCGAAGCTCCGGTATCCTTTAGTAATCGGGTGATACGACTGACCTCGTCATCAGAAAAATCGGGATTCCTTTCAATGACGATAGCGAATTTGTCATCTGTAGTCCTTGGATCGATCATCGTTACTTTTTTCCCGGGACCAATTTTCTGGCGGATGAAGAAAGTCATGAAAGTCATTAACACGGCCACGAAAATGGTACCCACGAACATAATGATGATGAAGGACAGGGAGTTCAGCGGTTTCCCCCCGAATTTCAGCGGATAGTTGACCACCGAAGTCCAGTATAAAAATGCATAAATGACAATTAACCCGGCAGTTCCGTAAAGAAATGTCAGGATTGGCAAACGGGTTTTCAATCCCAGGATCTCCCATAGTTCGTGGATAGGGAACGGGGAAAACACGTTCTTAATTTTTATTCCTTCTTCCCTGATCTTCCGGGCAGCGGCAACCACTACATCGGGATCGTCATATATCCCAATAATATTAGTTTTTTCCATGTTCTTGTTTCTTGGTAAGGCTGGTTTCTTTCAATATCCCCTTGAGTTCGCTGATGGCCATCATCGGAATGAACCTGAAGAAGATGAGCAGGCCGAAGAAAAATATCCCGAGGGTTCCGATAAAAAACATCTTATCATATATCGTTGGGTGATATTCCGCCCAACTGGAGGGTAAAAAGTCCTTTGACAATGAGGTCACGACGATCACATACCTTTCGAACCACATCCCGATGTTGATGATGAGGGATATGATAAAAACGATCGTGAGATTTTTACGGATCTTTTTGAACCAGAAAAGCTGGGGAATGATAGCATTGCAGGTCATCATCATCCAGAAGGCGAAGGTGTAGTTTCCGGTCACCCTGTTTTTCATAAAGGTGAACATTTCGTATTCGGTGCCGCCGTACCATGCGATAAAAAGTTCCGTCAGGTAGGCCGTTCCCATGATCAGGCTGATGAAGGTCAGGATCCGGGCAATGGCGTCCAGGTGTCCCTGCGTAACGAAATCTTCATATTTAAAGATTTTTCTGACTATGATCATCAAGGTAAGCACCATCCCAAAACCGGAAAAGATAGCGCCAATGACGAAATAGGGCGGGAAGATCGTGGTGTGCCATCCGGGCACCAGCGAAGTGGCAAAGTCCATCGACACTATGGAGTGCACGGAGACCACCAGCGGTGCGGTCAGCCCTCCCAGGAGCAAGGCGGCCGTTTCGAAACGGAGCCAGCCACGGGCGGTCCCAACCCAGCCAAAACTAAGGATGCTGTATATGGACTTTTTAACTTTGGATGCAGTTCTCTCGCGGATAGTGGCGAAGTCCGGGATCATACCCATGTACCAGAACACCCCGGAAGCCATCAGGTAAGTGGAGATAGCCACCACGTCCCAGAAAAGCGGGGAGTTGAAGTTCACCCAGATGGGGCCCCTGGTATTCGGGTAGGGGAGGATAAAGAAAGCATCCCAGATCCTTCCCATGTGCAACAACGGAAACAAACCGGCACAGGCCACGGCAAACACCGTCATGGCCTCAGCGGCACGGTTGATGGACGTTCTCCACCTTTGCCTCAGGATAAGCAGGAAGATGGAGAAAGCCGTCCCCGCATGCCCGATACCGATCCACCAAACGAAATTGATGATATCCCAGCCCCAGGCCACGTTGTTATTCAGCCCCCATATCCCGATCCCGGTCGTGACCAGCTTGTACATGCTGTACAGGCCTATGGCGATCATGACGAAGGAGATGAAAAGTCCGGCATACCACCATTTCGGAGGGCTGTCTGCCTCAAACGGACGTAAGATCTCCCGGGTGATCTGGCTGTAGGTCTTGTTTCCCTGTATCAGTACACCTCTGACATCTTGTTTATACATAGCTCGTTATTTTGAAATCAATCCTGTTTGTTATTTCATTCATGTTCGTGTTCCACTTCCGGTGTCCCTTTATCCGAATCATAGAGCGGGTAATAACTCGAATAATTCTGGTACTTGTCTGAAGGGTCCATATTCCTGACCTTCGTCACATAGCTGACCGACGGCAGGGTGTGCAGCTGTTCCAGCAACTGGTAAGTCCTGGGATTCTGCGTGATTTTGAAAATCTCGCTGTTCTGATCGTTCAGGTCGCCGAATACAATTGCATCACCCGGACACGATTGCTGGCAGGCTGTTTTAATCTCTCCGTCGCGGATGGTCCTGTCCTCCAGCTTGGCTTTCAGCTTACCTTCCTGCAACCGCTGGACACACATGGAGCATTTCTCCACGACCCCCCTTGACCTCACGGTGACATCCGGGTTGAGCACGAGCTTTTCCTGGTCATTGCCGAGATTGTAGTCAAATTTTTCCTTGTTGCTGTATTCAAACCAGTTAAAGCGCCTGACCCTGTAGGGGCAGTTATTCATGCAGTACCGGGTCCCGATGCAACGGTTATAGGTCATCTGGTTGAGCCCTTCATCGCTGTGTGGCGTCGCGGCCACCGGGCATACATTTTCGCAGGGGGCATTGTCGCAGTGCTGGCACATGACCGGCATATGCGTCACTTCAGGGTTGTCCACTTCCTGGGAATAGTAGCGGTCGATCCTGATCCAGTGCATGATCCTCCTGTTCCTGACCTCTTCTTTACCGATGACTGCTACGTTGTTTTCAGCCTGGCAGGCGATGGCACAGTTTCCGCAGCCTATGCAGGCATTCAGATTAATGGCCATACTCCAGTGTAAACCCTTGAACTCCGGTAAATTGTATAATGTCAGGTTTTGTTTGGCAATATCATCATGCATCTCATTGCCTGCCTTTGGATTCTCCTGCCATTGTTTCAGGGTGGTTTCCCTTACAATAGCGCGGCCTTCCATCGTGTGATGGGTCTGTGTCGTGGCAAGCGGGTAGGTTCTACCTTCAACTTTTTCGATGGTGATAAAGTTGCCGGCCATCTGTCTGTATCCATGTCGCATATTCATCAGGGGATATGCGTTCTGGCCGATGCCATCCGCTACTCTGCCCGCGCTCGTTCTGCCATATCCGATCGCAATGCTGACCGTTTCTTTGTGCTGCCCCGGCTGGACAATGACCGGCAATTCAAACAGGTCATTGACCTTCACCACATCCTCCTTTTGAAGTCCATGCTCTTCCGCATAGCTGGGGGAAACACACACGTAGTTGTCCCACACTGCTTTGGTGATCGGGTCAGGGAGTTCCTGCAACCAGGGGTTGTTTGCCTGCGAACCGGTGCCGATACCGATTTTCTCATAAAGTACCAGTTCCTGTTTCCCTGCCTGAGGTTTTTCCATAGGGCCCCTGTCAGCTGCAGTAAAGACCGGTTGTGTGGTTTCGGATGCCGTCATCCCGAATAATCCGTCATGCAGGCTCTGGTTCCAGAAAGCAGTGAAAGACAGGTGCTGGGATTGTTTTGGAAACAATTCTGATTCCCAGTATTCCTGGATATATTCATGTATCCCGGAACTGTTGCCGGACCACCTGAGAAGGCTTTCCTGCACCTGCCTCGTGTCAAATATGGTATTGATCACGGGCTGGGCCAGGTAGAATTGCCCTTTGACCGGCTCCGCATCGTTCCAGGATTCAAGATAGTGGCTGTCAGGACAGACGTACTGGCACATTTTGGCAGATTCATCGTGGAAGCTGCCGAATGATACGGCCATATCGACCTGTTTCATGCCACCGAAGAACTTTTCGGCTTCCGGGTAATCGTAGACAGGATTCACATTATATAACAGCAAGGCTTTGACATTACCGCTGTTCATATCTTCCACCAGCCGGGACATCTGGCTGTCCTTCCCCTGCTTCAGCATCAAAGGATTGGTCAGGTCAATCGTACGACCGTAGTTTCCAAGGAGTTGGTTGATGGCATTGACCGCTGTCTGGATATAGAAATAATTGGTTCCTGAAACCACGATCGATTTTCCCTTGTTTTCGAGAAGTTCGTCGACGGTTTTGGTAATGTCAACCGGCGATGGGGGAGGGTTAAAGGATGAACCTCCCGTCCGAACCGTTAATTCGTTCAGGATATTCTGCAAAACCACCATTTCTTCTGATGGTTTCATCGGGATCCTGGTGTCGGCATTGGAACCGGTCAGGGAAAGTGCTGCTTCGAAATGGATATGGCGCGACATCGTATCTGAATTCACCAGCTTTCGCCCTTTGGCATAATCCCTGGCAAATTTAACCGGCAACAGCCAGTTTCCCAGGAAGTCAGCATTGAAACCCACGATCAGCGATGCCTGATCGAAATGATACGAGGGGATTGCCCGTATCCCGAAATTGGCTTCGTTCGCATCCAGCATGCCCGATGCAGAAGCGACATCGTAAATGACCCACTCGGTTGTGGGATAGGTAGTCTTGAATTCTTCTATGATTTTTTTGGTGGAAGGACTGATAATTGTCGGACTGAGCAAGACGATTTTACCGCCGCTGTTGCTGATTTCCTTCAGCTTTGCCGGGATCTCCCGGTCTATCGTGTCCCACGAAGTCTGGACTTTGTCTTTCACCGGCCCTTTGAGCCTTGCAAGGTCATAAAGGCTGAGCACCGATGCCTGCACCCTGGCGGTGGTCCCGCCCATGGTAAGAGCTGACAATTCGTTGCCTTCGATCTTTATCGGCCTGCCTTCTCTCGATTTGACCAGGATGCTGCAGAATTCATGCCCGTCGAAATAGGTGGAGGCGTAATAGTTGGCAATCCCGGGAACAATTTCCTCAGGTTTATTCAGATAAGGGATGGCTTTCCTGACAGGCATCTCGCAACTGTTGGCGAGTGCGGCATAGCTGACCGAGAAACCGAGCAGCTTCAGAAAATCCCGGCGGGAATGGCTACCGGTCTTTTCCTCTTCATTCATTCCCTCGATTGAGAATTCAGGCATCGGCTCGGGCTTCTGAATCCCTGGTTCTGTAAGGTTTTTCTGTTCTTCTAAACTTCTCCAATATTCTTTCATACAGAGATATGTTGAATGTAAGATTGTAACTGATTAATAGTGGCACTTCGCACAATTAGTGCCCCCGATGTCATCTACGCTGATGAATGTTTTGCTTCCTTCCTGGAGGGCTTTCCGGTACTCCGGATAATGGGCGTAAAAACCATTGTCTTTGAATTGAACTTCCCGGGTACGGTGACATTCGATGCACCAGCCCATCCCCAGGTCATTGACCTGGCGGATCCGGTCCATGCCCGCAACATCGCCATGACATTCGGCGCAGTCCAGTTTTCCGACGGTAACATGCTGGGCATGATTGAAATAGGCATGGTCCGGCAGGTTATGCACCCGGACCCACTCGATGCTTTTCCCTGTTTCCAGCGCCTTATAAATCTTTTCAATTTCCGCGGTCCCGCTATGGGTACCCTTCCTGACCACGTTATGGCAATTCATGCAAAGCTGGGGTGAAGGAATTCCCGCATGTTTGCTGGTAGTCACACTGGTATGGCAATATTGGCAGTCGATTTTATTCTGACCGGCATGGATATAATGTGAAAAAGCGATGGGCTGGTCCGGTTCGTAATATTGCTGGCGGCCTAAAGCCATGGATTCGAGAACGGTTACTTCGGCTATAACAGCAACCGAGATTAAAATTACGATCAGGTGTATGAATTTCGCCTTGACGGCGCGGGTAATGATTAAGTCAAATACCGAGATCGCTATCAGCAGTACGCTGACCCAGAAAGTCAGCCTGAAATTCTGCCAGGGATGTTTGGTCTCTTCCATGAAAACGTAGGGTTTTCCGTCGACAGTCTGGGGTTCAGAAGACCCTGCCGCCACTGTTGCGGCAACTTGGTTGGGATCGTAGTTCTCAATATAATCCAGCAGGGTATTGATCTCCTCATCCGTAAGATTGTTGGGAGGCATGGGTATTTTGTTGTAATCCTCAAAAAGCTTTACGGCATAAGCATCACCTGATTGGATAACTTCCTGTGAATTGCGGATGAATTTAATCAGCCATTCCCGGTCCTTTCTCTCGGTCACCCCTTTCAGATCGGGCCCTATCAGCCTTCCTTTACCTATCTGGTGACAGGCGGAGCAGACCTGGTATAATTTCGCCCCATCCGGCGCCTGTGCAAAGGATTCTGTGCAAAAGACAGGGGCACTGAAAAGCAGGGCGGTGAGCATGACAACCGATAAAATTTTGTGCATTGCCCGGCGTAAATATCGATGCATATAAATACTTTTAGAAGATTTCTGAGTTAAGTACTTAACAACAGCAAGCTGATTTTCAATAACTTGTTGAGTAGAAAACCCTAAACTTGCTCTGGCTAAATCGTTGGATAAAAATAAAAAAAAATGGTTGTAAACCAACAACCATTAATTTTTTATCATTCCTTGCCCCCCGGTCGGAGGTCACATTGTTTACCAGCTGCCCCCGGCTCCACCTCCTCCAAAAGACCCTCCTCCGAAGCCGCCAAATCCTCCGCCTCCTCCGCCTCCAAATCCACCGCCGAAGTTGCCTCCGCCCGATCTGAAGTCTCCCCAGGAACCCTTTCCTCCACGGTTGCCCAACATCGAAGCCATCCATAATGCCGTCCACAAAGAAGTGGTCTTACTTCCTGTATTATAATGATTCTCTGAGTTTTTGCTCATGAATATAAAAATGATGATAATGATGATGATGGGTAGAATGATTCCCAGCGGGGTTCCTTTATTGGCCGCAATGTACTGGTCGGCCGTAAATTCACCTTTTGCAAGCGAAATCAGGGTATTCGTGGCTTTGTCCAGCCCGGTGAAATAATCCCCTGCCTTAAAAGACGGTATCATATCGATATTGACTATTCTTTTTGCCAGGGCGTCCGGAATAGCACCTTCCAAACCATAACCAACTGATATTCTTGCTTCTCCGTTTTCGTTCGCAAATTTGGGCTTGACCAGTACCACGATACCATTGTCCTTTTCTTTTTGACCTACACCCCATTGCTCGGCCAGCCTGTCGGCAAATTCCTCTTTCGTATAACCGTCAAGGGATTTTATGATAATGATCACGATCTGGTTGGATGTCGAATCGTTAAACGCCCTTAGTTTTCTTTCCAGATGTTCATACTGTCCCCTGTTCAGGATTCCCGCATAATCATTGACCAGCCGTGGCGGATACATAGGATCGGGAATCTTTTGTCCGGTCACGTTTAAAGCGGAAAGAAATCCCGTAATCAACAGCCCGTAAAGGACGGATTCTATTCTGATTTTTAATTTAATCCCCAAAACTGACCTCATCTGGAAGCTCGTTAACGTCCCCTGTCTGATGGGGAAAGTGTTTCTTAAGTTTAATTCCGACTTTTGTAATCCCTTCTATCAATCCTTCCGTGAAATGCCCTTCTCGAAAATGATTGAGCAGCATATGGGTGATCTCATCCCAGAAATCTTCTGGCACTGAGGCATTAATGCCTTTATCACCAATGACAGCAAAGCGGCGGTTTTTCACAGCAAGGTAAAAAAGTACGCCATTCCGCCGATCGGTTTTTTGCATCCCCATCTTTTCAAATATATACGCCGCCCGGTCCATCACATCGCCGCTGCAGCGGGTTTCGATATGAACCCGGATCTCACCGGATGTGTCCAGCTCAGCATTCAGGATGGCCTGCCGGATGTCTTCTTTTTGTTCTCTGGTAAAGAATTCTTTGGCTGATTTGATCATGGCTTGGATTTTAAGAAAAGGTGATATGATCAGAACTTCACTTCAGGAGCTTTTTCCGCTCCTTCTGAAGCTTTGAAATATGGCTTTTCTTCAAATCCGTAAAAACCGGCAAAAATCCTCGCCCAAAATCCCCTGATGTATGTATTGTAAGTGCGGGTTTCTTCGTTAAACCTCCTGCGTTCGTTGGCTATCCTGTTTTCCGTCCCTTCCAGCTGGGCTTGTAGTTCAAGGAAATTCTGGTTAGCTTTCAGGTCCGGATATTTTTCCACAACGACCATTAACCTTGACAGGGCGGAACTCAGTCCGTCCTGGGCTTGCTGGAACTGAGCGAGGGTCTGATCGTTCAGATTTTCAGCCGTAATGTTGACCGAAGTGGCCTTTGCCCTGGCTTCAATGACCCGGGTGAGAGTTTCCTGTTCGAATTCAGCATATCCCTTCACGGTATTGACAAGGTTCGGGATGAGGTCGGCCCTTCGCTGATAGACATTTTCAACCTGCGACCAGGATTCATTGACCCCCTCTTCGTATTTCACCATTTTATTGTAAATGGAGATCGAAGAAAGAAAAGCGATCAGTACGATCAGTCCGATGACCAGAAAAACGGCGATGATGGCTAAAAAGGATTTTTTCATGATTTTGATTATTTAATGGTCATGCGAAGTTAATGGATTTTAAATATTACGGGTAATATTTAAGCCCGGTTATTTTATCAGATCGACGCTCCGTTTGACAAAAGCTGTCAGCTTTTCCCCTTTCAGGAGATTCTGGGATATGAGCGCAAGGTCATAGAGTTGCCTGACCAACCGGTCTTTTTCTTCGTCCTGGGCTTTCTCCAGTATGGCGCCCATCAGGGGATGATTGGAATTGACCACGAGATTATAGAATTCCGGCATGTTCCCGAAACCAAACTGACCTCCGCCAAGGGCTGACATATCTTTCATCCGGCGCATGAATTCAGGCTGGGTGACGACCAAAGGGGCATCGCTTTCGCTCAGATTCTCAAAAACCACGGAGAATTTCTCTTTTTCTATGTTTTTCTCTATCAGTTGTTTAAGAGTCTCCTTCTGGGTTTCATCCAATTTTGAAATAGTGCTTTCTTCCTTGGGGATCAGTTTATCCACTGTGTCGGAATCCACTCTTCTGAATAAGGTTTTCTCAAATTTATGTTCCAGGGTATTGACAAAATGGTTGTCCAGGATGCCATCCATCAGTAAAACATCGTATCCCTTTTCCCTGGCTGCTGAAATAAAGCTATGCTGGTCTTCCAGGCTGGAGGCGTACAGGTAGATTACATTATCATCCTTGTCTTTTTGAGTGATCTCGACGGATTTCCGGTATTCTTCCAGGGTGAAATATTTGCCTTCGGTATTCTTCAGCAGCGCAAATTTTTCAGCTTTTTCATAGAATTTTTCTTCCGATATCATCCCATATTCGATGAAAACCTTGATGTCATCCCACCTGGATTCGAAACCGGTCCGGTCTTTTTTAAAGATATCCTCCAGTTTTTCAGAAACCTTTTTCATAATATAGCCGGAGATCTTCTTTACATTCGAATCGCTTTGCAGATATGACCGGGAGACATTAAGAGGGATATCAGGAGAATCGATCACACCGTGAAGGAGCATCAGAAAATCGGGTACTATTCCCTCCACTGAATCGGTCACAAATACCTGGTTGCAATATAACTGGATCTTATCTTTTTGAAGTTCAATATTCTTTTTGACTTTAGGAAAGTAAAGGATACCGGTCAGATTGAACGGGTAGTCGACATTCAGATGGATGTGGAACAAAGGTTCCTCAAAGGTCATGGGATAAAGTTCCCGGTAAAATTTTTTGTAATCCTCATCAGTGCAATCGGAAGGTTTCTTTTTCCAGAGCGGGTCAGTGTTGTTGATGATCCGGGGCCTTTCTACCATTGTCTCCTTGTCGTTCCCCTGCTCATCCTTTTCTCCTTCAACCTTCTCCCATTTTTTCTCCGTTCCGAATTCAATGGGAACCGGCAGGAACCTGGAATATTTGGTGAGAATTTCCAGGATGCGGCCCTCTTCCAGGAATTCTTTGTTTTCTTTATCGATATGGACGACTACATCGGTTCCCCTGTCCTTCCGGTCGATCTCTTCCAGTGTGTAATCAGGGCTCCCGTCACATTCCCATCTGACCGCCCGGGTGCTTCCTCCTTTTTTATAGGTTTTAGTATAGATCTCTACTTTATCTGAAACCATAAAGGACGAATAAAATCCCAGCCCGAAATGGCCGATGATGGCATTTCGCTCCGCTTCGCTCTTGGTTTTAAATTTCTTGACGAATTCTTCCGCGCTCGAAAATGCGATTTGGTTGATGTACTTGTCTATTTCTTCAGCGGTCATGCCAATGCCCCTGTCACTGACAGTGATGGTTCCGGATTTCTTATCCAGTTTGATCCTTATCGTCAGGTCCCCCAGTTCATCCTTATATGTGCCTACTGATGCGAGGGTTTTGAGTTTTTGAGTCGCATCCACTGCGTTTGATACCAACTCCCGTAGAAAAATTTCATGATCCGAATAGAGGAATTTTTTAATGATAGGGAAGATGTTTTCGGTCTGTACATTTATTTTTCCGGTCTGCATAGGTTGATTTTTTTTCATCTGGATATCAAATGATGTACCATCGCTTTTGGCCTGACATTTTGACCGAAGCCTGCCTGTTACGTGAGGCCTTAATTAATTTTAAGTTGATACTTTCCTTTTCCTTTAAGGAAAAATCCCTAACTTAGCCGTGTTAAAAAAACCAAAAGAAACTAAAAAAATACTCGGTTATGGAACAAGTCGATTGGGGAAATCTGCCGTTCGGATATTTTAAAACGGATTACAATGTCAGGTGTTACTGGCGTGATGGCAAATGGGGAGAAATCGAAATTTCTTCGTCGGAGTACATTAATATTCATATTGCGGCAACATGCCTGCATTACGGACAGGAAGCCTTCGAAGGGATGAAGGCGTTCATGGGGAAGGACGGCAGGATCCGTGTTTTCCGGTGGCAGGAGAACGCTGCCCGGTTGCGGAGATCGGCTGATGGTATCATGATGGCCAGGGTGCCGGACGAGTTGTTTGAGAAAGCGATCATGACAGCGCTGAAGATGAACATCAAATATGTTCCCCCCTATGGAACGGGCGCAGCCTTATATTTCAGGCCCCTGTTGATCGGCACCGGCCCGCAGGTTGGCGTTAAACCGGCTACCGAATATATGTTCATGGTGTTCGTCGGGCCGGTTGGTCCCTATTTTAAAGAAGGGTTCAATCCGGTCTGTGTTCAGTTGCTAAGGGATTTCGACAGGGCAGCGCCTTTGGGCACCGGTCACATAAAGGTCGGAGGAAACTATGCCGCCAGCCTGTATCCGGCTTCCAGGGCAAAGGAGGAAGGTTGTTCCACGGTGCTCTTCCTGGATGCGAAAGAAAAGAAATATATTGATGAAGCCGGCCCTGCCAATTTCTTCGGAATAAAAGGCAATACTTATGTAACGCCGGATTCTCATACAATCCTTCCTTCCATCACCAATAAAAGCCTGCAGGTACTGGCTAAAGAAATGGGGCTGAATGTTGAGGTGCGGCATGTGCCGGTGGAAGAACTGGCCGAATTCGACGAAGTGGGGGCTTGCGGAACCGCAGCCATCATTTCACCGATCAAGAAAATACATGACCGGGAAACGGGTAAGACTTATGAATACTGTAAGAACGGCCAGGCCGGCCCGATCTCTACCAGTCTTTATAACAAACTCAGGGCGATCCAGTTCGGGGAAGAGCCGGATATTTATAACTGGTGCACGGTTATCGTGTGATCAGGGAAGTAAATTCATCATCTCCTGCTGCATCTTCCTGGCTTCTTCCCTTGCTTTAACGGCAAAATCAGTTCCGTTGGAAGCAAAGATTATGCTGCGCGAGGCGTTGACCAGCAGGCCGATGTCACCTGTCATGCCGTACCTGGCCACTTCCTGAAGGCTTCCTCCCTGCGCACCGACGCCCGGTACCAACAGAAAATGACCGGGTATGACCTGGCGGATGGCGCTTAACTGCGTGGCCTGGGTAGCCCCGACAACATACATCATATTGTCTTCAGTCCCCCAGGTCCTGGATAGTTCCAGGACATGCTCGAAAAGGTATTTATCGGATGATTTAAGATACTGGAAATCACTCGCCCCTTTGTTGGAGGTAAGGGCCAGCAGGACCACCCATTTGTCAGGATAGGCAAGGAAAGGCTGTACAGAGTCCGAACCCATGTATGGCGCCACTGTGATGGCGTCCACATCCAGGATCTCGAAGAATGCCCTGGCGTACTGGGCTGAAGTGTTTCCGATATCACCCCGCTTGGCATCCGCTATTACGAAAGCCTGGTCTTTGAAACGATTCAGGTAAGATATGGTCTTCTCCAGGCTGATCCAGCCTTTCAATCCTTCACTTTCATAAAATGCCAGGTTGGGTTTGTAAGCCACGGCCAGGTCAAGGGTTGCATCTATAATAGCTTTGTTGAATTCGAATACCGGGTCTTCTTTGTCCATCAGGTGCGGAGGAAGCTTTTTATACTCTGAATCCAGTCCCACGCACAGGAAAGAATGCTTGGCTCGTATCAGCCTGATCAGTTCGGTTCGGTTCATTTCAGTTCAATGTTCAAGGTTGAGTTGAAAGTTTTCAATTAAAAATTTTACCGCTGACCGCCGACCGCCGACCGCCGACCGCCGACCGCCGACCGCCGACCGCCGACCGCAGACCGCAGACCGCCGACCGCCGACCGCCGACCGCCTCTTACACCTCGGCCTTCAGCCTTTCAGCGTTTTCGGCGAGTTGCAGCTGATCGATCACTTCCTGTATACCCCCGTTGATGATTTCCTGCAGGTTATAGAGGGTCAGCCCGATCCGGTGGTCTGTCACACGCCCTTGCGGGAAGTTATAGGTCCTTATTTTGGCTGAACGGTCTCCCGTGGAAACCATCGTCTTTCGTTTGGATGAAATCTCGTCAAGGTATTTCTTGTACTCCCGCTCGAAGATCCTGGTGCGCAGCACTGTCAGGGCCTTTTCGTAATTTTTGATCTGGGATTTCTGATCCTGGCAGCTTACCATGATACCAGTAGGGACATGGGTCAATCGAACGGCGGAATAAGTGGTATTCACGCTTTGTCCTCCAGGGCCCGAAGAGCAAAAGGTATCCTTCCGGATGTCCGATTCCTTGACATCCACGTCGAATTCATCGGCTTCAGGAAGTATCACAACGGAAGCGGCAGAAGTATGTACCCGGCCCTGTGTTTCGGTTTTTGGAACCCGTTGTACCCGGTGCACACCCGATTCGTATTTGAGCTGGCCGTAAACGCCATCTCCAATGACGTCGAAAATTACTTCTTTGAACCCTCCTACTGTTCCCTCTGTCGCACTCACCGGGTCAACCCTCCATCCCCTGGTTTCGCAGTATTTCAGGTACATCCGGTAAAGATCCCCGGCGAAAATGCTGGCTTCATCCCCTCCGGTGCCTGCCCTGATCTCCACGACCGCATTTTTGCGGTCCTGCGGATCCTGCGGGATCAGCATCAAACGGATATCTTCCTCCATCTTGTCTCTTTGTTCGGTGAGTTCTACCAGTTCATCCTTGGCAAATGCCCTCAGGTCCTCGTCTTTTTCCATTTCGAGGATCTCCTTTGCCGTATCCAGGGAGGTCATGATATTGCGGTAATTCTTGTAAGCGGCCATGATGGGCTGCAGTTCCTTATAATCCTTGTTCAGCTGGATGTACCGCTTCATGTCGTCCATGACGGCCGGGTCATTTAATTGTCTTTCCAGTTCCAGGTACTTCTTGTGAATTTCTTCCAGTTTATCCAGCATGACATTATTTTCCTTGCGGGTGCAAAGTTAGAAAGAAATGAATAGAAAACATCCCGGGCTATTCGTATGTTATTTCCCCGGTTTCGCTGCTTTTAATGACGAGCTGATTCCCTGACCATTTTTCGCAATGGCCTGCTATCCTGGCGTCAATACGGAATTGGGATGCCATACGGATCAGGTCGTCGGCAATCCGTTCCGGGCAATAGATCTCAAACCGGTGGCCCATATTGAAAACTTTGAACATTTCTTTCCATGGAGTGCCGGAAGCACTTTGAATCAGCCGGAAGAGGGGAGGGATTTCGAAAAGGTCATCCTTGATCACTCTCAGGTTTTTAATGAAATGCATGACCTTGGTCTGTCCGCCGCCACTGCAGTGCACCATTCCGTGGATATCCCGGCGGTAATTTTTAAGGATTTCCTTGACGAGGGGCGCATAGGTCCGCGTTGGTGACAGAATCAGCTTGCCGATATCAACCCCGGGAACCCCTGACGGATCAGTGATCTTGTAATTACCGGTGTATGCGAGGTTTACAGGCATTTCAGGGTCAAGACTTTCCGGATACTTTTCCAGGTAGGATTTATGAAGCAGGTCATGCCGGGCGCTGGTGAGCCCGTTGCTTCCCATCCCTCCGTTGTAAGTATCTTCGTAAGTTGCCTGGCCGAAAGATGCAAGCCCGACAATGACATCCCCCGGTTCTATCCGGTCGTTACTGATCACATCCTTACGGGGCATCCTGGCCATTACTGTCGAATCCACAATGACAGTCCTCACGAGGTCGCCGACATCGGCTGTTTCGCCTCCAGTCGAATGGATTTCAAAGCCATAATTTCTCAATTTGGACAGGAACTCCTCGGTACCTTCGATCAAGGCCTTGATCACCTCTCCCGGCACCCGGTTCTTATTCCTGCCGATGGTGGATGAAATAAGGAATGGCCCGGTTGATCCGGCGCATAAAAGGTCATCGGTATTCATGACGATGGCATCCTGTGCAATGCCTTTCCAGACTGTCATATCTCCGGTTTCTTTCCAGTAGATGTAAGCCAGGGAGGATTTTGTGCCGGCCCCGTCGGCATGCATGATGTTGCAATAATCCGGATCACCGCCCAGATGGTCGGGAATTATTTTACAGAATGCTTTGGGAAAAATTCCCTTGTCAACCTTGCTGATTGCCGCATGCACATCTTCTTTGGAAGCGGAAACCCCACGCTGCGAATATTTCAGCTCTTCAGGCATTATTGTTTTTTCCGGATTATAATCTGTTGTTGTTGAGTATCAATGGAGTAATCCCCGAACTCATTCATGACCGAATTACCGATGACCAGCGGATAAGCCAGTTGGGTATTGACCATGAACATGACATTGTGGATGGTGGTATTGGCAATGGTAAAGTCTTTTATGATCACCATGGCCCTGTTGGCGACCGTGCCATTGGCCAGTATCTCCTCAGGGTTTCCCTGGAAATCCTCTTTCCCGATCGCACCGTTGCTTAACAGCTTTAAAGTCTCTTCGACGGAGATCTGGGCAGCAAGCTTGGGATCGTAGGTGAACGGGACCGTGTAGCCATTTAGGATGCAGGGTGCGGTAATCAGGCCTGACCTGGGGGCCAGGGTGTATTTGACCGAGTTATCCTCCGGATTAAGCTGGATCTGCACCGTTTTCGACAGTTCCACATTCTTGGGCTTAGGTACGAAGTCCTTGCTGACAACCTTGAATTCCGTCCGCCTGTTCAGCTGATGGGCTGCTTCTTTATAATCCGTGGTAGGCAGGGAATCGATATAAGATTCCGTCAGTACTGTTCCGGATTTAAACAGGAAACCGGCGACATTCAGATCCCGGGAGAGCGTACGGGGCACCCTTTCGCCGTAACCTTTGGCTATCAGCCTGTCCGGGTCTATGCCCCTTTCGATCACGTAATCCACGACCGACTGGGCCCTTCGTTGCGACAGGATATCATTTCGTTCATAGGTGTCGCGGGCATCCGTATGGGAAGCCAGCTCAATGATCAGGGTGGGGTTTTCTTCGAGAGTAGTGATGAGACCCTGCAGGGAATCCTGGTACTGCGGCTTCAGGTCCCATTTAGCCAAATCATAGAGAATATCGGGCAGAACGATAGGTTCTTCCGGGATTGGCTTCAGTATGAAATCGCGGGTAAGGTCCTTGCTCTTTTCGTATCCTACCGTGGTAACTTTTCCCGACGAATTGAAATAATTATCCTTCGATACGATGATCTCATAGGTCGTATTACCCATGATCTGGCTTTTCCCGAACATATACACGCCGTTGTCCGCCGTTCGGGCTGTCATTGAGATCCCATCCGATCCGACAATATCCACACGTGCCCCGGGAACGACCTGCAACGTGCGGTCATCCTTGACAACGCCACTGAGCGTATATTCGACAGGCGGCACTATGAAAGAATAAATGTCTTCCCGGGATCTTCTGCCGGACCGGTCGGAAGAAAAATATCCTTTTTCACCGACAGGCTCGAAGATAATCGCAAAGTCATTTGCCGTTGAATTGACCGGAATGCCCATGTTGACCGGTTTTCCCCATACATTGCCCGTATCCATGCGGCTCAGGAAAATGTCCAATCCTCCCAGGCCGGGATGACCATCGGAAGCGAAGTACAGCAGAGTATCCGATCTCAGGTAAGGGAACATTTCATCTCCGGGAGTATTGACGACCGGCCCGACGTTGTATGGCCTGCCAAAAGGTTGGGTGGCGCTTTCCCTCCAGGCTACCCAGATATCCTTGCCCCCAAAACCGCCATCCCGGTCGGAGGAAAAGTACATGATCAGTTCGTCCTGGCTGATGGTCGGATGACCGATTGCTTCGGTAGAATCAAAGCTCAGGGGCACCAGTTCCGGTTTGCTCCAGATCCTCCCCGTACGCCGTGATGTGTAGATCTGGCATCCGTTCTCCCTGCCTTCTTCATTCGGGCAGCGGGTGAAATACAGTACGTTGAAATCGCTGGTCATCATCGGCGCACCTTCATTCGCTTCGGAATTCACCCCATCATCTTCCACATCATCCAGCAGGACCGGTGTACTCCATTCATCCTTCCGGTCCAGCCTGGCGGTGAACAGGCTGCTGAAGCTCTGGTTGGTCCACTCATCGATATTTTTACCCTTGCTTCCTTCACGCGTCGAAGTGAAAATAAGGGAGTTGTAATTTTCGCTGGCATAGGTTGGGGCAAAGTCGGACTCTCTCGAATTCAATCCTTTCTCCTCCTTGACCTCATATTTGGACTCATATTCCGTCCAGTCCGGGATGTTTTCACAGGCTTCCAGGCCATATTTGCCCCTGGGATCATCCGGCACTTTCTTCTCGAACTGTTCGTAATAGATTTTCGCTTCCTCGAGGTTCCCGTCAGCTTTCTGGGCATTGGCATAATGCAGCAGGATGACAGGCTCCTTGCTGTCATAGCCGTTCTTGATCAGTCTTTTATACTGTACATCCGCCCGTTTGATATCTCCCGTAAGCCGGTAACACTCAGCCAGCTGAAACGTAATCCGGTCCCGCTCGACCGGGTTTTTCTTGACTTTGGTATAGGCTTTCTGGTATTTTTCTATGGCAATGGAGTAACGCTGGTCCTCAAAGGCTTCGTCTGCCGTTCTGATAAATGTCCTTTTCTGCGCTGCAGCGGGTGATGACAGGATCAGCGCGGTAAAGATGCACAATAGGCTGATGGTATATTTCATATTAGGCTTAAAGACTAAAACTATAACTCGATAAACGAACAACTGGCAGAAATATTGGATGACCGCACATTATCCGCTGAGGTTCCCTGAACCTGCCGGATTTTTAGATTTACCCGTACTAGCTTCGTTTCCCGGTACATCGTTCATGGGGCCGGCGATATCTTCCAGGTCCTTCTTCAGTTCGTCGGCAGTCTTCTTAATATCTTTGTAAGGCGATCCTTCGCCATCCACATCCGTCTCCATTTTCCGGGCTTCCTTCGATATTTCCCGCTTTATTTCATCCGATGCTCTTCTGATCTCGTTCATCCCACGGCCTATCTTTCTGGCTATTTCGGGGATTTTGCTGGGGCCGAAGACCAGGAAGGCCACCAGCAGGATGATCATCAGTTCACCACCGCTGATATCGAAAAATAATAGCATACCCGCCATAAGGGCCGTTTATTGTAATTCCAGGCAAAAGTAAATAAAAAAAGGCTGGTTTGTATCATTATGCGTGAAGCAGACAAACCAGCCTTGCGTACTTTTTTGACCCGGTCTATTTTGATTTCAGGATTTCTTTTTCTTTTTTCGATTTCCTGGTCATCAGGTCATAGGCGATCGGGGTGGCAACAAATACCGAAGAATAAGTTCCGAAGAAGATTCCAAACATCAGGGCGAAAGTGAATCCGCGGATTATTTCTCCACCCAGCAGGAACATGGCAATCAACACGATGAGGGTTGTTCCGGCAGTATTGACGGTTCGGGAGAGGGTACTGTTCAGCGCTTCATTGACATTTGTTCTGTAATCCCGTTTTGGGTGAAGCGTAACATACTCCCTGATCCTGTCGAAGATGATCACCGTATCGTTTATGGAATAACCGATAATGGTCAGAATGGCGGCGATCAGTTGCTGGTCGGCTTCCATACTGAATGGCATGATGCTGTATAACAATGAGAACATCCCGATGGTGATGAAGGCGTCATTGAATAAGGAAATCAGCCCCCCGAAACCGTATTGCCACTTTTTAAACCGTATGGCAATGTACACGAAAATAATGATAAGGGCGAATCCTACCGCCATAACAGCCCGGTTCCGGATATCGTCAGCAATGGTAGGTCCGACTTTCTGCGAACTCAGGATCCCCAGTAATTTGCCTGCTTCCGTCACGTCAGTGGAGAAATCCAGATAAGTAAGATCCTGGCGGTTGTACAATGATTTCAGCCCGTCATATAATTTACGCTGCATAATAGAGTCCACTTCGGGACCTGATTCGTCGATCATGTATTTGGTGGTGATTTTCACCTGGGTGCTGGGTCCGAAAGTCTTTACTTCAGGTGCATTTCCACCGAATTGCTCCGAAAGGGCAGTCCTCACATCAAGTGTGCTGACATTCTTGTCGAACCGCACCACATAAGTCCTTCCACCGGTGAAGTCAATACCCTGGTCAAGTCCACGGAATATAAGCGATCCGATCGTAATGACCATCAGGGTGATGGAAATGATGTAAGTGTATTTTCTCATCCCGAGCCAGTCCAGCTTGACATTGTGCAGGAAATCCTTGGTAATGGGAAGGTCAAAGGTGATGGTTTTGTTCCTGTCGAGCAGAGCGGTAAATACCAGCCTGGAAATGAAGATAGCAGTGAAGAGTGAACTGAGGATACCGATGATAAGGGTTGTGGCGAAGCCTTGTACCGGTCCGGTTCCGAATATGTAAAGCACGATGGCCGTTAGTAGGGTAGTAACGTTACCGTCTATGATTGCGGAGTAGGCTGCCTTGTAACCGTCGGTGATGGCCAGGCGCACCCCTTTACCAGCCCTCAGTTCCTCCTTTATTCGTTCATAGATGATAACGTTGGCATCCACGGCCATACCGAGGGTCAGGACGATACCGGCTATACCCGGAAGCGTAAGGACGGCGCCGAGTGAGGCCAGTACGCCAAAGATAAAGAATATATTGATGACAAGGGCAAGGTCCGCGATCCAACCGGCACGGGCATAGAAGAAGAGCATATAGACAAGCACCAATGCGAAAGCAATGATGAACGACCAAAGGCCGGCGTTAATGGCTTCCTGCCCGAGCGAAGGGCCGACCACGGCTTCTTCCACGATCCTGGCGGGAGCCGGGAGTTTACCGGCTTTCAGGATGTTGGCAAGGTCCTGTGCTTCTTCCAATGTCATACCGCCGCCGCTGATGGATGACATCCCGTTGGGGATCTCACCACGGACTGACGGGAAGGAATATACATGATCGTCGAGCACAATGGCAATCTGTTTTCCAATATTTTCGCCGGTGAGTCGTTTCCAGACCCGGGCGCCATCGCTGTTCATGGAAAGACTGACTTCTACGTTCCCGACCTGATCGTAGTCCTGGCGGGCATCTACGATCACCTCTCCGCCCAGGGCAGCCGTACCGTCACGGGAAGTGACTTTCAGGGCGACCAGCTCAAGTATACCGGATTTTTCATCCCGGGGTTTAACAGTCCAAGCCAGTTTCATGTTCCTGGGGAAGACATTTTCAACCTTTTTGATCAGGGCATTGACGGTTGCTGTGTCTTTGACGGCAGCATAACCGACTGTGGCGCCCTGGCCAGGGTAGTACTGCCCGTCTTCACCCTGGTAAAAAGCCGGTACCAGGAAAGCATTCAGGGGATTTTCCTTTGCGTACTCTTCAAATGAACGGTCTGTTCCAGGGGTTTTGGATGTGTCGCTTTCCAGTTGGTCCAGCAGGGAAGCGGTAGTATCAGGGCTTTGGGCAGATGAAGGGGGAGTACTTTCGGTGGTGCCTGTATCGCCGGTGGTACTGACCGACGAGGTGTCACTGGATATGCTTTCGGTCCCGGTAATGGTGACAAGCCGTTTATTGGCTTCTGCGAAGTAACCGTAAAGTTCGGTGTAGCCGTATGTTTCCCAGAATTCCAGGTTGGCGGTTCCCTGAAGGAGCTTTCTTACACGGCCCGGATCCTTGATGCCCGGGAGCTCCACCAGGATCCTTCCGGTGGCAGCCAGCTTCTGCACATTGGGCTGGGTAACCCCAAACCGGTCGATACGCGTGCGGAGGATATTGAAGGTCCGGTCGAAAGCCGAATTGGTCTCTTCCCGTATGATGTCCAACACCTCATCATTGGTGGAATTATAGCTGATCTTATCCTTGAGTTCAACCGTATTGAAAATGGAGGCCAGCTTGGCATTCGGATCGATTTCTTCAAAGGATTCCCCGAAAAGGGTGACAAAATCCCTCTCACTGGTTCGCTGCTTCTGGTAAGTGAGCTGCATGGCCTGCTGGAAAATGGGATTGACGCTGTTTGGACCGGCCAGCGCTCTTACAATATCTCCCATGGAAACTTCCAGGATTACGTTCATACCTCCTCTCAAGTCCAATCCAAGGTTTATTTCCCTCTCCTTTACTTCTTTATAGGTATACTTTCTGACAAGTATGTTGTATACCGTTTCATTCGACATGGAATCCAGGTAATACGATTCCCTTACCCTGGCCAATGAATCGAGATAGAAGGTTTTTAACAGGTCATTGCTGCCGGCAAGTTCATCTGCTTTCCTTTCCGCATCGAGGTTCCGGGCGTATTTTTTAGCCTTTCTTTCGATGCTGGTACTGAAAAAAGTAAATGATAACTGGAATAAACAAACCAATGCAAATGCAATCGCAAAAACCTTGATAGCTCCCTTACTTTGCATGTTTTCAGAATTTTACTATTTGTATATCAAATTTTTGGAGGGTGCAAAATTAGAATAATATTTCTAATTAACCAATCAGCCTTTAAATTTTATTGAACTAGCTTTTTCAGAACTTAAAACATTGAAATCAGTTTTTAATAGATTCATAGATAGTTGAAATACAGGCGAATAGAAATCCGGATGATTTACATCGAAAAAAAAGTGTAAATCCGGGTGATTTGGATTCAAATTTGCTGACTACATTATCGTTATTATATTAATTTTGTCCGCCTTAACTAATTATAAATGATTTGCGATGAAAGTCAAATATTTAGACCTTATTGAACAGACTTTTGAGTTTCCCACCGACGAATTTGAGGTCATCGATAATGAACTTCATTTTCATGAAATTCCGCTGATGGACATCATCAAACAATACGGAACACCCCTCAGGATCAGTTATCTGCCCAAAATAAGCGAACAGATCCAGAAAGCAAAGCGCTGGTTCAATGTGGCCATGGCCAAGGTGGATTACAATGGTAATTACACTTATTGCTATTGTACCAAGAGCTCACATTTCTCCTTCGTACTTGAGGAAGCCCTGAAGAACGACATCCACCTGGAGACTTCTTCCGCATTTGATATGAATATCGTGGAGCAATTGTTTGAGCAGGGGCTGATCAATAAGGAAACTTTCATCATCTGCAATGGATTCAAACGGCCGCAGTACATCGAGAATATTGTCAACCTGTTTAACCGCGGTTTTGAAAATATCATTCCGGTCCTGGACAATCTGTTTGAACTCGACAAGTTCAGCAAGGGTATCAGGAAGAAGGTGAAACTGGGTATCAGGATTGCCTCTGAAGAGGAACCGAAGTTCGAATTCTACACCTCCAGGTTGGGGATCCGCTACCATGACATTCTTCCCTTTTACATGGATAAGATTAAGAATAACAACAAATTCGAGCTGAAGATGCTGCATTTCTTCATCAATACCGGAATACGGGATACCGCATACTACTGGAACGAATTATCCAAATGCGTCAATGTCTATTGTGACCTGAAAAAGGTATGCCCTGAACTCGATTCCTTGAATATCGGGGGTGGTTTTCCTGTAAATAACTCGCTTTCATTTGATTATGATTATGAGTATATGGCAGAGGAGATCATTGCCCAGATCAAAAATATCTGTGAACAGAACAACGTGCCAGAACCGGATATTTTCACGGAATTCGGATCCTTCACAGTGGGTGAGAGCGGTGCGGTACTTTTTTCGATCATCGACCAGAAGCGCCAGAACGACCGTGAGAGCTGGAATATGATTGACAGTTCGTTCATGACTACGTTGCCCGATACCTGGGCTATGAACCAGCGTTTTATTCTTCTGGCCATCAATAACTGGGATTCCGAATACGAAAGGGTGTTCCTGGGCGGACTTACCTGCGACAGCATGGACTACTACAATTCAGAGGCCCACTCGAATGCCATCTTTCTTCCCAGGCTTAAATCCGGTGATACTCAATACATCGGGCTCTTCCATACCGGAGCCTACCAGGAATCAATCGGCGGATACGGGGGCATTCAGCATTGCCTGATCCCCGCTCCCAAGCATATCATCATCGACCGCGACGAAACGGGCGAATATTTCACAAAACTCTTTGCGAAGGAACAGAGTTATAAAGCCATGATGAAAATCCTGGGTTATTGATTCGGAAAGTATTTTACCTTATATTAGTTGGATCAATCATAAACAGATAAAATGAATTTTGGAGGAATATCAAAGGAATTTACCGATTATAAGAAATCACCGATAGTCGTATTGCCGGTTCCTTACGATGAAACCAGCACGTGGATAAAAGGGGCTGACCGGGGACCCGACGCAATCCTCGAAGCCTCAGCCAATATGGAATTATATGATATTGAGACCGACTCGGAAGTCTATAAATTGGGTATCCATACAGCCAGACCGGTAACGGAAAAATCATCCCCGGAAGCCATGGTGAAAAAGGTGAAGGAAACCGTAAAAGGGCTGCTGGATGATGGTAAATTCGTGGTGACGCTCGGTGGCGAGCACAGTGTTACGACCGGTGCCGTTATGGCCTGTGCAGAGGCATTTCCGGGACTGTCGGTCCTGCAGATCGATGCACATACCGACCTCAGGCAGGAATACGAAGGATCCCCGTTCAATCACGCGTGCGTTATGGCGCGTGTCAGGGAACTATGCCCCATCGTCCAGGTCGGGATCCGCAGTATGGATGTGGCCGAGATCCCTTACATGGACAGGAACCGTATCTTTTTTGCACATGAAATAGCTGGAAGCAGTCATGACTGGTCAGATGAAGTGATCGACCGGCTCAGTGATAAGGTTTATGTGACCATTGACCTGGATGGATTTGATCCGTCCTTTGTACCTGCCACCGGTACACCTGAACCGGGTGGCTTAAGCTATTATGAAGTGACCCGTCTGATACGAAAGCTCGTAATACGCAAAAATGTAGTAGGTTTCGATGTGGTCGAATTGTGTCCGATGGATCATCATAAAGCTTCTGATTTTCTGGCGTCTAAGTTGATTTACCAGTTCTTAAGCTATCAATTTATATTAAAGTAAAGTGTATCTTTTATAAGAATTCAGGAAATCCGGGTGAACCGGATCAGTAAAAAAAGATCAAATTAAGTCAATCAAAAGGTAATAAACGCAATTATGAAAAAACAGGATCTGTTAAAACAAACCATTGAACACATTGATATCAAGTCGTTTGATTCGGCCCCAATCATTGACAGCATGAGGAAGATGTCATTTACCTCCCGTGAAACTGCCGGTGCAGCCGACATTCTTCAGCGGATGATCAATGACAGGGACTGCACGATCATCCTGACCCTGGCTGGCAGCACCAGCGCCGGCGGATGCATGCAGGTATACGTGGACATGGTCAAAAACAACATGATCGATGCCATCGTGGCAACCGGAGCTTCCATCGTCGATATGGACTTTTTCGAGGCACTTGGCTTCAAACATTACAGGGGGACCCCTTTCATCGACGATAAGATGCTTCGCGATAATTATATCGACCGGATATACGATACCTACATAGACGAAGAGGAACTCCAGCATTGCGACATGACCGTCAAGATCATCGCTGATTCTCTGGAAAAGCGGCCATATTCCTCCCGGGAGTTTATTAAAGAGATGGGAAAGTACCTGGTAGACCACTCGGTAAAGAAGGATTCACTGGTACAGGCTTGTTATGAACATGATGTCCCCATTTTCTGCCCGGCATTTTCTGACAGCAGCGCCGGATTCGGTCTGGTCAAGCATCAGTGGGAGAATCCCGGAAGTCACGTGAGCATCGATTCCGTGAAAGATTTCCTGGAACTTACAAAAATAAAGATGGCAGCTGGAACTACCGGACTTTTCATGATCGGTGGAGGGGTCCCGAAGAACTTCGTCCAGGATACCGTTATTTGTGCCGAGATTCTGGGTAAGGATGTACCCATGCATCAGTATGCGGTCCAGATCACCGTAGCCGATGTTCGCGACGGCGCCTGCTCCTCCTCAACGCTCAAGGAAGCCAGTTCATGGGGCAAGGTCGATACCGTTTTCGAGCAAATGGTCTATGCTGAAGCCACTTCCGTGGTCCCCCTTATCGTAAGTTACGCTTATCACCGCGGTGACTGGAAAAGCCGCGAAAAGAGAAGATGGGCGAGGATATACGATAAATAAGTTTGTCGAGCTTTACCCCCGGTAGGTCATCCACTTCCACAATTCCTTGTAATTTACCTTCTTGCCGTACATCAGGATGCCGGTTCGGTAGATTTTGGCAGCCAGCCACGTGGTCGCCAGGAAGCCCAGGACCAGTAGCGCCATCGAAGGGATGAGATCAGTGTAAACATTCACTCCGAAAGGCACACGGATCATCATGATGACCGGTGACGTGAACGGGATCAGTGATAACCAGTAGGCAACACTGCCGTCCGGATTGTTCAGCACAAAGGAAATGCCTACAACTATTGCAAAGACCAGTGGTAAGGTGACAGGAAGCATGAATTGCTGCGTGTCAGCTTCATTGTCGACAGCTGAGCCGATAGCCGCGAACATAGCGGCATACAACAAATAACCGCCTATGAAGTAAAACAGGAATGTCAGGATGATGACACCATAATTGATGGAGAAGAAAACATCCAGTATCTGGGCAAAATTTTCATCCGAGGCAAGGGATTCAAGCCCTTTCTGTGTATCAGGCATTCCCATGGCATCGGAAGGAAATAATTCCCCCGGGTTGGCAATGGTTTCCTGGCCCATTTTGTAACTGCTGATCTGGTCCGAATAAATGGCCGTGAACGAAGTCACCAGGGCCAGGGTCAGCACGATCCAGAGCAAAAACTGTGTCAGACCTACCATGGCAATCCCTGTGATCTTCCCCAGCATAAGTTGGATGGGTTTGACGGAAGATACGATCACTTCCACTATTCGGTTTGTCTTTTCCTCGATCACTCCCCTCATGACCTGCGAACCGTACATGAAAATGAAGAAATAAATCAGCATTCCCCCGATGAATCCAAGCGCCCAGCTGATTTCCGTATAAGACTTTTTATTGGTCTCAATATCCTCCACCACGAGGGAAATGTTGGACTTTACGGAAGCCAGTGTCTTTTCATCGATTCCATAGACATCTTCCAGCTTTTTATTCTCGAGAATTTTATTGGCTGATTCCTGGAGATACATTTTCAGGCTCAGGCCTGGCTTTTTGTATGAATAAAGATAAAATGCCTTCGGGGTAGTGTAATCGGATTTCGGTATATGCAGGATGGCGAAATTTTCGCTTTTCGCCAGGTTTTCCTTTGCAGTTTGAAGATCATCCGTAATATATAAAAACCTTACCTCGTTGGTCTCCTTGAATTGTTCGAAAAAAAGCCCGGTTTCGTCCAGCACTTCGATTACTTTGGTGCCTTCTGTTTTGCTGGCCAGCAAGAGCGGCACGATCCAGACGGAAGCCATCAGGACAGGGCCCAGGAATGTCATAATAACGAATGATTTCTTTTTTACCCGGGTAAGGTATTCGCGTTGGATGATCAGCCAGATCTTTTTCATGCCTGCGCAGATTTAACGGTATCAATAAAAATATCATTCATGGTCGGGAGCACTTCGCGGAAGGCATGGACCTGGACGTATCCTATCAGCTGGGATAAGAGGTCATTGGGTTTATGGTGGTTCTCCGCCTTGATTTTTAAAGTAGTATGAGTGGAAAATTCCCCGGTCTCCAGGATTTGGAAAGAAGCATCCAGCATTTTCCGGACATCTGGATTTCCGGAAATTTCCACTTCATAAATATTGGACCTGTGTTGTTTTCGGATATTCATGACATTGCCTTCAAGAATCTTTCTGGATTTGTTGATGAGGGCGATGTTATCGCAGAGTTCCTCGACAGAGGACATATTATGAGTGGAAAAAATGATGGTGGAACCGTTGGACTTCAATCGAAGGATCTCTTCCTTCAGAAGATTTGCATTGATAGGGTCGAATCCGCTGAAGGGTTCATCGAAGATGAGGAGGCGGGGTTCGTGCAGGACGGTTACGATGAACTGTACTTTTTGCTGCATCCCTTTCGAAAGTTCCTCCACTTTCTTATTCCACCAGGAGTCAATTTCAAACTTCTCAAACCATTCTTTCAGTTTAACCATCGCGTCATGTCTGCTCATTCCCTTCAACTGGGCAAGGTATAAGGCCTGTTCACCCACTTTCATCTTTTTGTAGAGGCCTCTTTCTTCAGGAAGATAACCGATTTGGTCAATATCTGGCAGATGGATGGGCCGGCCTTCAAAAAGCACCTGTCCTTCATCCGGTGCTGTGATCATATTGATGATTCTTATCAGGGTCGTCTTCCCTGCACCGTTAGGACCGAGTAACCCGTAAATGCTTTTTTCCGGGACTGTCAGGCTCACCTGTTCGAGGGCCGTATGTCCGGCAAACCTCTTGGTCACATTATCAGTCTGGATCAGGTTCACTGGAAGATATTTTTCATTCTGTCGAAAAATCCTTTGTCTTTCTTGGTAGGGTGGGGCTTGAAATTTTCAGCGTCTTTCAGTTTCTCCAGGATATGTTGTTCTTCCCGGGTCAGGTTCCGGGGGGTCCAGACGTTCAGGTTGACCAGCAGGTCACCGCGGCCATATCCGTTGACATCCGGCAATCCTTTGGCTTTCAGCCGCACGACCTTGCCACTTTGAGTGCCGGGATCGACTTTGATCCTGACTTTACCATCGAGTGTCGGAATTTCAACCGATGCGCCCAGGGCTGCATCCGGCAGGCTGATGAAATGCTCGTAGATCAGGTTATTTCCATCCCGGTCGAAAAATTCGTGTTCGTGCTCTTCGATCAGGATCAGCAGATCGCCCGGGATCCCGCCCCTGGCGGCAGCATTGCCTTTGCCCCCCATGGAAAGTTGCATGCCTTCCGCAACCCCGGCCGGGATCCGTACCGTAATGACCTCTTCTCCCTTAACGATACCGTTCCCGAAGCACTTATTGCATTTTGTTCCGATAATGCTACCCTCTCCATCGCAGGTAGGACAGGTGGAGGTGGTTTGCATCTGGCCGAGGAAGGTGTTGGCTACCCTGGTCACCTGGCCTTTACCGTGACAGGTAGGGCAGGTGTTCATGGAAGCGCCTTTTTCAGCACCGGTCCCATTGCAGGCATCGCAGGATACATATTTGCTGACCTTGATCTTTTTTTCTACTCCGGTGAGAATTTCCTCCAGGGTGAGCGTCACTTTTATCCGGAGGTTAGTTCCCCGGTTCACCCTTTTGCGGCCAGTCCTGCTTCGGGTGCCGAATCCAAAAGCACTGCCGAAGGCATCTCCGAAAGCATCCCCGAAAATATCCCCGAAATTCGAGAAAATATCCTCCATGTTCATGCTGAAACCACCGCCGGGCATACCTTTCATCCCGTCATGCCCGTACCGGTCATATCGCTGTTTCTTTTCAGGATTGCTGAGAATCTCATAAGCTTCGGCAGCTTCTTTAAATTTAGCTTCGGCTGAAGGATCATTCGGATTTTTATCCGGATGATATTTGATGGCCATTTTCCGGTAAGCTTTTTTTATTTCCTCCGGTGATGCATTCCTTGAAACTTCGAGAATATCGTAATAATCGCGTTTTTGCATAATTAGATCCCTACCACTACCTTGGAATACCTGATCACTTTCCCGTTTAGTTTATAGCCTCTTTCAATTTCGTCCACTACTTTGCCTTTCATTTCGTCGGAAGTGGCCGGTATATTCGTGAGGGCATCATGATAGTCTACATTGAACTCTTCTCCGACAGCCGGAATAGGCTCCAGTCCTTTCTGCAACAACAGGCCTTTTAGCTTGTTATAGATCAGCTGAATCCCATCTGCAGGCACCGTTCCGGTTCCCGGGTCCGGTTTGATACTGGCCTTTAGCGCTCTTTCGAAGTCATCCATCACCGGCAATAACGCCAGGATAATTTCTTCCGAAGCATATTTGCTCATATCAAGTTTTTCTTTCTGGGTTCTTTTCCGGTAATTGTCAAATTCAGAATAGAGCCGCAGGTATTTATCATTCAATTCATCGTATTTGACCTGCCATTCCTTCGCCAGTTCGTCCTTCAATTCACTTTTTCTTTTCTTTTTGTCCCTGTGGATGGGAGCAGAATCAGGAGCAGTATTTTCCGTTTCTCCCTGCCGCTGGTCCTCATTCAGATTTCCGTCTTTTATAGTTTCCTCTGTCATTTTTACTTGATCCGTTTATCTTGATCTGTCAAAATAATACTCCCGGACACTTGTCATAGGCCCGGAGCAGCGCCTAATCAGGCGCAAATGTAATCAAACTAAAGGCAATCCTATCAAATTATTTGCCATAGGGGACGAAAGGACAATTTGGCAGATTTGATGGAATTCACTGGAATGTGTAATTTTGAGGTGGATTTTGGATAAGGATTCAGGATATCCGGGAGCCAGCAATCATCAGTCAGTAATTAGAAATTTATGCCCAGGATTATTAAATGTTTGATTTTAAGTTGCGTAATGCTCTGTAGTATAGATGGTTACAGTCAGGAAGATTATAATTTAAAATTCCATATCAAAGGAATGGCAGGCGAGAAGTTCTGGCTTCTTTTTTACTATGGGGACCAGCAGATCAGGATTGATACAGCCATTACCGATGCTGAAGGCAGGTTGATCTTTCGGTTGAACAATCGTGCTGAAACAGGGATGTACAGGCTGGAGAATGTCAATCACCTGGGCGTGGATTTCCTGTTCAACAGGGAAAATATCGGGTTAGTGACAAACGGCGATTTTAGCCTGGAATCGATTCAAACCCTGGGATCCGTTGAAAATGAGATTTTTTTCGATTATTACCGGCATAAATACGACCTGGAAAAGCGGTTGGACATATTAAACGGGTTTCTTAAGTATTACCCTTCTACTGATACGTTCTATTTTACGGCTGCTGACCATGCGGGAGTCCTTTCCGCCCAGTATCAGGGATACCTCGATGAGATCCTGGGAAATAATCCGGATTTGCTGGTCACAAGGATCATTCAATGGGACCAGTTGCCGGATATAAGACCGGGGGAATTGGATGAAACCACACGCGGACTGTATCGGGCCCATTATTTTGCAGGCGTCGACCTGGCTGATACTTTGATCTTGAACACCCCGTTGCTGCCCGTAAGGATCATTGATTACCTCTCATTATACGTTTCACCGGGCATCTCCAGGGAGAAGCAGGAGGAGTTTTTTACACAGGCAGTGGATTCCCTGATGAAATTCTCAGAAGGTTCACCCAAAGTCAGGGAAATGATGGTAAATTATCTCATTACCGGGTTCCAGGCCTATGGTTTTGAAAATGTGCTGACGCACCTGGTGGAGAATTATGTGATAGGGCAATCCTGCGTGAGCAATCAGGAAGAGGAGAATTTGCGCATCCGGATAGAAGGCTTCAGGAAGATGGCTGTGGGTACGCTGGCACCCGATTTCGATATCCCCGATTCAAAGGGAAATGCTTTGAAATTGTCTGGTTTTCGCGGGGAAAAGGTGGTGTTATTTTTCTGGTCGTCCGAGTGCCCGCATTGCAAAGCCGTTCTGCCCGAGCTTAACAATCTTTTCGCTGAATTTAAGAAAAGTGCAGCATTTATAGCCATATCGGTAGATAAGGAAGAAGAACCCTGGCGGGAGGCAATTGAGGAATTTGATCCCGGAATTTCCAATGCAGCTGAACTGGAAGGCTGGGACGGCAAGGTCATCAGGGATTATTACATTTACGCCACGCCGACTATTTTCGTGCTTGACCCGGCAGGACAGATCATGGCAAAGCCAGGCGGAGTAGGGGATCTGCGGACAGCTTTGGAAAAATGATCAGCCTGGGAGGGGCATCAGACCCTTTTGATGGAGGCACCGATCCGGTTGAGCCGGTCATCTATTTTCTGATAACCTCTGTCAATCTGTTCGATGTTATGTATGACACTTTTTCCTTCAGCTGAAAGAGCCGCGATCAGCAAGGCAACACCGGCGCGGATGTCCGGAGAGACCATGTCAATTCCCCTGAGCGGATGCTCCCGGTTAAGGCCGATCACGGTAGCCCTGTGCGGGTCGCACAAAATGATCTGGGCGCCCATGTCGATCAGTTTGTCCACGAAGAACAGGCGGCTTTCAAACATTTTTTGATGGATCAGCACGCTTCCTTTGGCTTGAGTAGCCACCACCAGGACGATGCTGATGAGGTCAGGGGTAAATCCGGGCCAGGGTGCATCGGCGACGGTCATGATGGAGCCGTCCATAAAGGTTTCCACCTCATAGGAGGAATGTTCCGGGATGAATAGGTCGCTGCCGCGCTGTTCCACGTTGATGCCCATTCGGCTGAAAACTGTCGGTATCAGGCCCAGTGCTGCAAGGTCGACATTTTTTACGGTGATCTCTGACCGGGTCATGGCGGCCAGGCCGATAAAACTGCCCACTTCGATCATGTCCGGCATGAGATGGTGACGGCATCCCGAGAGGAATTCCACTCCCTCAATCGTGAGAAGGTTGGAACCGACCCCAGATATTTTTGCACCCATCCGGTTCAGCATGTGGCAAAGCTGCAGTATATAAGGTTCGCAGGCTGCATTGAAAATCACAGTCTGGCCTTTCGCCATCGTCGCAGCCATGATGATATTGGCCGTCCCTGTCACGCTGGCTTCATCCAGGAGCATATAGGTCCCCTTGAGGTCATCCGCTTCTACTTTATAAAGCCTTTCAGCTTCGTCGAACAGGAATCTGGCACCCAGATTCTGCAGGCCGATAAAGTGGGTATCAAGTCGCCGCCTGCCAATTTTATCGCCGCCGGGCTGCGGAATGTACCCTTTTTTAAACCTGGAAAGAAGTGGTCCGAGGATCATAACCGAACCCCGGAGGCTTGATGCTTTTTTTTTAAACTCCGCAGTACGCAGATATTCGAGATTTACCTGGCTGGCCTGGAATGAGTATGTATCGTCGTTGATCCGGTTTACCATGACTCCCATATCACCGAGCAAGTCGATCAGGAAGTTGACATCCCGGATATCGGGGATGTTACTGATGGTAACCTCTTCTGGAGTAAGTAAAACAGCGCAAAGGATCTGCAAGGCTTCGTTTTTGGCTCCCTGGGGAATAATTTCACCTTGCAGCCTCCGGCCACCCGTTATTTCAAACGAACTCATCCGTTGTTCTTCTTTCTGAGTTTGCTGAAATTGCCACCCTGGTTCCCATTTCCACCGTTAAACGGCGCCTGACCGGGTTTTGTAAATTTCTTCTTTTTATTCCGCGCCAGGATCTCATTGGTATGGCTCAGTTTGAATTCCTCATCGGGACGGAGCCGGTTTTTCGATAATTCAGCCAGGTTTGACAGAATGACATCGTCATCCACTGTGTTCTTATTCCAGTTGAGATAAGACTTCTTCAGGTGGTTTGCAATAGTTTTTATCAGGGCATCCTTTTCCGGCCCTTCCTCATAAAGGGCCGCTTTTTCTATGATCTGTTCGATGTACTTTCCATAATGCCGGTAACGGATCGAACTTTGCTGGTTTTGGAACTGCCTCGGTTTGGAATAAAGCACTTCTTTTGACGGGGGTGGAAATGGGGCATCTACATCCAGTTTGAAATCGGAGATAATAAAGAGATGATCCCAGAGTTTCTGCCTGTAGTCGCCTGATTCCTTGACTTTCGGATTCATCTGTGCCATTACGTTCACGATAAATTCCGCTGTACGAGTCCGCTTCTGGCGGTCTTCAATATTGACACAATCCTGTACCATCTTGTGGAGATGCCTGCCATATTCGGCAATGGTCATCAGTTCCCTTTGAGTGTTGTAATCCATGGAAAAATATTTATTGGAAAAGTTACCGATATACGGTCAAATTATCACTGTAAAATTTATGAACATTAAACGAAAGGAGAATCGTCCGAAGTGTTTATCGTTCAATAATATTTTGCTGCAAAATTACTAAAATTTATCACAAAATCCTGAGTCTGGCAAATTTTAAGAGCAGTTGTTTTTGTCCGACTGCCTGAAAGAAAACTGTGGCCTTGCGGTTATTTCCCTCGCCTTCGATTTGCAGTACTTTTCCCTGTCCGAACCGTTCGTGTTCAACCATCATGCCGGGCTGGAGATCTTTCATGTCTTCGGTATTTCCAGCGCTGGGGGCCTGGGAAGTCAAACCTGGAGTGATCTTTTTCAGTTTCTTGCCGGTGAGTGAAATTTTGGTAAAGCTTTCTGCCGAATCAGCCCCTTTGATTTTTCTGAAGTCCAGGGAATGATCGAACATGGATACCTTTCTGGGGATATCGATGTATTTTTCATCTATTTCTTCAATAAACCGGCTGGATTCCGTGGAAATCAGGTCTCCCCAGCGGTACCTGTTCTCGGCATAGGAAAGAGTGACGCTTTCCATTCCCCGGGTGACGGCAACATAGAAAAGACGCCTTTCTTCTTCAAGGTCAGCACGATTATTGAGGGACTGGATGGAGGGGAAAAGGTTTTCCTCCAACCCGGTGACAAAAAGATGGGGGAATTCAAGCCCTTTGGCAGCGTGAATGGTCATCAGCGAAACATGGTTCCGGTCGCTCTTGTCCTTATCTTCAGAATCGGTCAGAAGCGAGACTTCCTGCATGAATTCGTCCAGGGTCCTGAACTCAGGCAGGTCAGCAGTTTGTTCCGGAGTTTCTTCCAGCAACGGTCTCGGGGAATCCATGAATTCCGATATGGCATTCAGAAGCTCTTCCACATTTTCAAATCGGCTGACGCCTTCAGGCGACTGGTCTTCATAAAGATCCTTGAGAATGCCGGAAGTGGTGGCAATGGTACGGGCAAGGTCATAAGCATTTTTCGTTTTTACCTGCACCGAAAAGCTCCTGATCATGGTGACAAACTCTTCGAGCCTGGCGCGGGTCGAAGAGCTGATACCCAAACCGAACCAGACCGGTTTTTCGATGATCTCCCAGGGGGAGACGCCTTTATCCGAAGCGGCCACAAGGATCTTTTCCATGCTGGTTTGGCCGATGCCCCGGGCAGGATAATTGATGATCCGGCTTAACGCGTCTTCATCCTTGTTATTGATGGCAAGCCTGAAATAGGCCAGAAGATCCTTGATTTCCTTGCGCTGGTAAAAGGACAGGCTGCCATAGATCCGATATGGGATATTCAGTTTTCTGAGAGACTCCTCGAAAGCCCTGGATTGGGCATTTGTACGATAAAGGATGGCGAAAGAGCTGTTTGGCAGTTGCCTGTTCATTTTCAGTTCGAAGATGGCATTGGCCACGAGTGTGCCTTCTTCCGTGTCGCTTTTCGCTCTGATGAGCCTCAATTTAACACCTTCATCGTTCTGGGTCCAGATCTTTTTGAAAATCTGGTCTTTATTGTTGACAATGATGCTGTTGGCCGCATTGACAATATTCTTCGTGGAACGATAATTCTGTTCCAGCTTAAAAACCATGTGATCCGGGTAATCCTTTCTGAAATTCAGGATGTTCTGGATGTTTGCACCGCGGAAAGCATAAATGCTCTGGGCATCGTCGCCCACCACGCAGATATTTTCATTGTTGGCGGCAAGCCGTTTCAGGATCAGGTACTGGCAATAATTGGTATCCTGGTATTCATCCACGAGGATATATTCAAATTTTCTCTGGTATTTGAGCAGCATCTCCGGGAAATGTTCCAGTAAAGCGTTCATGTTGACCAGGAGGTCGTCGAAATCCATGGCGTCGGATTTCTTCAGCCTTTCGGAATAGGATAGGAAGATTTGACCGATATGGCCTTTGCCAGAGGATTGATCGGCGGCTTTAATCTCAGGGTCATCGTTGTACTGGCGGGCTGTCATCAGGTTCGTTTTGGCGGCCGAAATCCTGTGAAGGACATAGCCAGGCTGATAAACCTTAGGGTCGAGGTCCATTTCCTTGATGATGTTTCTTAACAGACGCTTGGAATCCTCGGTATCGTAAATAGTGAACTGCGGGGTATAACCGAGCCGGTAACCGTCAATTCTCAGCACCCGCGAAAAAATGGAATGGAATGTTCCCATCCAGACATTCCTTGCCTCCGGCCCGACCAGATTGGTGATCCGTTCCTTCATTTCCCTGGCAGCTTTATTGGTAAAGGTCAGGGCAAGCACATGGAACGGATCGGTTCCCTGGGCGAGCAGGTAAGCGACCCGGTAAGTGAGCACGCGGGTTTTCCCGGAACCCGCTCCGGCAATCACCATCGAGGGCCCCTGGTAATTCACCACCGCATTGCGCTGAGCCTCGTTCAAATCATTCAACAACGATTCCATCTGCAAAAATTTGAGGGTGTAAAAGTAACTTATTTCAGGACTTGACTGGTTTTTTACACTTCTGAAACGATCCGGTAATTATAAGCCTGGGGTAACTGCCCGCATTGTTTCAAATAGCCCTGGATGTATTGCCCGCAATTACTTCCGATCCGGTTTTCTTCCCATTCCCCGATACTAATGATCACCTCATAACCATATTTCTCAAGATCCAGGACCAGATCTGCTCCATTGCCTTTTTCAGGGCTTATTCTTGAAATGATACGGTTGCTGCTGGCTTTATAGGTTGGGTTTACCGGTGTCAGTTTGATCAGGAAAATATCCGGCGTGAAGTATTTAATAAGCTGGTTGGATTCTATGATACTGTTATCGGAGACAGCAAAGTTCAAGGTAATTTTTTTTCCTTCCTTATGATAAAACCGTTCGCTAAAACGCGCGATTTTCCCAAAATCCCATTTTTTCACCGGTATCCATTTATCCCTCTGTTCCGGAGAAGAGGAATGTATGGAGAACTGAAGCTGAAAAGTGTCCCGGTAAAGGGAGTTTTTTATTTTCAGTAATTCCTCAAAGAAGTTTTCTGTTCCCTGAGGTGCGATGGAAGAAAGGGAAGGTATAAATGTTTTCCAGGTGTACTTCCGGGGCAGTAACTCCATGACTTTCAGGACGGCCAGATTAAAAGAAGGCTCTCCCATTCGGGAGAACTGAATCTTGAATTTTTCAGTATTGACGAATCTATCTGGAAATCTTCGGATCACGGGATAATCGATCTGGAAAAGGATGTCATCAACTGACAGCCTCCCCTGGTAACTGCCTCCGGCATCACAGAAGGAACAATCCACCGGACAGCCAAACAGTGTCGAAACAATGAGCACCCATTTGTCTTTAACCGTAAGAGGAGGCTGGGTGGATTCCACAAACTCAGCCATCCTGCCCTGGTTGTCCCTGGCAATATATACCGTTGCGATATCGCTGTTATCGGTTCTCTTGATTACTTCCATGCCGGAAAATTTCCATTGCGGCTTTGATCCCGTCGCCAGCAGCTATTGAAACCTGGCGAAACTGCTCATTTTTCACATCTCCGATCAGGTAAAGCCGGTTTTGTGCTCTCAGCGGCTCCAGCTGTGAAATTAGTCCTTGTGAAAGAAATTTCAGTGCCGGTTTCCTGCCTGTGGCAAAAATAAGATAATCCAGTACAAATTCATGCTTCTTTCTATTTTCAGCAATTAACCTGAGCTGATTTTGTGAAGGCAGTAATTCGATGGCCCTAATCCGGGTATTTGAGTAATATCGGATACATTCACTTTGGAAAACATCTTCCTGTAATTTCCTCAGTGCTTTGACCCGGTCCCCCCGGTTGAAGATCAGGACTTCATTGTCTCTGTCCCGCATACTCGCTGCATAATCGAATGCGGCATCGCCGGCCCCGATAATGCCGATTGTTTTTCCCGACATGGATAAAAGGGCGGATATGTCTGTAAATACCAGCCCGGAATTTATAAGGTCCGAAGTGCAAATTTCCGGAATTACAGGTTCCGTGCCGGTGGCGATCACCAGGATGTCACCGGAATACTGGTTCGATTTGCCGGCCAGATGGAATAGCCTTCCGCTGAATTCAGCATGTTCAATTTCATCACGCAGAATTTTCAATTTGTATTTTTCAACCTGATCCTCCAGGATCTTTACGAATTCAGTTCCACTGATGCCATGTGGAAATCCCAGGTAATTCTCCACCCGGTTCGCATTGACAATCAGTCCCCCTGTCTTGTTCCTTTCGATCACCAGTGGTTGCAGTCCCATTCTCCGGAGTTGAATAGCACAGGCAATACCTGCCGGCCCCAGCCCTATGATGATGATCCTTGAGTGCATCAGGCTCTAAGCTTTTCAATAACTTCTGTTGTGGTTAAAACAGGCGAAAAACCAAATGACAGGTTGCGAAAAGTGGCCAGGTGCATTTCTCTCAGGTAAGTAGCCGTGGCGTCAATCGGAAGTACCGGTCGAAATCCCCTCACAAAGGCAGAACGGACGGAGGTTTCACAGCACAGGTTCGTCATAACCCCACAAAAGACGGGGTATTGTACCTGATACGATACCAGGAGTTCGTCCAGCCCGGTGGAATAAAATGCATCGTACTGCGATTTAACGATGACCCGGTCGGACTTCGGATCAATTTCATCCGTAATTTCGGCAAACGATGAACTCGCTTTTACAAGGTCATTCCACCACCAGGCCATACTTCCGGAATTTTGGTTATCATTGATATGCCTGGTAAAGATCACCGGGCGTTCATTACAGTGGAAAAACCGAATCAGTTTATTAATATTATGGACGATAGCACCAGCGGAGGGGATGAAGGAATGAGAACCGGGAGATAAAAAATAGTTTTGCATATCAGTCACGATCAGTGCTGAAAACCTGATTTCAGCATCCCAGGTTTTTCTCCTTAGTGGCTTATTCCGTAACTCTTCCAGAAGGAAACTGACATCTTTTTCAAAAGTATCCTGATGGAAATAAATTTCTTTCAACAGTGAATGTTTTAGAAATCTGAGAGCATAATACATACCACATAGCACATACTACATAGTACTTAATTGCCCCTCGCGGGTATTTACTTTCCCTGTTTTTCTTCAGCGGCTTCAGCGGCAGCCTGTTCCGCCGCCTTTTTTTCTTCTTCAGAAATCCATCCTCCTCCCAATGCCCTGTATAGGCCGACATATGAGTTAAGGCGGGATTGCAAAGTTGCCGATGCGTTCAGGCTGGCCTCGAAAAGTGTCCTTTCCGAATCCAGCACTTCCAGATAGCTGGTGACGCCTTCGTCGTACCTGGCACGGGAAAGGTAATAAGCATTTTCTGCCGCTGCTCTCTGCCTAAGGACGGCCACGAGTTCCTCCCGGTATGTCGATACGGAAACCAGGGCATCTTCCGTTTCCCGGAATGAATTCAGGACAGCCTGATCATAAGCCAGGTAAGCTTGTTCCGTCCGGTGCCTCTCGATTTCCACTCTCCTTTTATTTTTGCCGAAATTGAACAGCGGACCGAGGATCGTACCGCTAACAGACCATGCGGCACTGGCTGCTGAAAACGTAAGCTCAGGGCTGGCGACCCCAAATAAAGCGGTCAGGCTGAAAGTAGGGAAGCGCATGGCCTGGGCAATACCGACCCTTGCATTTTGGGCAGCCACATACTGTTCAGCCGCCAGGACATCCGGGCGCCTTTGCAACAAAGTAGACGGCAATCCGGGTGGAATCTCAGGAGGGAAATTCTGACTCTCCAGGCTGGCGCCACGCAATACAGGACCGGGATTTCTGCCGATAAGTATACTCAGGGCATTTTCAATCTGTGCGACCGCCCTGCCGTATTGCGGAACCGCAGCCGCTGCCACGGCCTCCTGGATCTGGGCCTGGTTCAGGTCAATCTCCGCCACGATTCCCTTATCATACCTTTCCTGAATAATATTGACGTACTTCTGCCTGGTCTCTAATGTATTTTTGCTGATTTCCAAACGGTTATCGTAATCCAATAGCTGAAAATAGAGGGAAGCGACTTCAGAGATCAGGCTGATCATTACGCTCCTGTGAGCATATTCAGATGCATAAAGTTCAGCCCTGGCGGATTCGGTGGCACGCCGGTATTTACCCCAAAAATCCAGTTCCCAGCTAAGCACAGGGGCTGCATAGTAGTTACTCGTGACATTATTTTCACCCAGGTTGAGAACGGAGCTGAAATTACCGCCCTGAATATTCCCTTCATAACCGATTCGCGGCCACATGTCCGCTTTATTGTACCCTACGGCAGCCCTTGCTTCCTCAATCCTCGATGCGGCAATTCTGACATCCCGGTTTTCCCTCATCGCTATACGGACCAGGGTATCCAGCACCGGGTCATTGAAAAGCTGCCACCATGACAAGATTTCAGCCGTATCCTCATCTGAATAATCGAAACGGAATTCCGCCGGAGATTGGATGACCGGTTTCCGGAAATTCGGTCCGACCGCACACCCTGCCAGGAAAGTGATGAAGATGGTCAGGGATAATATCTTCAAATATCTCGACATATTCTTAATGTGATTTTGGTTCTACGGATTTATTTTTTTCTCTTTCGCGTTTCTTTTCATATCCCGCCATTTTACCGATTACGACATATAACATAGGATATATGAAAACGCCGATCATGGTGGCTGCGAGCATACCTGCAAAAACTGCCACGCCCATCACATTTCTTGCAACGGATCCTGCTCCGGATGCAGTAATTAGGGGAACCACACCCAGGATGAAAGCGAAAGACGTCATCAGGATTGGCCTGAGTCGAAGCTTTGCGCCTTCAATGGCAGCTTCGATCAATGATAATCCTTTGTTTTCAAATTCATCTTTTGCATATTCCACGATGAGGATGGCATTTTTCGCGGCCAGTGAGATCAGCAGGATCAGGGATATCTGGCCGAATACATTCAGCACATATATGTCTGAACCAAGACGGGCTAACCAGATCCCGAAGAATGCCCCGAACACGGCAAATGGTGTACCGAGGAGGATGGCAAGCGGCAATGACCAGCTTTCGTACTGGGCGGCCAGGATAAGGAATACAAAGAGGATGGAGAATATGAATACAACGCTGGCTGTTCCCGATGCGGCTTTTTCCTGGTAGGACATGGCATTCCAGGAATAACCGATGTCGGATGGCAATATTTCAGCGGCTACTTCTTCCAGGGCCTTGAGAGCCTGGGCCGAACTGTAGCCTGGAGCAGGTGCGCCGGTGACTTCCGCTGCCCTGTCCATATTGAAACGGAAAGTAAATTCAGGACCCGATACCTCTTCGACCCTCGCGATGGAGCTCAGGGGTACCATTTTCCCTTCGGTGTTTTTGATATAAAACAATTGCAGATCCTTGTCACTGTAACGATATTCCGGTTCAGCCTGCAAGTAGGTTTTGTAAACCCTGCCGAACCGGTTGAAGTCATTGACATAACTGCCTCCCAGGAAGGCGCCGATGGTCTTGTAAACATCCTGGAGGTTCAGCCCCATGGCGAGTGCTTTTTCCCTGTCAAGATCCAGGAACCGCTGGGGAGAGGATGCCTGGTAGGTGGTAAAAGCTGAGCCAATTTCAGGCCGTTTTCGGGCAGCCTGGATAAAAGCCTGGGTTTGTTCGGCCAGATACTGTGGTGTGTTGCCGGTTTTGTCCTGAATCATGATGCTGAATCCGGAGCCGTTTCCCAGACCGGGAATGGCCGGTGGGCCAAAAGCAAAGGTCTGTGCTTCCTGGATCAGGTTCCTGAAAGCGAAATTCAGCCGTTGGATGATCCTGGCAGCCGTGTTCTCCTTGCCCCGTTCTCCCCATTCCTCACAGGAAACAAAAACGAAGACAGAATTGGAGGAATAGCCTCCGGTAAGCATGCTGTATCCGGTAATAGTAGTGTAGTATTCCACTCCTTCCTGCTCTTTCAGGATCTTTTCGATTGTCCCTGCTACCTTATCTGTGCGGAGCAGCGAGGCCGCTTCCGGCAACTGGGCATTGACGAAGAAATATCCCATATCCTCCTCCGGAATGAACCCTCCGGGGAGGATTCTCCCGAAGAAACCGGCCAGAACGAACATCAACAGGATGAATATCATGCCCCTGGAGGCTTTCCGGGCAATGATGTGGCTGAAGCTGGTATAACCCGCATTCGCTTTATCGAAGTATTTGTTGAAACCTCCGAAAAACTTTCCCGCTATTCCCTTTGCAGGTTTGGGGTGCCTGAGAAGCAGGGAGCTGAGTGCCGGGCTGAGCGTTAAAGAGTTGATAGCTGAGAATAATACGGAAACTGCGATTGTGATGGCAAATTGCTGATAAAGCTTTCCGGTGATGCCAGGCACGGCTGCCACGGGTATGAATACCGCAATCATGACGAGCGTCGTGGCAACGATTGGACCGGTAACCATTTTCATGGCTGCAACGGTGGCCTCCTTCGGGTTCATGCCATGTTCAATGTTGACCATGACGGCTTCCACAACTACGATCGCGTCATCCACAACAATGCCGATAGCCAGGACGAGACCCAGGAGAGACAGGGTATTGATGGAGAAACCCAGCGCCGGGAATAGGATGAAGGCGCCAATCAACGAAACGGGAACTGCCAGAAGCGGGATTAGCATCGCCCTCCAGTTCTGAAGGAAGATGAAGACCACGATGATCACAAGGATGAGAGCCTCATAGAGGGTTTTGATGATCTCATTGATGCCTTCCGTAATAGCCAGGGTTGTATCAAGTGAGATGACATATTCAATATCCTGTGGAAAGCGGGCAGAAATATTCTTCATCTCGGATTTGATCGTATTGGTAATATCCAGGGCATTGGATCCGGGTGATTGATATATGGCTATGGCGCCGGCAGGCTGGTCATTGAGGCGGACAAATGTCTTTGAGGTTTCGGTGCCCATTTCTGCCCTGGCCACATCTTTTAATTTTACCTGGGATCCATTTTCATTCTGCCGGATCACAATTTCTTCGAATTCAGCTTCTGACTGAAGCCTGTCTTTAAGACGAACCGTGTATGTGAACTCCGTTCCCGGAGGAGCCGGAAGCCCGCCAAATTGCCCTCCGGCAACAATGACATTTTGCTGCTGAATGGCATTGATCACTTCAGGAACCGTTATACCCAGCTTGGCAAGGCGGTCAGGTTTGATCCATATCCTCATGGCATAATCTCCTGCGCCAAATACATCCACTCTACCCACACCGGGTATCCTGGCCAGCCTGTCCGCGATATTGATCTTCGCGTAATTAGACAGGAAAAGGCTGTCGTATGTTCTTTCAGGTGATGTGATGGTGACCAGCATCAAAGGGAAAGCCAGCGACTTTTTGGTGGTTACACCGAGGCGCTTGACATCTTCCGGCAGTTTGGGGGTAGCCGATGAGACCCTGTTTTGTGTCAAGACGTTGTTCATATCCGGATCGGTACCAACATTGAAGGAAACACGAAGGGTCATATAACCGTCATTGGTATTGATGGATTGCATGTAGATGCTGTTTTCCACTCCGTTGATTTCCTGTTCCAGCGGAGTTGCCACGGACTGTTCGACGTTAATCGAGTTAGCGCCGGTATAGCTTGCCGTGACATTCACCATGGGAGGAGTAAGATCGGGGTACTGGGCAATGGGTAGCTGCAACATGGAAATTACCCCGATGATCACGATGAAGATCGAAATAACCATCGCAACGATGGGCCTTCTGACAAAGAATTCAGCCATAGTTTTAATGGTTTAGTATTAAAAATTCAAAAGATCCTTAGGAATTTCAGCTTTCATCGGTTCCACCTTTTGCCCGGGGCGGACGAGGTTCAGCCCTTCGAAGACGATTGTTTCACCGGGTTGAAGTCCTCCTTCGACCATCCACATACCTCCTACTTTAGGGCCCAGTTTGACATTTTTCAATTCGATCTCACTATTGGCATTGACTGCGTAGACCTGATGTATGCCTTGCAATTCCCTGACACATCTTTGAGGAATAAGAAGCCCTCCTTCGACCTCTTCCAGAACGACCTTAATCCTGGCAAACTGACCGGGACGGAGGAGTTTCTCAGGATTCGGGAATGCAACCTGGAAAAGAATGGTGCCAGTTTCAGGGTCAACCTGCCTGTCGGCGAAATTAAACCTGCCTGGATAGTTGTATGTGCTTCCATCGGAGAGCATCAAGGATATTTTGGCATCCAGTGATTTTCCATTCTGACTGGTATCAGCCATTCTGGCCTGCCTCATCCTCAGCATTCTCAGGAAATCAGATTCACTGATGGAGAAATTGACCAATATGGTATCAATACTGGAAATCTCATTCAGAACCACAGGATTTGGGGCTTTCCCGACATACTCTCCCGGTTTTGCCTGGGTCATTCCGATAATACCATCGATCGGGGACGATATCCGGGTGTAACTCAGGTTGATCTGGGCATACCTCACCTGTGCCTTTTCAGCTTCGACCCTGGATTGGGCTGCTTCAAAATCGGCAATAGCTGCATCCAGGTCTCTCTGGCTGACCGCATTGATCTCCGCCAGGGGCCTGATCCTTTTAAGATTACTTTCTGCTTCCACTAACCTGGACTCGGCTTCTGCCAGGCCGCTCAATTTTTCAGCTTCCATTGCTTTCAGCTGGTCAGGATCAATGGTGTACAGAAGCTGTCCCTTCTTGATAAGGGAACCTTCCTGGAAATGCATGCCGGTCAGGAATCCATCCACTCTTGCCCGGATGGGGATATCTTTATAACCGTAAGTTTGTCCGACAAAATCTACCGGAATGGGGACATTGGTCTGCATCACCTCAACAACTTTTACTTTTGAAAGAGGAGGAGGAGCTGTTTCCTTTTTTCCGCAGGAAATGAACAAAAAAGGGAATATTAACACGATGCATAATACTCCCTTTAAAATTGGAAAATAATTGATTTTCATGGTTATGCCTGGTCTTAAGTTTATTTTAAGGGGGAATGGCTACAAAAAACAAAGGTAAAAAGTTATTCATTATTTTCAAATTATAATTGATTGGGCTTTTATATCGTTTTTGGAAGGGATAAAAAAAATATTCGGTAAATGTTTGTTAATTCGAATTGAATTTCTACCTTTGCAGCCCGAATTTAAAGAATAGCCCTTCTGACTTGTTCATAAGGACTTAAGGAACCTGACAAGGTGAGACACTATAGGTTCACGACAAATAGATCTGAAATTTGTCCGGTCTCAGTAAGCCCACCTTGTAAAATTTTCCTGAAAACATTCTGAAAATCGGCCTTTTAACGAAAGTTAAAAAGAGATTCTAAGGTAAAACTTTGGATAATTAAACAAATATCGTATGCCAACGATTCAACAGCTTGTCAGAAAAGGACGCGCTAAAACGATTGATAAAAGTAAATCCCCTGCGCTGGATTCTTGTCCGCAGCGACGTGGTGTTTGTGTAAGGGTTTATACCACCACTCCCAAGAAGCCGAATTCGGCCATGCGGAAGGTGGCCAGGGTTCGCCTTACCAATGGTAAAGAGGTGAACTCATACATTCCGGGCGAAGGCCATAATCTGCAGGAGCACTCCATCGTACTGATCCGTGGAGGCAGGGTTAAGGACCTTCCGGGTGTACGTTACCATATCATCCGCGGAGCATTGGATACGTCCGGTGTCGATGGCAGACAGCAGCGCAGATCGAAATACGGAGCAAAAAGACCGAAGAAATAATTATACCTTATATAACCATGAGAAAAGGCAAATCAAAACCGAGAGTGATCATCCCGGATCCCAAGTACGGCGACGTGATGGTGACCAAGTTTGTCAACAATATCATGTTGAGGGGCAAAAAGAGTACCGCATATGATGTTTTCTACGATGCGATCGAACTGGTCTCCCAGCGCACCAAGGAAGATGGTCTGGAAGTGTGGAAGAAAGCGCTTGCCAATGTGACTCCCTCCGTTGAAGTCAGAAGCCGCAGGGTAGGTGGAGCTACTTTCCAGATCCCTTCGGAAATCAGGCCGGCCCGGAAATCTTCCCTGGGCATGAAAAACCTGATCAAATTCGCCCGCTCCCGTCATGAAAAATCCATGCAGGAGAAATTGGCAGGAGAAATCATGGCTGCCTACAAGGAAGAAGGCAGCGCCTTTAAGAAAAAAGAAGATATGCACCGAATGGCAGAAGCCAACAAGGCTTTCTCCCATTTCAGATTTTAATAAGAGAAGAGCACCCCGGTACAAAATGTCAGATAGGCTGATACATACCAGAAATATTGGCATCATGGCCCACATCGACGCGGGAAAAACCACGACGACGGAGCGCATTTTGTACTATACCGGTATCAACCACAGGATCGGGGAAGTGGATGACGGCACGGCTACCATGGATTGGATGATCCAGGAACAGGAAAGAGGCATTACCATCACCTCGGCCGCCACGACTGTGTTCTGGAAACTGAACGGTGAACAGTTCAAGATCAATATTATCGATACCCCCGGGCACGTCGATTTTACAGTAGAAGTAGAACGTTCCCTTCGCGTGCTGGACGGAGCCATCGCCATTTTCTGTGCCGTCGGAGGCGTCGAACCTCAATCGGAAACGGTATGGCGCCAGGCTAACAGGTACCAGATCCCCCGCATCGCGTATGTGAACAAGTTGGACCGGTCCGGAGCCGACTTCTTCAGGGTCCTCCAGCAGATCAAGGATAAATTAAAAGCCAAACCGGTACCGATCCAGATCCCGATAGGAGTTGAAGACTCCTTCATCGGTGTGGTGGACCTGCTGGAAAACAAAGCCTACGAATGGGACCTTTCCACCGAGGGCCTTCAATACCATGAGATACCGGTTCCGGAAGAAATGAAGGATCTGGTCAATGAATACAGGATGCTCCTCATCGAAGGCGCAGCTGAAGAAAACGAAGCCCTCCTGGAAAAATTCCTCGCCGACCATGATTCACTGACCAGCCAGGATATTGCGACTGTCCTGCGCAAAGCTACTCTGGAAGGCAGAGTAGTGCCGGTGCTGTGCGGCTCGTCATTCCATAATACCGGTGTGCAGAAGCTCATCGATGCCATCGTGCAGTTCCTTCCATCTCCTCTGGATATTCCCGCCATTGAAGGGATCAATCCTTTTACTGGAAAGGCCGAAATTCGCCATGCCAATGAAAATGAACCCTTCACGGCCCTGGCATTCAAAATCGCCACCGACGCCTTTGTCGGCAAAATTGCCTACTTCAGGGTTTATTCCGGCCAGGCCGGGGAAGGTCAGGTGGTTCTCAACGCCAATACCAACAAGAGAGAGCGCCTGGCCCGCATCCTGCAGATGCATGCAAACAAAAGAAATCCCCTTCAAAAGATCGAGGCAGGAGATATTGGTGTAGCGGTGGGTTTTAAAGAGATCCGTACCGGGGATACACTCACGGACCTGCAATCTCCGCTGATTCTCGAAAATATTGAATTTCCGGAGCCTGTCATCAATGTGGCCATTGAGCCCAAAACTCAAGATGACCTTGAAAGGATGAATCTGGCCCTGAGGAAACTGGCAGAAGAAGACCCGACTTTTGATGTCCATTACGATAATGAAACCGGTCAGACAATCATCCGGGGAATGGGAGAACTCCACCTGGAAATCATCTTGGACCGCTTGAAAAGAGAATACGGAACCGAGGTCAACCAGGGCAAACCCCAGGTGTCCTACCGCGAAGCGATCCTTTCAGAGATCGAATACCGTGAAATATACAAGAAACAATCCGGAGGCAAGGGCAAATTTGCCGACCTATCGGTTATCATCGGTCCAGCCGATGAGGGCCACAGGGGACTGCAGTTTATCGATGAGACCCGCGGAGGTGTTCTGCCAAAAGAATATATCCAGGCGGTGGAAAAAGGTTTCCGGAACTCCATGATGAATGGGATCCTGGCTGGTTTCCCGTTGATGAGCCTTAAAGTCAGGCTGACGGATGGGGCCACCCACCCGGTCGATTCCGATGCACTGGCATTTGAGATCGCTGCATCACAGGCTTTCAGAAATGCCAGCCGGATTGCCAGCACTACGTTGCTTGAACCGATCATGAAACTGGCCATTACCACTCCCGAGGAATATGTGGGAGATGTGGCCGGGGATATCAATAAAAGAAGAGGCCATATCGTGGATGTCACGGCGCAGCTGGGTTACCAGGTCGTATATGCCAGGGCTCCTCTGGCCGAATTGTTCGGTTATATCACTTCCCTGAGGACGATTACTTCGGGAAGAGCTAGTTCTAATATGGAATTCTCTCATTACCAGGAGGTTCCAAGAGAGCTGGTGGATGATATCCTGTATAAAATAAAAGGTTACGTCATTAAAAACAATTAAATCAGAATAACGTGAGCCAGAAGATTCGCATTAAACTGAAGTCTTACGATCACAACCTGGTCGACAAGTCGGCCGAAAAGATCGTGAAGACCGTGAAATCCACGGGAGCAGTGGTAAGTGGACCAATTCCCCTGCCAACCGATAAAAAGATCTTCACGGTAAACCGTTCCACCTTTGTGAACAAGAAGTCCAGGGAACAGTTCGAACTGTCGACCTACAAGCGGTTGCTGGATATTTACAGCACCACATCCAAGACGATCGACGCGCTGATGAAGCTAGAGCTGCCCAGTGGCGTTGAGGTTGAGATCAAAGTATGACCAGTTTGCCTGTATAACAGAAAAATACTTAAGAAATGTCAGGATTAATCGGAAAGAAAATAGGAATGACCAGCATCTTCGATGCGAATGGGAAGAATATACCCTGCACCGTCATTGAGGCAGGTCCCTGTGTGGTCACCCAGGTCCGCACGAAGGATAAGGATGGTTATGATGCCATTCAGATGGCCTTCGACGATGCCAAGGACAAGCATACCAACAAACCCATGAAAGGGCACTTTGCCAAGGCAGGAGCCCCTGCGAAGAGGGTTATCCGTGAGTTTACCAGGTTTGAAGTCGGCCACCAGAAGAAATTCGGAGATGTGCTTACCGTGGATGTGTTTGAAGAAGGGGAATACGTGGACGTTGTCGGAACCAGCAAGGGCATGGGTTTCCAGGGTGTGGTGGTCAGGCATAATTTCGGTGGGGTAGGTGACAATACCCATGGCCAGCACAACAGGCTTAGGGCGCCCGGTTCCATCGGCGCATCGTCTTATCCTTCCAGGGTTGTCCCGGGAATGCGTATGGCTGGCCAGACAGGCAATCATCGCGTAAAAATGATCAACCTGCAAGTTCTGAAAATCATACCCGAAAAGAACCTTATCCTTGTGAAGGGTGCAGTTCCGGGTGCTAATGGATCATATGTAATTGTTGAGAGATGGAGCTAGAAGTCTATAAAATAAGTGGCGACAAGACCTCCAAGAAGGTCACGCTGAAAGATGAGATATTCGGCATCACCCCGAATGACCATGCCATATGGCTGGATGTCAAGTTGTTCCTGGCTAATCAACGGCAGGGAACCGCCAAGGCCAAAGAACGCAGCGAAGTATCGGGAAGCACCAGGAAGATCAAGAGACAGAAGGGGACCGGTACCGCCCGTTCAGGTGATGTGAACTCCCCTGTTATGGTCGGTGGAGGCCGTGCTTTCGGCCCTCGTCCCAGGGATTACGAGTTCAAACTGAATAAAAAGCTCCGGAGACTGGCCAGGAAATCAGCCTTATCTTACAAAGCCCAGGAAAACAACATCATGATCCTGGAAGATTTCAAGATGGAGGAGATCAAGACCAGCAACTTCACGGCAATCCTGAAAAGCCTGAACCTTTCCGACAAAAAGACCCTTCTGGTCATGCCGGAAACCGATAAGAACCTCGTTCTTTCCACCCGCAATCTTAAAAAGACCAAGGTGACCAGGGCCGAGATGATCAACACCTATGACATTCTGAATGCCAACAATGTGCTGATCGCTGAAAGTTCAGTTGCGATTATTGAAGATATTTTAGGGAAGTAACCTCATAAGCTGAAGGACATGGAAATCATTCTGAAGCCGATCATTACAGAGAAGATGACAGCAACCGGCGAAAAACTCACCCGGTACGGATTCTTCGTGCATAAAAAGGCCAACAAGCTGCAGATCAAGAAAGCAGTCGAACAATTATACGGCGTCCAGGTCAAGGAGGTCAATACCATGAACTACGACGGCAAGATCAAATCTCGCGGTACTCGTTCCGGTATCCTGCTGGGCAGGACCAGTGCTTTCAAGAAAGCGATCGTTACATTAGCTGAAGGTGAAACAATTGATTTTTACAGCAATATTTAGATAAATGGCTTTAAAAAAGTATAAACCGACAACTCCGGGTCAACGCTACAAAATCATCAGTGCGTTCGACGACATTACAACGGATAGACCGGAAAAGTCCCTGCTGGAGCCTATTAAGGGTACCGGGGGCCGGAACAACCAGGGCAGAAGATCTATGCGCTACATCGGCGGCGGCCATAAACAACGCTACCGTATCATCGACTGGAAGCGCGATAAAGAAGGCATTCCTGCCACTGTGAAGTCGATTGAGTATGATCCTAACAGGACTGCACGCATTGCGCTGCTCAATTACAACGACGGGGAGAAGAGATATATCATCGCTCCGCATGGATTGAAAGTTGGCCAGCAGGTGCTTTCAGGAAAAGGCGCATCGCCGGAAGTTGGAAACACCCTCTACCTGAGTGAAGTTCCTTTTGGTACGATCATCCACAACATCGAACTTCGTCCCGGGGAGGGCGGTAAGATGGCCCGCAGCGCCGGCAGCTACGCCCAGTTCCTGTCTCGCGACGGAAAATACGCCATCGTGAAAATGCCATCGGGCGAAACCCGTATGATCCTGCAAACCTGCAAGGCTACCATCGGTATGGTCTCCAATACGGATCATAACCTGGAAAGCCATGGTAAAGCAGGCCGTGTCAGGTGGCTCGGACGGCGTCCCAGGGTCCGCGGTGTGGCTATGAACCCGGTCGATCACCCGATGGGTGGCGGCGAAGGCAAGGCTTCAGGCGGACATCCGAGGTCGCGCAAAGGCAAGTACGCCAAGGGACAGAAGACCCGGTCCAGGACCAAGTCTTCCAACAAATACATCATCGAAAGACGTAAAAAGTAACATTAACTATAAAAAGGCATAGGGAATGGCAAGATCACTGAAAAAAGGCCCGTATATCCACTACAAGCTGGAGAAAAAGGTGCTCGACGCGGTTGAAAACAAGAAGAAGACCGTCATCAAGACCTGGTCCAGAGCATCCATTATTTCCCCGGATTTTGTCGGCCAAACCATAGCCGTTCATAATGGTAATAAATTTATCCCGGTTTACGTGACCGAGAACATGGTGGGACATAAGCTGGGCGAATTCGCCCCGACCCGCATCTTCCGCGGTCACTCCGGATCAAAAGATAAAGCCAAAAAGTAAGGAGACCGTATCATGGGAGCACGTAAACGTATCAGATCAGAAAAGACCAAAGAGGCCCGCAAGAGCCAGTATATGGCCAAGCTGGCGAACTGTCCGACTTCACCCAGGAAAATGCGCCTGGTTGCTGACATGATCCGGGGAGAAAATGTCGAAATGGCATTGCATATCCTTGAGAATTCACCACAGCAGGCCGCCGGCAGAATGAAGAAGCTGCTTCTTTCAGCCATCGCTAACTGGCAGGTGAAAAATGAAGGTACCCGCCTGGAAGACAGCCACCTTTTCGTCCAGACCGTCATGGTCGACGGTGGACGAATGCTCAAGCGGATCCAGCCGGCACCTCAGGGAAGGGCTTACCGCGTCCGTAAAAGATCAAACCACGTCACCCTTACTCTGGGCAGCCGTGTAGTAAAAGCTGAAAGTTAAACGATAATAATATTTACCTGAATGGGACAAAAAACTAATCCAATCGGCCTCAGGCTGGGAATTATCCGGGGATGGGATTCCAACTGGTACGGAGGTAAGGATTTCAGCACCAAATTGGTGGAAGATCAGCAGATCCGCAATTACCTCAATGCCCGCCTTTCAAAGGCAGGCATCTCCAAGATTGTGATTGAACGGACACTGAAACTGGTCACCGTGACCATTTTCACGGCCCGGCCCGGTATCATCATCGGAAAAGGCGGACAGGAAGTGGATAAACTGAAGGAAGAGCTCAAGAAGCTTACCAGGAAGGAAATCCAGATCAATATTTCCGAGATCAAGCGTCCGGAGCTCGATGCAGTTATAGTTGCAGGAGCGATCGCCAAGCAGATTGAAGGCAGGATATCCTATCGCCGTGCCATCAAGACGGCGATATCATCGACCATGAGGATGGGAGCCGAAGGCATCAAGGTGCAGATCTCCGGCCGGCTTGGCGGAGCTGAAATGGCCCGTAACGAGCTGTATAAGGAAGGCAGGACCCCGCTGCACACCCTTCGCGCCGACATTGATTATGCCAGGGGCGAAGCTCATACCACTTATGGCCGCATTGGGATAAAAGTGTGGATCTGCAAGGGAGAAGTCTATGGTAAACCTGAACTGGTTCCCATGGCAGGCGAAACGGCAAAAAAGCAGGCTCCCCGCAAAGGCCCGAGAAGAAGAAGATAATCAATGGTAATAATACCTGAATCCTGAAAAACAGAAGATCATGTTACAGCCAAAGAAGACCAAATACAGGAAACAACAGAAGATGGTTCCCAGGGGAACAGCCCAGAGAGGTAACCAGCTTGCTTTTGGTTCCTTCGGTATAAAATCCATGGATACCCACTGGATTACCGGCAGACAGATTGAAGCTGCCCGTCAGGCCCTCACCCGTCATATGAAACGTGAAGGCCAGATCTGGATCCGCATATTCCCTGATAAGCCCATCACCAAGAAACCTGCTGAAGTCCGTATGGGTAAAGGTAAGGGAGCACCCGAATATTTTGTGGCCCCCGTTACCCCGGGCCGGATCATGTTCGAGGTGGAAGGTGTGCCGCTGGATGTTGCCAAGGAGGCCCTGCGCCTGGCTGCCCAGAAACTTCCGGTTACCACCAAGTTTATTGTAAGAAGAGATTATGTCGAAGAGTCAATCTAATATAAGATGAAACAGCAAGTTATCCGTGAAATGACCCTTGAGGAAATCAAAGAGCGCCTCGAAGAAGAGAAAAAGCAGCTCACCAGGATGAAACTGGCACACGCCGTATCACCGCTGGATAATCCTCATAAAATGAAAGAATATAAGAAGACGGTGGCCAGGTTGCTTACCGAACTCAGAAGAAGGGAAATTGAAGCCGGACAAACAAAGTAATAGTTCTTATGGAAAGAAAATTGAGAAAAGAACGTGTTGGCCTGGTCGTCAGCAATAAGATGGAAAAATCCATCACCGTTCAGATAGAAAGAAAAGTCAAACACCCGAAATACGGGAAGTTTGTCCGCAGAACGACCAAGCTTGTCGCTCATGATGAGCAAAATGAATGCAACATCGGCGACACTGTGCGGATCATGGAAACCAGGCCGCTCAGCAAACAGAAATGTTGGAGGTTAGTCGAAATCATTGAAAGAGCTAAGTAATCATGATACAGCAAGAATCCAGATTAACGGTTGCAGATAACAGCGGGGCCAAAGAAGTGCTTTGTATCCGCGTTTTGGGAGGTACCGCTAAAAGGTATGCCACCATCGGCGATAAGATCGTCGTTACCGTAAAGAATGCCTTACCGTCAGGTACCATCAAGAAAGGTACTGTGATCAAGGCTGTTATTGTACGCACCAAGAAGGAAATCCGGCGGAACGACGGTTCATACATTCGTTTCGACGACAATGCCTGCGTGCTTCTCAATAATGCCGGCGAAATGATCGGAACCCGTATCTTCGGGCCGGTTGCCAGGGAATTGAGGGATAAGCAGTATATGAAGATCGTTTCACTGGCTCCTGAAGTACTCTAAATATTAGACGATTATGAGGAATAAACTGAATATCAAAAAGGGCGACACCGTAATGGTCATTGCCGGTGATTCCAAAGGTCAGCAGGGCAGGGTGCTCATGGTGGACCGCGAAAAAGAAAAAGCAATGGTTGAAGGTGTCAATGTGGTATCCAAGCACAGCCGCCCGACCAATAAGAACCCAAAGGGTGGAATTATTGAAAAGGAAGCTCCCATCCATATTTCTAACCTGAAAGTGATCGATGGAAGCGGCAAGCCGACCCGCATCGGGAGAAGGCTTGATGAAAAAACGAATAAAACCGTACGTTATTCTAAAAAGTCAGGGGAGGTTATCAAGTAATGGACTACACACCACGACTCAAAACGAAATACCACGCAGAGATCGTTCCGGCTTTGATGAAGGAATTCAATTACCGGAACCAGATGCAGGTACCCAAACTGAAAAAGATCTCGGTCAACCAGGGCCTTGGTACTGCTATCGCAGACAAAAAGCTCATTGATACCGGTATCGAAGAAATGTCGCTGATCACAGGGCAGAAAGCCGTAGCCACGAAGTCAAGGAAAGATATCTCGAACTTCAAGCTGCGCCGCAATATGCCGATCGGTGTAAGGGTAACCCTTCGTGGCGACAGAATGTACGAATTCCTGGACAGGCTGATATCCGTTGCCATCCCGCGTGTGCGAGATTTCCGCGGCATCAGCGACAAGGGATTTGACGGCAGGGGCAATTACACTTTCGGGGTTTCCGAGCAGATCATCTTTACCGAGATCGATCTGGATAAAGTGAGCAAGATCAACGGTATGGATATCACATTCGTGACTTCTGCCCGGACCGATCAGGAAGCCCACGCCTTATTAAGGGAATTTGGAATACCATTTAAAAAGTAAATCATTAACTGTTCCAGATATGGCAAAAGAATCAATGAAGGCCAGGGAAGTCAAACGGCAAAAGCTGGTTGACCGTTACGCCGCCAAGCGCGCAGCCTTGAAAGCAGCCGGTGATTATTCCGCGTTGCAGAAACTTCCCAAGAACTCATCGCCAATCCGTTTGCACAACCGGTGTAAACTGACCGGCAGGCCGAAAGGGTATATCCGTCAGTTCGGGATATCCAGGATCAATTTCCGGGAAATGGCCAACCAGGGCCTTATTCCGGGTGTGAAAAAAGCAAGTTGGTAAAAATTTAAATAAGCAATAGCAATGACAGACCCGATTGCAGATTTTTTGACCCGCATCCGGAATGCCGTTATGGCAAACCATAGGGTGGTGGAGATTCCTGCATCCAATATTAAAAAAGAAATGACCAGGATCCTCTTTGAAAAAGGGTACATCCTGAATTATAAATTCGATGAGGAAACCAAACCCGGCATGATCAAGATCGCCCTGAAGTATCACCCGGTCACCAAGCAGCCTGCTATCAATAACCTCACCAGGATAAGCAAGCCCGGACTCCGGAAGTATTCAGGTACCGAAGAACTGCCCCGCGTGCTGAACGGACTTGGCATCGCCATCATTTCCACCTCGCAGGGACTGATGACCGATAAGGAAGCCAGGAAACTCAATGTCGGCGGCGAAGTTATTTGCTACATAAGTTAAAAACGCTGAAGCATGTCAAGAATAGGAAAATTACCGATCAGCATCCCTTCAGGGGTTCAGGTAAATGTGACAGATGACAACCTGGTTACCGTCAAGGGGAAACTGGGCGAACTGAATCAAAAGGTGCATCCGGATATCAAAGTGGATATCAATGACGGCCAGATCAATATTACCCGTCCGACCGATGAAAAACAACACAGGTCGATGCACGGACTTTACCGCGCTTTGATTGCCAATATGGTAAAAGGTGTGTCGGAGGGATTTAAAACAACCCAGGAACTGGTGGGCGTCGGTTACAAAGCTGCCGCATCCGGCCAGATATTGGAACTGACCCTCGGTTTCTCTCATTATGTTGTGATGGAACTTCCTCCTGAAATTAAAGTGGAAGCCGTTACCGAACGTGGTAAGAATCCCATTATCACGATGACATCACACGATAAACAACTTCTTGGACAAGTAGCTGCCAAGATCCGTTCGTTCAGGAAACCAGAACCTTATAAAGGAAAAGGTATCCGCTTCCTGGGTGAAGAGATCAGGCGCAAAGCCGGAAAAGCAGCAGCTGAGAAATAATCTTTAATAATTTTCGGAGGTTCATCATGGACTTAAGGACAGCAAAAAGAAACAATAAAAAAGTATATCGCCGCCTCAGGATCAAAATGAGGATCCGTAAGGTCGTTAGCGGAACCCCTGAAACGCCAAGACTCAGCGTATTCAGAAGCAACAAGCAAATATATGCCCAGCTTATCGATGATATGGCCGGCACCACCCTTGCTGCAGCTTCATCGGGAGAAAAAGGTATTGTCGACAAGAAAGGCTCCAAGACCGAAAAAGCCAAACTGGTAGGGCAACTCATTGCCGAAAGGGCAAAAGAGCACGGGATCGATAACGTCGTTTTCGACCGTGGCGGTTACCTGTACCATGGCAGGGTCAAAGCTTTGGCAGATGCAGCACGCGAAGGTGGATTAAAATTTTAAGGAACTATGGCAAACGCAAACGTAAAAAGAGTTAAATCGAGCGAGATCGAATTCAAGGACAGGCTGGTAAGCATACAGCGTGTCACCAAGGTTACCAAGGGCGGACGTACCTTCAGTTTTTCAGCCATCGTCGTGGTGGGCAATGAAAATGGAGTGGTAGGGCATGGCCTCGGTAAAGCCAAGGAAGTCACCGCCGCTATTTCCAAGGGAATTGATGATGCCAAGAAAAACCTCATCAAGGTGCCGGTCCTCAATGGAACCGTTCCCCATGAACAGACCGGTAAATATTCCGGCGCCGAGGTGTTCATTAAACCGGCTGCCCCGGGTACCGGCGTGATCGCCGGTGGTGCTATGCGCGCAGTTTTTGAAAGCGTCGGTATCAAGGATGTGCTGGCAAAGTCGAAAGGCTCATCCAATCCGCACAGCGTGGTCAAAGCTACCCTGAATGCCCTTTCCCAGATGCGCGACCCTTATACGGTCGCCCAGCTTCGCGGCATCGAACTGAATAAAGTATTCAACGGCTAAGGCTTAAAAGCAAAGTAATATGAAAAGAATCAGAATCACTCAGGTGAGAAGCGGTATCGGCCAGACCAAGCGCCAGAAACTCACGCTTGAAGCGCTCGGATTGAAAAGGATCAGGCACAGTGTAGAACTGGATGCCACTCCCCAGATCCTGGGTATGTGCAAGAAACTGGAACATCTCGTTAAAGTCGAAGAAATTTAATCATTCAAGATATTAATACAATGGATTTAAGTAATCTTAAACCGGCAAAAGGATCTACAAAAACAAGCAAAAGGCTGGGCCGCGGACAGGGTTCCGGAAAAGGAGGAACTTCCACCCGCGGACATAAAGGCGCAAAATCCAGGTCAGGATATTCCCATAAGATCGGATTTGAAGGCGGACAAATGCCGTTGCAGAGAAGGGTCCCGAAATTTGGATTCAAGAACAGGAACCGCGTGGAATACAGTGGCGTTAACGTCGATGTGCTCCAGAAAATGGCCGGTCAGTACAATGTCTCTTCCATCGATCCTGAATTTCTTTATTCCAAAGGACTTATCGGTAAGAATGACCTGGTCAAGATCCTGGGACGCGGGGAATTAAAATCGAAGCTGGAAGTGAAGGCGCATGCTTTCTCCGATAAAGCCAAAGCAGCAATTGAAGCATTAGGAGGCGTTGCAACCATAATTTAATTCACTGATGAAAAGATTAATCGATACCATAAGAAATATATATAAGATAGAGGACCTAAGGAAACGCATCCTGTATACCCTTGGGATCATTCTTATATATCGACTTGGTTCTTATGTAGTCCTGCCGGGCGTGGATCCAAACCAGCTGGCTGCACTGCAAAGCCAGACTTCCAGCGGTCTGCTGGGATTGCTCAGCATGTTCACCGGAGGGGCATTCTCCAATGCTTCCATATTTGCCCTCGGTATCATGCCGTACATCTCCGCCTCCATCGTGGTGCAACTTCTGGGTATGGCTATCCCGTATTTCCAGAAACTGCAGCGGGAAGGGGAAAGCGGCAGAAGAAGGATCAACCAGATCACACGGTACCTGACCGTGATCATTACGGCTTTCCAGGCACCAGCTTATATCCGCGGGGTTATCATCGCAAACCTGCCCCCGGAAGCAATCACCCCTTTCGACCCCAATGCCATATCCCCTTCAACATTCTTCTGGTTCAGCTCAATTGTCATCCTGGTGACAGGAACCATGTTCGTGATGTGGTTAGGTGAAAAAATAACCGATAAGGGAATCGGAAACGGTATCTCCCTGATCATTATGATCGGTATCATTGCCCGTCTGCCGTTTGCCCTGGCCGGTGAATTCGTTTCCCGCATGGAAGAACAGGGAGGAGGACTGGTCTATTTCGTCATCGAGTTAGTGGTCCTTGTATTCATTATACTTGCAACCATACTGCTCGTGCAGGGAACCCGCAGGATCCCGGTACAGTACGCCAAAAGGGTCGTGGGAAACAAGCAATATGGTGGTGTCAGGCAGTATATTCCGCTGAAGGTCAATGCGGCAGGGGTCATGCCGATCATTTTTGCCCAGGCGATCATGTTCCTGCCCATTACAATTGCAGGATTCGCCAATACCGAATCGATGACCGCCTTTGCAGCAGCATTTTCGAATCCTTATGGCTTCTGGTACAATGTGGTATATTTCATACTGATCATCGTTTTTACGTATTTCTATACAGCTATCACGATGAATCCCAACCAGATGGCCGAAGATATGAAGAAGAACGGCGGTTTTATCCCGGGTGTGAAACCGGGTAAGAAAACTGCTGAATTCATTGATGGCGTTATGTCCAGGATCACTTTGCCCGGGTCTATTTTCCTCGGTTTTGTCGCGATCATGCCGTCACTGGTCATCAACCTGGGTGTCAATTCCCAGTTTGCAGGATTTTTCGGAGGGACTTCACTGCTCATTCTGGTCGGTGTGGTTCTCGATACCCTGCAGCAAATTGAAAGTCATTTGCTGATGAGGCATTACGATGGTCTTACCAAGACCGGAAGGATAAAGGGCCGTTCAGCTTATACGATGTAATGATGATCTATTTCAAGAATAACGAAGAAATAGAATTAATAAGAGAAAGTTCTTTACTTGTTGCAAAGACATTGGCCGAGGTGGCTAAAGTAGTCGCCCCGGGCATTAGAACCAAAGACCTGGACCAACTGGCTGAGGATTTTATCCGAAGCCACGGGGCACTGCCGGCTTTCAAGGGATACAACGGATTTCCGTTCACCCTCTGCATTTCCGTCAATGAACAGGTTGTTCATGGCTTTCCGGGTGAACGCATCATCCTGGAAGGGGATATTGTATCAGTTGATTGCGGGGTGGTCAAAAACGGGTTTTACGGCGATTCAGCTTATACATTTCCGGCCGGAGAAGTAAAACCCGAAGTGAGGCAGTTGATGAAACGCACCAAAGAATCACTTTATAAAGGGATTGAAATGGCGACGGACGGCAAGCGGGTAGGCGATATTGGCCATGCGGTTCAGAAACATGTAGAAAGCTCTGGCTATTCAGTTGTCAGGGATTTGGTGGGTCACGGTGTCGGTAAAAACCTCCACGAGAAACCGGAGGTGCCGAATTACGGCCGCAGAGGAACCGGAGTCAGGCTGAGTACCGGAATGGTCATCGCAATTGAACCGATGATCAACCTCGGCACGAAAAATGTCATACAGGAAAGTGACGGCTGGACCATCCGGACAGCCGACCGGATGCCATCGGCTCATTATGAGCATACGGTTGCCATTAAGCCCGGAAAAGCTGAAATACTGTCAACTTTCTCGTACATAGAAGAAGAACTTACGAAGCGTGGTATTGAACTAATTTGAAATAAATGTCTAAACAGGCTTCAATAGAGCAGGACGGAACAGTCATTGAATCTTTGGGCAATGCTATGTTTCGCGTTGAACTGGAGAACGGGCATATCATAACGGCCCACATCTCCGGAAAAATGCGGATGCATTACATCAAGATTTTACCGGGCGACAAGGTGAAACTGGAAATGTCGCCATACGATTTGACAAAAGGAAGAATAACATACAGGTATAAATAGAAATAAAAGACTATCATGAAAGTCAGAGCATCAGTGAAAAAACGGTCAACCGACTGCAAGATCGTCAGGAGGAAGGGCAGGGTCTATATTATCAATAAAAAGAACCCTAAACTGAAACAAAGACAAGGATAATCAATCATAATTCAATCAGCATATGGCTAGAATTGCAGGAGTCGATATTCCAAAAAACAAGCGTGGCGCGGTCAGCCTGACCTATATTTACGGTATTGGACGCAGCAGCGCCGAGAAAATACTGGAAAAGGCCGAAGTCGACTATAATAAAAAAGTCCAGGACTGGACCGATGACGAGCAAAACCGCATCCGTACCATCATCAACAATGAATTCAAGGTAGAAGGTGCGCTTCGTTCCGAAATCCAGATGAACATCAAACGTTTGATGGACATCGGTACCTATCGGGGCATCCGGCATCGTTTGGGACTGCCGACCAGGGGCCAGAGTACCAAGAACAATGCCCGTACCCGCAAGGGAAAGAAAAAGACAGTCGCCAATAAGAAAAAAGCACCTAAAGGTTAAAAATAATTTTGCGATATCATGGCTAAATCAACCAGAACAGCAAAGAAAAGGATCGTCAAGGTCGATCCTATGGGAAGGGCATACATTCACGCTTCTTTCAACAATATCATCATTACCCTGACCAACAGCACCGGACAGGTCATTTCCTGGTCCTCGGCCGGTAAAATGGGATTCAAGGGTTCCAAGAAAAACACGCCTTATGCAGCACAAATGGCCGCTGAGGAATGTTCCAAGACCGCATTTGACCTTGGACTGAGGAAGGTGAAAGTCTATGTGAAAGGCCCCGGTTCAGGCAGGGAATCCGCTATTCGTACCATCCATACCGCCGGTATTGAGGTTACGGAGATCCAGGACGTAACTCCGTTGCCCCACAATGGATGCCGCCCTCCAAAACGGAGAAGAGTATAACGTTATTCGTTTATTAATTTAATTGTCAATATAAAATGGCTAGATACAGAGGCCCAAAATCAAAAGTTGCAAGAAGGTTCAGGGAACCGATCTTCGGACCTGACAGATCATTGGATAAGAAACCTTATCCTCCGGGGATACACGGCGCTTCACGCCGCAGAAGGAAAGAATCTGAGTATGGCATCCAGCTTCAGGAAAAACAAAAGGCGAAATACACCTATGGCATCCTGGAACGCCAGTTCAGAAAAACCTTCATCCAGGCTGCCAAGAAGAGTGGCATCACAGGCGAAATCCTGCTCCAGCTCATCGAAGCCCGACTTGACAACGTAGTTTTCAGGCTCGGCATTGCCCCGTCGCGAAGGGCCGCCCGTCAGCTCGTTTCACACCGCCATATCGTGGTGAACGGAGAAGTTGTGAACGTCCCTTCCTATTCTGTTAAAGAAGGCGACCTGGTCGGTGTCAGGGAAAAATCCAAATCCCTTGAGGTCATTACCAATTCTCTTGCTTCCAGAACGAATAAATTCTCCTGGCTCGACTGGGATGGCGAAAAAATGGAAGGCAAATTTACCAACTATCCCCCAAGGGAGGAAATCCCGGAGAATATCCGCGAACAGCTAATCGTCGAGTTATATTCCAAGTAATAGAATGAACTTTTTCATCCAAACCATAACATTAATAATATGGCATTATTAGCATTTCAAAAACCCGAGAAGGTCATTATGGTCGAAAGCGACTCCAACAGGGGTGTGTTTGAATTCAGACCGCTGGAGCCTGGCTTCGGCGTGACCATCGGTAATGCCCTGCGGCGTATCCTGCTCTCTTCCCTGGAAGGCTTTGCAATTACGTCGATTAAAATAGATGGTGTGGCCCATGAGTTTTCCACCATCAAAGGCGTTGTGGAAGATGTGTCTGAAATCATCCTCAATCTGAAAAAAGTGCGTTTCAAACGCCAGATCGATTCAGAAAACAGTGAAAAAGTTACTGTTGTGCTGGGCGACCAGGATACCTTTAAAGCCGGCGATATCAATAAATTCTTGTCGGTGTTCCAGGTCCTGAACCCGGAAGTGGAGATCTGCCATCTGGACCCCTCCATCAAACTGACCATGGAGATCAATATCGAAAAGGGCAGGGGATACATCCCGAGCGAGGAAAATAAAGCCCTGAATCCCGATATCAATACCATCTCCATCGACTCAATCCACACTCCGATCAAGAATGTGAAATATCAGATCGACAACTATCGTGTGGAACAAAAAACTGACTATGAGAAACTTACGCTTGAAATAGTGACCGACGGGTCCATCCTTCCCAAGGAAGCGCTTAAAGAAGCTGCCAAGATCCTGATTCACCACTTCATGCTCTTCTCTGATGAGAAAATTACCCTGGATACGGAAGAAAAGGCCGTAGCTGAGGAGTTTGACGAAAATTCCCTCCACATCCGGCAACTTTTGAAGACCAAGCTGGTCGACATGGACCTCTCTGTCAGGGCGCTCAATTGCCTTAAAGCAGCGGATGTGGAAACCCTGGGCGACCTGGTGCAGTTCAACAAGAATGACCTGCTGAAATTCAGGAATTTTGGAAAAAAATCCCTCACCGAGCTCGAAGAACTGGTAAAAGCAAAGGGACTTGAGTTTGGTATGAATGTGGCTAAATACAAATTAGATAAGGAATAATCGCGATGAGACACGGAAATAAATTTAATCACCTTGGCAGGAAAAGCTCGCACCGGAAATCGATGCTGGCAAATATGGCAACATCGCTGATCCTGCATAAAAGGATAACCACAACCCTCGCCAAAGCGAAGGCCCTCCGCACATATGTCGAACCATTGATCACCCGCTCCAAGGAAGATACAACCCACTCCAGAAGGGTGGTGTTCAGCTACCTCGAAAGCAAGGAAGCGGTCACGGAACTCTTCCGCGAGGTGTCGACCAAGGTCGCTGAAAGGCCTGGCGGTTACACCCGTATCCTGAAGATCGGTCAACGTGTCGGCGATAGCGCTGAAATGGCCATTATCGAGCTGGTCGATTTCAATGCTAACCTGCTTGAAACGAAAGAACCTTCCAAGGCCAAATCCACCCGCAGGGGAAGACGAGGCACTACAGCCAAAAAACAGGAAGGCGCAGCCGGTGAAGTGACGGAAACCCCTAAGGCTAAGAAAACCACCTCCAAAAAGGAAGCGCCGGCCGCCGCCGAACCGGTTAAGGATAAAGAACCTCAACCCGAACCGGAAGTTCAGCCGGAACCTGAGCTGACCGCAGAAGCTGAAGAACCAGCAGCCGATCAGGCCGAACCGGAAACGGAAGAAGAAACCAAAGCATGATCCTGACTTATAACCAGATATGGAAAAGGATAAGGTTATTCAACTTTATCCTTTTTGTTTTTAATAAAAAGAATTAGCAATATGAGCGCAATAGTTGAAATTCAAGCCCGACAGATTCTGGATTCCAGGGGCAATCCGACCGTTGAAGTTGACGTGTTCACCGAATCCGGTGTGATAGGCCGTGCAGCCGTCCCATCAGGGGCATCCACAGGTATCCACGAAGCGGTGGAACTCCGTGACGAGGATAAAAGTCATTACCTGGGCAAGGGTGTGCTGAAAGCAGTGCACAATATCAGAAATATCATCAAGGAAGAATTGGTTGGCTTCCAGGTTACCGATCAGAACGAGATCGACCAGAGGATGATCGAACTCGACGGTACGCCTAATAAAGGCCGCCTCGGCGCCAATGCCATCCTGGGAGTTTCCCTGGCCTGTGCCAAGGCAGCGTCCATTGAAACCGGCCAGTACCTGTACCGCTATGTTGGCGGGGTCAACGCCAATACCCTCCCTATCCCGATGATGAACATTCTTAACGGCGGTTCGCATGCAGACAATAGCATCGACTTCCAGGAATTCATGATCATGCCGGTCGGTGCGGAAAACTTTACCGAAGCCCTGCGAATGGGCGCGGAAGTATTCCATAACCTGAAATCGGTCCTGAAAAAGAAAGGATATTCCACCAATGTCGGCGACGAAGGTGGTTTTGCACCGAACCTCGGATCCAATGAAGAAGCCATCCAGGTTGTGCTGGAAGCGATTGAAAAAGCCGGCTACAAACCCGGCGAAGATATTTTTATTGCCCTTGATCCGGCTTCTTCCGAGTATTACCTGGCGGATGAAAAAGTGTACCATCTTAAAAAATCCACCGGGGATAAGCTCACTTCCGCCCAGATGGTCGACTACTGGGCGCAGTGGGTCGGCAAATATCCTATCATCTCCATCGAAGACGGCATGGCGGAAGATGACTGGGACGGCTGGAAACTGATGACAGATAAGCTCGGAAACCAGATCCAGCTCGTCGGGGATGACCTTTTTGTCACTAATACCCAGCGGCTGAATGAAGGCATCCGGAAAGGCGTGGCAAACAGTATTCTCGTCAAGGTCAACCAGATCGGAACCCTCACCGAGACCATCAACGCGGTGAATATGGCCTACACCAATGCCTATACGGCTGTGATAAGCCACCGGTCCGGCGAAACGGAAGACGTTACCATTGCCGACCTGGCAGTGGCCCTGAATACCGGCATGATCAAGACCGGCAGCGCCAGCCGCTCCGACAGGATCGCCAAATACAACCAGCTCCTCCGGATCGAGGAAAAGCTGGGGGCTTCAGCATACTACCCCGGTAAGAACTTCAAGTTCTTTAAGAAATAAAAGGCTCTTCCTGAATAGTTTACGACTTGCTTTTTTATCTGAAATATTTCAATATAAAATTCAGGTACGAATGAGTTTTCTCATTGAATTCTGTTGATATTTTCAGATAGTAAATCAAACCGGCAAAAACTGTTGTCATCGCAATGCTCCGGATCACAATGTCGAGGATCAGCGACTTCATTCCGGGAATGATAAATCCGACCAGATAAGCCAGCAGCCCTATGATCAGGATCCATAAATGATTCAGATGGTAGGGCTGAAGTTTATATTTCCTAAGTAAAAACAGGTACATGACCAGGTTGTAAATGATCTTGGATATAAATGTGGCTATAGCGGACCCGGTCAACCCCCAGAGAGGAATAAGAATGAGGTTTGAAATGATGATCAGAGCGATCAGCAGGATCATGTGATAGGTGAGCAGCCGGTAGTGCTTTGACCCTGAAATGATGAACCAGGCAAGCCCGCTGAGCATATCGGACAGAAAGGTCAGCCCAAGGAATAAAATAACCCATTTACCGGCAACGAATTCTTCCGGCAATATCCTGAATATATTATTTACATTGGCCCATATCCCGACGAATAGCAATAATCCGATCAGGAACTGGTTCAGGGTGCTGCGTTCATAAAGGTAAGAAATATGCTTTAAATCATTTCTTTTCCAGGATTGTGCAATGATCGGGTCGGCGATTTTATACAGTGCCCTGGAAGGCATGACAATCAGAGCGGCAAAAAATGAAACGGTGGTATATATCCCTGTTGCACCGAGCCCAAGCAGCCGTTCGATGAGGATCCGGTCAACATTGGTAATGATAATGGCGGAAAATCCTGCCAGTATTCCATAAAGGCCCACATCCAATATGAATTTGATCATATCCTTATTCAGGAAAGAAATATCCGGTTTCATACTGAATTCTTTTTCCTGGATGAGCTTGATGAGCAGGAATACAGGTGGGACTGCCATCGCAACAACGTACAAGATCACATATTCCCTGAACCCGATGACCTTGAATATAAAGAATATGACAAAGACAAGGATAAGGACCCTTTGTACGAATTCTTTCATCATGGTGCCCCTGACCGTATTCATGAGCACCTTAAAGTAATTGTCATACAAAAGAAAAGCCAGGTTAAAAAAGATCATCGGCACCAGGTAAATAAAGTATTCGGAAAACAAACCGGACGGATCTTTGGCATTATTGATCAATGCCGGCCTGATCAAAAAGAGGATGATAAGCGACAGGACCAGTCCTATGACGGAAATAAGCGTAATGATAGACAGCAGGCCATGGTGATGTTTATTCTTATCCTGGAAAACGGGAAAGGCCAAGATGGCTATCCGGCTGGTGCCCAGGCTTGCAAATTGGGAAAATACAAGGGAATACGATAAAAGGATAGCCAGAAGCCCGATTTCATCGGTAGTCAGATATTCAGGGTAAACCAATGCGGAAGTGATGAAACCTATTATCAGTCCCAGGTAGATATAAACGGTTCCCTTAATGGATTGCGACTGAATAATTCCCAAAATAGCTGCTGTTTCGGATTATTAATCTTCTATACAAATTTAAGATTATATCTTCGTAAAACTTTACCGGGCCATAATTAGCTATTACATTTGCATGTTCTGTAAAAAAACATGTGATTCGAAATATTTTCAACTTGAATCCTTAGATGCAGAAAGATTGTATATTTTTTTATAGTTAAGTGTTTTATTGTTATGAATTTCATTTTATTCCGCAGGTGATAAAATAATCGGAATCGTTATGGGTGCAATACAACCACTGGTCTCCATCATCAGCCCGACCTATAATCATGAGAAATACATATCTCAGTGCATTGAATCTGTATTGGCTCAGACTTATTCCAATTGGGAAATGATAGTGATCGATGATGGGAGTGAGGATAGGACAGCTGAAATTGTTCAGGAGTATGCTGTTACCGATTCCAGGATTAAATTTTCCAGGCAGGAGAATATCGGTATATTCAGGTTGGCGGAAACGTATAACCGGGCCCTTGAATTATCTGGCGGGGAATTAATAGCTATTCTGGAAGGGGATGACTTATGGAATGAGGATAAGCTGGCGGTCCAGGTCGAGGCGATGATGAAATCGCCGGCTGCTGTTCTATCCTGGTCGCAGGTTATCAATAAAAGTGCCGATTTGACAAAGGTTTACGGGATATTTCCGGATCTTACGGCAGAACAATCGAAATATTTTACAAATGATCCTCCGGGTTCTATTGTTAATATTTTCCTCTTCCGGAACTGCATCCCTGCCGTTACCATTTTAATGCGGAGAGAGGCGTTGCAACGGATTGGCGGATTCAGGCAAAATTACGAATTGCCGCTGGTCGACCTGCCAACTCTTTATGAATTGGCTTTACTTTCAGAATTCATTTTTACTCAGTTGCCGCTGGCTACCTGGCGGATATATCCCGAACAGGTAACGAAAACACACACGGTCAGGATGCTGGATGGTTTTTATTCACTGGCGGAAGAATATTTTCATAAACCTGAAATCAGGAAACGGCTGGAGCCAACTATCAGTTTTGACAAAATAAAGAGATACTACCGCGGGCAGTTTGTAATAAGTCGTTCAAGATCTGGCAGATATAAATTGATCAGGAAAGAATTTAAAGCTGCACGTAACGACTATCGCGATGCTCTTTCAAAGTACTATTTTACCGAACCGGTATGGAAACTTAGGGCATTAACGGGTTTGATTTTCAGCTATTTCCATTGGGATGTGGAAAGACTGGCGAAATGGTTCGGAAAAGGAAGTATTCGGAAATGATAGGATTTAAAGGAAAATTGAGTAGTTATTTTTCACCCGGCTGAACGTTCAATTCCCTGTATATGCCCGTAAATTGGGCTCCGACTGAAGGATAAGAAAACTTCTGTGCGATGTTGCGGGATATTGAATCCCTATCCCAATTAATCGATAAAGCTTTTGAAATGGCATCAGCCCAAAGCTTTGCATCATTTTTAACCAGAACCCCATTCTCATCGTTGACCAGTTCTCTCAGGGCAGGCAGATCGGAAACAACTACCGGTACTCCCGAAGCGAGGGCCTCCGCAGTCACGACGCTAAAGGTCTCATAATCCGAAGCATGCAGGAAAAAATCAGCCTCCTTCAGAAATTCACTCAGTTTATCTTTGGAAACAAATCCTTCAAACCGGATCTCAAACAGATAATCTCCTGAAGCATGGCGGAATGGCTCAATTAAGGCTCCTTCCCCGACTACTCTGAGAACGATTCTACCCTTGTATTCTCGCGCAAACAATTTTAACGCTTCAAAAACGATGTCCGGCCTTTTATAATCAATCCTTCTCTTATCCCAGTTAGCTACGATGAGGAAATTCAAATTTCTGCCAGGTTCATTGGTGGAGCCGGATGTTCCGGGTTTGAAGATTTGGCTGTCAACGATATTCGGTACTACAGTGATCCTTTTCGGGTCCTTCACCAATTTGAGGATATTGCCTGCCAGAAACCCGGAAACAGGCATGATCCGGTCAGCATTCATCAAGGCTTTCCTGGCCTGGAAGCCAAACAGGGGATGCCGGCATATTTTCTCCACACCCGACCAATGCTCGCTCAGTACATATGGCAATTTTAATTTTTTGCTTAAAAAGGAGGAGATTATACCTGCCGGAAAAAGGACATTGGCATGGATCAGATCCGGCTGGAATTCTTTGAATATCTTATCATTGAAATATTTTTTAATGATAATTTTCTGAAATGTCAACCAATGGTAAAATATCTTCCAGAATCTTGATTCTATGGATATTTTATAGACCATTACCTGGTTGTCATCGAGAAGGGAAGTCTTGGTGCAACGGTAAAATTTTTTCCCTGGAACAAAATTGAAATGCAGTATCCTGATATCGTGCCCTTGCAAGGCAATTGCCCTGGCATGTTCTTTTATAAAAATTCCGCTTCCCGGATGATTTGGCTCCGGGTACCAGCATGTGACAAACAGGATCTTCATGGCCGGAAATTATTGATTTCCATTGGGACGCACCAGATAATACGCGGCGGTGACCAGCAGGCTCCTGGCACCAGGAATAAATCTGAGCCATTTGGGTTGCCGGACCGGCTTCAGTTTGAATTTGATCTCATAGTTGGGATTGATCAGGTAAAGGACCTCGGCAATGGTCCGGTATTGATTTCTCGATAAAATGCGTTTAAACCGGCCGATGCTGATTCCGGTTTCCTTGATCTCCTGCAGGGCCCCGATTCTGTCATCCGGTTCACCGCCTGCCTTGAGAATAAACCGATAAATACCGCCCGGCAATAGATGGAAGAAAGGCAGTTTGCTCAGGATCCTGTTTTGGCAGATCTGCTGATGCCCTCCAAATGGATTGTACCAGGGGGGGAACCCGAAAAAGATCATCCCGGACGGTTTCAGGAATCTTTTGATGAATCCCATGAATTTATTCTGATCATGGATATGCTCAATCACATCCCTCAGGATGATCAGGTCGAAGGATGCTGCAAAATTCGCCTCCAGGTTGTAAATATCATCAGCAAGTAGAATTAACTGATTATGATTATAATCTTTTCCGATGAAGTTCCTGGCATGTTCAATCTTTGAAACGGAAATATCTACACCTGTAACCTGGCAGCCCCGTTCCAGAAAGGGTTTCATATTTCCGCCTTCACCGCATCCAACTTCCAGCACCCTGATCCCTTCCCTTACTTTTAAGTACTTTTCAATGAACGGGATGACGTGATTTTCGGTGGTGTAAACCTGTTCCCTGAAGTATAACTCTTTATCCTGGTGTCTGTTATGCATGAATACCTAATTATATTTCAGATGGTCAGAGATTTATTCATTAATTATTTGATCCAGCAATCCGGCCAGTTTTGCTGTCAGGGATTTTCGGCTGTACGAATGTATATTTCCTTTATAAAGGATATCTTCTCCTTTAAGGTACAAATCGAATAAGTGGTCGATATAGCCCCTCATCCGGGATTCATCGCTATAATCGACCGCCAGTCCACCGCCGGTATCTTTCAGGATCGCCGCTGCGTCTCCGTCCAATGGTCCGATCAGTAAAACCGGCCGGCCCGTAACCAGATACTCGAAGAATTTACCTGTGATCACACCTTTGGCATTGACCGATTTATTAATGAGCAACAGGAGCAAATGTGATTCGCTCAGGGTAACCAATGCTTCCTCATGCGGTATGAATCCGGTACCGGCCATGTATGGCATGAGGCGGTAAGCTTCCAGGTCCTTCAGAACCGTGTGGTCAAGGCTTCCGAACAGTTTGATAGCCAGCATCCGGGCAAATTGAGGATCTTCGCTCACCTTTCCTGACAGTGCTTTCCAGAAGGATGGTGCATTGCGGGAGGCCGAAAGTGTCCCGAGATGAGTGACGGTAAATTTCTTTGCTGCACCGGATGGTTTGATATCCTTTAGATCGCCCTCATCGAAACCGTTCGTGATGACCGTTATATTCCGTGCGCCTATCTGAAGGAATTCCTCCTTCATATTCGGACCAATGGCAATGACATGGCTGGCGGTCCGTAAAACCTTCGATTCCAGCATGTGGTGACGCTTGTCGGCCCAACTTGTAAGGCTCAGGTCATGGTAAAAATCAATGCTGGTCCAGGGATCCCGGAAATCGGCGACCCATGGTATCCCGGTCTTTTTATGCAAATGATAACCAATCAGATGCAAACTCTGAGGTGGTCCGGTTGTGATGATCACATCAATTTTTTCCGAATGCAGATAATTTTTGAGATATCTGACTGACGGGCGGATCCAGAAACGTCTGGCATCAGGGATGAAAAAATTCGACCGTACCCAGAAGGCAAATTTGTTTTTTAGCTTTGCAAAACCTTTGGGCTCTGTCCTGAGCGTCATGGAGGCCGCAAGTTTTTCCTCTTTTTTGATCCCGACGAATTTTTTATATAAACCGAAAGGTTCCAGAATAGGCCTTTTGATAATGGTTATACCTTTCGGGACCTGATCTTTAAGGTTTTCGTCGATTTCAGGATACTGAGCGTTCTCGGGAGCATAAACAACAGGTTCCCAGCCATATTCCGGCATAAATTTGCAGAATTTAAGCCATCTCTGCACCGCGCTGCCCCCGGCCGGGGGCCAGTAATACAGGATTATCAGGGCCTTTTTCATGCTCTCTTGCGGCTGTCGAGGTAGAGTTTTCCGATAAATCCCAGTAGCAATAAAATCAATGCAGATGAACTGATCAGGGAGACTGTTTGCCCAAGGTAATATGACCTGGGTTCAAATTTGAATTCCAGTTTATGCTCTCCGGCGGGCAGGATCATGGCCCTGAGAACAAAATCAGCCCTGAAATGAGGAGTCTTTTTACCATCTAAATACGCATTCCATCCTTTATCGTAATAGACTTCTGAAAAAACTGCCATTTCATCCTGGTCGGCCCGGTATTCATAAACCAGGTGATTCGGTGCATACTTTACCAGGCTGATGGAACCGGTGGATGCGGAATGGGGATGGAATCCGGAAAGCATGGATTCGAACCTCCGGTCAATGATGGCAAGGCTGTCGGGTTGAAGGCCTTCAATGGCTGCAATTTCTTCATCTGCATTGCCGACAATCCGGTATGCCTTGACAAACCATGCATTTCCACATGCATATGGATTCATCAATGGTTCGGCGTCGGGATTTACAATGAAATACCTGGTATTCAGCATGTTAAAAGCAGCAGCGTTTTGAAGGGCTGTTTCAAGGGGTATTTTCCTTTCGTTGATTGCACTGACGATCTGCAACCGTTCCCTGCTTAAAGGCAAATCGATGAGCTCCTGGTATCGGCGCATTTTTGCACCGTGGTACCCGCCGATATTCTTATGGAAATAAGAGGTCCTGGCAGATTGATCAAATGCTTCATTAAAATTATACACCCGGTAACTGGGATCCTGGTCCTTTAGTATTTCCAGGTCCGCTTTGGAAGCCTGGTAAGGATTTTCAACGACATTTTTTCTTTCAAAATCATCATTGTTTAGGTACCTTTTATTGACCGGCCACATGTCGGCAAGCAATGCAACGGGAATGAGGATCAGAAGATAATTCAGTTTCAGTTTTCCTTTTGCGAAAGCCCAGGTAATGACAAAAGCAATCAGGATAAAGACCAGGGAACGGATTGCATCCATTCTGAAAAGACTGGCCCTGTCGGCCTGCATGGCATTGATGAACCAGTCGGGCAGCCCTGTCTGTGCATCCCGTGCAGACGAGAACGAGAAAAGGCTGCTTCCGGTCAATACCAGAAGAAGCAGTATCCCGCCTGAGATATACAATGAATATTTAAGGTATTTGATTCCCGTTTCTTTTTTTTCTTCCTTTATGAGCTTATCAAGGGAAAGGATGGCGAGGAGGGGAATGGAAAGTTCTGCTATGACCAGGATCATGGCAACCGCCCTGAATTTATTATACAGCGGGATGTATTCGAGGAAGAAATTGGTAAGCGGCATGAAATTTTTCCCCCATGAAAGCAACACTGAAAGGATTGTCACGGCAATTCCCCACCATTTCAACGGACCTTTCAGGTAAAAGAGGGAGAATATAAAGAAGAAGATGATAATGGCTCCGACATATACGGGTCCGGAGGTGAATGGCTGGGGGCCCCAGTATAGGGGTAATCCTTTGATGTACTTTTTTGCTTCTGCAGGTGGCACCCTGTTTTCGGTCAATGCTTTGTATGTATGGGAGTTCTGGCTTAATTCCCCGTTGGAGGAACCCCCGAAGATGTCAGGAATAAGCAGGGTCATTGTTTCACCCACTCCATAGCTCCAGGCAGTGGCATAGTCCTTATCCAGGCCGCTGGTCCGGTTCTCCTGCTCGGATGAAAGCTCGGTCTTGCCCCGGATTGAATACTTGCTGTATTCGTAGGTGGTCCAGAGGCTTGCGATATTGGTCAGAATGGCCAGCACAGCCGCCAGGACAAGCACCGATGAAGCTATGGCAAAGGATCTCAGTTGCTTCTCACGATAGTGCCTGATCAGTTCCACTATGCCATAAGCCAGGACCATGAACATCAGGTAATAGGTGATCTGCGGATGGCCGCTGACAATTTCAAGGGCCAGGAAGAAGGCGGTGATGATGCCACCGGCCAGGTATTTTCCCCGGTAAGCGAGGATGACCCCGGCAAGCACCGGAGCCATAAATCCTATTGCATAAGCTTTAGAAGTATGACCGGCTTCAAATATGATGAAAAAATACGAGGAAAAGGCAAAGGCGATTGCTCCGGCTATGCTTAACCAGCGATTGACGCGCAATACCAGAAGTAAAAAATAGAACCCGAGGAAATAGATAATGATCATCCCGATAGGAAGGTGTAATCCCAGCCTGAGAATACTATGCACGTTATTCATGAGATTATTGTCATACCTGACCGATATCAGGTAGGCAGGCATTCCACTGAACATGTTATTGGTCCACAATGCTTCCTCACCGGTCTTTTCCCGGTGATCCACAATCTCTTTCGACATTCCCTTGAAATGAACCATATCACTGGCAGCCAGTTTTTTCCCCTGTAGTACAGGATAGAAATAAACGGCGATGATGATACTGAATACCAGGAAAGCAACAGCATAAGGCAGGAGATTCCTGAAATCTGACCCCTTATTGTTTTTCATAGAAGGATGGATTTGATAGCAATTATGGTGAACTGACAACGAAAGTAAGTAAAATTCGGAAACAGAATGCAATAAAAAAAGAAGATAACCCAGGGTTATCTTCTTTTATATCAATAGTATAATGAAAAACAGTTAATTAATGTTTTTTAACGGAAACAGTCAGTTTTTTCCTCCCGGTTGCCCTTCTGTTGGATAAGACCTTTCTTCCGTTCTTGGTAGACATTCTCTCTCTGAACCCATGCTTGTTCTTGCGCTTTCTGACGGACGGCTGAAATGTTCTTTTCATGATTTTTCAAATTTGGAGGTGCAAAGGTACAATAATAATTTAATTTTCCAAATCTTTGGGATAGAATCTTGTTTCTGGTTTCTTGTTTCTAGTTTCTAGTTTCTGGTTTCGGAATCAGGGAACCATCATCCCCAATCAAGAAATTACTCTTTTCGGACAGTGTTTCAAAGTATCGACCAGGTATTCCCAGAACAGCTTGACAGTCGGAATGTTGACTTTTTCGTCCGGGCTGTGCGGATGGCGAATGGTCGGGCCGAAAGAGATCATATCCCAGTGCGGATATTTGGATCCCAGAATGCCGCATTCCAAACCGGCATGGATCACTTTCACCTCTGGAATCTTTCCGAATTTAATCCGGTAAACCTCCTTCATGGTTTCCAGGATCGGTGAATTGAAGTTGGGCTTCCAGCCTGGATAAGCACCGGAAATATCCGTTTTTGCACCGGCTTCTTTAAGGATGCCCGACATACGGTCGGCCAGGTCCATTTTTTTCTGATCCACGGAACTCCTGAGCAGGCAAGCCACGAACAGGCTATCATCCTTGGTCTTAATTATTGCCAGGTTAGTTGATGTTTCCACCACATTATCAGCGTCTTTGATCATGGAAATCATACCGTTCGGTAAGGTGTCGATCGCCTGGTAGAATTTATCCTGGGTTGCACCGTCAATTATGTGATCAGGCATTTTGGTCACATTGGCAGCGATCATGAGTCCGGGATCGGCATCCTTGAACATAAGTTTTGCATTCTCTTCGAATTCAGTCACGAGGTTTTTCAGTTCTTCCTTTTTCGATTCAGGCACCACAACTGTCGCAAATGCTTCCCTCGGTATGGCGTTCCTCAGGTTGCCTCCTTCAAAATGGGCAAGTCTTGCGCCGGCTTTGTCGGCTGCCTGGATAAGCAACCGGATCAGTATTTTGTTGGCATTACCCCGGCCGAGGTTGATATCAAGCCCGGAGTGTCCGCCCCGCAACCCTGTAAGACTGATTCGGTAAGGGGCATAAGAAGGAGGCACTTCAACGGTTTGGTATGGCAAGTCTGCTGTAACATCGACCCCGCCTGCACAGCCGATGTAAAGTTCGCCTTCATCTTCTGAGTCCAGGTTCATCAGGATGTCTCCTTTCAGGATACCGGGCATCAAACCTTCCGCACCGGTCATCCCGGTTTCTTCATCGCAGGTGAATAAGGCTTCAATTGGACCGTGAGGAATATCAGTCGATTCCAGAACGGACATGATTGCGGCCACTCCGATTCCATTGTCGGATCCCAGTGTGGTGCCTTTTGCTTTGACCCACTCCCCGTCGACGACAGCACTGATAGGGTCTTTTTCAAAGTCATGCTGGGTGGCCGTGTTCTTTTGAGGGACCATATCCAGATGGGCCTGAAGGATGATTCCTTTGCGGTCTTCCATTCCTGGTGATGCGGGTTTACGGATGATAATGTTTCCAACCTGATCGTGTAATGTTTCCAGGCCCAGGTCCTTTCCAAACTGCTGCATGAATTGCTGGATCTTCTCTTCATGCTTCGAAGGCCTGGGTATACGGGTGAGGGAATAGAAATTCTTCCATACCTCTTTCGGTTCTAATTTTTTAATCTCTTCGCTCATGGGATGATTGTTTCTTGTTTCTAGTTTCTTGTTTCTTGTTTCTTGTTTCTTGTTTCTAGTTTCTTGTAGAGTCCGCCAACTGCGAACTGCGAACTGGGAACTGCGAACTGGGAACTGCGAACTGCCAACTGCCAACTGCCAGCTGCCTACTTCTTATTCGGCAGTTCCAGGCCGTATTTCTTCCTGGCATCTTCTCTTTTCAGCATAAATCCAAGGAAGATCGCCAGGATTCCCAGACCGGCAAATACCAGCATGGGAACCGTATAATTATATATGGCTGTGATGTCACCGTTCTGGATCCTTTCGGCAACTCCCGGATTGACCCAGACAAGCACTTTTCCGATCAGCCACGGGATGAACATCAGGCCGATGTTCTGTATCCAGAAAACTAGCGCATAGGCCGAGCCCAGGTACCGGTCCTCCACAATTTTAGGCACAGACGGCCACATGGACGCGGGCACCAGCGAAAATGCCACACCCAATACAATGATGGACAGGACGGCCAGGAACATGTTCAGCGGCACAAGCGCAAAAGTCAGGTGTGCAATGGTCAGCAGGGCTGCGCCAAAGATCATCAATGTGGCACCTTTCCCCTTTCTGTCCAGGTAATTTCCGATGATGGGAGTAAGGATGATGGTGCCTACGGGCAGCAGACCGCTGATATATCCGGCGCCGACATTACTGATGCCCAGCCTGTTCTCCATCATGTTGACGGCGTACTTCAGAAATGGGAAAACCCCCGAATAAAATAATACGCAAAGCAGGGAAATGATCAAAAAACCACGGTTTGTCAGTATTTTTCCAATGTCACTCAGCTTGAATTCTTCAGCGGGGGCTTCATCGCCTTGAGATTGATCCTGCTTGTCCAGCTTGACATCATAGAATAAGACATATATCAGAAAAGTCAGAAAACCGGCTGTCAGCAAAGCCAATCCGAAGTATATCGATTTGATCGGGTCCTCACCGGATCTGCCGGCGCCTGCCAGTTCAGAGGAGAAGAAAAATGCGACCGATGCCCCCAGACGGGCCGTGGCCATTTCCATTCCCATTGCCATGGCAAGTTCTTTGCCTTTGAACCATTTGACAATGGTTTTCGATACGGTGATACCCGCCATTTCAACCCCGATGCCGAAAATGGCAAAGCCTATGCTGGCAACTTTGGCAGAAGCCGGCATGCTGGTAGCAAACGAATTGAAGAAGTCGAAACCGAATCCACCGTCGTTGAAATAACTGGTAAGTCCATAATATTTGATAATCCCGCCGAGTAACATCGTGCCGGCGGCTGTCAGACCGGTGAACCGGATACCCATTTTATCCAGGATGATCCCGGAAAGGATCAGGAAACCGAGCACATTCAGCATGTATTCGGAACCTGAGAAGAATCCGTAGGTGTCAGGTTGCCATGCATACTTTTTTTCCAGAAGGGATTGAAGCGGAGCCATCATGTCCACGAAAAAGTAGGCGGCCAGCATGGTAAAGGCTATCAGGAAAAGGGCTGTCCAGCGGGCAACCTTTGATTCCCTCAGGGTCTGTTGAATCATTTCAGTCATATTTGGTTTTGTTAAGTGAATGATTGGCGAAATTAATAAATAATTGAATGTTTTTTGATCAGCTTCGAAAAAGGTGGATCAGGCTTTTTGTCTCAAAGAATGGTTCATCGAAATACAGGCTCAGAGGGTGGGTTACGGAAACCAGGGTGTGATCGCTCAGAGGTTCGATCGTTCCACCCTTGAGGTACAGCAGACCATTGGGAAGATCGTTGAATCCTTTTTCCCTGATGTTCTTCCATGTCCAGCCTGTCATTTGTTCCAGAGTAGCAACAGCCCGGCTGACCACGAAATCATATTTTTGCGTATGATCCTCCAGCCTGCTGTGTTCCGTGGTAACATTTTCAAGTTTTATTTTCCCGGCGATGTCTTGCACAACTTTAAGCTTTTTGGCCGTGCTGTCAACGAGATGGAGGTTGCATTCCGGGAAGAATATCGCCAGGGGGATGCCGGGAAAGCCGCCACCGGTACCGGCATCTAGGATCCTGGTCCCGGGTTTGAACCGGATTAACCTGGCAATAGCCAGCGAATGAAGGATATGCCTTTCATACAGGTTCCCGATGTCCTGCCTGGAAATCACGTTGATCTTTGCATTCCATTCCTGGTATAAACTTCCCAATAAAGCAAACTTTATGGACTGCTCCCGGGATATTTCCGGAAAGTATTTCGTTAGGATCGATGAGGGGTTCAAGTTTGTTGTTTCTTGTTTCTTGTTTCTTATTTCATTTTTCCGACCGCCAACTGCCAACTGCCAACTGCCGACCGCCGACCGCCGACCGCCGACCGCTGACCGCCGACCGCCGACCGCCGACCGCCGACCGCCGATTCCGCAAATTTACCAACAAACCTCGATCTGTGATCAATCTGTGCAAATCAGTGGTATCTGTTGCGAACAAACAAATGTAAACAATCCGGTGTGGATAATTAACGTTTGATATCACATCCGGAGATAGGTGCCGGTGGTAATTTTGAAGAAATACTCGTCATGTCACGGTTGATCGGTTTTACGATGCTGGCCAATTTTATGCTTTGCTCATTTGCTTTATCCCAACCGCAAATGACGGTGGAGGAATATATTGATACTTACAAAGAGACTGCCCTGGAAGAGATGAGGAAATATCGCATCCCGGCCAGCATTACCCTGGCGCAGGGGATCCTGGAGTCCGGAAACGGGAACAGTGATCTTGCCCGCCTGGCAAACAACCATTTTGGGATCAAATGCCACAAGGAATGGACAGGCAAGACTTTTCACAAGGATGATGATGCTAAGGATGAATGTTTCAGGGCGTATAAATCGGCGAAGGAATCCTATTATGACCATTCCCTGTTTCTGACATCTCGTGACCGGTACCAATTTCTTTTTGACCTGGAGCTGAGCGATTATAAAGCCTGGGCCAGTGGCCTGAAACAAGCCGGGTATGCTACCAATCCGCGGTATGCGGAAATGCTGATCCGTATTATCGAAGAAAACGGGCTGGCGGAGTTAGACAAAGGCGCAGATAAGAGTTCCTCCGCGGTCAGTCGTCCGTCATCGGATAAAACCAGGGATTACCGGGCTAAATCCAGTGATTCAAGGCACAAAAAGCCAGTCCCGGTACTGAATGCGAAAGCTCCGGAAGTGTTTGGCATTGCGGGCAAGGGTGGCAACGACAGGATAATTTTCACAAACAACAAAACCCGGTTCATTCTGGCAAGGGAAGGAGATGACCTGTTCAAGATCGCGGATGAGTTCGGCATATACTCCTGGCAGGTGAGGGAGTATAATGAAATGGACAAGAAAAGCGAGATCCGTCCGGGAGATAAGGTATACCTTGGCCGGAAAAGATCAAGGGCAGAATTTGAATATCACATTATTGAGGAGGGTGAGACTTTAAAATCGATTTCTCAGGATTTTGGCGTACGGATGAAGTCCCTGGCCAGGATGAACCGTTTAGAAGATGTGGATAAGATCATGGCCGGAGAAATATTGAAACTGAAATAGAAATTCGCAACAAAAACCTTTATCGGATCGTATTACAATTTAGCGTTCACTGGATTAATGATTGATTTTGGAAGATCATTGAAAGATTTGTAAAAAAAAACCTGTTAATGCTTGATTTCTGCTTTAGATTTACTAAATTTGTTTATAAAATCGAAAAAAGCGCAAAAAAGCTTGCCAGGTCGAAAAAACCTTTAATAAATTGTTAAATTTGAAAATTGTCGGAAAATTTTCACTTAATTTGCATATAATTGCCAAAGCCAGGAAAAATTAATGCGATCAAAATTGGAAGTATGTCTAAATGGCTATTTGAAAACTAGTTAGCGTTTATGAATAAAATCCTCACCCCATGAAAAAAATATTGTTTACCTTTTTATTTTTGATGGCCTTCTTGGCCGGGTATACGCAAATGTATAATTCGGGTGGAACCATAACCGTTGAAACCGGTGCCACTCTGGTTATAGAAGGCAGTTATACCAGCACCAGCGGTGGTACAATCGAAATTGACGGTGACGTGCATTTGAAGGGCGACCTTATCAACAATTCCGGTTCCATCGGGACAGGATCAATAGGTCTGCTTACTTTGAATGGCAGTTCGACCCAGAACCTGACAGGTTCCGTTTCAACCACTTTTTATTGTGCCGTTGAAGTTGACAATACCAATGGTGTAAATCTCGGGATCGATCAGATCATGGACAGCGTCCTTATTCTGACCGCCGGGGATGTAACCCTTGGCGCCAACGATCTGACCTTAAGCAACGAAGGAGCCACACTGGCAGATGCTACCAAGCACATTGTCACCAATGGAGCGGGTGAACTGAAAGCCCTGGTCGGCAATGCCGATTATACCTTTCCGGTAGGCGACGGTACCAGTTTCAATCCCCTGGTGCTAAATGAAGCCGGAACGGCCGAAACTTACGGTGTGATCTATACCGGAGCTTTACCGGGATCATGGGCCGGTGGCACCAACCATACCGTGGCAGCGAACTGGGCTGTGTCGGAAGCATCTGTCGGAGGCGCTAACCTGACGGTAAAGCCTCAGTGGAATACCGGACAGGAGCAGACCGGTTTCGACCGCACTGACTGCGCCGTTGGTGTTACGGCTGACAATGGCCTGACAGTAGGATGGAAAGCATCCGGTGCAGCCGTCGCGAATGGCGGTGCATGGACCCGAACCGGCAGCGGTTTTAGCTCGGTGGGAAAGTTTGTGTTAGGGGATTTCTGGTTTGAAGGGATCGACCTGGATCTGGATGTGTATTTGGGTGGACCATATGCATCTGGAGTTATGACAAAGAGTTTAAATACAAAGAATTTAATTCCGTTAACCGATCCTTATGGATTGAATACACATGCACCCTCTATTCCAACAGATGCTGTGGACTGGATCAAAGTGGAATTAAGAGATAAGGCTGATAGTACAGTAGTTGTTAAATCCTATGCATGCTTTGTTGATGTCAATGGGAATATCCTTGATACTAACGGTAATATTGGCTTAAAAGCCTTTAATGTGGGTAAAGATTTATATTATGTTTCCATTCAACACAGAAATCACCTTGGTGCAATGTCATCTGCTAAAGTTGATCTGACTGCAGCATCTCCAGCATTCAATTTCACATCGGCGCAAACTCAAGCTTACCAAAAGACGGGAATATCGAATACTGCCTTGAAAAGTCTAGGAGGCGGCAAATTTGGACTTTGGGCTGGTAATGCTAATGCTAATTCATCGGTAGTTTATGATGGAGGTTCAAGTGATAGAATAACTATTTTACTCGGAGTAGGGTTAACAACACCTGGAGTACCTATAACAAATACCTATCATAACCGAGATGTCAATATGGATGGAGATATTGTTTATGATGGTGGAGGAAGTGATAGAGTTGCAATACTAACTAAGACGGTGGGGCTTACAACTCCCGGAGTTCCTGTAAATCAGCATCTTCCTTAATGTAAAAAATTAAATTATTATGAAAAATATAATTACTGTTTTTTTAATTTTCATTTCCATATCTTCCTTTAGCCAACCTGGCAATTTTGAAATCAAATTGGTCAATAATGGTTGTGGGGAAATAAGTGTACAGGCTAGATGTACAGACTTGAATAATTATCCTACTGCTGGGAGTGATTTCTGGGTGAATATCAACTTTACGATAAGATGGACACAAAATGTTGATTTAACTGGTTGGACAGGAATTTACAACTTAGTTCCAGAAGGTGCCGGAAGACAATATTATGCAGGAACTGGGCATTATTTTAGATTCTTTTCAATGTCCACATTTATGGCAGCCCCGGAAACATGGACTCAAAATCAATGGTATGAAATCATGAAGGTTCAGAATACCAAAGCAGGTTCCGGTGTGGATAATTTTGAATTAGGTGATGCAGCCTGGGTAGCTTTGTTACCAAGAAATGCAACTAATATGGACCTCAATGGAAATGGTGATTCTGCCAGTAATGCTGGTAATGCTTCAGGAGTTTATGTTGAACCAGTAATTGAATGGGATGGGATTGATTGGTGTGGCGGAACAGGTACTAATAATCAACCAAGTTCTACGGATGGTGCAAAGAACTGTTACGTACATGGGGCTAATGGTGTACTTACTGTAAATGGTGCAATTGTTAACCAACTTAATATAGCCACAGGAGCGGACCTCACCATTGATCCAGGAGCATCATTGACTGCGAACGGAGCAACTTCAATTGCGGATCCCGCTAGTCTGGTTATTGCAGCTTCCGCTTCGGGTGTTGGCTCTTTTATCGATAACGGCACCATCAATTATGGCGCAAGCGGTTCTGCTGCAGTTGAAACATATTTATCCAATAGCGGCACCTATTATTTTCACCAGGTGGGCCCCACAGTCGATAATTTACCGTCTGGTTCTGGTGTTACTTTAGCTGATTTTGATATTTCGATGCTCAATACCTTTGCTTATGAGTGGAATGAACCCACACAGGCATGGGACAATCCATACTTATTAACATATCCGATCAATACGGGTACTGGATTGATGCTTACAACTGATAATGGCACTGCAGGTGAATATGATCAAATAGGGGCTTTGGTTAATACTAATGTAAACCTGAATTTGATTATGAGTGGTGACCCTGCAACAGGTAGTTATGGATGGAATCTGAAAAGCAATCCATTTTCCGCTTCATTAGATTGGGATCTGTCTTGGACCAGAGAGGATCCAATCTCTACCAGTGATTTGAATCCAACAATATATGTCCTGAACAATGGTATTGCCAATTATGCCTCTTACAACGCCTCTACGAATGTTGGAACCGGAATGACAAAAGATGTCCAGGTTGGGCAGGGATTCTGGCTGCAATACGTTCAGAATCCGTATACCGCACCAGGAAATATTAATATTACGTTACAAACTTCTGACAGGGTTCACTCAACAGCAGCATTCCTTAAATCTTCCATTTTTGATCAATTGACACTTACCGCATCTGGGAATAATTCTGCTGATATACTTGCAATTGCATTCAGAGAATACGGATCTTATACATATGATGTATTTGCCGATGTGGATAAATGGGAAAGTTATTGGGAAGACGCCACTGAAATTTGGACAGTTTCACAAGACAATAAGTTTTTAACCCATAATATTCTTCCTACATTAAGCAATGCGCAAGTCAGCGTTCCAATGTCATTTGAGTGCCATACAATTGGTGAATATACCATTACGGCAAGTGATATAGAAAGTTTTCTGGGCAATGTTGAGATTTATCTCGAGGATTTAGTAGAAGGTGGAGAATGGCATAATCTCGTCATGGATAATACCTACACTTTTACTGGCAATCCAGAAGATAATCAGGCACGGTTTATTGTGCATTTCTTTGGTACTACTGGATTGGATGATCCTAAAGCAATTGAACCCATTAGTATATACAGCTGGGGCCAGGATGCTTATATCGTGAACCGTGGCAACGAAACCATTAAGGAATATGTGGCGTATGACATGATGGGTCGGGAACTGCACCGCGGTACTTTACCCAATAATACGGTGAACAAGGTGCAGATCGGCAACGTTTCGGCCTACTACATCGTAAAGGTCATCACCAAAGAAGGTGGCGTTTATACGGATAAGGTGTATATCACTAAGTAATCCGGACAATTATTAAACATAATTAACGAGTAAAAAAATCCAATTATGAAAAAAGTAATATTGAACCTGATTTTAGTGGGATTATTAATAATTGTTCCTGTTATCATGGTGTCTGCTTCAGCACCGCCACCACCGCCACCCGGTGGCCCCGGAACAGGTGAAATACCCATCGGAGGTTCCGCTCCCATTGGCAGCGGCCTGGTCATGCTGATCTCCATGGGCCTCGCCTATGGTGCGAAAAAGCTCTATAACGCCAGGAAGAGAATCGAGGAGTAGTATTTGATCGTCAGTCAATAGAAGGTTTTCCTTCTTCCAATAGAAATCCATCCTCAGGGACTAGAGCCAGGGGATGGGTTTTTTTATAGTTCGCAGTTGGCAGTTCGCAGTTGGCAGTTCGCAGTTGGCAGTTCGCAGTTGG
>CAZUDV010000005.1:301864-310838 GCA_964619555.1 uncultured Bacteroidales bacterium | reverse complement strand
TGAAGACGGCATTGTGGCCGGCTTCCACCCCGTTGAACCCGAAGCTGATCATCGGCTGGTCATATTGATCGACCGATCCGTCGGTGTAGTAAGAAGCTGCCGGGTTATCGCAATAGGGGGTATAGTCAGGCGGTCCGGCGCCAAATTCACACCATGTATCGTAGGTGTCGTCAAAATGCAGGGCCGTATAGCCGCCTGCATAACTGAAATTTAAAATGATCAGGGTTTCATCGTCAGCCAGGGTAGCGGGTGGTGCAGGATTTCCTGAAAACCGGACGATCCCTCCGCCGGCGTCTTCCCGGCAATAATCGATCAGGCCGTTCACATCAACGGAATCGACATATGTCAGAACATTTTTATCGTAAGTCAGGGTGATCGATATGGCTCCGACATTATCGAAGGATTTGACCTTGATCGGGACCGAAACCATAGCGGTTCCTCCGCAGATCAGGATATCGGGAGCATAAGCCATTGGGCCGGTGACCACATCCGCGGTTCCGCCCACCGTGCCGGTACAACCGTTGCCACCGGTAACGCCGGCAAGGGCATAGGTCGTGTTCCCGGTGGGATTGACGGTAAGCGTATAAGGTGACGTCACATCATTGACGGCAATAGGGGCGCCTCCGTTGGCTGTGTAGGTGAAATCCCACGGGGAGGTGCCGGTGAATGTCACGGTCAGGTCGACGTCATCCCCGATGCAGGCTCCGCCGCCGCCGGAAAGGGTGGCGGTAGGAACGGTGATATCCTGCGTGATGGTGATGCTTTCGTCATCGGTACAGCCATTACCGTCGGTAACGGTCACGGTGTAAGTGCCGAGTGCATTGAAGCTGTTGGCTGCAGTGGTAGGAGTAGCCCCACCATCCCATGAATAACTTACGCCACCGGTAGCCGTCACGCTGATGGAGGTCAGGCTGCAGGTGAGTACCGTGGTGCCCGAATTGTTGGTGATCCCGGCAGTTGGCAGCGGGTTGACGGTGAAATTCGTGGCGCTGGTGCCTGTTCCGGCAGGAGTGGTCACGCTGACGGGGCCGGTGGTGGCGCCGGAAGGCAGGGTTGCGGTGATCTGGGTGCTGCTGTTGACGGTGAAGGAGGCTGGTTGCCCGTTGAAAAAGGTCACTGCCGTGGCGCCGGTGAAGTTGCTACCGGTGATGACAATAGCCTGGCTGGAGCCGGTGCAGGCTGAAGTCGGACTGAAGCCGGTTATGACCGGAAGAGTTGGCAGGGAGTAATTCACCGTGATCTGCATATAATCTACAGAGGCAGTATAGGACACCCCCAGTCCGGTATTATTGACGGCGGAGAGTACTACCCCGAAATTGGTATTATTGATATCGGCAGGAGTCCAGGTGGTTCCCCACAGGTCGGCTGCTCCTCCATAGGATACGGCCGTTTCCGAGGTGGGCCAGGTGCCGGCAGCCCGGTTGGCGCCGGTGATGGTTCCATTCTTGACCAGGTATACGGCATTGTCATTTATTGCCGTGAAGCCGAAAAAGTTGCTGGATAACTTCCCGATGACCACCGTGATCCCTGTAATCGTTGCAGAGCCCGGGATGCTGAATCCGTAATTCGTGCCTCGCAGGTAATTGCTGGTGGAACCGTTGTTTGGAAGAGTCACCGTTGCGAAGCTATTGTTATCGCTCACGATATTTCCCGGATTGGTCCATGCAATCGTACCGATCCCGGTTACATTGGCTCCGGTTCCGGCATTATTGGGCCCGGCCGGTTGTCCCCAGCTTGTGGCAATAAACCCGGTCATCAGGATTGCCAGCATTATCACACGCATTATGCATGTGGCAGGGGACAGTGTAAATCTTGATTTCATATTATTTTGGTTTTAAGATTAATATCATACAAATCATAAACCGCCGATCCCTCGTCGCGTTGCTTCTCGGGATGACGTTTCCCTCGTCGCTCCGCTCCTCGGGACAAGCCGCGGACCGCTGACCGCTGACCGCGAACTGAAAGAATGGAAAAATATGGAAGGGGGAGTAAAGGTTTGGTCATGAATCGGGTTTAGGTTTATGGGCGCATTATTCTTCCGGAACGGTCATCTCCGTTCGTTTATATCGGTTACAGCATTTGGTTTTTCTTTTCATCCGGACTGGTTCATTCAGGTTCATTTCAGAGCAACATATTCAGCTCCTTCAGTTTGAAGGGTTGTCGAAGCAAATGATAGCTGCTGTGGGTCAGAACATTAATGATATTCTCAAACTCGTCGCTGGTGGAGATGAGAATTTTAATGTCGGGGTAATACTGGTTGAGGTATTTCAGGATAGCGGCATCGACCAGTTTGCGCATATTGAGCACAACGGTATCCATAGCCTGCTCTTCCAGCATGCGAATGGAACGGTCAGTGCTGTCCGAGAACCACGCCTGACCGTCCCTTTCTTTCAGGAATTCGACTATTTCAGATTGATATGCATCATCGAATCCGATGAATAGCACTTGCCTTTTCATGATTGGGTTTATATTTTGGGCAAAAGCACATATTATAGTCAATAACTGTGCCATGAATGTTAATAAATTAAATATCAGCATATTGCATGTTGATAACTTTAATTCTGCCCACGAAAAATGCCCGATTCCGGGCAATCTTATTTAGACTAAATCAAATAAGGATGTAAATAAAAGATAATCAGTGTGTTGTATTGCCATGAAGTGAAATTGCCCGGAATTGGGCAGCGACCGGAGATTTTCGGTCGGCGGTCGGCGGTCGGCGGTCGGCGGTCAGCGGTCAGCGGTCAGCGGCTTGTCCCGAGGAGCGGAGCGACGAGGGACCTCCCGGCCCTCGGACCCTCGCTCTAAAATAACTATCAATACCTCGGGTATTTTTTGCGAATAACCCGATAAACCATTATGAGGAGATCGTACATATATATCATTACGAATAAAAACAGAACAGTCTTTTATACAGGTGTGACGGCTGATTTGAACAGAAGGATGCAGGAGCACCGAGCTGGGGTCGGATCGACTTTTTGCAGAAAATACAATGTTTATGTTTTGATCCATTATGAAGTATTCATTGACATAAGAGATGCGATCAGAAGAGCAAAGGAGATCAAGGGATGGCGAAGGGAGAAGAAGCTGGAATTGGTAAGAAGGAAAAATCCGGGGATGAAGGAGTTGTTTGGTTGCTAAGTGTTCCCTCGTCGCAGCCTGTCGGCTGCTCCTCGGGATGACGGTTCCCTCGTCGCAGCCTGTCGGCTGCTCCTCGGGATGACGGGGCCGTGCAAAAAAAACAAAGCGGCGCGGCAAATACGGACCGTAGAATTGGCACAGTCCGTAGCTGCCGCGCCGCAAAAACTATTTTTCTGCACTTCGCCGTCATCCCGAGGAGCGAAGCGACGAGGGACCTCTCACTTGTCTCCAGCACTTCGCCGTCATCCCGAGGAGCGCAGCGACGAGGGACCTCCCGGCCCCCACTACCTCGCCGTCATCCCGAGGAGCGAAGCGACGAGGGACCTCCCAGCCCCCACTACCTCGCCGTCATCCCGAGGAATCCCCGCAGGGGATGACGAGGGACCTCCCATCCCTCTCGCTAAATCCCGAACTTCGCGATCCTCCGGTCCAGGGCCTGGCGCGATAAACCCAGAATCCTCGCTGCTTTCGACTTGTTGTAGCTACATTCCCGAAGGGCTTTTTCTATCACCTCCCTTTCGTACTGGTGAATGTCCTTGTTATTGCCGTTTTCAACCAGGCTGGGGAAATTGTCCCGCTGCTCTTTCAGCTTGGCCTGAAGATGGTCGAAATGGTCCAGGGTCAGTTCTTCATCATCGCAAAGTATAACGGCCCGTTCGACCATATGTTTCAACTCCCTGACATTGCCCGGGAAATCATAATGATCCAGGGCCTTGACCAGGGAAGGTTGTATGCCCTTGATTTTCTTGCCGAGTTTTTCAGCATAATATTTGACAAAGTAATCCACGAGCAAAGGGATGTCGTCCCTGCGTTCGCGGAGCGGGGGAATTTGGATGATGAAGGCATTCAGCCGGTGGTAAAGATCCGCCCGGAACCGATGAGCGGTTACCATCTTACTGAGGTCATGGTTCGTAGCGGCAATTACCCGAACGTTTACCTTAATCTGCGATGTGCTTCCCAGCCGGTTTACCACTCCGTCATCCATGATCCTCAACAATTTGGATTGAAGCGATAACTTGAGATCGCCTATCTCATCCAGGAAAAGGGTTCCTTCATTGGCCGATTCGAACCAGCCGGGTTTATCCTGGTTGGCCCCTGTAAATGCGCCTTTCTTATAACCAAAGAATTCACTTTCGAAAAGCTCTTCGGGAATGGAGGAACAGTTAACGGATTGAAACGGCTTAACTTTCCTCGGGCTGTGCAGGTGGATCCCCCTGGCAACCAGTTCTTTACCTGTACCGCTTTCACCGATGATGAGGACGGTGGTATGATCCGAAGAAGATACCCGTACGATCTGGTCATAGAGCTTTTCCATAACCGATGTGCCGAAAATGAAAGGGGCACCGATCTTTTTCCAGATTTCAGGAGTGCCTTTCATCGCGGTGGTGTTCTTTTTTTCCAGCAGGTTGCGGATCGTGATGTATTTCTTCGTCTTCTCGATGGCGGCCTGCAGATCCTTCAGGTGGAACGGCTTTTTGAGATAATCACAGGCTCCGCTGCGCAGGGCCTCGATGACACTGTCCATGTCGCCATGACCGCTGATCATGATGGTCTCTACATTCGGGGTGTATTTTTTTATCTCCCCCAGGACGTCCAGGCCGCTCATTCCGGGCAAACGAATGTCCAGTATTGAAATATCGATGGGTTGGTTTTTAAGGATATGAAAGGCGGCTTCGGGGGTAGCAGCCTCATGTACGGTCATTCCTGCCTCTTTCAGGAATTCACCGATCTCCTGGCGGATGCCTTCTTCATCATCCAGGATCAGTACGTTGATTCTGTTCATTTTGGGCTTAATTTGGACTATTGGTTCAGTTCATCTTTTCTTTTTAGTTCGACATCGGTTTCATTCAGATCCTTGGCAATATGACTGCAGCCCGTGTAAAAGTATTAATTTTTGATGAAATTTCAATTTTTCCCTGCATTTCTGTCACAATTCCATAAACAATCAGTAATCCGAGACCTGTTCCCTTTCCCGGCGGTTTGGTGGTAAAGAACGGGTTGAAGATCTTTGAAAGATTTTCCTCACTGATCCCCGTTCCATTGTCTTCCACAACCAGCACGACTTCCCCCGCCATGCACATGGTGGTCACCCGGATCGCTTTCCTGTAATCCGTATCCCTGGCCGTTTTTGCCTTTTCATCGACGGCATCCTTTGCATTCGAGAGCAGGTTCATGATCACCTGTTCCACCTTGGTCTGGTTTCCAAGAATGTAACAGCCCTCCGGGAAAAGATCAACGGTAATGTCGATCCGGTGCTTTTTCAACTGGATATCGAGGAATGATAGCGAATTCCGGATCGCCTGATGGAGGTCCACTTTTTCGTAAATGAGCGCAGTTTCTTTCCTGGAGAATAATCGGATTTGATCGATGAGTTCCCGGATCTTTTCAATGTTCATACTGATCACTTCCGATTTTTTAACGAAATAATCGCTTTGTGACTTGGTTTGCTGTAATTTGTAGATAATGTTTTCGAATGCCAGGGATATCACGCTCAACGGCTGGTTGATCTCATGGGCGAGCCCGGCGGCAATTTCCCCGAGCGATTCCAGTTTGGATTTATGCAGCAGCAGGTCCTGCTTTTCCTTCAGGTCGTTGATGTTTTTGACCAACTCCAGGTTCGTGGTGGTCAATTGTTCACGGGTCCGGATAACCTCCAGCAAATTGGCTATTTTAACGGCTATGTTTTCGAGGGCCAGTTTGTCTTCACTGTCGAGTTCGGATATCTTTTTCGAACCCAGGTTCAGCGAACCTATTACCTGCCCAAGGTAAAGGAGGGGCAATACGATGACCAGTTTAATATTTTCCTTGCTGATATCATCCCTGGAGGGGAGTATGTAATTGTCGACATTGGCATAACTGGGTTCACCTTTGAATACTATTTGCGTATTCATGCTTTGATAAGGATAAACGGATACTTTTTTCAGGAATTTTTCCGAAAGCCCCCTGTGATAAACCAGCTCCAGCAACTCTTTTTCCTTATTGACCAGGTAGAGACCCGCCGAATCCAGCCAATCGAGCTCAAAGAGATTATCGAACAGGATCCGCAGGCTTTCTTCAAAATTTTCGCCGATTGATTGCAGGGAGTCGATGGCCCTTTGTATCTTTTGAAGCTTTTCTTCGTGTTTTTTACGGGTGATGTCGTACACCAGCGAAATGACGTTCTGCACGTTCCCATCCTTGTCCAATAACGGGAAGCGACTGACCTGGAAGTAATTATCAGCCCCGTTTATTTTGTAGACGACCTCAGCGGATATGGGTTGTTTATCCTGAAAGATTTTCCGGATGGATTCCAGGGTGCGGTCGCCTTCTCCGGGCAAAAGGACATTGATGGGGGTGCTTTTAAGTACTTCACGCGAAACACGGAGGTGATTCTCAGCTTCTTTATTCAAATAGGTAAAGTATCCGTCCCGGTCCATCAGGGTGACGGAAACGGGAAGATTCTCCATGATCTTGTTGAGCAGTTCCTGGTGTTCCTGGTTGAGGCGCTTCAGTTCTATTTCTTCGGAAATATCTTCAAACATTCCGACATAATACTCCGGTTTGTTTTGTTTGGATACTTCGGTGATCCACGCCCTTGTCCAGAATTTCCTGCCCTGCTTGGTCTCCACCTGCAATTCCCCGGCAAATTTGCCATGTTTTTCCAGGGCGCGGTTGATCTTTTTATAAGCCTCCACCCCCAACGGATCCCTGGTCGCCATGATCCCCTGCATTTCCTCGATTTCCTGCCGTGTATAACCCATCACCCGGATCAGATTTTCATTGACGTACTCCAATTGGCCACTATGGTTCATGATCAGGATCATGACCTGGCTCTGGGAGATGACATGCTGGAATTTCTCCAGCTCTGCCTCCGTCTGTTTCCTTCGGATGATCTGGACCAGGTACCGGGATATCAGCACCAGCAGGTTTTTTTCCTCCCTGGTGAAGAGGCCGAAATCTTTCACCGGCCTTTCCTCCGTGTAGCACACGGTCAGGTAGCCGATCATTTTATTATCTTCCATCAATCCCCTCCCGATCTTCCAATCGGTCAGGGAATAATTACGGCTGCAAAAAACCTGGTCGCCGATCTTAAGTTCGGCACAGGTAATATCAGGGTACTGAAAGCTTTCGATGATAATATCGAGGATGCTGTGGTAGAATTCATCCAGGCTGCGGTTAGGCTGATCGGCAGCGGTAGTGATGAGGAGCACTGATTTAAGCTCCCGTATCCGCTGGTTAAGTTCAAATGATTTTTTCTCCAGGTCACTCTGAATGATCACGTAGTCAGCGATCTCTTGTGAAAGCTCTTTAGTCCGCTTGTCAAGTAATTCCTCTAACTGGGCCACGCGCGCGGCTAATTCATCGTAAGTTGGTTTGGCAGACAAGGCAGTTCGGTAGATTTAATCGTTAGGGTTCTGGTTTGGGTTCGACCAATAAAGAGCACGAATTTATAAAAAAAAATTCAATTTGTAAAGAGGTTCGGTTCCCTCGTCGCTGTGCTTCTCGGGATGACGTTTCCCTCGTCGCTGCCTGCGGCTGATCCTTGGGATGATACCAAAAATGTTGGCGGTCCCTCATCGCCTGCGGCGGTTCGGGATGACGAGGCCGTACAAAAAAAAAACAAAGCGGCGCGGCAGATACAGACCGTAGAAATGGCACTGTCCGAAGCTGCCGCGCCGCAAAAACTATTTTTTCAGCACCTAGCCGTCATCCCGAGGAGCGAAGCGACGAGGGACCTCCCCCGGCCCCAGCACCTTGCCGTCATCCCGAGGAACCCGCCGGCAGGCGGGTGAGGAGGGACCTCTTCCTCACAGCCCTAATGCCATGCTCACCATCTCGGCAATATCGTAGTTCTTCAGGCTCTCTTCACGGTTCTTGTACTTGATTCCGTCCGTCATCATCACCATGCAGAAAGGACAGGCTGTTGCCACGATATCCGAACCTGTGGCAATGACGTCCTCTATTCGCTCGATAAAAACTTCCTTGTTCCCTTGTTCAGCCTCTTTGAACATCTGTCCGCCGCCCGCACCGCAGCAAAGGGCAAAGCTTTTACATCTTTTCATTTCAACCATATCTATCCCAAGCGCCTTCAGTACATTTCTCGGAGCGTCGTATTCGCCGTTCGCCCGGCCAAGGTAGCAGGGATCATGGAAGGTGGTTTTGAGTTTGGAAAACTCATTACCTCCACTTTGAACTTTGAACTTTGAACTTTGAACTATTTCGGCGAGTAGCTGCGTGTAGTGTATTACTTCAAATTCAGCGCCGAAATCAGGGTACTCGTTCTTAAAAGTATTGTAATCATGCGGACAGCACGTAAGGATCTTTTTCACCCCATACATCTTAAAAAGCTCGATGTTCTGCAAGGCCTGCATCTGGAAAAGCATTTCGTTGCCCGCCCGGCGGGCCACATCTCCCGAGTCGGTCTCTTCCGTTCCCAGAACGGCATAGCTGACTTTGAAATAGGCCAGTAATTTCACAAATTCACGTGTGACTTTCTTGTACCGGTCGTCAAACGCACCCGCAGATCCGACCCAGAAAAGATATTCGGGAGATTCGCCGCGGGAGAAGAGATCGGACATGAGGGGGACGGTTATTTTAAGTTTATTTGTGTTCATGAGATTGATTGTTTTAGGGTAAATAACAGGTCCTTATTTGAGGGTATTGGTGAAAAGTGCAGGTCGAAAATTTCATTCCGGAGGAATAGAATGCATTTAGCCCCGGATGAAATCCGGGGCAGAAAAGGAAGCATAGCAAAATCCCCCCTCTCTTGAGGCAGTATCGAAGCGTGCAAAAGGTTCATGGGAGGGGTTGGGGGAGGGTACATGCTGCTAAGTTTTGAATTTTAAAGCTATTGTTC
>CAZUDV010000005.1:127868-301764 GCA_964619555.1 uncultured Bacteroidales bacterium | reverse complement strand
AATCTTCAATGTTCAATCTTCAATGTTCAATCTTCAATGTTCAATCTTCAATGTTCAATCTTCAATGTTTTCATACTATCCCACCCCTGGCCCCTCCCTGTGAAACAATCCAGTCTTTCGAATCCTCATAAAAGGGAGGGGAATTTTTTCTTCTATCCTTTTTATCCCCGGATATCATCCCGGGCTTAATCCATTCTACACTTTCGGTGTGTCGATGGTATTCATATAAATCCCCTCCGCCCATAGCATCCGGTCCTGCGGAGAGAACTGCCATGGTGCTCCGTTGTTCTCGATGTTGGAGAAGATGGCGTTGAGTTCCCCCGGGCCTTTGGATTCCTCCATCACCAGGTACCGTCGCATATCCACGATGAGCGACGGGTGGTTGATGTTCACAGGGCACTCGCGGGCGCAGGCGTTGCAGGTGGTGCAGGCCCAGAGTTCCTCTTCGGTGATGTAGTCGCGGATCAGCGATTTGCCATCGGTATAGCTTTTATCGGCGGCCAGGTGCAGTCCTTTCTCCTTCATCCGGGCCCTGACGTCCATGATGATCTTGCGGGGGGAGAGTTTTTTCCCGGTGATGTTGGCCGGACAAACCTCCGTGCAGCGGCCGCATTCGGTGCAGGCGAGCGCATCCAGGTAGTTCTTCCAGGTGATGTCTTCCACATCCAGCACCCCGAAACGTGAAACCGGGGCTGCTTCTCCTTCAGCCGGTGCGGCATATGCCAGGTTCGGGTCCATCATCCGCTTTATTTCCTCCGTGATCTGGGGCATGTTCGGAAGGTATCCCAGCGGTTCCAGGCGGCTCAGGAAAACGTTCGGAACCGACATGAACACGTGGAAATGCTTGGAATACGGCAAAATGTTGGCAAAGGCAAATATCAGCAGGATGTGCGACCACCAGAAAAATTCATGCCAGAAATGTACCCCGTCACTGGAAAACCATACCGCCAGGTATTGACTCACCGGATAAACACCTTTTATGATATGCCCCGGTCCCCCGGTCCCCAGGTCACCGTGTCCTCCTGTGCCCAGGTCACCATGTCCGACCAGGGAAATGTAAGAGGCATTCATCCCCAGCAGGCTGACCATCAGCAGCAGGATGAGTGTGAGGGCCAGGTTGGCATCCTGGTGCGACCGGTGCTTCATTTCGATACCTGTGAAACGTCGGATATTCATGAACAACCGCCTGATCATGAAAGCGATGATGGCGATCAGGATGATCAGCGCAAAGACATCGCCCGAAGCGGTGATCACGTCATACACCGGCCCAAGGATACTCAGGGCCCTCTCTGTTCCGGCCAGCCCGTCGATCACCATTTCAATGCTACCGACCAGGATCACCAGGAAACCCCACCACACCATCGCGTGCATCAGCCCGATCACCGGCTTGCGGAGGATCCGCGTCTGGCCGAAGGCCACGGCCAGCATCACTTTAATGCGCTTTCCCCAGTCTTTCACCGGGAATGGCCTGGTCAGCCGGAAAAGTTTGATGTAACGCATGGTCGTGTATGCGAAAATGCCCAGGGTGACCAGCAGGGAGAGGGCGAAGAGCAGTTGCTTTATCATACTTTGATCTTATTGAAATTCAGAGCCTTCGTGGCACTTCATGAGATAAACATAACATTTTTAAGAAGTTACACGAAGAAGATACGAAGTTACACGAAGCCTATAAAAAGGTAAAATTAATCAATCAAAAAAATAAATCAAACCATCCCCCTAATTAAAAACGAATCCAATTAACCTCCCCCTGTCCCCCAGTCCCCCCGTCCCCCCGTCCCCTTTTCCCCCTGTCCCCTTGTCCCCCTGTCCCCTTGTCCCCCCGTCCCCTTGTCCCCTTGTCCGTTGGCCCAACATGCTATATAAAAAATTCCTATATTTGCTACACCCAAACCGTTCACCCATGCATCCGGAACAGAAGCCTTATATTCCAAAGAACCATATCCGTATTGTAACGGCGGCATCGTTGTTCGACGGCCACGACGCTGCGATCAACATCATGCGGCGGATCATCCAGAGCACCGGCGCCGAAGTGATCCACCTCGGACACGACCGCTCGGTGCAGGAAATCGTCGATTGTGCCATCCAGGAAGATGTCCAGGCTATTGCCATCACCTCCTACCAGGGCGGACACATGGAGTTTTTCACCTATATGTTCGATATGCTGAAGGAAAGGGGATGCGGGCATATCAGGATATTCGGCGGAGGGGGAGGGGTCATCCTTCCCCATGAAATGGACGAACTGCACGCCTATGGAATCACGCGGATCTATTCCCCGGACGATGGCCGCGCCATGGGCCTCCAGGGCATGATCAACGACCTGATGGAAAAATCCGACTTTCCTACGGGAAATAATATTAAGGGGATCACCGCGGAAATGCTGGCCCATAAAGACGTCAGCGCCATTGCCAGGCTCATCTCCGCAGCCGAGAATTTTCCGGATGATGCCCGTGGATTCATCGATTCCATCAAAGACCACCCGAAGCGGTCGCCAGTGCTGGGTATCACCGGCACCGGCGGTTCGGGCAAATCGTCGCTGGTGGATGAGATTGTCCGCCGCTTTTTGCACGATTTCCCTGACAAAACCATCGGCATCATCTCCGTCGATCCGTCGAAAAGGAAAACCGGAGGAGCTTTGCTGGGCGACAGGATACGGATGAACGCCATCCACCATCCCGGGGTCTATATGCGATCGCTGGCCACACGCCAGTCGAACCTGGCTGTTTCCCGTTACGTGAAAGATGCGGAAATCATCCTGCAGGCTGCAGGCTATGACCTGATCATCCTGGAAACCTCCGGTATCGGCCAGTCGGATACTGAGATCGTGGACCACAGCGACGTTTCCATGTACGTGATGACGCCGGAATACGGTGCTGCCACGCAGCTTGAAAAGATCGACATGCTGGATTTCGCCGATATCATAGCCATCAACAAATTCGACAAGCGCGGCGCCCTGGATGCCCTGCGCGACGTGCGCAAGCAATTTGCCCGGAACCACCAGCTCTGGCACGAAGATCCCGAAACCATGCCGGTCTTCGGCACCATCGCCTCCCAGTTCAACGACCCGGGCGTGAATACGTTTTACAAAGCCCTGATAGGCATCATCAATGAGAAAACCAAAGCCGGATTTACTTCAAAGATTCATGCCGAAAAGGGAATGACGGAGAAGATCTACATCATCCCACCCAAAAGGATCAGGTACCTGTCGGAGATTGCCGATACTGTCCGGAATTATAATAAATGGGCTGAGAAACAGGCAGAAGTGGCGCAACGGCTGCAGGCACTGGAAGAAAGTGCCGGTCAGTTAAGGAAGGATGGGATAGTTGAAGGTGAAGTCATCGACACGCTGGCCAACCAGGCTAAAAAGATCGAACAGGAACTGGATGGGAAGACGAAATTTATCCTGGAATCCTGGCAGGAAAAAGTGGATTCGTACCGTCAGCCGGAGTATGTCTTCGGGGTGCGCGACCAGAAGGTCAGGGTGAAGACGCACCACGAGTCCCTGTCACATACCATGATCCCCAAGGTGGTCTTGCCGAAATACAAAGGATGGGGCGACATCGTCAAATGGAGCCTGAAAGAGAATGTCCCGGGCGAATTTCCCTATGCAGCCGGCGTGTTCCCGTTCAAACGGGAAGGGGAGGACCCGACGAGGATGTTTGCCGGAGAAGGCGGCCCGGAGCGAACCAACAAGCGGTTTCACTATGTTTCCCATGGGATGCCTGCCCGCAGGCTTTCCACTGCTTTCGACTCGGTCACCCTTTATGGAAATGATCCTGACATCCGTCCCGACATCTATGGAAAAATAGGTAATTCCGGGGTTTCCATCTGTTGTCTCGACGATGCGAAAAAACTCTATTCAGGCTTCAACCTGGCGGATCCCAAGACATCCGTCTCCATGACCATCAACGGCCCGGCGCCAAGCCTGGTGGGATTTTTTATGAATGCCGCCATCGACCAGCAGTGCGAGCTATATATCAAAGAAAACGGCCTGGAGGACGGGGTCAATCATCAGATTGATGAAATTTACCGGAAGAAGGGCACCAAACGGCCGGTTTACCAGGGAGAGCTGCCGGAAGGCAATAACGGCCTGGGATTGATGCTGCTGGGTGTCACCGGCGACCAGGTCCTGCCGAAGGAGATATACGAAAAAATCAAGGCGGATACGATCTGCCGGGTCAGGGGGACCGTTCAGGCCGACATCCTGAAGGAGGACCAGGCACAGAACACCTGTATTTTCTCCACTGATTTCGCTATCAAGATGATGGGCGATGTGCAGGAATACTTCAACAAGAACCATATCCGTAATTTTTACAGCGTTTCCATTTCCGGTTATCATATTGCCGAAGCCGGCGCCAACCCGATCACCCAGCTTGCGCTTACCCTGGCCAACGGGTTTACTTACGTGGAATACTACCTTTCGAGAGGTATGGACATCGACAAGTTCGCACCGAACCTTTCATTCTTTTTCTCCAACGGGATCGATCCGGAATATGCCGTCATGGGTCGTGTGGCGCGACTGATCTGGGCCAAGGCCATGAAGCTGAAGTATGGCGGCGACGAACGCTCGCAGAAGCTGAAATATCATATCCAGACCTCGGGCCGTTCGCTGCATGCCCAGGAGATCGCCTTCAATGATATCCGGACCACGCTGCAGGCTTTATACGCCGTCTATGACAATTGCAATTCCCTGCACACGAACGCCTATGATGAAGCGATCACAACCCCTACGGAAGAATCGGTACGCCGCGCCATGGCTATTCAGCTCATCATCAACCATGAGCTGGGGTTGGCCAGGAACCAGAATCCCCTGCAGGGTTCGTTCATCATAGAAGAATTGACCGACCTGGTGGAAGAAGCGGTGCTGATGGAATTCGACCGGCTCACCGAGCGCGGGGGTGTGCTGGGCGCCATGGAAACCATGTACCAGCGCAGCAAGATACAGGAGGAATCGCTTTATTACGAAACCATGAAGCATACCGGCGCCTTGCCGATCATGGGAGTGAACACCTTCCTTTCCTCAGAGGGGTCCCCCACCGTCATTCCGGGTGAAGTGATCAGGGCGACAACAGAGGAAAAGCAATATCAGATACACATGTTGCAGGAATTGCACAGGACACATGCCGATGTGAGCCCGGGACTTCTGGAAGCCCTGAAAAAAAAGGCGCGTGAGAACCGGAATATATTCGAAGGCCTCATGGAAGCTTCAAAATATTGTTCGATAGGCCAGATCACGCATGCCCTTTTTGAAGTCGGAGGGCAATACCGAAGAAACATGTAGTGCTTAATGTTTAGTGTTTAGTGTTTGGTGTTGAATGTTGGTTGTATGGAGTTTGATATTAGGCGATTTATAAATTATATTAATCTTATAATTATCGATCTGACTGTTTTAGAAAACATTATTTTTATCCCAAAATTAAACACCAAACACCAAACACTAAACACTAAACACTCGAAGTATTGTGGGTCATTGGCTGGAAGACATAGAGCATCATGAAAGCAGGAAGCACGGGCGTGCTTCCGACAGCGCCAGGATACAGGATAAAAAGTTCAGGATACAGCAAAACTATGCTAAGAATAAGGATGTCTATGATGGATTTATAGCCCGGTTGCATGGACTTGTTGACAGGGTCAACAGTTTGCCGATGGAATACCGGGAGGAGTTTGGGAAGATCAATTTCAAAGAGAAGGAATCAAAACTGAACAACCAACTGAAATATTTTTCCAGCAGCCGGAGAACACAGAAAATGGAATTCAAAGGTTTTATGAATCCGTTAAAAAACGTTCACTACAAGCATGTCAGGATTATTTATTTCAATATTGCCAAACTGATGGATAAAGTGGAGGTGGAGATCAGGGAGGAATTTCTGGAGAAAAAGAGGCGGGATGGCAAGGTCGTTCCTGAACATGAGAATCCCAGGGAATTTCATAAACCGCAATCGGAAAAGGATAAATTTCACGAGATCTATTATTACGAGATGGACAGGCTGACCGATGATCTGGCTTACCGGATCCTGGACTGGCTGGCTTTCAAACAAAATGTCGATCACATTCCGATCATTGTGGACGGGGAACCGAGGTTCAGGGAATAATGCTAAATGTTTAATGTTAAATGTTAAATATTAAATGTTAAATGTTTGAAGGGTGGGGAGAGGGAAAGGATTTAAGTCGGGGATCTTATAAACACGCCCTGCTGTCTTAGAGTTTTACGGTCCTGAAAAATTCAAGGCAATCCGGGTTTCGCAGCGCATCCCGGTTCTTCACTTCCTGGCCGTGGATGATCTTTTTGACGGCGACTTCCACTTTTTTACCATTAATGGTGTACGGTACATCAGGGGTTTCGAGTATGACTGCGGGGACATGCCTTGGGCTGCAGCTGGTGCGGATTAAAGTTCGGATCTTTTTCTGCAGGTCTTCCGTGAGGGGAAAGCCTTTCCTCATCCTGACGAAAAGTATGACCCGTTCATCATTTTCGAATTGCTGGCCGACTACAACCGAATCTTCAACCTCTTCCAAATTCTCCACAACCCGGTATATCTCCGAGGTACCGATTCTCACGCCGCCAGGATTCAGGGTGGCGTCAGACCGGCCCAGCATCGTGACGCCGCCATGTTTGCTCAGGATCATATAGTCGCCGTGATACCAGGTGCCGGGATATTTTTCAAAATAAGCAGAATGATATTTCTTGCCGTCCGGGTCGTTCCAGAAATAGACCGGCATACTGGGGAATGCAGATTTGCAGACCAGTTCGCCCTGCTTATCCCTGACGGGTTTTCCGTTCTCATCGTAGCAATCCACGTCCATCCCGAGGCCCCGGCACTGGATCTCGCCTTTGTATACCGGGAGGATCGGGCAACCCAGCATGAAGCAGGAAATGATATCGGTTCCGCCTGAGATGGAAGAGAGCTGCACATCAGGCATCCAATCCCGGTAGACATATTCGAAGCTCTCATCCGACAGGGGGGAACCGGTGGATGCGATGGTACGCAGGTGCGGCCGGTTGAGTAGAGACGTTGCATGCAACGTCTCTACATTAACCGGCCGCACGCCTGCAGCCTGCAGGGATGCGATATATTTTGCGCTGGTTCCGAAGAGGGTGAATTTCAGTTCCTCAGCCAGCCGGATTAGCGCATCGGGCCCTGGGTAGAACGGATTACCGTCGAAACAGACAATGGTTGCCCCCAGGGCCAGGCTGCTGACGAACCAGTTCCACATCATCCAGCCGCAGGTGGTGAAATAGAAGACGACATCATCTCTTCTCACATCCGTATGCAGTTTGAGCTCTTTCAGGTGCTGGATGAGGGTTCCGCCGGCGCTGTGCACAATACTTTTCGGCAGACCGGTAGTACCGGACGAGTACATGATATAAAGGGGGTGGTCGAAGGGAAGCTGTTCGAAATGCATCTCACCGGTCACGGGTTTGGCAAGTTCTTCCCACGGCATAGCCTTGGGCATCGAGGATACATGCAGGGTTCCGCAATAATTGGTCATGATCACATGTTCAACAGACGGCAGCTGGTCCAGGATCCCTCTCAATTTCTCCTGGCTGTCAAATTGTTTGCCATTGTAATAATAACCATCCGCGGCAAAGATCACTTTCGGCTCGATCTGGGTGAACCGGTCCAGTACGCCTTTGATACCGAAGTCGGGAGAAGAGGACGACCAGATAGCGCCTATGGATGACGTGGCCAGCATACCGATCACGGTTTCGGGCATATTGGGCATGAATGCGGCAACCCGGTCACCTTTTCGGACGCCGAGCCTTTTCAGCCCTTCGGCCACTTTATGTGCTTCTTCATAGACTTCCCTGAACGACCAATGACGGGAGATTCCTGTTTCGCCGCGGAAGATGATAGCCGGGTCGTTATCGCGTCGCTGCAGCAGGTTTTCGGCAAAATTCAACCGGGCACCCTGGAACCAATTCGCTCCCGGCATTTTTCCAGGGTCATCCACTATGCGGTTAAAGTCGGCCGAGAATTTTATCCCGGAATAGTACCAGAAAGATCCCCAGAAATCGGCTATATTGTCCACGCTCCATTGATAGAGTTGCTGGTAATCTTTGAAATCTGTAGTGAATTCGCGGTTGATATGCTGCATGAAATCGAACATATAAGATTTCTCTGCTCTTTCGCGGGATGGGGTCCAGAGGGTTTGGTAATGCATGGTTTGGGAAGATTGGTGAGAGGTAAAGGTATGAAAAATCGTACTACCACTATAGTCGTAGTACGATTTTTTAACCAACTGTCAATCAGCAATTTAGTAAAATTTTATTATTTATAAGTAATTATAAATCAGCAAGATGGACAATTCATCTGAAACGAGGGGCTATAAAAGTCAGGTTGTTTAGGTTACTGGCGATCCAAGTTCCCTCCTTACCGAAATCTCCACCGGAGATTGTGGACCGCAAAGGATCAACAAGAAATCCAGGTATACAGACAAAGATATAAAATTAGCCCTTACCTTTAATCGGTCAAATCTTGCAGAAGCTGGAATCCGGTATGATATATTTAAAAAAAATCAATATCCAACGATTAGAGCACCTGGCCATACTCTTCACTATCATGTGTTTAATGATCCTGTTTCCAGCCGGATCCAAATCCCAAACGCACAACTACTGGACCCGCAGCTTCAATGAAGAGTCTTCACTGCTGTCCGGTGCTGTTGTTGGAGGAGGCTCCGGACCGAGTGCCATCTATTACAATCCTGCCAGTATATCGGAAGTCCGGGCTTCCAGGCTCTCTATCAATGCTAGTCTCTTCTCTTATCTGATCGTAACGGTGAAAGATGCTTTGGGAGATGGCATCAACATGAATTCAACGCGGTTTAACATCGAGCCAAGATTCGTATCGTACATGCTGAAATGGAAAAAGCATCCGGCCTGGAGCTTTGAGGTCGCTTTCCTGAACAATGAAAATACAAGGACGATGCTGTCTGAATCAATCGAAAAGAATTTGGATATTCTCACCACCATTCCTGGCATTGAACGATATTTTGCAGTTGTCCAGTATGTCAATACTTTCCGTGACGACTGGGTGGGCATCGGCGGCTCTGTCCAGGTATTTCCAAGGCTGTACGCAGGGATTTCAATGTTTGCTGCGGTTAAATCGCTTGAATATACGGCGAAGCTCAATATCGCGGCCTATTCAGAGAATGACAGCATAGAATTGGAATATGCTCCGTACAGTTCCACCTCATACACCAATGAAAAATATCTACGGATGAACGATTACAGGCTGCTCTTTAAGGCAGGACTTCTTTATAAGGCCGACAGGTTCAGCTTCGGATTAACCCTTACCACCCCATCCGTTGGCGGAGTTTATTCAGACGGGAAGCGAGTGTTTCACAACCAGAGCCAGTATAATATCATCGATACCCATACCCTGGAAACGGTCCCAGATTATCTTGTTGCGGATTACCAGGAAAAAAAGCAGGTCAGGGTTGGATACAAAACGCCCTTGTCGCTGGCAGCAGGCTTCACTTATTCTGTAAGGGGAGGCAAGCGCATCTTCTACACCTCGGCTGAATATTTTTTCGGTATAGATCCTTTCAGGATGGCTCATGCCGAAGAAGGCGAAAATATCCTTTCGGGCGTATACCACGGCGATGTTCCGCTGGATGACTGGCTGACCTTTGTATCCGGGGCCGACCCGGTGTTTAATATCGCTTTTGGATACAGTTGGACCTTGAAAAAGGATTTGCTGCTGATGGGTGGATTCAGAACCGATTTCAACTATCAGAAGAATTTCGATTTTGAGGAATTCTCCGGGTACAACAAGATCAATAACCTGAATCTCGACCTTTATAATCTTACTGCGGGGCTTTCATGGAATATAAAAGGACAGAATTTCATCACCGGATTGCAATACACCGTGGGCAGGACAGGTGACCAGAGGCAACTGGTCAATTTGTCAGATCCGGTGGAATGGAATGAAGTTGAGCAAGCTCCTCTTCAAGGTACCCGGTCTGATGACATGACGACCATTTACAATGCGATCAGCTTGTACTTTGGTGCTTCGTTCAATTTTGGGGGGAACGATAAATAATGAAAAAATTGGCGATTGTCAATGACAAAAAAATATTGTTATGGGATGCAAAGGTTGTCTTATTTTTATTGATTACCCTGCCTTGGCGTTTCCGTCTTTCTCGACCATTACTGGAGTTCTAAATTCAGCAGTTCTATTGGCTATTCTTTGGTTAACATTACCAATTCCGATGCCCAGCAGCCGGATGCTTATAAGATTGGTCATTATGCGCTGGCAAACCTGCTTTATTATCCTGCAACAAACATGATGGCGGGTATTGAATTGCAATTCTCCACGAGGGAAAACTTCAACGACGGGTTTAGTTCACACATGTTGAAATTGCAGTTTTCTTTCCGTTATAATTTTGGTCACATCTGGTTTCAGAAAGAATAAAATCGTACTACCACTATAATGGTAGTACAAGTTTGATTTTCGTGAAAAAATCTTTTCTAGTACTAGATATATAAGCGTTTGAAAAGTTGTACGACGACTATAGTGGTAGTACGATTTTTTATACCACTCTGTGCTCCTCCACCAGGTAAGTCTCAATCCTCTTATAATCCAGAAATGATGCAGTATCCCTGTAAACTGCCAGCATGTTATGTATGACCCTCGTTGGCTTGCCGAAAAATTTGAACGGATTCAATAACTCTGAACGTGTCCTTGTCGACTCTTCCACTACCCCGTCATACCAGGACCGATGTTCACCTAGCTTCGCCTTAACTACGTTCCTGTTGTAATTCCACAATGGATGAAGCTTTAACGATAGTGGAGTGTGGCTGTTGTGCCAGCGGTCAAGAAATGTCGTATAATCAATCCCGGGCTTACGGTGAAATAGGGTCAGCAAACAGGCACCAGGAACTTGATCTCCTCTCTCCCAGGTCACATCGTAACTCACCGGGATCGCTTCTTCAACTTCAAATGCTCCCGAAAAACCCTCCGATTTCAAGATCAGTTCAGAAGGTTCAATGGTTTCTTTATATAGGGATATGACCGATATTTTCGATTTTCTGAATGGGATGACCGATAAGACCGGAGGACGTCCCGTAGTCAGTGTGACATGCAACGCTGACGGTTTCTCCTTTTCCGCCACTTCGTTCACCAATTTTAAAATCCTGTCTTTGAACCCGATATAACTTTCTCTAACGTTTCCTCGTACCAGATAAATCTCCTTTCTCATAATCTTTGTTAATTTGCAGGCTGAAATTTAAAAATAATTTTGATTGCGATCGCAGATCACGCAGATGACGCGGATTAATACGCTGCATGATCCGCGAAGCCAATGAAAAAATATGACTTCCGGATACTATGCCACAAACAGACCATAAAACCTTAAACGTCCTCGTAACCGGCGGCTCAGGATTCCTGGGGTCAGCCATAGTCCGGGAACTGCTCGATCCTGCCTCCCCAATCCCCATTCAAAGGATCCGGATCTTTGACCTGGTGAACCCTCCATTTAATGATCCTGATCCCAGGATGGAATTCATGCAGGGCGATATCCGCGATAAAGCAGCTGTAGCCGATGCTTGCCGGAATATCCAGCTCGTCATTCATACCGCCGCTATCATCGATTGGGGAACCATTACAGAAGAGGAAATCTATTCCGTCAATACAGGTGGCACGAAGAATGTCATTGAAGCCTGCAAGGAAAACGGGGTCCACTATCTGGTTTTCACCAGCAGCCTGGATGCTGTTTACAGCGGCGAACCACTGGTCAATATCGATGAAAATCATCCTTATCCCGCCAGGCACCGGACTTCTTACTGCCGAAGCAAGGCCCTGGCGGAACAGGCCGTGATCAGGGAAACAAATGATCAGCTCAGGACGGTCACCTTACGTCCTTCCGATATTTTCGGCGAAGCCGATCCTTATCACATCGCATCCCTGGTTAATATGGCCAAAGGGGGGTTTTACGTGAGAATTGGCAATGGGAAAGCAAAAACCCAGCATGTTTATGTGGGGAATATGGCCTTTGCCCATCTCCAGGCTGCTCATGCGCTTATGAACGGCGCTTACCATATCTCCGGCAAGGTCTATTTTATCACCGATGCGCCCGGGACAAACTTTTTCAAATTCTTCGACCAGGTTGTCGAAGGGATCGGTTACAGGATCTGGCCGAAGAATTTCTGGATACCACGGCCCATAGCATACGCCATGGGAAGCCTGGCCGAAGCTGCAGCATTCCTGATACGGCCGGTTAAGAAAATCCAGCCCAGGTTCAGCCGCTTCGCAGTAGTCTATACCTGCACGGAATATACGTTCAATTCAGAGAGAGCAGCTAAGGATTGGGGATTCAGGCCGAAATACAGTCCGGAATTGGCAATGCATCGGACCATTCAATATTATAAATCAAATATGATATAATTTTCCGTGTAACTAAGTGCATATCTCCATGTATTTCTGCGGAACAAGAAAGTCACACAGCGTTCCCTCGAGTTTTCCACAGAGTTGCACAGAACCAGAATTTAATCGATGAAGTTAATCGGAGCCGGATACGGAAGATCAGGCACCATGTCCCTGCAGAAGGCCATTGTCCACCTCGGCTATGGCCCTTGCTACCATATGAAGATAGCTCTCTGGAGATTCTGGCACCTGTATTTCTTTCTGAAGGCTTGGAGAGGCAAACAAGTTAAATGGAAGAGGTTCTTCCGGAAGTACCAGGCGGTTGTCGACTGGCCTACCTGTGCCTTTTACAGGCAGCTCATGCTGGAATATCCGGATGCAAAGATACTGCTGAATGTCCGCGATCCGGAAAAGTGGTACGACAGCATGTACGAGACCATATGGGCTATCCAGCCTGCCTTTCCGGTATGGTTCCCCGGTGTCGTCAGGAGGTTTCACGACGAGGTCATCTGGAACGGAAATCTCCAGGGCTCTTTTCTCGATCGGGAAAGGACCATCCGGATTTATAAGGATTATATCGAGGAGGTCAAGAGAACAGTACCGTCCGAACGCCTCCTGGTCTATGATGTCAGCGAAGGTTGGGAGCCGCTGTGCGCCTTCCTGGAAGTACCTGTCCCCCAGGGGAAATCATTTCCGTTTAAAAATGACCGGAAATCTTTCCGAAAAATGATAGCCTTGCTGAAGGTCTTAAACTGGCTGGCGCCCTTTCTACTGACAATAACAGTGTTGTTAATGCTTGCCGTGCTGTTTTAATAGTTGTCGGCCGCTACCTCGAAGTAAGCCTGCGGATGATCACAAGCCGGGCAATTCAGCGGAGGTTTCTCTCCTTCATGAATGTAACCGCAATGACGACATTCCCAGCGAACCTTGCCATCCTTCCGGAAAACTGTTCCATCTTCGATATTACTTAATAGCTTCTTATATCTTTTTTCATGCTCGGCTTCGACTTTTGCGATGATCTTAAAGACCGATGCAATTTTGGCAAATCCTTCTTCCTTTGCTATCGCCGCAAATTCAGGGTATAGTAAGGTCCACTCCTCGTTTTCCCCCATGGCGGCGGCCTTCAGATTTTCGACCGTGGTTCCGATAACCCCTGCAGGGTAACTGGCTGTGATTTCCACTTCACCACCTTCCAGAAAACGGAAGAACTGTTTAGCATGCGATTTCTCCTGGGCCGCTGTTTTCATAAAGATCTCCGCAATCTGTTCATAGCCTTCCTTTTTTGCCACTTTTGCGAAAAATTCATACCGGTTGGTAGCCTGGGATTCACCGGCAAATGCTTTCAGGAGGTTTTGTTCGGTCCTTGTTCCTTTGATGCTTTTTTCCATTGGTTTGATATTTATCGTTTGATTTTTACTTATTCTACAGACGGATTAACCCGTCCGTTAAAATTGACTCAGTGCCCTTCAAAAGCACGAAAGTACGCAAATCATTTGTTTTTTATATATTTTTGACGAACAGGTTATGGAGTTAACCTTTAACCGTCCAACGCGACTGATAACTCCTGTCTGATTAAAATATTATAAACAGTCGCTTATGCTGAAATTATTACTTTTTATCGGAGCCGGAGGATTTATCGGCAGTATTTCCCGGTTTATGCTTACCCGTTATGTTCAGGGGATTTTCCTTTCCGTTTTTCCTTTCGGAACTTTCCTGGTGAATATCCTTGGTTGCCTTCTCATCGGGATGTTTTACGGGCTTTTTGAGCGAAGTGGAGAAATCCCTGCAGAATGGAAATTATTCCTCGTGGCCGGTTTTTGCGGCGGATTTACCACTTTTTCGGCTTTCACGATAGAAAATTTGGCATTGCTGAGAGATGGGGATTATTTCTATTTCTTTCTCTATACGGGCCTGAGCATCATTCTCGGTCTGGGAGCGACTTATACAGGTATTATCATCACAAAATTCATTTAATTATGCAAGCCAGCGGCAACAAGAAGTTATTGAGGGTCTTTACCAGTTCTACCGATAAATTCAGGCATACTCCGGTATATGAATTGGTGGTATATGCAGCCAAACGTTATGGAATTGCAGGGGCGACAGTCATCAGGGGAGTGATGGGATATGGCTCGAGCAGTCATATCAGTTCCATGAAATTCTGGGAGATTTCAGAAAAAATGCCCATGGTTGTCGAAATCGTTGACGATGCGGACAAGATCGATGAATTCTTTGTTACCATCCGGCCTTATCTTGAGAAAATACGAAAAGGATGTCTGGTAACCATCGAACCGGTTCATGTGGCGTATTATAAATCCGGTACGGGAAGATCTTGATAAATATCTGAAAGGAAAGGCTAACTGTAAGTTTTGAAACTGACGGGTTACCCTGTCGGTCAATATGTATCACCACAAATTCCCGAACGCAACGTAGAATCCCCCGTTCCCGTCCTGTCCGTCCAGTGCAAAACCATAATCCACCGCTACGATAAAGTTTTCATTCCATCCTATCCTGAGTCCTCCTCCAACGCTGGGATGGATCCTGTCATTTTTATAGGTGAAATCGAAATACTTTTCCTGGTCGGCCGGATCGATGTTTTCTTTTTCAAAATCAATTTCCTGGACAACCAGTCCGGCATCGGCAAAAATATTCATGCCAATATAGAAGTTGGACCTGGCAAGTCTGAATTCCACCAGTTTACTCCTGAATTCCACGTTTGCCCACGTGATTCCATCACCGACCACCCGGTTACGCAAGACGCCCCTCAGGTTCTTCGCACCGCCGAGCCCGTCAGTCTTGGTCACATAGGAAAAGGAACTGAGCATGTACGGTTGGAAATAATAAGGTGCGGTGCCGGCGATGGTGCCCTGGTAACCTAACCGGTAAGTGAGGCCAAGTTTGTTCCTGACCAGGGTGAAGTACTGCCGGTGGATGAGGATCAGTTTCAGAAAGGATTGTTCATTGAAGAAATATTCGGGGGAATACACCAGCAATGCCTCATCCCAAAGGCCCTTCCAGGGAAGCGGTTCATTGTCACGGGTGTCGAAAACGATTCCTGCTTTGATGAAGTTGACATTACCGCCATCTGCTTCATTTTCGGGGATAATTTTAAAATCCCCGGTATACAGGTCATAAAGTGTCGTAGTGTCAGGAATCTTATCATCTCCGGTCCTTCCTTTATTGATCCGCTCAAAGTCCACTCTTCCGGTGTTGAAATTCATTATGCCCAGACCGGCCAGCCATCGCAGGTAGTTCCCTGCCAGCGGCCCCTGGAAATCACCGGTAAACCGGAACATCTTCCTTTCGTGACGATAGTACATCCGGGTGATGTATTCGCTGTCCTCATCATCCTCCCATTCTTCGTGGTACATCGACTGATAACCGTTGAAACCGTAAAAATCAACGGCTTTTTCGGTCAGGTAGCTCAAATCTGCCGTTAACCGGATATTGCCCGGGATCAGATATTTGGAATCATAGAAAAACTGGTTCACACCGGAGCCCTTTGTAAACCGGCTGACCTCCACTTTAAAGGCATGACGGTATTCGGGGTATTTGCTCCAGTCGCCGTAATCGTATAGATTCCCGACGATGCCATACTGGAATCCCATGTCCGCATCGTAGGCAATTACCGGAAAACCGCTGGGGGACCACCGGTGCTTGTGAGGTTTTGCCTGCTGTCGGGTAGTATCGTCCTGACTATGGGCAAGGAATGGAAGGGATAGCAAAAAGAGGAGAAGGTAAGATGGTCTGGTCATAGTCCCGGGATTTCAATGGCAATCTATGTTCAATCTGTGCAAATCAATGTAATCCGTGGTGAAAATACTGATTAATTCACCACAGACCACATGGATTGACATCGTTTTTTTACACAGTTTTATACAGGATGCCGCGGTAAAAATAAAGTGCAGCCAGAGCGGATACAGGCAAGGAAATGATCAGGACCGCTATCACGTAGATATTGCTGAACAGGAGGATAATCAGAAGGGTAAGGGCCATGTACCACAGGTTGAACAGGATGAATCCGGCGCCAAACCTGACGGAGCTGACGAAATGGGGATCCCGGATGTTCCGTGTCAGTAATGTTGGGATATTGGCAGGGATCAGGTTTACCAGAAATCCAAGGGCTGCCAGTGGAAACAGGAGCAGGGAAAAAAGTATTCGGTTCAGGCTCAGGCGGGAGGTTTTTATGCCGGGGGACGATTGGATCTCGTTTAAGAACTCTTTGTATTTAGCAGGATCTGAGAGATATAAGTGATTACACCTTTCGGAGTATTGTTTCTGAAGGAAGAATTTGTTCCGCAGGTTATTCCTTACCCGTTGCCTTTTTATCTCTTCCCGTGCGTAGCTCTCCGCATTTCGCCTTATCTCCAGATAAACCTCTTCGGATTCGGGACGGATGTCAATTATAATGTCAGAAATGGCCTTAGAAAGGTCATCGATCAGGGTATTTATGGCAAATGCGGTGTTCTGTTGGTACTGTTCCCGGTAGTCGGCAACCCGGATTGGCTGTCCGAAAATGACCAGCAGATCGGATCCGGGTTTGTGGTAATCGGAGTAATCGAGTCCTGTCGGAACGATTTGAAGGTCCAGTTTGAATCCGGACTCAGCTTCAGCCTGGAAAGCCATCCGGGCAATTCCTTTTCGCAACGGTTTCAGCTTTTTTTTCCCCAGGTGAAGTCCTTCGGGAAAAATTCCAATCGGTATATTGCGATTCAGGACCTCATTGACCTCGTCGAATGTTTCCTGGTTCTGGTTGAGCGAGCTGTAGCCGTCGCGTATTCTGTAAACCGGGAGAATTCTGATGAATCGGAGAATTGTGGCAGTAAGTTTTTTACGGAAGATATCAGCCCGTGCCAGGAAAACGATTTGTCTCCTGGCGGCAAAGATCACGGCCAGTGCATCCATCAGCGCATTCTGATGGCAGGATGCAAAGATCAAAGGTTTATTGTCCGGTATATTTCCCATTCCGATGACTTCAAACCGCCGGTAATACAGCCGGTGGTAAACCGAGCAGAGTTTTAGCAACAAATAAAACAGGGGGTAAAATCGGTTGATGTTTTTAGCTGCCATGCGGGATTGATTTCGGGAGAATTGAAGGTAAAGCTAGGGAATTATTAGAAAATAAGAAAATCGTACTACCACTATAGTGGTAGTACGATTTTCTAAGGTCCGAAGTATATCCACCAAAAAATCAATTATTTTCACCCTACTACTTCGATCTGCAACCTCGTCAGTTGCCGGTAAATACCGTCCGGATTTGCAAGTAATTCTTCATGGGTGCCCATCTCTTTAACTACTCCCTTGTCAATCACAATGATCTTATCCGCTTTGTGTATGGTCGAAAGGCGATGTGCAATGACGAAAGAAGTCCTGCCTTTCATCAGTTTTTCCAGTGCTTCCTGCACCAGTCGCTCGTTTTCTGCATCCAGGGAGCTGGTAGCTTCGTCGAGGATCAGGATGGCCGGGTTTTTGAGGATGGCCCTGGCAATGGCGATCCGCTGGCGTTGTCCGCCGGATAGCTGGATGCCACGTTCCCCAACGATCGTTCTGAGGCCATCCGGAAATGTCGTAATAAATTCCATGGCATTGGCCTGTTCAGCAGCCTGAATGATCTCTTTTTCCGACGCACCAGGCTTGCCATATTCGATGTTTTCCCGGATAGTGCCGCCAAACAGCAGCACTTCCTGGGGAACGATGGCCATGTTACTGCGCAGACCGTTCAGGTCATATTCCCGGACATTCTTTCCGTCGATGAGGATTTGCCCATTGACCGGATCATAAAACCTTAAAAGAAGGCTGCTGATCGTACTTTTTCCCGCGCCAGACGGCCCAACCAGCGCTATCTGGTCACCCTTCCTGATGCTGAACGAAATGTCTTTCAACACCACAACATCTTTTCGCGATGGATAGGCAAAAGAAACTTTATCAAAAGTAACGTCCCCTTTAAACACCAGGCCATTCGTGTTTTCGTCTGTTGATAGCGATTCTGTAGTCTCATCCAGGATATCCAGCAGGTTTTCCGTTGCGCCGATCGATTTCTGGATATCGGAGTACAACTCGGCCACCCCGCTGATGGACCCTCCGATGAACATAGAGTACAGAACGAACTTGAGCAGGTCGCCGGTGGTCATGCCGGCGCCCTGGTGGATCATGTACACCCCGTACCAGATCACTCCGACGATGGAACCGAACAGCGAAAACATCATGAACGAGATGAACAAGCCTCTCCACCTGGCTCCTTTCAATGACACTACAACAACCTCTTCAGTCTTTTTCTTGTACCGAAGGATCTCGAATGCCTCATTGGCAAAAGCTTTTACGCTTGCAATAGCCTGCAGCGTCTCTTCCACAATTGTATTCGATTCCGCCACTTTTGACTGGGCTACTTTTGATAGTTTCCTTATGAATTGACCGAAGATCCTTCCCACCACGGCAACCACAGGAATCAGTGCCAGCATGAAAATGGTCAGCCTGGGAGAAATATAGGTAAGCAGTGCAATGCCCCCAACGATCGTGATGACCTGGCGGACAAATTGTGCGAGTGTGGTCGTGAATGTGTCCTGCAAAAGGGCGATATCGGCAGAGATCCGGCTGTTGAGTTCCCCAACGCGATGACTTGAAAAGAACGACATCGGCAGTTTGATGAGGTGGTTATAAGTGGTTTGCCTGAGCAATGCCAGTGTTTTTTGTGTGACGATGGCGAAAAGGTAAATTCGGAAATAGGAGAATACGGCGCTTACCAGGAAGAGGATGATCAGGATGACGCCGAGTTGGTTGATACGGTCAAGGGTGGCACTGCCGGCGGCGTCCAGCAATTCCCCGATCAGCATAGGAAAGACCAGTGTGGTCAGGCTGGAGAGCACCAGGAAAGTCAATCCGGCGATGAAGGTATATTTTTGCGGGCCTATGAACCGGAAGAGTCGGTAAAGGCGTTTCAGCCCTTGCTTTGTGATCTGCTTCTTTTCGAACTCACGTTCGCTGTAAGGTCCATGGTATCTGGCCATTTTGTGGAATGTTCGAGTAATGCGGTAAAATTAACGATAATCGGAAGGGAATGTTCAAAAATCGTACTACCACTATAGTCGTAGTACGATTTTTTTAACACAAAATATCACCGTTACTGAAAACTATTGCCTGGCTCGAAGCTTTATGCATCAAGTCTATTGTGAATCGGTCTGGGCCTTAAGTAAATGATAACAATTATTGCAAATATGACTGAAGTTCCCAGGCTGAATGGAATCCCATAGATAAACGACATCAATGGCGTATAAAATAACACTGCTTTCCAATCCAGTCCTTCAATAGCCCCTGTTAATTTACTTCCCATGAAAGCCATTTCCCAGCTTGCCATAAATGCAGCCATGCTTCCGACTAACAGGATCAGGAAGAATTTCAAGGAAATCTCAAGCAGGGATAGATATCTGGCCAGTAGCAACTTAGCCAGTTTTCTAACCAGAAACTCACCGACATAGGCAGAAATGCCAGTGGAAGAGACAGCAATCAGCCAGATCCTCCAAACCGGCGGATGCATGCCACTGCCCGGCCCCCAGTCGGTCAGGTATCCGCCGATCGTCATTACAATACTGCATATCCCCCCGGTCAGAGCAGCAATCCACATCGCCACCACTGTGAGGATTTTTAATTTTTTATTATTCATTCGACTGTTTATTGAAAATAAAAAAATCGTAGCATCTAAGTTACGACCTCAATTCGGCCAAATCAAGTGACATTTTATTATCTATCAGTTATGGTAAGCTTTATTTTCAAGGAGTCGAATTTAGTGTTACCTCATTAAATACAGAATGATGTATTGATCCTGATGATCCTCAATTCAGAAAACAATATAGCCATGCTATCCACAATTATTTGGAAGGATATATCAAGTTGAATAGTCTTGATAACCTGTCAGATACCGAAAATCGTACGACCACTATAGTCGTCCGACGATTTTTATATCTTCAACTCAACCCTCAATCCTAAATCTATTTTTATTGCTATCTTTGAATATTATGGGGATCAACTCATTACTAAGCCTGCCGCTTTCTTCCTTTATCGCGAAAAAGATTGAAAGGGATGCGCTCCATTCCGCCGGGTGCCAGGATAAGGTTTTTAAACTGCTTATTGTAGGCGGCCGCCGGTGCATTTACGGAAAAGCACACGGAATGCGTGATATCAGTAATTACGAAGAATTCAGGCAACGTATCCCGGTCATAGGCTATGAAGATATCCATCCGCTTATCGAAAGGATCTCCAAAGGGGAAAAGAATATCCTCTGGCCGGGCCGTCCCATTTATTTCGCCAAGACATCCGGCACCACCTCCGGGACTAAATACATCCCCATCACGCGGGACTCCATCCCGAACCACATCAATTCGGCCCGAAATGCATTACTCATGTACATGCACCGCACCCGAAACTTCGCCTTTGCCGATTGTAAAATGATTTTCCTGCAGGGCAGTCCGGTGCTGGATAAAAAAGGCGTCATCCCGGCCGGCCGCCTTTCGGGGATCGTTGCGCACCATGTTCCTGCCTACCTTCAACGGAACCGCATGCCGTCGTGGAAGACAAACTGCATCGAAGACTGGGAAACGAAGGTCGACGCCATCGTGGAGGAGACGCTGAAGAAGCGCATGTCGCTCATCAGCGGCATCCCTTCCTGGCTGCGGATGTACTTTGAGAAACTGGTGCAGCGGGCCGGCAAACCGGTAGGGGAGATCTTTCCCGATTTTTCCTTGCTGGTATACGGAGGACTGAACTTCGAACCCTACCGCAATGCCTTCGACAAGCTTATTGGCCGGCATGTCGACACCATCGAGCTGTACCCCGCCTCCGAAGGTTTCATCGCCTACCAGGACCAGGGCCCTGGCGAAGGACTGTTATTAAACGTCAACAGCGGAATCTTTTACGAATTCATCCCTGCAGATAAGGTCAATGACGAAGATCCGGAACGAATCCCTCTTGAAGGCGTGGAATTGGGGGTGGATTATGCCATTGTCCTGACTAGCAATGCCGGTCTTTGGGCCTACAACCTGGGTGACCTGGTAAGGTTCATTTCCCGGAATCCTTACCGGATCATCGTTACCGGCCGCGTATCCCAGTTTATTTCGGCTTTTGGGGAACATGTCATCGCTTCAGAGGTGGAAGGGGCCCTGGCCGAAGTGTGCCTTCAAACTGGCATCCGTGTGGATGAATTCCACGTGGCTCCCATGGTGAACCCGCCGGAAGGCGGATTGCCATATCATCAATGGATTGTGGAATTTGGATCATTGCCTGATGAAGAGACGTTGCATGCAACGTCTCTTCAGGAATTCATTACAAAATTGGACCAATCCATGTGCCGCCGGAATTCCTATTATAACGATCTGATCTCCGGCAAGGTATTGCAACCATTGAAGGTTGTCACGGTTCCGAAAGGTACGTTCCAATCATACCTGGCATCAAAAGGCCGCTTGGGCGGTCAGCATAAGGTGCCTCGTCTGGCAGATAACAGGGAGGTAGCGGAAGGACTGCTCAAGTCATTCATATAAGACTTTTTTATTCTGGAAAGTATATGTCCCTGTAGCCAAATAACGTAAGACCCAAATTTTCATCTAAATATATTAAAGGATCAGTGGCTGCAAGATGAGCCCAGGGATGCTCTGTCTGGACAGACCACAATTCCACATTATTGCAAAGAAAAGATAATTTATTACCCGTTTTCCGAATGGTTAGTTCATTCAATTCACAGGGTTTGTATGCATCTGTCCTTCCATGTTTTTGTTTTTTATAGGTCCCATGAAAATAGACAGCATCAATTGTGAAATTCCCCAGATTATCCATCATGAATTTATAATTGTAATATTGGGGAGAATGGGTGACATTAACCACCAGGCCATAAAAACTGCGATCTGAACCTTCGGATTTCCTGAATAATACTGATAATTCACGGTTTGCAGTAAAATGGCCAAGTCCCTCCAATCGAAATATTCTTGTTTTACCTGAGTTTTGCTCGTTTTTAAGGATTAAGGTATCGAATTCAGGCTCTTTGTATGCTTCAGATAAAGCCAGATTCCATTCGGCCGGGGAAATGACATAAGAAGTGCATGTGTACCTGAACCTGGAAACTTCAACCGACACAGTATCCAATGGATATTTTGGCGGTTTGTATTCAACCTGGTAGGATTCATTGGCTTTTTCAAATCCGGCAGGATCTTTTGCTGACTCACGGGAAGGAATCTGGTATTTCGATGAATAGCTTTCGGTTTGTTTCTTCATCATATCAACTTTGTACTTCTCTGCGTCAAAAGTATATCCTCCACCGGTAACCTCCCTTATTCCCGGTTGTTGAGGTTTCGAAGAAAAGGTTATCAGAAGAAAACCAGATATTATTGAAAGGATTCTCAATTTCTTCATGACTGATATGATTTCATTTTTATATGACAGAATGACTTGACAATTGGCCAGTTGGGTTTTCAATCGACATATAATTTCCCCTGGCTGATGATGGAATGATCACCGATAAGCTGGTAGATATAAATGCCGGTGGCTAGTCCGTTCCTGTGGATTATAGATTTTCCCTGCATGACAGGAATTGCTGAAACAATCCTTCCCGAAATATCCATGATTCGAAGCGAACAATTTTCCGGAACACTCTCGCCAGGCAACTCTAATGTTGCATATTCATGTAATGGATTCGGATAAATCGATACTTCACCTTTATGGGGCAAATCATGGATACTGGTAGGTAACTCACTGATATAAGTCACCGATATCCCTCCATTTGTTCGGTAATGCAGGACTCCTTCCCCGGTTGAAATGATGATCCAGTCATAGGAAACGGTCGTGGTATCAAACGATTTGGTCCTGACATTCCGGACCTTTGCAACATTGGTAATCGTACCGGTAGGCAGAATCAGGGTACCATAGCCTTCATAATACAAAGTATTGGTACCGTATGAATAGCTGCCTGGGTTCCCGTTTGGATAATAATTCTGTTTGCTATAAGTATTGACATAGGTATCCCCGTAGGAAAACGGGAATTTTATCAGTATTTCAGGATTATCGTAGATTTCATAATCATCTCCGTCTACATGTTGCCCCCACCAAACCAGGCTGTCAGTATGCACGGAAAGATAATGATGACCTATATAAGGAAGCAGGTCGGGATCTGTCCAGTAATAGTTGGAATTGGGATAATCGGAATAATACAGCGTTCCCAGGGGTGACATAAATGTCCGGTTGATCACAGGATATATCGGATGGGGCTCCAGATTGGAACAGTCCCAGGTTACATTCTCACCGACAATATCAATCGGGACAGTTACAGCACTTTGATCTGTGGCCTGCCTGACCGGTGTTATATAACCTATCGGTACCGTGTTGTAAATCGTTGTCTGGCCGTTCGCAACCAGGCAGAAGACGAAAATTGAAATGATGGATGGGTAAATAATTTTCATTGGGATTAATTTTAATTTAGAACTGATCAAAATTAATCCCTGGGAAAGCCGGTGTCAATCACATGATTCTGTGATAAAATACTTCCTTTTTAAAAGAGAAATCATTTTCATTTTACCTGATCATGGGATATGTTTCCGGTATTCCTCATACAATTTATCGGCAGGAAGACTTTTGCCGGATTCAAATTCCCGGGAAATTACTTCAGCCGGCAACTTCTCCCCGATACATCCTTCGACCCAATTTTTTAAAATAAGAGTTGCCAGCCATAAGTTATATCCTGATTCCCGGCACATCCTGTCAGCAGTTCCCTGGATCCTGGCTGCAACTTCCGGATGCCCGGTCAGTGCAAGGTATCCTGCCATGGCATGGATTCCCCCGATCTGAAGGGCCAGGTCCCCCACTCTCCTTCCCAGGTCAATGACTATCTCGATCGTCTCCCTGGCTTCCTGTAATTGGTGATCGACCAGTTGCCAGTAAGCCAGGCCCAGTCTTCCCCATCCTTCCAGCGTCATCTGGCTGAAAAACTGGTGCAATTCTATGCACTCTTCGTAAGCCTTTACCGATATCTCCCGGTTACCGGTGAAGATGCCATGGTTACCCTTAGTGATGAGCATAGCTGCGATGAGCATCTGGTCGCCGCTCTGCCTGGATAGATCCTCGGCTTTCAGGATCAGATCTGCCGCTTCCCCGGTCTTACCCAACATCATCATGGTTTCCGATAAAAAAGTATTTGAAAGGATCACACTGTAATGGTCCCCGATAGAAGAACCCAACCTGATGGCTTCCTGAAAGAGATCCAGAGATTCAAACCTGGCAAGGGTGATACCGGTAAGGCCGAGAAAACTCATTGCTCTTGCCAGGGAAAGTATATCGCCGATTTCCTTGTAAATCCTGACCGATTCCTGCAGCTTTTCCCAGGAATCGTTGAATTTACCGGAGAAAAACTCCTGGACGCCGGCATAGTAGAATGTCCGGCCCCTGAGCGAAGGAGCAAGCGATTTGCCTTCTTCGCTCCAAAGATTCGTCGAATTGATCCACTGGCATGACTCAGTACCGAGACCGACGGAAGTGAAAACCTGGGCAAGGCAGCCGGTCAGTATCCACTGTTTTTTCGTATCTTTCTGTTGCGTGACCCACTGAAAAGCCTCCCTGAAGTCAGGCAAATCTTTCTCAAGCCTGTCGACCCAAAACTGGGTCTGGGGCGTCCAAAAATAAGGTTCAGCTTCTTCAGCAAGACGGCAAAAACAGGCTGCATGCCTGTTGGCAGTCATTTCCAGTTGTCCCGAATCTTTTAGTGATTCGAGTGCATATTCCCGTATGGTTTGGAGAAGGATAAAGCGGGGTTCTTCATTTTGACGCTGGGCCTGGATTGGTTTTACCAGGCCGAAATCGATCAGCTTTTCGACATGTTCAAGTATTCCCGTCAATCCTTGCGGATCTTCATGAGCTATTTCATCTGCATTTTCCAGGGTCCAGCTTCCCTGGAAGTAGCCTAGTTTATAGAACAGCTGCCTCGAGGACTCATCGAGCAATTCACTGCTCCAGCTGATGGTACTGCGCATGGTCCTTTGCCTGTTTGGAAAGTCCTGGGGGGAGCGGGTGAGCAGATCCAGGACATGGTCCATCCTTTGGGCCAGTGCGGTAGGTGCCAGGTACTTGGTATGGGAGGCTGCCAGCTCAATGGCCAGTGGAAGGCCATCGAGACGACGGCAAATCTCTGCGGCCGCCTTGATGTTTTCCTCTCCCATGACCATTCCAGGGCTCAAAGCCCGGGCTCTTTGAATAAAGAGTTCCACAGAGGGATAAGCCAGCAGTTGTCCCGGTGAATGGATGGTTACAAAATCAGGGTGTGGTAATGGGTCCAGGGGGTAAACCTGCTCCCCGCTTATCCGGAGTGGAGTTCGACTGGTCACCAGAATATGGATTCCGGGACAGTCCTGTTGCAAACGGCTGATAGTTGTTGCCCCGGCAAGGACATGTTCAAAATTGTCCAGTAGCAGTAAGATATTTTTATCGGAAAGGTATCCTGACAACAGGTCATAAACCTGGATGCGACCATTGTCGAACAATCCTATTGTATGGGCAACAGTGGATATGACAGCTTCCGGTTCCTGGATGGATTCGAGGGATATGAAAAAAACTCCGTCTTGATATGCATTTTTAAGTCTGTGGGCAATCTCAAGTGCCAGCCTTGATTTGCCTGTTCCTCCTGGCCCCGTGATTGTCACCTGTCTGTTCACAGGTAATATTTCGATAATTTCCCTGCATTCTTTTTCCCTTCCGATCAGGGAGGTCCTGGGAGAAGGAAGGAAGCACTTCTTTTTAATTTGAAGGTTTTGGTCATTTGAAGAAAATCCGGCATCAAATCTTTCCGACAATAATATAGCGAGGTCATTTTCAACCAGTTCCTTCAGTTCATCATGGGTGGAAAATTTTTTGTAAGACACTTCGGAATGCTGAATTTCCCGGAGAAGCCGCTCCAGTTCCGGTTGTCGGCCGTCATCGGTTTGTTTGATATAGATTAACCGGGGTTTATTTACCGAAAGGAGAAATTCGTCTTCCAGGCCTGATATCGTCATTCCGGGCGCTACCCACCCATAACTTTTCCAGTATATCCCAATGAAGATATGACTCTGGTCGAGGTAAGCCCTGTAGAGATCCCTGGGGGGATGGGGTCTTGCGCCCAGTTCGAACATAACCGGGATAAGCCGCAGCCTGTTGATGGCTTCCTGGATCACTTTGCGTTCATCGGCAAGTTCCTGAATGGTTGAGCTGATGAATACTCGGATCCTTTGGTCGGGTGTTTTAATTGGGGACATATTTTTTTGGAGAATTTACCTATAAAATGACGTTATGGGACCTCACAGGTGACCTCACAGGTGACCTCACAGGTCACCTGTGAGGTCACCCTCCCTGCCTATTTGATAAACCGCCCGATCCTGAACTCCGAAAAGGCCAGGTCCAGTTCTTCTCTGGTATTCATTGCGATCGGTCCGCCCCAGGAAATATGCTCCCTGAAAGGCTTACCGGAAATGAATAATAGCCGCAGTGACGCTCCCCCCGCTCTCAGCCTAACCATATTACCGTCATGGTAAAGGACAAGTGTCCGGTTTTCGACTTCCGGTTCGTCGTTCCGAAAATCATCCATCGGCAGGAACGGATCGAATTGCGGAAGTTCATGATAAATGAAAGCCCGTTTCAGGTGGACGCCGGCGCCTTCAAGCACCGGCTTGGCATGGAATATTTTTTTAACGGATCTTGTTGACATGGCAAAAGTGGTTTCATATCACAGTATCATTTCGCAGTATCATTTCGCAGTATCATTTCGCATTTCGCAGTTTATTATTCATTTCTCAATCATTTTGAAATGCGAAATGGTATTGTGAAATGCGAAATGAACCTCAGCACCCAATATACCTCGAGATCACCAGCCGCTGGATCTCGCTTGTACCCTCGCCAATCTGCAGCAGGCGCTGATCCCGGTAATGCTTTTCAATATCATAGTCCTTCATCAGACCATAACCGCCATGGATCTGAAGCGCTTCGTCGGCTACTTCCCGGGCGATCTCCGAGCAATAGAGTTTCGACATGGCAGCTTCCTTTCCGAATGGCAAACCGGTATCTTTCAGCCAGCAGGCCTTATAGAGAAGGTTCCGGGCCAGTTCTATCTTCGTAGCCATATCGGCCAGCTTAAAGGCATTGACCTGGAATTTGATGATCGGCTGGCCGAACTGTTTACGGTCTTTCGCATACTGCATGGCCAGTTCGAAAGCTCCCTGTGCCAGACCAAGCCCCATTGCGGCAATGGAAAGACGGCCGCTGTCGAGGGTGCTGAGCATGATATGGGATCCTTCCCCCATTTTCCCCAGCAGATGATCCTCTGGAACGCGGCAGTTGTCGAAGAATAACTCTGCGGTATCGGAAGCCCTCCAAAGCATTTTACCGTGCATGCTTCGCCGCGTGAACCCCGGAGTGTCTTTCTCGACGATGATGCAGGTGTATTCTTTTCTGCCGTCTTTTTCACCTGTTACAGCCTGGACCGTTGACCCGACAGAGATATCCACCGATCCGTTGGTGATAAAAATCTTCGAACCATTGATCACCCATTCTCCGTTCTCCAGGTAAGCCTTGGTCTTGGTCCCGCGCGAATCGCTGCCTGCATCTGGCTCAGTGAGCCCGAAACCCCACAGCGCCTGACCGGTGCAGAGCGGAGGCAGGTACTTCATCTTCTGCTCTTCGGTGCCATAGTAGAATAACGGTCCAATTCCCAATGAATTGTGAGCCGCCAGTGTGGCCGCCTGGGAACTGTCGACCCGGGCTATCTCCTCCACTGCAATGATATAGCTGAGATAATCCAGGCCCTGCCCTCCGTATTTTTCCGGAAGATACATTCCAAACAGGCCCAGTTCCCCCATTTTTAGTGTCAGGTCATGCGAAAAATCGGCTCTCTCATCGAGTTCCTTGGCCACGGGACGAATTTCCCGTTCTGCAAAATCGCGAACCGTGTCGCGGATCATCTTTTGTTCTTCCGAAAGGTCAAAGTTCATCGTAAAATTATTTTAATAAAATCAAACTTATGCTGGAATTCACCATTTCCCCAACCTTCACATTCAATTCTTCAACAATCCCGTCATGCGGTGCAATGATATTGTTCTCCATCTTCATGGCTTCGACGATCAGCAGTGTCTGCCCCTTCTTCACCTTTTCCCCTTTTCTTACATTGATTTTGATCACCTTGCCGGGCATTGGCGAAACAATTCGTTCATCACTCTTCCCACCGCTGTCGAAACCGCCCGCGATTTCCTGCCTTCCGTGCAAAACATCCTGCCGTCTGACATGGAAAATATATCCCAGAAAACTGACATAGCCATTGCCTTCGTCATCCGTCGATACAAAGAATTCATACTGATGTTCATCCAGTTGTAATTCGAGGTACCCTTCTTCACAGACCCGGACCTGCGCGATATGGTTGCCCTGGCTCGATGAAAAATAATATCGGTCTCCCTGGATCCTGTCAATTTTCAGTTTGAAAGGCTTATCTTCAACTATACCGGTCAGTTCCATCAGGTCGCGCCAGTATCCGATATGGTTCCAGATATCATTTCCGTTGTGGTTTATAAAATCCCTTCCGTTATTGAAATCATGCAGATAATAAGCTATTCCCGGTAGATGAAGGGGGATGCTGCCCTTTTCCCGGTTAATATTTTCGAGGATTTCCGGCGTATGCGCATCGCAGTATCCGGTCGATACCCGGTTGTCGATATAGGCTGGATGCTGGAGCAATTGCCTGAGGTAGGTGATGTTGGTTTTTATGCCGTGCAGGATAAAGTGATCGAGGGCTTCGATCATTTTCAGACGGGCATCTTCCCGGTCTTCTCCCCATACGATCAATTTGCAGATCAGGGGATCGTAAAAGCTGTGGACCATGGTGGCTTCCATGATCCCGGTATCGATACGGATATCTTCCCCTTCCGGTTCCAGGTAATATGACATATTACCCGGGGAAGGCAGGAAGTTATTCGAGGGATCTTCGGCATAGATCCTGCATTCAATGGCATGACCGTTCTGCAGGAGGAGTCCCTGGTCAATGTCGATTTCTTTGCCTGCTGCAATCAGGATTTGCTCCTGTACAATGTCGATTCCCGTTACCATTTCGGTGACAGGATGTTCGACCTGTACCCTGGTATTCATCTCCAGGAAATAGAAATTCAGATTCTCATCGACCAGGAATTCCACAGTACCTGCATTGTTGTATCCGATCTCTTTTGCAATCCTGACGGCGGTTTCGCCCATTTTTTCACGGACCTCAGGATTGAGGGTGGGGGAGGGAGACTCTTCTATAATCTTCTGATGACGGCGTTGAATCGAGCATTCCCTTTCAAAAAGGTGGATTACATTGCCGTAATTATCTCCCAGTACCTGGATTTCAATATGCCGGGGATTTTCGATGTATTTTTCTATAAAAACAGTGCCGTCGCCGAAATAATTTTTCGCTTCACGGCTGGTGCTTTCGAGCAATTCTTCCAGGTTGGCATCCTCATGCACGATTCGCATTCCTTTTCCGCCGCCGCCTGCCGCTGCCTTGATCATGATCGGGAACGGGATTTCCCTTGCCCGCTTGAGCAGGGTGGCAATGTCGCCGGTAATGCCAGCAGTCATTGGGATTCCTGCATTTTTTAATGCTTCACGTGATTCTATCTTGTTGCCCATCAGTTTCATTGCCCTGGCATTGGGGCCGATGAAAACGATCCCTGCCTTATCGCAGGCCAGCACGAATTTCGGATTTTCCGACAGGAATCCATACCCGGGATGAATGGCCCCGGCGCCACAGTTTTTAGCGATGTTGATGATTTTTTCGATATCGAGGTAGGTTTCAGAGAGGTCATTGCCGCCCAGGCTGTAGGCTTCATCCGCCATCAGGACATGCAGCGCCTGTTCGTCCGCATCGGAAAATACTGCTACGGCTCGGATATCCAGATCCTGCACGGCCCTGATCACACGTACAGCGATCTCGCCACGGTTGGCAACTAATATTTTGTTGAATAGGTTCATACGTTTATTTTAATGTCGGTTTTTGAGTTTTGGAAATTGAGTTAAGGTTATGGGATAATTCAAAATCCTAAATTAGAACTCAAAATTAGTTGTCAATCCATTTGGGCTTGCGTTTCTCCAAAAACGCCGCCATTCCCTCTTGTCCTTCCTCACTGGCCCTTATCTCCGCTATCATCCTGGCGGTGGATTCCAGGGCCTGTTCCAGGGATTCTTTATTGGAGATGTTAAAGATCAGGTTTTTGCAGTGGCTCATTGCCTTTGGTCCGCTGGTCCTTAAAAGATCAGTGATGGTTTGCAGATATCCTTCCAATTCTTCTGCAGGAAGCGATTTGTTGACCAGTCTGTAATGCTCCGCTTCTTTCCCTTTAATCCGGCGACCGGTAAGCATCAGTTCTCGGGAGCCATATTCGCCGACGCGCTTGGTCACGTAAGGACTAATGCATGCAGGGACCACTCCGATCTTGACTTCACTCAGTGAAAAGGTGGTGTTGTCATCGGCAATGGCGATATCGCAGGCCGCCAGCAAACCATTCGCGCCTCCGATAGCGGCACCGTGAACCACGGCAATAGTAGGTTTTTTGCAGGTGTACAGGGTGAAGAAGCATTTCGACAGGTTCAGACTTTCATTGAAATTCTGCTCGAAGGTATATCGGGCAACTCCGCGCATCCAGTTAAGGTCAGCTCCGGCACAGAAAGATTTTCCGCGCCCTCTCAGGATGACGATGCGGATATCTTCCATTTCGTTAACCTTCTCCACACAATCAATCACCTCCCGGATCATCACTTCATTGAAAGCATTATGAATTTCAGGCCGGTTCAGCCAGATGATACCAAGGTCAGCGGACTTTTCGAATTCTATGGTTTCAAATTTGCACATAATGAAGACATTATTTGGAGATTAAGTCGCAAAGGAAAGATAGCTTGTTGGTCGAAAAACCCGCCAGCCCCCTTCGAACAGCTAATTGCCAACTGCGAACTACCAACTGCGAACTGCCAACTGCCAACTGCGAACTGCGAACTGCCAACTGCCAACTGCCAACTGCCAACTGCGAACTGCGAACTGCCAACTGCCAACTGCCAACTGCCAACTGCCAACTGCCAACTGCCAACCGAACTCCTTCCTCGCTTCAAATATCGTAAAAGCAAATGTCATTACCAAGACTTTAAGGCTTTTTGGAATGAATTTTCAGTAACGTCCTGAAAACGTCATCCATAGTTACTTCTTTAATGTCAAATACATAGACATCTCCGACATTCCATTTCCTGGATGCTTTCTTCACCAAAGATTTTCTCACGACCCAGAGTTGAGGAATACGTATTTCCCTGCAAAGAAAATCAACGGCCGGTGCCCAGCCTTGATCGCTCATTTCCAGTGGGCCGACCTCATCGATTACAACCAGGTCCGTTTTATCAGGACAGGTCTGCACCAATAATTCATTCCCAATTCTGATGACACCGGTATCAAAATAATAGTGGCCGTAACGTATCCATCCATCTTTTTCGGTTTTGGATGCCAGCGGGTAGGTATGATGGCTTGACAGGTCTCTGAGAAAAAAACCTTTCTTGGTTCCGTCACTGAAAATGCCCGGAGCGGTGAATCCATTGATTTTAAATTCATTGTGTATCAGGAGCTTTGTTAAGGCTTCCACAAAAGTTGTTTTTCCGGCACCGACATCTCCGGTAATGATGATGATATCAGGCCTTGTTTTCAATTCTATATCAAATCTCGCCAATAGATGATCTGACATATTGAACAGGTAATTCATAAACGTCTTTCTTTCCCGGATAAGTAATTTAATACCAGGCATTCCGGATACGATTTCGGGTAAGGCTGAGAAGGCAAGGCTGAGGGACTGGTACAGATTGGCCAGTCCTTTGTCATACATCAGTGAACGGATCAGGGGGTTTTTCATTTCAGCACTGATGGCGGTGAAACCAACCATGATAATGATAGCCCTCAGGTTCATTTTCAGGCCGATTATCAATCCGTTCCAACTAAAGAATTGTCCTGCCGAATAGCTTTCCAGTAAAAAGGCAGCGATGAAAGTAATCAGGAAGAACTGTAACCAAAATCCAATCTTTTTAAAATACTGAAGGGATTTTCTGTACCAGAATGAACAGCTTGTGAGATAAATTGCACTGGCAGGCAGATAGATATAGAAACTGCTTTTATTGAGAAGCCAGAGGCAAATGATGATTATTATCAGATGGCTGATTAACAGCAGGATCGAGTAATGTCGTTTGGTTGAAAGGGAGAAGAGTTCGTTACGGGGCGTGAAAGAACCCTCCAAGGGTTTAAACCCCTGGGGGGTCCCCCCCCGATATCTTTTTCCAGCCAAATACCCCAATAAAGCTGCAATGCCTCCTACCGATAAGTAGATCAGTAATATGCCGAGTATCAAGCGTCCCGGAGGTATATCCTCCATCCGAAGTTGTTTGGCGGCCCAATAATATACGCCTTCGAATATTTTTACCAGATCTAATCCATAAAGGATCAGAAGGCTTACAATTTTGTGTAGCAGGGCGCTGGCTACTGCCAGGCTGCCTCCGAGAATATAAGCGATAAGGTTTTTACCTGATACTGCAATCATAAGCCAGATGATCAGTGCTTCAGTGAATATGCCGATCATTGGACCCAGAATGACAGCGCTTGGAGACAGGGATTTCATCAGGGCGCATATGATCCCGGCCCTGAGCAGGACCCCTTTATCGTCCCAAACCTGAAAGAAAGCGATAAGAAGAAAAACGCTGAAAGCTCCCAGGAAAGTGCCGGAAAATGGCAGATGTAAATTATGAAGAAAGCTGCCGACAATGATTTCAAAAGCAGCCCAAAGGCTACCGATGACTGAAGCTTTGAGCCAGGTTGTATTTAAAGGTTTATAAGGATAAATCAGCAATATTCTTCAAATTATAAAGTACCCCAACTTAAACCTGACGCTTTGATTTAATCCTACATTCTGAACACCCCATACCTGGTATCCGGGAATTTGCAATTTAGTGATGCGGCAACGCCCATAGCGATGTATTTACGGGTATCCACCGGATCGATGATGCCGTCGTCCCACAATCTTGAAGTACTGAAGTACGGTGATCCTTCCTCATCGTATTTCTTTAGGATCTCGGTCCTGAGTTTTTCCCGCTCCTCCGGATTCATCTCCTGTCCCTGAGCCTTAAGTTGCTCCTCCTTAACCTGTATCAGGACGTGCGAGGCCTGTTCACCGCCCATGACGGAGATCCGGGAGTTGGGCCACATGAACAGCAGCCTGGGGTCATATCCTCGGCCTGCCATGGCATAATTTCCGGCACCGAATGAACCACCGAAAACAACCGTGAACTTTGGCACTTCGGCATTGGCCACAGCATGCACGAACTTGGCGCCATCTTTGGCAATTCCACCGTGTTCATACTGTTTTCCGACGATGAACCCGGTGATGTTTTGCAGGAAAAGGATCGGTACCTTGCGCTGGGTGCACAGCTCGATAAAATGGGCACCTTTCAGTGATGATTCTGAAAACAGGACGCCATTGTTGGCAAGAATTCCAACGGGATATCCCATGATATTGGCGAATCCGGTCACCAGGGTCGGGGCATAGCGTGTTTTAAATTCCTGGAACTTACTGCCATCGACTATTCGGGCAATGATCTCATGGGCATCCACAGGTTTCTTGAAGTCGATAGGGGCAATGCCATATAGATCTTCCGGATCATAGTAGGGTTCTTCGATGGGGCTTGTCTCCAGGATTTGCCGGTCTTTTTTCTCCAGCGTCTGGAAGATATTCCGGCAGATCTGAATGGCATGACGGTCGTTTTCTGCCAGGTGGTCGGCCACACCTGAGATAGATGTATGGACATATGCACCTCCGAGTTCTTCCGGTGTAACGACTTCTCCTGTAGCGGCTTTTACCAGGGGAGGGCCACCAATATAAATTGTGCCCTGCTCCTTGACAATGATGGTTTCGTCGCTCATGGCCGGTACGTATGCTCCTCCTGCAGTACAAAAACCCATCACAATGGCTATCTGAGGCACGCCCATGGCGGAGAGCCTGGCCTGGTTGTAGAAGAAGCGGCCGAAATGAAACCTGTCGGCAAAGACTTTCGATTGTTCCGGGAGGAAGATTCCACCGGAGTCTACCATATATACGCATGGGAGATGGTTATCCATGGCTATTTGCTGAGCCCTGACATGCTTGGTAATGGTTTCTTTGACATAGGTACCTCCCTTGATAGTGGCATCATTGGCAATGATAAGGGCTTCCCGGCCATGGATAACACCAATTCCAGTTATAATTCCTGCAGAGGGAAACTGGTTGTCATATTCACCATATGCGGCCATCGGCGAAAGTTCAAGGAAAGGAGTATTGGGATCGATCAGCAGGTCAATCCGTTCCCTGGCCAGCAGTTTACCTCTCTGTTTGTGTCTTTCAATCGCTTTTGGAGGGGCGCCATGCCTTATTTTATTAAGGATTGCGCGGTATTCTTCCAGGATTTTGAGGAATTGGGATTTGTTGTTTTGAAATTCCGGGGAATTTGGATCAATTTTAGATTCAATACGAAACAAGGCAGAAGGTATTAAAGATTTAGGTAACTGGGTAAATTCGCGTTTAAATATAGGGATTTTTTCAGAATGCAGGGGGATATAAAAAAACGTACTACCACTATAGTGGTAGTACATGTTTCAAAAGCTTATGAACACAGCGTTTCCGACTAAAAACGCCGTTGCCCTATGATTTTGTAATGTAATCCCCTATAACCTTAAAATAAGATGAGAATTCTCCGGAATGGCCCTGAAAATGGCTTTGGCATCATCAGCGTTCAATACGATCCGGATCTGTAAAGGCTGATTGACCTGCTGGGGATTCTTTAAAGTCTGAATGACCGACATGCGGTCTTCTTTTCTCTTGAAATCAAGATAATCCTGGACTTTTTGAATGTTGCCCTTGCCTTGTGGATTGGCCTGTTCCACTTCAATCACCAAATTCCGGTCAAAATATAAGGTGTAATAAACGTCTGTCGAATCCGGTGGAGCCGGTGCAGTCGAAGCCTTCTGTGCCTCGACTGTATCCTTTGGCGCTTGCTTCACCACTATCGGAGATTTTGGAATGGTCGAAAGATCCCTTTCCAGTAAAAAGGGTTCCGAAATCCAGGGAAGCAGATTTTCATGGCTGATCAGGGCAAACCGGTTACTGATCTCAAACCCGGCAAATTTATTCACCCTGACAGGTACCCCTTTAATTTCAAGTATAATGGCGCTATCAGGAATGCTCAGTACAAAATAAACCGAATCTTTGCCCGACAAAGATAGCCTGGCTGCCTGGTAGGCCTTCTCATTTTCCAGTCGTATGATCGTTCTAACAGCAGCTTCAGCTTCACCTGACAGGCTGACATTACCGTTTTGGCCTGGCTCTATCGATGAGGTCCCTGTCGCTGTGCTGGGTTTATAGTTCCTGGCAGGCAGGATTATTCCATAAATTACCATAAATACCGGTAAAGAGATTACCAGTAACAGGAAGATCACCTGTATCCTGCGGTTCCGCCCAAACCATCTGAAAAATCCCCCAATGCCGCCTTTTCGGCGGTTCTTATCGGCATGACCGTTTCTTAAGTCCGTATGGCTCATTCTGTTGGATTGGTTAATAAATATAGACTTTTGAGCCTATTTGCATAGATTTATAAACAGTCTCAAGATCGTCGTCGCCCATGCGGATACAGCCATGTGTAACAGGCAGTCCCAGGAATCTCTTATACAGCGTTCCATGGATCATGTAACCCTGGCCAAGTTCCATGGCATAATCACCCAGCACATTATACTCAAATCTCGAAGGATGATTGGCAGAAGGAACTGGTTTGCCTTCTTCTACAAATGCCCAGTCCGGCTTTTTCCAGACCGGTTCTGTTTTTTTGTTTCTTACCTTGAACTGGCCTCTGGGAGTAGCAAATATCCATTGCTTCTTTTCTCCGGCCTGCAGCACCGTGTAACTTCCCGTGGAACACTGTCCCGTCAGCTTAACTTCATTTCCGTTCATCAGGGTGAAATCATTACCGGTGGTGTTCACAATCAGATAATAACCCTTGGGCTTGAAAGATTCCAGTTTTTTATTGATGTCGGCAAGCTCCTTCTCCAATGTTGATTTGTAAGTCCCGAGGTTTTCAACCCCGATCCTGGCAGCAGTAGCCTTTAATTCAGCTTTGGGTTTGAATTTGAGAGCCATTTCCTGGATCTTGCTGAAATTGGTGAAAACCGGCCAGGCCAGCAATAAAGAAAAGAGAATGCCAAAAAAGAAGACGACCATTACCTTGAGAAATGTATGGCCAATTGAAGGACGATCCGGTGCTGTTTGCTGCTCAACTGTCATGTCCCACTCTGAAGTTCTTTCCTGCATAATTATCTAAATCCTGTGGTTCAAATGTAGATTAAAATCCGTTAACTTCCTGAAGGCTTTTCATCGAGCCGACAATGGTGACCGGGGTGCCGGGTCCGCACATTTCAAACAGGCGGTCCATGTCCTCGTTGGTCAGTGCAACGCAACCATCGGTCCAATTCATGCCTTTGCCCCCGTCCCCGTGAATTTCGATAAGGTTGCCAATACCCCTTCGGGGGATCTTTCCATTTTTCACATTGGTATTATAACGGGCCTTGTCTTCTTCATTCGGATAATTAATCAACAATGCTTTGTAATATTTTGTTTCCCGTCGGCTCTTCTTTTTTGTAACATGATATTTGCCTTCCGGTGTAGCTTTATCTCCCCGGAATTGCTTGGCACCTATCCAGTAAGGCCCCAGTTCCGCTTTAAATTCTCTCTTCAGCTTGCCTCCATGATATACATATAACCTGTGAGCGAATTTATCGACAAGAATGGCATGCGCATTGTTTTTCCTGGACCAGGCAATGGTTTCATCAGCCCATCTCCGCCATTTGGACAGGTCTTTGAAATAATCCGATAAAAATGTATGGGCTTCGTTGACGGATTTGGTAATTAATTGGCTGGCAATTTCGAGGTTTATGCTAACCTGCTTATAATCACCTCTTTCATATGCTTCTTTGGATTCCAGGTACCGGAGCTTGGCTGAGGTGAAGTTTTGCCGGGTTGTACCCGACAATGGCAGGTGAGCATAATAGTCTTCATAGTGTTCGACTTTGTGCTCAACAACTTTCAGTTTCGAAGCAAGATCTGATTCCAGTGAATCTTTCACATGCATGGCCTGTTCGGTGGCTTCCCTGGCTTTTGCCGAAGCATCCATGGCCAGGCCGATCATTTTTTGATAACGGCGGACAAAGAAAAGTCTTTCGTTCTGGTATTTCCATTCGTTAATAGCGAGATCGTATTTGCTTTCAGCTTCCAGGAGGGTCTCCGCGGCATATTTGGCAGCTTCGGCATCGCGGGCACGACTGATCTCATACTGGCACTGGTTTACAACGTCCAGCGGAGGTTTGGCTGAGGATAAAAGCAGTACCCCGAATACAGCCAGGGTAAAAAAGGAAAGAGCTATCACTGTTGCAATCAGCCTTCTCAATCTTCTTCTGCCTTTTTTCGTCCTCATGAATTTTTCCTTTTTTTTAATTACTAAAGACCCCGGCAGATGCATCAGCATGACCGGGGCCTTCAGTTAAAACGATGTTTGATAGATTTTCAGTATTTTACAGTTCAAAAAATTCAAAATTAAGCAGAATTTATTGAAGTGAAAATTGCTGATTACTTGCCTTTCTTTGCAATTGCTTCTTCCAGCTCGGTCTTCAGCGACATGGCTTTGTCTTTTGCCGCTTTGGCTTTGTCGAGAGCGGTCAGGAAATCGCCATTGTTTACCAGGGTGGAAACTTCAGCGAGACTGGCTTCTACGAGGGCGATGTCGCTGGAGATAGCTTCGAGAGCTTCCTTGGTGCCTTTACCCTTAGGGGCTTTGGCAAAAAGGTCCTTGGTTTCGGTGATCATCGTGGTAGCTTCGGCAAGAACTTGCTGTGCTTCGGCTTTTACCTGTTCCTTCTTGATACCGGCGTTTTCTTTCACGGTATTTCCGAGGGTGATCACGTTGTTGAGCTTAGCGGTAGCTTTCTTGTAGCTGCGGAATAAAGCGAATTTGGATTTCTGGTTTTCAACTTCGGTAAGAGCAACATTCAGAGAATCCTGGAGTGCGCGGAATTCGGCAGGAATGTAACGGTCAGCTTCAGCAGCCTTGGCAGCTTCAATAGCAGCCTTTGCGTTGGTCATTTCCATTTCGGGAAGTTTGGCACAGCTGGTGAAAACAACTGCTAAACCAGCGAGAGCAACGATTGTTAAAAGAACATTTTTCATTTTTTTTATTGTTTGAGGTTAAACTTAAAATTTCATTTTTTTAATGTCGCTCCCCAATGATCAAACGGCGTGCCAAAGTTGTCTGTTTAGTTGTAAAATGAAGATAATCAGGCAATAAGAGAAAATAAATTTGGATCCTAAGATTTTAATCAGAGGATGTTGTATGAAAAAAATGCACCATTGACTGAATTTTGCGCAGATTTATTCTATCACTTTATCCCGAATTTTTCCATACGCTCGTGCAGCATTGCCCTTGATATGCCCAGTAATTTGGCAGTTTTGACCTGGTTGCCGTGCATTTTCGACAATGCCCGGATGATCAGTTCCTTTTCAACCTGGTCAATCACGTGTTTAAACAGTCTGCCTTCATAGTCTTCCACGTTTTCTGGTATCCACCGGTGAATATTCCCCGAAGTAAATTCCTGTTCAACAGGTTTGGAAGACGACAATTCCTTCTGGAGAAGATCCGGAGTGATCACATTGCTCTTGCTGAGTAAGAGCGCCCTTTTCAGTAAATTCTCCAGTTCCCTGACATTGCCGGGCCAGCGGTAATGCATCAGGATCTCCATGGTCTCAGGAGGTACGGTCACCAATGGTTTTTTCATCTCCTGGCAATGACGGCTTAGGAAATAATTGGTGAGAAGCGGTATATCTTCTGTATGGACACGAAGTGGCGGAAGGGTGATGGTGATGACTTTCAGCCGGTAATAGAGATCTTCCCGGAATGACCTGTTGGCGATGCAATTTTCCAGGTTTTTATTGGTAGCGGAAATAACCCGTACGTCGACTTTTATCGTTTTGTTGCTGCCAATCCTCTCGAAAGTTCCTTCCTGCAACACACGCAGCAGTTTAGCCTGGAGTGGCAGGCTCATATCGGCCACTTCATCGAGGAAAAGGGTGCCTTTGTCGGCTGCTTCAAACTTCCCTTCCCTGCTGTGTGAGGCATCGGTAAACGAACCTTTTTCATAGCCGAACAGTTCGCTTTCGAGAAGGGTATCGGGTATAGCAGCGCAATTTATGGCGATGAATGGTTTGTCGCTGCGGTCACTGTACCGATGGATGGCTTTGGCCATCAATTCCTTCCCGGTACCGCTTTCCCCACTTAGCAGAACACTGGCGTCGCTCCCCGCCACCTTGCCGATCATCTTGTATACCTCTTTGATGGCCGGGCTCATCCCGATGATCTGCTCCCCGGTGTGCGTATCTGCCGGCCGGATCTCCAACCGGTCATCTTCATCGGTGAAGCGTTTCATCTCCAGGGCTTCGGTGATGACTGCCTTTAACCTGGCCATGTCGAACGGCTTTTCCAGGTATTCGAAGGCGCCGTACTTCATGGCGGCAATAACGCGTTCGGAGGTGCCGTAAGCCGTCATGATGATAACAGGTAGCCCGGGATCGGTGGCTTTTACCCGCTGTATGGCTTCCAGTCCGGTCAGACCGGGCATTTCGATATCCATCAGGACCAGGTCTGGTTTCTCTTTCTTGATGGCCGATAAAGCTTCCAGGCCATTGGCGGCCTCAATGATCTCGCAACCGGGATCTCGAAATAATTTCCGGAAAGAATACCTTACGATATCTTCGTCATCGACGATCAGGATCTTTTTCTTTTCCATCACTTAGCTTTTCAATGGAAGATGAACAGTAAAAGTAGCGCCTTTTTTGTTGTTGTTCGTAGCGGTGATCCAGCCGTGGTGAAGCTCAACGATGCGCTGTGAGATCGAAAGCCCCAGCCCGATGCCCTGATCCTTGCCTTTCACAAAGGGATCGAACATCGATTCCCGTATTTCATCCGGGATCCCGGGACCGCTGTCGATGATAGAAATCCTGAAGATTGGGATGTCGGGATTGTCTTTCAGGATATTGGTCGCTACGGTCAGTTCGCCATCCTGGCCCATTGATTCCACCGCGTTGAGTACCAGGTTCATCACAACCTGTTTGATCATGTCCGGATCTACCCTGAGCTTCAGATTGCCTTTCTCATGGATTTCGGTCATTTTGATGTTTCCCTGCTTGAAGCGTGGATGCATTAATTGCAGGGTCTCCTGGATCACCGGAATGATTTCCACAGTCTGCATTTGAGGTTTGGCAGGCCGGGCATACTTGAGGAAGTTTTGCAGGAAACCTTCAACCCTGGCAATTTCATGCGTGATGATCTCCAGGTCATGTTTCTTTTCTTCGTTCAGATCCGGCTCTTCCATCATGGCGTAGATGAGCATCTTAACGGCCGTCAGCGGATTGCGGATCTCGTGGGCCAGCGCCGGCGCAATCTTTCCAATCGCGGCCAGTTTGCTGGACCGTTCCAGTAACTCCCGGTTCTTCTGCAGGTCTTCGTGAGCCTGGTTGATTCGGCTGATCATCCGGTTGATGTGCAGGTCGAGCTCCTCGAGTTCCTTTCCGGGCGACATCTTAATATGTTCCACCATTTCAGAGCCGGCAGCATCCCTCACTTTAAGCACCAGTCGGTAGATCGGGTTGAGGATGATGCGGGCGATGAGCCAGCCCAGGATCAGCCCCATCAGGATCCCGCCGAAACCCATGGCATACATGGCCGTGCGGATGATGTTGTCGTTCTTGCGGATGGTTTCCTCATAGGCAGCCTGGGCTGTTTCGTTGCTTGCCAGGAAGGCGTTGGTCTTTTCCTCGATCGTGTTGATCAGGTCCTGGCTGGCGTGGACGATCAGCTTGTTGGGCTGGCCGATGTAGCCTCTTCGGTGCAGTTCCAGCGCATTTGTGAGGGTTTGCTGGTAATTCGAAAACAATGCGGTGATCTGTTGCAGCATCTGGACTTCTTCCGGCGAATTGGCGGAGGCCCTGGCATCGTCGAGCAGCAGGAGGAAATCGGTTTGTTTGGTATCCAGTGCCGCGATCCGTTCCGGGCTGCGGTCGAACAGGTAGGTCAGTGAAGCGGCGCGGATGTCGTAAAGCGAAAGCGTCAGCTCCTTGGCGGTCCGTGCGCTGCGCACATTCTGGTCGATCAGGGCGGTGGTCTGGTCCTGTAACCGGTAGATGTAGGAAATGATCAGGAAGCCGCCCGCCAGGATAATGGCAATGGTGACCAGTCCCCAGACGATCATCTGGTAACTCACGTGGAATCTCATCCTGGGTCGGCGCATGGTGGAAAGTTTGGGATAAAGGTAAAAAAAAGTTGGCAGTTGGCAGTTCGCAGTTCGCAGTTCGCGGTCGGCGGTTGGCGACCTGTCCCGAGGAGCTTGCGACGAGCGGCGGAGCCGAGAAATATTGGTAGCACGGACAAGTGGAAAAGTGGAAAAGGAAACAAGGGGAAAAGGAGATAAGAAGAAATTCGCCGAAGGCGATTAAGCTTTGTAGCGGTGGAGCCGCGAAATATTAGTAGCACGAACGATTACAAACAGAATTTCCCAGGTGCGAAGCACCGGAACATTAAATTATTGCCGCAGGCTCTCCGCTCTGGTAACGCGGAACCAACGCGGCACGGCATCCGCCAGGATCGCCACCACGCAAAACATGATGATGATGGTCAGTACCAGGTTTACGCTACCCTGCACCATGGTTCCGGATTGTGCGATCTGTGGCAGGAAGAGGTTCTTGATATTCAGGGTCCCGGCAGTCAGGGTGGTAACGCCCACAAAGATCATCGGCACGATAGTGACCCAGGCATATTTTCCTTTTCCGGTGTTGAAAATATACGATGTGCCTACGGCCAGGGCCAGGCAGGCGAGCAACTGGTTGGCGGTGCCGAACATGGGCCAGATGGTGCTCACGCTCCCGGTGTACACGAAATAGCCCCATGCGAAAACGATCAGGAAGCTGGTGAAGAGGTTACCAGGCAGCCAGTTGGTCCGGCCGAACGGGGCGTAGACTTTGCCCAGCGCCTCCTGCAGCACGAATCGCGCGATCCTCGTCCCTGCGTCGATGATGGTCAGGATGAACAACGCCTCGAACATAATGGCGAAATGATACCAGTACGACATCAGCTTTTCCAGCCCTGGAATAGCTGAGAAGATCTGCGCCATTCCCACGGCCAGCGACACGGCCCCGCCGGTCCGCCCGGCAATGTTCTCGCCGACCTCTCTGGAAAGCGTCTCCAGGTTCGACTCGGTGAACCCCATGCTCTGCAGCATCGGCAGGATCTGCTGGAACTTCTCCACGGGCACATTGATGGCGAAATAATCGAGCGGGTAGAGGCTGGCTGCAGCGATCAGCGCCATCACGCTCACCGCACCTTCCGACAGCATCGATCCCACCGCTACGAACTTGATGTGTTTCAATTCGCTGAGCATTTTGGGTGTGGTGCCGGAGCTGACGATGGAATGGAATCCCGACACGGCTCCGCAGGCGATGGTAATGAAAAGGTAAGGGAACAGCGTCCCTGGAATGATGGGACCTCCTCCGTGGATGAACGGGGTGAAAGCCGGCATTTTCATTTCGGGCATCACGATGATGATCCCCACGGCCAGCATGGCCACAACGGCCAGCTTCATGATGGAGCTCAGGTAATCACGGGGTGAGAGCAGCACCCATACGGGCAATACGGAAGCCAGGAAGCCGTAAGCGGCGATCAGGATGGTCAGGGCATGGCGATCGTGTTCGAACCAATCGGCAATGGGAGAGTTGGGAATGTATTTCCCGTAAATGACGGCCAGGCTGAGCATGATCACACCCATAACGGTGGCCTCGCCGGTCTTGCCCTTCCGGAATTTGAACATCCAGAATCCCATGAAGACCGCGATGGGGATGGTAAGGGCGATGGTAAAAGTGCCCCAGGTGCTTTCCGCCAGGGCATTCACCACAACCAGGCCCATTCCGGCAAGCGCCACCACGAGGATGATGAGGATGGCCAGGGAAGCAATCCCGCCGCTGAACCGGCTGACTTCTGCACGGGCTATCTCGGCCAGCGATTTGCCATCGTGCCGCACCGATGCCGCCAGGATGACCACGTCGTGCATGGCGCCGGCCAGGATGGAACCGAGCACCATCCACAGAAATCCGGGGAAGTAGCCGAACTGGGCGGCCAGCACCGGCCCGACCAGCGGACCTGCCCCGGCGATTGCCGCAAAATGGTGGCCGAAGAGCACCCACTTGGACATGGGATAATAGTTCTGCCCATCGTACATCCGGTGTGCGGGTGTGGATTGTAAATCCTTAAGTGTCAGAACCTTTGCCATGACGAAACTGTAGTAAAACCGGTAAGCCAGCACAAAGAGGGCAATGGCGCCTATGACCAGAGGGGCTGCATTCATAATGTTTTAGCTTCTTCCATAAGTTCGTATGATTCCTTTTTCCCAAGATATCGGTCAATCCAGTGGTGGGCAAGGTAAATGACCGGGGTCAGGATGATGGCCAGGGTGATCTTGTAAAGATACTGGATCACCCCAACGGATATGACTTGCTCAAAGGTCCAGTTCCCAATGAGGTAAAAGGCGATGAACAGCACCAGGAAACTGTCGATGAGCTGAGATACTACCGTGGATCCAGTCGCCCTCAGCCATAATTTCTTATGTTCGGTCATCCGGCGCAAATAATGAAATGTATAGGCATCCACGAGTTGCCCGACCAGGAATGCTACCAGTGACCCAATGATGATACCCATACCCTGGCCAAGGATTTTGGTGTAGGCCAGATCGATATTGAAAGGATTTCCCCGGGCATCCAAGGCGTTGTTGTTAATCCAGAATTCGGCTGCCGGCATCCGGGTTGCGAAAAAGATGACGAAGAAAGCGTAGGCGATGAGCCCCGCTGTGAAAAAACTGACCCTTCGAATCCCTTGTCTTCCGAAATATTCATTGATGATATCGGATAACACGAAAACCAGTGGCCAGATCAGCACACCGACGCTCATGTTCAGGTCGAGCGTACTGTCAAATAAGAATGGGAGTCCGAGCGGTTCAATTCCCAGCAGGGTTTCAAGGGAGAAGATCTTGGCGCCTATGACTTCAGCGATGAGTGCATTGGCAATGAAAATCCCGGTAAGTGCGACGAACAGGCGTCTCTTCTTGTCAATTAAGGACCCGGGAACTTTCATTTTTATTTGGATTCAAAAATGAATGAAGGCAAATGTAGCGATAAAAATTGGATTCAGGACCTCACAGGTCACCTGTGAGGTCACCTGTGAGGTCCTGTCCTCTTCCAAAATGGATGCGCCTCCGTCGAAAAAATGCACTCATCCGGATTGATTCCTTCCGGATCAGCAAAAACCAGATACAGGTATTTCATCGTCTCTGCCAGAAAGAAAGTCTCCATATGGTCTCTCTGTTCCCTGGTCCGGATGTCTTTGATATTCGTAAATGCCGCGTCTGTACGGCAATACTTCATGATATCCTCAAAATAGCGCTTCGCCATCTCCTTGTATTTTTCATCTCCTGTAAAATGATACAGGTAATAGGCCGATTCTATGATCTCGGGATTCAGGTTATACCCCGGATGCAGAATTTCTTTCTTCCCGTAATCATATACCATCGGTTCCAGACCATATTGCATCCATAATGAGTTCCACGAATCCTGGTACCTGGCGGCGCTTTCCGGCTCTCCTGCAAGGGCCAGCACAGCCGGAAAATAAGCATCGTATAATGTTACAGTCCGGTTGATCCTTTCCCCCGTTTCCATGTGAACCTGGCCATACCAAAGACTGGAATCCACCTCGTCGGCTATATACGTTTGTATGGCATTAAGACTCTCAGCCCAGGCCTTCCTGAGCTCCTCGTCGTCGAAGAGGACCGATCCTTTCAGAAGATATTCATAATAACTGTCGATGCAACAGCCGATATGGCTGATACTGTCTACCCATTCCCCGGTCTGTACATTGATATTTTCCGCCACCAGTCCAAGGGATGACCTCCGGTCATGTATGGCCAGGCTGGCTTTCTTCGCTGCCTCGAAATACACCGGGTTGCCTGTGAACCGGCTCAGCATCCCCATCTCGACCAGGCTCGATCCTCCTTCCGCCAGGTTTACCGTATCTCCTTTGAGAACCCCGGTTTTCAGGTTCACCCAGTAAGCCGGTATACCGGTGGCTGTGCCATAGGCCGGAAGCAGCCTTCTCCCAAGATCTTCAGCCTTCTCGAGTACTTTTTTATCCCCGGTAAACTGGTACATCGCCACCAGGCCTCCGAGTACACGGATATTGACCTCAAAAGTTTTCACGAACTGGTCCCGGTGGAAATCCAGTGTATCGGTAACATACTTTTGTACCTGCGCGGCTTCCTGGTCAAATCCCATGATTTTCATGGTACTGTATGCATCGATTGGGGATATGCCGAGCGGGTGCTCGTACCAGTCCATATAACTTCTGGAAATGGGGAGCAGCACATCGTGCCCCCAGGCATAAGCCTTGTAAGAATCCCAGGAACGCAGAAATTCCGATTTGATCTTTTCAGCTATGAGCTGGTCTTCGGAAAGATTTATCCGGATTTGCTGACAGGCAAGAAGGATTGTAAGACTAATCAGTAAATAAAATGAGATTTTTCTTTTCATAATATTAAAGTAGATGAACGTCTAAAATAATATCTGTGTTCTCTGTGGATTTATCGGTGTACTCTGTGAGAAAAAATAATTTCACACAGATAGCCACAGTGTTCTACACAGAGCTCCACAGAATTTAACCGGCCATCTTCAATCCCACGATCCCCGCCACGATCAGAAGGACTGAGACGATCCGCATCACCGTTGCCGGATCCTTGAACAGGATGATACCTACAAGGAACGCCCCGACGGCGCCGATGCCCGTCCATACTGCATAGGCCGTGCCCATGGGAATGGTCCTTTGCGCCAGCCAGAGGAATAAACCGCTGAGCGCCATAGCGATAACAGAAAAAGCGATCCATGCAAATTTATAGGGAGTCGTTTGCGACAACTTGAATCCCAGCGGCCATCCGATTTCGAATGCACCGGCAATGATGAGATAAAACCAACTCATAACAGTTCAAAGTTCAAAGTTCAAAGTTCAAAGTTAAGTGTAAAGTGTTTAGTTCAAAGTTGAATTCGTGATAACCACTAAACATAAACTATGAAATAAAAACTCATCTTTGAACTTTGCCTTTTGATCTTTGAACTCTCAAATGATCCACGGTATCCATTTCTTCGTTCTTTTCATATACTGTGCGTAATCCCTGCCGAACCGTTTGATCATCTCCTTTTCCTCCACCTTGCATGTGAAATATAAAGATATGGTAATCAGGCAGATGAGCGATCCGGTTATAAGATTGATGTCCTTCAGAAACATACCCCAGCCCAATAATAACAAAGAAGCGTACATGGGGTGGCGGATATATTGGTAGAGCCCGGTAGTGACCAGCCGCGTGGAATTCTCGAAATTGACGTCCGGACTGGCATGACGGAAATACAGCAGCATAGCCGCTATGACATAATACAGGCACGCGGCCAGGAGGAACCATGACACCAGATGAAGCGGGCTAAAGGGGTCTCTGAACCACAAGGGCCATTGCAGCAGTCCCAGCAGCAAGAGACCTTCGAAGGCGAAGAATCGCGGGATTCCGTGGTAGCGCTTCTCCCGGATGGAAACGAACCAGGAGAACAGGACGATCAGCACCGAGCCGATGATGAAGGCTATGATTTGGTGGTTTGTCATAAGTCGATGAACCTCATGAAGATATCAGGATGTTATGCAAGGGGCTCAGTGGTAAACATTCTTCACCTTCGTGGTTAAAAAATAAACCAGTGAACTCGATCTTTTCAGGCTGAACAGGCTTTCCAGGTAGGCCAGTTTCCCGATGATCAATCCGGCAAACATATATAACCGGTTTCGTTTATATTTCTCGCTCAGCATGGAATTGTAAAAGGGGTCCAACGGCAGCCTCTTCAACTTAAGGATTTGCAGGCCATGTTTTTCAGCCAGCTTCTTCATCGTCGATGGCGTGAAATGCCAGAGGTGCCTGGGGACATCATAACCCGCCCAGTGTTCCTTATAAAATCTGGCATCCAACGAATTGCAATTCGGCAGGGCAATCACCAGGGCGCCGCCAGGTGCCAGGTATTCCTTTATCCGCTCCAAATACAGGTCAAGGTCATGAACATGCTCCAGCACATGCCAGAGAGTGATGACTTCAAATCCTCCATCGATCTTTTTTAATATAAATTCTTCAGGCGAGAAAACTTTCACATTGAATTCCTTCTCGGCAAATGCCCTGGCTTTGGGATCTGTTTCTACCCCGGTTGCTTCGAAACCTTTCAGCTTCATGAACCCGGGAAAATATCCGGTACCGCAACCTATATCGAGCAAGCGGCCATTTTTTTTCACTTTTCGGATCATCCGCCATTTCATCCGGAGCATAACCTGGCGGCTGAGATGGTAAAGCCGGTTCATAAGGCCTTTATTTGTATCCGAATGGGAGATATAATCCTGGCTCTGGTAATATTTTCCGATCTCTTCGGTGGATGGAATAGTTTGAGTAAAAACAAATCCGCAATTGTCGCATCCCCAGAGTTCGAATTCCTCTTTTGATAGCATGAAATCTTGCGTTTTCAGCCTTTTTGAAATTTTATCCGATTGACATAGCGGGCAATTGCTGTAGGTAATCATCATGCCTTGAGTTTGGTTCACCAAAGATATCAATCTTCGTACTTATTCTGACACTGTAATAACCACAAAGCGGATAAGGATTTACACTAATACGGGCAAAGTAATCTGCGAATCTGCGGCATTTATAGTATGGATTCAAATTTTTGATTATTTTAGAACCGGGAAACCCAACCCGACCCTTAACCATTCAAAATTCAACATTAAGATTCCTATGAATTACCCCAAAAAAGTAACCATCGGCGATATTACCGTCCGCGACGGATTCCAGCATGAAGAGAAGTTCATCCCAACGGAAGCCAAGCTCTGGCTGGCAGAAGAATTGCTCCTGGCCGGTTTCAGGCATATCGAAGTGACCAATTTCGGCAACCCGAAGGGCATGCCTCAGTTTAAGGATGCGGATGAACTTTTTAAAAAGCTCCGGACCAGTAAAAAAGTGGCTCATATACTGCCGGATACCAAACTGACAGCGATCACCATTCGCGAGAAAGCGATCGAGAGGGCTATCGAGGCCCGGAAGGAAGGCTGGGGCCCCGATCGTATCCTGCTGATGGTCAGCACCAGTGAGTCGCATCACCGGACCAACTCCGGGATATCCATCGAAGATTATTTTAAGATGGCCGAAAAATATGTTCCGATGGCCCGGGAGGCCGGGATGAAAGTGAATGGCACGGTCAGCACTATCTGGGGCTGCCCCATAGAAGGACCGACCGAGATGAAAACAGCCATAGAATTCGCGAAACGCTGGTTCGATATCGGTTGTACCGATGTGGAACATGCCGACCATGACGGATCGGCTTCACCGGACCGTGTTTATCGTTACTATTCCATGCTGCTGGACGCCTTTGGCTCGCCGGATAAGCACATTGTCCATTTCCATACCACACGTGGCTGGGGACTGGCCAATGTGCTGGCAGCTCTCCAGGCCGGAATGACCAACTATGAGTCCACCATGGGCGGGATTGGCGGCCAGCCGGCCAATTTCGTGGATGGCGTGCCCGTTCCCGGCACCGGGGACTATTATTACAAAGATCCCATGATCGTCGGGCTCGTTCCCACGGAAGATATGGTGGTAATGATGGACGAAATGGGCATCGACACCGGGCTGGACATCGACCGGGTACTCAAGATCGGTGCCATGGTGGAACGGATCGTAGGCAGAAGGCTTCGTTCGGAGACCATCCGGAACGGAAGGATACCGAAACACATGAAGTAAAGTTCAAAGTTCAAAGGGTAAAGGGATAAGTTGAGGTTGTTTAGTTTACTAGTTTGATATTTTTTTGCCCAAGTTATTTTTCGCGGTGATGATGATTTTGCTCAAAATTTTGATAATTTCATCAATCTCTGTCATTAAACTATCAAAATTATATTCTATCAGCTTTCCCTCAGATAAAACCGTCAGCCAGTAACGTGTTTCTTTAGCTTCCTTAGCCGCGATGGACATCTTATTTATAAAATCCCGCCGGCTGGATGCCGCAGTAGCCTCTTGAACATTGGCCCCGATACTTGTTCCGGCCCGTATCACTTGCCTGGAAAGTATGTACTCGTGACCTTTAAGTAGTTCTTTGTACAAATCCATCAGTTTGATCGAAAACCCTATCGTTTTCTTGTAAATTGGTCCTTCCATAAAATGTTTTTATTGTTTATCGACGAAATGACAAAATATACCCGTCCTGTTCATAACTTTGCCATTTATAACTTCAACTTAACCCTTTGCCCTTTGAACTTAAAATAATCGAGACCCCGAGAGATGCCTTCCAGGGCATCAAACATTTTATCCCGACCGAAACCAAGGTACGGATTATCAATAGGCTGCTGCTGGCCGGTTTCGACACCGTTGAGGTTGGTAGTTATGTGTCTTCAAAGGTGATCCCGCAGATGGCCGACACCACGCAGGTGCTTCGCGGTCTCGACCTTACCGGATGCAAATCCCGGATTATGTTACTGGTAGTCAACAAACGCGGAGCGATGAGGGCGGCAAGGCATGGGACTTCAAACTGCCGGCCAGATCCCGATAATTTAAAATTAAAAATTAAAAATTCAAAGTTTGACCTTCAGGTCGACGACCTGCTCTTCCCTTTCTCCGCCTCCCCGACCTTCCTGAAGCGCAACCTCAATTCCAACGTCAACAAGGCCAAAGGCACCATACACGACATTATGGAAGTCTGTGAGCAGCATCAGAAAAGGCTGATCGTCTACCTGTCGATGTCATTCGGAAATCCCTACGGCGATCCATGGGACCCGGGGATCATCGAAGAATTCGCGGGCTACCTGTACGAGCTTGGGCATCGGGTCATCCCGTTGTCGGACATCATGGGCGATGTGGACCCCGCCACCATTACGAGAGTATTTGAGCGGGTGATCCGGTCGTTTCCCGATGTGGAATTCGGGGCCCATTTCCACTCCCTGCCGGGAGATGAATACCCGAAGATTGACGCGGCATGGAAAGCCGGAGTCAGGCGCTTCGACACGGTAACCGGCGGTTTTGGCGGCTGCCCCATGGCGGCCGACCACATGGTGAGCAACCTCAACACCTTTGCCCTGGTTGATTATTGCGAAAAGAACGGCATCGGGCACGGGCTGGATGTGGATGTGCTGAAGGAAGCGGCAGGGGAGATGGGGATTCTGGGTTCTGAACGATGAATCCAAATGAGCCTTGGCAGGTACACTCCTAAGATTAAATAACGGTTTACAAATATATCCGGAAGCCGTTTTGTTGGCTGCGTCACTATCCTGCGGTACGTATTATCCAAGGGGGAATACTCTTTTAATTTGCTTAATTATTAGCTATTGAGGATAGATGTTGTTATGTGGCGTATTTTCTTTTTCTTTAAGTTTTATAAAAAGAATTTCATAAATACCCCAGGAAATTAATCCGGCAATTAAGGTAGCAATCATATCTCTCCAGTCCAGAATACTTCTTGGTGAAAAATATTGCAACAGTTCATATGCTATCAAACCGAAAGTGATAATCATTAAAAATATTCTCCCCTGTTTGAGTTTCGGGTTAAAACCTGCAAATTCGAAGAAGATTATCGCAATTGTTCCGGTTAAGTTTCCGATTGTGTCTGCAATCCAGAAATCAAAGATTTCATTTGAATAGATGTACGGTCTGTACACTTTCCGGCCCATCTCTGTCAGAATAAACATAAAAATAAATATCAGAAAGAATGCAATTCTTTTTTTGTCAATTTGGAATATCCTGTTCCTGTCTATCATTTGAAAGGTAATATTCAGGTTCTCTCTATGATTAATAAAAAGCCGGCTTTGGATAGTGCTCCCATAAACTGAAGAGCTGGTCCTGCATTTGGCATTACTTAGAAAACTTCACCATTTGGCAATATTAACAGCTTGTTGTTGCATTATCGTCATTTACGTACTCCAGGATGTCGCCTGGTTGACAGTTTAGTGCTTTACAAATTGCTTCCAAAGTACTAAATCGAATGGCTCTTGCTTTCCCTGTTTTAAGGATGGAAAGATTGGATAGCGTCAACTCAACTTTTTCAGAAAGCTCATTCAGAGAAATTTTTCGCTTAGCCATCATCACATCTAAATTTACAATAATCGGCATATCTTAAATAGTTAAGTCATTTTCAGATTTCATATCTATTGCCTTCTGCAAGAGTTTTTCAAATATGGCAGCAGCAGTTGCTATTACGATAGAAACAAAAGTAGTTACGATACACATAGCAAGAAAACCGGCAGGATCGTCTTCTTTATCATGAAATAGTCTTATATATAGCCCAGCTAATACAATTAAAATACTCAGTATGATCGCACAATACTTTATACTCTTTAAGGTCTTGACAGAGTCGGAGGAGAATACTTTATTCTGTCCGATGTACCCCAGTAATTTGAACGCCTTGTATAGCGCAACATAAAAAGCGATTGATGCTGCATATCCATACAAGATAAAAGGGTCAGTGTAAATACGGAACAAGTCTAAGTTTGCGGCTCTTCCTTCGGTTAAGGGAAAGCGAATCAAAATGGCAAGTGTTACAATGCCGATAAGCACGATGACTGCCTGAAGAAATATGATTGAGATTCGTTTCATAGCATTATTTTTTAATTAAGTATCGATTCATAATAAACAACATTATTCCAGGGATTATCAAAATCCGGGGGAAGCCCCGGGTTCCTCTTCAACCATAATCATATAAGTCATTAAGGCGATACCCAGGAGCATACTTAGAACAGAAAGCCATTTGCTCAGTTTTAGTTTTTGACTGATTTCTTTTTCCATGATTGGCTATTTTAAACTTTAATCATTCAGCAAAAATAATAAATAATTATTGATAAACAATAAAAAATTACTATTATTTGAAAATAAATTATGAAAGTCTAGTGGCTATTTATCACCGGCCTGGGCGATGCGCGGTTGTTATGTGTAGCAGGGCAATAAAAATTAAGTCAGGCTTAGTTCTTGATCTTCTAATTCGATTTTGAGCTTAACATTAGTTCTTAGTGCATGAAATATCTTGATTACCGTCCCTATAGTCATATTCCGACTATTTTTTTCAAGTTTGGAAATTTCGGATTTATTGACCCCAATTAATTGCCCTAATTCTTCCTGGGTCATGTTTCTCTCTTTTCTTGTTTTTTTAATCATTTCCCCAAGAATTTCCATTTTTAAATCAAATTCATATTGATCCCGATCAGGGGTACCACGTTTACCAATGTATTTGTCCTTGAATTGGTCCAGTGTGATTCCTTGTTGAGTTTGCTTTGTCATTGTTTATCCTTTAAAATATTCTAATCTAATCTTCAATGCTTTTTGAATTTCTGATTTTGGAGTTTTTTATGATTTTTTAATAAATCCATGAGTACAAATTACCAGTGTGTTTTGGTTATCAGTTTTATCCCAGAAAGCTAATAATCTATAATCATTTGATTGAAAGGTTGTTCTAAATTCCCAAAATATCATCATTCAATTTCTTAAATAAATTTGGATTGAGCATAATTCGTGCTTTATCAATGTTGAAAACAATTTTGTTTCTTGCTTTAATGTCTAAGGAAGTCAGAAAGATCTCGACTTCTCTTAAAAAGACAACATTAAAATGCACTATCATCATTATGTAAATTAAAATGCAAAGATAATATAGTTTCCATATATAGCAACAAATGGATTAAAAAAAAGGAAAATTTAATTTTGCCCTGTTACACATAACCTCTGTCTAATTACGCTATTGTTACAGCCCCTTCACAGGAAGATAGCCGTATTACTTATACTGTACCAAATATAAGAAATAACAGAACTTTATAAAAGGCCCACGGATGGTCGGTAAGGGGGAGTCAATGCCTGGCCAATCAACCTGTCGATTCCCCTTTCCTGATATACTGATCAAAGGCAATCCTGGTCCAGGTTTCCATTTTTTCATAATAATCTGCCAGATCCGCCTTTGCAATCCATTCAGCCTTCATCTTTTCCGGCTCATTGACGGCAAGATTTTTATTGGAAACATGGATATCATACAACAACCCGATATGGACACGGCTGACCGGTATGGATTCGTCATTGATGAAACCGATAAATTCTATGTCTTCGATCATGCAACCATTGAACGGTTTAACCTCTTCGATGAATTCCCTCTTCAATTCATTGACCAGGTACTGATCCCCCGGCACCATTGCACTGCCGGGATTGACATGGCCACCCACCCCCAGGTGGAGCTTGTATTGCAGCCTTTTCTCCCTCTGTCCCGGTTTCCTCGTAAACAGGTAATAGAATTCCTCATGGGAGATGATTCCATACGGAATGATTTGCTTAAAGGAAGGGTCTTCTTCCAGTTCACTCCGTTTCCGGAACTGGCCATGCTGAACAATCCGGTTCAAATCATGGCTGTTTCCCCTTATTAACCCGTTTTCATTATAGGCCAATAGTTTCCACAATTCGCTGGTCGGAATGGCGAAGACTGATTCTTCCAAAGCAGTGTTGTTTAGACACACATATTTCTTCTGATCGGGGGATGGGGGTCATAGCCTTCTATGACAAAATCATCTATCGTCAGCTGATCAAATGGTTTTTTAGCAATATGCAGCTTGGGCATGGGCCGGGGTTCCCTCGACATTTGTTCGAGAATGGCCGTCACATGATCGTATTTTTCTTCATTGCCGTCGCTGGGTGCATGTTTATCAATCCACTGGATAACCTCCAAATAATCTTCCTTTTGAGAAACATTTCTGATCCTTTGCTGCACTTCCTTGAAATTCGCTTTGTACCATTGAGTTCTCTTCCCGATACTCGTATAAAAATGGGCATCTCCAAAGGTGTGGATGAATGTCTTGGGCACCATGCCTGCTTCCTGCGCAATGACCTGGGTAAGCGCGGCATAACTGGCGATATTGAACGGGACCCCCAGGAACTGGTCGCAACTCCGCTGGTAAAGCTGTAATTCCAGCTCCCCTTCTTCATTGGCAGTCGCCTGGTAAAGTACATGGCATGGAGGCAGCGACATTTTCGGGGTATCTCCCGGGTTCCATGAATCGACAATGTGCTTTTTACCGGTCGGTTTCTTTTTCAGCCCCGAGATCATCTTCCCCAGCTGATCGATTTCGATAAAGGTCCCTTTCTCATGGTCATAATATTCCCATCTTCTCCATTGTTTTCCATAGATGGGCCCGGCATCTCCCCATCTTGCGGCAAATTCCCCGTCTTCCCGTATCCGCTGGCCGTATTCTTCCATCGCTTTGTCCCAATCGGAGGAGTATTTAACAAGACCTTCCGGAAAGATTCCTGCCTTGATCATCCCCGAGAGATTATCCTGGAACGAATCAGGCCTCCAGATCGGGCAGTTGTTGTCTTCCAGGTATTTGATATTGGTATCGCCCCTCAGGAACCAGATGGTTTCGTGGAACATGGACCTCGTGGCCATTTTTTTTGTCGTTAACAACGGATACCCCTCCCTGAGATCATATACATTCTGGTACCCGAACAGGGAGATGATCCCCGAACCTTTGCTGCCTCCTTTAAAATTGGAACGATGGGAGGTTAATATTGCTTTTGAATGATCTAAATATTGCTGTGCCATCTTTTTATGATCGATTAATTCCGGGTTATATGGTTCTCAAAAATAGATTTTATTGGGAATGATTATCATACTCTTGTATTCACAGAGGGAAGGAAATTATCAACATATGGATGAAATAAGTGGGCGCATCAAGGGAGAAAAAACCCGGAAGGGACAGTTTAAATGTTTTAAAATGCCACAGATCCGCAGATTACCATATGAGAGGAGCACCAAATATTCTGTGAATCTGTGGCAATCATAAGGCATGGGAAAAAACCTTGCATGAATCAAAGATAGCTATGTGATCAGGTGGAGCAACTTCGTAAAAAGTTTCGCCGTAGCGACAGCATCCCCCAGGGCCGTGTGCCTTCCTTCGACCTTGATCTCAAAGAGTTTGAAAGCATCGTCGGATGAAACGGCTTTTTGCCTGGTCCTTCCCGCAAGGAATAAATAATGGAGGATCGAAGAGGTGTCGATGATCCGGTGCGAGAAATAGTCGCTGAAATTCCTTTGGTTTCGGGTGAAAAATATTTTCAGGAACCCGACATCAAAGTGGACATTATGGCCGGCCAGTGTGATCTTTCCACGCCCTGCAAAGTGCTTGCCAATGAAGGCCAGTATTTTTTCCATGCCTTCGGAGGAAGAGACCGCTGTTCTCAGGTGATTTTCCATATCGATCTTGTTCACCGTCAATGCTTCAGGGGTGACGGAAAGTAGTCCGTCATTGATCAGGATCTCCTCCGAATCGATGATCTCTCCATTTTCCCACACAACCATAGCCAATGACAGGAGCGAATGCTTGCCTGGATCCAGGCCTCCCGTCTCCGTATCGATAAATAACAATCTGTCAGGCATCATTTGTCGTCAATGGTCATTGGTCCGTTTGGCAGCACCCCCGTACTTTTCATGAATGTACTTAATAGTCGATTTACTGAGCTTTTCCAATATCTCGAGGTTCAGATCGGAAAGTTTTTTGAAATAGATACAGGCTTTGCCCATCTTATATCTTCCCAAGTCGTTAAGCAGTTTGGAATTATCTTTACCCGGATCGATGATATACAGGGAGAATTCAGCTTTTCGCGGTGAAAATCCAATTAAGGGGGCATCCCCTTCATGACCACTGGCGTATTTATAATGATACTTTCCAAATCCAATTATGGTTGGCCCCCACATTTTGGGTTCATGCCCTGACCATTCCCGCATAAGTTCAATGAGGCGATAGCTGTCTTGCTTCTTTTGTTCTTTTTCAACGAATGAATTAATAAATTCAATTACGCTGGCCTCTGTTTCTATTGTCTTGTTTTTTACTGTCATAATTTAGGAATTTCTTTTTCAGTTTAATTTGCCTGTTGCACTGGCAATCCGACAGGAAGCATTGTTTTTCAGGCACTTGTGTTTTAAAGTTATTCAGGTAATCTGTTAGTGAATTCAAAACTAACAAAATTGTCAGTTGTATATTCCTAAAATCCGATGCCTCCGTTTACATCCGCCTGAAAATGCAATCCCGGGTCCCTGACCTTTTATATCAGTGATTTTTATTTTAAAACCGGTGTAAATTGGGCTTAGTCCGTGAGAGTTATTAATCGTATCAGTGTTTTTCATTTCCGTCCCCCCCCCTAAATACTCCCGGCCCAATCGAAATTCACTGTCAACTTATTTCTACCTTTACCAAATCAATCATCTCACCTTGAACCCACTCAGGAAACTCGCCGGGCAAACGCTCGTCTATGGAATGGGAACCATTGTCCCGAGGCTGTTGAATTATTTTCTGCTGACTCCTTTTTACACCCGGGTTTTCATCACCGGTGAGTATGGCGTGATCACCGAGCTATATGCCTATATGGCCTTCCTGCTGGTGCTGCTGACCTACGGGATGGAAACGGCCTTTTTCCGCTTTGCCGAAAGGGAACCGGATTTAAAGAAAGTCTTCAGCACCTCTGTCGTCAGCCTTTTGGTCACCTCGGCGCTGTTTGTATTGCTGGTGGCTTTGTTCGTCAATCCCCTCGCCACCCTTATCCAGTATGGCAATCATCCGGAATACATCATGATGTTCTCTGTCATCGTGGCGCTCGATGCCTTCACCGCCATTCCCTTCGCCTACCTGCGGCAGAAGAATAAGGCCCTGCGCTTCTCTGTCATTAAGATCGTAAATGTCCTGGTCAATGTTGCCCTGAACTTTTTCTTCCTGTGGCTGGCCCCAAGAATGGTGTCACAAAATCCCGACTCCTGGATCCGACTGGTGTACGACCCTTCCATTGGCGTTGGTTATGCCTTCATTGCGAACCTGGTTTCCAGCGGGATCACCTTATTGCTGCTGTTGCCCGATCTGTTCCAGATCAGGCCCGTTGCCGACATGGCACTGCTTCGCAGGATGCTCCGGTACGCTTTCCCTCTGCTTATTGTCGGACTCGCAGGGATGGTGAACGAGGTGGCCGACAAGATCATCTTCAAATACCTTCTGGTCGTCCCGCCCGGAGAACCTGATCCTGAAGCCTATGCCATGGGCCAGCTCGGGATTTACGGAGCCGCCTATAAGCTCTCGGTGCTGATGACCCTGTTCATCCAGATGTTCCGCTACGCCGCAGAGCCATTCTTCTTCGCCCAGATGAAGGAGGACAATGCCAGGCAGGTGTATGCCGATGTGATGAAATATTTTATCATTTTCGGACTGATCATCTTCCTGGGAGTCACACTTTTCACCGATATCGTCAAGTATTTCATAGGTCCCGACTACTGGGAAGGGCTGTTCATCCTTCCCATCGTGCTCATGGCCAACCTGCTGCTGGGCATCACCTTCAATCTTTCCATCTGGTACAAGCTGAACGACATGACCCGTTTCGGGGCCTACATCGGCCTCACCGGCGCTGCAGTGACGATCCTGGCGAACGTGGCCCTCGTGCCGGGGCTCAGTTATCTCGGCGCTGCCATTGGCCACCTGTCGGCCTACGTGGTCATGGTCATCCTGTCGTATTACTGGGGACAGAAATATTACCGGATCAAATACCAGCTTGGAAGGATTGGATTTTATACCCTGATGGCGATCGGGTTATTCCTGGCGGGGTATTATTTACCGGTCGGCAGCACAGCGGTTTCTTTGCTGATCAATGCACTGCTGTTCGGGGTCTTCCTGGTTGCGGTCTATTTCAAAGAGAGGCGTGAGTTCAGGGCAGTCTTTTGATTTATTTCCCCCTGATAACGCAGATCACGCTGAAACTGTTCCGTTAATCTGCGGGATCAGCGAGAAACTTTCCTACCTTTGCACCCCATAATTTATCTTCGTTAAAATCAAGATCGCCAACTTTTCGAAGTACCCTTTATGCTGATACTCAATTATAAAAATATTACCACTGTATTGCCGCGTTTTACGAGCCTGCTCCTTTTTATAGTCCTGCTGTCATTCAGTCGTACCGTTTTTTCCCAGGATGAACTGCCCGGTCCTGGCCAGTTGCCGAAAAACCGCGAAACCTTTTACGAGGCTTCAAAGCAGAAAATCCTTGGAAATACCGACAAAGCCATCGAACTTTATAAAAAGAGCCTGGATCAGGATCCCGGTGATGCCGCTGCCATGTATGAACTGGCAACGCTTTATGTGGAAAAGGGAAACGTGGAGGATGCCCTGCCGTTATCCGAGAAGGCTGTTGAAACGGACCGGTCGAACAAATGGTATAAACTGCAGCTGGTGCAGATCTATCAGTCGATGGGAAGATACGGGGATGCCTCCCGGATACTGGACCAGTTGGTCGTCGCTTACCCGGATGATATCGGCTATATGGAGGAGCAAGCCCTGAATTATATTTACTCCGGGGATTACAAAAATGCCATCAAGTGTTATGACATGCTGGAGGAAAAGCTGGGGATCATGGAAGAGATCTCCATCCAGAAGGAGAAGATATACATCATGACCAACAAACCGGAAAAAGCCATCGAGGAGGTCAAAAAGCTGTCGGACGCTTATCCCGACGAGCCCAGGTACCTGGAAATGCTGGCGGAGCTTTATATGAACTCCGGAACCTACGACCAGGCCCTGATCACCTACAACAAGATCCTGCAGATCGATCCGGAGAATCCTTACATCAACATTTCCCTTTCCGATTATTACCGGAAGAAAGGCGATATCGAAAAGTCGAATCAGTATCTGAGGTCGGGGTTTGCCAATCCCAATCTCGATATCGATACGAAGGTCAATATTCTTCTTGCCTATTATTCTGTGAATGAGATATATGGAACCCATAAGGAAGAAGCTTTCGAGCTGGCCACCATTCTGGTCACCGCTCATCCGAACGATCCGAAAGCCCATTCGATCTATGCCGACCTGCTGGTGCAGGACAAGCGGTACGATGAAGCCCGGCAGGCATTCTACCGGGTGCTGAGCCTGGACAGCACGAAATACCTGGTCTGGGAGCAGCTCCTCTTCGTGGAATCAGAGCTGGAGGATTTTAAAGCGATGTCGGATGAAGCCAGGCGCACCATCAATCTTTTCCCTGACCAGCCAATGCCTTACCTCTTTGCGGGCGCGGCAGATTTTCAGCTCAAGGATTACGAGGCAGCCGCGAAGAGTTTTCGCACCGGTGCAGGCTTTACCGTGGGGAACGATAAGCTCCTGGCACAGTTCTATTCATACCTCGGCGACACTTATTTTCAGCTCAAGGACCATGAAAAATCCGATGAAGCGTACGAAAAAGTTCTGAAGATCGATCCGGCCAATTCCCTCGTGCTGAACAATTATGCCTATTATCTTTCGCTTCGGGGAGAAAAGCTGGAAAAAGCGGAGCAGATGGCGAAGAAAGCCACGGAACTGGATCCGGGCAATGCCTCGAACCAGGATACTTATGGTTGGGTGCTCTACCGGCTTGGAAAATACGAAGAGGCTAAAAAATGGATAGCCAAGGCCATAGAAAACGGCGAGGACAGCAGTGCGGTTGTTCTGGAACATTACGGCGACGTGCTCTGGAAACTGGGCGATAAAAAGGAAGCGGTAAAATACTGGGAAAGGGCGCAGAAGGCAGGCGAGGGCTCTGAATTCCTCAACCGCAAAGTACAGGACAAAACGCTTTATGAGTAAGGCGGGAACCGGAATACTGCTGCTCTTTGCAGCCTTCCTGGCACTGTCTTCGTGTAAGAGCACCAGGACAGTCATCAAAGCGCCATTGAAGGAGCAAGGCGCTGACTATCTCTATTCGCAGTTAAAAGAGAATGAGTTCAACTTCAATTGGCTGTCAGCCAAATTCGACGCCAGCTATTCGGACCGGAAAAGCTCCGCTGACTTCAAGGGGCAGGTTCGGATCCGTAAGGACAGCGTGATCTGGGTGACGATCTCCCCTGCCCTGGGAATAGAGCTTTTCCGTCTGGTCATTACGCAGGATTCTGTCAAATATGTGGATCGCTTTAACAAGGAGTACTTCAGCGGGGATTACGCGCTGGTCAGCCGTTTTCTGCAAATCGACGTCGACTTCGATATCCTGCAATCGCTGATCCTGGGAAATGATTTCCAGTTTTACGAAGCCAATACGTTTCGGGCCTCCATCGACAACCTGGAGTATAAGCTTTCCACAACCGGCAGGCGGAAGATCAAGAAGGAAGCCGAGGCTGCAAGCAGCGATCCCATCGTCCTTTTGCAGAATATCTGGCTAAATCCCGAAACCTTCAAGATCACCCGGATAGATGTGAAGCAGTTCATGAAAGATAACCGGAAGCTGGACGCCTTTTACGGGGATTTCCTCCGGGTGGGAAGCGAAACTTATCCTTCGGCCTTAAATTTTCACATCCTGGCCGAAAACCCCTTTGATCTGAAGATCAACTACTCGAAGATCGGGCTGGATGAACCGATGGCCTTCCCATTCTCAATCCCCGGGAATTACAGGAGGATCAGGTAGGTTCGCGGTCGGCAGGAAGGTCCGGGAATTTTCCTAATTTTGACTTCTCTAAAAGTTATGCGAATAATTATCTTCATCTTTTTGCTTTTCGCCTTCCTTCCTGGGTTTTCCCAGAAAGACAGGGCCGCCCTGGAACGGGACAAAAAGAAACTCGAAGAGGAGATCGAGTACACGAACCAGTTGCTCGAGCAAACACAGCAGACAAAGAAGACCTCCCTGAACGAGGTCGTCATCCTCAATAAAAAGATCAACAAACGCGAGCAGCTTATCGGTACCATCAGCGGGCAGATCTCGCTGGCTGAAAAGCAAATCATGCTGGCGCGTGACACGATCGCGATGCTCCAGAACGACCTGCAGAACCTGAAGGACGAATATGCCCGGATGATCTATTATTCCTACAAGAACCGGAATCTTTATGAACGGCTGGGTTTTATTTTTGCGGCGGAAGATTTCAACCAGGCGTACCAGCGGCTGAAGTATTTTCAGTATTATAACGAATACCGCCGCCAGCAGGCACTTTTGATCCAGATCAAACAAAAGCAACTGGAACTGAAAACCGAATCGCTCCAGGCGGTGGTGGACGACAAGAATGCCCTGCTTTCGGCTGAGGAAAGGCAGAAACAGCAACTGACGACGGAGCTGGACGCAAAGAACAAAACGGTCAAGAGCCTTTCCAAAAAAGAGAAGGAGCTTCAGAAGACCCTGAAAGAGAAAGAGGCGGCGGCCAGGAAGTTGCAGGAAGCCATCCGGGAGATCATTGCCGAAGAGATCCGCCTGGCCAACGAAAGGGCCGCTAAAACCGGGGGCGTCAGCACCCAGGCAGGCTTGTTCGCACTGACACCGGCGGAGAAGCAACTGTCGGATGATTTCATGGGCAACCGCGGCGGTCTGCCATGGCCGGTGGAACAGGGCATCATCTCTTCCACCTTCGGGGAACATCCCCACCCGGTGCTGAAAAATGTCAAGGTGAAAAATAATGGCATCGACCTGATGACGGGCACCGGCGCCGAAGCCCGGGCTGTATTCTCAGGCGAAGTCACCCGTGTGATGAACGTGCCCAACAACAACAACGTGGTCATCATCCGGCATGGTGAATACTTAACAGTCTATTCAAACCTCGACAAAGTCTACGTAAAAATCGGGGATAAGGTCACCATAAAACAGAAGATCGGCACCATTTTTACCAGCAAGACCGACTCCAGGACCGAACTCCACTTCGAAGTCTGGCAGTCGAAAACCCTGCTGAACCCTGAGGAATGGCTCGCGAGATGATTTTGAACCGGAGTCGTTTTATCTGACCACGATTAATTTTCTTCCCGCTATTATTTTATAATCATCTTCAACCGAAAGGAAATATAATCCAGGTGGATAAGAACCAAGGTTTATCTTCATTGAACCGTTTGTACCTTTGATGGGCAACTTGTCGACCCTGATGCCGGAAGCACTGTAAATACTGATATTTGAAAGATTGCCAGAATTTAAATTTGAGAGATCAACAGTTAAAAATTCTTTTGCCGGATTCGGATAAACTGAGATCACTTCACTTTCGACATTTTCAATCAGGCCGGCGGAGGAATAGACCTCTGTTGTAAAGGCTTCGGACATTTCACTGCTTCCGCAATCGTTGATGGCTGAAACGGTAATGATGGCCATACCGGTGAAATTGTTCGCCCACAGGACATTCCCTTCCGTACTGACGCCCGAGCACGTGCCAGCTTCTACAGGAGAAACGGACCAGGCATAAGAAACGGCATTTTCAGCTTCCGAACAGGTATACACCGAGAAAGTCGAGGTGAAATTATCCACTGAAAGCGGGCCGGCGGTGATAGTTGGCTTTCCGGGCAGCGGATTGACCGTGATGAGAATGGTATCGGAATCGGAAATAGTCTCACCGTCGAAGACCTCCAGGAAATAGGTAGTGGTAACAGTAGGATCCACGGTAACGGCTGAATCCCCGGAGGAAAAGCCGGCCGGATCGGATGACCACGAATAGGTGAAATTACCGCTGCCGCCTGCTACCTGCGCGGAAAGCTGGAGGCTTTCCCCTGAACAGATGGTATCCCTGTCGGACTGGATAAGCACACTGATCTGTGTGACCGGCATCAGCGTGGCGGCTTTGTAAATATTCAGCCGTCCGCCGGTCACTGTTTTGCCGACCAGGGATGGGATGGTGTCGACCCCCTGGAGGAGGCATTGTTTGATGACCAGGGCCATATTTCCCGGATCATCGTGGTATGCCTGCATAAAGCCTGCATCGGCCACGGAAAAAAGGAAGGCTATGGCACCGGCAACGTGCGGCGACGACATGGAACAGCCGGTCTTGTTACCGTACTGGTTGGATTGCCGCGTGGAATAGATCTGGGTGCCCGGGGCCCCCAGGTCGATTGTCGTGTCGCCATATGCGGCGCTGCTGTTTTTCTGGTCCTCATCGTCCGTATTGGTAACCGTTATGAGCCAATCGCTGGAGAAGGCCGTAGGAATGTCGCCGACCTCATCGATGTCCCAGTCGGCATTGGCTGTGGCGGCTGCGCTGAGTATGCCGATCCGTCCCAGGGAGTCATACATGGCTCCCCAGATGGGATAATCCTCCGGCTGGCCGAAATTCACCCCGAATGAGGCGTTGGTGGAAACGATGAAGGCTCCTTTTTCGCCTTCCGTTTCATTATACAACGAACGCATTTCATAAAGGTAAGAATAAGCCGCCACCACGATCGATTCGACCGTTGCCGAACCCACGACTGGCATGGCTTTGACGTGCAGGTTCACCCCTGCAACTCCCCGGTCGTTATCGCCCTGGGCGCAGGCAATACCCGTAACATGGGTACCATGGTCCCTTTCGATGATGTTCCCCGAATTCGACCAGCTGTTCCAGCCATCGTAATCGTCAATATATCCGTTCTCATCGTCATCGATGCTGTTATCGGGGATCTCCTGCGTATTCTTCCAGAATGCCAGGTCTTCATGGTCGATATCGAAACCGTCATCTACAATGGCAACAACGATCTCATCGCCGGACGCAGTGAAACCGGATGTCGTGATATCCCAGGCCTCAGGGCCGTCGATATCGGCATCGGCTTCACCCCCTGTTTGCCCCGTGTTGTGCATATTCCACTGCAGATCGAAAAACTGGTCGGATGGGATGTATTCCCGTTGCTCCACGAAGTGGTTGAATTGTGCCATTTCAACGCCCGGATAAGCCCTGATTTCATCCAGTATCCTGCTATCGGATATCCTGCCCGGATTATAATTCAACAGGACGATATTCAGCCTGTCAGAAAGTTTCTCCTCCAGTTGTAAGTTTACATGACGGAAATTCTCCAGGAATTCTCTGAATACCTCCTGTTGCTCTGTCCGTGAAACATCCGAGCGGAGCTTTACCATGATCTGGCCATCCACATATGGTTTATTGCCATTTCCGGCCGGGTTGAGGGAAATAAGTATAAAAGAGACAGATGCTATGAGCAATAGTATGGCCTTTTTCATAAGACTGGAATTGAGCCGATAAAAATAATAATAAAAGAACTTCCGAAATCACTACATGATTTGATGTAAAAACATGACATTATCTGCATATTATGAATGATAGCGCGATTTGGACGGGAGTTTTAGATTTGCCAGGCTGATTACTCGAAACTGACTACCATGTTCTCTAAACCACTCTCCATGTTTCCGGCAATGCATACTTGGCGCAGTCCTGACCGGGTAACTAACTTTTCTTCCGAAGAAATTCTAAAAGGGCTTAAAGCGAGTGATGCTACCATCATCAGGTATATCTATTTCCAGTATTTCGATAGCATCAGGAATTATGTCATGACGAATTCAGGCTGCACCGAGGATGCTGAAGATATTTTCCAGGAGGCTCTTCTGATCATTTATGCGAAAGCGAGGAAAGACGAACTTGTCATGAACTGTTCCTTTCACACCTATCTTTTTGCTATCTGCCGGAACTTGTGGTTGCAACGGCTTTATAAGATCAAGGCACAGGACCGCTACCTGGAACAGGAAGAGTCTGAACATGAATCACCTGATTCAAAGGAAGATAACGAAATTCATTCTGAACTGATCAACCTGGTAAGATCAAAATTTGAACAAATCGAAGCCAGGGGACAGAAAGTCCTGAACCTTTTCATTGAAGGGGTATCGCATAGGGAAACTGCGCGGATCATGAATTATATCAGTGAGGATTATGCAAAAAACCGCAAGCATCATTTCAAGACCAAGTTAAAAAACCTGGTAGAAAGCGATCCTGTTTATCAACAGTTAAAAATCGAAATGCAGGAATATTAATTTCTTGCTCCCGTCTTTAAAAAATATTATTTTTGATAGTGATATTAAAGTTGTTGATTATGTAGGGCAACAACTATATCATTGTGATCCAGATGAAAAGAAGACCGTTGAAATCCGGGAACCCGCCGGAAGTTTTGCTATTATCCGAACTGACTGCTTCCAATTTTGCAGAATTATACTTAAGGACCAGCAACAATCTTCCAGGATTTACCATGGAGGGCTCTTTTCCTTTGAATGAAATTGCCCTCAGTTCACCCGATCATATTTTCATCCAGGATATTGATTTAAGATATATCCTGATCATTAATCCGCAGTTGGGTCATTCCCACGAAGATGCCATTGGCAAAACAGATGTTGACCTGTTACCTGCTGGGGAAGCCTCAAGACTCATGGCAATCAAACGCCAGGTTCTGGAAACCGGTCAACCGGTCAGTTTTTCAGATGCTGTTTGTAATGAGGCGGGACATACGGAAGTTTTTGATGGCAAGTACATTCCCTTGAAGAATGAAAAAGGGGAAGTGACGGGCCTGTTAGGATTCTTCCGGAATGTTTCTGAAATTAAAAAGAAAGAGGAGGAACTGCGCAACACCCTTGAGAGCATCCAGGATGGTTTTTTTGCCCTGGATAAAGACTGGAATTTTGTCTATGTGAATGATGCCGCGGAAAAACTGGTAGGAAACAAACGGGAAGAACTGTTGGGGAAAAATCACTGGAAGGTCTATCCGGAGGCTCTCGGAACGCAAATTGAAGAGGAATACAGGCTTGCGGCAACGGGTGAAACCAGGGAATGGGACAACTATTATGAGCCCTGGGACAGGTGGTTCCACATCCGGATCTTTCCCCGGGAAGGCGGCGGCGTATCAAGCTTTTTCCAGGATATTACGGCAAAGAAGCAGGCTGAAGTCCGGATATTGAAACTGAACCGGACATATTCGATTATCAGCCAGATCAATAAAGCTATCGTCCGATTGAGGGATAAACATGCATTGATGAAGGAAGCGTGCAGGATTGCAGTGGAATCAGGCCAGTTTATTTTTGCCTGGATCGGGTTTGCACAGAGGGAAAATGAGTCGGTGATACCGATGGCTTATTTTGGTAAGGAAGATCATTATTTGGAGGCGGTAAGGAACATTACTTATAAAAACAAGCCCGAAGGTCAGTCTCCGGTTGGGTCCGCAATACGGGAAGGTAAGGTTTTTATTTGCGACGATATTGAAACAGACCCGGCTATGGCCTTGTGGAAAAAGGAAGCGCTCCGGCGCGGATACCGGTCGTCCATAGCTTTACCGCTGAGATTATACGGCTCGGTCATCGGTTCCCTGAATCTCTATTCCCATGAAAAAGGTATTTTCGAGGACGAGGAAGTGGAATTGCTGGAAGAAGTTGCCAGTGACATCAGTTTTGCGCTCGAGGCAATGGAGACCGGCAGAAAACAGGAAGAGACATTGCAGGCGCTGATAAAGAGTGAATCACTGCTGAGGCAGGCACAGCGGATTGCAAAGATTGGAAACTGGTTGAATGATCTGGAAGGTAACCTTATCATTTCAGATGAACTGTATAAGATTTTTGGAATCAGGAAGGATACGGAGAAGTATAGTACTGAATCTTTTATGAACCTCATTCATCCTGATGACAGGCACCTGATGAGAGAATGGACCACGTTGTGCCTGGAAGGGCATGAACCAGGAGAACTGATCTTCCGTATCGTGCGTCCGGACGGAAAAATCAGGTACATCAGCGGAAGGGGTGCGTTATTTGCCGATCAGGACGGGAAGTCATATCTGGCCGGGACTGCTCATGATATTACCGAGGGTTATATTTCTGACCTGGCTCTACGGGAAAGCGAGTTGCGGATCCGCATGCTGCTGGAAAGCAGTATGGACGGGATCATGCTGACGGCGCCCGACGGACGGATCCTTTCGGCCAATCCGGCCATGTGTGCTATGCTTGGCATGACAGAGCAAGAAATCTGCCGGCTTGGAAGAAATGGAATTGTGGATGTCAGCGACCCGCGTATCTCACAAATCATTGCAGAAAGAAGCCTGAAGGGGAAAGCAAAAGGGGAGATCTTCATGATCCATAAAAATGGCAGCCGAATCCATGTTGAGGTTTCCAGTTCTTTGTTTACCGACAGGAACGGGGAAGTCAAATCCAGCATGATCGTGCGGGACATTACGGAACGTAAAAGAACGGAAGAAAAACTGCGGAAGAGTGAAGAAAAATACAGGCTGCTGGCAGAGAACAGCGCTGATGTCATCTGGACCCTGGATCCAGAAGGGTCCTTCACTTATGTCAGCCCTTCCGTTACGAAATTGCGGGGCTATACGCCCGAGGAGGTCATCAGTCAGCCCATTTCGGAAGCTCTGACCCCTGATTCACTTCAGGTGGTTACCCAAGCCATCGTTCAGGTCACGGAACTGATCAGGCAAGGGGTAACATACATTGAGCCTGCTGTATTCGAACTGGAGCAGCCCTGCAAGGATGGCTCGACCGTCTGGACTGAAGCGCTTGTGAAACCGATGTTTGATGATGAGATGAGGTTCCTGGGTTACCTTGGTATTACACGGGATATTTCAGATCGGAAAAAAGCCAGGCAGATAGCTGAACAAAGGGCAAATGAGCAGTTGCTAATGGCCAGGATAACGGAAAAGCTGGTTAGCATCAATACCAGGGAAGAGATGGATAGTTTTATCGGCCAGCAGATTTATAACCTGACGGAAAATGCATATGTCATCCTCAGCGATTATAATTCGGAGCGTAAGACAATGAGACTGACCAATTTATTGGGATTTGGCGACCAGCTGACTGAAGTGATCAAGAAGTTTGGCGTTGATCCGTACCGGTTTGAAATAAAAGTTACCGATATCAAGCCAGACGATCTTATCCAGTTTAAAAATCAGAAACTCAACAACAACGGAGATAAAGGGTTATACTTTTTATCGGCCGGAAAATTGAATAAAAAGATCAGCCGGGCCCTTGAAGTCATGTTGGGTATCCGTACGGTCTATTCCATGGGATTTAGCTGGAATGATAAGCTATACGGAGGGGTCGGCATCCTGTCGAAGGACGTGCATCTCCTGGCAAACCATACCCTCATCGAAACCATCATCAAGCAGGGGGCACTTGCTTTCCAGCGTTTGTACACCATGGATGAACTCGTGAGAAGCGAAAAAAAGTACCGGTCGCTGGTTGAGCTTTCTCCCGATGGAATTGCCCTCACAGACCTGGATGGGCGTTTTATTTCCTGTAACCAGGAATTGGCCAATATCTTTGGATATAAGGACGAGTCAGACCTCAAAGCCAGTTTCAACGGGAATAACAAGCTGTTGAAATTACAGGACAAGGAAAGGGCCCCGCAAGAACCCCGGGGCAAATTCAGGAGTTCGTCATTGCCCATGAAGATATACTCCATGAAAAGGAAGGACGGAACGACATTCCCCGCCGAGGTTAAAAGGACTCTTATCCAGGATTCAGATGGTTATTCGGGCAGGCTATTGCTGATTGTCAGGGATATTACTGAGAGGAAGATGGCTGAAGAGAAGCTGAAGAATTACAATGAACAGCTCCGGAATTATTCCGCTTATTCTGACCGGGTCAGGGAGCAGGAAAGGATCAACCTGGCCCGTGATATCCATGATATTTTCGGTTCTTCCCTGGCCGGGCTTAAAATGGAGCTGGCTATCCTGAAACAATTGTTGTCAGGCCAGGGATCGTTTTTAAGCCCTGAGATCAATCTGCAGTTAAAATCGATGTCTTCCCAGATCGATGAATCGGTCGACCTGATGAGGGAGATCGTTAAGGAACTGAGGCCCGGGATACTTGATAAACTGGGACTGATTGAGACCATCCGGTGGTATGCAGGAGAGATCGAGAAAAGGTCAGGGATTGCAATCCGCTATGAAATTTCCCTAAAAGATCTGGATATTGATCCCAAGCTTTCCGTTGTTGCATTCCGGATCTTTCAGGAGATTATGAACAACATTGTCAGGCATTCGGAGGCATCGGTGGTCTGGGTGACTATCAGCACGAACCGGAATCGGTCCGTCAGGATGAAGATCAGGGACAATGGCAGAGGGATCACACAGAAAGAGATGACAAAGGTTGATTCTTTCGGTATCATTGGAATGAAGGAACGGGCTTCCCTGCTGAATGGCCAGTTGACCATAACCGGTGAGAAAGGAAAAGGGACCACCGTTGTTCTGGAGTTCCCTGTTCAAAGGAAAGACTAATGACTTTATAACCAATAAAGAGATCAATATATTTAATCATATCAGTTAATCAAAAAATGATAAACATACTGATTGTCGATGACCATGCCATTGTCCGGATGGGCTTGAGCAAGATCATAGAGTTCAATAAGGAGATGGTGGTCAATGCCCAGGCATCCAGTGCAGAGGAAGCACTGAACATCATGATGTCCAGGAAGTTTGATGTCGTGATCCTGGATATATCTTTACCGGGTCGTAGTGGTTTGGATATTATCAAGGATATCCTGGCCATTCAGCCAAAAGTTAAGATCATTATTTTGAGCATGTTCAAAGAAAATCAGTTTGCCGTAAGGTCATTCAAGGCCGGTGCGTCCGGATACCTGACCAAGGAGATGGCTCCCGATGAAATTGTGAATGCAATCCAGCGGGTAAGCAACGGCGGGAAGTACATTTCTTCAGGATTCGCATCCCTATTGCTGGATGAAATGATCGGGACGACCGACCGGGCCCTTCATGAAACACTGTCAGACCGCGAATTGGAGGTCTTTCGGCTCATAGCCACCGGTAAATCCATCACGGAGATCGCATCATCGCTTTCCCTCAGCGACCGGACAGTCAGCACTTACCGGGCAAGAATCCTCGAGAAGATGGATATGCGGAATAATGCTGATATCATCCATTATGCCATCAGGCACAATTTACTCCAGCAATAGGATGAAAAGGTTGTATGGATAGTATCTTCAAATGTTGTAGTTTTTTCACTACATGACTTTTTCGTTTCACCTTACTGTATTACACCTCTTTAATTACATTATAATTTGGTTGAATTAATTAAATTCGCCCGGACATTGCAAAATTCAAACGTTGGGTAGCAGAAGATTTTGCAATCCTGTTTGCCTTGTCGAAAAAAGTATAATGATTCGTATCCTGATAATCGATGACCACTCCATTATACGCGAAGGGTTGAAAAGGATCCTTGGTCTGGAAGAGGATTTAGAGGTTGTTGGTACGGCAAGGGATTCAGAGGAAGGTTTGAGGTTCCTGCAAGAAAACCCTGTCGAAATAGTATTGCTTGACATTTCCATGCCTGGGAGATCCGGCTTGGAGATCATACAGGAAATCGGGATTCTGCAACCGGACGCCAGGATCATCATGCTCAGTATGCACATGGAGGAGCAACTGGTGTTAAAGGCTTTGCAGTCAGGGGCCAGGGGTTATCTCACCAAAGAGAATGTATCGGATGAATTACTCAAGGCTATTCGTAAGGTTCATGCGGGGAATATTTATACTTTCCCGGGTTTCATTGGCGGCTGAATCGTAAAACTCTCTCAGGCTGCACAGTAAGAAGACCGTCCATAAGAATTTCCGTTTTCACTACATCGGAATGCACAACTTCCCTACAATTCAAAAGCATGAAACATTATTCGGGACCATTTACGCCATGGATATCTTTGCGCCACGTTCTTTATAATAATTGAAATACAAAAATTGGAACAAAACTACCCTCTGTGGTTTTTCTTTGACGACTGACAAACAATAGCAATCAGGGGGTGGTGCCGGCTTTGCCGGTAAAGGATGGCCGGTCGCGGCAGCTCACTCTGGTAACTACCCATGAAGCTCATTCAACTCAACACGATGAAGATCTGATAGCTGTCGCCGACCAGGCCCTCTAAAAAACTATCAAACCGGTTATGGTTTGATCCTCAGGAATTTTATAACAACCATCTTTTCATCGACGGGATAAATTCTCAAACTGTATAATCCCGCAGGTAAATCCCCGGTATTTATTGTAAAAGGTAGCGCAGGGACATCTTGAATCTCTTTTAAGATTCTTCCTGACAGATCGGTGATCATTATCCGGTTAATTTTAGAACCGCTGACCGCTGACCGCTGACCGCTGATTGTCAGTTGGTCGACTACGGGATTTGGAAAGGCCTGGAATTGGTGGATATCAGGCGCCTGTTCTCCCAGGCCGATCGTACCGTCGGTAATGGAAAAAGGAGAAGGAGTGATATTGGAGAAAGTATTAATGCCATCGTTGATGGTGTAACGGATGTAGCAATCCGCAGAATTTTCCTGCGGGACGATCCATTGGTACCGGCCGTTATCGGGAACATTGGAAGCGATAAGTGACCAGGGTCCATCGGGGCCTGCGGTGGAGTAGTGGAGGGTGACCTCACAGGTCACCTGTGAGGTCACCTGTGAGGTTGCCCCCGGGACAGTGCTCATCCAATCAATAAACCTCACGGACCCCGGCCGGAATAATTCTTTGCCGCGCGGATAAACGGACTGAATGCTCAAAAGGATCGGAACTGAACTTTCCCGATAGCATTTCAGATAATTCTGATAAGTGAACCAGCTCAGTTCTTCTTCCTCAAGCAAAACAATGTCAGGCCGGCCATTGTGGTCAAAATCCCCGCCGACCCGAAAAGCCTGGGATGAACCCGGATCACCGGTAGTAAAGGTTGCATCGGGAGTCCAATTTCCGCTACCATCTCCGAGGAACAGCCGGAATGTCCCTTCCCCGTAAGCGGCAAGATCTATGTGACCATCTGTGTTCATATCGACCAACTGCGTATGCTCATAAGGCCCTGTTACAGGAAGGGTGCCGGAATAATTGATCCAGGAATTAAGCATTTCACTAAAAGTGTATACAAACACACCGCCATTGTTGTTGGTGAATGACAGGTCCATTCCACCATCCCCATCGGCATCTCCCAGGGATGGACCATATCGGCCAAGCGTTCCTGCAGGCGGAAGGCCCTGGTCATTGACAGTGAACCCACCGTTCCCATCCCCAAAATAGGCGGTACCATGCTGATAACCGGCGCAAAAATCCATATCGCCATCATTATCAATATCTCCAAACTGGAAGATCATATCGGAGTTGCCTCCGGAATAACTGTAACTCTGAGTCCAGGTGCCATCCATATTGTTCAGATAGACATGAACCCCATTGCAGCAACCAAAGGAAATACTGCCAAGGTCCAGATCCCCGTCGTTATCTGCATCGGCAAAATCGGTGCTGAACATGCCCCAGTCTTCACCATTGGTTGCCAGGCCGTCGTCCCAGGGAATCCAGTTGGTACCTGTTCCATCCCCGATAGCCACCTCGATCAGCTGGTCCCCGAAATCCGTCCCTGAATAATTGTGATGCATGGCATAACCGACGTCCATGATCCCATCCCCATTAACATCCCCAGCGGCAATACCGCCATAGCCAAAATTCCCTGTCATGTGGACATTCCAATTGCCCTGACCATCTCCAAAAAAGATCATCAGCCCTTGTTCACCTGACTGTATACCGGGATTCCCATGATCCCCGATCGAAATGATGTCCAGGTTGCCATCATGGTTCATATCTGCAAATTCCAACTCCGACCGGCCACCTTCCCATTCCGGATTTCCCAATCCGTTGGAAGATTCGATATAAGACAGCGTCCCAGGCAAAATCTGTGCCGTCAACACATTGGAAATAAGGTAACATGCCAATACATTTAAGATTAACCGCATCCCGGATTTCATGGTTTTTTGCTTAAAATTATAAAAGAAATGGATTTTCCGGGGAATGATTACCTGGAAAACTTCAGAAATCTGGCAGATTTTTCCGTGCCCTTACCTGACCTCATCCTGAGAAAGTACACCCCGTCGCTCAAAGCTGAGATATCTATGGTCAGGGGAGGATCATCGATGGTTTGCAGTAAAAGGACTTCATGGCCCATCATATCACAGATCAAAAGATCGTTTTTTGTCTTCTGGCAGCCAGGCGCCCGTCTCGCGTCACCTTCTGTGCCGCCCCTTTCGGGCCAGCCACCGATCGCTGACGACCGGCTGCCGACCGTTATCTTGTCTGTTGCAGGGTTCGGCCAGACCTCCAGGTTTCCGCTCCAGCGCATTTCAACCTCTTCCTTTTCCACTACTCCCACAGGATCGACATGGATACCGAAAAAATCCAGGAAGGCCAGCATCAGATCGGATTTTAGGGATGGATTCAGGTCGATGAGAGTCCCGAAATCGAACAGCGAACCGATGGTTCTGTATGTACCGGCATCGTAAGCTACAGCACAGGAATTGAACAGGTTATTATCCTGCAATATGGTAAATGCCGGAGGTAATGGAACCAGATGGTAAAAGCTCAGGTTATAATGCGTTCCGTTTAAAAGCCTTGTCCCGACTGTAAAAGTCGTATCCACACCCGTCAAAGTGTCATAAATGGTGACATTGCCCGCATACCCAATATTGAAAAGCGGCTGCAAAGCGGTGATGGGATCGTCTTTCCAAGTCTTCTTGCCTTCCATATAAATTTGTCCACCCGCCAGGAGATACTGGGCCAGCCGCGTCCCTTCGTCTGCTGTTAATACATGGTTTGAATTATGATAACCCAGACTGATGAACAGGGATTGATAGTCGGATATATTTTCCGGGATGGTATAATGATAATCTGTATATATTCCCAGGTCAATAAGCTGATTCCAGATACCTGGTGCCGAGTGATGATTGGGATCCATGTCGATGACCATGGCCGGGGTTCTTCCAATCCGCAAATTAATGGTGTCTGTTCTTTGGATTCCTTGAAGTGATGTGGCTGAAAGGATAAACCGCGCGGTCATGCCTTCAGGTGCGGTTTCAGAAGCATGGAGCTGGTAGGTCCGGGCAACAGATGCCCCCTTGATGATCGTACCAAATTCCTGGACATTATTGCCAATGATCTGAACTTCCGGATCAAGGGAGTATAATTCAGCAATTAAATGATCCACAGAAGCGTGACCTTGATTCTGATACGTGATTAACAGAGGAGCAGTTTCACCGGGATCAAGCCTGCCATTGACTTCATCGTCAATGATAGCAGATTTCAGCAGCAGATTTGGAGCCACTGCGGTCAATATCAAATCTTTATACCAGATATTTGCATCTGTGGTCAAACAACACTGAAATAAAATACCGAGCAAATCAGTGACTTCATCAGAAACCACAATTTGAAACACATCCTGCAGAGTCAAAGTTTGTCCCGGGAGAATGGAACCAGGCTGGCAGAGAGGATCGATAAACTGAACAAAAGGATTTTGTGAGGAGATTTCCAGGATGGGATCGGACAGGATGAAGCCGCCGGCGTTTCGGATCTCCAGGTCAAGGTTGACTGTATCTCCGAAGTTCACCTCGTCTTTACCATCCACCGTGATTAAAAGATATGGTCCGGAAGAGAATTGAAGGGTCTTTGTATGGGAAATGCCCATTTGATCCGTGACCCTGAAGGAAATATCATGGATAGCCACATCAGAGGTCATGGTTCCTGACAGCTGGCCTTCATCTGACAGGTGAAGCTCCAAAGGAACGGTTAGGCCCGTAAATAAGACCGTGGTGCCATATTCCACTTCTTCATCCCCTGAAAACGGGCACAGGTAAAAATCCTGTTTATTTCCTGCGGAGATGCCGCCAATCCAGTCGATTCCCTCCAGGTTCACCAGGCCGTAAAGGAATTCGATTTGCCCTCCCCGGGTAATCCGCACCGCGAAGTTTATATCCGTGGCGATGACATTGAAAGTTGCTGAAAGCTTCCATCTGAAGGTTACAGCTGTATCTTCCGTAAGAACCCATCCTCCATCTCCATCGGCCGGTGCAATGGTGAACGACATATTGGTCATCGGTGCGATGAGCCGGTTGCTCCGGAAATGGAGCCAGGGTTCCAATAAGTAAGGCCAGGGCAATTGAGCGTTATCGAATTGCAAATGCCCGTTGATGTGCATATAGGCCGTATCATAAGATTCGCCAAAGAAAGGGAAACTGAATCCAAGTGCTATGGGAACGATCGTATCATCGTTGGCATGGAATAGGACCTTGTTCTCATCGAATATGGGAAAAGTGCCGGATGATCCTTCCTGGCGGTACCCTTTCAATAATTCCCAGTTGTAATCCGGGGTGCCACCACTTGCCTGCATCTGGTACAGGTAAGGTTGGTTGACGGCAAAAACCGGTAAGGATTCACTTGTAATCTGCACCATGTCAAAAACGGGCAAATGAACGAGAGAGGCAATGGTCCTGGAATTACTTTCAAGGTCGGCGGGTGCTTCCGTAGAGATAACCTCCTGGGTTCCGCTGGTATAATCCATCAAAGAAAAGGAAGTGATTTCACCGTCGCCTTCCTGGTCCGGATCATTTTCATCCACTATGAGGAAAAATTTTGCCGGTTCCCCCGGCTGCAGGTAACTCAGGAGGGGGGTGATATCCAGGCCGAATTCGAGATATTGAAGGTTTTCAGCAGTATCCTGTCCCTGAAGGTAATGGTCTGCTCCCTGGTAGTCAATTATTGGGAAATCCATATGCCAACGGGGAGTCAAATCTGAAGTATCGGCAGAGACCCCGGCCATCACTTTTATTTTGTCCCGCGAATTATGTTTCAGTGTTACTTTGAATGTCATGACCGGCTCATAATTATCCACCACATCCAGTAAATGGACCGATTGGTTCCAGATCCCTCCCTCGTCAAAAGTTTCAGCCAGGCATTTGTACATCATATAGCAAAATCCACTGTCCTGTGCTTCCAGGCCGTGACTGTTCACGAATTTTACCCCTCCGATCTCCCAGTCTCTCGGATCGATGATGCCATCTTCATTCAGATCGATGTTATTTGTATACAGCCCATCGTTATTGTAATCCCAGCGTATTGAATCGTTGTACCCCACAATGGTCATGGCATGGGAAGCATAAGGATACCATTCTGTCATGACATATTTCCCGCCTTCGGGCGTTGTATCTTTCAGAGTCTGTGCATTCCAGGGGGTATTGGCATAAAAGCTGGCGACTCCTCCAAAATCGCCTTCGCCCATATGATTGTAAAGCCAGTGTTTCAATGCCAGGATACCCTGGGCTGTGCCGACAGGAATACTGTAGACCCCTTTAACCCTGTTGAACATACTATTGTAATACAGATCATAACCGGATATCCAGCGCCGGCCGTCATCGTAAAAACCGCCGTAGTCAAGTGAATTCATGCATCCGCAAAGCCGGAGGATTTCAATGCTGTGAAAATAACTGACTCCGTACCAACCGTTTCCACCGTTTTGAAAGTTCCAGGTAAAATGAGTGGGATATTGCGTTTGTTCGACTGAGGCAGGCAGATTGCGCAAGCAATTCATCTCATACGTGAAATTGTAACCGACCATGGCAGCCTGTCCGCAACTTGGTCCTTCCTGCATAAAGACCGGCCTTAGGTAAGGAAGTTCTGAATTATCAACGACGGGTGGAAGGGGATGGCTTCTCAGGTCCCCTGGAAACGCTTTTTCAGGGATACTCAGCAGGAAGACCGAATCCTGACGGTTCAGGGCCGGGCTTTCCGGATATTTTTTCCGGTATGCCTGATAAGCTTCCGGAAGATCCTGGCTGACCAGGTCACTGATAAACAGTAAAAGCGGCAAAGCAAGTATCCATCTTTTCATATGAGACGGGAAAAAGGATTGAATTTAAAATTAAAGATAGATGGAAATCTTTCTACAAACAACCATGTAACAGTTAAAGGCTTTATTCGGCCAGTAACTGGTCATGATTTTTAATTACCGATTGAGCTTTACAAATTTCCTTGTCATGATACTTCCATCGTTCACAATCATCCGGATGAGATAGAATCCCGGATTCAATTCAGAAATGTCTATAGTGCACGGGAACGAAGAGATTCCTTTAATGTTCGTCAGGATCCTGCCATTCAAATCACAGATATGAAAAGAAACTGTCGATTGTCGGCCATTACCGGTCCCCGCAACGGTTGTGCCCCAATCAGAGGCAGGGGATGGGGCGGGAACTAAAACGGAAAGCCGATCCCGGGCCGGATTTGGCCAAACAACAATATCTCCTGATTCCCCGTTTCCCTTCTCCTCAATTTCGACCATGAGATAATCGCCAAATACGCCGTTATGCCTGGTGTTATACTGCAGAACAGGCAGAAATGCCAGGTCAGGGTCCTGTATGACATTTGCATTCCAGAGGTAGAGATTGGTGTTGCCGGACGGCTGGTCGGTACTTCCGCCCGAGATGTCCAGGATCCCGTCCATATCGATATCGGCCACAAATGGATTGATGAAGAAGGTCGAGCCCATGGTTTCCAGGGGCCATCCTTCCATGGCGGTACCGTCATGGTTGTATCCGTGATAACTACCGATGGAATTGGTTGCTGTGTTATCATCCAGCATCAGTTCCACCGATCCGTCTCCGTCAAGGTCAGCGAGGATCACCTGGCTGTTGATGCCATTCAGGCCGGTTACGGGGAATCCCGGAAGAGGGATGCCGGTAGCGGCAGTCCATGCATATAATTTATTGACCGAAGAGGAGGAGATCACCTGGTCGCCCACTGCGATGTCGAGTTCCCCATCGCCGTCGATATCTCCAACAGATGGCGGGCCATAGATCCAGTAGCTGGTAAATTGGGGCCAGCCCTCCAGAACGGTGCCATTATACCGTACCACATGCACTGCTCCGGAACCATCGCTGATTGAATGGTCCCCGCAGATGATGTCCCTGAGCCCATCACCATCGATATCCGCCAGGACAGGGGAGGAATAGGAAAAAACCCGGTTTGTTCCCGGAGAGTATGGGAAACCCGGCAGGATCACTCCGTTGGTATTGAAGGCATGAAGGGTGTAATAGGATTCAGCCACAATTTCAGGGACCCCATCACCGGTGATGTCCCCAACAGCAACGGCGGAACCTGGAGTGTATTCCATCCTAACCGGGAAATTAGGATACATGGTACCGTTTCCCCGGTAGACATGTATAAATCCTTCAGGCCATTTTCTGACAGCCACTATGATTTCGTCCGCACCGTCATCATCCAGGTCGGCGAGCACCGGTGTCCGCAAGGGGCCGCCTTCCATATTAACAGGAAAACCCGGTACGTTCGCTCCGTTTTTCTCAAATGCATAAACGGTCCCTTCGCTAAAGGTAGAAGTCTGGTGCGTGGTCACAACGATTTCCCCGAAGCCATCCCCATCTACGTCACCGTATGAAGGGGCGCCATCTGCGGGATAATTCAGGGTCCTGGGCCATCCGCCCACCAGGGTGCCATCAAGGTTGAAAGCATAGGTTTTCTGACCGATATTATAAATGATCTCCATATCCGGGTCATTATCCATATTGCCATAAACCCCGCCCCGCTCATTGGATCCGAATTTCTGCACCGGCCAGTTCGGGTAAAGTGTCACTTCGGTCATTTCAGTTGATTTGAAGGGGATTCTGCTGGCATTTACATCGACCAGCACTTTACCTTGTACATCCGGGATGACGCGATTTTGTAAAGGAATGTCATCGAGTTCAGAAATATCCAACACCAGGACCTGGGCTTGTGAGGAAAAGCCCAGAAGCTGGTATATCAGGAATATAATTAAAGATTTTTTCATAAATCTGATCATAAAATTAATATAAAGAAGAATACTATTTAGATCAGATTTAAATAATTAAGCAATAATTATCTGACGATGATTTTTCGTGTGGCCTGATGATTATCTGATGTTACGATGAGGATGTATAGACCTGGGGCGAGGTGTCCAACGGGGACCCTCCAAGGGTTATAACCCCTGGGGGGTGCCACCACATTCCCAATCAAATCTACAAGCCTGATCTCCAGGTTGCTGACCTCTTCACCACTTGCCGTAACCTGGATCATTTCCGTTGCCGGATTTGGATATACGGACAAAACGAATGGAACCGCCGGCGGTTCATAGAAACCAACGGCTGAATTATCGACCGTTATTCCAAAGCCTTCAGAGGCAGGACCTTCTCCACATTCATTTATGGCAGATACACTTATTACGGCAGCGCCTGCATAATCCCTTTCCCAGACCACTGTAACAGTATTGCCATCCCCGGTCAGGATCCCGGCTTCAGACGGGGAGATCATCCAATGGTAGGATAATGCCCCTTCAACCGGCGATATGGTGTAATCACTGGTATAGGTGGTATCAATCAGGATATAATCAGGACCGGAAGGGATTGCCGGCTGCATGGGAATATCAATGAAAGTGAGCGTTAAACCATCCGCAAAAGCTTCTCCTTCAACATCTATGAGGCTAAGTGACAGGCCTACCGATCCGTTATTCAGATCTTCCGCACTGGGAGTGTAAATGGCGCTGAGGATGGAAGAGTTGTTAAAGGAACCTGTTCCGGTCGTGCTCCAGGTTATTGACTGGTAGTTGGTTGCCTGTCCCTGGCAATGGAAATCTTCTCCTGCGCAGTTCAGGGCATCGTCGCCCGCATAGATGGTAGTGGCCTGGCTTGGAGGCAGGACAATATAGTCAATCCAGGCGGCATCCGTACCTCCAGATCCATTTGAATTTTTCATATAAACCCAGGTAAACTCGTGATTTCCGGGGTTTACATAATAACTGGCGCGTTTCCAGCCACCGGTTGTACCGGACCAGGCCCCGGCCACGTGCCCGTCGATCATGAACTTGAGTGAATCGCCCGTCGCTGCGGAAACCTTGCGGTAGAAGGTAATACTGTCGCCCTGCATAACATGGTAATCCAAGGAAATCTCCGAGGTCTGGCTGTGGGTGATTGCCCCGGAACGGATGCTGTAGAATCCCTCGAATGGATACTGATTGATGATGGTCCAGGGCATATTCCCCCCCTGACTCCAAGGGAAGTTATCGAAATCCCCGGATTCGAAGTCTTCGCATATGAAACCGATCTTGGTCGGGTGATTTTCATTCAGTTGGTAGCCATCGGCAGTCAGATTTACCATAAAATCCACCAGGATGCCATTAGGGGCCTTATTGTCAACCGACACGTTGAACACCACAGGTGTTACTCCGAACAGGCCCAGATTTCCTATCGTATGATCGGGATTGGCAATGCTGATAAATCCCGAATGAGCGCAAAGGTTGGCCACTGTATTCCGGGCAATGGCATGTCCGGCGTTGGAGAAAGTAGCCGTTAATTCCACATTTTCCCCCGGGTCAAGCCGGCCGTTGCCGTTTCCGCCTTCCGTATCATTGATCACAAGGCTGTTCAGTTTCAGAACAGGAGCAGTCAGGAGTATGGTCATGGTCGAGCTCCAGGATTCCCTGGCCGGGTCCTGGATGTTCACGATAAATTCCACTTCATGGTTGTCGGGAATACTTTTATCGATAATGATCGAAAATGCATTATCAAATTCTAAGGTCGACTGTGCCGGAACGGTGCTACAGGATTCATACCCATCAGATATCGTAATGTATTCATCCATTGTGCTTAATGAAGCAACAACATCAGTTCCGTCACTTTGTCCATAATTTTTCAATTCGATATTGATTCCGATCACTTCTCCTGGTTCGATCTTGTTGTTCACATAACCGGACAATTCGACCGTTTCATTATTATTTAAAAGAATGAACGGTCCTTCCGGATTGGCAACAATGACTTCCCCGAAGAAAGGCTGCATATTCTGGGCAGTTACCACAATATCGGCCATACAAGGAGTTGTCATATTGGTGAGAGGGACCATGGCAATCCCCTGGCCATCGGCAAGAGCAGTGCCTTTCAGCACTCCGTCAACGGAAATGGCCACGTAGGAATATGGGGCAGCTGTCACTTCGAAAGAGCTTGTTCCAAGCGGCATTAAAGGCATGTAGGTTACGGCCATGGCGGAAGGTTCAGAATAATAAGCCATCAGCGACGGATCTCCCATGGTGTTGTACGCCTCCCAGTAATAAGTGGCAGATCCCGGGGATCCGAGGGTTACCGCCAGATTACCTGCATAAACGTGCTGATGGGCGGCTGTATACCAGTCTTCCCAGGGCTCGCCGTGGGTGTGAAACGCGCGGTCATAGTTGCCAAGTGTGGTTTCTTCATAGGAAGGGGGATCTTCGGTGATGGGACCGACTCCTACTCCGAAATAGTAATCTTCATCCCAATAAGTATTATTCGAAGCGCCTATATAAGCAACGGCACCTTTGTTCTGTGCTCTCAGCATGGCTTCGGCAAAGCATTCTCCTACATCGTACTTGCTGGAAAGACAACAATTTCCGATGAGCAGACAGTACTGGTCCTGGTTTTGCAAAGTGGCAATATCCCCAATGGTGAAGGATGGGTCCCCCCATCCGGATTCACTGCAATGAGCGGTATAATTTCCGAAGCTCACCCCGTTGCTTACATCCTGGATGATATCATTATCATGGCTTCCGGATTCCGGATAAAGATAGGTATGGGAGACAATTCCGTTGGAAGAATTAAAGTAGTTTTCGGTTCCGTAATTGATCTGTCCGTTGGCCCAGTCTTGACCGAAGCTGGCATCCATTCCGGCTACCATCACCACTTCATTCAGGAAGGAAGGATCAGGCATCGTGTATTTTTCATACTGGATGGTCTTATCAATCTGCGGCTGAAGCTGGGTCGGATTCTGGGCCGAAAATCTTCCGTAATATATCTCCGGGAAGAGGTCGTTGTTGTATTCACAATAATAAAGGTCGGTAACATGGCTGCCTGCAGTGCCGTTCCAGGTAGGGATCTGCTGAATATCCCCCACGAAGAGGACGAATGAAGGAGGTTGTTGTCCTGCACCGGGATTGTCATAGAGGTTTTTTATGTAGTTCTTGATGGTATTGGTCGTACTTCCAACCTGGGGATCACTGGTGTAAGCTTCGATAACCTTGAAACCCTGTATGGTCTTCCATTCGATGAAAGGTTGAAGCTGGGCTTCAAACATCGGATCAGATACAATGACATAGGTCAACGGATAGGAGGCAACTGTATCCCGGCTGGCAGGCTGGTAATTGAGGATATTCTTTCCGACCGTCGAATAATAGAAATTTTCATATTTCTGTTTCAGGTCGATGGTGGCGCTGATGTCAGCATGATCAAAACAGACGGCGACTTCAATGACATCATATACCCTCAGGGTATGGGTAACCGGGTTATACCGGACCGGGAACAGGTCCAGGCGCCCGATCCTGTAACTTCTCATCATCCCCAGCATTTCAAAGGAAGCAAGTCCATCAGGCGTAAAAGAATTGACCTGGTAAGCATTCCTGTCATAGACGAAAGGGATATCTTCGCCCGTTTTAGGGGCTGGCGCCTGTGCCGGCATGACCGGTGCAGGAAAACCCAGAGATGACAGGTCGAATTCCTGATAACTGGAACGAAGGATTTCAATCCTTACTGCAGCATTCAATGGAACTTCGATGAATTCCCTATTTACCGGTAATTCAGGGCTTCCGACCTCATTGGTCTTTGAAGCAGCAGGAATGATAAGCCTTGTAAAGGAGTTATCCCCATTTTGAACCTGCAGGGTCCTTATTTCAGCCGTACTGAGTCTGACAACCACTTTCTGCCAGCTGCTTTCAAGCATTGTAAGTTCGTTTTTCCCGTCCGGTCGGATCTCTATTTCACCGGCTTTCAGGACCTGGCTGCTGATCAGTAATAATATAAGAAGGGAAGTGAGATTTTTCATCATTCCGTGGATGTTATAAATGGATATTAAAATAGTTATCGGACAATTAATTTTTGGGTATGACGGAATTCATTGCCCATAATCGAAAGGATATAAACTCCTTCCGGAAATGAGGATAGATCAAGAGTAAGAACTTCCCCCTGCCCCTGCCGGACTTCTCTCTCCATAATTATTGAGCCGAGCAGATTAAAGAGTGATATTCGATATACATCCGTTGTTTCACCGGAAATATTGAGGTTCAGAATATCTGAGGCGGGATTAGGATAAATTCTTATGATGGTATTTTCATTCAATGGTTCGGTAATGGTAACCAGGGAATTATCGACGGTCACTTCCAGCGGAGCAGAAATGGCACTTTCACCGCAGCTGTTTACAGATGATACTTTGACAGACACCTGGCCCAGGAAACTGGCATTCCAGCTCACAGTGGCATGTTCATCAAAGGAAATGACAGTGCCTGCGCTGGCCGGTTCCAGGTACCATTGGTACGAATCGGCGTCCTCCACCGGTGTAACGGTATATTCGGAAGTCAAGGTAACTGCCAGGTCAACGTAATCCGGTCCCGCTGGTGTTATAGGACTGGCTGGTACATTGGCAAAGTCGAGGATCATTTCATCGCTGACCATGGTTCCTTCTTCGTCCCAAAGGCTAAGGGTCAGCACCACTTCGCCGCTGTTAACGTCATCCCCCGAGGGATTATAGACAGGATGCATGACGGTATTATTGTTGAAAGAGCCGGAGCCGTTTGTAGTCCATTCGATCTGGTTAAAATCGGTCCCATAGGAATCGTTAAGCTGGTAGCTGTTCCCGGTGCAGACCTCATCATCCGGTCCTGCCCAGATCGTAAGGGCGACCGGGGCCGGAAGTACGATGTAATCGATCCAGGCACAGTCGGAACCGCCACTGCCCATGCCATTTTTCACATACACCCATTTGAAGTTTTTATTTCCGGCTGTCACTGCTACGGCTTCACGTTTCCAGCCACCTGTTGTGCCTGACCACTGGCCTGCCAGCTGGTTGTTGATATAGAACTGCAAATAATCTGAACTTTCAGACGATACTTTCCGGTAGAAGGTGATGCTGTCATCCGTCATTACCTGGTAGTCAAGGGAAATTTCCGACACCTGGCTATGGGTGATCGCTCCGGATTTCAGGCTGTAAAATCCTTCAAAGGGGTAAGGCATAACGATCTGCCACGGCTGGTTTCCGGTATTCTGCCAGGCAAACTGCGTCAGGTCACCGGTCTCAAAATCTTCAATTTTGGGACTGATCTTCAATTTAAAGACCTTCTCTTCCATCCTGTCGCCCATCAACAGTTCATTGGCGAAATCCACCCTGATCCCTTCCGGGGCATCTGCATCAACGGTAACTGTAAAGGTCTTTTCAAATACACCGAAAAAGCCAATGGCCGTGAAATTCTGCCATGAATTGTCAATTTCGATAAAACCGGAATGTCCTTCCAGGTGAACATCCACATCATAAGCCGTGGCATGTCCTGAATTGCTGTAATTTATGGTCAGATCGGCCGTTTCACCGGGATCCAGTTCGCCGTCATTGTTTCCGAGCATCGAATCATCGATGGCGATGGTATTGATACTCAGCACAGGAGCATTGGCATTCAGCACGAAATTGCTCTGCCACGACTGGTCTCCATCGGTAGAGCTGAGGTTAAAGGTGATGGAATGCTGGTCAGGAACATCGCTTGAAATATGAAATGCAAAGGCATCTTCGATCGAAGTGGAACCTCCGGCGGGGATCAGGTCATAGGTCTCGCTGAAATCGGTAATCACCACATACGGATCGGAGGTCGATAAGGTGACCTGTACGTTTTCCGCATCTTCTATTCCGACATTTTCCAATTCCACGGCAAGGTCGATGGATTCATTGTAATCCGCCAGGCCATTGTTATTGCCTTCTGAATCATGGATATCATAAGATTCGAGGACGACGAAGGGGCCGTCCGCTGGAATAACTTCCAGTGAAACGATATAGGGCAGGTAATTGAAAGCAGTGATGGTCAGGGTGACGTTCCCGGGGGCTGTGAGTGCGAGAAATTCCAGGGTAACCGTTCCACTCTGAACGACTCCGGTGCTCAGGGTGGTCCCGTCGATGGAAAGGGTTGCACGGGCACCGTCGGCATTACACATGATCTGCATCTCATCGATCCCGATGAACAGGATAGGATCATGGGTTACGGTCAAGGCTTGGGGCACGGCCGTACGGACCATAAGGCTCGGATCGCCGAAGCAGGTCCAGGTATCGGTCATTTCATCCCCACCACTGCCGTATTCATCGTTCATCAGCATGCAGCCATGCATCGAAAGCGCTCCGAACGTCCTTTTAATGTTATTGGCATACGTTTCGACCAGCACGTCGTTCATTTCATCCTGGCCGCACATTGGCGGGTTCCACGACTGGTTGATCGTCGATCCGAGGAATGCCACGGCTCCGGTGGGCTGTCCGTTGTGAGAGGCCCTCAGCCAGGCTTCGGCAAAGCATGTACTGTTGACAAAGTCACCGTTTACACAAGCGACAGACCATACGAACGGCAGCATATTGTCGTTGGTCAGGTTGTTTACATCCCCATTTGAAAATCCCGAACTTCCCCAGGAAGTAGCGCTGCCATGGCCGGTGTAATTGATGATGGAAGTGCCGGCATTAATAGCGGTAGCTACCAGGGCTGGTGTGGGATTTCCGGGAGCATCGTTGCCACCCTGGCTGCCGTCGAACAATTCGTTGGCATAGGTGTAGGTGAAAGGGATCAGCTTATTGTTGCCGATATTACGGATATGCTGATAGTCGTATTCTCCGTCATCGCCGGGGCCCTGATCGGAAGCCACCCCGGTGCATTTGGTGAACCAGTCGATGGATGTGGGAGGATTTTGCTCGTAAATCAGGGTCCGCTGCACCTGGGTCTGGACCTGTGAGGCGTTCTCAGCAGAGAAACGGCCGATGAAAAGGTCGGGATAATGGTCGTTCCCAACTATATAAGCGTAATTATTGTCACTATCTCCGGCAGAGGTGGAAGATGTCGGCACCTGTGCAGCGTCGCCAACCAGCAGGACAAACGTCAGCCCCTTGTTATTGTAATAATTGGCGATGAAGGTTTTAATGGCGGACGAATTGCCGATCGTGCCCACATCCACCATTTCGACCGGGTAGCCGATTTGCCTTTTCCAGTTGACGTAAGGTTGCATATCTGCCATGAAAGCCCCGTAAGAAATGATAAGCATGCTACCGAACTCTTCCACCGGGGTGTACCGGGATCCATTGTCTCCGGCATTCAGGAAATGTTTCTGGTACAAAAGGTCGAATTGTGCGTCAACTGATTCAATCGGTGCGGTGCGGATAAGCGGGTTGGCCCCGAGATCGTTCACCCTGCTCAGGCGAACCGTAATATCAGTATAAACCCTCAGGGTAAGGGTGACCGGATTGTACTGGAACGGATAGACTATAACCGTTTGGCCGCGGTAATCGCGGACAATGTGAGGTTCTCTAAGGCCGGCCAGTTCTCCGGGGAAAAAAGCATCTTGCTGGTAAGCAGGCCCATATTCAAAGGGGATTGTTGCCGGATCGATGTCACGGGTCAGATTTCCCTTGCTTGGTGCTATGAGAATACCTTCAAAGTCCCGGTAATTCGATTCCAGTATTTCGATCTTCATAAGTGCAAGATCAGGAATAATGACCGATGCAGCCATTTTTGGCAGATCGGGTGCCCCCTGGATCAGGAGTGGTGTCGCTTCTTCCAGGCCGATCACGATCGAGGTCCCTGCCGGCGTGCTGACTTCTGATGTAAGGAATCCATCCAGGGAAAACCGGATAACGGAATTTTCGATGTTTGAGGAGATCAGGATTTTCTGAGCGGGAGACGGGGTTTCACTGCGGATGTTGGTCCATTCAGTTGAAAAGCCTTGAAATACAAAAAGGCACAGTGCAAGAAGGGTAAGAATTTTTTTCATAAGGCAGGTTTGTTAATGCGCGCGCGCAAATTTAAGTATAATAAGTGTAGCAATCAATAAATTTAATGCCATAGACTCACAGATTATTAATTTGCTGTTTTGCAAAAAGTAACCTGTGAGTCTGTGGCAAAATTTAACTTTCGATACAGTCTCTATGATTTTCTGTTGATCTTATTCCTTCACCAGTTTCTTTACGAAAGATGTACCTTCTCCTTCTATTTTCAGGAAATAGATGCCATCGGGAAGATTTTCAAGTTTCAGGGTAAACATTTGATTGCCGGTTACCTGGAAAGCTTCCTCGTAAACTTTGCTGCCGAGGATGTTGAATACTTTCAGGTTAGTCACGCTGGTTCCGGTACGGTCAAAAGTAACCTGGTAATTTCCATTCCCCGGGTTGGGATAAATGGAGATGGCATTCTCCGGGTTGTCACCATCGGACAGCCCAACAGTATTGTCCACAGTGATTTCAAAGGATTCCGATTCTACTCCCTCACCGCAGTCATTGATTCCGGCAACGGTCACATATGCCATGCCGATGTAACCTGGGTTCCAGGTGACAATGGCCTTCACTGTCGAGCCTTCAATAGAGCCCGCTTCGGCTGGATCCAGGTGCCATGCGTATTCATCCAGGTCCTCAATTCCTTCGGTTACATATTCCGAAGCGGTTACAAGGAACAGGTCAACATAATCCGGACCGGTCGGTGCGGGTGGGGCTGCCGGAGTTGGTTTGAAAGATAAAATGGTCTCATCAGTTACGCTGGCGCCATCACTGTCAGTCAAAGTGAGGCTAAGCGTTACAGCGCCGCTGGAAATGTCATCGGAACTCGGGGTATAGACAGGATGCATGATCGTGCTGTTGTCAAAGTTTCCGGTGCCACTGGTAGCCCATTCGATCGTTGAATAGGCCGTGCCATAGGAATTGGCGATTTCAACCGTTTCACCGGGACAGATTTCATTATCCGGACCTGCCCAGATTGTCAGGCACATAGCAGTTGGAAGAGTGATGTTATCCAGCCACGCCATGTCGGCGCCTCCGGCATTGCTTCCATTTTTACTGTAAACCCAACGGAAGGTCTTGTTCCCGGGTGTCACAGGGTAGGATTGGCGGGTCCATCCGGTAGTAGTGCCCGACCATTCACCCTGCAATTCGTTGTTAATGTAGAATTGCAGCTTATCACTGGCTTCTGAGGAAACTTTCCGGATAAACGAAATGCTGTCAGCACTCATAACGTGGTATGTCAGCAGCAATTCAGAGGTCTGGTTGTTCGTTATAGCCCCTGATTTCGCGCTGAACAAACCGGCGAAAGGATATTGCATGGTGAGTTCCCATGGCAGGTTGCCGCTGGGTTCCCAGTTATATTTTTCAAAATCCCCGGTTTCAAAGTCTTCGATCATGGCACTGATCTTTTCCGGATAGTTTTTATCGCAATAGAACGAACCCATGGTCAATTCATTGATGAAATTGACCACGATTCCTTCCGGTGCTTCCTCGTCCACCGTTACATTAAAAGTCTTGTTAAACACTCCAAGGAATCCGATCGAATTGAAATGCTGGGTCGGGTTGTCAATTTCCACGAATCCCGACTGGCCTTCCAGGTACACATCCACATCATAGGCTACCGCATGGCCGGTATTGGTGTAATTGATGGTCATGGTAACTGCTTCGCCAGGATCCAGTTCCCCGTCGCCGTTGCCATTTGCCGCATCGTTGATGGTCAGGCTGTTGATGTTGAGTTTCGGGGAGTTGACCTTGAACATGAACAGACTGTTCCAGATATTGGTTCCATCGGTTGCCTGAATGGTCACGATAACCTGGTGCTGGTCCGGAGTGTTCTCAGCTGCAGTGAAAGAGAATCCGTCCTGGATCATGATATTTCCCTGGGAGGGGATGCTGCCGTAAAATTCAGTGTTATCCGTCAGGGTGATATAGGGGTCATTGGTGGAAAGGGTCACCGTTACATCTTCCCCGTTGGCCATTCCCACATTTTTAATGGCCAGGTTCAGGAAAACGCTTTCGTTGTAATCCACAAGGCCATTGCCATTGCCGGTCGTATCATGGAAAATATGCGTGTCATAGATGCAGTAGGGGCCTTCAGCGGGGATAACCTCAATAGTCTCTTCATGACGGTAGAAGTTCGTTTTGGTCACCGTCAGGTTCACCTGCGTTCCAACCGATTGCGGGACAATGCTCATGACCACCGGGCTGCCGGTGCCTTCTGCCAGGCCGATGATATTGTCACCCTGCGTAAGGCAGATCGTGGAACCTTCATCAGCCGTAATGGTGAATTGGGTAAGCCCGGCCAGGATGACGCCGTCATGCATGATGGTCAGATCCTGTGGTACTTCGGAATACAAAGTCATGAATGCATCCCCGTGCAGGTGGAAAAGATGGTAGGTGACCACTTTGTTGCTGGTGTTGTAAGGCCAGTTGGATTGTGCCAGGAAGTATTTGCCGGCTGCATTGCCGAACCCGGGCAACAATCCTCTTTCCGGGGGATTGGAGCCGTACTGCGGCATGAAGTCCGGCCACATATTGTCGAACATCCCCCACACATAGGTGTCATTTACAAATGAGTAACTGACTTCAGATGCCCCGATAAGGCCGAGGGCACCGCTGTTGACGTTATTATAGCGGTAACGGTGGAACTTTTCCGTGAAACATTCGCTGGACCAGTTGTACTTACCTGTCAGGCAGTTGATGGAAAAGACGAAACAAAGATCCGTGTTGGTCAGGCCATTGATATTGGAGTTGGAATAAGCAGGCTCTCCCCAGCCGGTTTCCGCACCGTGGTCACGGTGCTGCAGAATAAAGGCGCCGCTGTTGATAGCATCGTTGATCATGTTGGCATTGCCGCCTGACCAGCCTCCCAGTTGCTGGGGTGAATCGGGAATATATCCCAGGCCAGATGGTCCGAACACTCCGAGAACCGTACCCGTGTTCTGAGCCGTTGACCAAGGATCAGAATTGGGGTTCCCATCATAGATCTCATTTATGCGGACGGGCGTCTTTCCGTGAATATTTTTGAAATAGCCACCCACGGTTTCAGAACAGATCTGGAACCAGCGTTCGGTCTGCCATCCCAGGGCGGTGATCGGGTGATCATAAAAACCCGGGTTGGTGGGCGGGTTGGTTTCGTAATTCAGGAATTTCGTGATGAAGGTCTCCAGTTGAGTATTGTCATTGGCGGTCATCCTGGCAAAGACGATATCCGGCAGGTCATCGTTATTAACATCAGAATAAATGTTATCAGATGCGCAGTAGCTGTCCCATATGGGAGCGACGATGTTGTTGGTCTGGCTGGTGCCATAATCACCCATGAGCAGCACGGCTGCGGGGACCGGGTCCCAGTTGGCATAAGCATTGTTGATGTAGGCTTCGATGGTGGAGGTATTGTTGCCGCCGATCTCGCTCAGAGTTGTAATGTCCGTGGTGATCCCCTGCTGGATACGGAAAGTCCGGATTTGCTGGGCCCAGGTCATGTATTCAGGTCCATCGGGTACAATGATCAGATATTCGCATCCGTTGCTGCTGCGGTTGGCAATAGCGCGTTTTCCATAATCGATCACGGGCAGGGCATTGTAATTCAGCAAGGCGTCGCTCAGGATGGGATCCCAGAAGCGGCTGCGAAGGCGTTCCTCGCCGAACTGGCCGTTGCCGCCGGTAAATTCCACTTCGATCTCCAGGTCACGGTAAACGATCAATTCACGGGTGACGGGATTGTACTGGAAGGGAGTGACCCCCAGCATCACCACATCGACTCCCCTGATTTGTGAGGGTTCGGATAATAATACCGGGGATGCCGGGTAGAAGGCATCCCGGTTATAAATGTCTGGGTTGCTGCGGTATTGCAATGGCTCCTTTTCGGTGTCAAGAGGGATCCTTGGTGCCGGTGCAATGTCAATGTTGCGATAGGTCTCGGTACGTTGTGCCACGATGTTGACCCTGGCTCCGGCTCCCTGTGGGATCGCGATGTAACGGCCTCCACCCGGAAGGTTCGGCGCACCTTCGTCATTTGGCAGCCAGTATCCGGGGAGTTCAACGTTCAGCATCGACCGGCCGTTGATATCGGCAGCGACCATCGTAAACTCCTTCACGGAGTAACCGACGGTGATCCCGCTTCTGTTGAGTTCTTTCAGATTGAAACCCGCCCGGTTCCAGGAATCGGAATAGGCAACCCTCTGGGCGGTGGCAATCTGAATGGTAAAAGCGAAGAAGGCCAGGATCATCAGGCCAAGTCTTGCATTCAATGTAGATTTTTTCATTTCTAATTTTCCTATTTAGTTGATCAGATGTAAGTTACAGGATGGTTTTGCACAAAAATACGCAAACTATTCAAGCCTTTTATAATTCATATTTATTTAGAAAGGATATAAATTATCAGCGCGGCATTTTCTCCTTTATTGGAGTTCATGCCGCGCTGATAGGAAGAAAAAGACAGCGTTTTTCTATTACCGGTAAAATTTATCTGAACATTTTAATATCGATCATTTGATGATGATCAGTTTACGGCTCGATATCCCTTGTTCGGTCACTATTTTAAGCAGATAGATCCCTTCCGGCTGTCCGGTAATTTCAAGCGGAAGGCTCAGGGTATTGTCGATCTGAATTTCCGTTGACGAGAGGATGATCTTCCCGGCGGCATTCATGATACTGACCACGGCCGTGGTTGGCTTTTCCGACCTGAGGTCTATCCTGAACATCCCCTTGTTAGGGTTGGGATAAACGGAGATACCAAGCCCGGAATTGTTTTCCTCCACACCGAACGTATTGGCAACATTTACTGCGAAGACGGGTGAGAAGAGGCTTTCGCCGCATTGGTTGGTCGCTTTGACTTTGATAGTAGCCTGCCCGGCGTAGCCCGATGCCCAGGTGACCGTGCAGTTCAGGCCATCGCCACCCGGTGCGAGCGTTCCGGCAGAGGCCGGTTCAATTTCCCACTGGTAGGCATTCGCATCGGGTGCGCCGGTCGTCTGGTAAACGGTCTGGGTGGTAGTGAACAGATCCACAAAATCGGGCCCGTTCGGTTGGGCCGGTACCCCGGGAATGGGCAATACATCGATGAAGTAGGTCTCAAAATCCGTATTCTCACACCCTGAACCATCCGTCAGAGATAAGACTGTTATTTCCAGGTCAGTTACAGGATCAAGGGTAATCCCTAATATTTGCGGTTTTTCAGGATTAAAGGTATTCTGATAACCTCCGAAGTCAACCACCAGTTCCCATGGACCAGTACCGGTCAGGTCGATGTCGAGATTAGCCGTTTCGCCGCTGCAAATGGTATTGGTGCTGAATGTAAAAGTGGCTGTCGGTATTTCGTTGATACTAACCACCAACGCATCAGATTCCGGGCCCATGCCTCCCTGGTTCATACCGCATACCTTCAGGCTCGCATTGCCCCTGAAACCCGTGGTCCAGTTTATGGTAACCGTGGTATCCCAGCCTTCGATCGTGCCGGCTTCCGATGGTTCAATTTCCCAGATATAATAATTGGCGTTGGGTATAGCGTTGATCGTATAACAGCAAGGGGTCTCCGTACCGCAGACCAAGGTCTGTCCGTCCGGAGTAACGGGCTTTTCCGTTATCGGTTGCATAGTAAAGAAGTTCAGGTATTTAAGCATCAGGTCCTGCTTGGTATAGAGGGCATTGTCCAGCAATCCCCCGAACTCGAAACTGGAACCGATGGTCTTGTAAGTACCGGCATCATGGGCTATAGCTACATTGTAAGCCGGAGCCACATTCTTCAGGATGGTGAAAGCCGGGCTGACCGGAGAGATCCGGTCAATATAACTGTTGTCGCCGTTGAAGTAGAAGGTGAATCCTTCCACAAAAGTCCCCGCAACCCCCTGAACGGTCCCCAGGTCACCGCTGCCATCTCCATCGCCGGTAATCTTGAACATGGGATGAAGGTCAGTTTCATTATACTGCTGGTCATAATACCAGGTATCAGCGCCTTCCAGGTACATATTCCCGCCCTGGTTCAGGAAATCCACAAACGGTAATGCTTCTGATGCGGAAAGCACCCGGTTTGAATTGTAAGTTCCGAGGCACATGAAAATGGTTCCGTACTGGGAGAGGTCCTCCGGAATTTCCGTGGCATATTCCGCAAAGATCCGCCAGTCCTGAATGGCATCCCGGATCAGTGTACCCGAATTGTGGTTGTTGTCCAGATCAAGGATCAGGACCGGGAAACGTCCAACTGTGGCATCCACGCTGCCGGAAGCCCAAATCCCGAAATCCCCTTTAAATTCCACATCCAGTTCAGCCAGGTGCCCCGGAGGCGTGATCACCTTGGAGGTGACCTGGAAACTCAGGGTACCGGTTTCATTCTGCCCGATATTCCCGAACATGGCTGAATCCGAAAGGATTTGCACAAAATTATCTTCGGAGGAGATCAGTCCATATACCTCGTAAGCATCGGCTGCTCCTTTATTTTTAACAGATACCACGATTTCGGCCGTTTCGCCCGGATCCAGGTGGCCGTCGTTGTTCCCCAGAGGATCGGAGATGCTGAAATCGAGGTATTCCAGGATGGCGGCATAAGCTTTTACCGTAAAGGTGCTGTTCCAAACGGTGTCGCCATTCGTGGCTTCCATGGTAAACGGGATGCTGTGGCCATTCGGCACATTTCCTGCAGCACTGATCTGGAACGCAGCACTGACGGTTGAAGTCATGTTCGGTGCTATGGTCCCGGCCTCGGCAGTGTTATCCAGAATAGTGATGTATTCGTCGGTGCTGTTAATGGTCACGACCACGTTTTCAGCATTCTCAGTACCAAGGTTTTTCAGTGTGACATCGAGATTTACCGTTTCGCCGTAATCCAGTTGCCCATTGTTGTTTCCGGTGAGGTCATTGACTTCGCAGGATTGGGTGACTACGAATGGCCCGTTGGGGGGAATGACCTGTACCTGGGCATGATAGCGGTAATAATTCTGCTTGGTAACCACCACATCGATGGTGTTTGGCGGATTCTGGGGCAGGATTTCGATATCAAAAGGTGCGCCGGTCCCGGTGGCCACGCCGATCAGTTCTCCGTTTACCGATAAAGCAATGAGAGCACCTTCATCGGCCTGAACATTGAATGTTGGCATTCCGGCCAGTTGCACGGCATTGTGAACCACCGTCAGATCCTGAGGCACCTGGGAATAGAGACTAGTAAACGCATCCCCGTGATGGTGGAATAGGTTATAAGTAACTTCTTTATTATCAGTGTTATAAGGCCAGCTGGAATACTTCAGGAAATATTTTCCGGCAGCATTGCCGAACGCCGGTAATTCTCCCCTGGGCTGGGGATTGCTTCCGTACGATGGCATAAAATCCGGGTACATATTATCAAAAACACCCCACACATAAGCATCGTTAACGAATGAATAGGACACTTCGGATGCTGCCAGCAGCCCGAGAGCCCCGGCAGGTTGCCCGTTGTAGGTGTAGCGGTGGAATTTTTCCGCAAAGCTTTCGCTGTTGTGATTGTATTTACCTGTCAGGCAATTGATTGAGAAGATAAAGCATAGATCGGTATTGGTGAGGCCGTCGATGCTGGAATTGCTGTAATCCGGTTCGCCCCAGCCATATTCGTATCCATGGTCACGATGCTGAAGAAGGAAGGCACCGTCATTGAGGGCATTGTTGACCTGAGCGGCTGTTCCGCCCGTCCATCCACCAAGCTCAGCGGGGGTGGCAGGAATATATCCCAGTCCGTTCGGGCCGAATACACCGAGTACCGTATTGGTGTTGGGTGCTGTTGACCAGGGGTCAACGGCAGGGTTCCCGTCATAAACGGCATTTACCCGTACCGGATTTTTGCCCTGAGCATGTTTGAAATATCCGCCCACCACTTCGGAGCAGATCTGGAACCAGCGTTCCGTCTGCCAGCCCAGCGCTGTTATGGGATGATCATAGAAATCAGGGCTTGTCGGAGGATTTTTTTCGTAATTCAAAGCTTTGCGGATCATTATGGCAAGCTCATCCTCATCCCTGGCCGTCATCCTGGCAAAAACGATTTCTTCTTCGTCATCGGCATTCACGTCGGCATAGATATGATCGGAAACGCAATAGCTGTCCCAGATGGGTGAGATGATCGTACTGCCGTTCGTTCCGTAGTCTCCCAGCAGGAGTATGGCTGCCGGTGGAATATCCCAGTTCTGGTAAGCATTATTGACATAATTCTCGATCGCGTTTGTCGTATTGCCACCGATCTCAGTTGTCGTGACAATTCCCGTATAAATTCCCTGCTGCGTCCTGAAGGTCCGGATAGTATCGGCCCAGGCAAGGAATACCGGGTCATTCGGGCAAATGATGAGGTATTCATAACCGGTGGCCCTGGTGTTATCCAATACCCTTCTGGAGTAATCCACATCCGGGAGGGAGATGGAATTGACAAACAGGTCGGATAAGATCGGATCCCACCATCTGTTCCTGTATTTTTCCTCTCCAAATTGGCCGTTGCCGCCGATAAAATCGACCTCAACCTTCAAATCCCTGTAGACGATCAGTTCCCTTGTTACCGGATTGTACTGGAAAGGGGTGATGCCCAGGATGACCGCATCGACGCCCCTTACTACGGTAGGCTCTGAGAGCGTAACGGGAGAGGCCGGATAAAAGGCATTGGCCCCATAGATCCTCATGTCCTTGTTATAATCCAGTGGCCCTCTTTCTGTGGCCTTCGGTATTCTTGGCGCAGGTGCTATGTTGACATCCCGGTAACGCTCGATACGTGAGGAGACGATTCTCAGTTCAGCTCTGGCGCCCTGGGGAAGTGCAATGTACCTTCCACTCCCCGGAAGGTCGGGTGCTCCTTCATTGTTAGGGAGGAAATGGTTGGCAAGAGTGATGTATTTCATGGCTTCTCCCCGGACCTCCAGATCATTCATCGTAAATGAAGCAACGGAATAATTTAGCTCTATTCCGTCTGAAGACTGGGATTTCAGGACAAATCCTTCCTGGTCCCAGTTGTCGCTGTAAGTAAAGGTCTGTGCCTTTCCTTCTGATGTGAAAAGAAGAGCGACAAAAATCAAGAGTAGAAATCTTTTCATAAAGCGTGATTTTGTATTTATGATACTGAATATCAGATATATAACTAAATTTATCTGAACGGATGATTACAAATTTATATACAAAAAGAAGAATTTACATATCAAATGATAATTATTTTGAGATCCTGATCATTTTGTGATGCATTACCTGGTTGCCGGTAATGAGTTCCACCACGATCATGCCTTCAGGAAGATGAGTGATATCCGGGTTCAGGTAATTTTCCCCTTTATTTAAGACGATTCCTTTTCTCCAGGCCTCTTGGCCGTTTGAAAGATAAAGAATGATCTCAGCTGCGAGGGTATTTTCAGATTTGATGAGGAGTTTTGTTTCCTCTCGGAAAGGATTCGGGTGGTTGGAGATAGAAATATCCTGCCGGGTCAGCTCGGACAGCCCAACCTGGATGGAGAGGGGATAGTGGTGGGGAAGGCAGTTATAGCCTGATACGACCAGCTCGGCCGAACTGATGCCTGCAAATCCTCCGGGGACATCGATGACGGCCTGTCCGCCGGCATCCGTAACAGCCAACCCAAGCATTTCGCCGTCACCCATAACAACGCAGTCATCCCCGCTCACAGGCTGGCCATTAGTGGTAACGGTAACGGGCACGGATGTGGTCGATGCCAATACCTCTTCGGGATAGGTCGTTTCGATTTCCATGGGTTCATCGGTCCAAACCCGAAGGACCGGGTCGCCGAAGAAATTGCAGCAGTAAAAACACCAGCGAAGCGCTCCTTCTTCCCATTGTCCCGGGGCATTGACCCAGGTGGAAGCTTCTATCTTGGAGATCATGTGCGCCGTGCCGATATGGTTTTCCCTGTCGGTGTACAAGGCATCCACGAATTCACGGTGGAGATGGGCCGATGGGCCTTCCGTCTGTCCTTCGTTGAACCATCCGTACCGGGAGTTGAAAGCGCCGGCTACGGCGAAATGATCGATCAGCACCATGGCCTCACCGATGCAGTCATTTTCGTCAAATGCCCCGCATAGACAACCATGGGTATAGACCAGGGAATAGTTGTGGTTGGTTCCGTCTACCTGGGAGAATGTACTGTTATTAATCTCCGATATATCCAGCCTCATGACATAGGTCTGGTTGGCATGGCCTGAATGATGGATGAAGCTCCTGCCCTGGTTAACGGCGGCGATCAGATCATTTCCGCCCCAATATTCCAGGTGATCGTACATCTTCTGGAAGTTATGGTTTTCCGGTATGCCATCAGTGGTGTAACCGTTATCGTCATGCCATCCTATCAGCAATTCCAGGTAATCTTCCCCGTATGTCAGCGGGTCTGAATAGAGCTCTTCTCCGGCCATCAGGGGGTTCCGCAATTCCCCGGTCACAGGCTGGTCCTGGTAACGCGTGGTTTTGGTTATCAGCTTTTGTAATTGGTCTGCCGTGCTGGCGGGGAAGCGTGCCACCGCCACATCCGGTAACAGGTCATCTTCGCCGATTTCTCCCCATGAACCGTCGCCGTCCGTATTCCAGTTGCCATCAAGAGCTGAATAATAGACATCGGAAGGGATGTTGTTGTCCTCGTATCCCCACCCCGACTGCACATAGCAATAAAAGCCACGGAAGGGAACATGTTCGGTATCGCCTCCAAGGAGCACATATTCGATGCCGTTTTGCTGGTATTCCTGGATGATGTAATTCCGGATCTTCTCGGGAAGATCCTGGCCGGAGGTGTTGGTATTGATATATTCAGTAGTAACGATTTCCGACTTCAAACCGCGTACCAGGTAAAGAGCCTGCATTTGCTGCAGCGTGATCTGGAAAACCTGCGGTGCAACGATCAGGACCTGGTAACCGTTATCCCGTTTTTGTTCAGCGGGATAGAGGCGAAGCATATCGCTGTTCTGTACGAATGACCTGATCCTGTTACTGGTTCCCGCTGAAAAGTTCAAGTTCCCTGCTGCCCTGGTTGCCCGCTGGGTGTGGCTGGTGGTTACGGTGACGGTGACTTTTTTGAAGTAGGATATTTGACCGGTAAGGGGGATGTACGTTACCGGGGTGAATGTGGAAAGCAATACCGAGTGGCCGTTCATGAAGTGTGTGGAGAATTCTCCCCGGGGACAAGCCGGATAGGATCCCATGGACCGGTAAACGGCCATATTCTGGTGGAATATCCCGTCAGGACCTTCTGAAAGTGGCCTCGAAGGCTGGTGGGGATACAAAAGTACATTTTCCTCCACCTGTGTTTCATCAAGGAAGGAGTAATGAACGGCAACAGCTTCTTCACCGGGTGGCAGGAGCAGCCTGATGCCCTGGTAGGGCAGCGAAGGTTCACCGGTTTTTCCTGTCAGATAGGTGTTTTCAAAGGAGATAACCTGGTAATCACCGGCTGGAACGATTGCAGGGGATTCGAAATAATAGGTGTATACCAACTGGCCGGCAAATGAATGGACAGTGAAAACCGCCATACAAAAGAGAAGGGTTAATTTTTTCATCGTGGACGGTAAAAAATTAATGTGATGATTTTTAAAACTTAGATTGTCGATCACACCTTTCGGGGAAAATACTCCGGGGAAAGCTGCATACAATATTACCCTTTTCCTGCTTATCTTCAGGTTATTGAAGTCACAAATAAAAGGTCTGCAACCTAATTTAGAAACAATTTAAACAGAAACCCGATGCCGGAAACCCAAAATTCCTTCGGAACCCTTTATCCGCCCGTTCCGACAAAGGGAAGGCCCGGACTATTTATTTATAGAACTTTTCCACGGTAAACATATCGTCCGGCAGGCCCTGGTCGAATTTCACTTCTGTCATTGTGATGGAGGTGGATGACTTCTTTTTCAGGTCTGACATGACGACTTCGTCGGCATTCCAGTAACCGTTCACTTTGGAGTATTTATAAACGGCTTCTTTGTCCTTTGAGCCGGATTTACCGTAATACTCTATTTTGACAGGGTAGTAGTTGGTTTTATCGATGATGGCGATGAGTTTGGAATAGTTGGATTTATCCGACAGCGGGACCAGTTCGATGAAATGCGTATTGCTCTCTGTTTTAAGGAACTGGGGTTTATACCGAAGTAAATAAGGCTGCGTGGGCATATCTTCATAAGCGAAATCGGTACCGGTAAAAGCCTGGCTCTTGGCTAAAAGGGAGATCTTTTTGGGTTTTTCGAATGCCGGCATATACAGCCACATGATGTCCCCGGGAAGGGTCAGCGTTGCCACCCCGGCCTGGGATTCCGGTTTGGTATACCGGTAGATTTTCTTTTCGGAACCTTTCTGATATAAAACTGCTTCGCGGATCTTATCGTCTTTGGAATTATTGACGACGACGATCTTTACTTTGGCTTGTTTATCTTTTGGAGCGAAGATGACATTGTCCATCTTTTTCAGCAGGTCCGCACCGTCCTGGGCAACAGATTCATTTATGTTGAGGATTACTAAGAGGAATGAGGCAATAGAAATTATAAAAAGTCTTTTCATTGGGAATCAGATTGATTTAAATAACTGCTGGTAAATTTCCTCCTTCGGTTTATCAGGATCAGGATCACAGGAAGCAGCGTCAGGGCCCCCAGGCTGGAGCTGATCATGCTTAAACCGATGAGAAATCCGAAATATTGCAGCGGTACCATCTCGGAAAATAATAACACCAAAAATCCTGCCGTAACTGAAACGACATTGATGACAATGGCTTTGCCACTGATCATGATGGTGTCGCCAAGGGCATGGTTGATGTCTTCCCCGCTTTCAATCCAGTAATTAAAGTTCGTGATGACATGGATGGAATAGTCAATGCCGATGCCGAGCACTACGCTGGCAACCAGTACGGTTGCGATGTTAAGAGGGATGCCTGAAAAGCCCATGACACCGAAAAGGATAATGATGGCTGCCATGATGGGAATTGTGGCGAAGATTCCTTTCCGGAATGACCGCAATATCCAGGCTACGATCACCAGGGCAAAAATGATCGCTATGGTCAGGCTGCCCACCTGGCTTTTCATCAGGCTGTCGTTCATCGTCAGGTCGATGAACGGCATTCCGGTCATGCTGATCTGGCAATCTTCCGTCGAATTCTCGTCGATGAACTTCTGCATGTAATCCCTGAATTCCTTCTTATTTTTATTCTCGGGGGAAATAAACTTGGAAATGATGACACCTTCGGTCAAATCACCGGAAACCATCCGGTCAAGCATTTCGTTGCCATCGATCAGGAACCACATCTGTTCTACTTTGTCCCGGTCGTCCGGGATCCCTGCGCCTTCTCCAAGCCCCTCTGCGATCTGGGAAATAAGATCGGCGATCGATTGGGTGGTCATGATATCCGGGCTTTGTTTCATGTATTCCTCGGTCCGGAGCATGGTCTTCAATACTTCCGGATCCTGCATATCCCCCTTGAATACTACAAATACCGGTTTAGACCCGCCGAATTTCTGCTCCATGATCTGTTCCCCGACCCGGGCAGGGTTACCCGCCTTGAAGTAGTCCTGGATATTCACATTTCTCTGAATGAGAAAAGTGCCCATTAAGCTTACAACGATCAGGACAGCCCAGGTTGTGAGGATATACTTGGGATGTTTGAACAGCAGTTCATTCAGCGGAGATAAAATATAGTGCGTAAGGAAAGTCTTTCTGGGTTTGCCATCCATGGTATTCTGATGCTTTTTCGGTACCGGGAGAAGGTAGGATATGGCCGGCACGAAGAATATGGCCAAAACCAGTGAAAAGAAGGTTCCCAGGGCTGTAAAAATACCGAAATCCATGATCATGGTCAGGTAGGAGCCGAAGATAAATGATATAAAACCGACCATTGTGGTAACGGCTGCGAGGAGTACCGGTATGAAAAGATGAGTGAGGGCCGTCACGAGTACTTGTTTCCGTTCAGTATCTTTCGACTGCAGTTCATCGATTCGGTTGAGCACATGGATGGTGTAGGCACTGCCAACGGCCAGCAACAGGATCGGTATGTTGTTGGAGATCATGGTCATTTCGTAACCGAACAATGCCATCGATCCAATGGTCCAGATAATGGCGATTCCGCTGGTCATTAAAGGAAGGATGACCCCTCTTTTGGTTTTGAAGCCTAAATATAATGCCAGGGCAATGACCAGGAACGAAATGGGGATCAGCTTGTACAAATCCGCTGATATGAGGTCGGAGATAGCTGAAACCATCATGGGAGATCCGGCGTAGTAGAGTGTTTCCGGCAGGTTGAAAGCCCTGGTTTTGTCGATCACGGCCCTGGAAACCGTTTCGACATTGGCCGAATCGAGCAGGGTGAAGATAACGATCGTGGCCGTTCCATCCGCTGATACGATAGCGCCCCGGTACATCTCTTTGGAAAGCGCCTTTTCCCTCAGCGCCGACAATTCTTCCGGCGAATCCGGCAGATCGTATTCATCCACGAGCTTTCCCACTTCAAGGCCATCCTCACCGTTTTTTATATCGATGATGTTCGTCAGGCTGGTGACCGAGGAGATCCCATCCATCAACCTGATCGTATCGGTGATCATCCGGACATGCTCCAGCACTTCTGTTTTGAAGACATTGTCCGTTTCCAGGATCACCATACCGATGCGGTTGCCGCCGAAATTCTCGCCGACCAGCTTCAACAGGGATGCGTCCGGGTCGTCATCCGGTAATGAACTGATAACATCCGAATTGATCCTGAGGTCTTTGATCTGATATCCCAGAAAGCCGGTCAGAGCTATGACGGCTACAATGATGACCCACCTGAATTTAACGATCGCCCTGGCTAGATTCTCCATGCTGTGAAATTCTCGCGGAAAAAAAAGATTTGTGCAAAAATAGAAACTTATAACGGTTCTATCATTCTAAATTCCATTTTTTTACAATGAAGGAGGAGCAGAAGCGGGCTTTTTATGATTTTTCAGCCAATAATATTAAAATTGAAAGCCGCGGTCTGTTTGGTCATCATGAGCCGGAGCCATATGGGCAGCACAGCTTCGGTGCCCCTTGACGCTGAAATGTCGCCCAGGTCCAACAGGGAACTTTCCTGCCATCCGAATTCCCTCAGCAGGGATTTGACCCGGTCCTTGGCGTCCTTATCGTTTCCGCAAACGAAATTGGTATGGTCCCCTCCTCCGATCATCGCGGGATTGACCATGAGGCCGCACCACATGGTGTTGAGGGTTTTTACGACACGGGCCCCCGGAAATGCCTTTTGCAGTTCTTCCCCGAGGGAATTGTCGTTCGACAACGCAGGAATGAGGCGTGGCGGCATTCCCTGGCTGAAGTCCAGCGGATTAGCCAGATCAAGGATGATCTTGCCGGATAGATCTGCTGCTTTGGCATTGCGGAATGTATGGACTGAATCGGCCCCCGGTGTCGCATTGATCAGAATCTCGCCGAAAGCTGCCGCCTCAGCGATCGTACCCAGCTTAATGCCGTTATTCTTTTTATACCATTCCCCGAAACCGGGATTCCCGTACCGATCGTTTTCCGTTCTGGCTAATGCATCTGCCATATTCCGGGTGCCTATCATCACCTCATGGCCCAGCGAATGCAATTTAGCTGCCAGTGTCTGGCCAACAATACCGGTTCCAATGATTGCAATTTTCATGATTAAAGTATTTAATGATGATTACAAAAACCTCATATTCCAAAACCCGCCTTTTGTATAACTGAAAAGTCTGGCAAAAAACACTTTAACAGTTTACAGCTTAACCGTACAACAATTACCAGGAAACAAATGAGTCCGGGAAATGTTCAGAACAGGACAGGTGCTTCGAAATCAAAAACCTTTTTTCCCTTTTTGTATTGCAGTCCTTTGATGATCAGTAAGGTCCTGTTGCCTGAATCCAATCGGCCGACAGTTACCCTGTAAATGCTGAAATCCTGTTTCCTATAATCTTTTTTTGGTATTTCCAGGGCATTTTCAGGCTCCAGGTACTCGTATGTATAGCCAGACCAGGCACTTTTAAATATATGGTTGGTGTCGGATGAAGATTCAGCGCTAACGTATTTAAGGATTTGATCGTTAAAATCGATCGTATTGTCATTCAGATTAATAGTGAACCTGTTCAGAAATTTCAGTTTACCTTTCCCTTTGAATTCAATTTTATTTTTTTTACGGATCACGTCTATCTTTTCTGTGCCGGTTTTCTGCAACTCAGGCTTATTGGTTTCATAGAGCTTTAAAAGTTCCGTGTATTCGGCTGCTGAAAGACCAAAATTAGGATGATATGGTAGGGGCAGGTCGAATTCTTTTTTGTAGGATTCAAACCATGCAGAATTTTGGTTTATAGCATTCGTCATTCTTTTTTGCAACTCCAGGAGCCTGGCGTTGCTGAAACCGACTTGCCCAAAGATTTGGGCCTCTTTTATACCCGTATTGAAATAACTTTCCAGGTCTTTCCTGATTTTAAAATCCATCCCGGAGGGCTGGCTGCAGGAAAAAGATATCAGCGCTAATAAAATAAAGAATGTCAAAGGTTTATATTTCATAGAATGTATTGCAGATTAATTCAATAGTTAAAGGGAATTTCAAAAATAGTCAACTGTGATGAATTTTCAACAAGTAAAGCGGCATCTTACCCAAAGATGTTAAAGAAAAATCCTGCGATCATAAGGGCAAAAATGATCAACACGATCAGAACAGGGGGTCTTCCCTTTGTCTTGATCCTGACCAGCATCATGGCATATATTGATCCCAGGGCCAGAATACTGCCCATGATCAGGATGGTCGTGGCAATCCATGCCTCATGACTTTTATTGAAATAGATCTGCAAAATGGCAATGGCAACTGCCACTGAAAGGAAACCGCTGCTCAGGGCCCTCATCAAGGCCGTGATAAGGATTTGCATTTCCGGCAGCAGTTCTTCCCAGTTTTTCTGGATGGCCATGCTGTGATAATTCATAAACTTCGGACGGGTCAGGTAGATCAGGCCGAAGAGGAAAGCCAGGGCGGCGGCAGCAAAGATGAAAACGTTCCCAAGGATGGTTATCATACCTGTAAATATAAGAAAATATTACAGGAAATGCGAATAATATTTGGGAACTATGGCATGGATCTTCACTGTTGCAGGATCACCTGCCGCCTGCTAACGAGCCTTCCATCCTTATCCAGGACCAGCAGGTAGTAAGTTCCGGCCGGAAGGCTGCCCAGGTTGAAGCTTTTCTGGTAAACCCCCCGCGTGACCGTTTCCGGGTTATCCAGGATGGTGGCACCGCCGGCAGTTGTCATGCGGAAGCGAAGTGACTGTTCCCGGGCAGAAGTGAGTTGCAGAACGAAGTTGCCGTCGTTCGGATTCGGGAAGAGCCTGATATCTGAAATGGCCTTAAGGTCTTCGATCCCCTGGGAACTGAAAACGGAAACCGCATAGGTGCCGGAGAAAGCGCTCATGCCACATTCATTGACAGTCCTGACCGAGATGCCGGCAGTGCCCGTATAACCTGCAGTCCAGGTGACGGTTGCAGACGTATGGTTTCCGGAAATGATACCGGCTTCAACAGGCTCCAGTTTCCATTCATAGGAAATGGCATTGACGCCTTCCGCACAGGTATAATTGGAAGCAGGATTCAGGAAATTATCCACCGTCACGGGGCCGCTCGTTACACTGATTGCCTGGGGCAAAGGATCCATGGTCACCACTACCGTATCGGAACCGGAGCAACCGTTTGCATCGGTAATGAGCACCCAGTATTCACCGGGCTGAGACACCGTGATAACGGCGCTGTTCTCACCCGTGCTCCAGGCATAAGTGCTGAATCCCGTGCCTGCATCCAGCATAACCGACGTGCCTTCGCAGAAGGTCAGGTCATCCCCCAGGCTGACAACCGGCAGTGTGTAGAGGTTGAATTCGACCGTATCCCTGTTGGCACAGCCATATTCGTTAGCCACTTCCACCCAGTAAGTGCCCGCTTGGCTGACCGTGATTGACGGTTCAGTGGCTCCTGTGCTCCAGAGGTAATAGGCGTACCCGGCGCCGGCATCGATAATGGCCGTTTCGCCTTCGCAAACAGCCAGATCATCTCCCAGGCTGATCTCCGGAAGCGCTCTGACCGTGATAGTTACCTGGTCCTGCAGGGAGATACCGCCATCAGTCAGTTCCACGGTATAAACGGTGGTAACATGAGGCGTCACTTCCGGATCCGGATCCGTAGAAGTGAATCCTGCCGGTTCGGAAGTCCAGGAATAGGTGTAATTACCGGAACCTCCGGTTCCCTGGGCATGAAGAGTAGTGGATCCGCCCAGGCAGACTTCGTATTTATCGGCAGTGACACTGAGGGCTATATTGGTCACATTCATGACGACCGGCACTACGATCTCCCCGTTATCCGGATCGTTGCTGGAAATCGTATAATTCGCTTCATAGGTTCCTAAATCCAGGCCGGCTGCATCGAGCTGGAATGTGATATCCTGGGCGCCTCCGGCTGCAATCGTCCCTTCCATCGGATTGGCTGTTACCCAGGCCAGTACGTTAATGGAATAGTCCTCCACTTCGCCGTTGGGTGCCAGACCGCAAGGGCTCATTGATCCGCCGCGTTTGATCCTAATCCTCAGCCTCGTGGTACCGTTTTTTGCGTCATCGGGAACGGTGATCGTTGCCGTATACGGACCTGTCCCCGGTGAACCTGAGACCGTTATCGTGCCATCATTGGTCAGGTTTTCGTCCTGGTTCCAATCGACCCAGATACCGCAGATATCCTCTGGATAAATGTTCGTACTGTTGTTAACGGTGATATTGAACGACTGGCCACGGGTCACAATGGTGCTGAGATTGGTGTAATCTTCGTAACCATCGCATTCCGAGATATTGTCTATTTCCTGGAATCTTACCCTTTGAATGGATTCACCGCATCCGCCGAGGCCGGTGCAATAGGCCCGGCTGGGATTTGAAGTGGCCTGTACAGAAAATGCAGAGGTATAGTCCAGAGGCAACTGGCCCACATTGGACAGGTTTAGGCTTTGCGTGGCAGTCCCTTCAGGCAGAACGAACACTTCAATAATGGCAGGATTGACCTGGGCCTGCGCATTACCCCACTGAACATCTACCATAGCCGGCCCGGATTCCCCTTCGGTTTCGTAAAATGCTGTGACCGAATACCGGTAAAAACCATAATTGGGCAGGGTATCGTTGAATACAGGGAAGACAGAAGTTCCGATCAGTATCAGGTTCCGGTATATCTTGTAATAATCGAATGTCGGACTGGTGTTATGTTGCCAGGTCAGTTGCACACCGCCGGTTTCATCATCCAGATCGGCAGCAAGGTCGGTTGGAGGAGTTATGGTACTGGTCTGGTAGGGCGAGCAATAGGTCAGGGCCGTTCCCGTGCGGTTGTCGGTCCAGACCGGGTAAACGTTGCCATTCAGTGCATGGATCCCGAGGTAATCCCCGAAATAGGAGCTGGCCAGGCCGGGGATAGGGGTGGGAGTGAAGGAAACATCGCTCACTTTGAAATCTTCCCAGGTTTCTCCGCCATCAAAGGAGTTGGCGCAGAATACTTCGCATTGGGCACTGCCGACATTCCGGTCGTCATAGAAGATTACGCTAAGGGTCCCGGTTGCCGGATCACAGGTGATCCATGGGAAGTAGTGCTTTTTGCCGAGGCCGGCAGGGTCCTGGTTGACCCTGATCGGCGCCGACCAGGTGTCGCCGCCATCTTCCGACCGTATCATGTAAACATCCACATCATTGCCCGAATTGATCCCCGGGTAACCGACATTCGGCCACACAACATAAATGTTCCCCCTGTTTGGGCCGTTACTGATATCGACGGTTGCCGAAGGGAATGAATTCACGCGCATATCCTTCCCGGTCCCGGTATTGCGAATACCGCGGATGTTCTCAATGATCCGGAAGGATTCATAGGTCGCGCCTCCATCGAGTGACCGCGCCATACCGAGCGCATCTTCATCCGACGGCCAGTTGTCATAAATGGTGAAAATAGCATAAACCTCACCGTTCGGCCCGGTCTGAATATTGACCCCCTGGCTGTGGCTTCCGGCATTGATAGCCTGGCTGACATTGATCGTGGTGCTCCAGGTAACGCCATCGTCGGTGGAACGGGAGATCTCGATGTCACTGTCATTTTGTCCGCCGAAAGCCGTCCAGGCGTCGTAAAGATAACCTTCGTAAGGGCTGGTCGGGCAGTTATCGATCCAGAGATGGTTTTTATCCAGGAGATTGCCAAATCCGGAGGGGGCATTCGCCACCGTCGATGTGGCCCAGTTTTCACCCTGGTCGTCAGATCGGGCGACCGACTGTCCGGAACCATTGTTGATAAATCCGATGTAATACCTTCCATTCCGGCCAATCAGTGCCGCCGGGTCGCCGGAGTTGCTTCCCCCGGCCCCCTGGATCTCTCCATCCCAGTTTTGGCCACCGTCGAATGTCATAACATCATTGGCCCCGTAAATGGTTGTCCCACCTCCCGGCGTATTGGTGGAGTTATTGGAATTCAATGCATTGTCTTCATTGTTAGGATCGATGAAAACCGAATTCTCACTTTGTGAAGTCGCCCCGGATATAATAAGGACATCGGGTGAATTCTCTGTAGTGGACGAAAGCCCCCTGATCTCGCTTCCGGTATACCTGGCTGCCGGTACGGACACCTGTGGATTGGGAACGGTAAGACCGCGTTCAGCCGCTTTTTTCCAATAACCCAGGTTATCAATCCGGGTGTCGAGTTTTTCGGTGGCATTTTGAGCCTGGCCGGTGAGCAGAAGAGGTATGGCGAATAAGATAGATAATACTGATAGTGAAAAAGTTCTCATTGAAAGAATGATTGAAAATTAGAACTGCAAAATTAGATAAATAATTAATGAAAAGTGAAGGCCTGACCGGAGGTATAAATTCATCCCGATCAGGCCCACTGATAATTAATACATTAATGTTCCTAGTTACGCTGTAGGATCAGTTTGCCCTGGTAATTGTTTTCTCGGGTCTTCATGTTCAGCGTATAGCTTCCATCCGGCAGGGATGAAAGATTGAGATCAAACCGGCCATCGGAAGGAATGCTGAGTTCCGGTTTCTGATAGACTGTGGATCCGGAAACATCCGTCACGGTTATATCAGCCTTCACATTGGCAAGGGCAGGGATTTGGACGTTAAACAGGCCTTTCCCGGGATTTGGATAGATGATCACACGGGCGGCATTTTTTTCATCCATACCCTGGGAAGAGTAAACTTCTGTAGTAAAGATACCGGAAACGGGACCTTGGCCACAATCGTTCTTACCGGTGACAGCCACTTCGACGGGACCCGTATACCCGGGGGTCCAGCTGATCTCGGCGGATGTGCCTGTGCTGGTGGTCGTACCCGCCCCAGATGGATTGACCGTCCATACGTAAGTAGTCGCGTAGGTTGCGTCACTGCAGGTATAGGTAGATGTGGGATTGAGGAAATTATCCACTGAGGCCGGTCCGGAAGTAATGCTGGTGGTCAGTGGCATAGGAGCCGTCCCGAGCTGAATCGTATCGGAAGCTTCGCAACCGTTCATGTCGGTGATATTGATCCAGTACGTCCCGGGCTGGCTGACCGTAATGGAATGGGAAGTTTCACCGGTACTCCAGGTATAGGTCGAGAAATCGGATCCTGCATCCAGGGTCAGGGTTCCTCCTTCGCAAATATTATTGTCTTCTCCGAGGAACAGTTCCGGCAACGGGTAAAGATTGAACTCCAACGTGTCGGAAGCGGCACAGCCATTTTCATCGGTAACTTCCACCCAGTAGTTTCCGGGATCGCTTACTGTGATTGAACTTCCCGTAGAACCATCGCTCCAGAGATAAGTTTCAAAATCTGCACCCGGCGTCAGCATATGGGATTCCCCCAGGCAGAGGCTTACATCCTCACCAAGGGAAACTTGCGGCAATGGATTTACATGGATGGTGATCTGATTTTCGGCCATGAACTCCTCACCGGTAACGACCAGGTGATAAGTGGTGGTTTCCGAAGGGGTCACGACCGGATTGGCCTCCCCGGAGGTAAATCCTTCGGGCACAGAGATCCAGGAATAGGTGTAATTGCCCGGTCCCCCGATCACTTCAGATGTAAGTTGGGCAGACTGGCCGAGACAGATCGATTCATCATCCGCAGTGATGTAAACGCCAATATCAGCCACGTGCATGGTGATCGGTACGATGACCATGGGATCATCCGGATCGTTGCTGTATACCTGCAATTCGGCGGTATAGGTCCCCAGTGCCATATCCGTTGAATTCATGGTCACTTCGATTTCCATGGAGCCACCCGGTTCAATATTTCCGGACATGGGATCAACAAATAGCCAGCTTTGCACGAAAACGGTATAATCTTCGGCTTCGCCATAGGAGGAATTTCCGCAAGGGACAGGTTCTTCAGAATAGACGATCCGGGTGCGGAGGCGGGTGGAGCCGGGTAACGACCCGACCGGCGGGGATATGGTTGCGGTATACGGACCAACCCCGGGCGAGCCATTGACCGGAATGGACTCGTTCTCATCGAATTCCTCATCCTGGTCCCAGTCGACCCATAATCCGCACCGGTCTTCCGGCCAGATGGGATTGCCATTGGTGATCGTGATCTCATACGAGTTTCCCACCGACATGCTGGTGCTGATCGTGGTATAGTTACCGTAACCGGTGCAATTGCTGGAGTTATCGATCTCATTAAGCCGGACACGGCTGATGAATTCATCACAGCCCCCGGATGCCGAACAATAGGCTCTCGGATCATCACCGGATTCTCCTGGAACAAAGAGTGTCAGGTGGTAATCCATTTCCAGCTGCCCGATATTGTCGACCGTAACAATGCGGGTCACTATTTGGTCAGGTTGAAGCGTTTCCACGATCGAGGCCGGGGCTACACTGATCTGGGCATCTCCCCATTGAACCCCGGCATGGCTGTAGCTGGATTCGCCGACTCCCTCATAATAGGCGCTGACTTTGTAATTGTAGATCCCGTATCCGGGTAACTGGTCTGTATAGACTGTATCCGCGGAGGTGCCGATCAGCACATTGTCCCGGTAAATATTGAAATAGGTAAAACCCGGAACCTCCAAGAAGGTCCACTCCAGGCTTGCAATGCCGGTCTCAAATTCCACTTCAGCGGTCAGGCCGGTCGGACGCGCCAGGGGATTGGTCTGATAGGGGGAAACGTAGGTCATCACCGATCCCGTGCGGGTATCGGCCCAAGTCGGATAAACCCAGCCACCGCGGGCATTGATCCCGATGTAGTCGCCCATATACCCGTCAGCAAGGCCCGGTATCGGGGTAGGGGTAAAGGCGACATCGCTGACCTTGAAATCCTCCCAGGTCACGCCGCCATCGTAGGAGTTGGCGCAATATACTTCGCACTGGTTCCCACCGACATTGCGGTCGTCATAAAAAATGACGCTCAGGTCGCCGGTTTCTGGATCACAGGTTATCCAGGGAAAATAATGTTCGCTTCCCAGCCCTGTCGGGTCCTGGTTTACCCTGATAGGAGCAGACCAGGTAACGCCCTGGTCTTCCGACCGGATCATATAAACATCCACATCAGATCCGGTGTTGATTCCCGGCACTCCAATATTTGACCAGACAATGTAAATGTTGCCATTAAATTCTCCTCCGCTGATATCCACAGCCATGCTGGGGAACGAGTTGTTCCGCATATTCTTGCTTATACCGCTGCTTCTTATCCCCCGGATGTTTGAAATGATCCTGGTCGCGGGACCGAATGTGGCGCCACCATCAAACGACCTGGCCATGCCGATGGAGGTTTCGTCCTGCGGCCAGGTGTCATAAATAGCCCATATCACATATACCTCACCATAAGGGCCGGAATTGATGTTCACTCCCTGGCAATGGCTGCCTGCATTGACTGCGCTGCTGACGTTGATCGGCGCCGACCAGTTCACTCCTCCGTTTATGGACCGGGAAAAGCCGATATCCGAATCAAATGCTCCGTAAAAATCGGTCCAGGCGTCGTAAAGGGTGCCTTCAAACGGACTCGTCGGGTTGTTGTCGATCCAAAGGTGGTTTTTATCCAGAAGGCCACCGCCACCGGCATTGGCAACATTGTAAACGGTATAAGTCGCACCGCCGTCGGTCGATTTTCCAACGGCCTGTCCGCCGCTTTCACTGATAAATCCAATGTAATAACTCCCATCCAGGCCGATGAGCGCGACAGGGTCACCGCTGTTGTAACCACCGGCACCCTGGACCGTGCCTCCCCAGCTCAGTCCGCCGTCGTCACTTTCCAGGGCATTGGCTCCATAAAAGCTGCCCAAAGGATTCTGAGAGGAATTATTTGAATTGATTACCAATAAGTTATCGAGCGGACTAACGAAAACGGAGTTCTCACTTTGAGTACTGTTGCCTGGAGCTACAGGTACATCGGGAGAGTCTTCCGTGATCACACTGAAAGCCCTGATCTCGCTTCCATTAAAACTAGCGGGAGGAACCTGTGTGACTCCGTTGAGCTTGGTCAGGCCCTGCGCAGCCATTCTCTTCCAGTAACCGTTGTTATCCACGCGAGTATCCAGCCTTTTGGATGGATCAGCGATTTTTTCGCGCCGGGCGGAAGTTTGGCCAGTTGCCTGAAAGGATAGTGCCAGGGTAAAAGCCAGAGCAAGGGTTGAGATGGATTTCATATAGTTGATTGATTTCGGTTGAAAGTTTGCGATTAATTAATTCTGAGGAGTTTACCACTGAAAACCCCTTTACTTGTTTTGAACCGGTAGAAATAGATGCCGGGTGCTTTGGATTGACCGGGAACTTCCATTGTAAAGGAGTGGGTTCCCTTGTCCAGCATGCCTTCTCTGAAATGTGACAAGACCCTTCCGGTGATATCGATCAATTCCAGTGTCATTTCGGTCTTTTCATCCAGGTAGGTAGTGAATGTAATCCGGTTTTCAAATGGATTCGGATAGGCGGAAATCACATCCGGATGGTATCCGGTTGATTCCTCGGTTTCGGTCAGGATATCTCCAAAGAAACCGAGGATCCTATACATAAGTGTTTCCTTTGTGGAAGGGGTTTCTCCATCGATAAGACCTCCGAATTCGAAATTTGAGCCGATCGTTTTATAGGTGGCCGCGTCATAGGCTACCATTGCTCCCCTGCTGTCGTTCATACTGCGCATGATTTCATATGCCGGATCGACAGCGATGAGCTTATATTTATTGTAGGGGTCTTCCCCATCGAAAGCAAAAGTCATACCTTCCGTAAATGTACCGGGGATACCATGGAGGGAGTCATACTGGTACCAGTTGGTGAATTCGGTATTTATCCCGAACATTTCATGGAGAACGGTCTGGGGGTCATCGTACCAGGTTGTCCGGCCTTCCATGTACAATCTGCCTTCATTTTCAAGATAAGTCTTCAGCATTTGGGCTTCAGCATCGGTCAGTACATGGTTGGAATAATAAATGCCCAGGCAAAGGAAAACCGATTTATAATCGGTAAAATCAGCAGGGAACTGGTTGGTGTAAGCCGCCATTAAATCCATATCCTGGAAGGTTTCCATGATCCCGGGAGCCGAATAACTGTTCGGATCCAGGTCCAGGACGAGGGCAGTATAACGACCGACGACCGTTGTAAAACTGCCGGAGCCATTTCTTGAGAAATCAGCTGCAATATCGACATCGAAGGTAGCATTAAGACCGCCGGGAGTATATTCCGATGCTGATACGGTGAAAACCACTTCCGTTTCAGACTGCGGAGTTAAGTTTCCACTGGATTGTGGCCCGGAAATTACGGTCAGGTCCATGTCGCTAACGGATAAAGAAGTAACCACATTGAAGGCTTCGGATGAACCCGTGTTGGCAATGATCAGATGAAAATCTGCCGTTTCGCCCGGATCCAGCTTGCCGTTGTCATTGCCTCCCTGGTCATCGATCAGGAAGGAAATGTGTTCCAGTACGGGAGCATGGCCTATGACGAAGAAATCACTGTGCCAGGTTTCATTCCCATCGGTCGCTTCTACCAGGAAGCTGACCGTATGCCCGTCTGGTATGGTGTCGGATACCGTGACGGCAAAACCGTCGGTCAGCGACACACTCTGATTTCCATTTATATTTCCGGCATTTTCTTGAGCATCAGTGATTGTGACGAAGGGATCTTCCGTTGAGATCGTGACATCGACATTGGTCGCGTCTACCGCCCCAATATTTTGCAATGTCAATGTAAGCTTCAATGATTCAGCGTAATCCATTTGACCGTTGGAATTTCCGTCTTCGTCGTTCAGCTCGTGCGCCTGGTAAAGCACATAGGGCGCATTGGGCGAAATGACCAGGATGGAATTTTCGTAGCGGAAATAGTTGGTTTTAGTTACGACTATGGCCACTTCCGTGCCGGGGATCTGAGGTTCGATCATTATATCGACCGGCGCCCCGGTACCTTCCGCTACCCCGATTATCTCTCCGTTTACGGAAAGGGCAATCAGGGACAGCGTATCAGCCTGGACGGTGTAAACATCCGATCCCCCGGTCATGACACCGTCGTGGATTACAAGCAGGTTTTGCGGGACTTCGGAATAAAGGGTGGTAAAGGCGTCGCCGTGATGGTGGAAAAGGTTGTAGGTCACTTCCTTGTTCCCGGTATTGTAAGGCCAGCCCGACTGTTCGAGATAGATTTTCCCCGCTGCATTGCTGAAGGCAGGCAGAAGCCCCCGGGAAGCAGGGGTGGTGCCGTAATCGGGCATAAATTCCGGCCACATATTGTCGAAAGCTCCCCAAACATAAGTATCATTTACGAAAGAGTACGATACCTCTGAGGCAGCTATAAGCCCCAGCGCTCTTTGCGGCTGCCGGTGAAAGGCTTCGGTAAAACATTCACTGCCCCAGTTGTACTTTCCGGTAAGGCAGTTGACGGAATAGACAAAGGTCAGCTTATCGTTGCTGAGACCGGAAAGGTTTCCATTGGAATAGGCCGGTTCTCCCCATCCCTGTTCATATCCGTGATCCCGGTGCAGCAGGATGAAGGAGCCCTGGTTGATGGCGTTGTTGATATCACTGGCATTTCCGCCGCTCCAGTCACCCAGTGCAGACGGGCTGGATGGGATGTACCCCAGCCCGTTCGGGCCGAAATAATTCATGATGGTGTTGGTGTTCGGTGCGGTTGACCACGGATCCACTGCAGGGTTTCCATCGTAAACCTCATTGATGCGGACAGGGTCTTTACCCAGGCTGTTCCGGAAGAATCCCCCGACCACTTCAATGCAAACCTGGAACCAGCGTTCCGTTTGCCAGCCCAGTGCCGTGATGGGGTGATGGTAATACTCCGGATCGGTATAGGGATTGGTCTCATAATCGATGAATTTGCGGATCATGGTTTCCAGGTGAGTGCCATTCTGAGCGGTCATTCTGGCCAGGACAATATCCGGCAGATCATCGTTATTGACATCGGCATAGATATTGTCCGAAGCGCAATAATTGTCCCAGATTGGCGCCACAACGGTCGATCCGGAAGTGCCGTAATCCCCGAGGATCAGTATGGCGGCGGGTGGGATGTCCCACGTGTTGTAGGCATTGTTAATAAAGGACTCGATCGTATTGACATTGTTCCCGCCTATTTCAGTGGTCGTTACCACATCGGTCAGGATACCCTGCCTGTTCCTGAACAACCGGATGGTATCGGCCCATGCCGTAAACACGGGATCATCCGGGCAGATGATGAGATATTCGCAACCCGTTCCCCTTGCTGCTATCCGTCGACTTTCAGTGCTGATGGCGGGAAGCTGTTCCCGGTTCATCACCGCATCCTTCACCAGCGGATCCCACCAGCGGCTGCGCAGGCGGTTGTCGCCGAAAACACCATTTCCTCCCTCAAATATCACTTCTGCCTGGATATTTTTATATATGACCAACTCTTTGCTCACGGGATTATACTGGAAAGGGGTGATGCCCAGCATGACCACATCCACTCCCCGGATCTGCAAGGGTTTAGATAATTGAACCGGAGTGGAGGGATAAAAAGCGTCAGATGAATAAATATCTGAATCCATCCTGTATTGAAGGGGCCCGTTCTCAGTGGTCTTAGGGATTCTGGGAGCAGGGGCTATTTCTATTCCCTGGAGTGTTTCGGTTTCAATGGAAAGAATATTCAACCTGGCCGTAGCACCCTGGGGAATAGCAATATAACGGCCCGATCCGGGAAGATCGGGCTTCCCTTCATCATTAGGAAGGAAGTGTCCGGGCAGATCTATCTTTTGCATTATTTTCCGGTCGATGGTGAGATCCTTCAAACTCCATTTACCGATAACGTAATTGATTTCAGCATGGGCCGGTGAGGAAGTCGCCAGGGTGAATACCCCGGCACCCATATCTATCCGGTCAGTGATCTGCTGTGATTGTGATGGTAGGTGCAGCAAAGCCAACAATGCTGCTGTTAAAAGCATCTGCTTCATTTTTATCGCTTTGGTTTAAGGTGATGATAAGGGCGATAAAAATAAGTAAATATCAAATACAAATTCAGAAACCAGAATCAGATATCAGATTCCAAAATTAAAAGCTAAAAACCAATAACTTAATAATTCAACTTTGAACTTTGAACTTTGAACAACACGGGGTTCAGTATTCTTTCGGTTCCAGTTCTCCTGTCATCACGCGCAGTCCGTTCATGGCGAGGGCTTCCATTTCGTTCTCACCGGGATAAACATAGAATGGAGCGATCCATCCGGCATATTCCCGCAGCTTTTCAACGAACCATTTGTCATAGGCTATTCCGCCGGTGATCAGCACGGCATCTGCCTTACCTTTCAGGGCCACGGCCATGGATCCTGCGAATTTGGCCACCTGGTAAGCCATGGCTTCATAAATGAGGGCAGCCTGGGTATCACCCTTTTTAACCCGTTGTTCGACTTCATAAGCATTATTAGTGCCCAGGTGGGCGGCGAGCCCGCCCTGGCCGATGAGGATCTTTGAGAATTCCTTTTCGGTGTATTTTCCGCTGTAGGCCAGCTTGACAGCGTCGATGACAGACACTCCGCCAGCCCTTTCCGGTGAGAACGGACCTTCGCCGCCAACGGCATGGTTCACGTCGATCACCTTTCCGGCGCGATGGGCCCCAATGCTGATCCCACCGCCCAGGTGGATCACGATCAGGTTCAGGTCCTCCAGTTTTTTCCCAACAGCAGTGGCATGGCGTCGTGCGGTTGCTTTCTGGTTCAGGGCATGAAAGACTGATTTCCTCGTAAACAGAGGATGTCCGGAGATGTGGGCCACTTCATCCATTTCGTCAACTACTACCGGATCGCAGATATAGGCGGTGGCATTCGGGAATTCTTTTTCCAGATCGTCTGCGATAAGCCCCCCCAGGTTGCTGGCGTGTTCCCCGATGGGACTGGCGATAAGGTCCTGTTTCAGCTTATCATTGACGCGATAGACTCCCGATTCGATGGGCCTGCAAAGCCCTCCTCTTCCCATGATCACCCGCACTTTTTCCTTTTCAATCTTGCATCCATCGGCACATAACCTTTTGAGGATCTCATCCTTGCGGAACTGGAACTGGTCCGTGATCTTTTCAAAAGGTGCCAGGTCTTCCTTGCTGTGTTTAATATTTTCCTCGAAGATGCACTCTTTGTTTCGGTATACCGCGATCTTAGTGGAGGTCGATCCGGGATTCACGGCGATAATGTAGTTTTCTCCCATTGGTGGTTATAATGACTATCTATGACAATTGATGACTATCAGTAAACCCGCGATCAGGCTATTGCTGCTGCCAGCACAATACTGTCGAGTTTCGATTCTTCCGAGTCGGAGCGCGAGGTAAGCACGATAGGGGCCCGTGCACCCAGGACCACGGCGGCTACCTTGGCTTTTGCAAAGAAAACGAATGATTTGTACAGCACGTTGCCGGCTTCTATATCGGGGAGAAGCAACAGGTCGGCGTCGCCGGCTACATTGCTCTTGATGCCTTTGTGCCTGGCGCTTTCGGCGCTGATCGCATTATCGAATGCCAGCGGCCCGTCGATGATGCAATCCTTGATCTGCCCGCGTTCCGCCATTTTCGACAGCAAGGCGGCGTCCATGGTGGCGGGCATGCTTTCGTTCACCAGTTCCACGGCACCCAGGACAGCGACCTTAGGGGTTTCCACTCCAAGTTTGCGAAGGAACTCTACTGAATTGTTGATTATCGCGATCTTGGTATTCAGGTCCGGTGCGATGTTCATGGCCACATCCGTCAGGGAGATCAGCTTATGGTGATATACCTGGACTTCGAAAAGGGCGATGTGTGACAGCACTTCGTTCTTGCGAAGCCCCCATTCTTTATTGAGAACCCCTTTCAGCAGGGTGGCAGTGCCCACATTTCCTTTCATGAGAATATCGGCTTCTCCGTAGTGGACAAGCTTGACAGCCTTTGCAACTGCTTCGCTGGCATTGGATTCATGGATGATCTCAAACTGGTTGAGATCGATCTTTTTGTTTTTCTCTGCTATCTTGACGATTTCACGTTCATCGCCCACCAGGATTGCTTCGATATATTTCTTTTTTGCAGCGGCATTGACGGCTTCCAGGGAATGTTCATCATGCGCAACGGCAACCACCATGCGCTTGGTCTGTTGTTTCTTCTTTACTATTTCATGAAGATCCGATAATTTCTTCAGCATGATCTTTATATTTTATTGATATTAAATTCTTTAGATACGATTTGTTAAATAAATAACAGTGCAAAAGTACTATTTTTTTCGATTGTATGACAACCGCCATACAATTGTATAACAACTGTCCTACAACCTTTTCCCAGCCGTTTTACCTTTCATCCCTGTAATACCGGATCATCCTTTCGATCGCCCTTTGACACACCGGGCAGAAATTATCGAATTTAATCGCATTCATGGAGCAATCCTGATATGGTTTATACAGGCCTTTGTCCATATAACCGGCACCTTCAAAAACGCCCAATTTCCCGGCCCAATCCCCGGTTTCCGGGGTTGGGACGGGCGTTCCTTCCGGCAGGAGGTCCTTCCATTTGGATTCGAAATTGACCAGGCTCGTGATGTTAGGTTCCCATGGTTCCCGGGTGATGTCATACACATCTTCCGAACTGGATCCTTCATAGCTGTATTCATCTCCAAGGCCGGCAAATGAATGCCCGAATTCATGCGTTAAGACAAAGCCGGAATTGGAATCTCCCACGGTTGAAATGGCATAGAAATTATAGATGCCACCGCCACCATACCGGGTATGGTTCACCAGGATCACGATATGGTCGTAGATCGCACCGGATGCCACATTCCTGACCGATTTAAAATCCGGAGTGGTCAGGTAGCGTGCCGAATTAAACGTATAAAAGTTGGAATTCAGCAGGGTTTCTCGAAAAACGGAATCACCGGGGATATCCGTACCGCTTTCGGGAGATGGTGCCAGAACGGCACGGATAACTATGTCATCCCTGAATTCACCGTAAGGACGGGTATCGAAGAGGAATCCGGCGAAAGCATGGCAATCGTCCAGAAATTTATCCATTTCGTTCGCCTGATAACCTTCCGGAAGAAAGACCAGGTCCAGTTTTTTCCGGGGATTTCCCTTGCCCCGGATGATCTGCTGAGGAAATTTCTCTGTATACGCTGACCGGATCTCAGGTGATCCGGGCTGGATGGTATCTTCAAAAATCTTGTTCCAGACCATTTCTTTGCCCCGGCTGAGGAATTCGATCCTCACCGGTTTTTTGGGATAAGGGATAAGTACACTTTCAGGGAAATTGCCGCACTCGTTACGGGCTGCCTCCGTGAGCTGATATTCAGCAAAAAGACTGGAATAGGTACGGGTATAAATTAGGTTACCGGATGCGGAGTCATAAACCATCACCTTATAATTTCCATAGTCAAAAGGATCGAACAGTATCTTTTTCGGTCCGGCCCATTTGCCTTCCAGGATCATTTCATCCGCCATGATATATTCCACCCCGAAAGATCCGGAGTGGAAATAATCATAGCGGAGAGTCTGGTTTCTGAAATATTTTCCGAACTGGGCTGTGCAGGTGAATGTTATGAAAAGTAACGTGTAGACCAGAATATGCCGCATATGTCTTTTATTTTGCGGCACGAATTTAAGACTTTTTATTCAGCCTATCGGGGGATGAACCTGTTAAAAGACCCCCATTTTCAATGAGAAACCGTAGTTCCAGCTCCTCATCAGGTCTTTCGGCACGTTTTGCATATGCATGTCGGTTGTATACCGGTAGGAAGCGCCGAAACCGATCCTCAGGAACTTGACCAGGTTCAGTTCCACCTCCACCCCGGGCTCAAGTACAAAAAACGAGTCCCAGTCGTATGCATAGTAATCGTCATACTCCCATTCATAATCGTGCCAGGTGTAATCATTCAGCGCGAGCCCGCCACCTCCTATGATAATAGGGAAGGAAAGATGGATCGGGAACCTGGGTGCGATGGTCGGTTCAACCAGCAGGCCGCCGTAACCTCCCACGAGGTAGTAGCCAGTTTCATCCGGCCAGTAATCATCGAGATAAATGCTGTTCACCATGGCTTTACCGGCCAGTCCAAGGGTGACATAATGGTCGATCACCCATCCGGCCCGGCCTCCGAGCAACACGGCGTCCTGCCCTCCGATCTGCGAATATCCGACCGTTAATCCGGCATATCCGCCATGGTCAATCTTCCGGTCACCGTTTCCGAACAATGTCTGTATATCCTCATTTTCTCTCTGGGCGTTTGCAATCATCTGCAATCCCACAATTAACAATCCTATCAGTATTATCCTGCTTTTCATAATATTATATTTAAGATTCTCTATTCAAAATTCTAATTTCCAGATGCTTCTTCCGGGTCCTAAAAATTATACCGGACATGGAATCCAAAGTCCCAGAAATTTGGCCTGAGGTAGAAAGGCCCGTAGATTTCAAAAAAGGGCTTGAAATCGGCTGCAATGGTGATCGGGATGCTGTTAAAGCCATATTCCAGTCCGATCACGCCATCCAGGCCGAAAGCAGGGCCGCTGTGGCTGTAATAATTGTAATTGTGATAATCGGGATGATAAAACGGATCATCGTCATGGGCATAATCATTCCATTTCACGTAACCGCCATGCAACCCTCCGCCGTAATAAAGGTACATGTTCTCAAGCTTGTTGTTAAATACGGGACGGCGTGATTCCGCCAGGATATAGAGTTGTGCACCGTGATTCCTGAATCCCAGGATCCCTTCAAATGCAAAATAATTATCCTTAATGAATTTCACCGTAAAACCTGTGGTATTGCCAAACCTGAACCCGGCCTGTTTCTGGTATTCCTGGGCCACGGAGATATTCGCGGTCATCATAATCCCGGCTGCAATCACCAGGCATTTTAAAGTTTTTAGGATCATTGGACTGATAATTTACTAATTATTATTCGCACTTTACATTTTGCATAGCGGTTCCCAGGGTACCTGGTCTGAAAAAAAATCAGGCAGGGCCGCTACGGATGGATCACATTACCTGACCCTGAAATCTTCACATCCATGGTAGGGCTTCCCATGTAATAGACATTTCCGCTGCCGGAAATATTGACATTCAGGTAATCCTCAACAAATACTTCCATACTTCCTGAACCGGAAATGTGAGCGTTGCAATCCTGCAGCTGCAGTTCATAGGCCTGGATTGAGCCCGACCCGCTGATCCTGAAATCCCCATTTCCGGCTACGCCCCAGATCTCCATATCGCCGGATCCGCTGATATTTGCCTTGATACTGCTGGCGGTCAGTCCGAGATCCATTTCCCCGGAGCCGGAGATATCGCTGTCCAGGTCTTCCACCGTTCCGGTGACCAGGACATACCCCGAACCGGATAAGTCTACACCGATATCATCCACCGTGATATCCTCTGCCTGCATTATGCCGGAACCACTCAGGTTGATTTCATTGATATCTGCAGTGTGGACGAAGATCTTCATGGGATAGTTGTTCCTGAGGTCATCCCTGGTGTCTATTTCCAGTTCCGAACCTTTGACTTCGGTCCTGATCAATGGAATGAGATTGGATTCAGCCTCAATGACCACTTCACTAAGGCCATCCTGAATAATATAAACATCGAAATTACCTTCGTTGCTGATCCGGTTAAATTCCGGAAGTTGCCGCGTTTCGGTATCCACATCGTAATTTCCTTCCACCCTGTGCCATTTTGAACATCCGGTTACAAGGGTTCCCATAATCATCAGCACCAGGCTGATCGTTAATAAATTATTTTTCATTTCAGTGAGTTTATTATTTAATCGTTAAAGACAAGAAGTAAAACAAAAGGTTACAATTTGGTCAAAAATTATTTCCTCAGAAGATATAATTTCCCGGATTTCAGGTTGATGATCACGGGTATTCTTGGTTTTCCCTCTCTTCCAGCGGTGGACAGGAGGCGGAAAGTTTTTTCAACTCCCGCCACCGGGGCTTCGTTTTTAGAGATCATTTCCATTGAAGTAACCACCTGCGACCGCTCGTCGCGGATAATTTCCATATCGAACAGGTGTTCTGCATCCAGGTAAAGCGTAATATCTGAATTCTGGGAGGAAAAGTCCATCCGGCTGAAGCTACCGGATACATCCATGACTTTGATGTCGCCATAGTTCGTTTTGAGATTTATCCCTTTGCCCGCTTCATCCAGGCTGAGGTAAGAGAAAAACATGTCCCCGCTGATCTCGCCGGCATTTTTCAGATACAACCTGTCTCTTTTGGAATTCAGATAAAGGTTATCACAGGAAGTGATATACATTTTGGAGGAACGGGTTTCCAGGTTCAGTTCACCGGCATTTTCCAGGTTCATTTCTGCATATCCGAGGACCATATTGGCATTCACTACTTCATCAATGCTGATGCTGCTGAAATCGATCTTAAGTTTGGTGGGACCCCTGAAAGCAAATGCCTTCAGGTCCCCGTTAGAAAGTGTAATATCCACCTTGCCCGTATGTTCCGTGGTATAAATATTTCCGAACTTGTTCTCGATCCGGATATCATTTTTTTCAGGAAAATAGACGGTGTAATCGATCCGTGTATTGGTTCCGCCGCTGAAAATGGTGCTGGCCATATCGGTCATTTCCATCCAGAGGGTATTTTGGCCCTTAAAGACGGTCTGGGCTATCACGTAATAGGATGTGGCCCTGAAGTCGAAGTCGACGTATTCGAAGATCTTGTCAACCTTCGCCTGTTTGTTTGAGGTAACGGAAAAGCGGATCTCGAAAATGACGGAGTCCTTGTTCCAGGGAACCAGGTACACATCGCCGTACTTATTGACCACCTGCACCTCAACGTTAGGGGTGATCTTAAAACCTTCCCTGACCGACCTGCTCTTTTCAATGGTCTGGCCTGAAACGACCAGGTTTGCCAGGAGCAGAAAGGTGATGAGGTTTATTTTACATATCCATCGCTGCATTTTCATCTTTATCGGTATTTTGAGGTTCACGTGATTGTTTGAGACGGTAAGACATTTCTTCAAGTATGTCGAGTTTAAGCCGGTAGTTCTGGATCATCGCTTCGATGACCTCCTCGTTATCAGCGTTATCTTTCAGGTCATTTTTAAGTTCTTCAAATATTTTATCAAGTTCCACCATCTCCAGATTGATTTCTTTTTGAATATCCGGAGCATTGGCAGTCAGGCGGAAAACTTCATCCCTCCTCATGTTGATTTGTGAAGTATAATACGCTTCGGCTTCGATGAATTCCCTGACGATCGGTGATTCGGTCGCATCCGTTGCTTCTGCTGCCAGTCCCCGGTCATCAGTTTTCCTTCCGGCCATATAATCGTGAAAGAAATAAGAGGCCGTGAATATGGCCAGCACGGCTGCCGCTCTCCAGGTTATTGTTCTCCAGTTGAGTCGTAGGACAGTTGCTTTCCGGGTTTCAATCCGGTTCCACACGGATGGATCAGGTTCCAGGTCGTCAAAACGGTCACGCTGTTCCATGATATACTTTTCTAATTTGTCAGGACTCATATGGCTGAGATTTTAAAATTTCCTTGATTCGTTGTTTGGCCCTCATATACTGCGTCTTCGAGTTGGATTCGCTGATGTTCAGGATCCCTGAAATTTCCTGGTGGTCGTAACCTTCCAGGAGGTAGAGGGAAAAGATCATCCGGCTTCCTTTGGGCAGTTCTTCCATCGCCTTTTTGATCTTTTCGACAGAAAGCCCTGTTGCATAGTCATCCGGCCTGTCTTCCTGCTCTTCAAATGGCGACATGTCCTCAAAGTACTCCAGGTTAGCCTTTTTACGCTTAATCTCATTGATGCAGCGGTTAACGACAATCCTTTTGAGCCAGGCCCCGAAGGTCGACTCGAACCGGAAACTGTCCAGCCGCCGGAAAGCTTCCGTAAAGGACTCCTGAAGCATATCCTCGGCCTCCTCACGATCGTTCATAAAGCGATAGCAGATATTGAACATGGCCCTGGCATACATTTTATATAACTGATACTGGGCCTGTCTGTTCCCATTTCGGCTACGTTCTATGATATCCCTGCTGACATCTGTCTGCTCCAATTCCGGTTTTGCGTTATATGGTTCCAAAGTGAAAGGACAAAAAAAATATTGAGGGGTTGCATTTTTTTTAAAAGTAAAAATATTTTTTATTTTTGAAGCGTTGTAGCATGCTTTTATCGAATGATTTTCAAGCAATTCATATCGCCTAAATTTGTCTTTCGCAATATCAAGAAGCGTGATGAATTCCATCAGTGCTGATTGTCATCTGCCGGGGAGTCCTCAGGAAAGCCCCGGAGAGCTCTGATTTACGATTTTCAGTATACAATTTTCAAATTTGAAATTCCATGAAATTGCCTTTTGCAGAATCATTTAAGATAAAAATGGTGGAACCATTACGCCGGAGTACGCGCGGTGAGCGTGAGGAATGGATCCGCCAGGCCAGATATAATTTGTTTAACCTCAGGAGCGAGCAGGTTTTCATTGACCTTTTGACCGACTCCGGGACCGGTGCTATGAGCCACCAGCAGTGGGCCGCCATGATGCTCGGCGATGAGAGCTATGCCGGCGCTTCATCTTACTTCAAAATGAAAGAAGCCATCCGGGACCTGCTCGGTTTTGAATATTTTTTACCGACCCATCAGGGCAGGGCAGCAGAAAACGTCCTCTTTTCCGTTTTGCTCCGGCCCGGTGACATTGTTCCCGGGAATTCCCACTTTGATACCACGAAAGGGCATATCGAATTCCGGCATGCCACAGCCGTGGACTGTACGATCAGAGAAGCTTATGATACCACGGTATATCATCCTTTTAAAGGGAATCTGGACCTGGAAAAACTGGAAGGTGTCCTGAAAGAAAATCCCATTGAGAAAATCCCTTTCATTGTCGTGACCGTTACCTGTAATACTCCGGGAGGCCAGCCGGTTTCAATGGAAAATTTACGGGGAGTATACACGCTCGCAAAGAAATACGGAACACGGATAGTTATTGATGGGGCACGGTTCGCTGAAAATGCCTATTTCATTAAGACACGGGAGGCTGCTTATGCCGAAAAGCCGATCCGGGAGATCGTGAAGGAGATGATGAGTTACGCGGATGCGATGACGATGAGCAGCAAAAAGGATGCGATCGTCAACATCGGTGGATTCATCGGGTTCAGGCAAAAGGAGATTTTCCAGCAGGCCAGTGTCTTCAATATTTTGTTTGAAGGATATATCACATACGGCGGCATGTCGGGAAGGGATATGAGCGCCCTGGCACAAGGGCTTTACGAAGGCACCGAGTTCGACTACCTGGACACGCGCATCGGCCAGGTAGCATACCTCGGGACCAGGCTTCAGGAATACGGTATCCCGGTGCAGCAGCCGTTTGGAGGGCATGCAATCTTTGTGGATGCGCGGCGGTTCCTGCCGAATGTCCCCAGGGAGCAGTTCCAGGCACAAACGCTTGCCGTTGAACTATACCTGGAAGGCGGAGTCAGGGGCGTGGAAATCGGCACACTCCTGGCCGACCGCGATCCGGTGACCCGCGAAAACCGGTATCCTGCTTTGGAACTCATGCGGCTCACCATTCCACGAAGGGTTTATACGAACAACCATATGGACTACATCGCCGCTTGCCTTAAAAACATTTTCGAACGGCGTGACGATATCAGGACCGGGTTGAAAATTGTGCATGAAGCGCCGATCCTCAGGCACTTTACGGTGGAACTGGAGAAATTGTAATCCTCCTTTCATTGAAGGAGCCAGAAGTCGTATAACTTTTGCCTGAAATATTTGTTTTGCTTTGTATCCTGCGGTATTTTTATTAACCGCGGATTTCACCGATTTGCAAGGTTTTATCAAGGATAAAGAGATGAAAATGGAAGAGAATAAGAAAGTTGGCCGGTACAACCGGATCCACGATCAATTGAGCGACCTGCTCAGCGACGGACCTAACCTGACAGCCGGCATGGCAACCATGGCAGCGATTTTGCACCACAAGCTTGACTATTTCTTCTGGACCGGTTTTTACCTGCTGGATAAAGGCGAGCTGATAGTCGGTCCATACCAGGGCAGCCTGGCCTGTATTAAGCTGAAGAAGGATACCGGCGTTTGCTGGGCCGGCATCAGGAGGGGAAAAACAATTATTGTACCCGATGTCCACCAGTTCCCCGGCCACATCGCCTGCGATTCCAGGTCAAATTCCGAGATCGTGGTTCCTTTAAAGGACAAAAAAGGTAACATAATCGGGGTCCTGGATGTGGACAGCAAGGATTTAAATAGTTTCGATGAAACGGATGCTTACTGGCTGGAGAAAATGACCGGGCTCCTGGTAAGGTGATGTTGTCGTAAGTCCTCTTTGGCCATTAGTTTAGATATCAATAAATTAACCACAAAACTTGATCGATTGGTTAGATGAATCACCTGACACTTCTGTTTTTCGCTTTGGTCATCTCGATGGTGCCATTCTCGGTCGCTGTGAACAGCAGCATTTACCGTTGCATTGAATGGAAGGAAACATTCCGGATCGCTGCCGTCCTGGGCCTGTTCCACGCTGTTATGGTAATCGCTGGCTGGGGCATCGGCTATGGTACCAGGGGGTTATTCCATGAAATGAAATTTCCGGTAGCCCTGTTCATTATGATGTTCATTGCGTTCAGGCTATTTATGGATTCCTGGAGACGTAACAGGGATATCCGCATCATTTCTTCCGAAAAGAATCGCATCCTGATCAGCTTTGGCATTGTAACCAGCATCAATACCATGCTCCTGGGGATCAGTCTCGGGTTATTGTATTCCGGCGTGCCCGTCCTTGCAGGATTCGTATTTGGAGCGGTATTTCTCATGATGATCATGGGCATCAGGCTTGGAAAGCTGGGACTGATGAATGTTGGCCGGATCGCCGAGTTGGCTGGCAGCCTGGCACTCTTTGCCGCGGCCCTGATCATTCTGCTCCAGTACATGAAAATCTTTTAATTTTGCGAATTTAGAAGGGAGAGGCATAAGTCAGAAGACTTCATTTGCGATTTATAAGTGCAGGGCGGAAAAAAACTTAATCTATGAACTGGTATGTCAACAATCAGGATCAGCAAGGAATTTAACTTCGATATGGCCCATGCCCTTTTGGGATACGACGGCTTGTGCAGGAACATTCACGGGCATTCTTATACCCTGGTGGTGACGGTGATAGGAACTCCCATCGCGGATCCTGGTTCACCCAAAACCGGCATGCTCATCGATTTCAAAGACCTGAAAGACATTATAAAAAACAATATCATAGACCGGTTCGATCATGCCCTGGTACTGAACAGTGCCACCCCCGGAGATTTGCTTGAAATGATGAACAGGAACTACGATAAGATTCTCCTGCTGAATTATCAGCCTACTACGGAAAACATGATAGCCGATATAGCGGAACAGATAGGAAAGCTTCTTCCGCCAAACCTTCGGCTATATAGCTTGCGTCTTAGGGAAACGCCGACATCATATGCCGAGTGGCATGCCGGTGATCAGTGATTAAAAGTAAGCTGGCAGGCTTTTATATTATTGGCTCCAGGCCGATGTTAATTGATAACCAGTTTTTTTATGGTCCGGGAGATATCGGCTGATTCCACCTGAACGAAATAGATCCCTGCCGGCAGCTCATGAATGTCGATTGATTCCTTCCAGGGGCCATCTGCAATGAACATGACTTTGTGCAGCACCTGCCCGTACCTGTTATAAATGGATATAATAACCGGTTTGCTGGCATTACCTCCCGTTGCTACCTGCTGGCGGCTGACCGTAATGCTTTCTGCAGCCGGATTCGGGTAAATTTCTATGCCGGATTCATCGGGTGGCTCACTGATGCGGACGGTAGTCCCGAGCCAGGCATCAAACAAAACCTGGAGCGAATCGATTGGTTCCATTCCCTCCGGAACGGAGGGGACATTCAGGTCGCAATAAAAGCTGCCGGTCGTATCATTGGTGCGGGCCACTCTTATAAAGGCTGATAATGAAGATGTTCCGTTCGTCATACAGCGTGTATCAGCGCCAACGACATTGGCACCCTGAAGGGCAGCCATCAGTTTTTCAGGCAATGAGCCTTCAGAATTCAGAAATCTGGCTTCCATGCTGTCGAGGATCTGTTGGCCCAGCAGGATGTTACCCTGAATGGAATAATTGGGTCCGGTGATATGATTTTTATAATTCAGGCAATTGGCGCCGGTAAAACCGGCAGTGCGCGGATGACCGGCAGTATCGAAATCCACGATGCCATATTGCCTTACTCCCGGGTTGTTGGATACGTCATGCGCAACCAGCCAGTCGATGATCTCCAGGGGGCTCATGCCTTCCACCATCCGGTCATGGGCATTTTGCTGATTGGTGGCATTCCAGTAAGATTGTGTATGGATGGCGCCGCGGCCCGGTAATACATCGCTGATAATGACCGCCCCGCCCTGGATTGCCGTTTCATCAATACAGGAAGCACCTGCGCTCCCTATCTCACCGGTAACAGAATCCACAGCAACAATAGAAAAAGTATCCTGGCCTTTCAGGGAGAGGGAAAGGATAACTGCTATCGAAATGATCACTGATATTTTCATCTGGGTGGGATTTTTGAATGGATAGCAAAAATAATGAATGTTATTGGACCTGTGAGGTGACCTCACAGGTGACCTCACAGGTCAAAAATAAAACGCAGGGACGAAGTGGGTCACACCTTACCATCCCTGCGTAAATGTATTGCTATTTATTGATTGTTTATTCTGCTTTGATAAACCTGCGCGTTATCACATCACCAGCTGCCGTGTAAATCCGCATCAGATAAAGGCCTGGCTCAAGTGTGGCGGCTCCGATATCAACCCGGTGAGGGCCCCTGGATAAAGTTATGGCGTTCAATTCCACTAGTTGTCCAAGCTGATTGTAAACCCGGAGTTCAACCATCGTCGGTTCCGACATAGAAATCTCTATCGCTGAGTTCGATGTGACCGGGTTCGGATAAACCATCCCGGCATTTTCAATGGAGACCTTCCTTTCATTGATCCCAAATACCACATTTGCCTCGCTGCCAGATACCTGGATCTCAACTGCGATTTCAGGTTTAGCTTCGGTCAGGGTCACAGAAGCCTGGTTGGTATGAATACCCATGATTTCGGCATGTATGATATAGGTGCCATAAGGCAGGTCAGAGAAAGTGAAATTGCCGGCTTCATCGGACCTCGTATAAATGTGGGGATTCATTTGTCCGTCCATGAGAATGACCTCCACCCCGGCCAGCATATTCCTTGTTCCAAGATTACTTACCGTGCCGGTAATAGTCCCGGTTCCGTAATTCAGGGCCATACCCGGGATCATGTACATATCCATCGGCCAGTTCATCAACGGGAGGACCGGCATGGCCGTTTCCCAGTTCAGTGAACTGGTGGCATAAGTGGGCAAATACTCGCCAAAATGTGCAGAAGCTTCGGTTAGCTCGGCCTGGACAAAGTAAAGCCTGGTATTGAACCTTGGCACCTCCTGAAAAGAATAAAACCCGGCTGAATCGAGTGAAACTGTTTCCACTTCAATCACATTCTGCCATAAGGTATCCATGGTCATCAGATGGACTTCGGCGTAATCGGCGACCTGGTTATTCGACAGGAAAACATGGCCATAAATGCTGAAACTCGGTGGTAAGATCCAGATCTCCTGGCATGAAACCGCCAAACAACTGTCATAATCCGGCATCATCATAACCGTGGTAAGGCATACATTATGGATTCCAACCGGATCGGGCTGGAAGGTATGTGTGACCGTCTGGCCGTTTCCATAAGTGCCATCGCCAAAATCCCAGTTAAAAATCACATTCGTTGTAGTCGTCCCATTGTTGAAGAAGGCTTCTCCTGTAAATGTGAAAGTAGTGCTGTCATTTTGCTCATAAAAGAAAAAGTTGCCACATTCCTGCCAGGCCGTGTCAACCCAAACCTCCATGTATGACAACCATTCACAGCCAGTTGTATCAATGGTATACAACGAAACCATATAGATTCCCGGACTGGGATATGTATGCGTAACATACTGACCTGTGCCGGTAACCCCGTCACCGAATTCCCAGGTGTATTCGGTAGGATGCATGCTGTTAGTCCATCCCTGGAATTCAACGGTCAAACCATACTGATTTTGAGGTGCGATATAGCTTTCACAGCTTGCTGGAGGCGGGGGGAAGATTCCGGTAAAGACCATTTCACAATAAGTATTGGTACAATTACCCATACTGTCGGATATGGTCAGGCAAACGGTGTAAAAACCCGTGTCAGCGTAAGTATGAACAGGGTTCTGAAGGATGGATGTATTCCCGTCCCCAAAATCCCAGAACCAGCTGTCAGGCATGCTGCCATTATTGGTGAAGCTCATATCCTGGAAATGAATGATCCTGACATCCAAACTGTCAGGGTAATAATAGAAATAAGCATAACATTCCGGCTGGTTGAACAGCCATACCTCCTGCATGGAAGTGGAGGTGCAGGTAGTTCCATTTGTATCCGCAGAGGTGGTTGTCAGGCTGACCATATAAATGGCGTTACCGTTTGGCGGTATTTCGTAAGTATGACTTACCGTCTGACCGGACCCGTATGTGCTGTCCCCGAAATCCCATTCATAGCTCAATGCCAGCTGTCCGTTCATCAGATAACCTTCGAAAGTAATGGTCGTCCCGGAAGGGTCAGCCGGATACCAGTAGAAGTAATTATCGCACCCCCAGCCATAGGGTGGCCCGTCACAAAGCATGAAATCCATGCTTGGAAGTATAGTCCCCAGGGCAAAGAACTGCCTGTTGTATTGGAAATTGCCTGTACAGGAATCATATGTCATAGTGGTCACCAGGCCAAAACCCACTTCATACGGGGGAACCACTTCTTCCTGGTAATATCCGGATTCATCGGTCAGGACGACACTTTGATGGGAGAAGCCGGTATTGGTGCTGTCGACAGTAATGAAAACCTCGTGATTTGCGACCGGGACTATGGCATTGTTTTCAACCCGTGTTACATATCCATTAATATATAAGGTATAAAACTGACTGTATCCGGCACCCGATAAGACAATTGCAAAAAGGAGGATTAGAATTTTTTTCATAACCAAGGTATTAAAGGTTTAGTTTGTCAGAAAACGATCGCATTTCCTGAACATAAAACTATCCGAGCCGAAAAGGTTGCCTGTAGATTCAAAAAATGATTCAGCGGATGATTTTCTGAAGGTGGAGCAGATGGTTTTCGGGGCCGGTAACTTTCAATATATAAATGCCTTGCGGCAGATCTTCAACGTAAACAAGGATTCGATCTTCCTTGTTCAAAACCTGGCGGTGAATCATTCGTCCGGTCATGTCTGCCAGGATGATGCTTACGTGATCAGCCGGCTTTTGCAATGGTTGTATACACAGGATATCCCGGACAGGATTCGGGTAGATAAGCCATTGTGATGTTGTCAGGCCTTCATCCAGGCCGGTGAAGATAAAATATAACGGCACGGAAGGATCGGAAATGCAACCGTACTCACTGGTCACGATTACGTGATAGTAATCTTCGGTATCAGGATAAAAAACCTGCCCTGTTGCCCCTTCGATCATTCCTGAACTATTGTACCATTGATTGCCTGATGTGGCCGAAGAGACCAGCGAATCTCCCTGCTGGATCACCACGGGGGTTTCCGGGATCGGGTGGGCAGATACCTGGATATTGGCAGAATAAATACTGGTTCCATCGTTTACGGTAACCTCGTAAAGTGTTGTCGCTGAAGGATTGGCAACGGGGAATTGTATTCCGGGATTGCTAAGGGATTCGGGTGGTGTCCAGGAATAGCTGTAGGTCCCGCTGCCTCCGATGGCATAAGCACCCAGCTGGGAGGTCCCTTCCCCGCAGAATTCGTGCGGTAGGGCATTGGCAATGGCTTTCATCTCACCGGTAAGATTTGATGAAGGGAATACGATGTAATCTATATATCCCCCGTCGTAGCCCTGGCTAATGGTGGCATTCTTTTCGAATGTCCAGCGAAAAGTATGCTGGCCTGGAGTGATATTATAGGAAACCCGTTCCCATGGCAAATTCCCCGACCATTCATCTGTTTTGACCCCATCGATATAAAATCTCAGGAAATCCCCGCCCGACTCGGATGAAACTTTGCGGAAGAAAGACAGGTCATCATGTCCGATGACTTCAAGGCTAATCTCCAGCACCGATAACTGGTTATCGTCGATATTGCCGGATTTGGAACAGTACACTCCCTCGTAAGGATCCAGGAAATTCATGACCCATGGCCTGGCACCTGACGTAGACCAGTCAAATTTCTCAAATCCACCTGTTTCCCAGTCTTCCAGGATGGCGCCGACCGTAAAATGCATGGGATAGCTCTGGGTATAGACGCCCGAATTGGCCGATACATTCAATACCATCATGATTATTTCTTCGGGTGGTGTGAGCATGCTGCAGGTTAAAGGGAAACTTAATACGGTTTCCACTCCATGTGCCAGGTTCCCGGCCAGTGTGTCCGTGCGGATAAAATTCACATGGGCGGAATCGTACTGGATGCTGGCTGAAACATCTTCTGCCGTGAGTCCCCCATGGTTTCTGAGCGAAATCATCAGGTCGCAGGATTCCCCCGGGTCGATCCGGCCGTTATTATTGCCAAGCGGGTCATTGACCCAGGCATCGGCCATCAGGTAGATCACCTCCGGTTGTTCCAGCACCTCCACGGCATCCAGGTCAAATCCGGCATTGTCGCCGGAGGCGGAGCCATTGCCATCATCGACAATTCGAATGTAACGCGCTTCCACCAGCCCTGCACCGGAAAAATTGAAATTATCGCTCCCGGTCCCGTTTCCCAGACTGGTCCAGGGACCGTCAATCGAATTACCGGCAAAACAGGTATATCCTTCCGGGTCATTGTCGCCTTCAATAATGCGGATCTCCTCCCCAGGTCCGTCCAGGATGCTCTTTCCCATATCCAAAATGATCCAACCGGACCGGCCGATCGAGTACCTTACATCGTCGGGTTCCCACAGGGCCGCATAAGTCGTTCCTTCATCATCATAGTTATTATCAGGAATGGCACAGGCCGGCACCCGGTATGCGTAATGATGGTCAGCAGGCTGAAGTGCGAAATTCTGAGTGGTGACCGAAAGGGCCATTACGACAACGGTCTGTGTGACCGCTTCATATCCGTTAGCGGCAGCCTTGACCTCGTATGTGCCGGGTAAAAGATATTTATGATAGTCCCCCACCACCGGATCCGTGTAGCTGGGATAAAAATCGTTGACAAAAATCGTCGCAGCGACAGGCTCGCCGGTTCCTGCATCTGTCACCAAACCTTTTATCCCGTAGCCGGCATGTTCGATGGTGGCCAGCATGGCTGGCTGATTGATTTCATAATAATACTGGATCTGTGTTGCCGGGGGCTGTTTGTTATTGGAGATTTCAATGGTCCAGCCAATGGAACCCATTACCGCATAATACGCATCTTTGGAACTTCCGTTGATGGGATACATACCCTGGTACCCCTGCATATACGGAATGTTTGTATACCCGGATGTAGTGGCATAGATCTCGGCCAGGTGATGGATATGGGCCTGGTCCGGACAGGCGTCGGGACGGTAACTCCAGGGGTAGGAAATGAACTCTGTCCCGCTGTGATAGGAGGTATGCACCACGAACTGATTGTCATACATGCAGTCGCGAAGGGCTTTTGTCTCAATCTGCGAATAATACCCGGGGCTCCCGCCTTCCGAATTCCACATATATCCCCAGTCGCGGTTCAGATCTATACCGTTTGAATTGTACCTCACCATGTTCACCCTACCATCGGGATTGACCATAACGTAAAGCCAAATCTCACGGTTGTCGACCAGGTCCGTAATATCAGGGTTTGTGCCATATTCTTCGCAGAGGTATTGGGCAAACCGGATAAGATTTTCCGCTCCCCCTATCTCATCCCCGTGAATCCCCCCGTCAAACATGATTTCTGCCTCATCCTCATCGGTGTGGACATTGTCGCTAATCTTTAAAGCACTTAAAATTCTCCCCTCCACGGACAGCCCAAGGTCAAATTTTTTACAAATGTCCGAATAAGCGAATGTGAGGGTATTCATCCACTGGATGATCTCTTCGTAACTGTGGTAAGCATCCCTGTTATTCCAGAAATCCCGGTAATAACCGTTCAAATCACTCTTCAGGATCTCGTAACGGTACCCTGAGGATTTTAGCTGTTCCAGTTCGCCGGGGATAAGATACAGGATCGCATAGCCATTCGCGGCATAAATGTCTCCGTTAAAATTCAGTTCTGACAGCTCCATGGCGTCCTGCAGAGAGTTAAGTTCAACTTTAACTTCCATTTCCGTCGGACGCCATCCACCCTGGGCGTAAGTCATCAGGTTGAGTGCAAATATTAAGGATAGCAGGACAATTTTTTTCATAGGTATTCTTTGCGGTAAACAATTAAAACGGGTGGTCTTCCATTGAAAACCAATCGTTATGAATGCTTTCAGCCCGGAAGTTTACTTGATTTTCCGGATCCGGTTTCAAAATTAAGAAAGAAATTGGCTGCCAGTTAATTATTTGACGAATTTCACCGCAACCGGGTAGGATTTTCCGTCGGGAATGAGCGAGAGTACGTACATGCCGGATCCTAGGGCGACAACCGGGATTTGTATCAAATTTAAGCCATTTCCGAGTTGGTGATAGCTAATATGACAGCTTTTTCCGCTCAGGTCATTGATCCTGAGCGTGACAGGAATATCTCTGGAAGAAAATACCTGCATCGACATTAGATCACGGATTGGATTGGGAAAGACCCTTGTTATGGCCAGGTCGGCCATAAGCTCTTCAGGGACCCCGGAGACATTCCCTCCGAAAATGGTCAGATTGATCCCCTCGGCCACCGGTGCACTATCTGTCAGGGTCACTGTGATCACGGTCGAAGGTTTGCCGGTGGCATCAGCGCTGACAAAATAGGTTTCCAGGGGTAAATTGCTGAAACTGAAATAACCTGAAGCATCGGGGCAGGTATATACGAGAGGCGTTTTATCTTTATCTGCCAGGATAACGGTTGTCTGATTGACCGGTGGAGGGCTGTATTCTCCGTTTTGTTCGAAGTTGACAAAACCTTTTATCATGCCCGGACCAGTTGCAGGTTCCCGGACCGGTACGAGGCTGACGGTCTCTTCATAGAGATTTCCGTTGGTCAGGCTTATAATCCCGGCCTGTGACCAGTTCACTTTGTTCCCGAGATAGGTTGAAAAGAATTTTCCATAACTGGACGATGTTTCCGTAAGGCTGATCTTGACCAGATATTTTCCCGGTAACACATACCCGAACCAGTAGTATCCGTAATCACTGAATTTCTGTTCCTCCACAAATGAAACCAGGTTATCCGTTACCCTGTAAATCGATGCAATACCGGTATCTCCTGCCGGTAAAGGGTTATTCAGGGGCAGTTCACCGGCATATACGAGCCCGCCCAGGCTGAAATAGCTTTGAGTGATGATACCCCGGCAAAACTGGTCGTAACAACTATCCGGATGTTCCGTATTGGTCACTGTGAGGCATATCGGGTAATTTCCACCTGTTTCATACTGATGAGAAGGATTTTGATCGGTGGAAATAGCGCCGTCGCCGAAATCCCACTGCCAGGAGTTGATATTTCCGGAAGAGGCATCTTTGAAATGATACAGGAAGGGGTGGCTGGTGGCGGAATCCAGGTCAATGGTAAAAGAAGCTTTGCAGGGAATGGGCTCGTTCACCTGCGGCTTGGATACCCCGGGTATCAGCAATAGGGCGGCGCAAATGGAAAAAAGTCTGAGTGTTTTCATGGCGCTCATTATTTGAAGGTATACCTGAAACCGGCCTTCAGGCCTGCTACGTAAGGTTTTTTGTTGATCACCCCCGGTTGTTTGGCATAAACCGGGCTGATGTATTGTTCAAACACCGGTTCGAGGTGAAAACTCACCTGGCTGGTCAGCGTGTATCCAAAGTCGATGCCGGCCGTAAACCTCCAGTTTGTATTCAACCTTGGGGGAACTTCACGGATTATTTCGGTCAGTTCTCCGTTCGGAATATAAAAATCAACGGTCGGTTCATTTTTCCCCACCAGGACAGAGAACTTGATTCCGGCATTGGCTGAAAGGGAAACCCTCCCTTGCTGGAAGAATGTATACCCCAGGGTCACCGGAAAATCAAGGTAAGAATACAAGTTGGTCTTTTCGGTGATGGAATAGTGCGGAACAGAATCATAGATGGTCTTTTTCTGCGTGGTATACACGATATTACCCGGATTTCTCGGATCAGGGATGAAGGATACCACATCGATGAAGAAGCCGACACTGTCGTAAGATGTGTAATTGACTCCGTAGGTTCCCTGGTCTTCCATCCGACTGTAGCCTATACCACCTGTGAGGTTCCAGTTTCCAACTGAATACCGGTAGTAAGCTTCTCCGCCCAGCATTTTGTTATTCGGATTGGGATCATAGAAAACAAGTGACGGATTAAAACTGAAGCCTAAGGCAGATTCTGAGTTTTTAAAATAAGACGATTCATAGTCGTCCCGGAAGGCTGATTTTACCTCGATATCCCTTATCGAAGGTTGGGGAGGGTGGGAATAAGCCGGATACATCAGGCCGGCCCGGTGCATGTGCATTTTCAGGATCCAAAGAGGTTCGCGGTATGTTTCAGGGGATCCGTCTTTGGCATAAATTGGGGAATAATAAGACTGGGGATCAGTGCTGGCAATGAAGTTCCCCTGGATGTCATCCGAATGGTCCCTGATGTTTTCCGATGTAATAGTTACCTTATTTTCCGGGACTTGTGCCGTTTGTTCCGTATTGATATACGTGGTCTGGACCGAATAGGTCTTTTCATTTCCGGTCACGGAGACGGAACCCGGATCCGACGGATACAGGATATACCCCCTGTGATGGCCTTCCTGGTGCACTTCCAGCTCCTTTGGCTGGCCACCCTTTGCCGGGATGAGCACCCACGGCATCAATCCTGCGATGAAGATGAGGATGGCGGAAGTTATAAGACCGGAAGGGCTGAACCGGGAAGGCGGGAAGAACCGCCTTTCGATCCTCCGCCAGAGGCCCGGGGTCGGCTCGATCTGGTAGCCAGTCATGGACTCCCTGAAAAGATCGTCTATTTTATTTCCTGTTTTCATATTGCTATAACCCTGTTTACGGGATAATTTTCAATTATGGCTTCTATTTTTTTACGCAAGGCTTTACGGGCCTTGAGCAACTGTGTTTTGCTGGTACTTTCCGATATCCCGAGCATCGTGGCAATGTCTTTATGACCAAAGCCTTCAATGGCATACAGGTTGAAGACCATGCGATAGCCATCCGGCAATTCCTGGATCATTGACATCAACTTTTCCCGGGAGATTGCCAGTTCCTCCGGCAGATCATCATCGTCACTCCATTCGGTCATATCGGGGTGTTCGTGAAGGTGTCCGGAATCCTGAATGAAGGAAAGCCTGAGGTTCGACTGGTAGTTGTCGATAGCAGCGTTGATCATGATACGCTTGATCCATCCTTCAAAGGAACCTTCCTTGCGGAATTTATGGACCTGGGAGAAGACTTTAAGGAAACCATCCTGCATGACATCCTCGGCATCGATGCGGTTTTTGCAGTATCTCAGGCAGACCGCCAGCATCGTGGAAGCATATTTTTTATATAACAGGCTGAACGACTTTCGCTTGCCTGCCATACAACCTTCTATGATTTGTTCGTCAGGGATCATTCCATATACCTTCAATAACGTAGACCCCGGTTTCTTGTTTTGGTTGCCCGGAAAAATGAGGAAAAAAGAAAAAAGGGTAGCCCCGGCTTATTAAAGTTTCAGGAGCTTAACTGATGTGACCATACGGTCTTCGGGGATCAGGATGACCTGGTAGCAACCTGTTGCCAGGCCGGATGCATCTATCGTGATCTGATTTGAACCTTTTTCGAGGCATTTCTTTTCACTCAGGATAATTTTGCCGGACGTTTCGATGATGAAAATTTCCAGGCAGGATGAATTTTTCAGGTCCAGTGAGATGGTGGCCTGATCAGCTACCGGATTGGGGTAGATTATCAGTGGGTTTTCAATATAGGAAGAAGGTTCTCCCACTGCAAAAATGATCTCTCCGGTATGGATGACCAGGCTGAGGTCTTCCAGGCTCGGTTCTTCTTCGGAAAGCGTGACAAACATAGGATTGGTAGGTACGCCGGCGACATCGGGGAACAGCTGGTAAGTACCGAATGCCAGGTCAGAAAATCCGAAATGACCTTCAATGTCCGAAAGGCCGCAGGTGAGGTATCCTCCGCGATCATTCATCAGGACGATTTCCACATCTCCCGCAGGGGAAATATTCCCGCCCCTTAAAGTATCGTAATTGATCTGTCCGGTGATCCTCCCCTGTCCGGTCACAATTCCCAACGATGGGATCAGGTCGATATCAAGTTCAAAATCATTGTCTTCCAGATCAACATTTAAGGCTTGTTCCCAGTTGATGGTATTTCCGAAATAGGTGGGGACAAACATGCCATAATAAACCGAATTGGCTTCCAGGCGTGCCTTGGTAATGTAATGTCCTTCCGGAACCTGGTAGAAATAATAATAGCCAAGGGTATCGATGGAAGTGGTATCCAGTGGTACCAGGTTGTTTTCCGGATCAAATGTATACAGGTAAGCTGAACCGAAGTCGATGGGGAAATATTCGGCAAATACATGCCCGCCGATATTGTAATAATCGGTCAATCCAACCTGCACCTGTTTGGTTATGGTACTGGTAACAGGTATTTCAGTAGAAATAGGATAACTACTGACGGTGAGGGTGACGATATAATTGCCGGGATCGGCGTAAATGTGTTCCGGATCCTGGATTTCCGATGAATACCCGTCTCCGAAATCCCATTCCCATCCTTTGATCGTAGAACCTATGGAGATATCTCTGAAAATGACTTTCAAAGGATTTTGTGTCATGGTGTCCTCTTCTGCTTTGAAATTTGCCTGGAAATCGCTGGTGGAATAAGGGTCAAATATCGCAAAGTCCACAAACATCTGGTATTCAATTTCCCAGACGAACCTATAATAGCGGTCCAGGGAAATCAGGTTATTTTCAAAATCGTAGGTCGACAGGTTCAGGATCCCATCGGATTTGGAGGTGACAACGGTATCCCAGTAAAAGCCATTGATATCGGTCTTGGTCATGGCGTAATAGCTGAAACCGCCATTAGCCAGTGAATCGGAAAAGATGTAGATTTCATGGTCCGCAATAGGAGCTCCGGTAATGGATTCCGTCAATTGGCCGGAGATGAAGATATATTTGTCGTTGGAAGTAACCTGGGCCAGCGAAGCGGAGATCATGAAACCCAGCAGAACCGACAGGAAGCGGCTTTTCAGGCGGGCTCCCCGGTTATGTTCAGGTCTGGATCTTAGTAACTTAGTCTTCATGATCCTGGAGGTTAAAAATGATAATTCAGGCCCACCCTGATCCCGAATGAATTGGCGCCGGTTTTAGCTCCTCCGGACAATTGGTATTCTGATTTCAGGGCATGGCGGAATGTAGGTTCAAAAGTGAAGCTGACCTGGTCCGAAAACTCGTAATTAAGTCCTGCACCCAGCACCAACTGCCAGTTAACCGTCGATCTGGCAGGAACCTGGTAATCCACGTCCACGATCCTTGCACCTGTTTCAGGAGCCTGGACCGGCATGTTTTTACGGATCAGGAATGAAGCGGAAGGCCCACCTTTGGCAAACAGGGATACCTTGCCAAAGTCATGAATGTAACCCAACTGAACCGGCACTTCCAGGTATGTGTAATCGGAACTTGTTTCAGTAACCGTATAATGATCGACCGTATCGAAAACCTCCACCGTTTCGGTGAAATAAGTGGGGACCACTCCGAATTCAGTAGAATCGAATGTGACCAGGTAAACATCTTCATAGGTGCCCAGGAACCGGTTGTAACTTACCTGCGAATTTCCTTTATCATGGGTAAATCTGGCACTGATGCCTGACTGGATGAAGAAGTGGTTGAATGTTACCTGGGGCATCAGCCCGAGGCTGTAACTGACCGTATTTTCAAGCTCTTCCGAACGGAACATGGTGACATCTGGGTTAAAATAGGCTCCAATGGACCAGGTTGCCTTCTTACCCCTGGCATAATCCTGGTAACCGGAAAGCTTTTGGACGTCTTTTTTGCTCAGGTTGTATTTTACAGCGGTGGCTACACTGATCTCTCCGGAATTGAGTGCCTGGCGCAACCCGGGGGTCCAGGTACCGCGGTCCGGTCCGGTCTTGGCCGACGGGGAGGTGGTCCGGACGGCACTTGCATCATTGGGTCGGTTAGCTGGAACAGGCTGGAACGGTGCCTTTACCCTGATTTCTTCAGCAATGGGTTGTGCAGGAGCTGCGTCTGCCACTGTCTGGTCCAGGTGATTGACCTGGTAAGTATCATAAATGGCCTCCTGAAGGCTCTTGCCGGTTTCAGTGGTGGAACCGGTCGGGAACATACCGGCGGATTTGAGGTAACTTTCCGAAACCGGGTTGTCGCCTGAATGGTTTTCCGAAGTTCCGGTGAGCAGGTTAAGGAGGAGACTGCCGGTAAACATCAGGAAAGTGACGATGAAAAGGATAGGGAGCATCAATCCGCTGGGAGTGGGAGGCGGATTCTGATTGATGGCAGACCGGACATTCTCCCAAACCTGCAGGGGAGGTTCCGGTTCGAAGTTTTCGAACTTCTGCCTGATGATCTCATCTATATGTTCAAAATTTTCCACTATCACGGATTTTGTTTTTTTTGCACTATTCTTTGCTGTAATGCGGCTCTGGCCCTCGACAGCTGGGATTTGGATGTGTTTTCGGAAATGTTCAGCATTTCAGCGACCTCCTGGTGGGTATATCCTTCGATCACATACAGGTTGAACACAATCCGGTAACCTTCCGGAAGTTCCTGGATAAGTTTCAGCAGATCGTTAGTGGAAATTCTCTCCAGGGTATCTTCTGCAACGGCCTGATAAGATTCTGCCTTTTCGATGGAGGTCTCGCGCCAGTCATTCACCCTGCTGTTGTAATAATTTATAGCAGTGTTGATGATGGTGCGCCTGACCCAGCCTTCCAGGGATCCTTCATGGCGGAAATCTTTGAGATAAGTGAAAATCTTGATGAAACCTTCCTGAAGGATGTCATCGGCTTCCAGTGTGTTCCTGGCAAAACGGAGACAGACCCCGTACATCAGCCTGGAAAACCTTTTATAAAGGAATTCCTGGGCTTTGGGATCGTTAGCCAGGCACCGCGCTATGAGCTCGTGGTCGGTGTACATCTGAATTCACATATCCCCCGTTCCGAAATGATTCCGGGGTATGATGAGTGAATACCTATTTTATCTCCTACAAACTTAGAGAAAGTTTTGTAATAATGGCATAAAAAAGTCAGAATATTTTCCTTTAACCGGATCCAAACCTTTCAAAGAACAAGTACAAACTAAAAACACAGGCTAATTAGCCTGTCAAAGCAAATATATGACAGGAGAATCCTGCAAAGGGTTGCATCAGCCCTGAAATAATTATGGATCTATTGTTTCCCTGCCCTCATTTCATGTATCCGGATCTTGCCGAGATACAGCACCTGGTACATGGCTGGAACTACGACCAGTGTTAGGAATGTGGAGAATGTCAGGCCAAAGATGATGGTCCAGGAAATGGGTCCCCAGAAAGCTACATTATCTCCGCCGAAATATATTTTCGGATCAAAGGTTTCAAAGAGTGACAGGAAGTCGATATTCAACCCTGATGCCAGCGGCAGCAAACCGAGCAAAGTGGTCACAGCAGTGAGCATGACCGGCCGCAGCCTGGTCCTGCCGGCTTCCACCAGGCAATCCAGGTTGAGTTCCTTGGGGATGATAGCTTCCGGTTCAAGGCCAATCTCCCGGCGTTTCCGTTTTTTCAGAAGATCGGCATAATCTACCAGGACGATGGCATTGTTCACTACGATCCCGGCAAGGGAAACCAGCCCGATTCCGGTCATGATCACCACGAAATCCATACGGAATGTGGCCAGTCCCCCGAAGACACCAATGGTGGAAAAGAGGACGCTGACCAGGATGATCAGGGGTTTGACGACGGAATTGAACTGGCTGACCATGATGATCAATATCAAGGCGATGGCTATGAGCATGGCGCGACCGAGGAAAGCAATCGATTCGGCCTGTTCTTCCTGCTCCCCGGTGAAACTGTAGCTGTACCCGGTCGGCAGCACTTCATCGGACAGAACCGCCTTGATCTGGTCGTTCACCTCAGTGGCATTATAACCCTTAATGACATTGGAACTCAACGTGATCACGCGATTCAGGTCCTTCCGCTTTATAGATTCATAGGAAGACCCGTAGGAAATATCTGCCACCGCCGAGATCGGCACCTGCTGGATCTTGCCGCTGGCCTGGTCGCGGAAGGTTATGCGCTGATTCATCAGGGTGGATATGTTGTGCCGGTATTCTTCCTTAAGTCTTAGCTGGATCGGGTATTCTTCTTCCCCTACCTTAAAATCGGAAACATCGTTGCCGAACAGGGCTGTCCGGATCGTGCCGGCAATTTGCACCGTTGAAAGCCCAAACCGCCGGGCCCTGTCCCGGTCGATGTGGACGGTCGCATCCGGTTTGCCAAGGTCCAGATCGGTCTTCAATCCTTCTATCCCTTCAATACCGGCTGACTCAATTTTTTGTTGCAGTTTGTCCACCAGGAGAAGCAACTTGTCGAAGTCTTCTCCGGCTATTTCAATATTGATGGCTTTTCCGACGGGTGGCCCGGCGCTCTGCTTTTCCACAGAAACCAGCACCCCGGGATAACGGTCGACGAGTTGATCGGTGAGTTCCCTCATAATCCTGAAAGTGTTGATCCCGTCACGCAGTTCAAAATCCAGGAAGGTAACGGTGATCATTCCCCTGTGCGGGGTTTCGGAGATATCAAATCCCTCGTTTTCGCTTTTGGCCCCATTTCCAACCGTTGTAAGAACCGATTTGACGATTTTCATTTCCGGCTCCAGGATTTCATACACATCATTTTCCACTATTCCCATGAACCGGTTCGTGGTTTCAATATCCGTACCCACCGGCAGGGTTGCCATTATATTGATGTATTGCGGATCCATATCGGGGAAGAAGATTACTTTCGGGGCCCTGACCGCCATCAGGACAAGAGTAAATAACAACAGGCCGAAAGTGCCTCCGATTACCCAGTAAGGTCTTTTTTTCGCCAGGACATAACGGATTGTTACAGCATAAAAACCATCCAGCCAGGGCAGGAATACTTTGGCGAACCACCTGGCTATCCGGTTCAGGAATAAAAGGTTGGCCAGTCCGATCAGGGCAAAGATCACCAGGAGGGAGCCGGGCGTGTTCAGACCGGCAGCGTAAAAAATGCTTGATAGGGCTAGTAAAACGATGGCAATGATCAGGGTCCGTCTCGTTTTGGGTTTAGGCATCTGATCACCGAGCCGTATGAAGGAGGATGCAATGACCGGGGTGATAGCCAGGGCAACCAGCAAGGAAGCGGATAAGACAATGATCAGCACAACCGGCATAACTTTCATGAATTCCCCGATTAGACTGTCCCAGAAAATAAGCGGGAAGAAGGCTGCCAGCGTAGTGGCGGTGGAAGCGATGATTGCTGCCGCGATCTCTCCTGTCCCCAGGCGGCTGGACTCAGTTCTGGAATATCCCCGGTCGAAATGGCGGTATATGTTTTCCACTACGACAATAGCGTTGTCAACCAGCATCCCGAGCGCCAGGATAAGGGAGAACAGCAGGATCATGTTCAGTTTGTAACCGAGCAGGTCCAGGACAAGGAATGAAATGAACATGGAGAGGGGTATGGCAAATCCGACAAACATGGCATTCCTCCCCCCCAGGAAGAAATAAAGGATAAGCACGACCAGGATAACCCCCATGATCATACTGTTTTCGAGATTGCTTAGCTGCTTTTTGATAAGGTCCGACTGGTCGTTGGTCAGGGTGATTGTCAGGCCTTCGGGCAGGCTCCCATCCTCTTTTGCCCGGTCGAGGGCGGCAAATATTTTATCCGTGGCCGAAATGAGGTTCTCGCCCCCTTTCTTGATCACGTGCAAGGTCACGACCGGTTGCTTGTTAAGCCTCGAATAATCCTTGGCTTCCGCGAAGCCATTGACAACGTCGGCAATATCTTTCAGGTAAACAATATCTCCGTTTTCTTGCTTCACGATGATATCCGCCAGTTCTTCGGCATTCTCAAATTCCCCGATGATACGCACCGAGCGCCTGTATTCCCCCTCCTTGAACTGACCGGCTGCCATGGAGACATTTTCATTGCCGATAGCGCTTTCAATGTCTCCGAAACTGATACTCAGCATTTCCATTTTAAACGGATCCACGTTAACGCTGATCTCACGTTCGTTGAGTCCCTTGATCTCCACTTTGGAAATCTCGGGGTAGGATTCTATTTCATCTTCCAGGAACTCTGCAAATGTCTTCAGTTCATTGATGCTGTAGTCACCTGATAGGTTTATGTAAAGGATGGGGAATTCGGAAAAGTCGATGTCGGTAACGGTGGGGTCGGCCGGAAGGTCGTCGGGGAGTTCGCTTTTAGCTTTGTCCACCGCATCTTTTACATCCAGCACAGCCTGCTTGATGTTCACGTCGGTATTGAATTCCACGAATATGGCTGAAATATCCTGGGATGAACTGCTGTTGATCTCCTTGACGCCCTTGACCGATTCAATTTCCTTTTCAATCGGCCGGGTGACCAGGTTCTCCATGTCGAGCGGGGGATTTCCCGGATAAACCGTCTGCACCATGACTGTTGGTATAACGATATCGGGGAAAAGCTCTTTCGGCATCGAACGGTAGGAAAGAAAACCGAATGCCAGGAGAATAAATATCAGCAGATAGACTGAATTTTTATTATTCAGGGCGAGGTTGGTCAGAAAGAATTGACGGATGACCTTTTGCCTGGATTCTGGTTGATCAATCATTTTCCTGTCATTATGAGTATTTAGGGAACGAATGCCCGGGAAATAAACACATCTGAGATGAAAAGGTTTTAAGAGAAATCTTAAAGTAGGTCGTCTCCCCGCCAGGACTCGAACCTGGGACCCGCTGATTAAGAGTCAGCTGCTCTACCGACTGAGCTACGGAGAGGATTTAAAACAGGGCTGCAAAGGTATAAAAAATAAATAATCCTTCTCACCGGGATTAAAATCTCTTAATTTTGTTTGAATGAGCGATAAAGAACATCATGACGAATCGGCGCTGAGGGTGCAGGGTGGGATTGATAAGCCCCCAGCCTTCAATCCCGATGCGGCTGGCCAAATCAAAAGGTCCAGGGCAGGGATTCCAGGGGCGGATTATCTGGTCCAGGGCATACTCGACGGACAAAGGGCGTTGCTGAGCAAGGCCATTACGCTGGTGGAGAGTAGTTTACCGGAGCACCAGAAAGTTGCGCAGCAGGTCATCAGTGCCTGCCTGCCGTATTCCGGCAAATCGATCCGGGTGGGGATTACCGGCGTTCCGGGAGTAGGCAAGAGCACCTTCATCGAGACAATGGGCAAATACCTGACATCCAATGGAAACCGGATAGCCGTACTGGCTATCGATCCTAGCAGCCGACGGACCAGGGGAAGTATCCTGGGGGATAAGACCCGCATGGAGGACCTGGCCAATGATCCGGATGCCTTCATAAGGCCTTCCTCTTCTTCCGGTACCCTGGGCGGCGTGGCCAGGAATACCCGGGAGTCGGTCATCCTTTGCGAGGCGGCCGGGTACAGCGTGATCTTTGTGGAAACGGTCGGGGTCGGGCAATCCGAAACAGCCGTGCACTCCATGGTGGATTTCTTTTTGCTGCTGATGCTTGCCGGCGCCGGAGACGAACTGCAGGGCATCAAGCGCGGGATTATGGAAATGGCCGATGCCATTGTCATCAATAAAGCTGATGGGGACAATGTGAAAAAGGCCGAACTGGCCGCCCGGGAATATAAAAATGCCCTTCATCTGTTTCCGCCACCGCCATCCGGCTGGACCCCGCGGGTGCTTACAGCTTCATCGGCGGAGGGGATCAACATCGGCGACATCTGGGAGATGATAATGGAGTACAAAACCTTGACCGAAACTTCGGGCTTTTTCAGCCTTCAACGCAGGGAACAGGCATTGCAGGCTTTTTCCGACACCCTGGATGAAAGCATACGGCAGAAATTTTACAGCAGACCGAATATCATGGAGCAAATGAACTCGTTGAAAAATGACATCCTTTCGGGAAAAATAAGCCCATATGCTGCCGCACAGAAGCTTCTGGGATGAATCATCCACCATTCAGCCCCAAATACCTTCATTCAACACTCACCACTAAACATTCAACCCTAAACATTCTTTGTCTCAGGTCCTTTGTGCAGTAACGAAGCCACGATACTGACCACCAATATACCCAGGATGGTCAGGAGCGAAACTTCGATCGGTATTTCGATGAAATGATGAGCGAGCATTTTTAAACCTATGAAACCAAGCAGGGCTGCCAGGCCGATCTTCAGGTAATAGAACTTTCCGAAGAAGTGTGAGACCAGGAAGAACAACGACCGTAATCCCATGATGGCAAATATGTTGGAGAAGAAGACAATGTATGGGTCAAGGGTAACGGCGAAAATCGCGGGAACGGAGTCTACTGCAAAGATGACATCGGTGAATTCGATCACCATCAGGACGATAAAAAGGGGAGTTGCATATTTTCTGGCATTGATACGGACAAAGAAATTATGTCCTTCAAATCTGGGATGCACCGGGAAGAATCGTTTCGTGAGCCTGACCATGGGATGATGTTCCACATCGATCTTGTCCTGTTTCTTTTTAATGAAGTCCAGAAGCATCTTCACTGCGGTAAATACCAGGAATGCCCCGAAGATATACATGACCCAGGCAAATTTCACAATGATGGCAGAGAGCGTGAAGATGAATATGAAACGCATGATGATCGCGCCGAGGATGCCCCAGAACAATACCCGTTTGTAATACTTTTCGGGAACGTTGAACGACATGAATATCAACAGGATCACGAAGACATTATCCAGGCTCAGGGAATATTCGATCAGGTAACCGGTTATGTATTGAAGCGAAAGTGTCTGGTTGTAAGCTGCCCTTGCCTGATCAAAGGTCATCCCTGCAATGTCCAGGGGATGTTTGAATTTGTCGATGCTGGCCTGGATCTCTTCGATGCTCCTCAGACCATGGATCAGGTCGCCGTTGAATCGTATGAAAAAATAGAATGCCAGCGACAGGCCAACCCATAAACTGGTCCAGAAGAGGGATTCTTTCAGTGACAACACATGGCTTTTCTTGCTGAACAGCCCCAGGTCGATGAAAAGCAGGATAAGTATGATCAGGATGAATCCGGTGAAGAAAAGGATCTCGTTGCTCATGGTTAATAACGGAATTTCTGTGCAAAGGTAATGGAATTAACCGATCCTCAATAAGCCTGATAATTATACAGACGGGTCAATCCGTCAGCCAGTTTCCTCAGCTTTTTATAACCATTCTAATTTACCGGTCATCCGCCAATCATCTTGCAAATTTTAATATGTTTGCCGTCCTTTTAAAACAACCAAACTGACTGCTGACATGAAAGCATTTACGGAAATGAACCCAAATCCGCTGGTTCAGTACCTGAACAAGCCTGCTGAGGAGTTTACGCTTCAGGATATCATGAAATATGCCGAAGACAATAACATTGAGATGATCAATTTCAGGTATGTGGGATGGGATGGGCGGTTGAAAACGCTTAATTTTATCATTAACAGCCGGGAGCATCTCGAAACGATCCTTACAATGGGGGAGAGGGTGGATGGTTCCAGTCTGTTTTCATTTATCGAAGCGGGCTCCAGTGATCTTTACGTCATCCCGAAGTACAGGACCGCCTTTGTCAATCCCTTCACGGAAATACCGACCCTGGATATCATATGCTCTTATTTTAACAAAGACGGAGAGCCGCTGGAAAGTTCGCCCGAATACATACTCAAAAAGGCTGACAGGGCATTGAAGGATGCCACCGGACTGGAGCTCCAGGCTATGGGCGAACTGGAGTATTATGTGATCAGTCCGAAAGAGGACTTATTCTTAGCTGTCGACCAGAGAGGATATCATGAATCCTCCCCCTTTACGAAGTGGGAGAATTTCCGCTCAGAGGCTATGCAGGCAATGGCTCAGGCCGGTGCACAGATCAAATATGGCCATTCCGAGGTCGGGAATTTTGTGAAGGGAGATATGATCTATGAACAGAACGAGATCGAGTTCCTGCCATGCCCCCTCGAAAGTGCGGCGGAACAACTGCTCATTGCGAAATGGATCCTCAGGTCGCTGGCGTTCAAATATGGCGTGCATGTTTCATTTGCTCCCAAGATCACGATCGGGAAAGCGGGAAGCGGGTTGCATATTCATACCCGGCTGATGAAGGATGGAAAAAATGTCATGATTGAAAAGGGTGCCCTGAGCCATACGGCAAAAAAGATGATTGCTGGTTTCCTGGAGCTGGCCCCTTCACTCACTGCATTCGGGAATATCAATCCAACATCCTATTTTCGCCTGGTTCCCCACCAGGAGGCCCCCACCAATATTTGCTGGGGCGACCGGAACCGGTCAGTACTGGTGCGAGTTCCGCTTGGATGGACCGGCAATGTGAACATGATCCATATGGCCAATCCGTTGGAGCCGGCCCCTAAAAACAGTTTTACCGAAAAACAGACCGTGGAATACCGTGGCGCCGACGGCTCTGCGGATATTTACCTGCTGATGGCCGGACTCGCAGTGGCAGCCAGGCTGGGGCTGGATGAAATGAAGGACTCACTTGACTATGCCGATCGTACATATGTAGATGTCAACATCTTCAAGGATGAACATAAAGACAGGCTGAAAAGCCTGTCCCAACTGCCTTCTTCCTGCTGGGAATCGGCCGAAGCCCTGGTGCGCCAGAAAAACTACTACCTGAAACACAATATTTTCTCGGAAGGCATGATCAACTGGATCGTCCGCTATCTCAAGGCTTTTGAAGACAAAACCCTCCGCCATGATATCGGCACCAACGAAGAGGAGATCATGAACCTGGTACAGAAGTATTTCCACTGTGGCTAGACTAATTTTGAATTTTGAAGTACATATCTGCTAAAATGGCAGACTTTGTTTATCATGACTGCCATTATGACATCTCACTTCATTTTTATAGCAATGGAATGAAAATTGAAGCCCCAATTCAAAATTCAAAACTTAAAATTCAAAATTTCAACAGCCATGACACACACAAGAATATCCTACGACCCCGTTATGCGGATGATAATGAAAAATTTCATGAACCAGGAACAGGAAACCGAGAGGAGGTGCCGGTGGACTCCTGCTGCCAACATCACTGAGGACGAAAAAGCATTTTATCTTGAAATGGCCGTACCTGGGTTCAGCAGGGAAGATATCCGGATCAGCATTGAGAAGGATGTTTTAAAGATTCAATCCGAACGCTCCCGGACGGAAGAAAACCAGGAAGTGCATTACCGGCTGAAAGAATTTGGCAAGTCCGATTTCTGCCGCACATTCAACCTCGGGGAAACCATTGACCAGGAGAACATTAAAGCAGAATTTAACAACGGAATTCTTTCGGTTACGCTTCCGCGCAAGGAAGAAGTGAAGATCCGGAAGGAGATTCAGATTGCTTAGTGAAAGGGGGCTGTCTTACAAGTCTTTTTTCACTCATAGCCCGCAAAAATTAATCGCAAAGTCTGTCAAATGAAATTTTACAGATACTTTGCGATTTTTTCGTTTTAATTCAGAGGCTTTTGCCGGAAATTTTAGTGGATTTTGAGACAGCCCTAATATCTTCTTTATTTAAATTCTTTCTTCAGCAGTTCCACCCATTTGTTCAGCCGTTCCGGTGTTTTATCCGCCTGGTTTTCCTGGTCCAGGATTAGCCCGACAAAATGATGGTCCCTGTAGGCTTCGGATTCGTGGAACACATATCCTGCTTTAGGCCAGTGGCCAACGATTTTCGTCTTATCCTTTATCTTTTCATACAAAACACCGACGCCATCCGCAAAACTGTCGGGATAGGTATCCTGGTCACCCAGTCCGAACAGGGCGACTTTCTTCCCTTTCAAGTTGGCTTTCGTCACCGTCTCAGAAAAATCTTCCCAGTCGTCCTGCATTTCCCCTACTCCCCATGTGGGTGTTCCGAATACCAGGTAAGGAAATCGTTCCAGGTCTTGTTGGGTGGCAATATCGACATTGATCAGTTCGGCTACATCTTCGCCGAATAGTGACAGTAGTTTTTCGGCTACCATCTCGGTCTGGCCGGTTGAGGAACCATAGAAGATCCCGATATTTTTCATGCTTAAGACGGTTATATTCGCTGCAAAATTAAGAATAATTATTTTAATGCAGACTGGATAAAATTAAACTAGACGAACAGCAGCAGACTGACTGCCATGACTGCCATTCCGGCGATCAAACCGTATATGGAAAGATGATGTTCACCGTATTTTTCAGCGCTTGGAAGCAGTTCATCCAGGCTGATAAAGACCATAATACCGGCCACTCCGGCAAAAAGCAGCCCAAAAATGGTCGGACTGAGGAAAGGCATCAGCAGCAGGTAACCGACCAGGGCCCCGACCGGTTCGGCCAGGCCCGATGAGAACGACAGCCAGAAGGCCCTTCTCTTACTTCCGGTGGCATAATAGACCGGAACCGAAACGGCAATGCCTTCCGGGATGTTGTGGATGGCGATGGCCACGGCAATGGCAATCCCCAGTTCAGGAGATGTGATGGCCGCGGTAAATGTGGCCAGCCCTTCGGGGAAGTTGTGGATGCCGATTGCCAGGGCGGTGAACAACCCCATCCGCATCAATCTCCTGGCCTTCAGTTCCTCCGGATTTTTGCTGATCTCTTCAATTCCCTTTATTTCATGTGGATTTTCAGCGGATGGGATCAGCTTGTCGATTATACCGATCAGGGCAATACCGGCGAAGAAGGCTAAAACCGTATACCAGTAACCTTCTTTTTCTCCATAAACAATGACCAGTTCATTTTTTGCTTTTACGAAAATCTCCACGAGTGAGACATAGATCATCACGCCTGCGGAAAATCCAAGGGAAACAGATAAGAAACGGGTATTGGTCTGCTTTGCGAAAAAGGCCAGGGCGCTGCCAATTCCGGTAGCGAGCCCCGCGAAAACTGTCAGGCTGAAAGCAAGTAATAACGTCGACCAATCTATCCCGTTGATCATTCCTGTCATAATTCCTTCCGTTTGTACAACATCCGGGTCCTGACCTTCTGCATCTCCCGCTCAATTACCAGGTCGGCTATGGCATAAGGAACCTGTTCGACTGATAAAGTCGTGAGAACTTCATTGAATTTGATTTCTGAAACATCTAACCGGTACATGGCCTGGCAAAGGCGTTCGAAATTTTCCTGCATCATCCTGGATATGACGTAGGCCAGCTGTTCCCGGATAACACTTTTGTCCGTGATACCGGTATTAACGACCAACTCTGCCCCGGCACCCCCAAGGTCTTTATTGATCAGGGTGGCCAGTTGTTCATTTTCATCCATTTCACACTGTTTTTCCGCTTCTCCTCATCCTGATCTTTTTCCAGACGTCAAGCTTCTGTTTGTCATCGTAGAAGATCCAGTTCGAAATCTCTTCTTTTGAACGGCGGCATCCCACACAGATACCCTCCTCATCGTACCGGCATATCAATTTGCACGGACTGCCTATTTTCATAATTCGGTTTATCCTCTCAAACAGACCAGGATTGATGTTGTTCACTTAGGTGCAAATATATGAAAAGTCGATAGTCGATAGTCGTTAGTCAAGAGCAGATAGTTAAGGCTCCCGATTCAAGATTGTCAATGTTCCCCGCCGACCTTTGGTTTCACGATCTGGAAGGTGCGGTTGATGTTGAATCCGATATGAATATCCCCCTTACCCCATTGACCGGTGGTTTCAGCTATGAACTGCTGCCCGATGAGCCCCTGTGAATTCGTCAGATAAACCTGGAAGACATGTCCTCCGGTTTCCAGGTCCAGTCCGATCGAAAAGGAGTTGTAGAAATCATCTGCCGTCTGGCCGGGAAGCACATAATAATATTCACCGGTGATGGCCAGCCGGGTGGTGATTTTCACCCTGCCACCCGCCCCGACGGCAAATACATCATTCTGGTCCGCTTTTGTCTCCACCAGGTTCCTGTGAATATAGGTCGGGATCAATTGAAGGGATACACTGTTGCCGAATTTTCTTGCGATCAGCAACTGGTGCAGGTATTCCAGCCTGGAGGTAAAATAATTCTCGCGCTCAGGCTCCTGCCATTTCACCGAGGTACATGACATATCCCCATAGTAAGACAAAGAAATGGGCATATTCCGCATTCCTTTGCTCTGTCGGAGGAATTTGACCTTAATTGATCCGTCGTAAGTCTTCTCCACCGAGGTTCTACCCACCCCAATGGCCAGCCAGTCGGTCAGTCCATATTCAAAGCCCAACCGGATATTTGCCTGATCGAGTCCCCAGAATTCGTACCATCCATCGTTGATCCTCCCGAAATGGTGAGAAATGACGAAGTTCAACGCGCCTTTCGGCGGATTTTCGATCGACTGGCCATTGATGATCCGGGTAGCTTTGAAAGTGGCATAGGTATATTCGATTTGCTGCTCTTCGCTTTCAGTGAGCATGTCCATGAGGTCCTGGGCCTGGATCCCGGGCGATGAAAGCAATCCCAGGAAAGTAAGTAATCTGATCAGTATTTTCATTTCTTTTCGTTTAATAATATTTATTGCTGCGATCCAATTATGGAGCCATTTTCCAGGATTACGTCGGTGCCGTTGTACCCGGTGCACAGACCTTTAATTTTAACCGGGAGGAAGGGATTTATGCCTTTTGCCGCCTCGCCGTAGGCTGGCAGCATGGTCACCCTGACGCCTTCGTCTCCAAAGTCGCCTTTCCGGTAGGCAAACACTACTATGACCATGTCGCCGGCCTTTTCCACCCGCATGATCATGCCATCGATCACCATCACTTTCCCCGTGTATTTCTTATCGGCAATATCCTTATTCATGGAGTAATCCGTCCACAGTCTTTTGGCTTCTATAGATAATTCACTTTTAACCGTTTCGTAATCAGGATGCGGCTTGTTATACACGAATTTATAGGCCAGGAAGGCAGCGGCTCCGCCAAGGACAAGAAGTGCCAGGATAATGATAAGGAGCTTTTTCATGTTGATCAATTGTTAGGGGTTCCGGCGTTAATCCAGGTTTCTATTTTTTTAATATTGCAATCGCTGAGTTGTAATCCGCCTTTCGGCATGGGGTAGTTGCCCGGGTTATGGCTGACAGCGCCATAAAGGCTTCCGGGTTGTCCGGCCGGAATTTTGGCTGCGGCTGAAATGGACGTATAATCTTCCAGTAAAATTCCTCCTTGCTGGGAACCACTTCCGTGGCAAACTTTACAGTTGTTTTCAATGATCGGCAGGATGGTTCCTGAAAAGGTGACATTGGTCGTATCGCATTCCGGGGGGTTCGGATATAGTTCTTCTTCGTTGTCGTAATAGCAACCCGCCAGGGCGATCAGGGCTAATAGCAGTAGTTTTCTCATTATTAAGTTGTTATACTATTAAATATCAAATTGTAATATTGTTCAATCGTCTATGCACTCACCACTAAACCCTAAACTCTAAACTCTAAACACTAGTTATTCGGCGTTCCGGCTTCAATCCATTTGCGGATCTGTTCAATTTTGCAATCCGATAGCATTTGTTGGTTTTTAGGCATGGGAGAATTACCGGAGGCATGTGTCACGGCCCCCCAAAGGCTCCCGGGCTGACCGGCAGGGATGCTGGCTGCCGCAGCGATCTGGCTGTGGTTCTCCAGATGAATGCCACCGGAAGCAGCGGACCCGTTATGGCAGCCATAGCAGTTTTTCTGGATGATCTGGGGCCAGATGATACCCGAGAAGGTAACATTGGCGGTATCGCACATTTCATCGCAAAACAGGTTCTGGGCACCTTGCGCAATCCATTTCCGGATAATCTCTTTCTGGGCAGCATTGAGCGGAGTATTGGGAGGAGGAGGCATGATCTTGTCCGGATCGGTTTCATTGATCTCTTCCCAAAGATCGCTGTCCTCGGGATCAAAAGGCTTGATTACATCGCTGGCCATAACGGCGGCGTAACTGTCCAGCCTGATACCTTCCTCTGCGGTGGCGTCATGGCAGCCCGATTTGGCACACGAAGTGTTCAGGATTGGCAGGACGTCCATTTCGAAATAGATCGTATCCGGGTCGCAAGGATGTTCGGGATCGGGATCAGGACCGGGTTCAAACGTCGTATCCCTGACCCAGATCTCAATGATCCTGATCTTGCAACTGTCCAGTTGCGGAAGGTCTTTAGGCATCGCAGAGTATCCCTGCAGATGTTTGATGGCGCCCAGCAAAGTTCCGCTTTCGGCCACAAAGGCCAGCTGGTCATAATTTGTAAAATCCAGTCCGCCCTGAGGGGATGCGCCACTGTGACAGGAGATGCAATACTGATCAAGTATGGGATAGACTTTACCTGTGTAGGTGACATTGGTAGTGTCGCATAGAGTTGTGTCGGGGTCCGGGTCCGGATTGACTATGTCTTCCGGCTCGTGCTGGCAGCTGTTGTAGCCCATGAACAGGAAAATCGCTAGTGAAGTCAGCAGGAAAAATGTCCGTTTCATCTTTTCTTATTGGTTTGTGACAAAAATAATTCTTTCATGCAATCCGTGAATGTTCTCAAATTTGAAAACATACTTCATGAAGGACAAACCAATAAAAAATGTCAGGAAGGAAAATGTTTCAGGGCAAAGATAAGTAATTATTTGGAATGATTATAAGTAGAAGAGAATTTTTTTTTGAAGAGGAGGAAGAGGGAAATGAGGATTTTCCAACTGCCCTCTGCCAACTGCCAACTGCCAACTGACTATCAGATCAACCCCAGCCCTTCTTCCGCCGAAGCGTCGCCGGGACGTATAAGCAGGGCTTTCTGAAATAGCACCCTGGCTTCGCGAAGCTTTCCAAGCTTATAGTTCGTCCAGGCATACATCAGGATGGAATCATAATCGAACGGGTACAGGTTGGCTACTTTTTCAAAGTATTTCACGGCTATTTCATATTGTTCGCGGTAATAATACACCATTCCAACCTTGTAATTGACGAAAGAGTTCATCGGATCCACTTCGAGTATCTTATTATAATGCTCCAGTACCTGGTTCCAATTTCCCGTCGCTGACAGGGGAAGCACAATCCCGAGCCTGGGTTCTATCGCAAAGGGTTTTAAAAGAATGGCTTTCTGATAATAATCCGCAGACTCCTGATATATTCCTGCCAGGTAATTCAACCAGCCTAACCTGACATTGATTTCGTAAGAGGAGGGATCGTAATGTTTTTTCATTATCCCGATGGCATTTGTATGATATCCGTTTCTCTCGAATGTGTAACTGCTGTCGAAAGCTTTGCTCAAAATACCCATGTCCTGGTTATATGACGGCAGGCCCAGGAAAACGGTCAATACGGCGATTATGAAATAATGCTTGTTCATTATTAAAATTTTATATTCAGACTAAAAATAGCCAGGTGATTTGAAAAATATTCATTGATTGTAACCGGAACAGCCGGATCCACCGGGTCTCTGGCATCCTGCCAGACCACGTAGTTCCCTTTCCTCCTGAGAAAAATGTATTCGGCTTCCAAAGAAATTCTCCTGTTCACGATCCAGATCATTCTTCCTCCACCTTTGAGCTGCATGGCATCGGTGAAATTATAAACCCTGAATGCGCTCTGGTCATAATAATCCTTCATTTCGCCCACGGTGAAATTGGCTTCCATCCAGAGGGGTTTTGCAATCCTGAACCCGACCATCTGCTCATAAATGAAGTGGTGATCATCATCAACCATATGATCCAGCAATTTTGACGAGAAATAAAAATTCAGGTTTCCAAGCGGAAAGGCAAGTGCGTGAAATCCTGCCTGGACCTGCCTGCGGTCATTCAGATTCGACCAGGCTCCGGAAATCGCAGTCCGGACTATTTTAAAATCCCTTGTTAAGGAAATAAAAGCAATGACAGACTGCAAATTATATTCCTGCCGGGGATAGGAGTAACTGCCGTTCGCCGGATCATACCGGGGCATGGTAACTTTATAATTATCAATGAGATAGTTTACGGCTGCCTGGGCCGAGATTCCCCATCCGACCGGGAAATGACCGCTCAGGTAAACCTGATGCTGATCCAATGGGTACTGATCATCAACCGTCAGGGAATCATTAATCTGGACCAGTTTGTTTTTTTCTAAGGCGATCCAGGTGTAGCCGCCATACAGGTATATTCCTTGCTTGAAACCCCAGGAAAGCCCGGCGGTCAGATGGTTGCCACTCAGGGTCATATCTGTTTCTCCGTAATAATTTTCGGATCCGTCCAGATCGAAATGATCGAATTTCTCCGGCTGGTCACTGAAAAGATGACCGGCTGAAACACCGGCCTGGTGCAGTGACGGTAAAGTTCCATCCAATTGGTTTCTGACCCTGGATGGCAACTGGTCGAACACCCTGTATGCATCCATGGGGCGGTTCATTTCCAGGTGGCTTGCGTACAGGTACTCTCCTGCAAACGGATCACCGGAATTGAATTTCAAGGCTTCTTCAAAATGCTTCATGGCCAACAGGAAATTCTTCCGCTCAAAGCAGGCCACTCCCAACCTTAAACGCAAATAATAGGTATCGTATCCAATTCTGAGGGCTTCATTTCCGGTTTTTATCAGTTCTTTCCAGTCCCCGGAACTATATTGCAGGAATGTAAGGCTGTCAAAATGCCTGTAACTCATCTCAGTCTGCCCCAAACCGGGGAGGGAAATCAGAAACAGGAAAATGATCAGGATCCTTTTACCATTTGCCATGTGCCTGATTCTTTAATATTTCCCGCGATCTTAAACTGATCCATCTGGTCATCCCTGAAAAGCATCTCAAAATGCCATTCATTACGGATGCCAAACATTCCTTTCATTGTTATATCCGAAACCAGCAGTATTTCCGGTACTGACGTCTTATTGGCTGCTTTAGCGTAATTCAATGCATAGTGGGCATGTGAGAAAAGGTAAAAAGGGGCCAGGAAATCCTGAATAAATCGCCATTTGTCATTAATAAGATGCAACGGAAAGGAATCTTTCAGTTTCATATTCCTATAGAAACCGAAAACGACCTGGTAGTTGGCAAGGAAAAAATAATAGAGCAATGAGTTTCTTTTACCCTCAAAATGAGTAAAATAGAAAATGTCACCTTCATTCTTGAAATAAGCTTTTGCGTCCGTTTTTTTACACTTAAGGAACGTTAGGTTAAAAATATCCACATTGACTTCCCAGATTTGTTCTTCGGTTTTACTTTCAGGGGTGCCTTTTCTGCTGAACCTGATTTCGCTGCCGGGCACAAAATTGTATGCGTTCTTCAGGAGCTCATTGAGTTCGATGTTGCTGACAGCTTGTTCTTCAGCCGGAAGGGCGGAGGTCTGGAGGACAAATTCTTCCTTTTGCCTGAGGATATAATGAGAGAATGGAAGGTCGGTCGTGCCTGAACCTATTTGTGGTGTGGATTGGAACTGGAAGTGCAAATGAGGTACCGGGGAACGCCCGGAACTTCCGCACAATGCAACAACATCCCCCTTTTTAACAAAAGTTCCCCTGGTCACTTTGACGCTGTCCTTTTTCAGGTGGCTCAAAGCGCTGAATAGCTTGTCGGTATGACGGATCACCACGGTATTTCCCCAGTTGTGCTCCAGGTTGACCTCCCCGATGCCATTATCTTCAATATGATCGGTAAAATCTTCGATCCACCCATCGGCCGGGGCAAGCACCGGTTTATTGTAACAATAGTAATCGGAAAGCTGCAATCCGGAATTGCGGTGCTTATTTCCTTTTGGATCAGTTATCTCGAAATCCCAGGCATGCTTCCAGTGATCCTTATGGGTGTGAATTCCGTCATGGCCCTGTGTAACGGTCCATTCACCCCAGAAAGGGAGAGAAGCCCTGAACCAGGGAAATTTTCCGAACCTCTTTTTATTGTTGTGCTGCGAATACAGGTTTTTTTCAGGGGAAAAAAGTTGATAAATGACCAGTTCCGGCTTGTCGTAATGTCTTTCCCGGAATTTCAGCACATAAAGGAAAGTGATAACGATAAGGTTGAACGGCAAGGAATAAATCGAAATCTGGAACGGAAGGAAGAATATTTTAAAGGCCGTCAGCAGTATTGACGTTATGGGGGTCAGCAGTATAACCCAGAGGAATGAATACCAGGAAGGAATGATATAGAAACCTCCGATGGCAATTGCCGTAAGGATGAAATTAAATCCGATGTAAGTATAGCTCAGGGTGCTCATGTCGGCCCCGACAAAGCCATAGAAAACGTAGGCTGCATAAAAGCCCAGCAACGACAGCAGGAATGCCAGCCGGGAATAGATCAGCAGTCCGACGGCGATCACCAGGCCCGGAAACAGGTGATACTGGAACAGGATGGCCCCGAGCGAACGGAAATAGACGACCAGTGAATGAGGCAATCCCAAATTATTGAACCAGTCGTATATCCTGACCATGGTGAGCCCGCCCAGCATGTACATTTCATTCAGGACATAGACCCCTCTCTGGCTTACCTGCAGGTAATTGAATTCCCTGGTCGCGATCAGTGTGATCCAGATGCCAAGGATGAATGGTACGCTCAGGTAAGGCAGGTAATATTTGCCGATGATGCCTTCCAGTGCAACGGTTATAAAGAGTGTGAACAGGGCACTGAACACCAGAATGACAAAGAATTCTGCCGATACCTGGAAGGAAAGTCCCAGTCCCAACCCAACGAGCAGGGAATTGAATCCGTAAAAACCCTTGCGGATTTTTTCCAGGTTCAGCCCTCCGAGCCATGCCACCAGGTTAGAGATGAAGAGGGCGATCAGGCCGGCCAGCCCGCTTATGAAATCAAAAAAGGTTACGGCCAGCAATAACCAGGCAAATACCAGGTTATTGGAGAAGAAGACCAGGGAATAGCTGTTCAGGATTCCCTGCAGCAGGGCCGGGTATGATTTTTTATCAGAGTTCAAATTTTTTCAGATGGTCCGGAATTCTTTCATACTGGTTAATGCTTTCCAGGGTTTCGCGTTCCCGGATAATATGCGTCCGGCCTTCCGTATCGATCAGCACCACTCTGGGGCGCAGGGTGATGAACTGCATCCACTGCGTCATATCATAAGCCCCGACGTGATGGATGACGAAGTGGTCGCCTTTATTGAGCAAAGGCAGCACCGCATTCTCCCTTACCACGTCTATATTCATGCAGAGAGGACCGTACAGCATGGTATCTTCGGTATAGTTTGAAAACGGCTGGGCCGGAGATATCTTATGGTCGTACCAGAATGAAGTGAACAGCAGGTTCACTCCGACATCGATGATGGTTATCCTTTTTCCGGTGGAAGAACGTTTGTTGGAGATCACCGTGCCCAGGAGAAATCCCGCTTCATCCACCAGGGCGCGACCGGTCTCCAGGATGAGCAAAGGCATCTTACCGGGAGGAAAGTTCGCGTTTACCAGGGAAGAAGTGATGGCTTCTGCCATTACCTCGAATCCGGGATTGGTGTCGGAGCCTGGCAGAAAGGAACCTTTGAGCGTGTTGGCGGAAGGAAATCCTCCGCCCAGGTCGATGTATTTGATTTCGTGATTGTATCTCTGCTGGATTCCCAAAGCCAGATCGGCCAGTTTATTGGCAGCGATGCCGTAAGCGGAGGCCGTCATCATGAAAGTTCCGATGTGACAATGAAGTCCGGCGAGATCAAGTTTTCCCGAACGCATGATCTTGTTCAGGGCATCCCATGCCTGGCCGTTCTCATAATTGAATCCGAACCGGTCCCAGATGGGATAGACACCGGTGTCCATATTCACCCGGATGGCAACGCGGGGACGTTTATCCATATCCGCAGCCAGTTTAATAATGGTATACAGTTCCTCGAGGTGGTCGATATGGATAAGGGATTCATTGCGGATCGCTTTTTCGAGGTCCTCTTCGTGTTTATCCGGACCGTTGAATATGATCAGCCTGCTATCCACTCCGTTGGCAATGGCTTTATCGTATTCGAATCCCGAAACAACCTCCGCCCAGGAGCCTTCCTGGTGGAAAATGTTGCAAATGGCATTGAGATAATTGGTTTTATATGACCATGCAAACTGAACTTTCGGATACCTCGTGGAAAAAGCCTGCCTGGCTTCCAGGTATTTTTCGCGGATGGCCCTTTCCGAAATGACAAACAGGGGCGAACCATGTTCTGCCAGCAGGTCCTTAACGGCATGCCCTTCCACATGGGTCATGGGAGCATAGGAGGTCCTCAGCCCGAATTTATTGGGCATATTGGTTTCCATTCGTTTAATTGCCGGCCGTTCGTATCGTTGTTTTGACATGATTGGGGTGTTTCGTGGTTCTTGTTTCTTGTTTCTAGTTTCAAGTTTCTGGTTTCTGGTCAATACTTTATAATTCGCCGTAGGCTGAAATCTGTTGATACTCTTTCAGGTCCACGATCATATCCCACGAATAACGGATGAACATTTTACCGATCTCGTACGATTCAAAAGGCGTGACATCTTCTTCCAAAGCGAGCCTGACAATGGCTTCGGGAATATTCTGCCCCACGCCGACCGCCAGGTACACCCATGCCGGAATCCGAGGATTGATCTCCAGAAGCGAGAATACATTTTTTTCATCCTTCATCAGTTCCAGTTCAAACGGACCCCGCCACCGGGTGGATTTGATGAAATGATCGGTCAGTTTGAGCATGTTTTCGTCACCAACGGAGATGCCTCCCCAGGCCTTGCCTTTATCGGTGATGTATTGCTTTCGGATCGGTACGGCTGCGATCCGGTTGCCCTTGCCATCCCCCAGCCCGATCACATTGTATTCGATCCCTTTTACGTATTCCTGCAGGATGATCGGCAGTCCCCATTTGGAACTGATCTTTAAAAAGTATTCCTTTGCCTGTTCCTCCGTAAATGCTACATAGGCGTCGTAATATTTACCTTTGACCAGCAGGGGGAATTTGATATCGTCTCCGTTTTTATTGATTTCATCAGGGCTATAGACAGCCTTGCTTTCAGGCACCTTAATATCGTATTTTTTGCCGAATCCCGGCAGATTGATCTTATGCCGCTCCTCGAACTGGCCTTCGGTTGGCAGGAGCATCCGTATCCCCATTTTTTTCAGGCGCTCCTCCAGTCGTATAAAGGGAAACAGTTCTGCATCGAAATTCGGAATGATGACATCGATGTTTTCCCTTGAATGGATATATTCAATGCGAGCTATCAGCGATTCAATACCGGCCGAGGGATAAGGGATCTGGTATACTTTGTCCACGATATCGTGCATATATATCCCTGGTTCCAACGATTCATAGGCAAATCCTATGATACGGGTATCATAATAGGAAGACTCCTTCAACCCTCTGATGACGGGAACCCCGGGTCCCGGGCTGTCAATCGCGTTCAGAGCTGTGACCCCGACGGTGATCTTACGCCGGCTCATCGGTTTCGATCATTTGATGAGTTCTCAGCAAATGGGTGAAATCTTCAAAGTCCTTTTCAAAGAGAGATTCTTCCACCTCGAAATGATTCAGGAAGTATTTCCGGATTTCTGAATATTCCTTCCCTTCCCTGATCAGATCAAATAAAACCTGGCCGCTCGGATTGAGCGTGAAAGATTCACCCGTATTGGGATTGAAAATAAACCCGGATTCGCTTAAAGCTATGTTTGCCTTTATTTTCATATGCTTTAGGAGACTTATATCATTAGATGCATGTGTACCTTAAGGTTTAATCTGATGATCCGTCAGATCCGGCCGGGTGGTTGGATTATATCCGTCGAATTACAAATTCTCCCTGGACATCAGCTTGTTGCGTTCATCCAGCAATTTGTCCACCTCTTCTTCTGAAAGTCCCGGTTTTTTTAGCAATTCATCAATATCTTCAACCGTTCTCTTCTGGCCGGTTACGATCACCGGATCATCATCTGCTGTTGTTTCCGCTAATACGTCTTCGTCCAGTTCTTCTTTCAGTTGCTCCACCATATCCGCGACCATTTGTTTGATGGGTTCGCCGAATTGCTGCAATAACTGCTGGGAGATCTGATCCTTCATCCGGTCATAATTCTGAAGGAAGAAGTCGAAATTGGCAAGGAACATCTTCGGCACGCCGGGTATGCCTTCAAACTGTGATTTGTTCTTCATCTTCCTGAGAAGCTTGATCAGAAGATCGAGGTTTTCGTTGAACGACCGGTCGCTGTCAGACATGTTAAAATATTTATACAAAATTAATGATTTTTAATCCATTCCATTGCGCAATTTTCACATGTGCCTCCATAGAAATCACAATTTTGAACGGACTAATCTTATATCTTTGTTTCAAAGTCATTGACCGATGAAATTAAAAGTAAACCTTGTTCTTCTGACGGCAATGTTCCTGCTGTCCGTCCATAATTCCGATGCCCAGGAATACAATAAAAAGATCATTGATCCGAAACTAAATACGGAAATACTTTACGGTTATTGTACCAGACAGGGATTATATGAAGGGAATTTCGGCAGGTCTTTCCAGGATTATTACTCGGTCTATAAACCTGATAAAAAAGCCGTGGGCGAGATACGCAGAAACCTGGATGACGCGTCCATCGTCATTGTACTGGGGACATGGTGTTCCGACAGCCAGGAGCAGGTCCCCAAATTCTTTGCGATACTCGACAAAGCTAATTTCGATGAAAGCAGGTTGACATTAATTTGCGTGAGCCGGGCAAAAGAGGCTGGCGAAATTGATCTTTCCGGCTACGATATCCAGCGGGTCCCCACATTTATCATTAAGAAAGGAGACAGGGAGATCGGCAGGATCATAGAGACGCCCATGAACAGCCTGGAAAAGGATCTGGCCATGATCCTGGGAGATTAAATACAGCATGGAAGTATTTGAACACATACATCCGGTGCGGCAATGGCTTGCGAGCAGGCGCACTGAAGGCGGACCAACTGGATTTGTTCCCACCATGGGGGCATTGCACGAAGGTCACATTGCCCTGGTCAGAAAGGCCAGGAATGAAAATGGGATCGTATCCTGCAGCATATTCGTCAATCCCATCCAGTTCAACAATCCGGAGGACCTGGAAAAATATCCACGGACCATTGAACGGGATCTGGAAATGCTGCAAAAAGCCGGTTGTGATCTCGTCTTCATCCCCTCTGTCAAAGAGATGTATCCGGAGCCGGTCGCAGAAAAGTATGATTTCGGTCCGCTGGAATTGGTCATGGAAGGCAAATTCCGGCCCGGCCATTTCAATGGAGTGGCGGTTGTGGTGAAAAAGCTCTTCGATATTTTCACGCCTGACAGGGCTTATTTCGGGGAAAAGGATTACCAGCAGCTTTGTGTTATTAAAGAACTGGTCAGGAAACATACTTTGCCGATAGAAATTGTACCTTGTGAAACGGTACGTGAGACTGACGGATTGGCCATGAGTTCCAGGAATGCCCGGTTAACGCCTGAAGAAAGAGCGATTGCACCCGAAATTTACCGGACGATGATCCGGGCCAGGCAGTCTGTCGGAAAATACAGTGTTGAGGAGACCCGGAATGCAGCCATCAGGAGTTTGGAACGTGCCGGATTCAAAATAGATTATATTGAGATGGCTTCCGTGCCGGATTTAAATCCTGTTGATAGCTGGCCCGAAAACGGACCGGTAAGGATCTTCATAGCCTGTTTCCTCGGAAAAGTGAGGCTCATCGATAATCTGGAAATTATTTCGTAACTTTGGCCCGCAAATTTCACCCGTATTTCACGGTTAATGAATTGAAAATGAACGTTAAGCTATTAAAATCCAAGATACACCGGGCAACTATAACCACATCTGACCTGAATTATGTCGGGAGCATCGGTATTGATGAAGATCTGATGGACAAGGCCAACTTGTTTAACTGGGAGAAGGTCCATGTTTTTAATATCAATAACGGTGAACGGTTTGAGACATATGTCATCAGGGAAAAAAGAGGTTCGGGCATTGTAGGTGTATACGGGGCTGCCGCCCGGAAAGTGGCGGTGGGTGATCTGGTAATCGTTGCGGCTTATGCGTCAATGAGCCCTGAAGAAGCAAGGACCTTTCAGCCTGCCATTGCCATTCCCGATGCCAGCAATCATATAAAGTAAAAAATCCCTTGAAAAAGCGAATTTTTTCAATTCTCCAGTATCTTTTCTTCCTGTTGATCGGACTCCTGCTTCTCTGGCTGGTTTTCCGAAAAATAGATATCCGGGAGGTCATTGCCCAGATCAAACTGGCCCGTTACGAATGGTTGCTGCTTTCGATCGGTTTGGGAATCCTGAGCCATATCGCCCGGGCGATCCGATGGAATATACTGATCAATTCAATGGGTTATAAAACCGAAACCTCCACAACTTTTTACGCTGTGATGGTCGGATATCTTGCCAATACGGCATTTCCGCGTTTGGGGGAGGTGACCCGTTGCGGTGTGCTGTCGAAAAATAAAAACATCCCTTTCAATGCCTTGTTTGGCACGGTAATCTCAGAAAGGGTCTTCGATTTCATCATACTGGTCCTGATCCTGCTTGGGGTCATATTCCTGCAATTCGGTTTTCTAAAGGAATTTGTGGATAAATACCTCGTATCCTCCCTTTCAGGAATGGCTGACAGGGATAACCTTGTCCTGGCTATAGTCCTGCTGGTTCTGATCATTGTCCTTCCTTTGATCCTTTTCAGGATTTTCTTCCATAAAATAAAAAACCTTAAGATTTACCTGAAGGTCAGCGACTTTCTGAAAGGTTTGCTGGAAGGGATCAAGACCATTGGCAAAATAAAGCGGAAATGGTCATTTCTGGCTCTCACGGTGATCATCTGGACGCTATATACCATGATGACCTACACCGCCTTTTTTGCATTGGACGCTACATCGGGGCTGAACTTTTCCGACGGTATCACTATCATGGCCCTGGGCAGCCTGGGAATAGTCGCACCTACCCCTGGAGGGATCGGAGCCTATCAGTTCATCGTGATGACCATCCTGGTCGAAATCTACCAGGTCCACTCAGAACCGGCATTGACCTTTTCCATTATTCTATGGACGGCCCAGACCGTCATGATTCTGGGAGCCGGGGTATTAGGCTATTATATGTTGATGTTTCACAAAACCAGTAAGAAAAATGACAACGTTAGAAGTTACAAAGGGTAGGATATTCGATAACCACCTTCTCAGCCAGAGAGTCGCTATGTGGCGGTTCCAGAACAAGAGGATCGTCTTTACGAACGGGTGTTTTGATATCCTGCACCGCGGTCATATCGAATACCTTTCAAAGGCAAGGGACCTGGGTGATGTGCTGATCATAGGGGTGAACACAGACGCCAGCGTCAGGCGGCTGAAGGGTGATAAGCGGCCGGTGCAGGACGAAACCAGCCGTGCCCTTGTGCTGGCATCTCTGCGATTTGTAGAAGGAGTTGTGCTGTTCGATGAAGATACCCCCTACAACCTGATTGACCTCGTGAAACCTGACGTTCTGGTCAAGGGAGGAGATTACTCCGAAGACACGATCGTAGGCGCAGATATCGTAAAAGCCCACGGGGGCGAAGTGGTCACGGTTCCATTGACCGAAGGTTATTCCACTACCAGACTTCTACGCTTTGAGGTTTAAATAGTGTGCCTGGGATCCACCCCCATCTTTCCCGTATCTTTATATCCAGAATTAAATTCATGCCTGCCAAATCGAAAACTGCCTTTTTCTGCCAGAACTGCGGCAACCAGTCGCCCAAATGGATCGGCCGTTGCCCGGCCTGCGGCGAGTGGAACACTTTTGTGGAAGAAGTGCTGCAGATGGACATAGGGAAAAGGGGAAAAGGGGACAGGGGGACAAGGGGGCAAGGAGACCTGGGGACAAGGGGAAGGCCTGTTAAAATCGCTGAAATTAAAGGTGATGAGGGAAAGCGGACCTCTACCGGGAACGGGGAACTGGACAGGGTGCTGGGAGGGGGCCTGGTACCAGGATCGCTTATACTGGTAGGAGGAGAGCCCGGGATCGGGAAATCCACGCTGATGCTGCAGGTGGCCCTGCAACTGCAAAATATGAAGATATTGTACGTAACGGGAGAGGAAAGCGCCAGGCAGATCAAATTGCGTGCGGACAGGGTGGGGGTGAAAAATGACGAATGTTATATCCTTACGGAGACCAGTACGGCTGTCATTCTGCAACAAATGGAAGAAATGCAGCCGGGCCTGGTGATCATCGATTCCATCCAGACTCTCCAGACCGACCTCATCGATTCGTCACCCGGCAGCATCTCCCAGATTCGGGAATGTGCCGCTGAAATGCAGCGTTTTGCCAAATCATCGGCAGTACCGGTGGTCCTGATCGGGCATATTACCAAAGACGGTTCGCTGGCTGGTCCGAAGATACTGGAACATATGGTTGATACAGTTTTGCAGTTCGAGGGCGACCGGAATTACGGCTACCGGGTGCTGAGAGCTGTCAAAAACCGGTTTGGACCAGCCTCGGAACTAGGCATATATGAAATGCACGACAAAGGATTGCGGGAGGTCACGAATCCTTCGGAGATCCTGATATCCCAGCGCGAAGAAGAAGTCAGCGGGGTAGCCATTGCGGCTTCCATCGAAGGACTCCGGCCAATGCTTATCGAGATCCAGGCATTGGTGAGTTCAGCGGCTTATGGAACCCCGCAAAGGTCCACTACGGGATTCGATGTGCGAAGGCTGAATATGCTGCTGGCCGTCCTGGAAAAGCGCAGCGGTTTCCGGCTAGCGCTGAAGGACGTCTTCCTCAACATTGCAGGCGGTTTGCGGGTGGACGATCCCGCTATCGACCTGGCTGTAGTGGCAGCCATCTTATCTTCCAATGCCGACATCCCGATCGGTCATAAAATTTGCTTTGCTGCAGAGGTAGGTCTTTCCGGCGAGATTCGCGCCGTCTCCCGCATCGAACAAAGGGTTGCCGAAGCGGAAAAGCTTGGATTCGAACGGATCGTCATTTCCAAATTCAACAAGAAGTCACTTGACCGGAAGAAATACAACATTGATCTGGTCCTTGCCGGCAGCGTGGCCGAGGTAGTCGGGAAAATATTTTAGCCGTCGACTTTCCCGGTCAGGGACACTCTATGTCCATCAAATTGGTATCCCAGCAGTGCCAGAATTCATCCCCGAAGTGGTTGGGATCCATTACATGTCCGTCCTTATTGACCGAACTCCACTCGATCTCTGTCAGGTTATCCAGCCCTTTGTTGTATATGTTATAGAACCGGTCGAAGTTTACCAGGGTGGTTCCATAGTAAATGTAACCGCCATTTTCCGGATCGCCGGGGCGAACATTGGTGTAGCTGATCTCACCGGTTCCGTCGCTGAACTTTTGCCAGTCTATACGGAGCAGGTCATTTGGTATAGAAGGATTCTCCCTTAGTATCCACCATCCTCCCGGCTGAACCTGGCTGAGGGCCGATTTACCGTGATACCAGAGAAAGTCGCTGTATTCATTGCCTTTGGTGATGCGCATTTCCCAGACAACGCTGTCAGATTCGATATAACCGGTAAGTTCAGCTTCGTAAACCACAAAGCCGGCCGTGACGTTATAGGACCAGGTCCAGTTGTTTTGAGCCGGATGATAGACCGCTTCATGGTTAAAGGATTCCACAAATGCGGCGACGGGTACGGCAAGCCCGACCGTAAGCAGGGAATTCCAGACCACGACATTGGCATAGGAATAGCCCCAGTTGTGGTAAGTTGCGAATTCACGGTTTCCGGACGTATCCTCGGGATTCGAAAAGTCGGAAAAATCCATGATAAAACTCGATTGAGGCGGCAGGTCCGGTGCCGGCTCATCGTCTTTTTTACAACCGGTAGTGAGCAGAGATAACGACAGGAACAAAATTCCTGCCAGCCATAAAAGATTTCTGAACATTTTCATTTTGATAGGTCATTAAGGTTAGAGTTGATTGCAAAACGTAAAAAATGTTCATGTCCTGATGGTTGTTTGCATTTGATTTATCACATAACGAACCAATTCGTATAATATTGTCATTATGACTCTTTGGGCGTTTTAGCCGATGTCGTCGAGAGATCGCAATAATCCTCGATAATCTGCAGTGTTTTTTCAGTGTTTTTGATGAGTATTTCAGAGATTTCCTTGTACCTCTGAAAGACTTCTTCTTTCGAACCGGCAGCGGAATTCCAGTTCGACAGGTCGATCAGCCAGTTAAAATAAGCTGACTGGAGCTGGGCCAGGTTTGCACGGCTCTTTTGCAGATCCAGCGGAGGTTTCAGGATGAAATAAATAATAATGTCGATCATTCCGATACCGGCAAACGCAATCGAGATCAGTGAATTATCAGAAATGAAGGCATAGACCACGGAAGCGATTATCAGCAAGATCCCTACATAAAAAGCTATGTTGTACATGATCATGACACCCCTGAAACCGGCCTTGATCTGGTTGACCGAATCCAGAAGGCCTTCTTTGAAGCCGATGATCAGTTTGCCCGTGGTTTGAAGCTGCTCGATCATATATTTTTCCCGTTCCTTGGCTATAGCAGGGCTGTTTTCGAGCGGATCGACCGTACCGGAAATCATGCGCCTAACGTCTTCCAGTTCCTTCCGGATGGCTTCATAATTGAGGATCTGCGGCAGCACCTTGTTAAGTGTTTCGACCTCCTCAACGGTCATTTCCAATTCCTTTGCGAGATCCGGATCGGATTGGACTTTCTGCCTGAAACTTTCGTCCTCAGCGGTTTTGATCAAGATGTCGAAAAGTTTTTCCTGGTTGATCTTTTTGGTGGGCATAATGAATTCGGTTGAACCTGTAAATTTAAGGACAACTTTGGGATCCAGGCTGTTGTGAGCGGGATAATATTGTTAAATTTTTGCTAAAAACTCAATCCATTTCCAGCAGTACCGGGCAATGGTCAGAATGCACCACATCGGCCAGGATACTGGCATGCCTGAGGCGGTGTTCCAAAGGTGCGGAAGCCATATGGTAATCGATCCGCCAGCCGAGGTTTTTGGCCCGGGAATTGGCCAGGTAGCTCCACCAGGTGTACTGGTGCGGTTCCTGGTTGAAATGACGGAAAGTATCGATGAACCCGCTTTCCAGGAAGGATGTCATCCAGGCCCGCTCTTCGGGTAAAAATCCCGAATAATTGGCATTTCGCACCGGGTCATGGATGTCGATGGATTTGTGGCAGATGTTGTAATCCCCGGAAATGACGAGATTTGGCCGTGTCTTCTTCAATTCAATCACATAATTCTGAAAGTCTCCCAGCCATTTCATTTTGAAGTCCTGGCGGTGGTCGCCGCTGGAGCCGGAAGGATGGTAGACGGAAACGATGGACAGGTCGCCGAAATCGGCCCGCAGGAAACGGCCTTCGTCGTCATATTCCTTAATGCCGATACCGGAAACCACCTTATCCGGGGTGAGCCTGGTAAGGATGGCCACACCGCTATAGCCCTTTTTCTGTGCGGAATGCCAGTAGCTTTGGTAACCCATCATCCCGAAGTCCATTACGGGTATCTGTTCCGGCTGGGCCTTGGTTTCCTGCAGCAACAACACATCCGGGGCGGCGGCCTGCATCCAGTCGTAAAAACCTTTGGCGATGGCGGCACGGATGCCGTTGACATTATAGGTGATGATTCTCATTCTACAGGATTTCACGCAAAGGACGCAAAAATTTATTAAGTTCGCAAAGTAATGGCAACAGTGAAATATCAAAATCTCTGGCTGAGGTTCATGCTCTGGCAGACCCGGCGGATGAGCCACCGGACCTACATTCTTTTACTGAGTGCAGTGGTGGGGGTGCTTTCCGGGTTCGCTGCCGTCGTTCTGAGGAATGCCGTGATGTTCATGCGCGACCTGCTTACACATACCTCATCGGTATATGATGGTAACCTGCTTTATTTTGCACTGCCCGCCCTCGGAGTATTACTGGCAGTCCTGTTTATCCGTTACGTGGTCAAAGACGTTGTCGGACATGGCGTGCCCAGCGTGCTCTACGCCATCAGCCGGCAAAATGGCGTCATTAAAAAGCACAACATATACTCTTCCATCGTGACCAGTGCGCTGACCGTTGGTTTTGGAGGCTCGGTCGGGCTGGAAGGGCCGACCATTGCCACCGGTGCGGCAGTTGGCAGTAACCTGGGACAGTACTTTCGCCTGAGTTATAAAGATCTCATTCTGATGATGACCCTGGCCTGTGCCGGGGCCATGGCCGCCATTTTCAAATCGCCGATCGCGGCTATTGTTTTTTCCATTGAGGTCATTATGATCGACCTGACCATGGCCTCGATCATTCCCCTGCTCATTGCATCGGTCAGTGCTGTCCTGACTTCCTATTTCTTCCTCGGCAATGCCGTGCTTTATCCGTTCGAAGCGGCTGATACGTTTTACCTCAGGCATCTTCCTTATTATGTCCTGCTGGGTGTCTTCACCGGGATCATATCGGTCTATTTTACCAGGATGTCCATTCGAATTGAAAAGTATTTCAAGAAGATTGAAAAATGGTGGGTCCGGTGGTTATTGGGAGGGTCCATACTGGGGGTCCTCATTTTTTTCTTCCCCTCTTTGTACGGGGAAGGATACGAAGCGGTAAATGCCTGTCTGAGCGGGGATTACAGTCCTTTGTTCCACCAGAGCCCGTTCTACGAGTTCCAGGATAATTTCGGAGTGGTTTTCCTGTTGTTTTTCCTGGTTCTGTTTTTTAAAGTCATAGCCACCTCGGTGACCTTTGGGGCCGGCGGGATCGGCGGTATTTTCGGACCTTCACTCTTTATCGGGGTTTTTGCCGGGCTGTTTTTCAGCGAACTGATCAATTATACGGAAATCACCATACTGCCCAGTTCCAACTTCGCCATGGTGGGCATGAGCGGTATCATCGCCGGGGTGCTCCACGCGCCGCTGACCGGAATATTCCTCATCGCCGAGATCACCAGCGGATATGAACTGATCATCCCGCTCATGATCGTGGCCACTATCAGCTATGCCACGGCGAAGATATTTGTGAAGGAGTCGGTTTATACTTATCAGCTGGCGCAACGCGGGGAACTCTTTACCCACCATAAGGACAAGACCGTGATGGCGATGATGAAGGTGGATCCCCTGATTGAAAGGGATTTTGTAAAGGTCCATCCCGGTGCGAAGCTGAGGGATCTCATCAAGATCATTTCCGAATCCAGCCGGAACATCTTCCCGGTGGTGGATGAGGAAAATAATTTCCAGGGTTTTATCCGGATGGACGATATCCGGGGTATTATCTTTAAACCTGAATTATACGATCAGATCGGTGTGACCAACCTGATGGTCACACCGGCAGTATTTGTCGACCCCGACGACTCCATGGAAGTGGTGGCGCAGAAGTTCATGGAATACGACAAATACAACCTGCCTGTGCTCAAGGATGGCAAATACATCGGTTTTATCAGCCGGGCCAGCGTTTTCGGAAAGTACCGCGAGCTGGTGCGGCAGTTTTCGGAAGACTGATCGGGGTTTCGGGTTCCAGTTGTTCCAGGTTCCAATTGTTCCAGGTTCCAATTGTTCCAGCGGTTCCAATGTTATCCGCGTAAATCCGCCGCATCCGCGTTCATGCGCGTGCCATTTTTAGTATGCGGTTAAGAAAAAAATTTCAAAATCGTTTCCGGTATATCAACCGGCAGCTTACACTCTTTCCCGGTGCAGTAATAGATCAATGTCATCCCTTCCACGAAACGGTTTTGAAGATAAGGGAGATTAGAAGGTTTATCAGAGCCAAAATAGAGAATCCCGGGAAGATTCAGTTTCCGGAGAGCACTTATTTTTTCCCGGAAGTCAGGGCCGCATACGGCAATGACCTTTTCAACCTCTGCCGATTCTAACAACAAAGAGGCCCAGTTAGCGTGAAAGGCAATGTTAAATGTTGAGGGTTTAGTGTTGAATGTTGAATGTTGGGGCTTGTGACTTAATAATACCATCTGGAGCATCCTTCCTGATATCTTTTTCAAATCTTCCCGGTCAAATGCAATTCCAAGATGCCTGAGGTTTCGGGCCAGGACGGAATTGGAGGAGGGGATGACACTGTCGTTGAACTCGGCTTTACGGGCGACGAGGGCTGGGTCGAGATCGGAAGTATAGAAGGACATCCCCGATTGCGGGTCGCGGAAGTGCTTTAGAGCGTATTCCACCAATTGCAGGGCTTTATCAAGGTATTTTTCTTCGAAGTTGGCGTGATAGAGTGCGATAAGCAGGTTGGCCGTGAAGGCGTAATCTTCCAGGAAACCGTTTATTGGGGAGGAATTCTTGGAGATATTATGGTACAGCCCGCCATCCGGACGGGAAGCGTGTTGCAGCAGGTTGTCAGCGTTATAGATAGCGATTTGCAGGTATTCGGAAATCCCAAGGGCCTGGTATGCGTCGACATATCCCTTTGCCATCATGGCATTCCAGCTTACCAGCAGCTTGTTGTCGAGCCCCGGCCGGGCGCGTTTGGCGCGGGCTTTGAGCAATTTTTGACGATTTTTTTTGAGGACACCCTCCAAGGGTTTAAACCCTTGGAGGGTGTCCGGATCCCTGACGAGAATATTTCTTCCCTCTTCCCAAAGCCCCATGCCCCCAACATTGTAGTAACGCATGATCAGCCCCGCTTCATTGCCCAGCGCCTCGACGAGCTCCGGCTCGGTCCAGGTATAGAATTTGCCTTCTTCCCCTTCAGAATCAGCGTCGAGTGCACTGTAAAATACTCCGTCAGGAGATGTCATTTCACGGCCGATAAATTCCAGCGTTTCCACCACGACTTCTTTGTACAACGGTTCACGGAAAACCTGGAAAGCCCGGGAATAAAGCGAAACAAGCTGCGCATTGTCGTACAGCATCTTTTCGAAATGCGGAACATGCCACAGGGAATCAGTTGAGTAACGAGCAAAACCGCCGCCAACCTGGTCGTATATACCGCCAAACGCCATTTTCCGGAGAGTGAGGTGAAATTGAGATATCATCTCATCGTCCTTTTTAACTGAAATATAGTCCAGCATGAACTCCAGAATGACCGGCATCGGGAACTTCGGCGCGCCGATCAGCCCGCCGTGCAACGTGTCGAACTGCTTCTTGAGATGGCCGACCGATTCTTCCAGGCCTGCATCGGAAAGGTCTGTGTTTTCTTCCTGAATGTTCAGCAAATGCTCCCCACGGATGCCCTGCGTCAACGCTTCCGCCTGCGCTTCGAGGTCACTCCGGCGGGTATCGTAGAGCAGTGCAATGTTCTCCAGCAGGTTCATCCACTGCCCTTTGCGGAAATAGGTGCCGCCGAAGAAGGGCCGGCCGTCGGGCATAGCGAAGCAATTCAGCGGCCATCCGCCGCCTCCGGTTATGAGCTGCACAGCGTTCATGTAAACCATGTCCACGTCGGGCCTTTCCTCGCGGTCCACCTTGATGCAGATGTAGTTTTCGTTCATCAGCCGGGCCACGGCTTCATCCTCAAACGACTCCCGCTCCATCACATGGCACCAGTGGCAGGCGCTGTAGCCGATGCTGATGAGCAGCATTTTGTCCAACGCCATGGCCTTCTGCAGTGTCTTCTCGTTCCACGGGTGCCAGTCGACCGGGTTGTGGGCATGCTGCTTTAAGTAAGGGCTTGTTTCGTGGATGAGCTTGTTTGGCAATGGAGGAAATTTTGAGTTTTCAGTTTTGAGTTAAAGGAGCAAAGGGCAAAGTTCAAGGTTGATTTTAATTATTAACAATTAATAGTTGGGTTTGTTGCAGATTGAAGAATCCGCGTTCATCCGTTTAATCCGCGTCATCCGCGTTCAATTATAGCACGCGGATAAACGCAGATGCAGCGGATTTTAGCGGATTTTCCTTGGTGCGCCTTAGTGAAAACCCTTCGTCGCCTTATAATCAAAAAATTACTGTGGCTTGTACTTCAGCATAACCAGCCGGAAATCCTCCGCCCGGGCATCTCTATGCTGCAGGTAATATTCGTAAACCAGCCGGTAGCCGTCAGAAACATTCAGGGAATCGTTAAAAGTGAGCTTGTTCGGCGTGCCCGCCAGGGTCGGAATGGTCAACTCACTGGGGATCACCTCATGGTCCGGGTTGCTGATCTTGTCGAGGTTTGCGCGGTAGATGAGCACCCAGAGAAAGGGATTGCCGTATACCTCCCGGGCGAGCTGATATAAGTGGGTTTTGGGTTCCGGGTTTCGGGTTTTTGGTTTCTGGTTTCTGGTTTCTGGTTCCGCACTGCCATTTATGGATCCTTCATTCTCTGCCCTTTCAACAGGCTGCGAACTGGGAACTGCCGACTGCGAACTGGAAACCGCGGATCCTTCATGCCCTGCCCTTTCAACAGGCTGCGAACTGGGAACTGCCAACTGCGAACTGGAAACCGCGGATCCTTCATGCCCTGCACTTTCAACAGGCTGCGAACTGGGAACTGCCAACTGCGAACTGGGAATGGAGCTGCAATTCCGGAAATAAAACACGACGCTCAGAATTGCGACGATGCCGAAAAGGGTGGGAATGAGCCAGGTTTTGTGTCGCTTCGCTCCAGTGTTGATTGTTGAGTGTTGAGTGTTTAATGTTGAATTCAGAGTTTCGGATTCCGGGATTTTTGTTTCTGGTTTCTCGTTTCTTGTTTCTTGTTCCGGGATTTTTGTTTCTGGTTTCT
>CAZUDV010000005.1:126740-127768 GCA_964619555.1 uncultured Bacteroidales bacterium | reverse complement strand
ACTGCGAACTGCCGACTGCCGACTGCGAACTGCCGACTGCCGACTGCGAACTGCCGACTGCCGACTGCGAACTGCCAACTGCCAACTGCGAACTACCGACTTCCTCCAGCACCTTTATCCCTAAAAACCTGAACTCTTCATTGGCCTGCTCCCGGAATGACTCTTCCGGCAGGAATATCAGCTTATTGTGCGGAGGGATGATCACTTCCTCGCCGGTTTGCGGATTCCGGCCCTTTTTCGAGGCGACCCTTTTCAGTCGGAAAGTGCCCAGGCCCCTAACCTTGACATCCCCATCGGAAATTAGCCCCGATTCGATGACTTCAGGTATGGCACGAATAATTTCACCCGCCAGCTTTTTTGTAATGCCTGCCTGACCGGCCAGCCGGTCGATGATATCTCCCGCTGAAAGCTTTCCTTTCATAGCTTTCCGGATGATTTGAGTTTGGCTTTCAGGGTTTCGGAAGGGGAGTAGAAAATAGATTGTTTTGGCGGTACCAGTGCTTTCTTACCGATGGCAGGTATGTATGATTCGCGGATCTTTGTCTTTTTCAACTGGAATTTGCCCAGGTTCTGGATGGTCAGGTTGCCTTCACCGATTACCGTTTCACGGATCACAGCGGAGGCGTCGTCTAAAAGGTTACCGGCTTCTTTCTGACTGATCTGAAGCTTATCGGCGAGGGCTTTTATGAATTCTTTTGTATTCACAACCTATCTGCGCTACTGGCAAATTTACGGAAATTCTGGAATGAGTGATGAATGGTTATAAATGGACAGAAATAGACATTAATAGACAGAAATAGACATTAATGGACATTAGTAGACATTCTTTGTCATAGGCCGTTGCTTTATCTGAGAAAATCCGCTTAATCTGCGTTCATCCGCGTGCTATTATGGTACGCAGATAATCGCGGATGCGGTGGATTTACGCGGATTTTGATTCGTCGCCTTCGAGTTAAACATCAGGATTGGCAGCCAACCGCTGACTACCGACCGCTGACTGCCGACCGCTGACTGCCGACCGCTGACTG
>CAZUDV010000005.1:0-126640 GCA_964619555.1 uncultured Bacteroidales bacterium | reverse complement strand
CCGACTGCGAACTGCCGACTGCGAACTGCCGACTGCGAACTGCCGACTGCGAACTGCCGACTGCGAACTATTTATGCACTCTCCTCACGAACTCCTCCACCTCGGGCACGCCGCCCTGGTAGACAAGGTAGCCGTTGTAGGGCTCGCGGAGGGTAATCTCGTCGTTCACAGGGGTGAGCATCATCTGGCGGACCTTCTGTGGGTCGTCGGTCTGGCCGAGTATCCAGCTCAGCTTCACCCAGGCCACCTCGGGCAGCATGTTGCCGGCGGGGATGACGCCCTTGGCCATCATGTCGCGCCCGGTATCGTAAACGAACATGTGCACGTAGCCCCAGATGGTCTGGACGGTCATGAATACGTGCACGCCTTTCTCCTTGGCCCTGACCAGCGCGGGGTAGAGCTCCTTGTTCACGTGGCCCAGGCCGGTGCCCACGATGATGATGCCGCGGTAGCCGGCGTCGATCAGGGAATCCATCGTGTCGGGCTTGATGCCGGGGTAGTAGTATAGCATCGTCACCTCGTCGCTGAAGTATGGGTAGATGTTGACGTTCCGGTCGTTGCGGCGCTTGTTGTAATTCTTGTGGATGGGGATGACCTCCTTCTTGTTCACGCGAGCCACGGGCACGTCGCCGATGGTGCGGAAGGTGGAGCGGTAGGAGGAATGCATCTTACGGACGCGGGTGCCTTTGTGCAGCAGGCCGTACTCGTCGGATGTCGGGCCAAACATGCAGACCATCACCTCGGCGATGTCGCCATGGCCGGCGGCGCGCATGGCATGCTGCAGGTTGAGGGCGGCGTCGGAGCTGGGGCGGTCGCTGGAGCGCTGCGAACCGACCAGGATGATGGGCACCGGGGTATTCTGCACCATGAAGGTGAGCGCTGCGCCGGTGTGATGCAGCGTGTCGGTGCCATGGCCGATGACGATGCCCTGCACGCCTTTTTCGATCTCTTTGCCAATGGCTTGCGACAAGGCGATGTACTGCTTCGGGCCCATGTTCTCGCTGAACACGGCAAAGATCTTCTCGGTCTCCAGGTTGCAGATGTCGGCCAGTTCCGGCACGGCGCCGTAGAGCTCGCCGGGGGTGAAGGCGGGGATGACGGCCCCGGTGCGGTAGTCGAGCCGTGAGGCAATGGTGCCGCCGGTCCCGAGCAGCTTGACCTTCGGCAGGCCAGGCGTGACGGGGAATTCCTTCTCCGGGATCTTGTAAACGGCCTTCTTGTAGCCGGTTTCCACCATGTTCCGGATGGTCCGGATATCGATGCCCACATTGTAGCCCGTAGGGATCTTCAGCACGATGTGCTTGTCGTCGTCGTTCTCGGCCCGGGGCAGCACGGTGCCCACGAAGGTGCCGCGGGTCGTGTCGATGGTTGCCTGGCCCCAAACGCGGGTGTTGAACTTTTTGAGCACTTCAAGTGCATCGCCTTTATAGCCCTGGAAGATATCGTCAGTCATATTTTTATTTTTTCACCACAGATTACTCGGATTGACACGGATTGGCACAGATTATTTAAGCAGCTGGGCCAACTCTGTGAGGTTGACATTGCCCAGGGCAACTTTTCTCAATTCCCCCATGACCCAGGAAATCCTCGCTTCGGGTTTGCCGGAGACGCCTATCTGTGAGTATTTTTCTTTCAGGAATTCGGCTTTGGCCAGGATCTCTTCCTTCTTGATGCGCTTGAAACCGATACTGGTGAGCACCGATTCGAAATCCATCTTCGGATGGGCATAAACCACCGGCAGCATGTTCCCGGCCAGCATCAGGTCGAGCCTGTTTTCCAGCAGGAAACGGAAGATCTCGAGAACTTTTTCATAAGTGAATTCGGAGGAACGGATGTACCTTCCTTCGACCCATTTCAAGTGATGGCCGATGAAGGTGCCTACCAGGCGCGGGTTTATCTTCAGTTCCTTCACGATCTTTTCGATCACAGGGTAAAGATTCTTGGAGAAGATGTAGGTGTAAGTGTCTTCGGGAATCTCCCATTTCTTCAATTGAAGGTAACGGTCATGGATCCCGGAGGGAAGATTTTTACTGATCTCGTTGATGTATTCGTCTTCTAGAGGGATGGGAGCAGAGTCGGTGTCGGGGTACATGCGGTCGGCGCCGGGGAGGACGCGCTCGAAGATAGTGGTGCCATCCTCGAAGGATTTGCGGGTCTCGTTCGGTACGCCTGCAAAGGCCATTTTGCAGCGTTCTTCGATGGTTTCCAGGGCAGTGGCAACGTCGGCCTCAGGCCCCCAGAAGATGCACTGGGCATCATTTTCCTTGGATTTCAGCGTTTTCTTCACCTGTTCCCAATCCTTTGCAGGGACATGGGCGATCAGATCTTCGGAAGTCACCATGTTGGGTTTTTCGATGCAGGCGATCACTTTGAGCCGGTCGCTGAGTTCGTTGGCGAACATTTTCCCCGGCTGCGTGAAGTGGGAGAGGATTCCCCTGAATCCGGGCAGGTTGACGGCAATGAACTTCTCTTTCCTGGACAGGGCCTCCCTCATTGGCTTGTATTTAAAGCTGAAACCATGGTTGGAAAGCGGTTTATGGGAGATTTTCCAGGAGGGTTGGTCTTTGATCCTAACCTTCAGCATTTCGCGAATATGGAGTAATGCCCATTGGCGGAAAGCTTCATTATGGGTCAGTTCGGGGATCCACCGCGTATGGGCCACGCCCTTGATTTCCACGCGGGAACCGCCACGGCAGCTCACGTTCACGTCTTCGCGCCCAGCGCCTATACCGGTCCTTACCAGGCCGGTACTTCGGTTCAGGAAGCGGATGTGATTGCAGGCTTCCTTCACTTCGTCGGGATTGAGGCAGTCGGGATAGGTAACTGTTTCAATGAGAGGCATGCCCAGCCGGTCGGTTTTGTAACCCCGCTGGTGGCCGATATCCCACATTTCGCGGCAGGAATCTTCTTCCAGGCTAAGTTGGATCAGGCGCACTTTCTTGTGCTTCAGCGGGATTTCGCCTTCCACGCCGATGATGGCAGTGCGCTGGAAACCCGTAGGGATGGAGCCGTCGAGATATTGCTTACGGGTGATGTGAACTTCCCCGACAATATTCAGCTTTGATAAAAGGGAAATCAAGATGGAGATATCCAGTGCCTCCTTGTCGATTTGGAAAGGTGGGGTGTCGTCCACGTCATAGGTGCAAGCCGTTTCATGCTTGATACGATATACGATTTCCTTCTTCGTTTTGAATTCCATCAGTGCAGTACCATCGTATTCCCCGAGTTCACTCAGGGTGGGACGCATATGCCGGATCAGCTCAGCATCGTAATCCTCGTGCCTGTTATACAGGCCGGCAGGGCAACGGCAAAAGAGCTTGTATTTAGTTTTAAGTTGCTGGTGTACTTCCAGTCCCGACTTGAAACCGATTCGTTCGTAGTCGGCCTGTGTGGCCTCTTTCCGGTTAACATAACCGATGGCTTCCCGGGTTTGCTGGTAATTGGATTTGGGATCAAATGATGACTTCGTCATGATAGTGTTAACAGATTAACAAGGGGTCAAAAGTAAAGAAAAATGGTGATGATATTTTAGTTATCTTCACTTTTCAAAATCAAGTGGGAAAGACAGCTTCTATCGATGGATAAGCACTCTGATATCAGGCTTTTATGGAGAAAATTTAGGAACCGGAAAGGCAGGACCGGAAACATCGTCATGTTCCATACGGCCCGGTGCGGAAGCACGGTATTGGGAGACCTGCTGAACAGGCATCCTGACATCATATGGGCTGGGGAGATATTCAACCGTAATGTTTCGAGGTATATCAAGCCTGACTGGAAGACCGATCCGATCCGCAAAACCATTGAATGGCAGGTTTACCGGTCAAGGACATCCTATTTTGGGTTTGAGACCACCATCATGCCATCGCAGCAGCTTCGGCCGGGTTGCATCGGCATGACGATCGATGATTATGTCAAGTTGTTGCATGATACCGGGATCAGCCATTTTATCATCCTGAAAAGGGAGAATTACCTGAGAAGGGCTGTTTCAGCCCAGATCGCAAGGGAGCGCGACAAGTATCACCAGAAGCACGACGAAACAAAGCAGCTGTATTCCACTTTCATCGACCAGGACCATTTCCAGGTCGGATCGGAATTCATGCCCTTGATGGACGCATTCAGGCTGATGGACGAGCGATATGAGATTCTCAACAGGGCGCTCACTGGCAAAACAAAACTGGATATTTCCTATGAAAGGCATATACAGGATGATCCTCATATTGCTTATGAAATGGTTTGCCGGTTCCTGGGCCTTGAACCAGTGCCTGCGGAAACGGTCTATCACAGGACAAATCCTTTCCCGTTGAAAGATATCATTGTGAATTTTAAGGAAGTGGAAGATCACCTGTCAGGAACCCCATATGAATGGATGATTAAGGAATGAATCGTAACTTTACCCCCTGATCGAATTAAATACGAGCCTGATGAAAAAAATACTGGTGACCGGAACAGCGGGATTTATTGGATTTCATGTGACCAAAAGGTTACTGAAGGATGGATTTGAGGTCACCGGCCTGGACAGCATCAACGACTACTATGATGTGAACCTGAAGTATGCGAGGTTGCGGGAGCTGGGAATCGAATCAGGTTCCAGGGTTCCAGGTTCCATAGTTCCAGGTTCCATAGTTCCGGGTTCCGGGTTCCGGGTTTCGGGTTCAGGGAATTTCAGTTTTGTGAGGATGCAGTTGGAAGACAGAGATGGCATCTCGGAGTTGTTCCGGACGAATAAGTTTGATGCGGTGGTCCATCTCGCGGCGCAGGCAGGGGTGAGGTACTCGCTGGAGAACCCACAGGCGTACATCGACAGCAACATCACCGGCCACCTGAACATCCTCGAAGCCTGCCGGCATCAACCGGTAAAGCATCTTGTATTTGCTTCCAGCTCCAGTGTTTACGGCATGAATGAAAAGATGCCGTTGAGCGTTTCCGACAACGTGGACCATCCCATCAGCCTGTATGCCGCCACCAAGAAAGCGGACGAGCTGATGTCGCATGTGTACAGCCACCTCTTCGGCATTCCGGTGACCGGGCTCCGGTTCTTTACGGTCTACGGGCCGTGGGGGCGCCCCGATATGGCCCTCTTCATCTTTACAAAAGCCATACTGGAAGGAAAGGAGATCAGCATTTTCAACAATGGGGACATGGTGCGGGATTTCACCTATGTGGATGATATCGTGGAAGGGATCGTGAAGATCCTGCAGAAGCCCCCGGTGCCTGACCCGGCTTTTGATCCGAAAAGCCCCGATCCGTCGACATCGTCAGATCCTTACCGGATTTACAACATCGGTAATTCAAATCCCGTCCGGCTGGAGGAGTTCATCGACGCCATCGAGAATGAACTGGGGGTTAAGGCCAGAAGGAGTTATTTGCCGATCCAGCCGGGAGATGTGCCGCGGACGTATGCCGATGTATCGGCCCTGGAAAATGATTTCGGGTATCATCCCCAAACACCTGTCAGCAAAGGGATCCATGATTTTATTGAGTGGTACTTAAGATTTTATAATCCTAGTTGATCAGTTTTTCTATAAAAAATAATAATCTGCTTAAAGCACCATCTTGTTTCGAATCCTGGCCAGTCGTTTTCAGATTTTTGTATTCCAGGTTTCTAACTTCAGGTAGTTTTTCAGCTAAAATGTGTACCCATTCATCACTGATTTGTCCCCTTACGGCAGTCTTAAGAACCTCTTCAAACTCTAATTTTGCAAATTCTTTTAAAACAATGACATTCTTTAAGAAATCTATAATTTGCTTTTCATTATAACTGAAAGCTTGACTGACAGGAATGTTATTAGCCCGCATGCATAATATAGTCCGTATACATTTTTCACAGGTTGAGCAATTCTCAGATTTCATAGGATTTTCCCAGCATACCCTGAGATTGTCATAAGCTGTTTTATCATTGTAGATCATAGATAATTTCTGCACCCTGCTAAAAGCTGCACCGTCATGGATAACATTCAAAGAAGGGCTGGAAAGTAAGGAGTCTGAGATTGCATTCGATCCCAACTGAAATTTCAGGTTACCATAGTGCAAAGTTGCGGCTACTACTGCATGAGAGTGGTTCGCCTTGTAGTTTTGCAAACAAGCAACGACCGCATTCCCCACCTGGTGTTCCCAGTTTACCCAGTTAATTTTTCTCAGGTTGGTTTTTAGCAGATTGAGCTTAATATTGAATGGATCGAGCGTATTCTTAGCTATTTGAAAAGCCTTATTATAATCTATTGAGTTTTCGAGAGGGATATCGAATCCATGCACAAAAACTGCATTTCTGATCTCTTTATTCGCATAACCACAATTTTTGTGAACATGCCTGATTATACTGAAAGTTGAGTCCACACCACCAGTGAATGCCGCGACGGCAGAGGCATCAGTAACTTTGTAAATAATATCTCTTGTGTCTTTTGCAAAAAAATCGATCCGCTTGTAAATGTCAGGTGCTACACTATTCCAGGCATCACGGAATTCGGTAAGGTTTGATAATAGAGATTCCGAAACGTTTCCATGCACATTGATCGTTCGCCCTTCAGCCATTCCCAAAAATATAAGGGCAATGAGATAAGCCTCAGCATCCTCCTCCTCGGGAAGATTCTTGATCTGGTTAAATTGAAAGAACAGGGTATCAGAGCTTGCAATATTCTTGCCATTCCTTCTCTCAACCCTGCATTTCCGTGTGACCCATGGGTGATCTATATCTATCTTTTCTGGAAATATCTCAAGAGATTTCATATATTGATCTTTTTTTTGTGGAAGGGGTCTTGAACTTGGTTATATTTACAAAGCGCTAAAAAAAGTTAACGATCCAGGCAAAATTAATCATTTGCTAATGCCTGATAAAATCTACAAGTATTTAGCTTCTTTCCGAAAGAAAGAGGTGTTTTTTTTTCCGAATCCCGGCAATGCGGGGGATTCCCTGATCAATTATTCAACTTATCAGCATTTTGAAAAGGCAAATGTTGAATATCGGATGGTTACAGAATCCGACGATCTGAATGGCAAATATGTAATCTATGGTGGAGGTGGGAATTTTGTCTCATATTATGATAATGCTTCACGTTTTATCCAGAAATGGCATCGGTCAGCTGCTCGTTTAACAGTTCTTTCAAGCACTATCAACAGTAATGCCGACCTATTATCGGAACTTGGAAATAATGTCGATATCATATGCAGGGAAAAAGTTTCGTACGCTTATGTGAAAAAGCTGGCAAGCAGGGCAAATGTATTTTTGATGAATGATATGGGTTTCCATTTGGATCTCCAGCCGTTCCAGGAATGGCAACGGCAAAAGCCAGTAAATTTTAATGATGTGACCGTGCGTAATTTGCTGAGATTCCTTTCTGAAGAGCGAGTATTTGAAAGCAGGACATTGAATAGTTTCCGGATAGATAAGGAGAGCACCGGAATTGCAATCCCATTCGGAAATATCGATATTGCGAAACTTTTGGAATCGAGTGATATGGGCAGGGCTTCAGCACAATCGGTCTCGTTTTACCTACTTTATTTCCTGAGCTATTTCGACCAAATTAACACCAATCGGTTGCATGTATGTATTGCAGGATGCCTCCTGGGGAAAAAGGTTCACTTTTATCCGAATTCCTATTATAAAAATAAAGCCGTTTACGATTACACCATTAAAAGGCATTTTAAAAATGTGAAATGGGTCAGTCAGGATGACTGAGGTTGTTTACCCAAACGAGATTACTTTATTTTCCTTTTGTTGAGTATACTTTTTCGAAAAAATGTCTGGAGATGGAAGGATGAAGAATCCCGGCTTGGTCTTGAAACCTCTTCAAGCAATGAGATCAGAAGAATGTCTGAAAGGGGCTTCTGTGGGCCTTCGGAATTTTTAAAAGAGTACAATAGAAAATCTATATATTGCTTCAAGTAAGCTTCATTTCTTTCATCTGACAATTTATCATATGTTGATCTCTTGGAATATCCTGAAGGCTCGAGATGAAGTGCATCGCAAACATAGTTGAATACCTCCCGTGATTTGTTATCATCCGAGAAATCTTCATAATAAAATATTTTCGGAGCTATTCCAGCCATTTTAAAAAATTCACACATGCATTCTTCCTGCTCATGTAACCAAAGGAGGGTTTCTTCCATTTCTTGATGGAATACCTGATCATTCTCATTTCGTCGGGAACTCATGATCTTATGACCTTTTTTTGAATGCCACACGGATGACTTTCTTGCCAGGATTATTGAAATAGCCTGTCTTATTTTATTTCTACGTTTGAGAAAAATAGCAGGATATTTCCCAATAAGGTCCATCAGGTCCTTCTGCAAACCGGGTTGATCACCATAGTTGTCAAATATCTCCAGGAAAAGGTGGGATATCAGCTTGGTTCCTGAGCACCCATTTGGCGAGAAGGAGAATCGAATCAGAGCCCTGATCCATTCGTTAAACGTCAGGTCTGTTCTGAAAAAGACTGGCAGCAGATGGATGAGCAAATGTTCTTTCGGGAACCCGAGGATGCTGCTTTTTTCAAAGATGTCGCCAAGAAAAGTGCTGCCTGTGCGGGGAATTGCAAAAATAAAATAGGACGGGCTCCTGGCATCACAACTTCTCCATTGATCCTGCGGGGTATATGGACCTCCTAGTTGTAAGGATATCCTGATGAATAAGTCCCTTAGTAGCCGGAGGACCGTTGCCTTTTCATTGAAATTTTGCATTAAAGGCTTAACTCTATCAAGGATTTCATTTTCTCCCTCTTTGAATGCCAGAATAATGATGTTTGCATGACTGCTGCCATGTATGATTTCTGTCGCCAAACCATCTTCCCATTGATAAATTTCAAACGAATATTCTTTTGCAATATCCTTCAGTTCAATCATCCACTCGGGACAACAAAGGATCACCACTGGTCCTGTTAACTTTTGTGAAATGATCTTAAAGTATTCGACCGGAACGGGGAATCCGGTTTGGGCCGGTGCATATGGAAGATTCTGTCGTTTCACTTCACTGGTTCAATAATATTCTCTATAATCCTGATGGAAGGATTGTTTAACAATTCTTCAGGCAGTTCTTTCCTATTTTGGAAAATTACAACCTTCTTGCCTTTAAGGTTTAATTCATCAATTTGCTTATGATTGGGGATAAAATTGTATGCTGGCAACCCTGTATAAAACATGGCTTCAATGTATTGAGTTCCCGGAACATTGAATAAGACTGCATTATCGGGTAGTTCCAGGGATAAAAATACGGTTTTATTTTCATATAAATTGATTGAATACGAGTTGCCCGGAACTACAAGGCTATGCCTTTGGACGAGATCCCGTATATTGAAACGGAAGATGATAATGAACGCAAAAACTGATAAAAATACGACCCGTTTCAAAGAAAATGAAGTGAACCGGTCTTCCGCCCAAATCAACAAATGGTCGATCAGTGCTGATAGAGCTATGAAAATGACCATAGCGTTTATAAATACAAAAGAGGGCATTTTGGTCCTGGCGATAGAAAAGAATAAATAGCTGACCAGGATCATAAAAACCAGGGAGTAATATAATGCCGAATCCTTCATCTTCCTGTAGAGTACGATTAATCCGGGGATCACCAGGAATGATGAGAAAGGTCCGTACAACAATTCGAATTTATTAAAATGGTAGAGAATGGATCCTGAATGACCGTCCAATGGCACATAGAAATGTCTTGCATTCAACGCATAGGATGCTGCCGCTTCCGCCGGGAATCTAATAAAAGTATATATCTGCCACGGAGTGGCGATCAGGAGTGTAATAATAAAAGCTGATAATATATCTCCGTACTTGGCATGGCGAAAGTCCTTACGTATCATCTTCAGGAGAATCCATCCGGCATAGACCAGTAATCCTACCAGCCACTTTATCAGGATGGCAAAACCGGAAAATGCACCGGTAAGAATGATCCATTTTTTTTCGTGGCTACGGTTGTATTCGAGGAATGACCATATTGACAGGAAGATATAAGCGCTGAACATCAAGTCATTGTGATCGAGGGATTGGCGTCCGCCGATTAGGTCGATATAATACACAGAAGTGATGAACATAAAAGCCGCTAAATATCCGGTTCTCCGGTTCACCATCAATTCTCCTGACCTGTAAGTTGCCAGTACAATGGCAATGCCGTGTAAAATACTGGGCAGCCTGACGGCAAATTCAGATGGCCCTAGAATTTTAATGCTCAGAGCTATCCACCATAGAAAATAGGGCTGTTTGTAGAGCCACACATGAGCAAACCACCATTCATTGGTATGGTTGTTCAGCAAAGGGTCATCGTAAAATGTTGGTTTGAACGGATGTGAAATGAGGTTCTTCGCGATTAGCGCATGAATCCTTTCATCCCACAAATTGAGGAAAGGGTCCATGAACGCTGCAAAACTGAAAATAAAGGCAGCGGTCAGGCCCAGAAATACCATGGAAAGTTTAGGTCGTTTGAAAAAAGTAAAAGCGCTTGCTGCCGCGGCCAATCCCGACGCTATCAGGAGCAATTCCACTGTTTGATCAAAACTACCCAGAATCATTCTTTAGGCGGATTACGTTTTTAAACTTCTCAGATATCTTGAAAACACCAGGACGATTACGTACAATGGTAACATCCATATGATTCGGCATTGAAACCTATCTGATATGCCGGCAAATGTTCCAGTGAAGAATGCATTGCCAATCAATGTCAGGAGAATCAGGTACCCAAGTAAAGTGATCCGCCAGGTAAAAATATCCTTTCGGAGGAATATGGTGATAAAGACAAGTATGAATAAGGATAATATAACGACGGTTCTCTGAATTGCATTCAGGACTGGGAAAGACAGACGGTTATGGTTTTGCATCGAACCATCTATAAAATCAGCATCCAATGGGAAATACTTACGGGCCATTTGGGCCTGGAACCAATGTTGTGTAAAGTTTGAGTATACGGGAATATCGAATGTGTATAGTTGTTTAAAAGTGCTATGAAAGGCATCCGCCAGAATCATTTTCCTGAATTTTGATTGGGATTGTAAATCATTTACAAGGACACCGAATTCCTTGTTCCTCGCAATCCAGCAATATTGATTGCCTGTTTCTTTGCAGCCGTCTTTGTATAAAAAACTATTATCGTCCCATAAAAAGTCAAAATACGTCTTGTATTGATCCATTTCAGGCTCATACTGGCACAAATAGAATGTGGGATCTTCCTGGCACTTTTCATGAATATATTTCTGAAAGATTCCTGCCTGCAGAAGTTTGGATGTCCTGAAAATATTTGATACGCGCGACATAGTGAAGGACCCTGTAAATATGTAGTTTACGGATGGAGCAAGTACCCAGCTAAAAATGATGATGACTGATAAGATAAGAAACTTGCGTAAGTAGGTTGTGAATCCTGTATTTTGAGTAAATCGAATAAAAATAATGGCGGCTATTAATACTCCGGTTATTACCGGCAAATGGGAAAGGTGGGATACCGAACCGCATATGACCAGTGATAGCAAAAGAAAATCAATGATCTTAAATCCAGGGGGCCTGATGAGGAATGAAAATATGGCAAGAACTGTCAGGGGGAGGAAGAAATCGGGTTTTATCTGACAAGTCATCACTGCCAAGCCTGTAGTCAGGGATAAAATCAATATAGAGATTAAGGTCCAGAGTTGAGGATTTTTAATAGATAGGCTTTTGAGCAGGACATCCAATACGAATGTAGTTAAAATAGCCTGGGATGCGGCAACCAGCCAAAGTGAAACGGACAGGCTGGTAAGCCAGATGAACATTCCATAGAACGGGGGCCTTTCAATGGGCGCAAAATGGGCAAAACCAGAAGAGATGTCGACTCCTGAATCACCATGTAGTATTGGATACCCAAAAAGGATGGAAGGGATCAGCAATAAGAGGGTGGCAAGGGTCAGGTAGGCTGCTTTGAGCGGCTTTTGTTCCAAGAAAGGTATATGTTTTGAGGACGACATGAACATTTACCATTCGAATCAATTTCCGATTTTATTTTTCATTTTCACAATCTTATCATACATCATTCTGATCTTGGGTAATAAGGTCACTGCTTGTGTCAATTTGCTGAGGTGAAAATAATATAGAAGCTCCATTTTGTTTCCTTCATAGGAAGACCGCCAGTGGGAGATCCTCCAGAGGAAAAATGGGATAAACTGCTTGAATATTTTCAAGACAAATAAAGATCTATACAAGGGATGACCATAGAGGACTAATTTGTAGATTTCAAATACAGCGTGGGAATATCCAAAACCCTTATACATTTTTTTTACGTATGACCAATTAAATCTTTCTTCAGGGATATAATGCTTCAGGGTCAATTCTTCCGAGTACCAGAGTCTCCAGCCGGCAAGCCTGAAAGCGAAAGCAAGTTCAGTGTCCTCACCTGCCAGCAGCTTATTACCCTGTCTTCCGGTCAGAATGGATCGAAATCCTGACTGCACCAGTTTTTCATATGCGCTTTTTCTGAATGAAAGTCCAGCACCCCAAAGCTGGCCCTTCGAGTCAGTAATATCCCCAGTCTTATCGCCTTGTTTGCCAATTGCGTATGATCCTTCAAAAGAACTGAACCAAACCGGTGGTTTGGTGTCAAATACACCGGTACTGAAACCACCACACATGCCAACAGCAGGGTGACTGGTAAAAATTGAAAATATATTAGAGACCCAAAAGGGGTCAATGTGATTATCGTCATCAATAAAGGAAATATATTCAAATGTAGCTTCCAAAATGCCCCTTTGCCTGGCATGGATCAGACCTTTTTCTTTTTCCCTTATTATTTTAAAAGGAATGTTCAGCTTCCAGGCCTTTCTGGCAACCTCTTCACTGTTATCCACTGATGCATTATCGATAATCAGGAATTCCCATTGGATTTCTTGGTCAAAAACCTGTTTATTAACATGACTAATGGTTTCCGTTAGTCTTTTTGCCCCATTATAAGTGCAAATAATAAGGCTTACGCCTTCTCGATAATTCATAAGTTTTTAATGTTTCTGTTTATGAAATCCCTGATGATAGCCGATTTGTTGTCAGATCTGGTAAAATCCCGGAATTTTAAAAAATTAATGCGGAAGAATTTAAAAATAAAATAAATCGGATAAATATTCTTCAAATGTAACTGGCGGTTTAATCTTTTATATGCTTTTTTCCGCTTGCGAGTATATTTAGATCTGAAAATTTCTGACTTATCTGCTAAAAACTTATCAATGAAATTAAATTTTTCAAAGGTATATGGGTTATCATCTGATCCAAGTGATTTTGCAGTCTTGGTGTTGGAATAATACCGGAAAACCCCTAATGGTTCCAAATCCTGCATTTTCGTAAATTCGTACTTAGAGGAGCATTCAAGCAGGAATTCCAAATCCATGGCGAGATGATTATCGAGAGAGAAACCATTGGAATTTTGCTGCACTTCCCGAAGGTAAAAATAGCCGACCGGGTTTACGCAAAACGCATTGCTTTCCCAATGCCTGAGCATGTTTAGGTGTGAGACCTTTGGATTGTTCAGCCAACTTGAACCATTTTCCAAGGTCACCCTTACAGTCCCTACTACGAATTTTGCGCCATTTAAAAAATATGGGATAACCCGATGAAAAGCGTTGGGCAGGAAATAATCATCTGCATTCAGGTACACAATGATATCCCCGGTAGACATCATAAAGCCCTTGTTCATGGCATCCGACTGTCCCTTATCGGGTTCTGATATCCATTTCAGGTGACTGTATTTATTTAGAATCTCTAACGTATTATCCTCTGAGCCACCATCAACAATAATATGTTCAAAATTGGCGTAATCCTGGGAAAGGACGCTTAGAACAGCATCTTCAAGGTACCTGTCCGAATTGTAGGATGGTGTAATTACAGATATTTTCAGAATATCCTTCATTTAGATATTAATGAATTAGAATCGGTTCACAATGGATGGTGGCAAGGCAAAAATAACAAAAAACCAGCAGCAGGATTTGTCCGGATTATTAAATCACCTGCTGCTTTCGGAAAAGGACTTTCAGGAGCCATGGATAGCGGTAAGGGAGTTTTAAAACAATTCTGATAGGAATGAGGTAATAAAAAACTGATGACCATCCAAACCTGGCCCTGACGAGGTTGAGCCATTCCTTCTGGTTGTGCCAAAAGTTAATATAGCCGTATCCTCCCACAGTATAATTGATTAAAGGGAATTCCAATTGATGAATTTTCAACTGAGTTTCTGACTCTAAAATGTCAAAATACCAATTAAGTTCTGATTTAAAGTGCCATTTTAATTCATAGTAAGGCGCCAATGATCTCCTGATGAAAACAGCCTGATGGCAGACTACGCCTGTGCCATATTTTAACAGCAGTTTTCTATTAAAAGGCATCGCTTTTTGCAGATAAGCATCTTTCTTCAATAAATTGCTGACGATAACATCTCCATATATGATATCGTAACCATCTCCATTTTTACCAAAGATCCTTTCCAGAGTATCTGTTTGTGCATACGTATCACCCGCATTTAGAAAATTGACAAAAATACCGCTGGCCAACGATAAGCCTTTGTTCATGGCATCATAAATTCCAAGGTCCGGTTCACTGATCCAGGTGGTGATAATTTCTTCACTTTCTTTAATGATTTCCAAGGTGCCATCTGATGATCCACCGTCAATTACAATAAATTCAAACACCCTGTAAGTTTGCCTGGCAACACTATTAACAGTGTTGGCTAATCCGGCGGCATTATTAAGAGTAACAGTTATAATACTTACTAAAGGAGGTCCAGAAGATGAGTTGTTCAAATTATTGTTCATCATTTATTCATCATTAGGAACCAGGGGCACACCAATGGTTTGAGGTTTAAGCATCTCCTGGTAATACGCGATTGCAGTGTCAGGGACCCCGTCAAAGGCTATTTTACCCCGATCCATCACAATCGTCCGGCTACACAATGTTTTAATAGATTCTAGCGAATGTGAAACGAAAAGGATTGTTTTGCCTTGACTAAAGAATTCCCGGATCTTTTCATAGCTTTTGACTTTGAAAGCCGAATCACCCACAGACAGGACCTCATCCAGGATAAGTATATCGGGATCGATATTGACGCTTACTGAAAAGGCAAGCCTTGCTTTCATGCCGCTGGAATAGTTTTTGAGAGGTTGGTGGATGAAATCGCCAATTTCAGAGAATTCAATGATCTCTTTGGTTTTTTCAAGGACTTTTTTCTTTGGGAATCCAAGAACAGCTGTATAAAAGTAGATATTTTCATAGCCTGTGAACTCACGGTAAAATCCAGATCCTAGTTCCAGTAATGGAACCAGGTTACCCTGTACTTTAATTGAGCCTTGGCTCGGTTGGATCACTCCTGCGATAATTTTCATCAGGGTAGATTTGCCCGAACCATTTCTTCCAAGGATTCCAAGAATCTCACCCTTTCGAATGGTGAGGTTCAAATCACTTATCGCGTAAAAGTCTTTATGTTTTCTATGAATAAAGGGGAATAAAGCCTCAAGTGCCTGATCCTTCTTATTGTTATATAGTTTGTACCTTTTGCTGACATTAATAAGTTCTATCACGACAGAATTTTCCATTGATTAATGATAATTTATGGATATTAAACCAATTCAGCAAAGTAAGGCCTCAGCCTTTTAAAAACAGTCACCCCAACCAGAAGGAAACACAAAGTCACAGTCCAGAAGTAAAGAGTATCAGGGAGATGTTTCCAGAAAGGTATACCATGAAGGAAACTGTCACGATAACCGTTAACCAGGTAATATAATGGATTCAGGCGAAAGATCAGGGTCATGCCTTGAGGAATATCAGTGGCTTTCCAAAAGATAGGCGTAAAGAAAAAAAGGACCCTCATTACAATGGTGATTATATAATTAATATCAGGGAAAAAGAGCGAAATCGATGATGTGAACCATGAAATTCCAATCAAAAGAGACAAGGTAGCAATCAGGTAATAGAGCACCTGAAGCCAGTACAGTGTAACGGGTACTTGGTTTAATATCAGAATAGCCATTATGATGCCCAGGATAATAAAATGTAGGATGAGATCAGAAAAGATCTTCACCATTGGAATTATTGCTGATCTGAAGTTGACTTTGTTGATTAAGAATCCGTAATGAGAGATTCCTCTTGTTGCCGAATTGATCGATTTATTGAAGAAATCATAGACGATCAGTCCTGTAAGAAGAAAGATGGGGTATGGCACATCGAATCCACTGCCAGTCCGGATATAAGTAAAAACGAACCAAAGAATGAACATCATTGCCAATGGTTCAAGGATTGCCCAGGATAATCCAAATAAATTATCCGCATATTTGATTTTAAAATCACGCTTAGTAAGTTCCCAGATAAGGAAACGGTTCAAGTAGATCTGCCTGATGAAGTCGACTCCTTCAGTGAAGAATTGCCAGATGATCATTATTGATGACGGATTATCTTGTTGGTGAAATAGCAAAAGTACAAAAATCCATTGAATACCTCAGTAATCACCCGGTCTACCTGGTTATATACCATTGGTAGACCGTCCTTATCCCATGCTCTAGTTGAATGTTGTGCCTAAATCCAAGTGACTCCAGCAGGCTTACATCCATCAGTTTCCTGGGTGTTCCATCGGGTTTGTTTTTGTCCCAGATGATCTCACCCTTGAACCCGACAATAGCGGCAACCATTTCTGCCAGATCTGCAATGGATATCTCTAATCCTGTGCCGATATTGACATGCGTCTTTCCCATTTTTTCATAGAGCTTTTCAGCATCAAGTGTTTCCAGGAGGTGGAGGCAAGCTGAGGCCATATCGTCCACATGCATGAACTCACGCAATGGGGCTCCGGTCCCCCAGAGTTCAACAGTTGGTGATCCCTGGACCTTTGCTTCGTGGAATTTCCGGATCAGGGCCGGCAATACGTGAGACTTTTCCAGGTCAAAATTGTCATTCGGGCCGTAAAGATTTGTCGGCATTACGGAAATAAAATTGCATCCATACTGGCGGTAATAACTTTCGCATATTTTGATGCCCGCAATTTTCGCTATGGCATACGGTTCATTGGTATATTCCAGTGGCCCGGTCAGGAGGTATTCCTCCTTCAAGGGTTGAGGCGCCATGCGAGGATATATGCATGAACTTCCGAGGAAGAGCAGCTTTTGCACGCCATGCCTTCGGGCAGCTTCGATCAGGTTGCATTGGATCATCAGGTTCTCATAGATGAACTGGCCGCGGTAAATGTTATTGGCCATGATCCCTCCGACCTTGGCGGCCGCAATAATCACATATTCAGGCTTTTCTTCATTGAAAAAGTGATCTGTGGCCGCCTGGTTCGTCAGGTCCAGGTCGACCCTGGTCCTTGTAACGAGATTGGAATAGCCTTTTTCGTTGATTGCCCTGAGGAGGGCGGAGCCTACCATTCCCTGGTGCCCGGCAACATATATCCTGGATTGCTTATTCATAATAATTTTTGATCTCGAAGCCGCCTTCCTTAAGGTATTGTTCTCTTTCCATCAGTTTTATATCCGCATCAACCATTTCCCTGATGAGATCGTCCACCGTATATTCGGTCTGCCAGCCCAGCTTTTCTTTTGCCTTGGAAGGGTTACCCAGCAGGATGTCAACTTCTGTGGGGCGGAAGTAACGGGGATCGATTTCAACCACGCAGGAACCGGTTGGTAGCGAATTTACGCGATTGGAAGAACCAACGAGGTATCCTTTTTCATTCAATCCGCTGCCTTTGAATTCCAATTCCATACCAGCCATTGCAAACGCTTTTCTGACAAATTCCCTGACTTCCGTAGTGACGCCTGTGGCGATCACGAAATCATCCGGATGGTCCTGCTGCAACATCAGGTACATGGCTTTCACATAATCTTTGGCATGCCCCCAGTCGCGCTTTGCATCCAGGTTGCCCAGGAACAGCTTGTCCTGCAGGCCAAGTGCGATTCTTGCCACGGCCCTGGTGATCTTGCGCGTCACAAATGTTTCTCCCCGGATGGGGGATTCATGGTTGAACAATATCCCGTTGCAGGCAAAGATTCCATATGCTTCCCGGTAATTGACCGAAATCCAGTAGGCATATAATTTCGCCACCCCATAAGGCGACCTGGGGTAGAAAGGAGTCTTCTCGGTCTGCGGGATCTCCTGGGCTAATCCGTACAGTTCACTTGTACTAGCCTGGTAATACCGGGTTTTATCTTTCAAACCGAGCAATCGAATGGCTTCAAGCAGCCTCAATGCGCCAAGGGCATCAGAATTGGCGGTATATTCAGGTGTTTCAAAACTTACTTTTACGTGGCTTTGTGCCCCCAGGTTGTATATTTCGTCGGGTTGAATGTCCTGTATGATGCGTATCAGGTTGGTGCTGTCAGTCAGGTCACCGTAATGAAGGATGAAATGCTTGTTGGCTACATGAGGGTCTTCATAAAGATGGTCAATGCGGTCCGTATTGATCAGGCTGCTCCGCCTCTTTATTCCGTGAACCTCATATCCTTTCTTCAGAAGAAATTCTGCCAGGTAAGCTCCATCCTGCCCTGTGATGCCTGTAATTAAGGCTTTTTTATGCATTTGATAAGGTATTGCTTATACTCTTTCGATCCAATAACATCACAAATTTATAAAATACGACGTGATTTTCCTTAATTTCGAGTCATGAATCCCGATATTGCCATTGTTGTCATCGGCTACAACCGTCCTTCTTCCCTCGATCGACTGCTGGGATCGCTGGCACAGGGCCTTTATATGCAGCAAAAGGTCACATTATATATCAGCATTGACGGGATAAAAAAAGGAGCAGAAGGGACTTCATCCAAAGTTATCGAAACGAGGAGAATTGCCGGGGAATTTAACTGGCAATTTGGCGATAAACGCATTATCCTGCATGATCAGAACCTGGGCCTCAGGGAGCATGTCCTTACCTGCGGGGACCTTTCATCCGGTCACGACGCGCTGATCGTGCTGGAGGATGATTTGGTTGTATCGGAAGCATTCTATGATTATGCTCTTCAGGCGTATCATTTTTATAAGGACGACTTGAAGATAGGAGGATTTTCCCTCTATCATCATGCTTATAATGAGACGGCCCAATTCCCTTTTATCCCCCTGGCCGACGGATCGGATGTCTATTTTCTTCAATATGCTTCTTCCTGGGGACAGATGTGGACAAAAGCACAGTGGCACAGTTTCAGGGAGTGGTACCGATCTGCCGCCGACAAACCGGTAAGTGAAAAGATCCTGCCCCCGAACATACGGTTATGGCCGGAAAACTCCTGGAAGAAGTTCTTCATTGAATACCTCGTGGTGAGCGGCAGGTATTTCATCTTTCCCAGGTCATCTCACACTACAATATTCGGAGATGAAGGCACCAACATCCGCATCCGGGAAACATTCCTGCAGGTGCCGCTATGGCATGGCAAAAGGGAATACCGGTTTATTCCGATCGAAGAATCCAGTGCCGTGTATGACACTTATTGCGAGATATTGCCGGATCGACTTAAAAGACTCATGAAGGATTTGCAGGATGAAGATTTTGAGGTGGATCTCTATGGGATGAAACCCCCAGAATCAATCTCTAAGAACAAGATCATCTCGGGAAGGAGGTGTAAATCTCCTGAACGGTTATTCGGCAGGGAAATGAAACCCCACGAAGAAAACCTGGTTTCACATGTTCCGGGCAACTATTTCAGTTTAGGGAACAAGAGTGATTTTGAAAACCTCCCTTATTTGACAAGGCTGTTAAAATGCCATGAAAAAAGGGAACTTTCTTACTGGTACCCTATCCGTGAATACCATTTTTATGAGAACCGGCTCCTTGCCACCGAAAGAAAGTCCAGCCCGTTCTTTTTGTTTAAGAAGATCCTTACAACGGCCAGATATGCTTTCAGGTATTTTAAGAAAAGTTGAACCCATCTGAGTATGAAGATCTCCGTCATCACTCCCTCCTACAACCAGGGACATTTCATCGAACGCACGATCCGGAGCGTCCTTTCCCAGGAATTTGACGGGGAACTGGAATACATCGTGGTGGATGGCGGCTCGACCGACAATACCCTGGAAATCCTTAAAAAGTATGGGGACAGGTTGAAATGGGCCTCGGAAAAGGATGACGGGCTGGCCGATGCGGTCAACAAAGGATTCCGTATGGCTACCGGGGAGATCATCGGCTGGCTCAACTCGGATGACCTGTACCGGCCCGGCACCTTAAAGCTGGTCGCCAGCTATTTCTCGCAACATCCGGAGTGCATGTGGCTTTATGGCAAATGCCGGATCATCGATGAAAATGACCGGGAGATATACAAAGGTGTGACAACTTATAAGAATTTGCTGCTCAATACTTTCAGTTATGGCAGGCTGATGACGGAAAACTATATTTCCCAGCCGGCGGTTTTTTTCCGGAAGAAATTGGTGGAAGAGGCAGGAGAATTGCGCACTGATCTGCGCTTTGCCATGGATTACGACCTCTGGCTGCGGTTCGGTAAACTTTATCCGGCTGCCGTGGTCCGCGGGTATATTTCCGATTTTCGCCGGCATTCCGGGTCTCTAAGCGAAAACTACACGGCGAGGCAGTTTGCGGAGCAGTACGAAGTGGCGAAAGCCAACGGCGCCAATGCCCTGCAACTGGCGGTGCATAAGTTCAATGTCAGCAAGATCATCTGGGGTTATAAAGTGCTTTCGGCCATCAAGGGGAGGTAATGATCAGGATTTTGCCTCTTTCCTTTCCATTTCCTTCCTGAGGTTTTCCAGCTCCATCTTCAAAATAGCGATTTCCTGGGCAAGGGCTATGTTCCGGTCTGTCAGCTTTGAGATAATCCTAGAAAACTCGATAAGGATCAAAAAGATAGCCAGAAGAAGAATGATGAAAAGGGCTGCCGGGGGATAAGCAATGCCGACCAGTTTGGCAAAATACTCAAGCCCATCGCGCCAAACGGAGAAAAAGATGAAAACTACACTGAAAAATAGCCACAGCAGGGAATATTCTTCCTTGATCCGCTTGTTCCTGACAAGGTAACTGATATAAATAAACAGACCTATACTCGCCGCAATGGCGATGTACTGCGTAATCTGGATATTATTCCCGATTGAACTGTTAAAATTCATGCTTGAAAGTTTTTGATCGAATCGAGGCCATGAACATGGATAAAAGCACTTTGATCATATAATACGGACCGTTGGCCAGGGAGATGGAAGAGATACCTCCCTGCCGTTCCATCATCTGGGTAAATACTTCCTGCATTTTGAAACCGTTTTTGCCCAGCATAACCACTGCTTCAGGTTCAGGGTAATCCGACGGATAGTTTTCGGCCAGGAAATGGATGGCTTCCCGGTTGAAGGCCCTGAATCCGGAGGTATGATCGGTAATGCGCTGTCGGATCAGCAAAAAACTGAACCATTCGAATATCCTGATTCCCAGTCGCCTGATGGAAGATGACCGGAATCCGTCGTGTTTCTGGTTGAACCTGGAACCGATTGCCACATCGGCTGCGCCGGATTGCACGATTTCGAGCAGTTTGGGAATTTCTTCCACTTTATGCTGCCCGTCGCCGTCAAACTGCAGGGCAAAGTCGTATCCATAGACCCTGGCAAATTTGAACCCGGTTTGAACCCCCCCGCCAATTCCAAGGTTGAAGGGCAGGTCCACCACCTGTGCCATTCCTGTCGATTTGGCAATCCGGCTGGTGTCGTCTTTGGATGCATCGTTGACCACCAGCAGGTCCCATTTGTCTTTGCCCGCTTCATTCAACTGGCGGATGACTGAATCGATATTTTCAGCTTCGTTGTAGGCCGGAATGATGATCAGGACCTTATTCATCGGTGTTTTACTTAGGGTTCGATTGCCCGGGCTGACAGTATTCCGCCAGCATTTTTTCGGCTTGCATGTACTTGTATTGCAGGGCGATCTTCCAGTCTTCACAGGCGCCATCCCTGTCATTCAGTCCGAAAAACTTGCTGTAGGCCCGGTTATAATAAGCCTGCCCGAATTTAGGATTGAGCGCGATGGTATTACCGTAGCTTTGAACAGCTTCCTTGTACATTTTGAGCGCGTGGAGGGAAACGCCTTTACCGTTGTAAAACAGGTGATTCCGCGGATCGATGGTAATAGCCAGGTCAAAATCGGCCAGGGCGTCGGTGTGTTTGTCCATGGCTGCCTTGGTCAGGCCCCTGTTGAAGAAGGCGAGGGAATATTTGGGATCGATCCGGATAGCCTTGTCATAATCGTCAAGGGCTTTCTGGAATTCGCGCTGGGTCCTGTAAGCATTTCCCCTGTTGTAATAGGCCAGGGCATTTTTGGGATTGATCCGGATGGTATTGGTATAATCCTTAATGGCTCCCTTCCGGTTGCCCATTTTGGCGCGGACGACCCCCCTGTTGAAGTAGGCCAGTTCATAATCTTTCTTGTATTCGATCGCTTTGGTATAATCCTGTACCGCTTTCCGGTTCTCTTCCAACTCCTTATAAACATTGGCCCGGTTGAAATAGGCCATGCTGAAGGTGGGCATGATCTCGATGCACTTGTCGAAAGCGGCTTTTGCTTTCTGATAATCTTTCAGGTTGGAATAGGCAATCCCCTGCCACATGTACGGCCTGGCTTTGTTCGGGGATTTTTCAACGGCGTCGGACCAGAGAGAAAGGTCGGACTGCCAGACCTTATTTCGGGCATAGGCTGTAAATCCTGCTGCTACGACCAGGGCAAGCATCAGGAAAAGTGTAGCGGGGAGTTTGTATTTGCCCAGGACCACCTTTCCGGGGATATAGCTCAGGCCTGCAACGGCCGCCAGAATGAATCCGTAACTGGGCAGGTACATACGGTGCTCGAACATGAAGTCGCGGATAGGAATGACGGACGATTCAACTGAAAGTGTTACGAAGAACCAAAAAATGCCGAATGAGATCAGCCGGTCTTTTTTAAACATGTATATTCCGAGATAGGCGATTCCGAGAAGGAAGATCAGGCTGGCCATTTCTTTGAGCCGGAAGAGGGATTCCGAAGCGGTGATGTCATGGTCGAGGTTCTGCCCCACCGGGAGGATCATCATCTGGATGTACTTTGCCATCACCCTGAGGCTTGTAATGAAATACTCGCTCCGGGTATATTCCTTGGTTTCCCTGGGTAATCCGACGACGATCAGCCCTATGACGATGATCATGGCCACTGCGCCGGATAGGATGAAGAAGAATTTTTTCTGTAGTTTGCCATCTGCTCCCCGGATAAAAAATGCCTCGGTCAGTACGATGGCCAGCGGGATGGTGGCGGCGGTTTGTTTTGACAATATGGCCAGGACAAATGAAACGATGGTCAGCAGGTAATATTTGATGGCATTGCTGCCAAATCCCTCATCGATATGACTGATCCGGCCTTTGATATACATCAGTATGGTCAGGAGGTAAAAAAGTGTTGCCAGTGCGGTGATCCTCTGGATGATATAGGTCACTGCCTGTGTTTGCATAGGATGCGCAATGAAGATCAGGGCGACCAGGAGTGAAAAAAAATGCTTGTTTTCCTGCAGCCAGTCCCGGCTCTTGATCCCTTTCAATGACAACAACTGCAATGTCAGCAGATAGACGAGCCATCCGGTTATGATATGGAAGATCAGGTTAAAGACATGGTATCCGGTTACATTTTCGCCGCTCCAGCGGTAATTCAGGGCGAGGGTGAACATGGCCAGGGGCCTTCCTCCGACGTTTTCCCAGGCTTTTATTTTTGAAAAGTTGCTGATATCCTGAATGGTCTGTTTTTGCTGGATGTGATAGATGTCGTCGAATTGCAGCGGGACCTTGAAGGTATTGGAGTACACGAGGACAGCGGCCAGGACGATCAGGGCGCCCGCCATGTAATTGAACAGTTTGTCGTTTATTTTCATAGTACCGGAGTAAGACAAAAAAGTAAAGGCTGATGGCTGTTTAAGCCAATTGCCGCAAATTTAATTATTTTTAAAGATTATAAATAATTATTTCACAGGAAAGCCTTAATACCGGCAATTTCATCATTTTCCGTTTTTCCGGTGATCCACGAAGCGGATGGTTTTCCGCACCGATTCCGGGTTGACAAAACGGTCGATCCGGTCGATGGGTTCGAAGATGATCTGTGGCGCCACGCGGAGCTTTGCCCTGAAGTGGTCCTTGATCTCTTTTTCGAAATTGTCTCCCTGGAGTTTGCTGCCGATATGGATCAGGATTTCATCCGTTCCGATGGAATTGGTATAGACTTCCACATAGTAATTATGTATTCCCGGTACATGGTCCAGGATGTCGTAAAGTGCCGGTGGATAGAGGGTGGTGCCTTTGTATTTGATCATTTGCTGCTTTCGGCCAAGGACGGGGCCCAGGCGCATCGTGGTACGGCCGCAGGCGCAGGGTTCAGTGTAGTGATAGCACACATCTCCGGTTTTAAACCGCAACAATGGCATCCCTTCCACGCCCAGGGTAGTGATGGTCACTTCACCGGGCTCGTCGTCGGCTACCGGTTGGTCGTCATCATCCAGGAATTCCACGATAATGAGCTCGGGGTGATGGTGTCCCCCGTTGCCGTACCGGCATTCCGTGAAGGCGGTGCCCATCTCGGTGGAGGCATAGGTGGAATAAAGATGAATGTCCCATTTCTCCCGGATCTTCCTGCCGAGAGTGGTCAGGGAGAAGTCCGGGTAACGCAGCGGTTCGCCGATGCAGACCGCTTTTCTGATGCTGGATGAACGGTAATCGATACCTTTTTCCTCAGCGTACTCGATCAGTTTGAGGATGAATGAAGGCACGGTGATGAAGGCGTTGGGGCGGAACCGGCGGATGGTGTCCCATTGCAGTTCCGGCATCCCGTTACCGACCCGGATGACTCCCGCCCCCAGTTTTCTCACCCCCAGGAAATAGGCCAGTCCCGCCATAAAGCGCCTGTCGATCGTGGTCATGAGCTGGTAGGTGTCATCGGGGCTTCCGTCGGCGCAGGCGAAAGAGATGGCTTCGTTGTAGGCCAGCCGGTCGAGGTCGCGGTCGGTCATGGCAAATGTCACCGGGTCGCCCAGTGTGCCGGAGGTGGTGATGTAGTCGATGATCTTGTTTCGCGGCACGCAGATGAAATCCTCATTGCGTCCCTGCAGGTGATCCTTGGTCGTGACCGGGATGGAGGCGAGGTCTTCGAGGTATTTAATTTTGGAGATGTCGATGTCATGCACCTTGAAAAGATCCTGGTAAAACCGGGACTTATTTTGCAGGTACGGCATCAGTTCCCGGAGTTTTTCCTCCTGGAATGCCTTGATCTCGGCAGCGGAACGGGTTTCGATATTCGGGAGCAATTGCTTCAATTTTAATGGCACGCGGATGCGGATGTTACGGATTTACGCGGATTATTTTAAGGATTTCAAAAATACAAAAACTTGGATTGATATTATTCACCGTAGGCGATGAAGTATGGCGCCCCTAACGGCTCACGGCAACCACTTCTCGTTCCGCCAATGAAGGTGCCTCCGTCAATAAGGCTTTGGTGTAATATTTCTTCGCTTCATTGGGTTGACCTGAGGAATTGAAATAATCTCCCAGTATCCTGTAGGTGCCGAAATAATCAGGGTTATAATGGATCAGCGAATCCGCGGCATTTTGCGGGAAATCCCCGGATTCGATACGCCGGACCAGGGCACGGTATTTTAACAGATTTCGGTAAACAGGGCCAGATAACAGGGTGTCGGCGGGAATGGGCGGTGACGTGGTAGAGACGTTGCATGCAACGTCTCTACCACCGGTGTCACCGCCCATTCCCGCTATAATTACCGAATCCATGCCATATCCCCGGTATTCCCCCAGTTGCCAGGGTGGCGACGACACCCAAATTTGCAGGGATTCGGGACGGAATATCACCGAATGGTGCGCAATGAACTGGTTTACAGCCTTTTCATTGCCAAGACCGATTTCCTTCCCCCCGAGCCCACGGTAATCGCGAAGAATGGCAGCGGCTCCGGCCACCGTCATGCCAGGATGGCTGTCCATCAGCTCCTGCAGGCGCCAGAGACGGTAAATCGAGGTTTCATTTTCGATGTTCCGCATGTTGAGTTCGTCATTTTTAAAGTCATCTGCCTGGAAATGATTAGTTTGCAATATGAAATCCGTCCCCGGATCATAAACGGCCATTTGCTTCGTCGATTTTTCCAGGATCACGGCTTTGCCGTCTTTTACGGAGCCGATCAGGAATGCCTCGGCAACAAAGGTTTCCCGGCTATCGGCAATTTTCACTGCCTCTTCGATATCGGAGGCATATTGCAGGATTTCCCTGGCCAGCAGCGAAACCGGCGTTTTAGCACCAAACGGGATATCCGATTTGGCCGCATTAAGGGTGACGGTAAGCCCCTTTTCATTCATACCGGAGACCACGCCTGCAAATCCTGCCCAGGTGACGGAAACAAACCGGTAACCACTGTCGGGATTGATAATGCAGAGTATCTTGTTTGCTGCAAATTCGTCATTGATGAAAAAGTCGAAATTCCGGCCGATGAGCAGACTGCTGTCGGATGACCGGCCGTCCCAAACCCCGAAAGCCGTGCAGGCCACCAGGTTCATATTTTGCACCGCATGGCCCAGGTCATGAGCGGCGTGATAATTCAACATCCGTGCATAGGCCGGGGCAATGAAATCATATTCCGCCGGGGCATGGCGCGAAATACCATAGATCTCCTCCCTGTATTCCGGTAAGACATGATCATCCAGATTACGGTTGAAGAACCGGACAAATCCCAGCATGAACCGCTGGTAAAAACGCGACGGGATAAGCTCGGCCAGCCTTTCGGTGAACGCCATTTCCTGATTCGCCATCAGTTCCCGGCTTAGCAATCCGTGCGCATAGCCTATTTCATACGGGCTGCCCTCCAGGTACATCATCCACCACCCATCGCCGGTTTTCCGGAGCCAGCCATGTTCGCAGGCATGACTGCTATCGCCCTGTGAAATCCTGGTCATCTCTGTTTTGCTTGCTTCGGGGATAACAGGGTCGGTTAGCCTGGTGCTTACAGCATAGATCAGCCAAAGGATCAGGAACAGTGCCAGGATAGACCCGAGAAACCAGGAAAGGAACCGTATGACTCTCTTTTTACGCATCTATGATCTTTTTTACCAGGTACCTGAAGCCGATGAATTCGGAGCTGGTTACAACGGCATTGACAGTGGTGCCCAGTACTCCGTGAATATTGAGATTCTGACCGGTGAAATAAAGGTTCGGGATCTTTGTCTGTGGCAGAATGATGCTTTTGGTCGGGTTTTCCCAGTCTTTAAGGATACCGTAGCCGCTGCCATGAGGGGTGCCGGTGTAGTCTGTAAAGGTTAATGGGGTGGAGACATAAAATTTTTCGATACCGGACCGGATCCCCGGGTAACGCTTTTCCACTGCATCGAGCAGTTTCTGGGCAGCCATCTCCCGGAAATCATAATAATCCTGTCCTCGTTGTTCGGCTGCCAGCCCGTCCCATTTCGAATACTCCTCATATTTCATAAAAGAAAGGATACTAGCCGTACGTGTATATCCCTGGTTATCTTCATAATAAGGAGTGTACACCAGGAAAGTGTGCGGCCAATCGCTTTCAGGCAGGTAATCTTCGAAATATTTACCGGAGGAATAATGGAAATGGTTGAAATTCTGATACGGAAAGAAACCGGGCCTGAAAACCACGTAAAGAGTAAAGAAACCGGCTGAATTTTCCAGGTTTTCGATCCGGTTACGGTAAGCTTTCCGGATCTTGTCCGGGGGTATCATGCTCAAGGTCACTGCCGGGTGGATGTTGGAGATGAATTGTTTGGCGGTGAACTTACGGCCATCTTTCAAAGTCACAGCCGATACTTTTTCGTTTTCAAATTCAAAGCCGGTCACCTGGGCATCAGTGATCAGGGTGCCGCCGGCATCGGTGAAAGCTGTTATGAGCGCATTGGCCAGTTTATCGCTTCCGCCGGAGATGCGCCAGGCGCTGTTGACGAAGAAATTCCGGATGCATCCGTGAAGGTAGAGCGGGGTCCGGTTGGCTGCGCTGTGGTAAATGCTATTAGCACCGGCCAGGACCTGCTGAAGTCGCATGTTATTCGTAATATCCCTGAGAAAGCCCATGGCCGGCCGGCCGAGCTGTGAAAGCTCCATCTGGTAAGAGTGAGCGTTTTCCAGGTCGTACAGTGGTATACCCCGGATAGATTCCCTGATGGCATTGACATAGGCTGCAATGGCGTCCTTTTCTTCAGGGAACTGCCGGCACATTTCTGCTTCGAAGTGTGGCCAGCCCATGGCATGCCGGTAAACCGTGGTATCTTCGCCGAAAGTGAGACGGTCGAAGCCGTCTTCATCCATTTTTTTCAGGGGTACTTTACCGGTAATGCCGAGGTATTTGAAGAACCGGTGCAGAGTCTGGCCTTCTTCCATACTACCGATATAATGCAGGCCGGTACTGAATTTAAAGCCATCGCGGGTAAATGATTGCAGGTTACCGCCGGCCTGGTGGTTTTTCTCCAGGATACAGACTGAATAGCCCTCTTTTGCCAGGATGGTCCCGCAAACCAGGCCTCCGAGGCCGGCACCGGCTATGATCAGTTCAGAGTTCAAGGTTTAAAGTTCAAAGTTTAGGTGACCTCACAGGTGACCTCACAGGTCACCTGTGAGGTCCCTTGAATCACTTTTTGGCAATATAAATTAAGTTCGACGTCATTTTCGTTTCATCTACTATTTCGACATCCATCCCATTATCGCTCAATATTCCCTTTATCCTTTCCATGCTGGTAAAATACAGTTTTTTATCTTCCCCTCGGGTCTTATTGAAACCGATACGGGTACTGAAAAATTCGGATAACCTGGTTCCGAAATGCCTTTTCCCCATCTTCCGGTCGCCTTCCCGGATCATCATGACCCCTCCGGGTTCCAGCTTTTCCAAACAACACTTTAACAGTCTTTCCTGTTCATCTTCGGGGAAATAATGCAGCACGTCGGCCAGGACAAATGCCTTGCTGACTGGTAATTCCATTTGCAAGGCATCACCATGGACAAAATTTACCCGGTCGTTCTTTGACGGAACATGGCTGGCCGTATCGATTTTCTCCTTATCGTAATCTATTCCCGTAATCATCCTGTCTTTTGCAAGGAAACTGAGCATGTACGACAAGAATCCGTAGCCGCATCCGATGTCGGTTATATGACCCTGTACGGGAAGGTACCGGTGGAATAGTTCGTAATCCTTCTCCAGTCGGATTTTTATCCTGAGATACCATTCCAGTACCGGACCTTTGAAGATATAATTTTTGATCAGTCTTGGCCTGAAATAGGATGGATTCTCGATAAATTCTTCCACTTTCCTGTACTCCCCCGCCATATACTTCCTGAAATTCCTTGATATTTCCAGCAATTCGGTGCCGAAAGTTTCATCTTTATAGCTGACCCGGGGTAGGAACTTTACTGTGCCAGTACCCTGCCTCAGGAAATACTCGCCTTTAGGAAAAACATGATTGGAACCATGAAGGATGACAGGCAGGATATCCACTTCAAGAGCTTTTGCCAGGTAGAAAGCGCCCTGGTGGAAGCGTTGAATATGCGTATCGGGTGATCGGGTACCTTCCGGGAAGACCAGTACGGAATAACCTTCTTCGAAATTCTTTTTCAGCTTTGCCGAAAGTGTTTCCATACCATCGGAAACAGCGTAAAATTCAGCCATTTTCACCAACGGGCCATACAGGAAACTGTTCTGAACGCGGTCGTTGGTAAGTTCCAGGAGTTTCGGATGTTCCATCAGCACCAGGGCAATATCGATGTGCGACTGGTGGTTGGCGATAAGGACGGCAGGTTTAGTGAGATCGGCTTCTTTTTTTCCTATGATGTTTTTTTTAGAAAGGAAATTCGAATAGATCAGGAACCGTGAAGTGGCCATCATTCCCCAGTGGAAGAAGGATTTCAGCGGGCCCCTTTTCACACGGAAAATCCGAAAGATAATAAATCCATAGACCAGGAGCATGATACTTCCCGTAACGAAAATCAGGAGCGATTGGACTGCGAAAATGAAATCCTTAAAGGTTACCGGCAGGGGTCGTTTATTACCGCCGGTGCTGACCAGCCATCGGAAGAGAACCGGTTCCAGGCTCCATGTGACGAACCAGACGGATACGATACCGATGATGGCCGCATACGCCATGGACCTCAGGGCGGGGTGAACGGCCAGGGCCAGCACACCAAGCCCGATCAGCGTTGTGATGGCGTCCATCAGCACGGACGACCGGTAGGAGTTCACATTGCCATGACCGTATTTATACTGTTGCAGCATACCCTGAATGGAGAACAGGGCGTAATCTATCCCCAGGCCGAAGACAAATGAAGTAATGATGATGTTGAATATGTTCAGTTTAATTCCGAAAATTCCCATGATCCCTAGGGTCCAGATCCAGGATATGAACATAGGCAGAAAGGTGATCAGTGCCAGTTCGATACGGCCGTATGAGAGGAGCAGGACCAGGAAGACTATAAGCAAAGATATGATAACCAACTTGTTAAAATCTTCGTTCAGGATATCCATAAAGGTACTGGTCAGGAACTGTTTATCAAAGACAAACGAATCCGTCTCCTCATTCAGTGCTTTGTAGACGGCCGGTTTGTCTTCCTGACGTACTTTGAGAATGGTGGTGACGGTTGTGAGGTTTGGGGATTCGGAGAGGTATGGTGTGAGGAAACCCTCCAAGGGTTTAAACCCCCCAAGGGTCCCCCTATTCCAAAAATCATCGAACACACCCTCTCTAAATCCATTGTCAGCCAACGCTTTATCAATAAGCCTGCGCACCTCGGCCTGCTTCTCAAGGGTCCAGTACCGATTCCATCGTTCCACCCGTTCCTCCTGCTGTTTCTTCGGAATGGCCAGGTCGGTTATGGCCGTGAATCTCTTCACCAATCCTTCGGATTTCAGCGCTTCAACCTTTTGAAGAAACTTCCCGGTGTTTTCAAGCGCGTCGTCGCGGCTTGACCCTTTCGTTACCACATAGACCGAGCGCAACGTGTACTGGCTGATATCATCAAGCGTCCTTTCCGCATCCTTCAAAATTTCCGGCATGTGGCTCATGCCTGTCATATCGCTTTCAAAGGTGACACTTTTCGATGTAAAGTAGAAAACCACGGTCAGCAGGAGGATCATGACGGGCACCCACTTGACGTTCTCGATGGGGTATGAGGCAAGCTTTACCACTGAGCGGTTGACCCACGTGATTCGGGTCCGCTTCCAATCAATGTTCCTGGTGATATGGGGAAGAAAAATGAGGTTGAACAACCCGGCCGCCAGGATACTGAAACCGGCGAACAAACCCAGGTCTTTAACGGCTTCGGACCTGACCAGCAGCAAGGTGAAGAAATCACCGGAAGAAATGATACTGCTGATCACAATGGGCAGTGCAATTTCCCGGATCACCGTCCGGCCATCGCCTTCCTCTTTAAGATGGTTCAGGTAATGGATGGCATAGGCAATCGCTATACCTAACAGAACTGCACCGAACCCGAGGCTGACGGCCGAGATCTCCCGGCCCATCAACGACAGCACGGCCACTGACATCCCCGCGCTCATCAACGTGGTGAGCACAATGGACGGGACCACTCCGAAATGACCGAAGTAGAACCCTATAAACAGGATAAGCAGTACCACCGCCAGGCTCATGGTCAGCATGATGTCACGCTTGAGCTGGCCGGCATTTGCCACGGACACCGCCATGGAGCCGAAGTAACCTGCTTGGATCTTCCCGTCAGAATCCTTCCCGGCAGAAGTAAAAAAACTATCCAGTTTTTTCAGGATGTAAGCATTTTTATCGGTTTCGGTGGATTTTTGTGCCGGGGAAAGAAACATCAGCAGGTATTTCATATCCCTGGAAAAGACATAGCCGTCCATTGTCCGGTAACTGTCATCGGCATTGAATGACTCAATCTTCTTTAATCCCAGGTTGGTAAGCCCGAGAGGGTCTTTCAGGATGTAATCCTTCGATACAAATCCAACAGGGGAAACGAGGTTTTTATAAGCATTATGAATAGCCTGATCGATATAGGCCCGGCTGGTCATGGAATCCAGCAGGGCGAAATCCCGGTCGTCGAGGTAGATGGGCAGATTATCATGGATGTCCTGCCAGATGCCGCTCACCATTTCCTCGTCCACCCTGTCCCTCAGCTGGCTGACGTATCCGGGCATAAGACCGGCCCTTACCGAATCAGCGATCCTTGAGGCATAATCCATCAGTTCACCGGGCGGGACAGAGCCGGACGGGTCGGCCGGGCCGATGAACAATACCAATTCGTCTGCGAATGCTGCCTGGTTAACCACTTCCATATAACTGTCGACTTTATCGTTATGCGGCAGGACTTTGGAAATGTCTTCCACCAGCTTAATTTTCAGTGAAATCCAAACAATAAGCCCAATGGTGATCCCCAGGAATAGAAAAAAGAGAAGCCTTTGCCTGTTAAATACATCGTACCAGTAAAGGAAGAAACGACTCATAAGGAAATGGCTGAACGATTAGAGGGTAAATGCTTAATGTTTCATGTTGAATTGCAAACTGCTGTGCGAAATTAACATTATTTCTTTTTTTCGGGAGATTCTCTTTGGCTGTGTTTCCTGAAAACGGCCAGCAGCAGCCATGAGAGCAAGCCGGCCAGTAGGCCCATGGCCAGGCCGAAGACCAGAGCACCGATGATATATTGCAGCAGGTTGTCCTTGACCGAGTCGAAGGTGAGTCCAGGGGAGAAGTCGAGGGGTTGATGGTTGTCCAGCACCAGACCGCCGGTGACATAGCTTCCGAAAATGATGAAGGGGATCATGGGGGGGATGCTGATGTTGGAAGCGATGAGCGTAATGGCTTTATTGAGCCGAAGGATGAAGGCCAACCCAAGGGCGATGGCCATCTGCCAGCCCCAGACCGGTGCGATTCCCATGAAGACGCCCAGCGCCACCGAGGCTGCCTTCTTGAAATTCGATTCTTCAGGGTTTAGTAACAACCGGCGCATCAGGTCGCGGAAGCTTTCATGCCTGACCTGGCGATAGAGCATCCGGGGGCGGTGGAATAGCAGCGCCAGAAACGTCAGTACGGTATTCACGACACTGATCCGGGCGAAGTCAGTAAATGGCCGGAAGTGTGATATGCGTTCGCCTTTCGGAGGGTAGACCACGCTCACCGGCACGGAAGTTAGCGGAATGCCTTTCCAGGCCGAACGGATGATGACTTCAATCTCGAATTCGAACCGTCGGGTGACCCAGCGCATTTTTGCCATGCGCCTGACAGGGTAAAGGCGGTAACCCGATTGCGTATCCGGCAGTTTGTAACCCGTTTCCACCCAGGTCCAGAAGTTGGAGAATTTATTCCCGAAAGTGCTGCCTCCAGGAATGCCCGCCTGTTCCATGTCGCGGGCGCCGATGATGAGCGAGTCCGGTTCCTGTTGAACCTTCCCGACGAATTTCGGGAGGTCTTCCGGCAGGTGCTGGCCATCCGAATCTATGGTGATGGCGTAATCGAATCCCCGGCGCAGCGCTTCCTTGAATCCCGCCCGGATGGCAAAGCCTTTACCCTTGTTTTTGGGCAGGTGGATGGCATCGATCTCCGTGAATTTTGCCGTGATCTCCCGGGTATGATCAGTGGAGCCGTCGTTGATGACGATGACATGGCCCGTATGCTTCAGCACGCCGCGGATCACTTTTTCCAGTGTCGCGGCATTGTTGTAGGTCGGGATCAGGACACATATTCCCGGCGGGGCAGATGTCAGGGATGGTTCAAAGGACATGCAAGGGTCAAACCAAATTCAGACCAGGTTCTGTCTTTTTAATTCCTAATTACGATTTTTCGGGCATCAAAGTTCAATCCTTCCAGGGAGAGGGATAAAAAGTATGCTCCCTCCGGAAGGGGTATCAAAGATATGGATTCTGCGAATTTTGATCGTTTCATAGGCAATTTTCTGAGTTTAAAATTAATACTTGTTATCGCCTGGAAACTCTATTTAACGATTGTCCGATTTTACAGGAGGAGGTTATAGATAATAATGTTCCTTTTAGTGATTGTCAGGAAATGGAGACAAGGGACAATTATAGAATCTTAAACAAGAATAAATGTGAATTCAATCCCGCTTCCCCAACAATTCCTCCCCGGCCTGCTCCGTCCAGGCGCAGATGGCCTCGAGCTGGCCGGGATCGATCACCGCGCTGCTGTGCATCATTTTATAGCCCTTCAGAGGCATCGATCCCTCGGTGATCACCTCACAGATCTCGGTGAGATATTTTAGCTGCTGCTTCTTGTCCATGGTGCCCCATTCCGAAAAATTCAAATGCGCTTTGCCCTCTTTCACATGCCGGGCCATCATCCAGGAAACCGGGGCTATGTTGTTATAAAAGGGGTACCTCGTCTTGTTGGAATGACAGTCGTAACAGGCGTCCACCAGCTTCTTTTTCACATCTGACGGTACTTGCAGGTGAAATACAATGTCGTTCTGCGGATTTACGAGGTTATCGTTCTTCTCCGGGCGGATGAATTGAATGCCCACGAGCACGACAACGACTGCTGTGATGATTATCTTCCAGATTTTCTTCATTCTCCCATCAGTTTTTTCGTTTCTTCGGTCACCCACTTTTCCACCAGCGACTTCTGATCGGCATCTAATGCAGCGTCCGGTTTTTTCTCCAGGTACTTGCCAGGAGGCATGTCGCCTTTCTGGATCACTTCATGGATAGCCTCCATCTTACCGATCTTTTTCGCATCGGAAAGCTCGCCCCACTTGTCGAAATTCAGTTTCAACTTGGCCTTGGCATTGGAAGCCGCATCGGTATGGCAATCGTAGCAGGAGTTTTGAATGACCTTTTGCACGTCTTCAGGGAAGCTCGAAACGGGTTTGTCCTGTGGATCATTGAACGAAGGATAGGTGAAGGCCATCAGGGCCAGTACGGCAAATAACATGGTAATACCGGGGAAAAAAAGTTTTTTCATGATGATTGTTGTTAATTGGTTAGTTTGATGACAAAGATAATGAAAGTTGTTAGTCGTAAGTCGTAAGTCGTTAGTTGTTAGTCGTCAGGTATTTTTTGGATCTGGATTTTGAAACCTCATCCCTTTCATTTTAGCAAACAACAACTCTCCCTGCCGGATTGTTGCGTCAACCTTATAATTTTCATCCTTTTGTAATTCAATCGCACCCTCTATCATTACAGAGCCGTGCTTGCCGGGATCGATCATATTCACGAATTTGAGGTTAGTACTTTCTTTCAGGACGACCGGTTTTCCTATGATTGCTGAAACGGCTGAGGTCAGGATATCAACCAGGAAAACGCCGGGTACTAAAGGATGACCGGGGAAATGCCCGGCGAAAACCGGATGCGTGGGATCGAAGCAGACCTCCACCCGGAATGTGGTGGAGGTGCTTTGAAGGTTGTTAAATGAGTATAATTTTAACATTAAGCGGACATTAGGTAGACATTAGCTCACTTCGTTCGAGACATTAGATTGATATTTCATGTTTCCGCGAAAATCCGTTTCATCTGTGTCATCCGTGTCCCATTATTACTCAGAAAGACGCAATCTGAATACAAATTTACCACCTCTTTGATAGATTCTCGTTATTTCTATCTTCTCATTTTCATTCACCGGCAAAATTAGTTTCTCCTCCTTCTTGTCCCACAAAAATGAATTCAATCCCTTTTCAAAATACCTCCGGAAGGATTTGTAATCAAGGAATTCAGAAATCTGCACAATTTCCACCTGGCTGCGAACTGCCAACTGCGAACTGCGATCTGCCAACTGCGAACTGCGAACTGCCAACTGCGAACTGCCAACTGAAATGCTCCCTTCCACATAACTCATTCCCAGTTCATTGTAAAAGGCGAACCGCACGGTATCTTCAGATACCTGCTTGAACATCATCAGCCCGGTCAGTTCCTGCCCGTGGAAGGCCACTTCCGCCTTGCAGGTTACCTTCTCCTGGGCCATGGTCGATCCGAAAGCCAGGACCAGCAGGCTAATCGACATTAAATATACTTGCAGGGATCGTTTCATTGAATTTCTTGTCATGGAAAGTGATCCTGGTATAGTCGCCGGTTTTCTCCACCATCTTCAGTCCATCTACGGAAAAATCCTTCTTGCTGAGCAGCAAAATAATCGCCGAAAGGTAATCTTGCATGGCCGTACCCACAGGGGTCAGTTCCACGATATATTGCTCCTCTGATTCGAACCATCTGGTCCGGAATTTATCACTATGAAGCAATGTGCCATTCACCATTCCGCTCATGATCTCCCCGATCTCAGTGAACATTCGGTTCGATCCTGCATCGAAATCCTTGATCTTCCCCTCGTCGAGAATACGAATGCGATTGTTGCGGAGGATGATGGCGTATTCGAATGGTTCCGTGTATTCCCAACGGAGCATTTTCTCTTTTTGAAAATAGAACCTGCCCCTGGAAACCACGGTTTCCTGCATGAAACTCATTTCTTTTTCCTGTGTGAAATCGGCGGTGATGGTGTTGGACTTCTGCGAGTAAGCATTTACTTTCTCAATGGCGCTGGCCGGATCCTCCAGGGGCCTGGCGCCCGGATCCTGGGCTGAGGCGGTCAGGGCTGCCGCCAGCATGAAGAATATGACTGTTCTTTTCATGGTCAAAATCTACTGATCTTTTCCGCCATCCTTTTTTGGCGGAGGAACGGGTTTATGCACCATTTTTAAGATGAGCGTATCATTCCCCGTCAATTCAAATGCCGCTTCTTCAAATTTGGGCTTTCCCGGACCTTTTTGTTTTCCTGAAAATGCGTAACTTTCCTTTGGGATTCCTATTTCGTTCACATCCATTGCTCCATTCAGGTTTTCATCCTGGTATACGGCAAGGGCATATTTACCAGCCGGGACATTTTTGAACACAACCGTCTCGCTATCCGCATCAATAGTTACTTTGCGCTTCATCAGGGCGCTGTCGGGGATGTTGAAATACTCCGGCCTCTGATGCAATGCAATGAAAAGTTCCCCCTTCACCGGTTTGATGTTGTTCACCCTGACCGTAAGACAGTAGCTGCCAGGTTGAGGAACGGCCATGGACAGAATAATCAGCAATAGTACTATTAACTTCACTTTATTTGTTTATTTTATGTTATGTGGTATGTCGTATGTGGTAATTATTAAGGATTGTGAAATAATTTGACCACTTAGTACATACCACATATTACATACCACATTATTTCTTCTCCATCATCTCCTCCAATCCCACCATCCGGTATCCGTTCCCCGATGCGTTTTTAAGCACTTCTTCCAAAATCGAAGGCAAATCTTTCCGGGTATCGTGCATCAGTACCACGGCCCCCGGGTGCAATCGCCTGTTCATCCTTTCAGCCACTTTACGCGGATCTTTCAGGGTGGTGTCCAGGCTCCTCACGGACCATCCGATCACGCGGTATCCCAGTTTCCCGGCAACATATGAAACAGTCGGGTTCGTTACCCCATACGGCGGCCGAAACAGCATCCCCTTTTCCACCCTCCCACCTTTCCACCCTTCCACTGTCACACTTTTCCCCGCCAGCAACAAATCCCGCTCCATTTTTTTTCGACTGAACAAATCGAAGAAAAAGTCATGCGAGAAACTGTGAACGCCGAGTACATGTCCCTCGTCTTCAATTCGTTTTACCAGATCGGGAAATTTTTCGGCTCTCATACCCACCGGGAAGAAGGCCGCCTTGATATCGTGCTTCTTTAATATTTCCAGGATTCGCGGTGTAATGTCGGGGTCCGGGCCATCATCAAAAGTGAGGGAGATGATTTTTTCGTCAGTCTTTCCTTTGCAGAAAGCCTTAATATAGAAGTTCATGCAGATTTTAACCGAGCCTAAGACCAGAAGGATCAGCCAGATAGCCAGGAATATCAAGGGATACCAGCCCGGCCTGATACCGGACAGGAGCAATATCAGCACGGCCAGTGCCAACAAGATCATGGCATAAGTTGTATTCCAGAAATTCAGCATGATGAGACGAGCATCAGCGAATGATGGACATTTTTCTGATGATTATGGATCAGGATATTTCTGGGATTGGCCGGCCCCTCGCCGCTTTCCGTCATGACAGCCTTCGGCACATTTCCACTTTTGGCAATCCTGGCCGCCAGCCAGAGGGCAAAGGAAGAAGCCAGGTAATGCTCCCCGCAAAGGTGCTTGAACCATCCCAGCGGCACATTTTCGGTTATTTGCCTGATGTTGCCGTATACCCCATCCAATTCCGGATCCCCGTTATAACCCAGGATTATTAAATCGATATCGGCCATGTCCAGGCCATGTGCTTCCAGGAAGTCAGGGATAAAATCGGCCAGGATTTCACTTTTTTGAGGATTGAACCTGGTGGAAATCCCCCGGATCCGGGCATAATTCTCCGGATCCTTCTCTTTCGAGAGCAGGAAGAAAGTGGCTCCTTCCCCGGCAATGGTCCCAGGTTGCCTGTCTCTTATCAGCTCCATCGTGTCGATCTCTCCCTTTTTCCAGAAGCCCATCGTATCGGTCACTTTAAAATGGTCTTCGGTGATTTCTTCAATTCCTCCGGCCAGCACCTTGCCTGAAGGTTTTTCTTCGAGCCACATCAGGCTGTCCAGGAGGGCATTTTCAAACGAGACCGGGCCATGCACATAGGTCAGGTTGTAGTTATTGCATCCCAGCATGACGGCAATATAGGCTCCCACGGTGTTGTGCGTCGACTGTATGAAGGCGGTGGGGTTCAGGAGCCGCTCCTGGTTATCCAGCATGCCGGTGAGGAACTTTTCGGTTTCCTCCATCATTCCCAGTCCCGTACCCGTAATAATGGCATCTGGCTTTTCGACACCAGCGTCATGCAGGCTTATCCCGGCAGCGGTCACGCCCATTTTAAGCAGGCGGCTCATGCGCCGGAGCTGGATGGGCTTGATATAGTTTTTATAATCGGGTTCAACTGCCTGCAACCGGGCTTGATGATAAACCCGGATTTCATCCAGGAAGGAGCTGTTATCGAAGGTCTTCTGCGGTGAAATATTCCCTATACCCCGGATATATGCTTCCATGTCAGATGGCTGATAAGATTAAGGTCGAATCGCTGCCCCCAAAACCGAAAGAGTTGCTCAGGACATGCTTAAGGGGCTTGTTTAACATCAATTCCCTGACCGGTTCGAAATGGAGCTCATCCATTTTCTCATTGAAGTTCAGATTAGGCACAACCATTCGGTTTTGAACGGAGAGAACGGAGATCGCCGCCTCCACTGCGCCGGCCGCTCCAAGCGTGTGCCCGGTGAACGGTTTGGTGGAAGAAATCAGCGGTATCTTTTCTCCGAAGATCCTTTCGATGGCAATGCCTTCGGTCAGGTCATTATTATCCGTACCGGTACCGTGCGCGTTGATGTAGTCGATTTCGCCCGGCTGTAACCCGGCGGATAAGAGGGCCAGCGACATGGAAAGGTAGGGTCCGTATCCATCCGGAGAGGAAGCGGTCTGGTGATAGGCGTCGTTGGCATTGGCATAGCCGGAGAGCTCGCACAACGGTTTCCGGTCTTGCAGGGCTGATTCCGATTCCAGTACCAGGTAAGCGGCGCCTTCTCCGAGGTTAAGCCCGACCCGGCTTTTGTCGAAAGGCCGGCAATGCTGTTTGTCGAGGATCATCAGCGTATTGAATCCGTTCAGTGTGAATTTCGAGAGGGAATCGGCTCCACCGGCCACCACCCGGTCCAGCAGGCCATGTTTGATAAGCCTGGCGCCGAACATGACGGAGTTTGCTGAGGAGGAGCAGGCTGTGCTGATGGTGCTGACCATATCCTGGAAGCCCAGTTTTTCCGCTATCATTTCGGTGTGATAACCGCAATCGTGCGTCAGGACGAAGTTATTGAAGGGTTTGCCGAGGTGATACTTCCGGTAGTTGATCTCAGTGCGGTCCATCCCGCCGACAGTGCTGGCAGAGACAACCCCTGTCCGGTACTGTTTGTCTTGAGGGTCGATCCCTGCATTTTGGAGAGCTTCTGAAGCGGCGATCAGGCCGAGAAGTGAGGTGCGTGTATGCATCTCGGGATCGGCCACGCCGGCCTTGGCCGACAGTTGCTCATTATTCAGTTTGATTTCTCCGACGGGCAGTTCTCCGCGGTGGAGCGTGTCGAGAATTGTAATTTGGCTTATCCCGGAACGGGAAGCCTGAAGCGAAGCCAGGGTCTCGCTCACGTTTTTACCGATGGCACAGATGATTCCTATCCCTGTGACGAAAACCCTTTCGGCCATCGGTTATTTTTTTTGGTGGGCGAGGATGAAGTCGGCCATGGTCCGGACCGATGCGAAGATCTTCCGGCCCTCTTTCGGGTCTTCGATCTTAATGCCATATTCTTTTTCGAGCAACACGATCAGCTCCAGTGCATCGATGCTATCAAGTCCCAGGCCATCGCCGAAGAGCGGAGCGTCAGTATCGATATCTTCCGGTTTGACATCTTCCAGGTTCAGCACCTCAATGATCTGCTGTTTAAGCTTTTCCGTCAGTTCTTGCATATAATCAGGCCTCTTTAAAAATTCGTTCGATGTGAGAAGCTGCAAAGGTAATGATTTCCCCTGATTCGGGGTAAGATTTTATATGTTCTTCCATTTCAACCAGCATCAACATTGCTTCCTGCCCGGCGTGGTAAGATTCCACATATCCGGTGATGCAACATTTTGCCCGGTTGTTCCCAAGCAAATCGCTTACAAAGAGGAAGATTTGATCCGGGTCTGGGTTTTCGGAGACGATTACCGCATTTTCACCCTTGAATTTATGTTTGATAGCCATTTCCCCAACCATAATATTGGGAAGGGTATAGACGAACACCGAAGGGCTCGGGAAGTAGTTTTGCCGGTCCGATATGGATTCCTGGTGCTTTTCATCGGTTTCGAGGGAGGAAGAGGAATTTTGAAGGATGATGCCAATTTCTTCCGGCAGGTATTCTTCAGTAAGTTGTATCTCTTTCAGAAGATATTCCACCGCTACGAAAGCCAGCTTGCTCAGGTTATCCATCTTGAAGAATTTCGGATAAGGGGCATTCAGGTTCCGGAAGGCCGATTTCAGGAATTCCGATGGATCAGCCTGGTGTTTGTATACGACTGATCCGTTGAGTCTTATCTCTGGAGATTTTACAATGCAACAGCGGGAAATAAACATGCCGCAAAAGTACCATTTATTTTATCAAAATAGTTGACCAATCACAATGACCAATCACTATCGCCGCATTGCACCCCCCGAAACCGCTCGCGGTCTTTAACACCGTCCTGACCGGTGTCCGCGTGTGTTCCTTAATGACATTTAACGGTCTGGAAACGCCGTTTTCCGAGTAACCGGCCGATTTGAAGAGAATATTGTTCCGGATTGAATAGATGGAAAGGATGGTCTCGATGATGCCGGCAGCGCCCAGTGTATGGCCGATGTAGCCTTTGAAGCTGTTGACCGGGACGTTTTCCAGCCCTGCCCGGGTCAGTGCCAGGGACTCCATCTCATCGTTGTAGGGTGTGGACGTACCATGGGCAGAGATGAAACCAAGGTCACCGGCATTGGCACCGGCTTCTTTCATGGCCGGGGCTATGGACAGGTAAAGTCCTTCGCCATCACGCGAGGGGCCGCTGATGTGGTTGGCATCGTTGCTGGTGGCACCCCCCAGGTAGGCCACCGGATAGGATGAACCGGTTTTCATCCGGTCGGAGGTCATGATCACGGTTCCGCATCCTTCTCCCAGCGATAACCCCGTGCGGTTACTGTCGAACGGCCTGCACGTTTCAGGGCTGAGGGCCTGGAACGACATGAAGCCTGAGACAACAAATTCGGAAACGATGTCCCCTCCTGTAACGATGGCATGATCATACTTACCGGAAGCAATCAGGCGGGCTGCGGTAATGATCGCAACGGATCCCGAAATGCAGGCATTGCAGATGAACAATGGCTTGTTGGGATTGCCGAAGTATCCTGTAATGACATCCGCCATCTTCCACAGTTGGATCCTGTCAAAATCAAATGCCTCATCTGCCGGTTTTTTCAGCAGATCGATATTGCCTTTTGTGGAAGAGATCACGAAAATGGTCCTGGGATCTGCCGGATCCACTCCTGACTTGCTCAAGGCATCATGGACGGAAAGGATGAACAACTTTTCCAACCTGGTAAAATGACCGGAACCGGCATCCTTATTATCTGCGAATCTGCGGTTTAAACTTTCCGGATCGATGAGGGAAACAGGGACAGGACCCGGGTAAAGGTCAGCATCCTGAACCTTCCGGATCCCGATTTCATTGTCGAGGATGTTACGGACATTTTCCCCGGTCGTAAATCCGAGTGAAGTGATGATGTTATCGGTTCCGAAGAATACTTTGCGCATTATAGGAAATCAAGAGGGCAAATTTAACTGTTCTCAGCGAAGGCCCCACTTTTTTTTCCATTCTTCAAAAAAGGGCGGGTTGGTCAGTACCAGCTCGCGGTTCATATCCAGGAACACCTGCACGCTTTCGCCGGTCGCCACCAGTTCATTGTCGGATGCCCGGTAAATACGAAAAGCGTATGTGATTTTAGCGGCGTCATGATCGATGAACCGGGTCTCGACGATGATGCGGTCTTCATAAGCCACTGTTTTTTTGAATTCACAGGTCACTTTCACCAGCGGAGCCATGTAACCATGATCCCGTATCTGCATGTAACTGATGCCGTACTTCCGCCCGAAATCCTCCCTTCCTTCTTCCATGTACTTGATGTAATTCCCATGCCATACGATCTGCATAAGGTCCACTTCGCTGAACCGTACCGGGAATTCAATGATTGATGTCAGTGGTATCGGGGTCATAAGTTGTCAAAGGAATGATATGCGTTATAATACATGGTTATATATTGTATGCGTTGCTGTGAATGGAAGCCAGCCCCGTATTTTTATCCTACCGTCCTGCGGTCTTTCTCTCGCTGATAATCACCGCTGCCATCAGCGTTACGCCAAAAAATCCGGTCAGGGAACCCAGGTTGCCGGCAATTTCTTTCAAACCGCCTCCACGCAGGAGAATGTCATAGAAACCGTTCAGGCTCCAGTTGAGCGGCGATATAATACTGGCCGACTGCATCAGGTCGGGCATCATGAATACCGGGACCCAGATGCCTCCTACCGCTGCCAGCAGGATCACCGACACCACACCGAAAACGGCTGCCTGGTCGTGGGTCCGGGCTACTGAGCCGACCAGCACGCTGTATCCTGTTGCTGCGAGGATCGTGGCGAGGGCCATCAGGGCCAGTGCCGGTTTCTCCGGTCCGAAGACCAGGGCCGGCAGATCGAACAGGGGCAGGATGTGTTTGCCGAACTGCAACATGAGCAGGCATTGCAACAAACCCACTATCATGTAAACGAATACTTTGGCTGACAGGGCCTGGAAACGGTTCCCGGGCATCATCCGCAGCCTGGTCGCCAGGCCGCTCTCCCTTTCCTTGATAATATTGCCTGTTAATGGAATGATTATGAAGAACATGGCGAAGATCGTCCATGCCGGGACATTGTGCTGTACCGAGTTGGGCATGATCTCATTGTACTTGTCGGTGGCGTATATTTCTTCGTAAACAATTCCCCCGCCCGGATTGGTCAAAGGCTCCGGAGGTTCCGGGAGATATTGGGCCAGTTCGTCGGTAAGCGATTTGAACAGGATCCCGCCTTCAATCTGAGAGGTGAAATTCTGCAAAGCATTCCTCAGGGTCACTTTGAAAGAGTTCTTGATAGCCGGGTCGAAATACAGGATGATCCTGGCCGTGGCCAGTGTATCGCGGGTTTCACTGTCGTCCAGCCCAAGGGTTTGCTGAACGATTTTTTGTCCCCTGGCACGGATGGCGTCGGTAGCACCATTACGTATCACTACTCCCATCTGGTATTTGCCCCTTGCCACCTGATCGAATAATGTTTGCTCGGATAGGGATTGTCCGTCAATTTCCGTGATCACCGTAAGGAAACCGGTATCCTCAAATCCTTTCCTGATCTGAGCGCTGAGGGAATCCTGATCATCATCCAAATAGAGTATTTCCAATGTGGTTTCGTTCAGTTTCCGGAAAGATGCGTCCTGTATAAGGGTCATCACCAACACGAGCATGGCAGGCATGATGAATATCAGCCCCAGACCGGCCCAGTCGCGGATCAGCACCAGGAATTCCTTTTTTATCGATGCTCGTATCCTGTTCATCAGTGGTCTCTCAATTTTCTGCCGGTGATCTGGAGGAACAGCATCTCGAGGTTACCGGCGCCCGGGTTATTGTGGATCAGCTCTTGCGGCCTTCCTTCGATAATGATCTTTCCCAGGTCGATAATGGCGATCAGGGAGCAAAGTTGTTCCGCTTCCTCCATATAATGTGACGTATAAATGATGGTGGTGCCTTCCTGGTTCAGTTTTTTCAGAAACTCCAGTATGACATTTCGCGATTGTACGTCAATTCCTACGGTCGGTTCATCGAGGAACAGGATTTTGGGCCGGTGCATGATGCCGGCAATGAGGTTCAGCCTTCGTTTCATACCTCCCGAATAGGTCATGACCTTTCGGTCGGCAAATTTGTGAAGTCCGAAAGTGGTCAGGCTTTCATTGATCCTCTCCCGAAGTATTTTCCCTTTCAGGCCATACATGCTACCGATGAATGACAGGTTTTCCCGGGCCGACAGGGTAGGATAGAGGGCAATATCCTGGGGGACCACTCCGATGGTGCGTTTGATCTGGTCCAGGTTTGATTCCAGCGACATGCCGGAAATATTGACTTTTCCTTCCGAAGGCGGGAGTATTCCGCAAAGGATGTTTATGGTCGTGGTTTTCCCGGCACCATTGGGCCCCAGCAAACCGAAAATCTCTCCCATAGGAACTTGAAGGCGTATCCCGTTCAGCGCAGGTTCGTCTGATCCCTTATAGGTTTTATAAAGGTCGATGATCTCTATTGCGTGCGTTAAGAGCATCAGGAAAGTTTGATTTGGCGCAATTCCCGGAAAATTTTCTCCTCCCGGTCGGCGATATCGGACAGCACATCCGCCGCGGCGATATAATTTTCCTCCTGGCCGGCCCGGTTCTTGAAAATGCGTCCGGCGATCAGGGCAAATTCCCTCCACCGGTCACCCGCTTCGGTCATTTCCTTCGACCTGTCATTGAGCCAGGGCAAATTCAGTTCCCTGGCCGATTCCTGAAGGAATGCTGCATAGATGAACCTGAATCCGGCGCCCCCGGTGCCAATTTCTTCCAGCATCCTGACGACCTGTCCCATATAAAGGGCAGCTTTTTTATCACCCAGCTTCCGGGGCCATTTTCGCATTTGCCTGGAAAGATAACGGATCCCTTTCACTCCGAATAGCGGGATAGGAATGTTCAGCATATCGTTGCAGGTCTGGTGTATGCCTTTTACGATTGCCTGTTTTAGATCGAAATTCGGAGTGGTCCCGGTGATGTAATACATCCTTCCACGGGGCGGGTAGGTACCTTTGGCAAAACGTACCCGTTGCAGATCATGCCTGGAAATTCGCTCCACATCGGGCATGATCGGATCGCTGACCAGATATTCACCGTTTTCCCTTCCGACAACCACGATATTGTGCGCATTGAAGTGGAACCGGTAAGCGGGCGGGAAATAGGTCAGGTGATAAACTCCCACCAGGCAACCTGTTGGAATACCTTGCTGCAGGTTCCGGTCAAGGGCTTCCATCGACTGGTTCTGGTCACTGAATTTAGCCCTTTGTATTTTAATTCCGAGCCTTCTGGTGATCCGGTTGAATATCATCCCCGGCCAGGGGCGGAATGATACCACGGGAAGGTCATTCAATTTCATGAAGGGCATATAGGAAAAGAATAAACCGGAACCGATGCCGAATACCATCGGTTCGCTCAGATGGATGTCGTAATGCCTTAACAGGTTTGATGTTGCCCCGTTTTCGCAATGAGCTGCCTGTCTATGTGAAAAATCGATATGGTAGTAATCTTTGTTCATGGTTTGGCTAAAGTTTCACGAAAGTTCTTCAGCTCATCCAGGCTGATCTCGAAGGTTTCTGCGTATCGTCTGAGTATTTCATCCTCCAGCAGGCTGAATTTTTCCGGTTTCAAATGCTTTCTGACCTTTCTCTTGGGTAGTTCCATGTAATCTGCCAGAAGCCTGACATCCATTATGTTTTTCTCCATATAGTAAGCGATCGGGCTTATTTTCCCGGCCAGTACATTTTGGCGGACCTGTTCCACTTTTTCATGGATCACGTCCCAGGCCTGCAACATGGCTTCATTCTTGGGCGACCATCCTTTGCTCAGCACAGCTATATAATTGCCGTTCTCGTCAAGGGCATAGCACACGTCTTCGAAACGGCCTTCCATCAATCCTTCGTCCTGAGGTACCTCTTTCTTTTTCATTGGTCCTGGGGTTCAGTCCCGGTTAAAAAAATCTGCAATTCTGCTTCTGCGGCCAGTTGCCCTTCGACCTCCGATTTCGCGCGCACCACCGTGGCATTTCCGATTTCAAACATAATCTCAACGTTCGTGATCAGATTCATCCCCGCGACCGGTTGAAAATGAAGTTTGAAATTCTTTATACTACCGATAACACCGACCGGCACGTTTTTGTTTTCGTTTCCCCTCGAATTCCTGAGGAGCCAACCGGTCCTTGCTGCCGCAGCCTGTGCCATGGCCTCCATTATTCCGGCCGGAGCGAACTGATGGTCGTGCATGAATACATTATCTTCCTTCAGAAGCAAGCCTGTGCTGATCGACAGGTCATGGCAGGATAAAATCTGATCGACCATGATCATTGGGGCACGTTGCGGAATGAATTCCTGGATCTCTGTTCCGGTTGCCGGCATGATAGAAACCTGAGGTTAAAATAAGACCTGCAAAATTAATCAAAGAAATCATACTACGGTCACCAGGCTGTAAACATATGAAAATCTTGCACTTTCAGGCACGCCGAGCAGTAGTTTCTGACCTTTTTGGAGATTATTGGAATTGAAAAGTTCTTCCAGCATGAAATAGATCGAAGCAGCACCGACGTTACCCAGGCGGGTTAGATTGGTATACCATTTTTCCTGGGGGATATGGACACCTTTTTCCTTGCTGTCGGCATCTATTCGGAACCGGAAATATTCGGAAGAAATATGTGGCAGGAAGTAGTCAATTTCATCCAGGTTGAGGTTTCTTCTTTTTACGATTTCGGCCAGGAACATATTGCTTTTTTGCACAATATTTTCACCGAGCAGTTTAACGTCCTGGCGCAGGGAAAATACGGAGCGGTCCAGGAGTTCTTCTTCTTCAAATTCGCGCCAGCCCACCATAGTGCCGTCTTCCAGCTTTTCTCCTCCGGCATACATGCAGGTTTCCAATTGGTTGGCGAAAGAAATCGAATCGATCCAATCGATTCGCAGTGAAATTCCGTCCTTGTTAGGATTATCCTGAAGGAGGGCAGCGCCGGCTCCGTCGGAAAGCATCCATCTCAGGAAATCTTTTTCAAATGCCAGGATAGGGTGTTCGGCGAGGAGGTGTAATTTTTCCGCTTCTTTTTTAAAGTTACGGGCCAGCATGAAAGTTGAGAATTTCTCTGAGCCGGCGCAGATGGCATTGCATTTATCACCGGACCTCACAGACAGGTAGGCGTATTTCATCGCGTGCATGCCTGTGGCGCAGGAACCGGCCGGAGAGATTATCTCCACCGGGTTTCCGCCCAGTTCGCCATGCACCATTGATGCATGCGATGGCAGCACCTGGTCTGGGGAAGTAGTACCGCAAGCCAGCAGGTCCATGTCTTGAACTGTAAATTCATCATCGAAGAGTTTCCGGATGGCTTCGGCAGTGATCCGCGCATTGGAATGGGTAGACCGTCCGTTTTCGTCGAGACCGTAATAGCGGGTTTTGATCTGATTATTTCTCAGTATTATTGGTTTAGCTTTGGAAGGGATTCTATCAATAACTCCCAGGAATTTCTCCATTTCCTCATTCTGCACCGGCCGGTTCGGCAGGAACTTGGCAATGCGGGTGATGTAAACTTCCTTCGGCATATGCGGTAATATCAATTAAAAAAAGAGGGCAAAGTTAAGAATTAGTTTTGAATGACAGGAGGACCTCACAGGTGACCTCACAGGTCACCTGTGAGGTCACCTGTGAGGTCGGTTTTCCAATAACTGTACTTTTCTGTAATCCTTTTTTTCGCCCCAGGGTCCAGTTTGAATATCAAACGAAAGAACCCGGCAACAATTGGCGATAAGAGGTAAATGACGGTGAAGAGATAATACTTGAAAAGCCGGAGCCTTCCTTCCCTTGTCAAATCATTGAATCCACCTTTTTTAAGTACGAATTTTGCCCAGAATCCAAACATCAGCTTTCCTCTTTTTTCAACATTGAACAGAACCGGATCAACAGGAACGGCTCCTGCCTGAACAAGATCGCCCTGCAAATTTTCCAGATTACCGGTACTTAGATCTTCCGTCATGATCCTGCCAAATCTGGACGCAGTAAAGATCTGATCTTCCGGCACACCGGCCGGCGGAAAGTTAATCCCGAATTTCCGGAATGGACCTTTTTCCCCCTTCATCATCCATCTTACAATAGTGATCACACTCTTAAGATTAGGAGCAGGATCGCAAAGTACAATATTGCCCGCAAGCCTGCCCCCAGATGCCGCAATTCTTGCTTTTACCCTTTCCTGTGCCATGATCCACATATTCCTGACTCCCAAAATTGTAATAACCGGTCTCCCTTTCAAGATCTTACTGGCAGCTGTCAGTTGCAGAAATGAATTCATCGGAATAGCCGGCGACAGGTACCATACCGGGTAAGCCAGGATGACCAGGTCATAGTTGCCATCTGGATCGCATTTCAGGGGTTCAAGCTGGCAAGGAATCTCCATGACCGATTCCGGGAAAGCCTGGAAAAATGGCATGCCGTTCCATGGAAATGGGAATGCCGGAACAGGCTTCAACTCTTCGAAAATGAGATCCATTTCATTTTTCATCGGAGCTGTGATCGAATCCAGTATCTTTCTGAGCTGACCTGTTTGGGAATAATAGATGATGAGGATTCTTTTCATTTCACATTTCTCAATTTCATTTCTCAATTTCTCTCTCATTAGGCAGACTACCGACTATCGACTATTTCCCCCAGAACTCATAATAATTAAACCACTGCTCCGGGTATTTCCTCAGCATTTCCTCGAGGGCTAAGATATAATCATCCAGGATGGGCCGGAGATGTTCTTCTTTAATCCTGCGGCCTTCCGGCATCGGATAAATCTTAGGCGGAGTGGCGTGAAAATGATAGTGCTTCCTCCCGGCTTTCATCGCGAATGCAAAGCTGATGGGCGCTTCCATTCGCAAGGCCAGGTAAAACGGGCCTTCAGGGAAAAGAGCATTCTTGCCCATAAACGGTGCAGCGAGGGTTTTAGCTCCTTCCCGGAAACGGTCGCCATGGATGGCAACCAGTTCATGCTCATCCAGTACCCTGCGAATCTCGATCAGGTGCGAGAGATCATCTTTCAGGGGGATGATGCGGATATTCCGCTCCTTCATCACCGATTCCAGCAGATCCTTGATCCTCTGATGCTCTTCATCCAACATTAGCAGGTTAAGGGTTTTGTCGATCCTGTCCGATTTTTTCCCTGCCATTTCCCAGTTCCCGATGTGGGCACTGATCATGAACCCTCCGTTTGTCATAGCGGCAAGATGCTTCTCGTCTTCCAGGTCAAATGTGAACTTATCCGCCATCCCGGAGTATATCGCTACTTTGTCTATCAGGATCTGTCCTAAGCTGAAATAATTCCTGTAAACCGCCATTCTGGCCTGTATTGGTGAATACCCCTGGATTTCACGGAAATATTTATGGATGACTTGATTGGATTTTCTGGAGAAAATGTAATAGTATAATGCCACAAAGCGCAGGAGCAGGTAAGCAGGTGAAAGGCCTAGATAACGCAGGGTGTAGACAAAGATCAGGTGACCGATAAGGCCACCCCGTGTTTTACCCTTCCAGGTGGCCATAAATTAATTGTGGTTTAAGATGCGCGAATGGATGTGATCGTAAAACTGGCCAAGTGTCCGGATGGTGGCCATCTCCTCACCCTTTAACCGGAAACCGTAATTTTTCTCAATTATAACCACTATATCGACAAAATCCAGGCTGTCAATACCGATTTCTTTCCAGGAGGATTCCGGTTTTATCAAATGTGCCTCGATCTCGAATTCCTCGATCAGAAAATGATTGATTTCCCCAATTAGTGTAGCTTTATCCATGCACAGAACTCTTTCGGTCCGATTCTGGCGACAAAAGTAGTAAAAAAATGTTCAATCTGGATAAAAATGTAGTCATGACTTAGAAGTGGGGAGTCTGAAGAAAAGACCATTATTGACTCCAAATGCCTTCCTGTAAAGGGAGTGCAGTGCGCAAATGACCAATGATCAGTTTCTATTTCCCCGGCCCTTTGAGGATCAGTGTAGAATTAGTGCCCCCGAAACCAAACGCATTGGAGAGAAAAGTGTCGAAAGGTTTCAGGATGGTCCGGGCCACGATATTGAGCTTTTGAGAAAATTCGTCAGGATTCTCGAAATTGATATTCGGTGCTATAAATCCGTTTTGCATCATCAGGATGGAATAGATGATTTCACTCGCGCCGCCCATCCACATTTCATGACCGGTCATGGATTTTGTAGAGCTGATGTAAGGCCGGGAGTCACCGAAAAGAAGGTTGATGGCCTCGGCTTCCCTGGCGTCGCCCACAGGTGTGGAGGTGGCATGGGCATTGATATATTCTATATCGGAAGGCTTTAGCCCTGCGTCTTTCAAGGCAAGGCTCATGGCTTTGGTGGGCCCTTCCAGGTTGGGAACGCTGATATGATCCCCATTGGAAGAAAAACCATAGCCTACAATTTCTGCCAGTATTTTTGCCCCCCGCTTCTGAGCCGATTCTAGGCTCTCCAGGATGAGCGTCGCCGCTCCCCCGCTGGGCACCAGCCCGTCGCGGTCACGGTCAAAAGGCCTGGAGGCTTTTGCAGGTTCATTTTCCCTGACGGAAAAAGCATTAAGTGCGTCGAAATTTCCCATCGATTCCTTGTTGATCTCCTGTCCGCCACCGGTGATGATACATTCCTGCAAACCGCTTCGGATCAGCAGGTAAGCCAGGCCTACCGCATGTGAGCCACTGGCGCATGCCCCGCTTATTGTCAGGTTGATCCCTTTCAGTTTGTAGATAACCGACAGGTTCATGGTGATGGTCGAGTTCATCGTCTGGAATATGGAGCCTGACCCGACCAATGCCGTGTCTTTTTTATCCCGCATGATATCGATAGCCTCGATGACCGGGGTGGCGGAACTATCGTTGCCGTATAGGATCCCCGCTTCGATCCGGGTAAGGTAATCCTGGTCGATATGGGCCTGCTTCAAAGCTTCTACAGTTGCAACATAGGCATAATCGGCCTGCTCCGGCATGCCGACGCGCATACGGCGGTCGAGAAGCCCTTTCAGGTGAGGACGTTCCAGGATGCCTGTCAGGGAAGAGCGGAAACCCAGCTCTTTCCTTGAAAGATCCAGTCCGATCCCCGATTTTCCATGATACAGACTATCCCTGACCTCGTCGAGATTTTTCCCGATGGTCGAGTAGATGCCCATGCCTGTTATGACGACTCGATGCATAGTTAGTTCAAGGTTCAAAGTTCAAGGTTCAAAGTTTAGTTTTAAAGTTCAAAGTTCCAAATTTAGTTTCTGATTTATAATTTAATCACTAACCAACTGAATCACTCAACTTTGAACTTTGAACTTTGAACCTTGAACTAAGTATATAGTCCGCCATTGACTGAAATAACCTCTCCAGTTATATAGGAAGCTTTTTCTGATGCCAGGAAGGCCACCACGTCCGCCACTTCCTCGGGTGTTCCGAAACGACCGAGCGGAATAAGAACCTTATGCTGGTCTTCATCCAGGTCCTTTGTCATATCGGTCTGTATGAAACCCGGAGCCACTGCGTTAACGGTCACATTTTTCTTGCCAACCTCCTGTGCCAGCGCCTTCGTGGCTCCAATTACCCCGGCCTTGGCTGCCGAGTAATTCGTCTGGCCAGGCAACCCCTTTATTCCCGAAAGGGACACCACATTCACCACCCTGCCGAACCGGTTCACCAGCATGCCTTTCAGCACTTTTCTCGTCACATGGAAAAAGCTGCCCAGATTGGTGGATAAAACACTTTCCCACTCATCATTGTTCATGAAAACCAGCAAATTATCTTTTCTGATACCCGCATTGTTCACCAGGACGGCGATATAACCATCCGGATGGGTTTCAAAAAACCTTTCGAGTTTTGTCTCTACTTCTGCGGATTGCGACACATCAAATTTCAGCAATTCACCCTTCCCCCCGGCCATCTTGACCAGCTCCAGTGTTTGCATGGCTTCCTCATCATTGGATTTATAGTTGATGATGACCTCATAGCCCTGTTCAGCCAGTTTCTGGCAAATGGCCCTTCCAATACCACGAGATCCCCCTGTAACCAGAGCGTATTTTTTCATCATCCTATAAAGTTAAAGAGTTTTGAAGAAGATATCCTTTAATCTTCTCAATTTCAGGCGACATGAATTGGTCCTGCTGAAATACCGGGACAATTCCCCTCAGGTTTTGATAAATATTCAGGGACTGGGAGGATAATTTCCCTTCGATTTTCAGGTAATCAACCGCCTGTATAAGAGTAAGTAGATGAATAGCAATTACTTCGTAGCTGTTTTCAATAACCTGGCAGGCAATTAAAGCAGCATTGGTACCCATGCTGACGATATCCTGGTTATCGTTGTTGGTAGGTATGCTGTGGACGTAAGCAGGATAGGATAAGGTCTGATTTTCAGCTACGGTTGATGTAGCGGTGAACTGTGTTCCCTGCATTCCCAGGTTAAGCCCGAGTGTGCCCAGGTTCACGAAGGGTGGAAGAAGCCCGTTGAGCCGGTTGTTCATCAGGAAATTAATCTGCCGCTCAGCCAGCATGGAAAGCTTGGTGATGGTAATCTTCAGTTTATCCATTTCAAGGGCGACGTAGTCGCCGTGAAAATTACCTCCATGATAAACATTGCGGTTCCGGTGGTCTATAACGGGATTGTCGTTAACGGAATTGATTTCATTCAATACGACCGTCTCAGCCTGCCGGATAGTATCGGAAACAGGCCCGAGGATCTGTGTGATGCATCGCAGGGAATAATATTCCTGGATCTTCTTGGTGAATACCATCTCACCATTGGTGCCGTTGAACAGGTCATCTTCCCGCTTACGGGTCAGTTTACTGTCGCCCAGGATCTTTTGCATTTTAGCCGTGATCTCTCCCTGGCCGGGATGGAGTTTTACATGGTTCAGTTCGAAGGAATAGTGGTCATCGTAGCTTTCCACCACTTCATTGATCAGGGCAGACGCGGCAATGGTCCAATCGAGCAGCCTTTTGGCATAGATGATATTGGTCATGCCGATGCCCGACATGGCGGAAGTACCATTGATGAGGGCAAGCGCCTCCCGGATATGCATTTTCACAGGTTGCAGACGGGCCGATTCCAGGGCATCTGCAGTTGCAATACGCTGCCCTTTGAAAACCACTTCACCTTCTCCGATCAGAGCCAGGGCGAGGTGGGCCAGTTGAACCAGGTCCCCGCTGGCTCCAACCCCGCCATGACGGGGTATGACCGGCAGAATATCGTGATTCAGAAAATCTTTTAATAGGATCACCACCGAAGGATGGATCCCGGAATACCCTTTCATCAGCATATTCAGGCGAGCCAGGAGCAGTGCCCTTATGTGGAGGTCCTCAATCGGTTTTCCTGTACCGGCGGCATGGCTGCGGATCAGATTGTACTGAAGTGTCAGCCTGTCCGTTTCGTGGACCTTGTATTGTGACATCGGGCCGAGACCGGTGTTGATGCCATAAATGATCTTATTTTTCGAAAACTCTTCGAGAAACTGGAAGTTTTCATGGATGATCTCAAGGGCCCTGTCATCAAGTGCTACTTCAGCCTTGTCGAATACGATCTCCCTGAAGTCTTCAGTGGTCAGGTTCCGGCCGCCGATATAAATTGTCATTCTGCTAAATTCTACCTAAATAAGGAAGGCAAAATTAGGAAATTTGATCATTAATCTCTACGACCCATAAAAATCATGATGTAATAAAGCAATGTAGCCAGTGAGCCCAGGGCCGCCACGATGTATGTGTATGCCGCCCATTTCAGTGCATCTTCCGCTTTATCGTGATTCTGGACATTGGTCACCCCGCTTCCGTTCAGCCAGGCCAGGGCACGTTTGGATGCATTGATTTCCACGGGCAGTGTAACAAAGCTGAACAAAGTGGTCAATGCAAACAAAATAATTCCTATGAGTAATAGTGCCGGAAAGGTTTGTACCAGTAAAACGCCTGCCAACAGGACCCATTGTACCCATTTCGACGCAAAGCTTACCACCGGAACCAGCCTGGAACGCATCATTAGAAAGCTGTAAGCCGTGGCATGTTGGACCGCATGTCCGCATTCATGAGCTGCGACAGCGGCAGCCGCCACATTGCTGTTGTTGTAAACCCCTTCGCTGAGGTTCACTGTCTTATTCAATGGATTATAATGATCGGTAAGTTGTCCTGGGGTAGAAATGACCTTTACATCCATAATGCCATTATCCCTGAGCATCTTTTCAGCCACTTCCCGTCCGGTCATGTTGTAATTGATCGGAATGGCAGAGTATTTCTTGAATTTTGACCTTAGCTGCATGGAAATCAGCCAGCTCATCAGCATGAATACCCCGAATATTATCCAGATTGGTGCTATCATTCTTTCAATTTTTTGTTGATTAACAATCGATGTTTCAATTTTGTTGCCAAAATATTAAAAGCAGAACTTTACGACATTATGGCAGACTCCCTTTATTTTGTGACTGCAAAGGTATGATGATTTATCAAAGCAATATCCTTTTAAATTTGCTTTAAATTACAACCGGATGCCAGTCCTGCGTATTTCTGCATTATACCTGATATTAATGAGTATTATATTGGATATCAGTGCCCAGGAACGTCCCTTGGATCTCTTTCGATTGGAAAAGGAGGCCCTGAACAAGGCCCCTGACTCGGTTCGGGACCAGGTGATTGCCGCAAGCCGGTCTTTAAGGAATGTCGGCGATCTTCCTGTCACCGTTTATGTTATCACCAGGGATGAGATCATCGGGAACGGATACACCACCCTGGTGGATGCACTGGCTTCACTGCCAGGGGTCAGGGTGTCGCAACCAGGCTCGGCGAAAGACGGAGAGACATTTCAGATAAGGGGGATCTATGGGAATTATTATTGCAAGATTTTGCTCGATGGTGTTGACATTGCTCCTTCCGTGACCGGTGGCATGCCGATCGGATCACAATTACCGATAAGACAGGCGGAACGGATTGAAGTAATATTCGGCCCATCTTCGTCTGTGTATGGTTCCGAAGCTCTTGCCGGAGTCATCAATATCGTTACCCATCAGTCGGATCGTCCTGTTACGGCTCAGGCTGATATAGCACTGGGTTCGGAAGGCTTTGAGTACCTGAATGTTTCCATTGGTGGCAAGGTCGGAAGAAATAAGAATGTGATGACTTACAGCCTGTTCGGCGGGAATACGGTACAGAGAAAGATGAATATACAGTACGATAAGGATTATCTCTACAACCCCTCTCTTTACGATTCCACGTATTCATTCCTGGATGAACCCTATTTCCGGGGAGATTCCAGCAGCATTCTCATGAACCGGATGCCATTGTCGTCGAATATCCTGGGAGTGTCTTTTAAATGGAGGGGCTGGACTTTTCAGGGTTTAAGAATGGGAAGAAGCGCCCATTCGTCCATTGGAAGGGATCCATCAGTTTTCAGATACAACGATCCTTTAAATTTCTGGTCTGAATCCATTCAGCGATATAGCCTGTCCTATTCCCGAAAATGGGCGAAATTATTCACAGAAAGCAATCTTGCCTGGCTCAATTACCGATTGAGCAATCAATCCAGTTTTGGGATGCTTGAAAAAACAGGAGAAACCGGTGAGGCTTACAAATATTCGGCTTCGGATGATATCCTGCTGGAGGAACAGCTGACTTTTTTACCTGCGAAAGGACTTGAACTGATTGCAGGCCTGACTTACCAGTATTCGGGAAACCTCCCGGTTACGAATAATCTGGGGAGCCCATTTGAAACAGATGATTATCATCCTTTTTCCACGGATATTATTCAGGATACTTCTATACTGGGTGATTTCGGGTATAATCCGGTGACTTTTCACAGGGGAGGGGCCTATCTTCATTTTTCTTACCAGATAAAAAGATTTACCTTCTTCGGAGGATTCCGAACGGAATATCATTCCCTGTTCGATTTTTCACACAGTCCCAGGATTGCCCTGATGTACCGGCCGGATAAAGATCTTTCCTTCAGGGCATCATTCAGTACCGGCAGCCGTGTGCCATCTCTTTATTACATGTACCATTCTGAAGCTCAAAGAGAAGGGAACGGAGTCCATTATTCCATCGTGCCAAATACGGATCTGGACCCGGAAAAGATCATCTCAGCCGAGTTTGGGGTGAGGTGGAACAGGCTCCAATGGCTTGATTTCGATGCGTCATTGTTTTATCACCAGATCTATGATCAGTTTACTCTGTCATTTATTCTCATCGATAAGGAGGAATACCCGGTTGCTGTCAATCCATCCGGTCTTGCCCAGGCATACGTGAATGACGGTGAATCCATGGCCCGCCTCATCGGTTTGCAGGCCAATCTTGGATTCGACCGCCTAATTACGTCAATTGGCCTGGATGCTGATTTGAACCTGACGCTGGCCAAAGGTGTCGAGGTTTTACCGAATGACCTTGGCACTATTGATGATTACCGTCAGATGCCGGTTTTCCTGGGACAACTGAATTTCTCGCTTCAACCGGTCAACAGGTTGAAATTATTTGTCAGGAATCATCTCTCATCCGGCTGGGTGCGGGGTTTTCTTCCGCTGGAACCGGAATGGCTGAGGTCAGTGGGATATCCGGTTGATATTGGCGGATATTATACCCTTGACGTCCATGCAAGGATCATTATCGGAAGGAATTTCGAAGCCTATGCCCAGTTCAACAATGTGACCAATGAGCATTATGGAGGGATCGACGCCTATTCTGACCAGTATGACCTTTTCTATAATCCGCAGTATGGATTCAATTTCAGGATCGGATTTAATTTCAGGATGGAATGAAAGGGGTTGAATGTTACCGGTTTATTGTTCTGATCTACCTGGCGCTTGTGAACGGCCTGGTCATACAGGCGCAAATGACCGATACTATTGAGGTTGCATCAGATTCGTTGCTAAGATCAGCTGAAAGAAATCTTATGAACGGTGCCATGACGGAGGCCAGGAGATTTGCTGAAGAAGCATACAGTCTTGCTTCTTTCGGGGATCATCATGAAACCATGGGCGACGCTTTAATGATCCTCGGACAGGTCGAGCAAAGCAACGGGAAGTATAGCCTGGCGCTTCGTAATTTTTTCACTGCACTGAGGGAATATGAATGGACCGGCTCTTCCCTGAAACAGTCCCGGACGGCAAGTATTATCGGCGAGATTTTCACGATAGCAGGGCTGTATGATAAGGCTCTGGAATATTTCAACAAAGCGCTTCTGACTGGAGGCACACTTCTGAGCGAAAATGAACAGCTTGCCATACTGGAACTGATTGGGCACGCCAATGTTGGCCTGGGTCAGGAAGATAAAGCGGTTGAAATTTATAAAACACTTTACGGGCGATATCAAAATGCCGGTCAAAATGTGCTCTCCATTTCGGCCCTGAACCAGCTTTCGGATTGTTTGAATGTCCTTGGCAGGTTTCAGGAATCGGCTGATTACAATGAAGAGGCATTGCAACTCAGCAGAAAGGCCGGTTATAAAGCTGGAGAGGTAGCCATCCTGAACAACCTGGGATACACGCACAAATATCTGGGAGATGCCGAGAAGGCTTTGAAATATTTCCATGAAGCGGCAGAAACAGGATTGGAAATTAAAGCCCCTGTTCAGGAAATTACTGTCATACTGACCAATATGGCTATTATCAATCAGAATCTTGGAAGATACGATGACGCACTGGATAATTTCAGAAAAGCAGAAAATCTTGCAAACCAGGCAGGGGACAGGCCGGAAGTAGCCCGGATCAGGCATCTCATGGCAGTCACTTATTTTTTAAGGAAGGATTACCAGAATGCGCTGGCATATAACCGGGACGCACTGAAACTGGCCCTGGACGCTGGCAATGCTGAACTGGCCGCCAGTGCGTACCTGACCTTTTCCCAGGTATCATCGGCATTGTATGACTATGAAACTTCCATGCAGCATTATTTGTTGTACCTCGGAATAAGGGATTCGCTGCAAGTGGCAGGCCAGGCAATGCGCCAGAACATATCCCAGCAGCAATATCTGGTGGAGAGGACAGAAAAGGAACTGGATGAAATGATCTATACCAGGCAGCTGGAACGAATGGAGTTGAACCAGCTCAGACTGGAATCGGATAAGAAGGAACAGGAGGTGGAACTCTTAAAACGGACCACAGACTTGCAGGCATCAGAATTGCAGAACCGGGAACTGGAAAAGGACAGGGCCATGCAGGAGTTGCTCCTGGCCGAGGAAAGGCTGGCAGCTGAGAGAAAGGACCGTGAGATCAAGGATCTGAAAGTGCAGCAACAACTTCAGGAATCGGAGTTGAGAAGGAGTGAACTGGAAACAATCCGGCAGAAACAGGAAATCCAGGTGCTGACCCAGGAAAAGCAAATTACTGAGCTGAACCTGCAGAAAGTCAGGGCCAGGAACCGTTTCCTGGCAGGGATCATGTTACTGGCGCTGATCTCATTGGCACTGATCATCCGAAGCTGGAGATATACCAGGAAAACCAACAGGACCCTTTCAACGCAAAGGAATAAGATCCAACAACAGAAGGAGGCTATCGAGTCGCAATATGAAATTATAAAGGCAGAACGTGAGAAATCGGAAAAGTTACTGCTGAATATCTTACCGGAAGAAACAGCAGCAGAATTGAAGGAGAAAGGTTATGCGTCGCCCCAGCATTACGACAAGGTAACCGTTTTATTCACCGATTTTGTAGGGTTTACGCAGGTTTCGGAGAAGATGACCCCGCAGCAGATCGTCCGTGAGCTGGATTATTGCTTCCTCGAATTCGACAAGATCATCGACAAACACAATTTGGAAAAGATCAAGACGATCGGGGATTCTTACATGTGTGCTGGAGGCATACCGGTTGCCAATGACAGCAATCCGGAGGATGTGGTTTCCGCGGCCCTTGAGATCCGTGATCTGATGGATAGGATAAGGGACGCAAGGGCCGGGCAGGGTGAGGATTACTGGCGATTGAGGATCGGGGTACATACGGGACCGGTTGTGGCCGGAGTTGTTGGCAAAAATAAATTTGCCTACGATATCTGGGGAGATGCCGTGAATACGGCAAGCCGCATGGAATCCAGCGGCGAAGCAGGGAAGGTCAATATCTCGGGGGCCACCTTTGAAATCATTAAGGACCGTTTTGAGTGCACCTACCGGGGCAAAGTCAAGGCTAAAAACAAGGGCGAAGTAGATATGTATTTCGTGGAAGGACCTAAATAATTCAATAAATTAGCAGCTTTTCCACCACAGTATTATTTTCATCCATTAACCTTAAATAATACATTCCGGGAGGATTTTTTCCGGTATTAAGAATAATTCTGCCGGAAGAAATTTCATGCTCACCGACGATTTCTCCGTAGGCATTCAAAATTTGTAAAACGCCTCCTTCCGGGAAGGTGCCTGTTTCGACATAAACGGTCATCCCCGCTGGATTTGGATAGATTTTAATGCAATCCGGTTTGCAGGTCACAGGATATTTGATTTCAACCATTGCCTGATATTCAAACGCCCCGATATCTACAACAAGATTTGCAATACGAGGATTTCCGGCGAGATCTGCCAGGGGTAGTCCCAGGCCGGAGGTATCCGGTGTGCCGGCTTCAATGCAAGGAGATGCCCAAGTCAGGCTATAATCCGAGGAATCAAGTTGCGGGTCTTCATCCAGGTTGTTCTGTCCCCAGTGATAGGATGCATTTTGCCAGAGCTCGATGCTGGTTTTCCCGTTCTGGACATCGCAATAGGAGATGTCTGCGGTTTCCAGGGCCGTTATTGAACCCAGATACAGCAGGGAGGTGGGATTGAGGTTCCATTTGTCCCAGAGAATGCTATTTCGCAGAAGAGCGACATGGTTATAACAGCTCAAAGCAGACCCCTGCGACGCCATGTTTTCTGCGAATGTACAATTGAAGACCCGGGATTCGATAACATTTCCGGCCCCAAGATATATGGCCCCTCCATGTGAGTCGGCTTGATTTTGAGTGAAAAGGCAATTTATGATCCGGTTGGGTGAAAAGGAAGCGATTGCCCCGCCGCTGCTTCCCGAAGAATTGTTCTGAAATGCGCAATTCTCAAATTCGGTCACAGCATTCAGCTTTACGCTGACTCCTCCTCCTGAATATGCGGTTCCACCTCCTATGGCCCCCTGGTTATTTGAAATATCACAATTGATAAATGCAGGAAAAGCTTCGTTGACATAGATGCCGCCACCTGAGCCAAAAGACGAATTAAACCTGACCTGGCAGTTTTCCAGGTAAGGGGAACAGGGGTCGAAAATAGCCAGTCCGCCGCCTGCGCCGGAAGCGTCGTTTTGCATGATGATGCAGTCTTTGATTACCGCATCGGATTGTTCCAGTGATATCCCGGCACCATCCAGGCTTTCGTTCTCCATAATGGTCAATTCTTCGAATATGGGATCAGAATACCGGCAGTTGATTCCCCCTCCGCGAAAAGCGTTTCCCCTGGAGATGGTGCAATTCGAGATCCGTAACCGGCTGCTCCAGTGAACCGTGACACAGGAGTTGGAACAATTGCTGATCACTCCGTTTTGGAGGATGGAGGAATCCGTGATGCTTGTATCGGTGTTGTTAAAAAAGATACCGCGCCAGGCCACGGCTTCGTTTTCACGATCAAACGTAACCGGTTGTTCCGGAGTGCCGGTCACCAATAATTGTCCATGTACCTCGAGAAAATATGAACCGCTGAATAATACGGCGACTCCTTCTTGGATTATTAATTCGGAATCCGCATGCACCAAAACATGATCCTGAACTATGTAGGGAGAGCCGGTAGAATTCCAAATACCGCTGACATAACCGCCGGATATGATGGTTTGAGCTTGAAGGATATTGAAAAGCAATAGCCAGATCAAGTATGTAACGAATATATATTTACTGACCATATAGTATGGAATTCATAATAAAAATAAATATTTTCTCCCCCTACGGGTATATTTTTCATTTTTTCCGATTAAGAATCATAAGACATTGACCAGGAGCAACCGCCCCTGCCGGCCAATTGCACCAAACCCTGAACCGCGTAGCGGTTCCTCTCCTGTAACAGTGGCTGCCAACACCTCACCCGAACCGCGTAGCAGTTCCGGGATCACCTGAAAAGAGCTGATGCCCTATGGGCATCAGGAATGCGCAGAGGGGCTGTTGCTAATGCAGGAGCGGATGCCCTATGGGCATCGTGAACTGAGTCATGCCAAAATCCCCTGCCGACGAAAGTACCAACCCCCGAACCGCGTAGCGGTTCCTTTCCTGTAACAGTGGCTGCCAACACCTCACCCGAACCGCGTAGCGGTTCCTCTCCTGTTACAGCGATAGCCAACACCTCACCCGAACCGCGTAGCGGTTCCTCCATAGAAAGAATGGTAAATCATTACTAACCAATAAATTATTTTGTCATGAAACCAGGAACTTACACACAAAATTATGTTCATCTTGTCTTCGCGGTGAAACATCGGGAAGCCTTACTCACAGAAGATATCAGGGACAAAGTCTTCAGTTATATCAGTGGAGTCGTAACATCGCTGAAACACAAAGCTATTGCTGTTGATGGTGTTTCGGATCATGTTCACATTTTTATCGGGTTACATCCTGACGTTTCAATATCTGCAACGGTCCGGGACATTAAAAGGGCTTCATCTACCTTCATCAATGAAGAAAAGCTAAGTCGAAAAAAATTCGCCTGGCAGGAAGGATATGGCAGCTTTACATACAGCAGATCACATGTCAGTCGGGTTTATCATTATATAAAAAATCAAAAAAGACATCATCAAAAAAAGACTTTCAAGGATGAATACCTGGAATTTTTAAAGAAATATGAGATCGATTATGACGAAAAATATCTATTTGTTTTTTGGGATGATGCTCAATCCCATAAGGGTTGAAAAGAGCGGATGCCCTACGGGCATCGTGAACTGAGTCATGCCAAAATCCCCTGCCGGACGAAAGTACCAACCCCCGAACCGCGCAGCGGTTCCTCTCCTGTTACAGCGATAGCCAACACCTCACCCGAACCGCGTAGCGGTTCCGGAATTGCAAATTGTGATGTAAATCGTATTAATTTTGCCATCATTCGATCAATTCCAATTATAATTACCAGAAGATGAAAAATTTCGTCATGATTTCCCTGTTATTGCTTGCATCCATCGCCTACATCGGATGCAACGAAGACGAAGACAAACAATTCAATACCCTTAAGATCAATTCAGGGGAATTCAGCGGATTTGTCCATACCTTTTCTCCCAATGCCGGATTTTGGTCACCGGTGGACGAAAGTACCCGGTATGTCCACCTGGTGTTCGGCAACGATGATAATCTGGCACAGGGAGGAGAAAATGTCATGAGCATCGTTTTTTATTATACCGGATCGCCCCAGGTTCCTTTTCCGAGCCCCGAAGGCCAATGGATCGAGTTCGGCCTGAATATCAATGGTGTGGTATATTACTTTGAGGATGATGATGCTACCCTGACGATCTTCCAGCTTGACGATTTTTCTTTTGAAGGCTCCCTGAGCGGAGAATTCCGTAATGTTGCCAATGGTTCCAGCATAATCTCGTTTACCATGGACATCAAATGCCAGATGCAGGAAATCTAAATAAATCCTCTCATCAACACGAATTACCAATCACTGGCCGCTATCCACTCACCAATCTCCAGCAAAAAGGGCTACCTCTCTGGGAGGATAGCCCCGATTGCAGAATGAATCTGCCTGCTCACCTATATGATCAAACTAGTTATTTACAAAAAACCTATGGCCAGGATGCCGTGTCGTTTTCTATTTCATCCAATCATCATGGTTCCACCGTCCTCCCATCCTACATCCTAAACATCCTTCTTGTCAGCCTTCCCCAATGAGTCAATCAGCGTTTTCAAAGCTTTATTTTCCCCTAATATTTTTGATCTCTTTTTCCGAAGCCCATTCAGCATCTCTTCTTCAACGTTCTTTTCACCCTTATGTCTGATCTGCTTCATAAAACTGTACCTCATCCACTAAATAATTACGGCTGATGGTTGGACCGATAAGCCGAATCGATCGGTTAAGCAAACTTAATAAGAGGCTTCCAGGTAACCAAAAGATACTTACCTACTTCTTTAATACAATCGTGATCATGACAGTCACATTATTGATACAGGCAAAGAGATTGCTGAGTTTTGAGTTATAATATTAAGAGTTGCACTGTAATTCAATGAATCCGTTATGTTTACAATGAAGAAAGAAAATTCACCAGATTCTCATCGGTCTGGTCAATGCCAAGTTTCTTCCTCAGCCTGGTACGGGCAACATTGATGCTGTGCACGCTTTGATGGGTGATGGAGGCAATGTCTTTGGTCGACATGTTCAATCTGAGAAAGGCGCAAAGTTTCTTTTCGTTCGGGGTCAGGTCAGGGAACCGCTTGTGCAGATTCTCATAAAAATCCTGGTGGGTCTGGATGAAATGGACCTCGAATTCCTTCCAGTTATTGTCAAGTTCCAGGTGCTGAAGCTGATAAACAATGTTCCTCAGATTGTCATGATTGTTTTCGGTTTTGAGGGCGTCTTCCACCACTTCCACCATCTTCGCCACGGTTTCATTGTTTTTGATGATACACATGGCGTTGTATGTCAGCTCCTTGTTCCGTTGCGCGAGGTCCTGACGTAAGCGCTCATTTTCTTTTTCTGCCAGTAACCTCTTATTCTGGTTGCTTTTAAGCAGCAGGAACAAAGTGAGCAGAAGCATTCCCAGGAAAAGACTGGCTGTGGAAAATACCAGGATTGTTACCGTATGCCTTTTATCCGATAATTCCTGGTCCTTTCTCAGGAGTTCATTTTCCTGCTGTTTTCGCTCCAGATCATATTGGGCCTGGAATTCGGCAAGTTTTTTCTGACTTTCTGTATTAAAAATGCTGTCGCGCAAAGCAACGGCCTCCAGCAGTGTCTGGTACGCCATCTGGTAATTACCGGACTCATTGTAAAGACTGGACAGGTTCTCCAGGCTGTTCTTTAAAAATACGTTCATGCCTTCTGCCTTGCTGTATTTCACACTCCTGACAAAGGATTCCTCAGCTTTACGGAATTCTTTCTTCCGGAGATAGGCCCTGCCCAGGTCATTCAGAATATTAGCATTATAAGACGGCATTTCGTTCTTTTCAAAATAAACCAGGCCCTGTTCCAGGAAAGCGATGGCTTTATCAGGCTGCCCCATTTCCAGGTAGACACTCCCCATATTGGCTTGCCGAAGAGCCACTTTTTCATGGTTTCTCAGTTTTTTATCAATAACCAGGGCCTTGTCGAAATACTCCAGGGCCGTAGGATATTTCCCCCAACTTTTATAAATCAGCCCCAGGCTGTTATAACGAATGGCGATTTTATCCTCCTGGTTGAGCTTTCGGTCGGTTTCCAGGGCTTGCTCCAGGTATTGGACCGCTTTATCGAACATGCCCATGGATTCATAGATCCTTCCGATTATGTTCAGATCGACCGCAATGATGGATTCGTCCCCAAGTTGCCTGTCCAAAGCCAGTGCTTCTTGCATATGGGTCAGTGCGCCGGTATAATCTCCCATTAAAGTTTTCAATTGACCTATATTGGCCAGGTTTGCTGCAATTTCATCGGTCTGGTTGATTTCCCGGGCTATTCTCAACGCCTGTTCATAATATTGCAGGGCCAGGATCTTCTGGTCTTTGGTGTCGTAGTTGAATCCCAGGTTGCCGAGCAGCGTGATGTGTTCCGGGGTTTTATCGAGACCGTTCTGGAGGTTGATATCATATGATTTTAGATAATTGCTGATGGAAAGATCCAGGTTGTCCATGTAATAATAAGCTTCCCCCATTAAAAAATATGCTTTAGAAGCAGATTCCGGATCCTTCTTTTCGTCTAATTCTTTTAATGCGTCCTGGATCAGGACGATACTGATCTCAGGCTGATCTTCGGAGATTTTGCGGGCGCTGTCAAGGAAATGATGGTAATTTGCCGTCGGATCACCAGGATTACCAAAGATAACAGGTGATTCTATCAATAGGGTGATTAGCGTAAAAAGCCAAAAGACAACCGGAGCCTTTTTCATTTTTCGTTAATAATGCGACTTCTAAAGTAAGAAAAATAAAAAAAGCCAGCAAAAAATCTTTGCGGGCCGACCTGGCAAGCAGTCATGGATGGATTAATTGTCCCCGTCAATCTCGAAATGAAAGTAGTCCTCCTTGACAAGAGTCTTGTGCCTGAAAAACAACGTCCACTGGTCATATGTGCCTGTGATGCGGAAAATGACACCGCCACAGACCACATTTTTGGTATAGGTCAGCTGGTTGTTGCTAAGGAACTCGTCGTTGAGCTGGTTGTACATCGCAATGACCAACCCCGGGAGTTTCACGGCCTCTTGCAGACTGATATTGACAATCTTCTTTCCCGGCTTGGTAGTGAATCCATCGGTGTTGGCAAAAGTAGCGGCTGCAAAGGCAACCAGCAAAGCGATCAGGGTGAATCTTAAAGTTTTCATAATAACCTCCGTTTTTAAAATTTAAATTGAAATTGTGTTAATGAACTTCTATTGAAACTTGATGAAACAAAGGTAAATCAATGACCAGGGGCAGACATGGCAGAAAAAAACCAACTTTTTTTCTAGTGGATTTCATGGATTAAGCCGGATTGCAGTCATCGATTCCAAATTGGGTCGAAAAAGTGATAATTGATTGACCGGAAACTGGTTATATATTATTATATTTGTATACCACCAAAGTGAACCAATTATGATCAACATTCTTATCGCCGACGATCACCAACTCCTCATCGACGGCATTAAAACCACACTTGCCGGAGTTGAAGATATCCGGGTTGCAGCCGAAGTTTATAACGGCTATCAGGTTCTTGAGAAACTGGAATCCGGTCTCGAAGTGGATGTCATCCTGATGGACATCAATATGCCAAAGCTGGATGGCCTCAATTGTACCAAAATGGTTCGCAAAAGGTTCCCGGAAGTCAGGATCCTGGCTCTTTCCCAGTACGATGAAAAGCGTTTTGTAAAGCAGATGGTTAAAAATGGCGCTTCCGGTTACCTCCTTAAGGATTCTTCCAAGGATATCCTGATCGAGGCTATCCGTGCTGTGTATGCAGGTCAGAGCTATTTCTGCGAAAGACTTTCCATACGGCTTATCAACCAGGAACTTAAAATGGAAAACACCAGTTCGCTCTTCCCGAAACTTACCGATAGGGAACTCGAAGTTCTTCGGCTTATAGGCAAGGAATTTTCCAGCCAGGAAATAGCGGAAAAGCTCTTCATCAGTTTCCATACAGTCGAAAGCCACAGGGCTAACCTGATGCTCAAAGCGGGGGTTAAAAATACCGCCGGACTTATCCGCTGGGCCACTGAGAACGACTTTCTGGATTAAAAAAAAGCCCGCCTTTTGGGGCGGGCTCGCGATCACTCGGGGATATCACTCTTTTGGTTGTGCTGTGATCTGGTTATGAGAGTAGTACCATTTCAGCCTGAAAAACATGGTCCACTGTTCGAAAGTGCCGGTAATCCTGAAAATAGTGCCGCTGTAGATGACCGATACGGTGTAGGTGCTCTGGTTGTTGTTCAGGAATTCATCGTCAAGCTGCTTGTACATTTCGGCTACCAGGCCTTCATGCTTGATAGCCTGTTGAAAAGTCAGGTTGACCACTTTTTTGGTCTTTTTGGAAATAATTCCGTCTGTGTTGGCCATGCTGGCCGCTGCAAATGCAACCAATAAAGTTGCGATCATTGCGATTCTTAAAGTTTTCATTTTAACCTCCGTTTTTAAATTTTGTAAAGAACTTTTTGATAAAGATGATGAATCAAAGGTAGGTCGGTATTAAACCGCAATCCTGGCAGAAAAAACGGAATGTTTTTTTTAGTGGTTTTCACTGAGCATAAAAAAAGCCCGCCTTACGGGGCGGGCTTCCTGTTGGTTCGGCGCGAAGGATTAACTGATTCCTGTAACAATTGATGGATTGTAAGTGAGTATTCCCACTTCACTTTTTAAAACGCCAACCAATGCTTCGGTATGGGGCCGCAGAATTTGAACCAGGGGAGAAAAATAACGCACCTTACGGGGTGGTCTGTTATTTTTCTGTGGTTCTGGATGAAGCAATTGGATGATTGCCGGAACCAATCCAGGATTTTTGGTATCTTCTTTCCTATTTTTAATCTGGGTCATGGTCCAATTGTTAATGAAACAAATGTAAGTCGACCCATAACCCCCGAAGTAGCGGAAAACCACTAGATTTTTTTTTCCGAGAATTCTGCCATAGTCAATTTTTCGTAAGGAGCTAACATTGCATCATGAACAAAGAGATAAAATATGTGAAGGACATCCGGATATTCAAGGAGTCGAATGAACCAGACCTGATGGCTATCAAAGCCAAAGGTGTGGCCTCCCTGAAAAAGCTCGTAGCCCCGGTCCTGATCCCGAAAGAATATTCAGAGGCCCCGGCCGATGGGATCTTCGAACTGGATTTTACCCTGGATGAGTCTCACGATGATTATGTCGACGTAGAACTTGAAGTGGATGTCGTATTCCGTATCAAGAACCTTCCGGAATGGGTAAAAGGCATCCGGATCAATGCTGCTGAAAATTCAGATATTGAACTGATCTGACTTTTCATTTTCCGATTGATTGACTTTTCCTGCTTTATTTCGTAACTTTTCCTGCTCTTTCCACCGACCATTCTCACAAATTGATGGCCTATGAAATCACTGTATCTGGCTGTGTTTTTGTTCTGCTGCCTGGTTTATGCAGCTTATACACAACAAACAGGACCGGACAGCCTGTGGAGGGTAATTTCTTCTCTTCCTGATAACTCTGAAAAAGCCGATACGTATACCAGGCTGGCAAGATTTTATATCTTTAAAAATGAGGACAGCGCATTTTTCTACTCCGATAAAGCGGTTCAACTTGGCCAGTCTATTAGCTATCCGGTTGCCGAAGCAGAAGGATATCATATTAAATGCCTCTTATACAACCGAAAGGACATGTTTAAAGAATCGCTGCCATTGGTTGCCAGGTATATGGACCTTATCGAACCCTTGAATGATACCGCGAGATTGGCAAAAGGATACTACAACCTGGGAAATATATATACCGGGCTCCTGAATTATGAAAAGGCACTTGGCTACTACCGGAAAAGCTTAGGATTGTATTCTGCCATCGATGACGCACTCGGCATTCTGGGCAATGGAAATGCATTGGGAACATTGTTTTTGAGGTTTACAGTATACGATTCAGCTGTCTATTACTACCTGCTCGCTGCTGATAAATGCGAGAAGTCGGGAATGGAAGTGCATCTGTGTACCATATTCGACAATGTGAGCAGTTTGTATGTAGAATTGCAACAGTATGACCTGGCCAGGAAATATGCCCTTCGGGGAATTGAACTGGGCGAAAAGTTTAATCATGAGGCGGACATCGCAAACTGTTTAACAACGCTTGGGCGTATCGCCAGTGATGAAGGCAAACCGGACGAAGCCATGGATTATTACCTGCGGGCCAGGCAAATCTATGAGGACAACAATGATCTGGTTGCACTGGCAAATATATATACCAATATCGGAGTACTACAGATTGATATGCAGCAATATCCGGAGTCACTGGGATCCTTTGAAAAAGCGCTCAAGGTTTATAAGGAAGCGGATTACCCCAGGGGCATCATGGTTGTGCTTGGAAATAAGGCTGTGGTGATGCATGACCTTGGTAAATTCCGGGAAGCCATAGCCCTGCATGAAGAAGTCATCCGGATGTGCGGACAATACGATGCTCCCGATTATAAATTGGATGCCCTGGACAATGTTTCGTGGTGCTACAGGAAGCTGGGCGATTTTGAGAAAGCTTTTGATTACCATATCCGGTATACTGATTCGAAAGACAGTATTTTCGATATTGAAAAGACAAAGGTTATCAATGATTTGACTCTGAAATATGAGAAACAAAAAGACCAGGCCCAGATTCTCGAACTTGAAAAGGCCAACCTGGAGAAAGATCTCTATCTGCGCAAAAGAACGAGCCAAAGAAATGCTTATTTCTATACCGGCCTGGCTATATTGGCAATAGCCTCATTCCTGATTTTATTTTTCCGGCAAAGGGCCATAAAAGACAGGATCATTGCCACCCAGAGGATAAATCAACTGGAGGAAGAAAAAAAACTGATGGCAGCCAAATTCCTGGTCGAAGGACAGGAGGAGGAGAGGAAGCGAATTGCCCGGGAACTGCACGATGGGCTGGGAGTATTGCTTTCTACTACCCGGATGCAATTTTCTTCCATCCACGATACCAGTCCGGAGAATAAGCCGATCATCGCCAGGGCCGCTCAGCTACTGGAACAGGCTGCCGGCGATGTGAGAAAGATCTCTCACAACATGATGCCCGGTCTTCTTACCAGGCTGGGACTTCTCGAAGCCCTGAAAGACCTTGTCGAAAACCTTAATAATAGTGGAAGTATCCGAGCTGAAATCGATATGGCTGACGATATTCCCAGGCTTCCCGAGAACCAGGAGATCATGCTTTACCGGATTATCCAGGAAATGGTCAATAATACACTGAAGCACGCCAACGCCCGGCAAATGCTGATTAGAATCCAAAATCTGCGTAACCATCTCCTGATTGAATATTCCGATAACGGAAAAGGGTTTGATGTGGAAAGAACACTAGAAAATCAAACGATTGGACTTAAAAGTATCCAATCCCGGGTAAGTTTTCTCAATGGTTCACTCGATATTCGTTCCAGACCCGGAGAAGGTGTGCAATATACCGTTCGGCTACCTTTGTTTGTCAATTTATCCTGACCGGAAAATAAAAAAGGGACGTCCTGCCTGCAGGACGTCCCTTTTTCTCTTCATCCTTCTTTTAAGGATCAGTTGCTGATCAAAGCTCCGTTCGCTGGAGCAGTCATTTCCAATTTGATATGCCAGAAGAAGGAAACCCATTGCTGACGTGATCCGAGGATCCGGTAGATAGCCCCGTTGTACCTCACTTCCACCAGATACAACGGTTTGCTCAGTTCGAGAAAACCTGGATTCAGCTGAGCCTTCATGGCAAGTACCAGGTTAGGATCCTGTACCGCTTTGGCAAACACAATGTTGCAGACTTTCTTCGGTTTTTCTTTGATAATGCCGTCTGCATAAGCGAGATTGACCACCGAGCAGGTCAGGATCGTCGCAACCAGGAATAATTTTAAAGTTTTCATAATAACCTCCGTTTTTTTAGATTAATGGTTTGATTTTGATTATGAACTAAAATTAGGATGAGATGCATTGGTAATCATGGTGGATTTCATTCAACATTTTTTTTCAGTGTTTTTACTGAGGCATTTGAAGCGGGCCTGATGTAAGTTTGATAAGATTAAAATCCAGGACGATGAAAACCATTCTGATATTAATATCGGTGTATTTCTGGGGAGTTTGCCAGGCAGGCCATTTACCCAACACCATCGGGCCCGACATCGAAAGCAGAAGGGCGCTCAATCTTTACATCGATTGTGAATTTTGCGATCTGGATTATTTCAGGTCCCGGTTTGAACTGGTAAACTACGTAACTGACCCCGCTGCAGCCGATGTGCATATAGTGATTTCTTCCGTTACCACTGGCAGTGGCGGGCAGTCTTACACACTTCTTTTCAAAGGGAGACAACGTTTCGACGGCCTTTCCTATTCCATTTATTTTTCAACCGGCAGGGAGGACACCGATGAGGTCATCCGGTCCACTATCCTGGACAGGATCAAAACCGGCCTGGCACCTTTTATTCTACAGACCGACCAGGCTGATAAGATCAGTTTGACGATAGATGAAGTTTCATCCGTTTTAGAAGGAGGACAAAATGACGACCGGTGGAATAGCTGGGCTTTCCAGGTTGGGGCCGACGGGGCGTTTGCCAGCGATAAAACCATGGAAGATCTGAGCTTTTCCGGGCATTTCAATATTAGCAGAGTAACAGAGAAATTCAAGGTACAGTCCGGTAACGGGATTGGCTGGAGTAAAACCAGGCTGAGCTTGTATGACGGGGATTCGCTTATACTGGAGATGAAATCCGGGAATACGAATTTGTACAACCGAAACCTGGTGGTATGGAGTCTGGGTAAGCATGCCGGACTGGGTGCAACAGGTACCCTGAGCAAAAGTGATTATTCAAACCTGGATTACCGCATATCCATTGGTCCGGCAATTGAATTCAACCTTTTCGAATACGCTGAATCGAGCATGAAGCAGTGCCGGCTCATTTATTCGGCAACCTTTGAGCACAGTGATTATAAATCCTTGACGGTGAACGACCGGATGACAGATGATCTGTTTCAGCACGAGCTTGAGTTTATTTTCAGTTACCTGGATTCCTGGGGAACCGTTTCGGCTTCGGCATTTGCCAATCATTACCTTAATGACCTTTCACATTATTCGCTGGGTTCTTCCTTGATGGCTGCCGTCAGTCTTTCACAGGTCAGACCTCTTGAAGGGATGTCGGTTGTATTCACCGGCAATTGCTCGTATTTCAGGAACCAGGTCTCGCTCAGGAAAGAAATGGAAGACCTTGGAAGTGTCATCAGCGGGCAAACTGAAATGGAGAAGGGGCTCAGCTATTATGTAACGGTCGGGTTGGCGTACAATTTCGGCTCCAGGAACAACAATGTCATTAATCCTCGCCTGGAGCGATAAAGCTTATTCAGTGCCGGTAATAATTACATTCCTTTCCACATTCAGCGGTGAAGAAAGTGTCACGGATATTTTGTGAAAAACTTCCGCATTGTTTTCCTCCGGTGGCGTAAACCGGTAGTTGACTGCCGGCCAGTGCAAATCGCTGCGAAGGCATCCGATCATCAGATGAGAAGTTCCGATGGCAGCTTCCTTGAAATTACCCGGACCCCCTTCCAGATCCTTGATCCCGACTGAAGCGCCCTCTGCTGTATTATGGGTTCCTGCCAGGACATCGCCGTAATGGAATTCGATAATATTGGACGATTCCAGCAATTTCACCTGGAAATTAAGCCTTGCGGAGGAACCGGATTGAAATGCCAGGATATTTTTCCATTCAGATGTAAAGATCCTGTCAGGTGCGGTTCCTTCGGTTTTGTATGTAACGGACGAGCTTCCGTCTGCTAGCAGGTCATCCCACCAGGGTGCTACGGCTGCAGCAGGGGATGAATTTTCATAGAGCCGCAAATTGTCTGCTGAACTGGCATCATCACCGGTCAGAATAAATGAAAGCCATCCGTTGGTGTTGATCCTGACCTGAGAATATCCGATTCCGAGATAATTAAAAATAAAACCCAGGTTTATATCAACATGGGCATTGTCGCCTGAAGGACCGGAAAATCCTCCGCTCAGGCCAACCATTCCGCGAGGGAATACAGATAAACCGTATGCTGCTGTATAATTCCGGGGATTTGGGCCCGACTTGATATGGCCTGGTAACGCGCTGGTAAATACTATGGTGCCTGTTCCCGGATTGAAAGTGCCCGAGTTGGTCCAATCGCCTCCGATTTGCACCAGCCCTGCATTTTCAATATCCAGGACATGCCCCGGTTTGATTGCCAGATTTCCGGAAATACTCAGCGAGGAAGTCCCATTCAGGGTTAAATTCCTGCTTTGGTCGCCTAAAGTAAAATGACCGTTATAAGCGGGCCAGTTGGCAGGCAATGGGGAAGAATTCACCGTCGCATCATCAAACGGACCCGGGATAATTCCGTATTGCCAGTTAGACTTATTATTCCAATCAGATGAATATCCTCCTGACCAAATAAATTCACCGGTTGTCACATATCCGTCCTTATAAAACGATGCCCGGGGAGTGTCGTAAAGGATTAGTCCTGTATAGGAATTGACAAACTGGCAGGACGGACCGTCATCATACCAGGTGAGTGTCGAAGCGCTTCCGTTGTATTTGAAAATGACGGAAAATATGGTGCTGCCACTGCCGAAATCAGTCTCCAGGTTCGAAGCTGTGAACTGCAGCCTGCCCGGATACATCAGGGAAGAAATGAAGTCGGGAGTAATTTCCCCTGACGGGACGCAGCAGCAATAATTCAAAACGACGGGATCATAATCTAAAGTAAGCGACATGGAACTGATGTCAAAAAAGTGCCAGGCTCTGACGGAGAAGGTTTTATATTCATCAGCAAACGCAAGGGTAGAATCTATTTGGATCAGTGGCGCCACCCGGGTGGATATTCCGTTCATGCTGACAGGGTAACCGTACGGTGGGTCGGGAGGATCATCATAAACCCAATTAAAATGGATGGCATTTTCATTGGCAGGGCCTGATTGATAAGGGGGAGGGGCGGCCACGGTTATCACCATTCCCTGGGACCCGGTCAGAAAACCGCCGTTCGTATGATCCTGTTCAATATCCCAGATGACACTGGGGGAAAAGTTATCCGAATACCCGGCAGTTGAGTCGTCGACATGAAAACAGATATTGAAAAGTTTAGTCCAGCCAGTGGTCGATAAATGGATGGTATCCGAGGAATTCACCCACACTATTCCACCGTTGATATATTCTGCCGGCCCGTCAAATCCGAAAAGTTCCGAACCGAGGGTATCGGTGCCGGTGAAAGTAAGGGGAGGGTTCGGACTGGATTGAGCGTAACCGTCGATGAACTCACCCATTGACAAATATTCTAGGATGTTGTCATCATACCAGAACCGGACATTCATGCCAAAAAGGATCACTTCTTCTGAATCCGATTGAAATTCAGCATCCAGACAATAGGTTTGGGTGGAAAAATCGTAATCGGGATTGGCAAAACGAACCGTCACAGTGGGTTGTGCCCGGATAACCGGGCTTAATCCACCATAGAGTAACGTCAAAAACACGAGTTTCCGGAATATCATAATCTCATGGATGAAATTTCTTAGCCCCCTGGGATGTCATCCATAAAATTACGTATAATAATTTACTTTACTATATTTCGGATGGGTCAGAAAATAATATCCAGGTCCCAATGGTTTTATGGTTTATCCGTGATGGCAACCCCGGGCGCAGCAGCCATCCAGACCTCCATTTCGCCTGGTCCGCGGTTTGCCCAGGTGAAATAGGGAATGGCGGTGAAATCCTTTTCGCCAGCCAATGTATTGCCATTCTCAGAACGGATGGCAACTTGGGCCTTGCCGGTCAGTATCTGTACACCATTCAGCCTGGTCGGATCGAAAGATGATGCGATCACAGCGTTGGAATCAAGCACCAGGTCCAGCACATGTCCTTCCGGATTATCCGGCCATTCCAGGCAGTATACGACAGGCCCCCGCTGCAGGGCAAATCTTTCCCGATCAGCCTCCACCAGGGGATTGGCAACGATTTTTTCAACTTCCATGGGGAGATAAAGTTCAATCTCATCTCCTTTTTGCCAGGCCCTTTCAATAATGGCATAGCCCTTTTCAAACTTGTATCTGGCCGGTTTCCCGTTAACCGCAATGCCGTATGAAGGAACGGAAACGATGGTCACCGCAGGATCGCGGGGCAGGAAATAGTACAGGTCGCCCGGTACGGGCTCACCCCTTGCCCAGCCCGGAATGCGCAAGGCAATTGAGAATGTGCCGGAGACATCAGGATTTACCATGACCTTTACTCTACCCTCCCAGGGATATTCGGTCGTCTGAACAATTTCGACTTTATTTCCCTGGAGGTCTATTTCAGTGGCATTCTGGATGTAAAGGTTCAGGAAGATGGTGGAATGGTCCCTGGCATAAATGTATCCCGGGAGCGATGGGATGAAGCGGCAGATATTCCCGGGGCAACAGGCACAGCCGAACCAGGCGGCCCGTTGGTGCTGGCCATGCGATTCCAGCGGATTGGGATAGAAAAAGCGGTCGCCGCTCAATGAAACACCCGACAACAAGGCATTGTACAGGGTCCGTTCGAGGATGTCGATGTATTTGGAGTCGCCATGCAAGAGGAACATCCGGTAATTCCAGAAGACATTGCTGATGGAAGCACAGGTTTCGCAATAGGCAGTGAGGTTGGGAAGGTAATATGGCTCCCCGAAACCTTCATTATCGCTTCCGGAACCGATCCCGCCGGTGATGTAGTATTTGGTTCCGATGAGATCGTCCCAGATCTTGTCCAGGGCTTCCGTATAAGCGTGGTTGCCCGTGATCGCTGCCATGTCGGCCATCCCGGAATACATATAGGTGGCACGGACCGCATGTCCCACGATTTTATCCTGCTCTGCAACGGGTTTGTGGGCCTGGTTGTATTCATCCCCGCCGTGGCGGATGTCCAGCATGTATTGCGCGAGTTCGAGATACCTTTCATCGCCCGTGACCCCGTAAAGCTTGACCAGTCCCATTTCAATGACCTGGTGGCCGGGATAGTAGGGGAGTTGTTTTCCGATGAAATCATTATAAACCAGGTCGGCGCTTTTGATCGCCACATCCAGGAGGGTCCTCTTACCGGTAGCCTGGTAATGTGCCACGGCTGCCTCGTAAAGATGGCCGATGTTATAGAGTTCGTGACTGAGTTCGGGGGCTTTCTCCCAGCGTTCTTTTCCTACCCATTCGTGCGTGTGCTCCGGATCGATGGTCCGGTTGGTATAAAGGTAGCCGTCCGGTTCCTGGGCGAAGGCAATATACTGAATGATCGTATCGATGACCATGGAAAGATGTGGGTCATCGAAAGTCTGAAGGGAATAACTGGCTCCTTCGATGATTTTAAAAACATCCGAATCGTCGAAGGGATAAAGGGTGCAGAAAGCTCCCTCTTCGATCCCCCCGGCGATCATGAAATTCCTGATCCGTCCGGTTTCCTTGCTTTTTTGAATGGCGATGGGGATGGTCACCTCATGGTTGACCTTTATCCTGGGCGCCCAGAAATGATCATTCACATGAACGGCCGTAAATGGAACGGGCGATATGGAGTAAGAAGGTCCCGATTGCTGGGCTGACAGGTATTCTGGAAGTAAAAGCCCGGTCAGGTACATCAGAAAGAAAATAATTGACCGCTTCATATTAATTGTTGTTTTACAATTGACTGACCGGAACTATCCTCCGGCAGCACTTAAAAGCAAATTTAGGTATTCTGTTCATGTACACCACATTTTCGCCAGGCAGGGCTATTTTTAAATCCGGCCTTCCGGACGAGGCATATTTCTCAAACTGGTTTTGCAAGTTTTTGACCCTTCTGAAGAGTTGCGGTAATCAGCCGGATCGTGATCCGGAACCTTTGACATTTATTGTTAAGGCATTGTTAAATAGATTGACAATTAGAAATATACACATATAATTTTATAACTCAAATCAGCCAAGTTTCTGTTATTAACAATTAATCCTTACAAAAATGAAACAGATTTCGTTTATCCGACCATTGTTGACTTTTGCTGTACTGGCGCTTTTAATATCTTGCGAGAAGGATAAAAAGTACACCATCGAAGACAAACTGGTTACTGGAACATTTAGCTACACCCAGAGTGGTTTTGTGCCAATTGAGGTGGACACCTTGACGCAACAGCCTTTGAAGGCAAAAATCTCTTTCGCCGGCACGGGTAACCTGTCCGACATTGGTAAACTTACCTTTGAATCATCATTTACATTTGATTTTGTATCGGGTCAGGGTATAGATTTTGAAACTACATACTCAGGAGAAGACCCTGGGGACAGTTTTATCAGTCTGAACGGTTCATCTCAGATGACCGGCAACATGATCTTTGTAGTGACAGAATCCATCGGTGAAGGTAAGGGAAAGTTCGATAAAATCAAAGGCAGCGGGGAAACACTGGTTACCCTCACTTCCGATGGCAGCAGCGGTACCGGGGATGTCTCCTGGACGGTTACTTATTAGGTTTTGTCCTTACCGGAAAGTCACAGGCTGACTCAGCCCTGAAGAAATTGGCTTGCCAGTTTTTTCTCTCCATTAGAGATGGTTATAAGATTTATATAAAAGACCCCAGGCTTTAGATCAATCCTGGGGTCTTTGTCGGGATGGTGAGATTCGAACTCACGACCTCCACGTCCCGAACGTGGCGCGCTAACCGGGCTGCGCTACATCCCGCCCTGTTTTGGGAGTGCAAAGATAGGATTTTTATTGGATTAGTATACCAATTCCTGATTAAAAAGTTTGAATGCCGATCATGGCAATGGTTCATACTAAAGTTACCTGGAATTATTTTTTTTCGTTGTGGTTCCGCGACTGGAACGCTCCTTCGCCCCGCCTTGCGTCGGGACTCAGTCCGCGTCCCAAGGTCGCTCCGCCACAACTGGTGTTTAAAAAACCAAAATACCCGTTGCCGCATTAGCGACCTAAGCTGGTGCGGTCCCGCCAAAGGCGGGATCCCGAGGATCCGCCAGCCGGCGGAGACGAGGGAAGCGCCAGGTTCAGTCGCGGTGAGGCAACGAAAAATAATCTCACCATCCCGACCTAAAAAGTTGGACAGTTAGCAGTTGGACAGTTGGACAATTGTTTTTTTTTACGGCAGAGACGTCGGGGTGCATGGATTCATTTCACATTTCACATTTCGCATTTTACAGTTTGGATCTCGCAATTATTGAGAAATGCCACTGCGAAATGTGAAATGCAAAATGCTACCGCTTCGGGTTTACTGCGTCTACTTTCAGCAAAACATTCTCCTCTTCGAGCGCTGCTATGCGCCGGTTTTGGGCTTCGATCTTATGCTCCAGCTCCTGGATGGCATTGATCATGATATAATCCAGGGCCGACGGGTCAAACGTGTAACCAGGAGTGCCCGGCTCAAGGACCTCATCCACGCCATTCTCAACCTCCCTGACTACCTGGCCCAGTGACACTTCTTCCACCATGTAAGGCGCTATGGCGATCATATCCTGTGCCAGGACCCCGATATAGCGCCTGTTCGCGTCAGTAAGGCTGGCCCGCTCATTGTACTGGAAAGAAACCGGCCTGATCTGCATGACTTTGGCCAGCCCGTCGGTGAATGGTTCTATATTCCTTTTGAAACGGGAATCGGACAGGGTCGCCCAACTGCCACCACCCGGTTTATAGGCCTGTGTCCCAACCTCCAGGATATCCTGGATGTACAGATCCTCGTCTCCCACCGCATAATCCGGAAGCGGGTCAACCAAGTCACTCAGGGTATTGGTATAGGTCCGATATGCTCCGCCGCAATTGATCACTCCGTTCAGCGTCGCTCCCCTGAAATCCCCGGTTACCAGTCTGCCTCCCTCCACCAGGATCGAATCTGTAACATGGATGTCCCCATCCACACTGAGTTTATTAACCGGGGCGGAGACACCGATGCCAACCTTGCCGTCTGCAGTGATATAAACCGTGTTGATATCCCTGCCGGGACCTGAATGAGGTGTTTTGCCCCTGATGCTATTCGCCTGGGTGTTTTTAAAAGAAGGATGATCTGTCTTGCCTGGATCTGATTGTGCGGTTACAGAAACATGAAGCACAAAGGCGCAGAACGAAACTGCAAGTGGGAAAATAGTTTTCATGCGTTGACCAATTAATGGGTTGATCGATTGTAAAGACCTGGAATGGAAAATATTAGGTAAAGGTAATATGGATAGGTTCTGATATATTGATTTTAACATGCCATTAACAATAATGGAATAAAATCCCCCAAAAGGGTTATTTACTTCCGCTTCCGTTCTCCCGAATTTTACATCGTGGATCCCTGGTACGAAATTGAGCAAGTTTAAGGCGGTATGGATCCCGGAAATGTGCCTGAGCCAAGTTTAATTCAGATAAATTATTCATTAAAAACAGAACATCATGAAAAAGATCATTAGTCTCATCGCTCTCACGGTTATAATTTTTGCCTGCAGCAAAGAGGAGAACGACCTTCCGGCAGGAGGCAATCCGGAATATCCTGGGGAAGAAAAAGCAACGCTCAGCGTGGTTACCACTTATTTTTCACCGGATATTACTTATACCACTGCCACGGCGGGCGGGAAAATAACTGTTTCCGGCACCGGCTCGATCAGAATTGTTGACAGGGGTGTTTGTTACGGTACCAGTCCGGCTCCCACGATTTCAGGTCCAAAGGTATCTTCAGGCGCGGGAACGGGTACTTTCACCGTTTCGCTGACCGGGCTCGACTCGGCCACCACGTATTACATCCGTGCTTATGCCACCAAGAAGAACGGCGTGACCAAGTACGGCAACGAGCTGTCGTTCACCACCCTCATCCCGCCGGTGTATGGCACCATGACCGACATCGACGGCAACGTCTACCAGACTATCACCCTTGGAACACAGACCTGGATGCTCGAGAACCTCAGGGTCACCCGTTATCGTAATGGCGATATTGTCCAGCATGTTGCGGACCCGACAGAGTGGAGAAACCTTAAACTAGGTACAGATAGGGGAGGCTGGTGTCATTACAACAATGACCCCGGTAACGATGCAACTTATGGCAAATTGTACAACTGGTATGCAGCAACGGATGCCCGCAACATAGCTCCCGTGGGCTGGCGTGTGCCAACAAAAGCGGACTGGGATATCCTGCAGGATTATCTTGGGGACAATTCCACGGTTACCCATACAATACCCTATATAGGCAGGAAGCTCAAAGAAGCCGGGCTGGATCACTGGTCGGCACCGAACCCTGCGGACAATCTCAGCGGTTTTACTGCGCTGCCTGCTGGCAGAAGGGCTGAAACCGGCAGCTTCTATGGCTTTAGCTACAAGAGCTATTTCTGGACCGCTTCATTGCAGGGTGGTTATGCGTTTTATCGTGAGTTGAGCTGGGATTCCGAATCGGTCATTTTTCAGGTCTATGCCCCAAACTGGGATCAGTGGCGGTCCTACGGAATGTCGGTCCGGTGCGTGATGGAATAAGATCAGGCTCTTTCAGACAGCCAGGAGCCTGTCTCTATGGTCTTTTTTTCCACGCAAAGAGCGCAAAGATTTAGCAGAGCACGCAAAATGCAATTAGTTTAGAATAAAAATTTTGCGTGCTTTGCCTTTCATCCTGGCGATCTTTGTGTGGATTATTTCAGCACTTAGGATACAATTATAGCTTCTCCAGGAAATCTTTAAAAAATTAACAATTTTTTAAGAATAATCCTTAAATAAAAACTGTTAATATGTTGATATCTATATATATTTATACCGCCATGTATTATCTTTTATTTTTAATGATTGTTACTGACCAATGATCCAGTCCTGAAACCATGCCAATCCCCAAAGCTATCCCAGGATTTTATTTAAAGAAAGCCTTGCTGACCTTCATCATGGCTGTTGGCCTGATTACCAATGCATACAGCCAGGCGCAACAGAAGATCGACTCGCTGAAGAATGTGATCAAAAATGCCCCGGAGGATACCACACTGGTTATAAACTTATCGTCCCTCGGCAGCCTCCACAGTGATATCAGAAATTTTGACATGGCAGTGAAATATGGTGATTCGGCATTAGCTCTCGCGAATAAAATTGAATTCCGCAGAGGAATGGCGCTGGCTCATTTGGGTATCGGCAAGGCTCTTCTATATAAAGGTTCTTATATGGATGCAATAGAGCATAATATCAAAGCCAAGAATCTCTGCGAGGAAAATAGAGACAAAAAAACTATGGCGAAAGCGTTATTTAATAATGGAATGTGCTGGTGGGCACTCGACAATTATGATGAAGCGCTTGAAAGTACTTTGGCAGGACTAACAATTTTCAAAGAAATCGGGGATCAATTCAGTATTATTAAATCATATTCTAACATTGGCCGGATTTATGCATCAAAGGGAAATCTTTCTGATGCGTTGAAGTACCAGATGGATTATTTAAAGATCGCCGAAGAAACCGGAAATAATCCTGAAATAATAATTGCTTACATTGATATTGCTAACATATATTTTCAATTGGGAGATAAAGAAGAAGCAAAACGTAATTATATGGCCTCACTTAAAATTGCGGAGAAATCAGGCGATAAACTTTCAATGGCCGTTTTGTATAACAATTTGGGAGGGGTGGAAAACAATCAAGAGAAGGCCCTGGTATATTTCCAGAATGCATTAAGAATCCAGGTAGAATTTGGTAATAAATCCAGCATGGCAAAATGCCATAATAATATTGGTGGAATTCACATGGATTTGGGTAACTATCAGGAAGCTAAGAAACATTTCCTTGAGGCTTTGACCCTTAATGAAGAAACAGGATCTCAAGCTGCTGTATCAGGAAGTTACGGACAACTCGGAAAACTGAGCATGTTTCTTGGTGAATACCAGTCTGCAAGGATGTACCTTGAAAAAGGACTATCAATAGCACAATTAGTTGGTAATATAAGTAATTTATCGTTCATCTATCGAAACATATATTTATTGGACAGCGCCGAAGGAGATTTTAAACAATCGCTAGAATCGTACAAACTGCATAATCTTTATTTAGACAGCCTGCGTGGTGAGGAGAGCACCAACAAAATATCACAACTGAAACTCCAATACGAAACCGAAAAGAAAGACCAGGAGATCGAGCTGCTGAATAAAGACAACGAGATCAAATCACTGCAGCTTTCAAAGCAAAAAGCGATACGCCATGGCATGATCGCGGGCATTATTCTGCTCTTCCTGGCCGGATTTTTCTTATTCAGATCCTTTAGGCTCCGCAAGAAGCTGGAGCAGCAGCAGGCCATCATCAGCGAACGCAGGCGCATCAGCGCCGACCTGCACGACGACGTAGGCTCGGGCCTTTCCCGCATCATGCTGCTGACCGAACTGGTGAAGAACGAGGCCCGAACGCCGGAGATGAAGCAGGAAGCCGAAAAGATCGCCGGCATTTCCAAAGAGCTCTCGGCCAATATCAGCGAGATCATCTGGGCGCTGAACGCCAACAACGACACGCTGGAGAGCCTGGTGGCCTACATCCGGCGCTATGCTGCGGAATTCTTCGAAGATGCCGCGGTGAAACTTAAGATCAGCACTCACGGCGGGATCGCGGAGATCCCCCTCAGCGGGGAAAAACGCCGGGATATCTTTTATACCGTGAAAGAGGCGCTGCACAACATCATGAAGCATTCCGGTGCTTCGGAGGCGGAACTCAGCTTTACGCTGAACGAGGGCGAACTGGCCGTGGAGATCCGCGACAACGGCCGGGGGATCCCGGAGGAGCCGTCGAAGGTACACGGCAACGGGCTGAACAATATGCGCCAGCGGATGGAGGCCGTCAGGGGCAGTTTCAGCATCGAAAATCACGAGGGCACAAAGATCACGATGAAGGTTCCGGTCCTGTGAAAATATTTGAAAGCTTTTAAGGTCGGCATTTGAGTTACCGGATGCATGTTTTATTAAAGTTCTAGTTTATGAAATCAGTCTTCAACATTTTAAAGTCCCCTGGAAAAACCGCCGGAAACTGGCTGGCGGCATCCATTCTGGCCTTTGCATCGCTGATCTCGGCCCTGCCCGTCCAGGGGCAGCCCCAGGCGAAGATCGACTCGCTGCTAACTATGATACAATCCGGAGAAAAAAACACAGACAAGGTCGACAACCTGTATTCATTAGCGCAACAATACTATTTTCTTGGCAATTATGATTCAGCCATGCAATATGGAAGTAATGCCCTTGACCTGGGGGTGGAATTGGGTTATTCCACAGGCACTTCTGACGCATTTAATATGATTGGTGTTCTGTGTAGATCCCAGGGAAATTATGAAGCGGCGTTGAAGAATCATATGGCAGCACTCAGGATAGGTCAGGAAGCAAATTATAAAGAAGGAATTGGGAGAAGTTACAATAATATCGGAACTACCCAAAACCTTCAGGGTAATCATCTTGAAGGATTGAATAATTATATGAAGGCATTGAAAATCGCCATTGAAATAGGCGATAAATCTCAAGCTGCAGGAATTTATGGAAATTTAGGAAATACGTATTTTGACCAGGGGAATTTTGAGGAAGCTTTAATAAATCAAATAAAATCACTAAACGTATATGATGAAATAGGAAATAAGAGAGGGGCTTCGAATGCACTGTCCAATTTAGGAAATATTTATGAATCAATGGGTAATTATCCGGAAGCGTTGAATCAATACCTTACCGCACTTAGGATAAAGGAAGAGATCTTTGATAAAGCAGGAATTGCTGATTGTTATAATAACATAGCCATTATTTATGCTCGTATGAATAATATTCAAGAACAACTGAACAATCAGCATGCTGCACTCCGAATATATGAAGAGATAGGAAGTCGGCGAGGAATTTCAAGATCATACAATAACATCGGTACAATATATTTGGACGAAGGAAATTTAGAGCTCGCATTAAAATATTTCAGAAATAGTTCAGAAGTATCAGAAGAAATGGGTGATAAACCAAGTATGGCAAATGCCCACTCAAATATCAGCATTGTTTACAGAAAGCAAGGTAATTATCCAGAAGCGTTAAAGAATTCGATCATAGCCCTTCAAATTAGGCGAGAAACCGGGGAAAATGAACAAGTTTCTAATTCATTATTAATCCTTGGAAATATATACAGGTATTTGGGTAATTACCAGATGGCCAGGAAATGCCTGGATGAATCCCTTACCTTGTCAAAGACTGTTGGCAATAAAAGAGAAATTATTAGTGGTTATTTGCTTTATTCAAAATTGGATAGTACAGAAGGAAACTTCGCTCAGGCTCTTGAAAATTACAAAATGTACGTTCTATATAAAGACAGCCTGATCAATGAAGATAGCCAGCGCCAGATCTCGGAACTTCAACTCCAGTACGAAACCGAAAAGAAAGACCAGGAGATCGAACTGCTCAATAAGGATAACGAGATCAAATCGCTGCAGCTTAGCAAGCAGAAAGCTATTCGCCATGGCATGCTCGCCGGGATAATTCTGCTCTTTATAACCGGCTTCCTGCTGTTCCGCTCTTTCCGCCTCCGCAAGAGGCTGGAGCAGCAGCAGGCTATCATCAGCGAACGAAAGCGGATCAGTGCTGACCTGCACGACGACGTGGGCTCGGGCCTGTCGCGCATCATGCTGCTGACCGAACTGGTGAAGAACGAGGCGAAGACGCCGGAAATGAAGAAAGAAGCCGAAAAGATCGCAAGCATTTCCAAGGATCTCTCGGCCAACATCAGTGAGATCATCTGGGCTTTGAACGCCAACAACGACTACCTGGAAAGCCTGGTGGCCTATATCCGTCGCTACGCTGCCGAATTCTTCGACGACTCGGCCGTGAACATTAAGATCACTTCCACCGGCGGGATCTCAGGGATACCTATCAGCGGGGACCTGCGCCGGGAGATCTTCTATACCGTAAAAGAGGCGCTGCACAACATCTACAAACATTCGCAGGCCACTGAGGCTAAACTTGGCTTTGCCATAAAAGATGAAGTGTTAATGATCGTCATCCAGGACAACGGCACCGGGATACCGGAAAAAGAAACAGGGCGTTACGGCAACGGGCTGAATAATATGCAGCAGCGAATGGAAGCCGTGAAAGGAGAGATTGACATTGAAAATCACCAGGGGACGAAGATCACGCTGAATGTGCCGGTGCCGTGAAATGACCCGAAAGGGTTATTGAACCCGTGCCCGTATCAATGTAATTTTGCAGCAGGATGAATGAAGATAAAATCACCGTAGCCATTGTCGAAGACACCGACGATATCCGGGAAGCCCTCCGGGTGCTGATCAACGGATCTGTCGGTTTCGAGTGCGTGCATGTCTTTTCCAGCGCGGAAGAAGCGCTGGATAAGATGCCTGCCGGCGGCATCGACGTGGTGCTGATGGACATCGGCCTGCCGGGCATCAGCGGGATCGAATGCATGAAAGCGCTGCAGCCCCGCATGCCCGGTACCCAGTTCATGATCAGCACGGTGTACGACGACGACGATTACATCTTCAGCGCGCTGCAGTCGGGCGCCACGGGCTACATGCTCAAGCGCACCTCACCTGCGCAGATCCTCGAAGCCATCCGCGACCTCAACGCGGGCGGCTCGCCCATGAGCAGCGAGATCGCCCGGCGTGTGGTGGCCTATATGCAGAAAAGCAATAAGCCTTCCGCCGCCGCCGAGTGCCTCACCGAGCGCGAGCTGGAGATCCTGGATTTCCTGGCCAAAGGCTACCTCTACAAAGAGATCGCCACCGAGCTGTTCATCAGCAAAGAAACCGTCAAGAAGCACATCCACAACATTTACGACAAGCTGCAGGTGCAGACCCGCACCGAGGCCATCAACAAGGCGTTCCGGAGGTAAAAAACTCACCCCCGCCTTCGGCTTCCCCCTCTCTTTTCAAAGAGAGGGGGACAAAGGGGGTGAGTTTCTAAAATCCCCCGAACGGGTTATTTACTTCCGCTTTCTGAATTCCCAATTTTACATCCTGAAATATGCATTAAATCAGATGCATGTATCTGTGCCATGGAAGTGAAAATAATTCATTAACCAATAAAAATCTTAAATCATGAAAAAGACCATTACCCGTTTAATCATCCTCTTCATCATAGGCTGGGTAGGGATAAATTCATTAAAAAGCCAGGCCGTCTTATACGGTGTGACCACACAGGGCGGTACTAATGATTCCGGCGTTTTATTTGAATATGATCCGGCGACCAATACGTACACCAAAAAGTTTGATTTCGGAGGAAGCAACGGATCCTGGCCTTCTTCCAGTTTATTGTTGCATGACGGTAAATTTATCGGATTAGCATTAGAGGGAGGAGGAAGCGGAGTCATATATGAATGGGATCCGGTGGCCCAGGCCTATTTAATAAGACATAATTTTGATAATGCGAATGGTGGAGCGCCCGCCGGTGATTTGACGCTATATCAGAATAAAATATATGGAACCACAACCGGAGGGGGGGCATACGGTCACGGAATTATCTTCGAGTATGACCCGGTCTCAAATACTTTTACAAACAAATACGATTTTTTAGATGAAAATGGTTATGCTGTTTATCCAATGGGTTGCCTGGCATTATACAACGGGAAATTCTATGGCGTGACCGGTATAGGCGGCCCCGATTATTACGGCTATATTTATGAATGGGACCCGGGGACCAACCTCTTTACTAAAAAGTTTGAATTTGATGAGTTGAATGGCAACACTCCTTTTGGAGCGCTCACCCTATACCAGGGAAAGTTCTACGGCATAACCAGTGCTGGCGGGCCAAACGGCGCCGGCGTCATCTTTTCATGGGATCCGGCAACAAATATCTATTCAATTGAGTATGGTTTTAATTACCCAACAGGCGGTTTCCCTGCCTGGTCCTTCACGCTTTATGAGGATAAATTCTACGGACATGCGCTCAGTGGGCCTTCCGGCTGCGGCGTAATCTATACATGGGACCCTTTAGCAGATATTTATGCGGTAGAGCACATTTTCGGTGACTCTGAATATGGATGCAGCCCGCAAAGCCAATTGATCCTCAGCGGAGGGAAATTTTATGGTACTACTTATGATGGTGGAACAATTAATGGCGGTGCAGGTGTTTTATTCGAATGGAATCCGGTCACAGGTAATTTCTCGAAAGAATTTGACTTTGGCGGGGCTAACGGTTCATATCCGCAGCAAACCGCATTGCTGGAATATATCCTTCCCGGCAGTGACAATGACGGAGATGGGTTTAGCCCGGCACAGGGCGATTGCAATGACGAGGATCCGGCCATTTATCCCGGCGCCGCCGAGCTTTGCAACGGCATCGACGACAACTGCGACGGGGATATCGATGAGGGATTCGTCTATTCCGTCGCCGGGGCCACGGTTTCCTCGTCGGAAGGCGGGAATTTCTGCCTGGGCGCCACCACCTATCTCAGCGTGACCGGCGGGATCCTCGGTACGGAGGCCGACTGGGTATGGTATGAAGGGGGCTGCGCCAACGGCGATCCGATCGGAACGGGTGAGACCATCGCCGTTACCCCTTCCGAAGGAATTCATACTTATTATGTGCGGGCAGAAGGGATTTGCAATACTTCAGAATGTACCTATACTGTAATTACTGTTGATAAAGCCCCCGGGTTCCAGGTTTGTCCCGGGGACATCACCGCAGGCAACGATGCGGGATCCTGCTTTGCGACGGTATACTACAACGTCTCGGCCACAGGAAGTCCTGCACCTGCGATAAGCTATGCCTTCTTCGGTGCTACCACAGGTAGTGACTCGGGCACAGGCAGCGGCAACAATTTCAATGCGGGCACAACCACCGTTACCCTCACCGCGGAGAATTACTGCGGAACGGAAACCTGCACCTTCAGCGTGACGGTCAACGATACCGAAGGCCCTGCGATCAACGATTGTCCTTCTGACATTACGCTGGAAGCCGAAGAAGGCCAGTGGGGCGCATCCGTGAGCTGGATTCCTCCGTCTGCCCCCGACAACTGCTCTTCCGCCAGCCTGGTCTCAAATTATGATCCGGGACATTTTTTCAATGTCGGTTCCACTCCCGTAACCTATACCGCTACCGATGAATCGGGCAACAGCTCTTCGTGCCAGTTCCTGGTCACGGTAACCCCTCCGGATTTTCTGGGGTCGGTCAACCTTTCGGCCATCTCATCTGAAATCACCTTCAGCGACAATAACCCGGCTCCGGGCTCGCTGCTGAGTGTCAATGCCCTCATCCGGAACAATTCGAACATCGATGCGGGCAGTTTTTCCGTGCAGTTCACCGACCTGTACACCAATACGTCATACCCGCTGATTGCAATACCCGGGCTGAGCGCCGGGCAATCAATACTGGTGAATCAGTTGATTTCGGCCCCGAATGTGCCGGCGTTTGTCCCGGTCCAGGTTTCGGTGGATGTGACCAACATCCTCGACGAATCAAGCGAATTCGACAATGCTGCGGTGCGGCCGTTCCTTTGCGGCGATGTGTCCCTGCCCGGAGAAATGGACCTGATGGCCAGCGCAGTGCCGGCGGCTGTCCCGGCTGGCACAGTGATCCAGATCTGCGGCAGCGCCAGTTACGAGACCAACCCGCCACTAAACGACCCGTCGGTGGCCGGGGCCGAAGTGGTCATCTCCATCGTCGAAACCGAAGAACAGTTCAGCGGATATACCGATGAGGATGGAAACTTCTGCATCTTATACGGCACTCCGAATACCCCGGGCGAATATCATTTCACCGTGGAAATCACCGACAACATCCTTTCGGGTGATGCAGAAGGTTCCTTCACGCTCTCAGCACCGGTAAATCCCTGTCCGACGGACCTTAGTCTTTTAATCGATCTGCCCGGGATCGCATCATCCTACTCGGGAAGTGCCGTCATCGCGGCGGGCACATCATTTACCGGAACCATTTTTGTCCAAAATAACTGCAGCGCGATCACTGAGCAGACTACGCTGTTCATCGCCCCGCCCGCCGGTACGGTGAATGCTTATGAGGTGCTGATCCCGCCGCTGGGACCGGGCGAAACGTACCCCGTCGCCCTTCCCGTTCTGACCATGAACACCACCGGCGAGTTCTTCCTCAGCGCAACCGTTGATTTTAATAACCAAATTGAGGAGGACCAGGAAAACAACAACACCGAATACATCGCCCTGATTGTAAAGCCGGCTTTGCCGGATATCGTGGTGGCCGGGGCGGAACTGGTCTCCAACCGGGCATGCTTTGAAAACAATAAAGTAATGTTTACCATTTTGAACAGTGGCCTGGTCGCCACCGGCCCGTTCACCTCGGTATTCAATCTTTATGTCAATGGCATCCTTCAGTCAACCCAGTCGCAGATCATCCAGAACCTAGGTCCGGGCGATTATACAAAGAGATCGTTCGTCTTTAATGTTCCTTCAGAGGATGACCTGATCGGGTTTGAACTCTTCAATGATCCCGACGATGAGATCGTAGAGCTTTCAGAGCTGAACAACGATTTCGCTTTTGAAAGCGGCTTCAAGCCCTGCCTGCCCGACCTCGAAGTCAAAGACTGCAGCTTCACGGACGTGAAACCGGCCGATGCGATGTCGGCAGGAATGGCCAGCATAACCGCCACGATCGTCAACCTTGGAGAGTCGTCCCTCACAGAACCGTTTGATGTCGCCTTTATAGTCGGGAATACTACCATTACCGAAACCGTCAACGGCCCCCTGGCACCGCAACAGTCCGTGCAGGTCACCGTCGAATCGCCCGTCCCGGTTGACGATTGCACTTCGCTATCCATCACCGCCGATCCTGACAATGATATCACGGAGCACCGGAATGACAACAATTTCTTCAACGCGTTGCTTTGCTATGATTTTGAACTGACAAATTTCAGCTGCGGAGGTGGGTTGATCTTATCCCAAACCCAGTATTTCTGCGATCCGGGCCAGTTCAGGACCGGTTACCTGAACCACGGCCTGTACGAAGCATCAGACCTGCAGATCCGGTTTGAGATCAGCGGCCCGGGACTTACCGGCTGGGTGTTGCTGGGAACCGAATCCGTTTATGCCGGCAACACCTGCGGATGTCCGCTTATTCTGGATTTCCCGGGCAGTTTCTACTTCCCCCAGACCGGGACATACCAGGTCAGGATGACCGCCGATCCGGAAGACCTGTACCCGGAATCCAATGAAAGCAATAATGAACTGACGGTGAGCTTTGATGTAGTTGAAACATCTGATTACGAGGTGCTTGCCCCGTATATCTTCCCGTCGAAGATCAATCCTGAAATCAATGAAGCGGTTTCATTCAGTGTATCCTACACGAACAACGGCTGCGACGGCTCTACGCCAATCGAGTTGTATACCATGGTGGATAACGACCCGCTGGCTTCGGTTACCGTTGTTCCTTTGCTTTCCGGCGACTGGAATACCGTAGCGATACCCCAAACCTGGTCCTCATCGGTCCCCGGGGTTCATGTGTTCCGTGCCATCATCGATTACGGTGAGGCCGTTGCCGAAGGCAATGAACTGAACAACGAAGCCACCAAAGCCATTTACGTGGGCGGAGCGCCCGATTACCACGTAGTGTTCGTCTCGGCGTCGGATGAAAGCCCTGTAACCGGGCAGGACATCACACTGACGGCAGATGTTCTGAATGAAGGCCAGTCGGCGGGAAGCGGGCTCCTGCAATTTCTCCGCGCCGATGCCAATGGCCAGGAAACGCTGATCACCGAAGAACCGATCGCCATAGCGCCCGGAAATACGCAGAGCTTCTCCACCTCCTGGCTGGTTACTCATCCCGGGGCAAAAATCATCGCCAGGGTGGCGGAGGTGCTCCCGATTGATTTCGATCTGTCCGACAATGAAAAAGATACGCAGCTGAACGATCTTCTGGTCAGCCTGGCCGGCACCGATGCCCTGTGCCAGGGCGAAAGCAGCGGCACGATCACGGTGAATGTAACCGGGGGTACGCCGCCATTCTCCTTTGCCTGGAGCGATCCCTCCCTGTTCGGGCCGGTTGTCACCGTCGCCGAAGGAACCTATTCCGTCACCGTGACGGATATCTATGGTCTGGCCGCCAGCGGGGAGATCACCATTGCATCGCTGTCCGTTCCGGAAACATGGTACGAGGATGCCGACAATGACGGCTTCGGAGACGCCAGTGCCATCGTGATGGCCTGTGAACAGCCAGCCGGTTACGTGAGCGCTCCCGGTGACTGCGACGACAACAACGCAGCCGTTCATCCCGGCGCGACAGAGATTTGCGAGAACAACCTGGACGACAACTGCGACGGGCAGGTGGACGAGGGGTGCGACATCTCCTGTGATCTTACGGTCGACGCCGGCCCCGATGTAGCCACCTACTTCGGGATAGTTTCGCAGCAGACCGTGACCCGCACGGCCACTGTAAGCGGCGGCACCGCCCCCTACACCTTCAGCTGGTCGCTGGGCCGGCCGCTGCTCTGCAACCAGGGCAACAACAGCGGCGACGAGGCCTTCTACGGCGGTACCTGCCAGGATAACACCTGCCCTGCCAGCGGCTCACCGGTGAATACGGCTATTTGCTCAGGAAGTGCCACCATCACGGCTACATTGCTCGACACCGCGTTGATCTGCGTGACCGTGACCGATGCCAGCGGTTGCACAGCGACTGCCTGCTTCACCGTCAACGCCTCGGATATCCGCTGCGTCGCCGGCAACAGCGGCAACCACAAGGTGAAGATGTGCCACAGCACCGGCAACCCAAACAATCCCTGGGTGGAGATCTGCGTGGACACCAATTCCATCGACGCCCACCTGGCTCATGGCGATTACCTGGGACTTTGTGATTTCACCAAAGAAAGCGAAGAGGACCTGGTGGAGCATCAAGAGTTTCATTTTCATCTGTATCCCAATCCCGCCAGCCGCAGCGCCACACTCTCGTTCATCAGCCTTACCGAAAGCATCTATGCCATCGAGGTCCTCAATATGACCGGGCACACGGTGTACAAGGAAGAAGGCCGGGCGGCCGAAGGCGAAAATGCCCGCATACTCGACTTCCCCGGCTATGCGCGGGGCATCTACCTGGTGAAACTCAATGTGGAAGGGAATCAGGTCACGGAAAAGGTGATCATTCAATAGAAAAATACAATGAAGGCCGTGGCTCCGGCTGCTGCCTGAATTACTGAAACCCTGGGAGATCCTTCCTCCGGCATATCCTTAAACCTGAAAGCGGGCTTATCACGAGGCGCTTTCAGGTTTTTTTCAATTACCCGGATCGTAAAAGGATATCATGACCGGATTCTTATAAATACTGCCATTAACGGATATTAAACACCAAAATATATCACACTTCTGACATTTTCGGATTAATGGATGATAAACCACCTGAAAGAACTGGTTTTTATACTATTTAACTAAAGAAACTCTGCCGATGGCTGCTGTTCACTTCCTCCGACTGCCCCGACTGTCAGGTGCTTTATTGTTATTGGTGACAATTTCTGCTTTTTCCCAGCAGGTTCCGGTTTTCACCGTCCGATTTTCGAATCCGGAGTATAATTTTTCGACGCAAACTTACAGTCTCGATGCTGATTTTCAGTCGGATATCGAGAATCAACAACTCTTCGGGATGAACCTCCGGTTCTGGTACAATGATGATGTCCTGGAATTTGATTCGCTGGGCGATTTCATGGGAGGATACGCGCCTGTTAATCCGAATCCCCCCTACATCTTTACCGGCAACAGCAACAGCGGCTGCGGCATGTTCGGTTTTGAATCCGGCCCTGCCGAATATATTAATGGCGCTGTACAACTGATCTATGCGGATCATCCGATTTACATCTCGACGAATGGCTGGACAAAGCTTTTCCGCATTTATTTCCATGTCGATGATACAACCGCCGGCCGGACGGATCAATTTTGCCCCTCTGTGATCTGGGATCTTGAACAGGATCCGTTAAACGGCGGATTCTTAACCGGGTCATGCGGCCTGGTAATGACTGCCGTTGCGCCATACCCCATGCAGTCCTGTATTACCAATGAGCGGGTCAAGCAATTCAACTGGGATTACGATACGATCCCGGGACAACCATTCGGAATGCCGCTCGAGGATAACTGCATCTCCACCCGCATGGCCCCGGGTATTGCTGTTAACTCTGCGGTCACCAACTCCGGAAGCTTTGTCACCCTGGGCATAAAGGCTGAAAATTTCTTCGATATCAGTGCCATGACTCTTACCCTGGATTATGACCCCATGGAAATGGCGTATTGCTGCACTGCGCCCGATACCGGGATCGCACGCAATTTCACAGCCACTACCCTGTATCCCGGAAGGCTGCGGATACATTCTCCGAACGTTACCGGTGATTATGCCGATGGCAAAGAGATCATGCACGTCACATTTTCATATAACGGGGGATCTGCCGACATTTCCTGGTTCGACGAAGGGGATGATTGCCAGTTTCTGAACGCCAATACGGGTGAAGTCCTGTATGATGCCCCTTCGGAAAATTTCTATGGAAATGGTTTTGTCGTTCCTGGTCAGTACATCTGGACCGGATTAACTTCCGGTGACTGGAATGTCGGAGCGAACTGGCAGAATGGTCTCGTTCCTGAAAAATTCGACAATGTTGTGATCAATTCCAGTCCGCTGCCAGCCCATTGGCCTGTCATCAATGGAAATATGGTCTTAGGAGAGTTTTGCGGGAACGTCACGCTGAACGGATATGCGCAATTAAGTGTGAGCGGTGATCTGATCATCAATCCCGGGTTCAATTTAACCGTCACAAACTCAGCGCTGGTTCAGGTAGGAGGGAACTGGAAAAATTCCGGGAAATTCACACCGGGCCTCGGCACAGTGGAATTTGTCGACCCTGTTCCCGGTTCGGTCTCTGCCGGTGTTTCACCGGTGAACTATGCTGCTGCTTATGTGCTGACAAATTTCCCGGGAGGTATGACCCCTGTCTCCGGCGCTGCCGCCGGACCGTTCGGCGATGATTCCCATGCCGACGTTAGCATCGGATTCAATTTCAAATACCTGGGCACGGAATATTCCCAGGTCCGGATCAATACGAACGGCTGGATGTCGTTCAACCTGACCGGAGTGGATTCCACTTCAGGAAGGAATATCAGCCTGTTCAATTCATCTGATCCGAATACGCTGGTTGCACCCTGGTGGGATGACCTGATGGCCGACGGTAGTGCCTCGATATCATACCTTGTACAGGGATCATCTCCCAACCGCGTATTCACGGCAGAATGGAAAAATATCCTTGCATACAGGACCGGATCAACAGCACGCTTGAATTTCCAGGTGAAGCTTTATGAGACTTCAAATATTATTGAATTCTGTTACGGAACGGTGGTTCCCGGAACGCATAATCCCTTCGAAGGAGCTTCCATCGGGATTAAGGATGGTCCGGGCGGTCCGGGACATTTCAAGGAAACCAGGCATGGAACTTCTCATCTTACCATCGCATGCCTGACCAGTACAACCAACTGGCCTTCGGTCAATTACAGGTTTACCCCGCCGGTCGTCAGCACCAAAGATGTTTTCTACCGGATGTCGTTAGGACCGTCCGCTGTTTTAAATATATCCAGGGATGTGATGGTTACAGGGGCGGATTAAGGCTGGCTCCTGATCACATCACCATTACTTCAACATGGTGCGGCAGATGAGATAATGGGTAGGAAGTGCCTTTTTCCGGGAATTTCCTGGCATGGTTGCTGCTGAACTGCCCCGGTACGATTTTGTACAGGAACCGGGTACCGTACCGGGTTATCTTGCCTCCACTCAATTTCTCGAAAAGAACTTTTTCAGTAAGAGATTTCTTGACACTCTTATTGTTCATGACGAACTTTTCGATTTTCGACAGTATGACATCTTCGTTGTTCTTGAGGTTAAAATAATGGACAACTTCTATTTTAGCCGAAACAGGATCGTAATGGATCTGCTGCTGTACCGGTCCCGAGACCTTTGAGGTTATTAATTTTGACACCATGGTTATAATTTTTAATTGATTTATCTTTAATTGCTTATGAATTATACCGGGATTTCCAGCTTGTAGGAGACCCCTTTTCCGGGTTCGGAATAAAGCTGCATTATACCGTTGAGAAAGTTTACTCTCGACTGGATACTTTGCAGGCCGATGGATTTTGACTCCATTTTTTCCTCCACATTGAACCCTTTTCCATCGTCCGTATAGATGATATCGAGGCGGCCGGGCAGGACCTGCATCTGGAGTTCGATATTCCGCGCTGCTGAATGCTTTAGCGTATTGTTGACAAGTTCCTGGATGATCCGGTAGATCATGATTTCCTTATTTTCCGCCATTCTTTCAGCATTTTCCGGAATGTCGGCCCTGACATTCAACCCTTCCGTTTCCGCAAGTTTATCAAAAAGGTCGGCGACCGCTTCGAATAATCCTAACCGTGTAAGCAGTCCCGGCATCATGTTGTGAGATATTTTCCTTACATCGCTGGCAGCCTGCTCGAGCAACCTGGTGGCTTTTTCGATTAGCTCCTGGTTTTCAGGACTCTTGTCATGTATCGAGGAGAACTGCATCCTCGTTGTAGAAAGCAATACCCCAAGCCCGTCATGAAGTTCCCTGGCAATCCGTTTACGTTCTTCCTCCTGTCCTTCTACCAGGAATTTGGCTGCCAGCAGTTTCTTTTCCTCTTCCAGCTGCCTGATCTTCTGCCGCGCAATGATCTTATCCTTCCTGGCTTTGAGGGTAAAATAAAGAAATGCGAATGTGATCAGGGCAATGATGCCGATTCCTGAAAAAAGATAGGCATTCCGCTGTTTGGTCCTTATCTGCAGGGCCAGGTCCTTTTCTAGGTTGTTCTTTTCCAGGGCCAGGATCTGTGCCTGTTTTTTCTCACTCTGGTATTTCATCTCCAGGTCGGCAATGATCTTTTCCTTATCCAGATTGTAGATGATTTCCTGCAGGCTGTCGTGGATCAGGTAGTTTTTCAGCGCCAGGCGATAGTCCTTCTTTTGATCATAAGCGTGATATCTGTTATAGTATACCAGGGCTTCCAGTTCCGTGTTGGCCGTCTCTTTTGCCAGTATCAGGCAGGAATCCAGCATGTTAAGCCCTTTTTCATGATTACCCTTATCGATCTGGACCAGGGCCAGGTTATTGATGACCTGTCCGTACGGATACCAGAATTCAATCTGTTGATAGATCTCTTTGGCAGCCAGAAAGTAATGGTATGCGCTATCCAGTTGCTTTGTGTTATAAAAAACATAACCCAGATTATTATAAAGATCGGCCAGGTTATTTTTTGTTCCGGAAAGGAGGTATCCTTTCAATGCGATTTTCAGCTCTGATAAAGCTGATGCGAAATCGTTCTTTTCAAAATGGATCAGTCCGATGTTCATATGGGCAAGGGCCACGAGGTCGTGTCGGTATTTTTCGTTGATGGGGATGCTGAGCCTGAGATAGTGCGAGGCATCATCGTATTTTCCCAGGTCCTGGTACAGGATGCCAAGGTTCAGGTAGCCCAGCCCAAGGGTGCTTTCATAGCCATTTTTTTCAGCCAGGGTGACCAGGTTCAGGTAGCAGTTGACAGCAGAATCATACTGCGCCATTTTTTTGTACATCACACCCATTCCGTTCAGGGCTTTGGACAGTCCGGCAGAATCTTTCGCACTTTCGAACAATCGGTAACTTTCGATGAAGGAACGTATCCCGGCCTCAGGGCCTTTGCTGTAATACAGTGCATTGCTTTTCGTAAGGGTCAGTTCCGCCTGGTTCACTATATCGCCACTGCCGGATGCAAGAATGATCCCACTATCGCAATAAACGATCGAAGAATCATAGGAGCCCAGCGCAAGACAGGCTCTGGCTTTGATCCTGAAAGCTTCCGCAACGGCTGGCATATTGCCCGATTTTTTTGCTTTTTCCATTAAAATGATACCATAACCGAGCGACCGGCCCGGATCTGTCTGCATGAAGCTTTCCGCCAGGACCTGAATTGCCTTGTACTGCTCTGTAAATGGCACATCCGAGTCCAGCACTTTCTGCAGGCTGTCGGTATTGAACAACGGTTGGCCGGATACCTTGCTGACCAGCAGAAAAGCAAAGAAAAAAACGAACCAGCGTAATAATATGGCACCTGTAATTCTCATTCAAGTGAAGATGTCGAAAGGTATCGATCACACATTCAAGGCTTCACCTGTCGTTTTGGAGGCAACTCCTCCACCCTGGTACTGGTTGAGCCTGACCGCTATGATATGCGGCAGATTGGATAGAGGATAATAGTCGCCGTTTTCGGGAAACTTCAATGCATGGGCCTCAGGAAAATGATTATCGGCAACCTCATTGTAGACGAATTCGGTAATAACCATGTTCGCAGCTGGATTTAGACCGTATTCCGCGCACTTGGCCTGGTATTCCTTCAGGCTGGCAGCGGAATAATCCCTGACTTCAACCCATTCGGCATTTCTCTGTTCCTCAAGGTTGATGAAGTGCACTACTTCAATTTTTTTGGAGATGGTATCCCAGTGGAGTTCCTGGATGACATTTTCGTCATTAGAGATACTGGTCAATGATCTGGTTGCCATAATTTTCGGGTTTAAGGTTAATAATTGGTTGGATCACAAAATAATGCGTAATTTACACATATCTTCTGCCGAAAGCAAATAATTCTTTGCTGCACGCAATATTAATGATCCGGATACTCATTTACATAGCAGAAAACCACTAGTAAATTGTGGAATAACACTTTCTTATCCGGTAAAAGAATACTCACTTATTTATTTTCCTGAAATAATGTTGTACGAATAAATGCTTTGGATCTTTATTCGTATATCAATTACTTGACTTGGCATTTCATATTTAATAAATTTACATCCAATTAAAAACCAAGTCTTATGAAGAAAATTACTTTTATTTCAATGTTCATTGTATTGGCATTTGCCGGTGCAGTGGCGCAGGGTCCCGGCAACACGGACTGGCTCGGCAGTGATCAGCAAACCGGTCTCAGGGCTGATCCGGCCATTTACCTGCAGGGCAATTTTGCGGAAATTGGTATCCATCCTTCCGGTTCTTTGGGAACTGTTACAGGGGGTATTCCGGCAGGGTATCACTCCTGGTATGTCACCGGACTGGGATTTGTTGCAGACTTTAATCTGGATGGCTGGGCAAATGGAACCCCACCTTATTCGGGCGACTATTTCCTCCCGGGAGCCCCGTTTGAGGGCTGGCTGGTGGAATTTGCCTATGACGCGGTTGATTACAGCTTTGCCAATGCAGGGGCCTGGGGTTGTTACCAGACTGGCTGCGGGGTCGTGCCGATTTATCCAGAAGTGCCACAAACCTCTCTTACCAACACCAGTTTTGGCATTGTCAATTCCGCGACCTGGACAGGTACGGCAACTGGCGGCGGACAAAGCCTCCTGATCGAGCAGGATTTCCATTTCACTGACAATGATGCCAAGTTCGCCATAGATGTGAAACTGACGAATACGGGTACCCAGGCGCTTCATAATGTGGAGTATGCCCGTGTGGTGGACCCGGACCAGGAAGAGAATTATACCGGGAGTTATGTAACCCGGAACTATGTCGGTCATCAACCGGGTGGCGGAAATAACCTGGCCCAGGTCGTCGGCAAGGGAACTACATATGGGATTCCCATGGCTTTGCAAATGCTCCATCCAAATGCCAGGGCACATGTGGTCCCGATCAATACGCAGCTTTATATCTCCTCGACAAATGAACCGCTTGATTTTACCTATGCCCCGACAGAAGCGGCACCATATATTGCTGATGTGGGTATGGCAGTGGCAACCCGTATCCCGGTCCTGAATCCGGGACAGTCAGTCATGATCCCTATTGCTTATGTTTTGAATGAGGATGAAGTGATCAATCCGCCATTCATACCTTTAAACAACTGGGCACTGGCTGTATTGGCAGGCCTGATAGCCATCTTCACACTGATCCGTTTCAGGAAGATGAATTAAATCTTCCAGCCGGTATTTTCGCGAACCACTTTGCAGGGATTGCCATAGGCGATGACCCCCGGGGGAATGTCGCCTGTGACCACACTTCCCATACCGATATAGGTATTTTCTCCGATGATGATCTTGTTTTTGATCACGGCACCAAGCCCGATGATGCATCCTCTTCCTATTTCCGTGTTTCCGGAAACGGTTACGCCCGGATTGATCTCGGAAAATTCCCCGACGATGCTGTTATGCCCTATACTGACGCCGCGTTTCAGTGTCACGCCGTTCCCTATTTCAGCCATAGTAGACAAAATGACCCCCGGTTCAATGAACAATCCCCGGCCCGTGCGGGCAGAGGTGGCCATGTAACTGGTGGGATGTGCGACATTAAGGAGATCGGCCCACTCCAGTCCATATCTTTCATTAAAATAAGAAAATACCGCATGCTTGGCTTTCGGACCGGTCACCCCGAAAACTGCCGGTGATCCCTTAATTTCATCCGCATCACCCGGTTCGCGCACGGAGAAGTTATAAATCCGCATGATCTGGTCCTTCTCCGGCGTATCTTCCACCACTATATTCTTACAGATTATGAAATCCTTTATCCCGTAGGTTTCATAAATTACATCAAAAACCAGCGGAACCTGGCTCCAGGCGCAACCTAACAGGTTAATTTTTTCCATTTCGCTTATATTAACGTTTGAATTACTTATGATGGTTAATCTGGATCCAATCCTGGGTATCCAATAATTCCAGCAAAATATTAAGATCGAACCGGTCATTGAACTTCAGGATAAGAAATCCGATGGCATCCCCTGCATTCTCAAATGAAGGGACCATATCTCCAGGCTTGAAATTGACAAACTGCATACAAATAGATTTCCTGATGTGCTCCGGGATATTCAAGCCAACGAAGTATCCGCGTTCCTTTGACGAAAGGATCAGCAGGGCGTAATGATTTAAGGGACTGATTTTGTGTACACGCGATAACGGTTCCTTGAAAAGGACGTCCACGTTAGCCCTGACCAGGTCGAAGCCGGTCGTTTTGTGCATCAGTTGCGGGATGAAATTTCCTCCGCTCCGGGGTCCGATTTCCATTATGTAGATGATATCGTTCGGGGCCCTGATCATCTCGATATTAATTCCACCGGTTTCCAATCCTGCTCTTTGAACGACTTCTTCCACCATATGGACCAGCTTCGGCATGATATCCTGGTGGTACATGCTGGGCACTACCGTAGAAACCGGCACTACCGGGTTGATCGTGCTGTAGTAATGGTCTCCCAGGCAAATGAAGACCAGTTTCCCGTCCAGGACAAAGCCGTCGCCATGGATATGCGGGCCCTTGCTTTCGATGTATTCCTCCAGGATCACGGTGCCACACCTGGAGAATTTCCTGGCAAAATCGAATTGTTCAGCCAGCTCCTGACGGGTTTCAATGATTTTAATGCCTTTGCTGCCGCTTGAATCCACCGGCTTGATGACCGCCCTTCCTCCCGTATACCGGCTTTCGATTTCCTTAAGGGACGATCCGGTTAAAAACCAGGGACAAGGGTAATGATGATCCTCCAGGAACTTTCTGAAAAGTCCTTTATCTGAAAGCGTGTTCACGGCTTGAAACGGACTTCCGACGAGGTGGAGCTTTTCACTAACGAATGCAGCCGTCGGTGCAGCCGGATCGGATGCAAATGCACTGATGGCGTCTATCTGAAGGTCTTCCGACAACTTAAGGATCTTTTCCTTATCGATCGTGCTGATCAGGTGGAATTCATCCGCGATCCTGTGTCCCGGACTGTCCGGAAGATATCCGGTGGTAATGACGTAATGCCCTCTCTTTTTGGCATATTCGATGGCCGGCAACTGGGAAAATGCCCCTCCGAGGAACAGGATCTTCTTCTTCTTCATTTGCGGATCAGTTTTACGATCAGGTCCTGGTCATTTTCTGTGAGGTCGGTGTAAAGAGGAAGGCATATCACCTGGCTGCTGATCCGTTCGGCTTCCGGCAGGCTGCCGGGCCGGGAGGATTCCAGCCGGTTGTAGGGGGGGAACTGACTGATGAGGGGATAAAAATATCTACGGCTATAAATTTTGTGGGCTTTCAAAAATTCATACAACTCATCCCGTGAACGACCATAAGTGTTCTGATCGATAAAAATGGGAAAATATGGGTGGCATTGCTTGACTCCGGGAAATTCTTCCAGCACACGTATCCCGCTAATATTTTTAAACATCTCACGGTACCGGGCATCCAGTTTTCTCCTGCGATCGATGAATCCGCTCACATATTTCAGCTGAAGCAATCCCATCGCGGCCTGCAATTCATTCATTTTAGCGTTGATGCCGATGTCAGAAACGGTGGTCTCATTTTCGAATCCAAAATTTCTCAAAAGATCGACTTTTCTTTTCATCTCCCGGTCACAGGAGATGATAGCGCCCCCTTCAAAAGTGGTGAAAACCTTGGTGGCATGGAAACTCATTACGGACAGGTCGCCGAAGTTCACCACGGGAATGCCGTTGAGACGGACATCGAATGTGTGGCAGGCATCGTAAATGACTTTCAGGCCATGTTGCCTGGCGATGGCTTCAATCCGGTCCACCCGGCAGGGGGTCCCGTACACGTGAACCGGCAGAATGGCGGAAGTGACCGGGGTGATTGCGTTTTCGACCTTATCCGGATCGAGATTGCAGGTTACCGGATCGATGTCCGTAAAAACCGGTTTAAGGCCGCTCCATTTCAATGCATGAGCGGTCGCTGCAAAGCTATAAGGGGTCGTAATGACTTCTCCCGATATATCGAGGGCTTTCAGGGCGATCATCAGGCCAAGCGTTCCGTTGGCTACAACTGAAACATGTTTCACCTCGAGGTATTGTGCCAGTGCCTGCTCGAATTCCTGCAGAAACGGCCCGTTGTTGGTCAACTGACCGTTCTTCCAGATCTCTTCCATCAACCGGCTGAATTCCTCCGCGGGAGGCAAGGAAGGCCTGGTTACATATTTATTTGCCTGATCTATCTTTTTTATCTTTTTTCGGCTCATCGGATGTTCTATTTTCCCATGGGAAATCGGTTAGTGGAGTAGTGATGTTCAAAAAGGAGCAAAGCCGGGCAAAATCCTCCTTCCGGGAAAGATTGATCTCTATGAAATCCCCCTCTCTTCCGGCAAAATATTGACGTACCTCTTCGATGTGATTCAAATACTTCTGTATGTAATATTGCCTGTCATACAGCGGCACGGCTGGATAACCCCAATTATTCACCGCGACCTGGAGAGAATAACCTTTATAACGGTACAGGGCATTCCTTCTGTCCTCTTCATTTGGCGGGCGGCTCTTATCGCTTGAAAACAACTGGGTATGATATCTGACAAGCGAGTCGAACCATTGTTCCGGTGTATCCCGCACGGTTAAAATGAATTTGGAATGCGGGAACGCCTTATCCAATTCCCTGTAAAGGCCGGGATAATGGAACGGGGCATCCTGAAAGGCATCGGCGGTGTAACAATAATTGATGATCCGGTCGGTTCTTTTAAGCACTGACCAGTCCTCCGACAGGATTTCTGCCACCCCCTGGTTACCGATCCTGAATCCGAAAATGGACAACAATTTTTCCATGGACGTGGTGCCGGTTTTACTGAAACCAATGCAAAAGACCTTGTCATAGTCCCTTTGGACCTGGTGAGCAGGTTTCCGTTCCGCTTTGACGGAATCGGATATTTTCCTTATTCTTTTGATTTCCAAATAATAAGGAATAAAAGGAAATTTAAACTTCCAGGACATGATCAGTCAGACTGATTTAATTAATTCTGCGACTCAGGCAATTTCCAGATACAATATTAACATTTATTTGGAATCCGAAAATCAGCCAGAAGGACAGAAATCCGAATTTTCCTTACATTTGAATTATCAACAAGCGGTTTTAAGGAAAAAGCTTTCGGTTTCCCGACCGGATCCGACCAATTAAGATTTTTGCCATGGCATTTGAAAACAGACCATTGCTGAGTGTCAGACTGATCACTTATAACCATGAAAAATATATAGGATCAGCCATTGAAGGAGCCCTGATGCAGAAGACCGATTTCCCGGTCGAGATTGTCGTGGGAGATGATTGCAGCACCGACAGGACTCCGGGGATCATCGAACAATACCGGGCAAAATATCCGGAAATCATCCGGGTGCTTGACAGAGGTGTTAATCTTGGGGCAAAAGTGAACATTATCAGGACACTCAGGGCATGTGCCGGGAAATATATCGCCCATCTTGACGGAGACGATTACTGGACAGATCCTTACAAATTGCAGAGCCAGGTTGAGATTTTGGAAACCAATCCAAATATTGTCTCCTGTTTTCACAATATGGAGGTCAGGTTTGATGATCCTGCCAGTCCATCGGTGCTTTATTGCGGGAAAACGGACCGTCAGGTTTTTACCCGGATGGACCTGGCTGTAAGAAACCTGGTACCCGCTTCGGGAAACGTTTTCCGGAACGGGTTGATCCCAAAGCATCCCGATTGGTTTTTTCAATTGCCTTTCGGCGATTGGGCATGGCACTTGCTGATGGCACAGCACGGCGACTTCTTTTATCTCCCGAAAATAATGGGGGTTTACCGCAGGCACGAACAGGGTGCCTGGAGTTCCAATAATGCGGAACAAGGCAATACCAAGATCATCCAGGCGCTTGACATTATGATCGAAAATTTTCGGCAAGATCCTGAATTTCACCGGCGGCTGGTGGAAAGCAGGGAAAAGTATTTGAAAGATGCGAAAAACTTCGCCCTGACAACGCCATCTTTCAGGACAAGAACAATTGATTTTCTTATAGAAATGTTAAAAAGGCTCAGGGGATAATTGCCCCAGGGCATTAAATCTTATCTTTGGCCGTTTGCCAAACTGGTTTTACGCTAAAATTTCTCCAAATGACCAATGAAGAACTGATCGTTAATTTCACTCCCACGGGAATGATACCGACCAAAGAGATGACACCTTTTGTTCCGGTCACCGTTTCGGAAATTGTCGAGGATGTCCACCAGGCTGTGGAGATCGGCATTACGATGGTGCATATCCATGCCCGGGATGAAGTAACCGGGGTTCCGGTCTATTATAAAGAAGTCTATGGCAGGATCATCGAGGGGATAAGGAAATTCTCCCGCGATCTGATTATATGTGTTTCGCTCAGCGGAAGGACTTTTAAAGAATATGAACAGAGGATAGATCCGCTGATGCTGGACGGTGACCTGAAACCCGATATGGGCAGCCTTACCCTGAGTTCCCTTAATTTCAATGCCATGGAAAGTATCAATTCTCCGGATATGATCAACAAACTGGCGGAAAAGATGAGGGAACGCAGGATCCTTCCGGAACTGGAAGCCTTTGATGCCGGGATGATCAATTACGCCAAATACCTGAGTCGTAAGGGAATTCTCGAGCCGCCTTACTACTTCAACCTTTTACTGGGAAATATTGCCTGCGCCCAGGCAGATATCCTCCATGCCGGGGTGATGATCAATGACCTGCCGGAAAAATCATACTGGAGCCTCGCCGGTATTGGAAATGCGCAGCTGAAGATCAATTCCCTGGCCATTGCTTTCGGAGGGGGAGTCCGGGTAGGCCTGGAAGATAACATCTGGTACGATTCGGCCAGGAGAAAACTGGCAAAAAATTCAGACCTGCTGAAGCGCATTCACCACCTGGCCGAAGCCAATGAAAGAACTGTCATGAATCCAGCAAGGCTTAGGGATCTGCTTGATCTCGAAGACGGGAATGGCAGATACGGAAGAAAATAGTTACTTTCCCTATTCTCCACCCCTTTATTCGGGTATCATACTTTAGACTCTTTACAAATTGAGTTAAAATTTGTACAATCTTATATATTGATATATTTTCGTAATCAAGATTGTACTTCCATGAAATCCAGATATCTCTCCTTCAACTATTTACGGTTCATCATCGGATGCATGATACTGGCAACATCCCTGTCGGCGACATTTGCCCAGAGTGATGACGACTGTATGATGTGCCATGAAGATGCTGCCCTGACGGCAACCCGCCAGGGTAAAACCGTCTCGATGTTCGTAAACAAGAGTATTGTAAAGAATTCGGTACACAAGGATGTGGAATGTGCTTCCTGCCACCAGGAGGCGGCCGTAGAGGAGTTCCCACATATGAAAGACCTGGCTCCGGTCGATTGCGGTTTCTGCCATGATATTGCACAGATGGAATTTGAAAAAGGGATCCACGGACAGGCCCTCAAACTGAACGCACTTTATGCACCGACCTGCACCGAATGTCATGGGGAGCATGACATCCTTCCTTCCTCCAATCCCAGATCGGTTACCTATAAAATGAACATCCCCGTGCTTTGCGGGAAATGCCACAGGGAAGGGGCGCCGGTTGCCAGGACATACAATATCAGCGAACAGAACATCCTTGAAAATTACTCGGAGGGCATCCACGGCGAAGGTTTGTTCAAAAGAGGCCTGATCGTTACGGCCACCTGTAACGACTGTCATGAAAACCACCTGGTATTGCCTCATACCAGTCCGAATTCATCCATAGCGCCGAAAAACATTGCAAAAACGTGCATGAAGTGCCATGCGGAAATCGAAAAGGTCCATACCAAGATCATCCGGGAAGAACTGTGGGAAAAGGAGCCCGGTGCCATTCCGGCCTGTACCGATTGCCATCCGCCGCATAAAGTGAATCCGCAGAACATCGTTACTACGCTTTCCGATCAAACCTGCCTGAAATGCCATGAAGAAAAGGGCCTTCATATGATCAGGGGAGGTTCGGTCATTTCGCTCGAAGTAAATAAGAATGATATTGCCAATTCAGTTCACCGGAACATAACCTGCGTGAAATGCCATTCTGATGTTTCCACCACACTGAGAAGGCCCTGTGAAACATCGGGCCGGGTGGATTGTTCCAATTGCCACGCCGAGGTTGCCAATGTCTATTCCATGAGCGGACACGGCAAAGCATTCTTTGAAAAGCGGGAAGAAGCTCCGTCCTGTACCAGCTGTCATGGCACTCATATTATCAAGTCACGCTATGACGACACCTCGCCGACCTATCGCACCGCGATCCCGAACCTTTGCGGCGATTGCCACCGGAAGGACGGGAAGGCTTCCCTGCATGCCGATTTGAAGCGGGAAGATGCCCTGGCTGATTATTCCACCAGTGTCCATGGCAAGGGACTGACAAAGAAGGGACTATTGCAGGCAGCGGTTTGCACCGATTGTCATACCACCCATTATGTGCTCAAAGCCAGCGATGAAAAATCATCGGTATTTCCCAAAAATATCCCTGCTACCTGTTCAAGCTGTCACAAAGGGGTATATGACGAATACATCAAAAGTGAGCATGCCATTACGCATGATGACCGTTCCAATAAGTACCCGACCTGCGCGGATTGCCATACATCCCACGCTGTTGCCGAGATTGCGGAAGACAGCTTTAAGGAGGAAGTGACCCAGCAATGCGGAAATTGTCATGAAGAACTGGCCGATACCTATATGGAAACTTACCATGGCAAAGCTTACCAGCTGGGTTACCTGAAATCGGCCAAATGCTCGGATTGCCACGGGGCTCATAATATCTACCAGTCGAACAATCCATTGTCGATGGTCAGCAGCCAGAACATCGTGGCAACCTGCCAGCAATGCCATCCCGATGCCAACCAGAGATTTACCGGCTACCTTACGCATGCCACGCATCATAACAAGAGCAAATACCCGGTGCTTTATTACACCTTCTGGGGTATGACCTCTCTGCTGGTGGGCGTTTTCGGATTTTTCGGCATCCATCTGCTTTTATGGTTCCCCAGGTCGTGGCAGGGAATTAAAGCCAAGAGAAAGCACCGGAAATCAGAGGGCAGTCAATTGTTTATCCAGCGTTTTACAACAAGCCAGAGGCTGACCCACCTGTTCGTGATCATCAGCTTTATATTACTGGCGCTTACCGGAATGATGCTGAAGTTTGCCAATATGGAATGGGCCAACCGTCTTGCTAAAATGTTCGGTGGAGTTGAAAATGCAGGCAATATTCACCGGTTTGCGGCGGTGATCACCTTTGGCTATTTCTTCTTCCATGTTTATTCGCTTATCCGTACCAAGATCAAACAGAGGATTACCTGGAGAAGCCTGATATTCGGCAAGGATTCGCTGATGTTCAACAAACAGGATCTGAAGGATTTCTGGGCAACCCTGAAGTGGTTCCTCGGTTTGGGCCCGCGTCCGCCATATGGCCGATGGACTTACTGGGAAAAGTTCGACTATTTTGCCGTATTCTGGGGGGTTGCAGTGATCGGATTTTCAGGCCTTATACTCTGGTTCCCCGAATTTTTCACCAATATTTTCCCGGGCTGGCTGATCAATGTCGCTATGATCATCCATAGTGACGAAGCGCTGCTGGCCGTCGGGTTCATCTTCACCATTCACTTCTTTAACACCCATCTCCGGCCGGATGCTTTTCCGATGGACACTGTCATTTTCACCGGCAAGGTACCCTATGATGAGTACAAGCACGAGCGTCCGCGTGAAGTGGAGGAACTGGAAAAGTCCGGTAAACTGGAAAAGGTGCTGGTCAAAGAAGAAGAGAAGAGCAAATACGACAGGGCTATCCGGATATTCGGCTACACGATGCTGGCCATAGGACTGACCCTGGTGATGCTGATCATATACTCGATGTTGTTTGGGTATAAGTAGGGGTTCTTGTTTCTTGTTAATAGTTTCTGGTTTCTGGTTTCTTGTATAATAAATAATAAGATACAAGAATGAAGATGGTATGGTTGACGGTTGATGAGAGGCTGACTTCTGTTTATTGACGTCCGGTTCAGTTTCCGACTTTCGCTGCCTGCTGGACTTCTCCGGTATCTTTGAAAAGTTTGCGGTAGGTAATGTGGATCTTGCCGGGTTTGGCATTAACGGCTTCCTGAATAGCCATCATTTTAGGATTGAAATCTCCCACCCATGAAAGCTCCATCTCGGTTATATAAGGCCTTTTATTCAGCACGGGCTCCCGCAGATGCCAGAATATCGCGGATTCGAGCCCCTGTCCCTGGAATTTGGGAATGACGCCCATCATGGTCTGCCGTATCCTGGACATTTCTTTGTTCTTCCTGTAATACAGGAACCGGAGCTTATTCCAGAGTGTAAGCTTCCCGTTGAAATGCCGGAAGATCATATTGGCATCCGGGAACATAATATAAAAAGCAACCGGTTTATCGTCATGATAAACGAACCAGATGAAATCTTCAATCAGAATCGGTTTCGCGCTTTCCAGCTCTCTTTTAACCACATCCATATCCAGGGGGATGAAATGTTCATGATGAACCCAGGCCTGGTCGTAGACTTCCTTCAGGTCATGAATGAACTTATCTGCCTCAGCATAGGTAAAATGCCTGAAAACAAAACCTCCCCGTTTATTGACCCATTCGGCAATTTTCCAGAAACGTTCCGGAAAAGGAACCGTAAGATCGAGGTGCCTGGTGATCTGGGTAAAATAGGGTTTGAAACCGTACGACTCGAATAGTTGCTGATAATATGGGAAATTGTAGGGCATCCCGTATGCCGGATGGGTATAGCCTTCAACCAGCAATCCCCAGAAATTGTCATTCTCTCCGAAATTGACCGGGGCATCCATAGCTTCCATACCCTGGCCGGCCAACCAGTCCTTTGCAGCATCGAAAAGCGTGAAGGCAGCTTCCTGGTCGTCAATGCATTCAAAGAAACCGGCTCCGCCTGTAGGTTGTTTGTAACGGTATGCCTTTCGCTTGTTGTAAAAAGCTCCAATCCGACCGATAAGCCGGCCGTTATCATCTTTCAATATCCACCTGATCGCATTTCCATCCTTGAAGAATGCGTTTTGTGCGGGGTCGAATATCTTTTTTATATCCTGATCCAACGGACAAACCCAGACCGGATCGTTTTTATATAAAACCCGGGCCACTTCAAGAAACTGGCAGGCGGTCCGCTTATCTTTGACTTCAATCAGTTGCATAGTGAGATATTTGGGTGCAAAAGTACATTATATTTGCCATTGAATTTTGCCTTAGTTGTACTGATATTAAACAGGTCGAAACATGATGCGGAAGAAAGAAATCTTTTCGAAAGGATGGATTGAAAAAAACCGGTTCCATCTGCTGATTCTTGCGACCGTGATGGTGCTTGTCCTGCCTGCTTTTGCGGGAAGTGGAATGCTTTCGGAAATATTGTTTGTAGTGACCATGACTTTCCTCTTCATCCAGAGTATGCTGGCTGCCAATCCGGGTGGAAGGAGAAAATGGTGGCTCAGGGGAGTGATCATATTATTGACGATAGTGGTTTGGTTACAACCGGTAGGAGTCGAATCTTTTCAAATCGATATTCTGAAACTTATCATGATCGCTGCTTTCTTTGTCTTTGTCCTTTTCCATCTCTTCCGGTTTATCGTTTCATCCAGGGCAGTCAATCTGGATGTACTGATCGCATCGGCAAATATTTTCCTCCTTTTAGGGATAGTCTGGGCCAGTTTGTCTTTTCTGTTCAGTAAGATCTACCCGGGGTCATACAATTTACCACCGGGCATTAATGAACCCGGATTTGTCACATTTCTCTATTACAGTTTTATTACGCTCACCACGGTCGGGTACGGGGATATTACGCCTCTAATCCCGCAAACGCAGACACTCGCCTATTTCATATCGGTCACCGGCCAGCTTTATGTGGCAATCATCATAGCCTTTCTGGTAGGGAAGTTTCTGGTAAACGCCGGAAATACGAAAAGGTGACCTCACAGGTGACCTCACAGGTGACCTGTGAGGTCACCTGTGAGGTGGTCCGACAACCCAGCTGCCTCTTATTGGTGCAATACCCGGAAAATTCTTGTATTACCCGTACCGGTGACGACCTCTACCGTAAGCATACCGGCCGGCATATGACCCACTGAGATCCGCATATCCCCCGATCCTCCGGGTTCGGTAACCAACAGCCTGCCTTCATTACTGTAAATCGATATTCGGGTTATCTCCTCCCCTCCGGTTTGAACATGGAGAATACCGGAAACCGGGTTCGGGTATACTTGAACGTTTCCTTCCCCTTCCGGATCATTGATGCGGATGGCATTTCCCGTGGAGAAAAAGCAAAAATCAGAGTAAGTCATTACATTTCCCTGGTAATCCTCCAGTAAATTCGGCTTTAACTCGATATAATACTGCTTCATTTCATCCAGGATCTCATCCGGGACAAGGGTCATGACCATCTTATCCCCGCTGATCGTTCCATGAAATACAATATCGTTTCCTGACGGGTTTTTTTCCTTAAAAACAAACAAATTGGGTATATCGGAATCCTGCAATTCCTGGTGGAAGATTTTGCGCATAGGTTCACTGAAAGTAATGGTGATCACCGAATTCGGATCGACATTCTGGGTACCATTCGACGGAATGAATTGCAGGGAAGGCAGGGATGGTTTCCAGATGCCGGAAATCCTGACCTGGCGTGCGATCCTCTCCGTATTATCTTCATTATCATAATTAAGCGTGATGTCATCCCGGAACAAACCCGTATCGGAAGGAAGGAATGAAACCTGGAGTTCGATTTTGCCTCCCGGAATGATGGTGAGCGGTAGAAGGTTGGTAGAAAAGAAGTCCGGCTCGCGGTTGTATGTGCTGGTGATCTGTATGGATTGGGAGTAATTGTTGGTTACTTCCAGGAGATATCTCTTTGGACCTGTGGAACCTTCAAAGTTTCCAAAATCGATATGGTCCTGGGCCGAGAACATATTGGTTTCCCAATTGTACTTCCTGGCCCGGTATCCGGTAACACTGTCCGGTAAATAAATCTCGAGTACGACCTGGTTGGACGGATTGACTTCCGTAACAGCCAGCGGGGCTGTACTTCCCCAGCCAATCAGCTTGTTGTTATTCGGGAGTCTCTGGTTGCTACCGGTCATTGGAGCATAAATTGGAGGATCGTGCTCATACTGCCATACCAGGGTGGCTTCCATGGTTTCTTCATTGATGTGGTACTCTAAGGCACGTGAAAATGGCGGGACATGCAGGTTGCCGTTATCGTAAACAGTGTAATTGCCGTTAGCCAGTTTGCGGATATCGTGCTGATGAGAAAAACCCAGCGGATCGTTTATAATGGTAAACTGATTATTTTCGGAATTCCGGCCAAAACGCCAGATAATCTCTCCCGTGGGGTAATCGATCTTGGTGATTTCGTCCAGGTGCCGGCTGGATATAAGTATGTTTCCGTCAGAATCCAGGTCAATCGCGTTGGCATGCACATAATCGATCCAGTGACTGGTAAGGTCAATATCCCAGGTAGCATCCGTGATCTCGAAATGATCCCAGCTCTTCCATTCGAAATAAACATTCCCGGCATTATCCACTTCCTGGATCACAAGCCCGGTCACTAAAGCTGCGGGGTCTCCTCCCGGTACGATCAGGCTCATATTGACCACTTGCTGATCGTAGATCAGTATGAGGTAGTGCCCATTGTCCATCTTTAGAATGTCATGATTATCAATATGGTAACCGTTTCCGGCACGGATCGAATCATAAATATCATAATGACTGTCCATCAGATAATAACAATTCAGCCCCGGATTCTGTAATCCATTGACAGCAAAGGTCAGGGTGCCATCCTCCAGCACCTTGAAATCGGTGACATTTTTGTTCACCCGACGGTAATATACTGGCGTGCCGTAATTGTCCCAGATCGTTATGTATTTTTCCCATTGAGGGGTCAAGCGAACGGCAGGAGTGTAAAAAATATATCCTGGTGCCGCACCGGTACCCGTATAGGTGTATGCAGGTGCCGGGTAATCAGGAGGCAGGTTGTTCTCTCTGTGGTAAATCATCTGGCCGCCTGGGCGGTTTTGAGGGAAGGCTGGAATTGAAATCAGGAAAAAGGTTAAGAGTATAACTAAGTACTTCATGGTTTCATTGAGAATATGAGCGGTTTCAGGGTTTAAAAATAGTAAAATTAAATCGTATAAAGATTTATCTAGGTACTCTAGATATTTATATTGAAATGTCGTATATTTGTGAAAACCAAGTCTATGAAACCCAAATTTTATATTAAGATTTTCGGGGTGATGATGCTGTCGCTCCCCTTCACCGGTTTGAACGCCCAGGGAGTCAAGATCGGTGATAATCCCGGCACTATTGAAGCATCGGCCGTCCTGGAACTGGAAAAAGCTGACCAGGGACTGCTCATCACCCGGGTCAACCTGACCGGGGCAACGGATAATGCCACTATTTCCGGTCCTGCCACCAGCCTGCTGATTTATAATTTGGCAACGGCCGGTTCGGGCAGTGATGCTGTTACCCCCGGATACTATTACTGGGACGGAGGCAGGTGGATAAGGCTGCTTACTGCCTCAAGCTCAGGGGGTGATGTGTGGATTGATGGCCACGGCAATATTATTTCGATCAACAGTGCCCAGCAAACCCTGAACGGGTATAACAATGTTGCTTTGGGGGATGGAGCTTTCGGGGATCCGGTCAATTCTTCCAGTAACGTTATCGCTATCGGGTCCCTGGCATGCAATTCTGAAAGTACAACCGGGGATGCACATACGGTCGCATTGGGCAATAATGCTGCCCACTCCAATTCCGGGTACAGTGTCAATGCCCTGGGAGCATCGGCGGCTTCTGACAACCAGGGGGATAATATAAATGCATTTGGCCCTGATGCTGCAAAATTCAATTCGGGAATAGAGGTCAATGCTTTCGGGCCCACCTCGGCCGGACATAACACGGGCTGGGTGGTCAGCGCAATGGGCGTATGCGCAGCCGACAGTAATACTGCCAATGATGTGAACGCATTTGGATTTGACGCTGCCAAAATCAATACAGGGGCTAAACTCAATGCTTTCGGGACTTATTCTGCCAGGCACAATACCGGTGAAGATGTCAATGCACTTGGCTGGGAAGCGGCCAGGTACAATTCGGCGGGTTACCTCAATGCCCTTGGGTTTCAGGCCGGCATGTCCAATTCCGGTTATGATGTCAACCTGATGGGCTGGGAATCAGGGATGAACAATTCACAAAACAATCTGAATGCGTTTGGGATGCTGGCAGCGCAAAATAACCAGGGGGGAAGCGTCAATGCAATGGGCTATGAATCGGCAAAAGGAAATTCGGGGTCATTCGTGAATGCATTCGGGGGAGAGACCGGCTGGCAGAATTCCGGATCGTCCTGCAATTTCCTTGGAAACCAATCGGGAAGGCTGAATTCAGGAAGTGAGGTGAATGCCATGGGTGCCATGTCGGGCGAAGAGAATGACGGTTCATGCCTCAATGCGTTCGGACTGGAGGCAGCCCGTTATAATACCGGCTATGGGGTCAATGCCATGGGTTTTAAAGCAGCCTTATACAATGATGGCGCACACGTCGTGGCTTTAGGAGAAGAAGCCGTGACAGGGAGTTTTTTCGTTGCGGAAGGCCAGGGTAATATCGGTATCGGTTACCAGGCTGCCATCAATGTTTCGACTGGTGAAAAGAATATTTGCATCGGATATGGAACGGAAATTCCAAATCCTTCAGCCAACGACCAGATCAACCTCGGGAACAATATCATCCGTTACAGCAATGGCGTAATCAAACTCAACAATCTGATCCAGCTGGAAAAGTTGACCGGTGATCCGGACAGTCCTGAAGAAGGGATGATCTACTACAACGATAATGATAACCGGTTGAAGTATTACGACGGAACGGGCTGGAGGACCTTGTCTGTAGATCCGTGACAGCTATCCGTTCCTCCGCAGAGGGAAACTATCTGACCACGGTAAACTTTCTGGTCACGATGGAATCATCTTCCATTATAACTTGCATCATATAGATACCGTTAGTTAAGCAGCTGATATCAATTGAGTTGCCACTGAGACCATGGATCGACATCATCCTTTTACCTGTGACAGAACTGATGATGACATCCGCATTCCGTGCGCCCTGGATCGATAATTTGTCGCTGGCCGGATTGGGGTAAATCTTTACCAGTGAAGCCGGGTTCGTGGGTTCGCCAACCCCGATGGCCAGTTCGAAATCGATCATGTACTGTGCATGGCTGATAAGGTCTTCACCAAAGCAATCCACCCAGGTAGTCCCGGGCAGTTCCCAGGTTGGCTCTACGATGACCGTGGAATTCGGGTCCATTCCGGTTGCCGCGATCACAGGGATCTCAGCTCCTTCCGGCAATTCGATGGTATACTGGAAAACATCGGGGCTGAAACCTGGAATGGTAATGCCGTCCATGGTTATATCACTGCACCGGTTTTCACCTGCAAAGGTGCCGTTTTCAATGGAATAGGCTGACTGGTAAATTTCCTTTGAAGTATAATCCTGGAAAAGCACCACGACTGAAAGATCATCGAATTCTTCTATGTTGGTGCCGGCCAGATCAAAGGTTTCGGTAATGCTGACAGGGTTCCGGTCCTGGACATTCATGACGGTGCCGTTGGCATCGGGCATCATCTTCATCATTACATGGTGGAATTCGGTTTCGCCATTTGACGCGACATTACCGGTAGTGGTGTTTTCGATGACGATAATATGGGCCCGGAAATCGTTGAAATCGGCAAAAGGAAGGAAATTGGCCGTAACGCTGATTTCGGTGCCGGATAAGGTATGGCTGGCAGCAATTTTCGTCAGCCCGGGCTGAAGGATGGCATCGTTAAAAGCCTGTTGGACCGCGGTAATATTGTAATCGACATAAGCTCCGTTACACTGTGGCCAGGGCACATATGACACCCCATAGTAGTTCCTCCTTACTCCGCCTTCTGCGGTGTAATATGGGTCTCCCGACCCGGGCCAGTTCATCTGGTATTTGATGAGCGTTATTTCATCCTCGTGGGTCTGTGACCAGGGATTGAACGACTGATTGAACGTAGCGCACGGACTGCAGGTTGAACTGGTAAATTCTTCGAAGCAGGGTTTACGGGCGATTACGTGGCTCACAACGTTTACGGCCTTAACTGCACTATTGTTGTCCGGATTGTCATCCTGTGAACCATTGACCAGGTCGATGGACAGATTGAGATCATATCCTCCGATAGGTGCTGAAAAAAGGTCATCGCATACGATTTCCACCGATTCGGAGAATTCGAGGTCAAGGCCGCTGATGGAAGTGGTGAAATGGCTGATCCCGTCAATAGTCCAGGTGACATCCATTGAATGGATGGTCGTATTCCCTATATTCCTGACAATTCCCATGACAGATGCAGTTCCCGGGAAATAGGCCGGCGTGGTGATCTTAGCCATCGCTCCGTCCAGATCGTATGGGATAAAGAGCAGGATGTCGTCGATGTACCACCAGTCGAGGTTATAGGAATCGCCGTCGAAGAAGATGCAGAACTGGAATTCCGGGGAGCCGACATCGCCGTTGCTGATATCGACTATCCTTTCTTCCGGTCCAATATCTCCGGAAGGAGAAACCGACCAGACGGTGTTCCAGGTTCCTGTACCGGTACGTGTTGCAACTCCTAAAGTATAGCCGGAGCCGGCATAATCATCCAGGAAGTGCTTGAACATGAGTTTTATGGAAGTATAGCCCGTGAGGTCGATGTAAGGTGAAATGAGCCTGGAAGTCTCGTTAAAAGAGGGATCATAATAAAATGCGGCCTCGGGTGAAATTCCGCCGGATTTGGCGCTGGCTTCCACCGACCAGTTAGCAGAATGAGCATCAATCGTCCAGCCCGTCGGTGGGATCGTTCCTGCTGAAAAATCCTCTGAAAGAAAGGTTTGCCCGAAGATCCAGCCGTTAAGAGCCAAAAGCATTGTCAGCATGTTAAGTCTTTTCATATTGTCATAGTTTGATTATTGTGAAAGCAAATATAGAAATGAAGATCGTTGAGAATTCGGGTGATCCATTATTTAGAACCTTTTCAGACAATTGCGTTAAAACCTGCTTAATTTTAGCGTTCTTTGCAGAAAGATTAAAGAGTATTATGAATAGCTCCTGCCGTCTGAACGTCAGACTTAATTTAGGTTTTTTAATAGGTATTTTATTGATCACGAATTTTACCGGAGGTCCGATGATGGCACAGCAAACAGTGAACAGGTTCAGGTTTGAGATTCAGGAAGATGTTTACCTGGAAGCGAGGTTTTTGCTCTATTTGCCTGAAGGGTACGAGGAACTTGAGCGGGACTGGCCCCTGTTGCTTTTCCTTCATGGCAGCGGAGAAAGAGGAGAGATGATCGAGCTGGTGAAGAAGCATGGTCCCCCGATGCTCATTGAACATGGAAGGGAATTCCCGTATATTGTGGTTTCACCGCAATGTCCCGAGGGTCAGTGGTGGGATACGGAATTGCTGGATTTGGTCCTTACCCAGGTAGTGGAACAATACCGTGTAAATGTTCACCGGATCTATGTGACGGGTCTGAGCATGGGTGGTTTTGCCACCTGGGAACTGGCTATTGAGTATCCTGACTGGTTCGCCGCGATTGTACCCGTTTGCGGAGGGGCGGATGCCCAGTTTGCCCCGTTGATCAAAAGGTTGCCTATTTGGGCATTTCACGGGGCCAAGGACGATGTTGTACCGGTATCAGCACAGGAGAATATGGTGAATGCTTTGAAATCACTCGGGAGTCCGGTGAAATTCACCGTTTACCCGGATGCCGGCCACGATTCATGGACAGATGCCTACAATGATCCGGACTTATGGGAATGGCTGGGAGAGCAGAGCCGATAAATCTGCCTTTTAGCCCTCATTCTTTCGTCGAAGTTATAACCATCTGGCCCGGATCCTTGCTATGGTCAGTCCGAGGATAAGGAACAATCCGATCACCACGGCCCATATATGCAAGGGGACCACCGGGCTCCCCTGCACTTCATAGGTGGCAGTGAAGGTACAGCTGTTCACTTCATGGTCATCAACCCGCAGGGTAAAAACATGGTGCCCTTCGGGTAGTTCAATCACAAAATTGCTTCCGCCGCGGGTCACGAAATTATCCTCCCCGTCAACTTCCAGGTGAGCACGGAGATCTGTTGTCGGATCCGGGTAGTTGTGATGTTCTTTCCAATCCACATGAACCATTCCGCCCTCTTCGTATATCTCGCACGGACACTGGAAGGTCAGGGGATCAATGGGATCGGGGCTGACGAAATGATAACCGAGGAACTTTACCGGAAGATCGGGTAAAGGCGGTTGAATGGTGATATCAAGATAGAACTGGCCGAATCCGTGTTGCGACCCGACAATGACCTGGGTGTTCAGCATATGGCCTACCAGGTTCATGGATACGATCTCAACATCAATGGTGCCTACAGGTAGGCCAATCGGCACAGAACCCGGTGGAAAAGGAATTCCAAGATCAAAATCCACATTTTGTATGATATCCGGAAGAATGGAAGTGGCCGGAGCAATGGCTCTTTTTTTCAGCGGTTCTTCACCTGCCGGTGCCGGCGCCGGGACTGTTATGCTCTTGATAGCTGCTGCCAGTTCCGTGCTGTCGTGTTTTGAAAGATTGCCATCTGAACCATTAGAGGGTCCCGATCCTTTCATTACATCGCTTGGATTTTTTGCTTCGTCGCAATCGTCGCAACCCAGGGCATGGCCCAGTTCATGCGTTGCGGTCTCCCTTAAGCCGGGATTGGGATTGTTACCGATAATGATTTCTCCTTCAGTGACTTTCCCGGTTACCGGATCTTTTTTCCATTTGTATACTCCTGCATTCCCTGCACCCGGATTACCTTCCCTCACCGTAACATTGGCAGGTTTTGAACTGACTTCTTTAAATTTCGGGACGCCGCCGGCTGCGTTCCAGCGTTGCATACCAACGCGGACAGAGTCTTTTTCCGCCGCTGAAAAAGAAGAGTCTATAAAAACCGTTAAAGAATCCGGATTGCCTTCCCAGCCTTTATATCCTGGTATGACATCCCGAAGGATTTGTGCGTCGCATAGAAATGCTATAAAAATTAATGGGAACAGTATTATCATTCGAAAATGGCTTGCTCCCGGACTGATTTTGATTCCTGTCTTCATGGTAAATAATTTTGACTTTTGGTGGGACTTCGTTTAAATTTACCATTATAAAAATGTCAAAGTCAAATAATTAACTTATATTTAACAAAAAACATTTATTGGAATTCCATTGTAATTCCGTACAGGAAAGGGAATAAGGTCTCTTTTTATTTGATGACTTTGTAAAGAAGAAGCACTTGTCCTTCGAGCATTTTTGTCTCGAGTAGTTCGAGGGAAAGGTGATGGTTTGGAAGGGATAGGTTGCGGAATAGTTTGGGATTTTTCTGGTCTACCAGGATAGGACTGACGAGCAGGCTGATCTCATCCACCAGGCTTTTTTCAAGAAGGACGCGGTTGAGTGTTCCACCACTGTCGGTGAGGACGGTGTTGCAGGAATATTTCTCGTGAAGCAGTTCCAATGAACGGGCCAGGTCTACTTCTTCATGACCTGTAATGATCGTTTCGTAATTTCTTTCCAGCAGGTATTTGGCATATGATTCCGGGGATTTCTCCGAAAGCAGGATGATGACATCCTTGCAGTAACCGGAACGACGGTAAACATGAAGCCTCCCCTGCAGGATTCCATTGCTGTCAGGTATTACCCAGTAAGGCCGGCTTTCTCCGGTCGTGATCCTGGGCGGTTTAATGAAGTCGGAGGACGATTCTTCCGGAATTCCGTCGCCATACATTTCAACCCCGGTTTTAGCAGTGACCGAGCCGACCAGCATGGCATCAGGCTGGAAGTTACGGGCGATTTCGTAATATTTGCCGAGGTCGATATGAAAACCTGACATGGAGCCATCGAGGCTTATGGCATTATGGGTAATGACTTTTGGCAACATATGGAGCCTCTCAGGGGACTCGAACCCCCGACCTGCTCATTACGAGTGAGCTGCTCTACCGGCTGAGCTAAAGAGGCGAAAAATACTCGGCAAAATTACCGTAAAAAGTTCAAAGTTCAAAGTTCAAAGTTCAAAGTTAAGTTAAAGAGTTCATAATTAGTAATTTAAAACTATACACTCAACTTTGAACTTTGAACTTTGAACTTTAAACTATTCTGTGTCGCCCAGCACAAAGACCAGTCCTCCGGTAAAGTCACCCTGGACGATAGGTGCCGTGGAGGTAACCCCAACCCCGGAGCTCACTCCGCCTGTACCTATTCCCATATAGAAGCCGGCGCCGTCGAAGACCAGTGGGAGCAGCAATCGTGCCTGCACCCTGATCCCAATCCTTTCGGTAAAGAAATATTTAAGGCCCAGGCCGGCAGAAACGGAGAAGAGCCATTCATCCTCGCCGTTATCCACTTTGGGATGGAACCAGGTCGTGCCAAGGGAAAAGACTCCGTAGGGTTTAATGGCTTCATTGTCGAGTTCCAGTTCCTTTACTTCCCCGATTTGAAGGTAATTGACAGCAACATCGATGGTTTTGCGGGGATAATCATCCATAAATGCAGAATAAGGCTCCCAGTTGCCCTTTGTATCCATACGGGTATAACCGATCTCCAGGTGGTTGCCGTTTCCAAGCAGAACAGACATGTTACCGCCATAGCAGGCATTGTTCTCAATTTTAAACTTGCCTTCATAGAATTTAACTGAACCCCCAAGGAGATAACCCCCGAAGGGATTGATTTCGATTCGGGTTTGGGAAAAAACCATTAGAGTACTGAAGAATAACAACAAGGTTATGGTAATAGTTCTAAAAAAGAATGAATTAGGTGCAGATGGTCTCATAAGATTAGATTTTTAATTATGTTAAATTGGGGGCGCTAAAATACAAAAATAAAATCTGGATTGATTATGATTAGATTTTAGGCAGCAGGGGGGAAGGATTCTAAAAATGGTACTACCACTATAGTGGTCCGACGAGTTTTTATAAATAATTATTCCACAACAATTTACACATGATCAATTTTTAATCAAATCAAATCGGTTTTTATCTGGCGAAATGTCTCATTTTTATAATTTTGGCATGGCAGTCAACCACTCAGAAAACAATCACAAAAAATCTATGGATAATCCTTTAAAAGCACTTGTTTTTATTTCTTCCTTCTTCTTACATAATTGCTTATCGGCGGATAATATTACTGTCTCCGGAGAAGTCTCGGGAAACTGGAATTACGATACGGTCTTTGTCACAGGCAATCTGGCAATAGCAGATGGCAACACCGTCATAATCTCTCCCGGGTCAGTAATAGTATTCACCGGTTCGTTTGATTTTCAAGTAGCCGGATCGATCCATGCAGCCGGTACACCGACTGAATGCATAAAATTCCTGTGTTCTGACACGTCCGGTTTTCACATCGATACGATCCCCGGCGGGGGCTGGGGAGGGATAAGGTTCGACAGTAACAGGCTTTCCAATGATTCTTCCATTTTCGATCATTGCTCCTTCGAATTTGCTAAAGTTGTTTCAGAAGAAATACCGGCCGGGAGCGGCGGAGCTATTTCCATCAACAATTTTGATAAAGTCAGGATCAGTCATTGCAGGTTTGAAAATAATTTTGCTAGATACAATGGAGGTGCGATCTGGCTTGATTCGGCCAATATTATCATCAGCTATTCGGTATTCAACGGAAATCGGGCCGGATTGTCCGTGGCACCCTGGGGTTACGGGGGAGCTGTTTGCTCCGACAATTCCAGCCCGGAGGTCTTCTGGAATATCTTTGAAAACAATTCCTCCACGGGGGTCGGCGGGGCACTGGCCGTCAGGTTTACCGACTGCAACGTTTATAACAACATTTTCACCGGCAATTTCAGTGCCCTGGGAGGCGCTTTTGGATTCCTGCACATACCTGAGTGTACTCACCGGATCAATACAAATTTAATTGCTGAAAATGCTTCCGAATTCTTTGGCGGCGGTGTGGCTAACCTCAATGCCAGTCCGATCTACATCAACAATACCATCGTTTTCAATGAATCCATCTACGGCGGAGGTTTTTACTGCAAGGATTCCGTATCACCCGATTTCTATAATACTATCATCTGGGGCAATACGGCAGCCGTCGGTACCCAGGGGTATCTCTTTGAGGTGTATTCCCAGGCTGATTTCTTTTTTTGCGATGTCCAGGATGGGCCCATGCAGTTCGGCGGGAGCGGGGGAGGAGAGGCTTTTTTCGGGGCATTTGAGTCATGCCTGGATGAAGACCCGGACTTCCTTGATTCGGGCGACCATCCCTATTCCCTGGAAGACTCTTCCCCGTGCATCAACAGCGGATCAACCGATACCACTGGCTTTTACCTGCCTGAAACAGATCTTTTACAAAACCCGAGGGTTTTTTATGATATCATCGACATAGGGGCTTATGAGGTGATGTGGTCCGGAACCGGCAAGGAATCGACCGGTGAAACTCTGGTCATATCCCCAAACCCAACGTCGGGAAAGTTCAGAGTTCAAAGTTCAGAGTTCAAAGTTGAGTTGAGAAGTGTGGAAGTTTATAGTTTGAACGGGCAGGTACTTGAAAAATGGAACCTGGTGCCCGGGATCAGGGACCTGGAATTTGACCTCAGCCATCTGCCAGATGGGGTCTATTTTATCAGGATGCGATACGACGAAAAAGAGAAAGCTGCGCCCGTATATAAGGTTTCTCAATGATGATCACAAATGAACCGCAGACTGAGCAGATTAATATCAGTGAAATTCTGCGAAAGGTTTTGCTCTGATACACGAGAACTTAAAAAGATAACCTGACCACCCAGGCATCCTGGCAAGGCGGATCTTTTTGCAGCGATGCCGGGATATGCACCACAATTCCTTCGCTCACCCTTTCATATTCAAGCTTTTCCCCGCTTCCCAGCAGCGTTGCCGTAGCCATGTCCGGAACGTTCAGTTTCGATAACCAGATCTTCGGGGGTGGTGCCGGTTCCTTTTCGCCCGCCAGGTAAATCAGGTAAATTTCCCCTTCCTTACCCTGCGTGAGGCAAACCTTTCCTTCCTTGTAAGGGAATACCGGTGTTGTGCCGTAAATAGCGTCGCTGTTGACTGACATCCAGTCACCCACGCCTTCAAGCATTTCAAACGCTCCTTTGTCCCAACTGCCGTCAGGTCCCGGGGCGATGTTCAGCAGCAGGTTCCCGCCTTTGGCCACAATATCGGCGAGCAGGTGAATGACCTGGCCCGGGGTTTTATAACTGGCATCGGGTATCCATGACCAGCTGCCGCCTGATATGATGCAGGATTCCCATGGATACGGCAGGGTCTTTTCAGGCACTTCATTTTCAGGGGTCAGATAATTCTGGTTTTTACCGGGCACGGCCCTGTCGACCACGATCAGGCCGGGCTGTTTTTCCCGGGCTTTCCGCACCAGTTCATCCATCCGGATGTCCTGGCTCTGGTAATGCTGGAATTTATAACCCGGATCGTTGATATAACGTGTGATTTGCGCGTCTGTCAGAGGCTGCACCCAGCCGCCGTCGAGCCACAGGATGTCCATCGGGCCGTAATCCGTCATCAGCTCCATGATCTGTTTATGGGTGAACTGCACATAGTTTTCCCAGCGGTCGGGATAGGTTTGAATATCGTAGTTCACATTCCGGTCGGGTGTGGCAAAATTCGGCCACCAGTAATAATCGCAATGCCAGTCGGGCTTTGAGAAATAGGCGCCGGTCCACAGCCCTTCCTTTCGGAATGCGTCGAAGATGTTCAGGGCGATATTGGCCCTGGGATGGCTGCTGAACGGGCATCCCGGGTCGGTGACCTTGTAATCGGTATACTTCGTGTCGAACATGCAAAAGCCATCGTGGTGTTTGGTGGTGAATACCACGTAACGCATGCCGGCGTCTCTGGCGGCTTTGGCCCATGGCACCGGATCGAAATTCACCGGGTAGAAAGAATTTTTCAGGCCTTCGTATTCCTTTTTATAAGCTTCATAATCCTCCGATTTCCGGCGGCACCAGCCTTCGTCTTCCGCGCAGATCGACCATGATTCCACCACTCCCCACTGGCTGTAAGGTCCCCAGTGCATCAGCAGGCCGAACTTCAGGTCCTGCCATTCGGAAAGCTTTTGCTGCAGCATGGGATCCGGATCGGGAACATATTGACCTTGAGAAATGAGAAATCCGAAATGCGCAATGAGAAATGATAAGAGGAGGCGATTCATAATCTGGAGATTTGGAAATGAAACAATTTGGAAATGAGTTTTTTTAATATATCAAGTTGAAAAATCAAATATAGACAACAATTTGAATTTAGCAGTGACCGGCTCCGAAGGAGCCAACTATCTGATGAAACCAGAAAAAAAACTCCCACCGAAGCGGGAGTATAGGATTTACATCCTTCGGCATATAGCCTTATTGTGATAAGATGTAATTTGCACAAATATAAAGAATAATTGTATTTGTTGCAAATAATTTTTATTTTTCGGCTTTATTTACCATTAATCCCATTTTATTATGAAAATTCTCGGATTGGACCTCGGTACCAACAGCATTGGTTGGGCTGTGGTGGAAAAGGAATTTGATGAATTCCAGCTTATTGCTAAAGGAGTCAGGATTTTTCAGGAAGGCGTCAAAATAGAAAAAGGAGTCGAAGGCTCAAAAGCAGCGGAAAGGACTGGATTCAGGAGCGCCAGGCGCCTCAAATTTCGAAGGAAACTCAGGAAAATTAATACTTTACGCGTTTTGGTTAAATATGATTACTGCCCTTTTCTTTCAAAGGAGGAATTGGATGATTGGAGGTACAAAAAAATATACCCTGCAAATCCGAATTTCAGGAATTGGTGGTTGACTGACGAAAAGGAAAGTAAGAATCCTTATTATTTTAGATATCTGGCTGTAAATCAAAAATTTGATCTAACCTTACAGGTAGACAGGCATATAATCGGAAGGGCTTTTTATCATATAGCTCAGAGGAGAGGGTTTTTGAGTAACAGATTGGAAGGGACAAAAGAAAACGATGGGATTGTAAAACAGAAAATAGCTCAAATTACTGAAGAAAAGGGAGAAAGGACTTTGGGCGAATATTTTTATGAGAAAATTCTAAACGGTGAAAAGATCCGGGATACTTATACCCATAGAGTTGAGCATTACCAATCGGAATTTAATGCTATCTGTGATTTTCAGAGCTTACCTTCAGATTTGAGAAATGATCTAAAAAGAGCGATATTCTTTCAAAGACCTTTAAAGTCTCAAAAAGGTCTTGTCGGGCAATGTGTATTTGAAAAAAACAAGAGCAGATGTCCTGTTTCAAGACCGGAATTTGAAGAATTTAGGATGCTTTGCCTCATCAATAACATCAAAATTAAAACACCAGATGATGAAAAGCTTAGACCATTAAACAATGATGAACGAAAGAAGGTGCTTCCAGTGTTTTTCAGAAAGAGTAAGGATCATTTTGATTTTGAAGACATTGCAAAGGTCTTAGCGCCTAAGAATCAATACGTATTTTATAAGACCAGTGATAAAAAGCCGCATGAATGGCAATTCAACTATTCAATGAAAACAACTGTCAGCGGTTGTCCTGTAACTGCCAGATTTAAATCATTATTTGGCGATGATTTTAATAGAGAACTAATTCCATATATACGTGAGAAAGATGGTAAAACTTCTTCCATTGATTTGAATGATATCTGGCATGTGTTATTTAATTTTAATTCAGATTCGAAACTTGAAGAATTTGCAAGAATCAGACTCGGCTTAACCGATGATCAGGTTCAGGAATTTTTGAAAATCAATTTGAAGAAAGATTATGCTGCTTTAAGCCTGAAAGCAATTAATAATATTCTTCCGTTTCTCAGACAGGGCTTTATATATTCCCATGCAGTATTCCTGGCCAATATGTATAAGATTTTACCAGGAGATATATGGGCACAGGGATCAAATCGAAAATTGATAGAAAATGAAGTGTTAAACATCATTTCAAATCAAAATTTGGAGAAACAGGTCATTGAAATTGTTAATGGCTTTATACAAAATTGCCGGAGAGAACTAAGTGTTTGGAGTAAAGAAGCTGAAGCCCTGTTCAGAAAAGATTTGATTTCAAGCATAAAATCTTTTTACGGCCCCAGGACGTATGATGGTTTTTCGGAGGAAAGGAAAATTGAAATAGAAGAAAGAGCATTCAATCTTTTTAAGAATCAGATGCAAAGGAATTTCGGTCGGGGAGAATTTGTGAAAATCTCTACAATAGATGAAAAGGTAAAGAATTTTTTAAAAGACAATTTTAATATTTCAAATGAAGCTCTTGAAAAACTGTATCATCCATCTGCGATTGAAGTGTATAAACCTCCGGTAAGGGGAAAGGATGGGAATCTATATCTGGGCAGTCCAATGGTTTCTTCAATCAGAAATCCAATGGCTATGCGATCATTGCATCAGCTAAGAAAAGTCATAAATGAACTTATAAAAGCTGGTAAGATCGACCAAAATACCCGGATTCATATAGAACTCGCGCGTGATTTAATGAATGCCAATGAGCGAAAGGCTTTGCAAAGCTGGCAGCGGGACAGGGAAAGGCTTCGGGATGAATGTTCAAAAAAAATAAAAAATGATTGTGGGTTTAGTGAGGATTACGTCCCATCTCAGGCAGAAATTTTAAAATACCAACTTTGGGAGGAGCAAAATCATAAATGTCTTTACACTGGCAATGAAATAAGTTTATCTGAATTTCTTGGCCCGGACCCGAAATATGATATTGAACACACTATTCCACGTAGCCTGTCTTTCGATAATTCGCAGGAGAATAAAACGCTCTGCGATAATAAGTTCAATCGGTCTGTGAAGCGGAATAAAATTCCATCCGAGCTAGGCAACCATGACGATATAATCCAAAGAATAGATCATTGGAGGGAGAAATATGAAGAATTGACTAACCAGATTCAGGCAGCAACACGGCAAGCCCGGGCTGCAGTTGATAAGGATTCTAAAGATAGAGCCGTACAAAAAAGGCACAAACTCACCTTTGAAATGAATTACTGGCGGAACAAATACCATCGTTTTGTTATGAAAGATGTGCCCGCCGGGTTCAGGAACAGCCAATTGGTTGATACTGGGTTAATCACCAAATATGCCCGTTTATACCTGACAACATACTTTGATAAAGTGATGACTGTAAAAGGCAGTACAGTGGCTGATTTCAGGACAATTTGGGGCTTGCAGGAAGAATATGAAAAGAAAGAAAGGGTAAATCATATCCATCATTGTGTTGATGCAATAACGATGGCGTGTATGACAAAGGAAAATTATGAACTGCTGGCAAAATTTTATCACGATTGGGAAGAAGCAGAATTCGCCGGGTACGATAAGAAACCAAAAATAGACAAACCCTGGCCTTCATTTTCAGAAGATTTGAAGGAAATAGAAAATGAAGTGCTGATTTCTCATTATACACCTGATAATCTGCATAAAAAGGCGAAAAAGAAATTGAAAGTGCGAGGTAGAGTAGTCAAAGATAAGAATGGGAAACCGGTTTATATTAAAGGCGATTCTGTGCGAGGTTCATTGCATTTGGATACTAATTACGGCGCGATTAAACGACCAATTCTGGATAAGGAAGGTAATCCAGCAGAAAAGATTCTTTTTGTTTCCAGAAGACCTGTTGATAGTTTAAAACCAAGTGATATCAACAATATTGTAGATGAACAGGTGCGTTTGATAGTAGCAGAAGGTAAAGCAAAGGAAGAGCCATTGAAAAGGGAATTGGATAAATGGATAAAACTTGAAAAGGACGAAGATGACCCGACATTAAAGGCTCAATTTCATGATAAAGTGATTGCGTTAAAGGTGGAATTAGATTCGCTTTACAGAATTGAAAATAAGGATGGAAGTTTTACGGCCATTAAGAAAGTGCGCTGTATTGCGTCAACAGTAACAAATCCTTTAAATGTCAAGAAACACCGTGATGTTTCTAAACATGAATATAAGCAATACTCTCATTTCGTAAATGATAGTAATTATGTTATGGGTATATATGAAGGAATTGATAAAAAAGGTAAAGCAAAACGCGAATTTATTTTGGTAAACAATTTGGATGCTGGTAAATATTTTACAGGTCAAGCTGAGGAGAATCCGTTACCAATGATTCATCCCAAAATGCAATATCATTTGAAATCAAAACTATACACTGGAATAGTTATTGCGCTTTGGGAAAACGATCCTTCGGAATTATGGGAGCTTCAGAAATCTGAATTAATTAAAAGGATTTACAAAGTGATAAAAATGAAAAAAGATGGGCGAATAGCATTAAAACACATACATGAAGCAAGAAATGATGAGGGATTAATAGATAGTTTTCTTAAAAGTTATGGATATAAACCTCAAAAATCTTTAACGGAGGGAGAATCTAAAGTCAATTTCACATATCCATTTCCAAAACTATTATTAAGTGTAGTTGCTAAGACTTGACCTGACACCTGGGGTGATTTTTTAGTT